>JBGAGY010000018.1:0-101247 GCA_044226485.1 Anaerolineales bacterium
GTCTGATGGACCGAGACTCGTCGTTCGCACTCCCGGTATCTTTCCCGGCCGTCGTTCGCACTCCCGGTGTCTCTCCCGACCGCTGCTCGCCAAACCCCCTGTGCTAGAATCAATCTCTGCCCGGCACCCAAACCGGAGCAGCTTCGTCGATAACTATGAAGAAATCTGTCCAATCCCTCCTGCCGCGACGTCGCAGCCCGGTTGTGCCCGCTATCTTCGGGGTGCTGATCGTGCTGGTCATCGCCTTCGCCCTGTTCATGCTGTGGATGTTCTTCACGTCCGGCCCTGGCGTGGCGCTCTTCGCCACGGCAACGCCGACCGCCAGCACGACGCCGACCGTGACCGCCACGGCAACCGCTACTTCGACCGCGCAGCCGACCGATACACAGGCCGCGACCGAAGGCCCCTCGCCCACTCCCACGCAGATCATCTACACGGTGGCCGAGGGTGACAACCTTTACAACATCTCGCTCCAGTTCGGCATCCCGATCGCGTCGATCATGGCCGCCAACAACCTGACGAGCGAAGTGCTGTCCGTCGGCACCCAGTTGCTGATCCCGGCGGATACTGACTTCCCGACGCCGACACCCTCGCCCCTGCCGGCCGATCTCGCGCGCGGCACGCGCATCCAACACCGCGTCCTGCTCGGCGAGAGCCTCGAGTCGATCGCCTTGCGCTACGCGACCACCGTCGACGCCATCGTGAAGGAGCGAACCAACCGCAAGGACCTGACCAGCCAGAACCTTCAGGCCGGCGAGGTCATCACGGTGCCCGTCGGCCTGGCGACTCTTACGCCGACACCGGCCCCCGCGACCGTCACCGCCCTGGCCGACGCCAGCTCGACGGCCGCCGCCGTGCTCACGTCCGGGCCCGGCACAGCGACTGCCACGGCGAAGCCTTAGCCGCGCCGGCGAGTCACGGCTCCCGATCAGCGGCCGAAAGATCGAGCGAACCATGGTCGACGATCGCACTTTCCTGCAGGAGCTGAAGCTTGGCGATTCGCTCTCGCCGGTGCGCGCCAATCTGCTGCTGGCGCGCGAGATCGCCTATCCGTCGCTCGTGCCCAGCGCGGTGCTCGATGATCTGGAGAAGCTGGTCTCGATCGCGGCCGAGATGATCCCGGTGACGGGCTCACACCGCGATCGCGGCGCGGCCCTGGCCAGCTGGATGTTCGGGCCGGCCGGCTTCCGCGGCGATCGCGATGAGTATCAGGATCCGCGCAACGCGTACATCAACGAGGTCGTCTTCCGCAAGCTCGGGCTGCCGATCACGCTGTCGGTGATGTTCGTGCATGTGGCCGAACGACTGGGCATCCGCGCCCACGGCGTTGGCCTCCCCGGGCACTTCATCGCGCGCGTGTCAGACGGCGAGCAGGTGGTCTACCTCGACCCGTTCAACGGCGGCGTCACGCTTGGCCTGGCGGATTGCGAAAAGCTGGTCGCAGACGCAACGAGCTTCCGTGGCGCCTTCGACCGCCGGTGGCTGAAGCCCACCTCCCCGCTCGAGATCGTCGGGCGCATGCTCAACAATCTCCGCAACGTCTATACCCGCGCCGACGAGTGGGAGCTCGCCCGCCGCACGATCGAACGCCTCGCCCTCGTGCAGCCCGATGTCGCCTCGCATCGCCGCGACCTTGGCCTGATCCACTATCGGCTGGGTGAGCGCGGTCGCGCCTCACAGGAACTGTCCGTCTACCTCTCAGCCGCTCCCAACGCCGACGACGCCGAAGAGATCCGCGTGCTGCGCGAGCAGATGCTGATCGAGCTTGGGCGGCTCAACTGAGCCGTAGACGCGAACGGCAAATAGACGAAGGACGAAGGTTGTCTCACACAACCTTCGTCCTTCGTCGTTCGTCCTTCGTCGCGCCGTAGGCGCCCCCCGTCACGGTCGCGACGCAAGCGACTGCGCGATCTCATCCGAGATCATGGTCGCCGACTCGGGCGGCGCCAGGCGCGGCTGGAAGTTGTCGTAGATCTGGATCGGGATCGGCGTGACCTCGACGATCTCGGATCCGCGCAGCACGACCTTGAGCACGATGCCCTGAACCGTGAACATCGACCCGTCGGACCATTGCTGGTCGAAGACGAAGTTGCCGAGCGCGTAGGCCACCACAGCGCCTGACGGTAGCGTCTCGATCGCCTGCACGCGATGCGGGTGGTTGCCGATGATCAGGTCGGCCCCGGCCGCCGCGAGCGCTTCGGCATGCGTCACCTGCAGCCAGCTGACTTCGTTCTTGTATTCCTGTCCCCAGTGTGGGAGCACGATCGTCACATCTGATTGAGCCGCAGCGGCTTCGACCGCGCTCGTGTAGACCTTTTGATCAAGCGGGCCCGTCCCGGGCGCATCGGGCCCGGCCCACAGGCTGGCATCGATGCCCGAGAGGCCGATGAACGCCAGACGCACGCCTTTGATGTCGAAGTAGGCCGGCGTGAGCGCGCCCTCGAGGTCCTCGCCCGTGCCGACCGGCTGGATGCCGGCCGCCAACAGATTGGCATGCGTATCGAGCAGCGACTCGTAGACGCAGCCGCGCTCCAACCCGCAATCGCGGGCGTGATTGGTCGCCGTCGTGATCACGTCGTAGCCGGCGCGAACCAAACCTGGCAGCATCGACGTCGGGCCCAACAGGTTGCGATGATCCTCGGCGCAGCGACCGGGCGGGTTCACGTCCGAGATGGTGCCGTCGAGGCTGCCGATTGTCAGATCAGCGGAGCTGAGCAGGTCGGCCATCGCCGCGAACGGCGAGGTGAGGTCACCCGTGGCCTGGGCGAGCGTGTACACGCATCGACCCAGCTGGATGTCGCCGGTGAAGAGCAACGTGATGGTGGGCTCAGCGGATGGACTTGGCTCAATCACGGCCGTGGCCGTCGGCGGCACCACGGGCGGCGCCGCAGTGGGTTCAAGCGTCGGTTCCAACGTCACCGCAGGGGGTGGCGGCGTGACTGTGGCCGGCGCCACCGTCGCGCTCGGCGCCACTCCGGCGGCCTCGGACGGCCCGCAACTCGCGACCACCAGCGCGCCGATCAGGGCCAGCGAGGCCCACCGCGATCTCGTTTCGTTCAACACGAGTGGCGAGCATACCAGATCCGTCCGATTCCGCCCGCTCTGACCGCCCTGACCAAAGAGCCTTTGGTGCGCGATCCCGGCAAAAGAAAGGACGCAGGTTGGCATCAACCTGCGTCCTTCGTCTTTCGTCTTACGGCGCGCTGGAGGCGCCGCAGCCGGGTGGCTTACATTCCAAGCCCCTTGATCGCCTTGTCAAGCATGCCCTTCAACATGCGCTCGCGCATCGACGGCTTGTCGGTGAGATCGAGGCCGGAGCGCATCGAGGCCAGGGCCTGGAGCTGCTGGCCGCTCTTGACCTGCAGACCGCTCATGCGCTTATAGCATGCGGAGCGGGTTTCGTGCTCGCCGAGATCGCCCAACAGGTCGATCGCGCGCTGATACGTCTGCAGCGCGTCCTCGACGCGGCCGAGGCCTTCGAAACAGGCGGCGCGGTTGGCAATGGCCTGAGCCTCGCGGCGCGAGTCGCCGACGGCCGCGAAGATGGCCTCGGTGCCTTCGACGGCGGCCAGGGCGCCGGGCCAGTCATCCTGCGACATCTTCACGACGCACAGGTTGTTGCGCATCTCGGCGGCGTCGGCGGATCGGCCGGCCGCTTCAAAGGCGAGCGCCGCCTGATCGAACGCGCTGGCGGCATCGGCGAAACGGTCTGCCTTGAAGTGGTCGAGGCCGGTCTTCTTGAGGGCTTCTGCGTCCATAGTGTCCTAGTATGTTATATCCAGCAGGGTCGCCGCGATCTCGCGGAGCTCCGCGGTCGAGAGGCGACTGAGTTTTTCGGCGAGTTTCAAGTACGGCGCGTTGACGGGTCGCGCCACGAACTCACGCAATTCAGGCGGAAGGTGCTGCAGCAGATCGGCCTGGCGCATCCGCGTCTGCCAG
This sequence comes from Anaerolineales bacterium, assembly GCA_044226485.1. Taxonomy (GTDB): domain Bacteria; phylum Chloroflexota; class Anaerolineae; order Anaerolineales; family UBA6663; genus UBA6663. The sequence goes on from JBGAGY010000018.1 coordinate 3,940, forward strand.
GCGCCGATCACGCCGCCGGGCTCCGAGAGATCCTCGATGCGCAGGTTGAGTTCGCGGCACCACGGCTCCAACACCGGCACCGGGATGGGCGCGTCGCCGGCCTCGAAGCCCGCCAGCATGTCTTCATCGATGCCGACCGCCAGGCTCAAATCGGCCACCGAACGCGCGGTCTCGATACGCGCCTGCATCAGGCGCACGGCCAGGATCCTGTCGCGCAGCTCAGTGATCTCGGGCCCCGGCGTCGCTGCCCGCAGGCCCGGCTGATCGACGATCAGGGCATCGCCCAAGAAGTGCGACACCGGCACGTCGAGGTAATACGCCAGCAATTCGACCTGCGGCAATGACGGGCTGTCCTCGCCGGTTTCGAAAGCGATGTAATCGACCTCATCGAGGCCAAGCACGCCGGCACATTCATCGGTCGTCCGGTCCGCGTGTTCGCGAGCGTCGCGCAGCAAGGCCCCGAGCAATCGGGCGCGCACCTCGAGTGACAGTTCAGGGTCTGAAGCGCTCATGGATCCTCCGCATCGGCGAGCCGGGCGTCGTTTCGGTCAAGCTGCGACGATTATAGGGCCGGTCGATGCATGCCGGCGGACGGCAGACCGCAGACCGCGGCATCCCTCTAGATCCGATCGTCTGCGGTCCGCCGTCTGCCCTCTGCGGTCCGCATTCAGCAACACATTTCATGCCAGCCCTCACCGGCCCGGCATGCGCAGCCCGACGCGGTTGCGCCGGCTCAGGTCGATCGTGCGGCGACGTTCATCCTTGGCGGCCTGACCGGTGGCGGCGGCGCCGTCGCGCTCGACCACGGCCGGCTGCTCCTGGCCGCGCGCCTCGCGCTCGGCCAGCACACCCAGATGCTGGGCCAACCCGGCGGCCAGGTCGCGGATCACGGCAGCCGCCGGATCGCGCGGGTAGCTGCGTTCAAGCGGCTGCTTGAGCCGATTGGCCGCCAGCATGCGACCGTACGGGATCTCGGCCCAGGCCATCAGCCCGAGTTCGCGTTCAAGTTGCGGCAAGGTGAGGCCTTCGGCGCCGTGCGCGTGGTTCACCACCAGCAGCATGCGCTCGGCCGACACGCCACTGCCCTGCCAGTAATCGAGCAGTCGTCGAGCGGGGCCGACCTGCGCCGGATCCGCACTGAGGACGACGACGACAGCCCCGGCGCGGACCAAGGCTGAGGCCGCCAGGCCATCCAGACCGCGGCCCGCGTCTGCAAGGACGACGTCGTAGTCCGACTGCAGCTTGAGCAACGCCTCGAGGTCGCGATCGGGCTGCCCGCCCGTCGCGCGCGGCTCACCGAGGCCAGGCATCACATCGCAGGCCCACTCATTGCTGCGCACGACGACCGAGCGCGCGCCGCCGGACCCGCCCCGGCCATTCGTCGCGGGCTCGATGCCAAGCCGATCCGCAAGCGTGTCGATTGTGCCTGACACATCAGCGGCGAGGACGCGCATCTGCCCGCCGAGGACATGCCCGAGGTTGAGCGTGAGCGCGCTGACGCCGACCCCGCCAGCCGCGCCGACCAGGGCCACCAGGCCGTTGCCGCCGTTCAGCCCGGAGCCTCCTGGCGCAAGCACGAGCGCGACCTTGGCCACGATCTCGGCTTCGACTCCGGGATAGCGCGAGAAGTAGGCATCGGCTCCGGCGAGCGCGCCGTTCAGGATGTCGTGAGGATGTGTGCGCGCCGAGACCATGAAGACTTTGACGCCGCGTGTCCGCACATCCACGCGGAGCCGGCGCGCGACGTTGAGGCCGTTCACGTCCCCGAGCTCGGGCGTAAGCACCACCAGGTCAGGCGGGTTCTGGGTGGCCTCAGCGAGGCCCTCGCGGCCCGTGGCAGCGACGTGCGCCCGGTAGCCGGCCGTTGTCAGCGCTCGAGACAGGTAAGCGGCGAAGGTCGCGTCACTGTCGATGATGAGGATGGTGCGCATGGCAATCTCGCGGCCTAAAAGCCGGTGTGTTCGACCCGGTTGAGCGTGAACTCGAAAGCGCTGCCCTTCCCCACTTCGCTTTCTACACGAAAGTGCGAGCCATGCGCTTCGATGATGCGATGGGCCAGGGCCAGGCCCAGGCCCGTGCCGCCGTAGCGTCGCGTCGACGATCCATCAAGCTGACGGAACTCCTCGAACACGAGCGGGATCTCCTCGGCCGCGATGCCGATGCCCGTGTCCGCGATGCGGAAGAGCACCCGCTGCCCGGCCGGCTCGGCCACCACGTCGATGCGCCCGCCGCTCGGCGTGAACTTGATCGCGTTGTCGACGAGTTGCATCAACACCCAGAGCAGTTTCTCCGAGTCGGCCTGAACCATCTCGGCGCCCTGAGACAGGGTCACCACGAAGTCGATCCCGCGCACGCGCGCCGTCGGCTCGTGCTGTTCGCGGATCTGATCGAACAGGGCGCGGATCGAGACGGGGTCAGGGTTAATCGTGATCTCGCCGCGCGAGGCGCTCGCATAGGTGATCAGGTCGTTGATCAAACCCTCGAGCCGCGACACGGCCCGCAGGATCGCGCCGAAGGCTTCCTTTTGTTCGCCGGTCAGCGGACCCAGGTCGCCCTCTGCCAACAGCGCCGAGTAGCCCTTGACGTGCGTCAACGGCGTGCGCAACTCGTGAGAGATGTTGGCGATGATGTTCGACTTGAGCTTGTTGATGTCGGCCAGCTTGACGAGCGCGGCCTCGAGCTCGGCGGTCCGTTCCTGCACGCGCGCTTCGAGCGTCCGATTTGAGTCGAGCAACGCGACCTGCAGCTCGAGGATCTGATGCGCGATCACCTGGTCGAGAGTCTCGCGTCGGATGACGCCCATCTCAACCAGGATCTGGCCAAGCAGCGCTTCGGGGTGTTCGCGCTTGCGCAGGACGGCGGCCTCGAGGTCAGACTGCGTGACGTAGCCATTGGCGATCAGGTAATCGCCCAGACGAGGCACGAGTTGCTCGACGTGGGTCGGCTTTGAGCTAAGTAAAGCCGTGAGCCCACGCCGCATCGAGCGTTGCTGTGTCACAGCGACCGTCAATGCAAGGTTCGCGCCACAGCCCTGGCAGACGACGTTGCCGTCGGCGAGCGGGTGCCCGCAGATCGGGCAGATTGTCACAGGACGTTTGGTCATAACCGGATCTATCCTACGTTTGACGCCCGCAGCGTTCCATAAAGAGCGGCTGTATTTATCCCGCCTTCCTCGCCCTGTCGTGACGTTTTACGGAGCCTTTACGCCGTTCGTGTTATTGACATCGATTTTCATTAGTGATAGCCTTGCTGACAATCATTTTCAATAAAGGGAGCGGTCGATGACCGTCGGCGATAACTGGCTGACCCAACTTCAAGCGGACGGCGGGCGCGTCACGGCGCCCAGAAAGGCCGTCGTGGAGATCCTGGCGGACTCCGATCGCGCCATGGACCCGAGTGAGATCTATGAGCGCGCTCGGCGGCGACATCCGGCCATGGGGCTGGTGACTGTGTATCGAACGCTCGAGAAGCTCGAGGCGCTCCGGCTGATCGAGCGCATCCATCAGCCGGGCGGCTGCCACGCCTACGTGCGCGCAGCCCAAGGGCATGAACATGTGCTCCTGTGCGAGCGCTGTGGACGCGCGTTGCGTTTCGTCGGTGACGATCTCGAGGAGTTGATCGCATCCGTCCAACGTCGCACCGGCTTCATCATCCGCGAACACTGGCTCCAGCTGTTTGGCCTCTGTCCGGTCTGTCAGACCAGCTAAGTCCGGCTCGCTCAACTTATTCAAACACCCCACCCGACCCGCTCGCCGGGCCTGGGCTGGCTTTGCGTTCTCTGCGCTATAAGGAAGACCTATGTCGACGCGTTGGACTGCCCTGCTGCTCTCAATCGCTTTGCTCGTTTCCGCCTGTGCGCCGAACCCGACCAGCCCTTCGTCGCCGACCGACGCCGGCTCAGAAGCGAAGTTGCGCGTCGTCGCCACGTTCAGCGTGATCGGCGACCTCGTCCGTCAGGTCGGGGGCGATCAAATCGCGCTGACGATGCTGGTCGGGCCCGACAGCGATGCTCACACTTACGAGCCCTCCCCCGCCGACAGCGCAGCCCTGGCCGATGCTCAGGTGATCGTCGAGAGCGGTGCCGGCTTCGAGAACTGGCTCGACGATATGGTGGCGGCTTCGGGCACGAAGGCCACACGGGTCGTCGCATCCGATGGCGTGACATTGCGACAGGCCGGCGAGCAAGAGGGAGGAGCCGCGCACGATCACGGCGAGTACGACCCGCACGTCTGGCACAATGTCAAGAACGCAATGCAGATGGTGCGCAACATTCAGGCTGGCTTGAGCGCAGCCGATCCGGCTCACGCCGCGACTTATCAGGCCAACGCCGACGCCTATCTCAAAGCGCTGGCAGATCTTGACGCCTACGTGAGGGCGCAGGCCGCGACAATCCCGGCCGACAGACGCCGCATCGTCACCAATCACGATGCGCTCGGTTACTTCTGCGACGCCTATGGCTTCACGTTGGTCGGCGACGTCCTGGGCGCGCTGTCGACCGAGGCCGCCGAACCGTCGGCGCAGGACCTGGCCCAGCTGGCTGATCGTGTGCGCGCTGAAAACGTCAATGTGATCTTCACCGAGAACGTGGTCAGCTCCGATGTGGCTGACGCCCTCGCGCGCGAGACGGGTGTCAAGATCGGCGGCGCGTTGTACACTGATGCCCTCAGCGCGGCCGGCGGCCCGGCCGACACCTATGAGAAGATGATCCGCGTCAACATCGACACCATCGTTGGCGCCCTGAAGTAAGCCCATGTCGTTCTCGTATTCGCCTCATCACCACGTCGAAGCGGTGCCGGATGCGCCCGCGGTCTCGGCTCAGATCCAGCGCGCCGGCTACCGGGGCAGCCCGACTCCCGCGATCCGTGGCGTGTCGCTGCAGGTGCCGGCCGGCTCGCGCGTGGCACTGGTCGGCCCGAACGGTGCCGGCAAGAGCACGGTGCTCAAGGCCGTCGCCGGTCTGATCCCGTATGAGGGCCGGATCGAGATCTTCGGGCACGCCACGCAACGCTGCCGGCACCGCGTTTCCTATCTCCCGCAGCGTGCCGAAGTCGATTGGCGCTTCCCGGTGTCCGTCGAACGGCTGGTGATGGCCGGGCGCTACGTCCATCTCGGCTGGCTGGCACGGCCGGGCCGGGTCGATCACGCCGCGGTGGCCGAGGCCATGCAGGTGCTCGGTATCGCCGACCTGGCGAGGCGTCAGATCGGCGAGCTCTCCGGCGGCCAACAGCAGCGTGCCCTGCTCGCCCGGGCTCTCGCTCAACAGGCTGACCTGCTCCTGCTCGACGAGCCGCTCAACGCCGTTGACACTGCCACGCGCCATATCATCGCGGAGGTGCTCGACACGGTGCGTGCCCAGGGGCGCACCGTGTTGATGGCCACGCACGACCTCGGCCGACTGGAGGCCGAGTTCGACGGCGCGCTCTACCTCTGCGAGGGCCGCGTGGTCGCTCCGCCGCCAGGCGCCTTCGTCGGCGTGGCCATCGGCGCCGCGCTGCCGGGCGAGGAAGCGGATTGCGGCGAGGGGGTCGCATGAACCTGCTCTTCGAGCCGCTACGTTACGAGTTCATGCGCTACGGCCTGCTGGCAGCGGCCCTGGTCGGCGTGGCTTGCGCGTCGATCGGCGTGTACGTCGTGCTGCGGCGGATGGCCTTCATCGGCGACGCGCTGGCCCACACGATCCTGCCGGGCGTGGTGGGCGCTTACCTCATGGGAGCCAACCTGCTCCTCGGCGCCCTTGTCGCGGGTTTGCTGACCGCCCTGGGCATCGGCTGGTTCTCGCGCCGCGGCGACGTGCGCGAAGACACTGCCATCGGCATCGTATTCACCGGCATGTTCGCGCTCGGCATCTTGATGATGAGCACGGTGCAGTCGTTCAGGGATTTCACGCACATCCTGTTCGGCAACATCCTCGGCGTCACGGGCAGCGACCTCGCGCTGATCGCCGTGGTGTGCATCGTGATCCTGACAGGGCTCGTATTCTTCAACAAGGAGCTCGAACTGACGTCGTACGACCCCGTGCACAGTGAAGTGATCGGCCTGCGCACCGATTGGGTGAGGTACGGCCTGCTGATCCTGCTGGCCCTGACCGTGATCACGGGCATCCAGGTCGTCGGCGTGGTGATGACCAGCGCGCTGTTGATCACGCCGGCCGCGACGGCTGCGCTGCTGACCAACAAGCTGTCGCGCATGGTGCCGATCGCGGCCGCCATCGCCGTCATCAGCGGTGTCGCGGGCCTGTATGTGTCCTACTACTTCGCGGTCTCGTCGGGCGCCACGATCGTGCTGCTCTGCACGTTGTCGTTCGCCATCGCCTGGATCGTGAAGCAGGTGCGGCGCCCGAACGCCGCGGAAGAGGCAGCGTGAGCGCATCCCCCATCCCCGTGACGTTGCTCACCGGCTTTCTCGGCGCGGGCAAGACCACGCTTCTCAATCGCCTGCTCAGCGCCAACCACGGGCTGCGTGTCGCGGTGCTGGTCAACGATTTCGGTGCCATCAACATCGACACCCAGCTCGTCGTGGGCATCGAGGGCGAGACGATCAGCCTGGCCAACGGCTGCATCTGCTGCACGATCCGCGACGATCTGCTCAAGGCCGTGCTGGGTGTGATCGCGCGGCCCGAGCGCCCGGAGTATGTCGTCATCGAGACCAGCGGCGTCTCTGACCCCGAAGCTGTGGCCCTGACGTTCATGCTGCCCGAGCTGCGCGAGCACCTGTTCGTCGATAGCATCCTGACCGTCGTCGACGCCGAGCAGGCGCCCGGCTACACCGGCCCTAACGCGTTGCTCGCTCAAGACCAGGTGGCCGTGGCCGACATCGTCGTCCTCAACAAGATCGATTTGTGCTCGCCAGAGGTTCGAGAAGCTGCCGAGCGCTGGGTGCGCGAGATCTCGCCGCGCGCCAGGATCCTGCCGGCGGTGCAGGCCGACGTGCCGTTGGCGCTCGTGTTGGGCGTCGGCCTTTTCGCGCCGGAGCACCTGAGCGAGCGCGCCGCCCGCGACATCCACGTCCACGAGCAGCAGATCGACGAAGGCGCAGCCGACAGTCATGGCCACACCGACCACGCACTGGTCTTCGATACCTGGAGCTTCGTCGACGAGCGGCCCTTCGACTTCAAGACCCTGCGCGACGCGATCAAGGCCCTGCCAAACGACGTTTTCAGGGCCAAGGGTGTCCTGTACTTTCAGGATGCGCCCCAACGCCGCGGCCTTCTGCACGTCGTCGGCAAGCGGATCCGCCTGACCGTCGGCGAACCCTGGGGGGAAGCGGCGCCGCGTTCGCAGCTCGTCCTCATCGGCTCGGCCGGGTCCATCGACGCCGCCGACCTCAAGGCCCGTTTCGAGGCCTGCCTGGCCGGCAACGTCCCGCCCGCGCCACCTGTCACGCTGAATCGGGCGCTGGAGTGGGTGAGGAAGACGTTTCGCTGAGCCGGAAGAGGGAGGGGGCAGCCTTCCGACTTCCCTCTTCCCGCCTCCCTCTCTTTCTGGTACAATCTTCCCTCGCGCCCATTGAACGGCGCCAGAAATCCGACACCGTAGCTTTGGGAGTACGCACATGTCCCGCGTTTGTGATCTGACCGGCAAGAAAGTTCGCTTCGGCAAGAACGTGTCGTTCTCGAATCGGCACACGGCCCGCACTTTCGAGCCCAATCTGCAGGAAAAGAAGGTCTGGGTGCCGGAGCTCGGCAAGTTCGTCAAGCTCAAGCTGTCTGCCCGCGCGATCCGCACGATCGACCGCAAGGGTTTGGCCGCCGCGCTCAAGTCTGAAGGCAAGTCCCTCAAAGACGTGGCCTGAACCAGACGCTGCCCTGCCGATCAAAAGCCCGCCCACGCGGGCTTTTTTGTTTTCCGAGAAGAGCCACCGTCAGGCTGAGGCGGTCGGCAGCTGGGGCGGTATCGCCCAACCGTGACCTCCACTACAATATCGGTCATGTCCGACGCCTTGAGTGGAAAGCGAATCGCCTACACGCACACCGGCACGCAGGCCGAGGAGCTGGCGCAGCAGCTTGCGCTGTGCGGCGCGGTGCCGCTGGCCCTTCCAGTGCCACCCCCGCCCCTGCTCGACGAGGGGGCTCTACGCCTGGGGATCGAGCACCGGGGTGAATACTCGGCCCTGATCTTCGACGGCGCCACAGTCGTACAGGAGGCGCGTGCTGCGGCGCTGAAGCTCGGCCTGACGTCGCGCGACTTCACGGGCGTCACGACCATCGCGCGCAACTCACGCACCCGCCAGGCGCTCGAGGCCTGGGGGCTCGATGCGCGCACCATCGGCGCCATGCCCTCGCGAGCGCGCGTGCTCGTCATCGGTGGCCACCGCAAGGATCCGTTCGAGGACCTGAGCGCCGCGCACATCGATCAGGTGCCCGACGTCCGCCCGCCGACGTTCAGCTCCGCGACGGTCGCGGCCATCCTCCAGGGCATCGACGCCCTGGCCTTGATCGGCCGTCATGCGCCGCATGGGTTGAGCGCTCTGCTCGACCGGATGCCCCCCGAAGCCGCCGCCGTGCTGGCCGCCCAGGGCGTGGTCTGCATGGGCGTCGACACCGCCAGCGCGGCCGAGGTCTATGGCTTCGAACTCACCGAACTGGCCAGCCCGCCCACCCTGCCCGGCCTGCTTCAAGCGCTGACGCGCGTGGTGTCTTGACGACGAACGATGAATGACCAATGACGAAGGGCGCAGGTTGAATAGCCATTCAACCTGCGCCCTTCGTCATTGGTCATTCGTCTGCACTGCGAGATAATGTCGCGGTGACCGCCATCCTCCAAACCCGCGACCTGAGCGTCGGTTATCGGCAGGCTCGCGACAGCGCGCTGCCGATCCTGGAACATCTGAACCTCGAACTGCAACCTGGAGAGTTCGCCTGCCTGCTGGGGCCAAACGGCGCCGGCAAGTCCACGCTGCTGCGCACGCTCAGTCGCACACAGCCGGCGCTGAGCGGAGCCATTTTGCTCGATGGCCTCGCGCTCGAAAGCCTTTCAGCTCGCGATCTGGCGCGCCGGCTGAGCGTCGTGCTGACCGAGAACGTGACACCCGGATTGCTGACGGCACAGGAACTCGTGGCGCTCGGCCGACACCCGCACACCGACTGGAGCGGCCGTTTGAGCGAGGAAGATCACACCCTGGTCGCCTGGGCGCTCGAGGCGACGGGCTCGCGCTCACTGGCCGAGCGCCAGGTGACGGCGCTCAGCGACGGCGAACGTCAACGTGTGATGATCGCGCGAGCGCTCGCCCAGATGCCGCGCCTGATGCTGCTCGACGAACCGACCGCCTTCCTCGACGTCCAGCGCCGGGTCGAGATCACGGGCCTGCTGCGCCGTCTCGCACACGAGACCGGCCTGGCTGTGTTGCTCTCCACGCACGATCTCGAACTGGCGCTCCGCACCGCTGACACCATCTGGCTGGTGACCGACGACCACAAGCTCGGTTCAGGCGCGCCTGAAGATCTCGCGCTGGCGGGCGCCTTCGACACGGTCTTCCGCAGCCCTGACGTTCGCTTCGATCCCGATCTGGGAGTGTTCAAGCTGCGCCAGCCGGCCGGGCCCGGCGCCTTTGTCGTCGGATCCGGTCCCACCGCGCTCTGGGCCGCTCGCGCGCTCGAACGCGTCGGCTGCAGCCTGGTCGCGCGACTCGATCAGGCCGAGATCGTTGTCACGGCCCACCCCGATAGCCCGCACTGGGATGTCCAGCGCCATGGTCGGACGGAGACTGTCGCGAATTTGAGCGAGCTTGCGAAAAGCGTGGAGCGAGGGGCGTAAAGCGTAAATCGGGGCGAGGGTTGAACGGCCCCTTGACCTTCGCCATCCGTCTCCCCGTTGCATCCCCCTCCCGAGCTATGGCATGATAAAGCCATGACCTCCGAGAGCACCCAACAACACAAGGCGATCGCAGCGGAGCGCGGCCCGGTGCCGATCGGCATCGTGACCGTCAGCGACACGCGCACGCCCGAGACCGACACGAACGCCCATTACCTCAAGCCCGCCATCGCGGCGGCGGGGCACGACATCGTGTTCTACGCGATCATCAAGGACGAGCCCGCCCAGGTGGAGACGGTGCTCGACCAGGCCGTCGAGGCCGGGGCGCGCCTCATTGTCTTCAACGGCGGCACCGGCATCGCGCCGCGCGACACGACCTTCGACGTGCTCAACCGCAAGTACGCCAAGGTCATGCCCGGCTTTGGCGAGCTGTTTCGGATGCTCAGCTATCAGGAGGTCGGAGCGGCAGCCATGTTGTCGCGCGCCTCGGCCGGCACCTACCGCGGCCGCGTCGTCATCTCGACGCCGGGCTCGCCCAACGCCGTGCAGGTCGCCTGGGAGAAACTCATCGCGCCCGAGATCGCGCACCTGGCGTGGGAAGTGGCGAGATAATCGGCAGACGTCGGACCGCGGACGGCGGCAGGCGTCTGGTCATCGCTCTTCGTTCTGCGGTCCGCCATCCGCGGTCTTCGATCGCGTCACAGGCGCCGCCGTCCGCCGCCTCACCGCAGTCACCCAACGGCGCACAGCTCCGAAGCGGAAGACAAAAAGCACGGCCAGGATGGCCGCATACCACCACGGGTCGAGGACGCCGACCTTCACCAGCCAGACGTAGTGCACGATGGCCAGGATGCCCGCGAGGTACACCCAGCGGTGCAGGCGCTTCCAGTTGCGGCGCAGGCGGCGCTGCATGGCATCGGTCGACGTGGCCACCAGCGGGATCATGATCAGCAGCGCCCCGAGGCCGGCCAGCGCGTACGGCTTCGTCAACACGGCATCCGCAAGCAGCTCTGGGTCGAGGCCATAGTCGACCACGACGAAGATCAGCAGATGGATGACGGCGTAGACGAAGGCGTAGATGCCGAACCAACGGCGCAGCGGATTGAGCGCCGCCAGCCCGGTGACCGTCACCACTGGAGTGACGGCCAGGGTCAGGAGCAGGAAGACAAGAGCCGACAGCCCGGTGCGCAACGTGACGTCGCGAATCGGATCCGGGCTGAGGCCGTCGCGCCAGACATCGAACGCGAAGAGCGCGATCGGCACCAACGCGCCGACGTGGACCCCGAGCTCCAGCCAGCGCTTCGGGCTTTGCTTTCGTTTCGACGACGCCGGGCGCGGCGCAAGAGCCGGCTCGCGTTCAACGGTCGGGGCTTCCATCAATAGTTGACCCGCAGGTCCAGGCCCTCATAGAGCGGCGCAACCTGGTCGCCATAGCCGTTGAACTTGAGCGTGTCTCGCCGCGTGAACTCGCCGATGCGCCGCTCGGTGGCCTGCGACCATCGCGGATGGTCCACCTCGGGATTGACGTTGGAGTAGAAGCCGTACTCGTTCGGCCCGATCATGCTCCAGAGCGTGCCAGGCTGTTCGGCGACGAGCTCGATCTTGACGATCGCCTTGATGCTCTTGAAACCGTACTTCCACGGCACCACGAGCCGGATCGGTGCGCCGCTCTGCGGAAGCAGATCCTTGCCGTAGAGGCCCGTGGCGACAGTGGTCAGAGGATGCATCGCCTCGTCGAGGCGCAGGCCCTCGGTGTACGGCCATGGGTAAAGCGGGTTGTTCATCCCCGGCATCTCCTCAGGGCGCGAGACGGTCGTGAACTTCACGTACCTGGCGTCTGCAGTGGGTTCGACCTGGTTCAGGATCTCAGAAAGCGAGAAGCCGTTCCACGGGATCACCATGCTCCAGGCTTCGACGCAACGCATACGATAGATGCGCTCCTCCGAGGTGAAGGCCTTGCGGATGTCTTCGAGGCCGAAGGTCTTGGGCTTGTTGACGAGCCCACTGACCTCCACCGACCAGGGGTCAGTCGTGAAGCCTGCGGCGAGATCGGCCACGCCTTCTTTTTCGGTCGTGAACTCGTAGTAGTTGTTGTAGTGCGTGATGTTGTCGAAGCTCGTGAGAGCGTCGCCCAGCTCATCAGTCTTTCCTGAGGTCACTGGCGCGGGGCCGGTGGCCGTGGGCTTCGGCTCAGGCGGAGCGCAGGCCGCGAGGCCAGCCCCTCCAGCCGTAGCCAGCGCCAGCTTGAGGAAGGCTCGCCGGCTCGGGCGAGACCAGTACACGTGTTCAGGCGTGATCTCGGATGATCGGATCTTCATGTCGTTTCCCTTTCAGCGGTACCGTTCGCTTCATCTAACAACGTTTGGATCGCCCGCTCGGTTTCTTCGTAGTCGCCCTCGCCGATGTGCGTGTATCGCAGGCGGCCGAGCCTGTCGATCAGATAGAGGGTCGGCCAGTAGCGAGCGCGATAGGCGAAGAAATTGTCGCCTGAGTTGTCTTGAACGATCGGGTACGTGATCCCCAGATCGGCCACGGCCCGCTTCAAGTTGTCGAGGCCCGACTCGTACCCGAACTCGGGATAGTGATTGCCGACCACGACAAACCCCTGTTCGGCAAAGCGGGCTTGCCAGTCTTTCAACATGGGCAATGTGTTGCGGCAGTTCACGCACCCGAACGTCCACATCTCGAGCAGCACGACCTTGCCCTGCAACCCGGCCAGCGTCAGCGGCGCATCGGTGTTGAGCCAGGTGTCGCCGACGAGTTCGGGCGCAAGGCCGAGCACCGGAAATTCTACCGTTGGGGTACCGGCTTGTTGCGCATCCTCGGCGGCTGTAGAAGTCAGGAAGCCGGGCGCACACCCAAGCACCGACAACGCCAGCAGCACGGCTGCGCCACCTCGGATCGCCATGTTCGACATGGGCTCATCGTAGGCGCAGGTGGTTACGGCAACGTAGCCGAAAGCTTACGATTCCATTAATGCCGGCCCGGATCGCGTAAGGCCTGTAGAATGATTTGCGCTCACGCTCTCCTCATGGCGACCGTGACACGATCCGCTGGCATATCCGACCTGGCTCACGACAAGGGAGCGACATTCATGTCTGAAGGCAAGATATTGGTCGTCGAAGATGAGCCCAGCCTGCGAGAAGTGGTGTCGCTCTACCTGCGCCGGGCGAATTACGACGTCGTGGCCGTCGCCGATGGGCAGGCCGCGCTCGATGTTTTGCAGGGCGGCCCCGTCAGCCTGGTGGTGCTCGACCTGATGGTCCCCAAGGTCGACGGCTACCAGATCACCGAGTGGCTGCGCCGACGCGGCGACACGCCCATCATCATGGTCACGGCCAGGCGCGCCGAGAGCGATCGGATCGCGGGGCTCGAGATGGGCGCCGACGACTACGTCGTCAAGCCCTTCAGCCCGCAGGAACTCACCAGCCGCGTGCGCGCCGTCTTGCGACGAACGCGCGCGGCCCCGCTCGACTTGCCGGAGACGGGGGCGCTCGACTTTCCCGGCATCCGCATCGAGCCCGGCACGCGCGTCGTCGCCGTCGACGGCGTGAAGCGCAGCCTGACCGTCAAAGAGTTCGATCTGCTCCTCGTGCTGGCGCGCCACCCGCGCCAAGTGTTCTCCCGCGACCAGTTGCTCGATCTGGTCTGGGGCGTCAGCGAGTACGTCGACCCGAGCACCGTGACCGTGCATGTGCGGCGGTTGCGCGAGAAGATCGAGAGCGATCCATCGCAGCCGCGGTTCATCCAGACCGTCTGGGGAGTCGGCTACAAGTTCGAGGCGCCCGAATGAGCACCCTACCCTCTCTGCAACGGAGGCTCCCGATCACAGCGCGCCTCGTCGCCGGCGTGATCGCCGTGGTCCTCGGCGGGCTCGCCCTGTTCTGGCTCGTCATGCACCCACCGATGGGCGACCTCGCGCTGATGACGGTCTTCCTGTCGGTCACGGCTCTGGCCTCGGTGCTGGCCGGCTACGCTGCCTATCGCCTGCGCTGGCTCCAACGCGCGCCTGGCCTGCGCTGGGCCATCATCGGCACGTACGCCCTGTCGAGCGCGCTGACGTTCATCAACGTCTGGCTGACGGCGCGCCTCATGTTCACCAACGAACACGATCTGCAACTGGCCACGGTGCTTCTGATCTTTGCGAGCGGGATCGCCGTCGCGCTGGGCTTCTTCTTCGCCGAGGAGATCACGGGGCGCATCCGCTCGTTGAGCGAGACGGCGCGCGGCCTTGCCCGCGGTCGGCTGGATCTGCGCGCGCCGGTCGCAGGCCGGGACGAGGTGGCCGCGCTGGCGCTGACGTTCAACGACATGGCGGCCCAGCTTGAAGCGGCCGACGAGAAGCAGCGCGAGCTCGATCGGCTGCGGCGCGACCTGATCGCCTGGGTCGGCCATGACCTGCAGACGCCGCTGGCGTCTGTGCGTGCGATCGTCGAGGCCCTCGCCGACGACGTCGTCGACGACCCCGCGACGGTCAAGCGCTACCTGGCGACCGCCCAGCGCGACATCGAGTCGCTCTCGAGCCTGATCGACGATCTGTTCCAACTCGCGCAACTGGATGCCGGCGGCCTGACCCTCGAGCCGACCACGGCCGAGGTCTGCGACCTCCTCTCCGACACGCTCGAATCGTTCAGGCCCCTGGCCGCCAGCCGCGGCGTCACACTGGATGGCGCCTGCCACGACGCTGGCGTCGCGACGCTTGATGTGCGCCGGATCGGGCGCGTGCTGGCCAATCTCGTCGGCAATGCCCTCGACCACACGCCTTCAGGCGGGACCGTGAGCGTCAATGGCACGAGGCAGGGACGTTTCGTACGAATCGATGTGAACGACACGGGCAGCGGCATCTCGCCAGAGGATCTGCCTCATATCTTCGATCGCTTCTATCGGGGGGAACCGGCGCGCCCGCGCACGACGGGGGGCGCCGGCCTGGGGCTGGCCATCGCCCGCGGCCTTGTCGACGCGCACGGCGGCCGGATCGGCGTGACGTCGAGGCCAGGCTCGGGCGCGACGTTTTCGGTGGAGCTTCCGATCGACGGTCCGCCCGGCCGCCCGCGTCCCTGACCGTTAAGGCGCCCCACCCTTCACGCCCGGCTCCTGGCCGGAGGATCGACGCGTTTCAGAACAGCCACAAGCGCTCGATACGTCGTCAGGCCGACCACGGCTACCGCAGCGAACCAGTACACCATGCGCATTGGGGCCAGCACGGTGTCGGTGCCGCTGAACAGACCGTGGATCAGCACGAGGCCGAACACGCCGAAGTTGAGGAAATGGATCAGGCGCCAGACTCTGTGCCCGATCACGCGGCGGACGTAATAGCTCAACGTGATCGGCGCGATCAACCACAACGCGATCTGACCCAGGCCGACCCAGAACGGCCGATACTCGCCGCTTGCGAACGGCATCAGGATCTGGCCGAGCGTGTAACCGACGTATTGGTCACCGAGCAAAGCCAACGCATGCACGAGGCCGAAGACCAATCCCAATAGCGCCGTATGTTCATGGAGCGCCACGTATGTCGGGCCGCCCGGCCAGGCTCGCGTGGCCTTGTTCGTGATCCCGAGACCCAACACCATCGAGGCTGTGATCAACCCGAACGCCACGAAACTCGACGCCCGCGAGAGATACCAGAAGGCCTTGGGCGTCGCGCCCCAGGCCGAGGCCCAGATGATCGACAGGCTCTCGGGCCAGATCACCAGAACGGCCACGCCAAGCAAAACTGCAGCGATGACGCTGCCGATCAGCACGCCGAACGGCGCGACGGCCAGCGCAGCCTGCTCGAGCGTGTCGAGCCAGCCGTCCTCGCGCGGAGGACCTGATCGGGAAGAGGAGGACAGTGAACTCATGCCGGCATCGTCAGCCAGGACGAGTTCGGAAAGCCGATCATCCGGCCGTCATCGAGAACCAGGAGCGCTTGCAGCTCGGGTCGGACTGCCAACCAGGCGCCGGCAGCGTCACTGCCAAGCAGGAAGACTGTCTTGGCGGCCACCTCGGCCGCGCGCAACGTCGGCGCTGTGACGGTGACGCAGAGCACGTCGGTGGTCGACGGCAGGCCGGTGCGAGGGTCGATGAGGTGGTGGCGCGGCTGCCCATCAACGAGCCAGCGCCGATAGTCGCGACCCGATGTCGCGACGCCGCCCACGGCCAGCGCGAGCCGCCCGAGATCGGCATCCTGAATCTGCGGGTCGGCGATCGCGATCGGCCAGGCAGAACCGTCGGCGCGCGCGCCGCTGACGGCGATGTCGCCGCCGGCATCCACAAGCGCCGGCCCGAAGGCGCTCAGTCGACGCGCCGCTTCTTCGGCCGCCCAACCTTTGGCTACACCGCCAAGATCCAGGCGATAGCCGGGCTCGAGCGTCACAGTCAGTTTGTCGGCGTCGAAGTGGAGCGCCTGGCCGAGCGACAGCGCGACGGGTCGAGCCGCGACCGCGGGCTGGGGCGAGGCTGACACGCCGTTCGCCTGCTGCACCCATTCGAACGAAAGGGCGTAACCGGCCGCCTCGAGCGAGTCGAGCACGAGCGGAGTGACAAGGCCTCCGCTGGCCTGCTCGGCGGCGAGCGAGGCGTGGAGCACATCCCACAATGTCTGGCTGACCACCACAGACGAGCCGGCCAGCGCGTTGAGACGCATCAATTCGCTATCGGACCGAAAGCGGCTGAGCGCGGCCTCCCAGGCCTCGAACCAACCCGGCACTTGAGAGAGAGCGTCAGCGGCTTCAGGTGTGTCCGAATCGATCATGGCCGTCATCTGACAACCCATGGCGCGGAAATGCAGGATGGCCATCTCGTCACCTCGACGTTCGCGTGCGTGGCGCGAAGAAGTTGTTGTTGCCGAAGCCCGGCGGCTGGCGCAGCCCCGGCTGAATGATCGTTTGAGTGGGCGCCGGCGTGACTGTGGGCCGCGGCGTCTGGGTCGGCACGTTTGTGGCAACGCCGGCCTGACCCGAGTTCCCAGTCGATGTCCTCGGGGTGGCCGAGGGAATCGGGGTCGGTGACCCGACAACCGTCACGTTGGCGCTGATCTCTTGCGGAGCCGTCGTATCCTGCACTGCCGCAGAAGAAGAGTCCGTCAGCCCGATGAGGGCGCACCCGCCCAGCGCCGCCGCGACGGAGGCGACGGTGACGGCGGTCTTGGCTGTGGCGATGGCGGCCTCACGCCGCCGATGAGCTTGCTGTCGTGTCGTCATGTGTTGTGGCTGGTCAAACCGAAAAGCGCGTCCTTTCGCGTGAACTTCGGCCAGTTTAGACGGAGTTGGTTCAGTCCCAATTCAGATCTGCCTGAGGGAGTGATAAGGAAACGCTTTTTCGGGGTTTTTCCGAGGTCGGCGCCGCGTAAGGGTTTCGTCATCGGCCCGCAAGCAGGTTGTCAGGCCTCACTCGTAGGCTGGGACCAACACTCAGCCAAGGAGACGCACGATGACAACTCGATCAGGCCTATCCACGCTCGCGATGATAGCGCTGGCACTCGCCGCCTGCGCGCCCGCCGTGGACATGAACGCCACTCAGTCCGCGATGGACGCCATGCATGCCGAGGAGACGACCACAGCCATGCAATCGATGGCGGCCGACGAAACGCAGACGGCCATGGATGCCATGCACACCACGGAAACCGAGACCGCCATGGACACGATGCACGCTACCGAAACACAGGCCGCGATGGAGATGATGCCGTCTGAGACCGAGACAGCCATGCACGCCGAAGAGACCCAAACCGCGATGGGCGCCATGATGACCATGAGCAGTGGCGCGTTCATGCCGGTCGAGCACAAAGGCACGGGCACTGCGGCCATCGTCGGCTCGATGGACCAGGGCTATCAGCTCGAACTGAAGGGCTTCACGGTCGATGATGGCCCCGATCTGCACGTCGTCCTGACCTCGGCGGCCATGATCGACCCGTCGATCACGTCGCTGGCGGATGCCGTCGATCTGGGCACGCTGTCGGCCACGCAGGGAGACCTGACGATCCCGATCCCGGCCGGCGCCGACCTGAGCAAGGCGACGGCAGTGGTGATCTGGTGCGAGCAGTTCAAGGTGCCGTTCACGTACGCGCCGCTCGCGACCCCTTGAGGCCTCTCCGACCCTCGCCCTGGTGAGCGCCCAGGGCGAGGGTCTACCATGTGGCGTCGGCGCCGGGCCAGCGGATACAATCAGGCTGTGACCACGACCCTGCCCACACGACCGTCCTTCTGGCGTATCTGGTGGCTTGCGAGCCGGCCGCGCACGTTGCCCGCGGCCGCCGCTCCTGTGATCGCGGGCAGCGCCCTCGCCTTCTACGCAGGCAGCTTTGCCCTGATTCCGGCGCTGGCGGCCCTGCTCGGCGCGCTCCTGATCCAGATCGGCACGAACTTCGCCAACGATGTCTTCGATTTCAAGAAGGGCGCCGACACGGCCGAGCGCCTCGGCCCGACGCGCGCCACAAGCGCCGGCTGGGTGACGCCGGGGCAGATGCTGGTCGGCATGGTGGCGGCGTTTGGCCTGGCCGCGCTGTGCGGCGTCTATCTCGTCCTCATCGGCGGCTGGCCGATCGTGCTCATCGGCCTGGCCTCGATCGCAGCCGGCATCGCCTACACGGGCGGTCCCTTTCCGCTCGGCTACAACGGCCTGGGCGACCTGTTCGTGTTCATCTTCTTTGGATTGGTGGCGGTCGGTGGAACGTACTTCGTTCAAGCCGGCACGCCGACGGCGCTCGTGTGGTGGATCGCCGTCGGGCTCGGCCTGCTGTGCGTCAACATCATCGTGGTCAACAACCTGCGCGACGTCGAGACCGATCGCAAGGCCGGCAAACGCACGCTTGCCGTTCGGCTCGGGCCGGCGGCGGCGCGTGGGCAGTACGTGGCCTGTCAGGTGGGCGCGTTCCTGGCTGCCGCGGGCGCCTGGTTGACCCAGACCGGCCCGGCCTGGGTGCTGCTGACCTGGCTGGCGATCCCACTGGCCGTGCGCTGGGCGCGCGTGGTCGGGCGCGAGAACGGTCGTGCGCTCAATCCGGCGCTGGCCGCCTCGGGCCAGATCGAGCTGGCTTATGCCCTCCTGGTGAGCGTCGGGCTGGTGCTGGCTCGCTTCTTCTGATCCAGCTGCCCTGACAAACGCGCAAGGGCGCGGGATCCTTTCGGATCTCGCGCCCTTGCGCTTCCCAGACAGGCTCGAAAGTCAGCTTATTTCTGGACTTCGGGCGAGTTGGGGCTGATCTTCTTCAGGCGGGTCAGGAGGCGAGTGCGGGTCTTGCTATCGCGCTCGGCCTGCAGACGGACCTTCAGGGCCTTGACCTTATTGCGCTTGTTGCGGCGCTTGCGGATCTCACGATCGCGTTCAACCATCGGCATGGTGCGTGCTCCTAGAGAGATAGTGGGTCCAAGTATAGCATGGGCGCGCCGCCCGCTGGCCGCCGCCCGCTGGCCGCTGGCCGCTGACCGCTGACCGCTGACCGCTGGCCGCTGACCGCTGACCGCTGACCGCTGACCGCTGACCGCTGACCGCTGACCGCTGACCGCGAGTGTCCTTTCGCCGCATCTCCCTGTCAACCGGACATTCCGGCCTCAAGCCCTCTCGCCCCCTGCGCCCCGGCCGAGCGCCCTCCCCCCTCGGGGGAGGGCAGCATCGCCCAGACTCCCCTGGCTAGAACCCCTCTCGTGGCGATGCGGGAGGGGCCTACGGCGAACTCGTCGGTTCAAGCGTCGCGATGGGCGCGGCGGGCCGCTCGGTGCCGTCGGGCGTGGGAGTGGGCGTGCCGCCCAGCCGGCAGATGTCGCTGCTGGTCTCGTAGGAGCCCTGCACGGTCAGGTTGTCGGGCGCGTACTCGAGCGCCTTCACCAGATACGTGCGGGCCCTGTCGCATTGCTGGAAGTACGCCAGGAGGTTGCCGTAGGTGTAATAGAACTCGAGGGTGGTGCCGTCCTGCAGCGGCAACCCTTCCACGTTGTAGGAGACGACATCGCCGCTGGCGAGCGTTTCGGTATAGACGCCGCCTTCGACGGCCAGCTCCATCGAGGCCAGCGCGCCTTCGTAGTTCTTGCGCTGCATGTAAAGAAGCGCGAGACGGCCGTGGATGATCGGGTTCTCGGGCTGCAGAGTCAGCGCGTCGTCGAGGTATTGCTGCGCCGTGCCGAGCTGGTCGATCTGCAGATACGTGCGCGCCAGGTCGAGGTACGGCGTGACGTTGTTGGCGTCGATCGAGATGGCGCGATTGAGGGCCTTGATCGCCTCGCCGAAGTACTGACTGGCGGCTTCCTTGTTCTGGGCTCTGGCCGCGATAAGACCCAGCTGCCGGTAGTTCAAGCCGATCTGACGATACAGGAAGATCACCTGCGGGTTCAGCAGGAGCCCGCGCTCGTAGTGCGGGATCGCCTGCTCGTACAGCCCCTGGGCCTCATTCGAGTAGCCCAACGCGTAATGCCCCTCGATCAGTTGCGGATCGAGGTTGATGGCCTGCTTCGCTTCCTCGAAGGCCTGGTCGTAACGTTCTTGAGCATTCAGGATTAAGGAGTAGTAGGCATGCGCCGGGGCGTAGTTCTGATCGATCGCGAGAGCCGATGAGACTTCCTTGGCCGCCTCGTCGATGCTGCCGGCCTTCCACAGCGCCCAGGCCTTGATGGCGTGCGCCTTGACGCTCTTGTCGTCGATCAGGATCGCGCGGTTGGCGCTCTGCAGCGCGCCGACCTCATCCTCGTTGAACATCTGCGCGCGCGCCTTCCCGACCCAGAAATCCACGTTGTCAGGCGTCACCTGAATGGCCAGGTCGTAGGCCGCGACGGCGTCGCCGAACTGGCCAGCGGCAAAGCGCGCCTGGGCTTCTTCGACATACGAACGGACGCTGCGCGTCGGCGTCGCCGTGGGCTCGAACGGGCGCAACACTTCGCCGGCATCGACCAGCGACTTGTACCAGATCAAGCTGCCGGCCAACGCGGCAAGCAGAACGATCACGATTCGAATGGGCGTGATCAGGCTGTCTCGTTTGCGGAGTGGTACTCCGCGAGTCTTCAACCGCATCGTGCACTACCGTCTTTCTCCCCGCCCCCGTTTATATCGCGCTCACATTAAGCGGGTCAAGCGCTCGTCATAGCCGCCCATATCATAAGGCCAGTGCCGCCCTGAAACCCGGCTGGTGCCCGACGCTTTCCCAACTGCGGGAACGGGCGCGATCTTGTGATCGTCCTGACACAAAACCGCGCAGGCCGATGGGCTATAATCTTTCAAGAACAGCCTGCTTGACAGAAAATCGAACAGCAGGAGAGGATTTTGGAACCCTTGTCGCATGAGTCCGTTGAAGCGCCAGGTGAGGTCGAACGCGCCGGGCCGTCGACGTCGCGCCTGGCACTGATCTTCGCCGGGGTGTTGCTCGTGGTGATGGCCGTCGCCGCCTGGGTCGGTTACCAGACCGGTCAGCAATTGCAGGTCTCGCAGGCGCAGTCCACACTCGTCGCAGACCTCGACACGCAGTGGCGCCTCGCCGAGCAGGATATCGCCGCGGGCCGCGACCGCTTCGCGCTGCAGCGCATCGAGTACATCGTCTCGATCAACCCCAATTATCCGAACGCCAACGAGCGTCTGGCGCAACTGCGCACCAGCCTCGAAGTGACCGAGCCCGCTCCGACCGTAACGCCCACGCGTCGCCCCGTGTCAGAGGATCCCGCCACCATCCTGGCCGAAATGCAGCGCTACGCCGGCGAAAGCAATTGGGACGCCGTGATCGATGAGGCCGCGCATCTGCGCATCCTCAATCGGGAGTACGAACCCAAGGCCGTCGACCAGCTCCTCTACACGGCGCTGCGCAATCGCGGCCTGGAGCGGATCAAGGGCGACGAGGTCGAGCTGGGCATCGCCGATCTTGACTATGCAGCCCTGTTCGCCCCGCTCGATCAGGAGGCGTTGAGCTACAAAGAGTACGGGCGCATGTACCTGGCTGGCATCGGCAACTACGGCCTCAACTGGGCTCGCGCCGTCAGCGCCCTGAGCGAGCTCTACTCGATCGGACCCTACTACAAGAACGCGAACACACTGTTGTACAAGGCCCTGATCGCCTACGCCCGTGAGCTCGAGGGCTACGGCGACAACTGCCTCGCCGCCGAACAGTATCGCTTCGCTGCCGAAATGGATGCCGGCGCCGAAGGCGCTCTGCAAGGGACGCCACAGGCGGCCGTCGCCACAGCCGACGTCAACTGTCAGCTGACTCCCTATCCGCCCGTCGCGACGATCGACCCGAACGCCACGGTCGATCCGAATGCCACGATAGACCCAGCCGCTACGCCGGATCCTAACGCCACGCCGACGTTGGATCCGGCCATGATCCCGTCCGAGACGCCCGCACCGTAGGACGATCGTTTATGATTGCCGGGGCAACGGCGCCCTGCGCCCGGCCTGGAGGAGATTTGTCATGACGTCTGCCCGCCCCAACCCGCCATCCAGCGGCGTCCCGATCGGAGGCATCATCGGCATTGCCGTGCTCGCCCTGATCGGCCTGGCTTTGCTGATCTACGCGTTGTCGACCGTGTTCGCGAACCCGGCGCCCGCCGCCTCGGCCACCCCCGCCGACCTCGGCCCGACGGCCACAGCCACCGCCGTCATCGTCCTGCCGACCACAACGCCTCCGCCGCCGACGGCCGCTCCGTCGGCCACGACGGGCACTGTGGACACGCCGGCTGTGACCGACACCCCGGCGAGCAGCGCCACCGCCACCACGACAACCGAGGGCGATCTCTTCGTCCTGGTGGTCGCCGCCAACGTCCGCGCGGCGCCAAGCTCCGACTCCGAGCTGCTCGGCACGATCGATGGCGGCAGCTCCGCCGACGTCATCGGCCGCAATGAAGCCGGCGACTGGCTCGCCATCAGCTTCAACGGCGTGACGGGTTGGGTCTCGACCCAGGTCGCTTCGTACCTGGGTGACGCCAGCACCCTGCCCGTCATGACGTCGAACGCTCCCGCCCCGACGGCAGCGGGCACGGCAGCCGCCACAGCGACGTCACAACCGGGCGGCGCGGCGACAGCCACACCGGGCGCCTCGGGCAACGTCATCACAGCCAACCCCGGAGGAGCCAACGTCCGCAGTGCGCCGAGCACAACCGCTGAGGTCGTCGGCGGAATCGACGGCGGCAAGACCGCCACCGTCAAGGGCCGTAACGCCAACAGCGATTGGTTCGCCATCGATTTCAACGGCACGACGGCCTGGGTCTACTCTGGTGTTGTGACCTACTCGGGCAATATCGCCGATCTGCCGATCGTGACGCCCAGCAGCTCGACGGGCGCAGGTACGACGGCCTCGACGAGCCCCACGGCAACGGCTGCCACGACAGGCTCCACAAGCGCGGGCACGGGCACACACGGCCTGACCGGCAAGCTCGAGATCGACGGCGGCAAGCTCACCTATGCCGTGAACGAGCGCATCTGGTTTTTCGAGGAACTCAAGAACACCACGGCCGGCTCCATCCAGTACGGAGTGCTCGGCGTGGAAGCCCAGGCCGCCTCGGGCAGCAAGATCCTGCAGACCAGCCTCTCAGCCGGGACCAACCCGCTACAGGTCGATGCGGGCTGCACGGGCCCTACGGATCGATGCGGCGGCCGTCTACGGGACGACATGACGATCGGCGTCGCCGGCCAATACCGGCTACGGATGGTCGTTTGTTACAACCTCAAGGTCAGCGAGTGCAACCAATCAGGCGCGCAGTGGGAGTACCTGACCGACGCGATCCTGATCACTATCGAGTAAGCGAGTCGCCATGTCGCAGAAACCGCGCAATCGAAACTTCAACTCCGCCTTGCTTGGCATCTGGATGGCAGCGTCGCTAGTGGTCGGCGCTGTCGCGTTCGCCGCGCTGTACTGGCTGATCGGCGAGCGTCAGGCCGCGCCCGAAGCCACGGCGACGGCTGTGGCTGTTGCGCCGACGGTCGTTGCAGCGACCGATGCGCCGGCGCCAGTGGCCACCGAGCCGGGCGTGGCGCCCACCACGGCCCCCGAGAACCCGGCCGGCGGCTCATCCTGCGCATACCCCGATCTGCCGGCCTCTGGCTTCGGCTATGGCATCCAGGCGCACTCGCTGGTCCCTGGCATCGACCCGTCGGAAGGCATGAACATCATGCGCAACCAGCTGCACCTGTACTGGGCCAAGATCCAGATCCGATGGCATGACATCGAGCCGGAACAGGGCAACTACAACTGGGTCCAGGTCGACAACGCCATGGATGCGGCCTGCAAGAACGGCATGCGCATCATGATGTCGATCGTCGCGGCGCCGGCCTGGACGCGCGCGGCTCCGCTCGCCGAATCGAATGGCGAAGCGCCGCCGGACGACACGGCGGCCTACACGCAGTTCGTCGGCCTGCTCATCGACCGCTACCCCGGCGAGATCGGGGCCATCGAGATCTGGAACGAGGCGAACCTCGAGCGCGAGTGGAACGTCGCGGCCGGCGTCAACCCGGCCGACTTCGCCGCGTTCGTACAGACCTCGGCAGCTGCCATCAAGGCCAAGGATCCGTCGATCTTCGTGATCTCGGGAGCTCCGGCCCCGACCGGCGCCAACTGCTGGGACGTTTTCTGCAACGGCTCGGGCACGCGCCGCATCGTCATGGACGACGCCCAGTTCCTGACCCAGTTCCTGCAGGCTGGTGGCGCCAGCGCGAACGTCGACTGCATCGGCGTGCACTCCAACGGCACCAACCTGCCGCCCACCGCCGACGGCGCCAACCCGCCCGCTAAGACCGGCTACACGTTCATGGGCCCGTGGAACTCGCCGCACTACTCGTGGGCGATGAAGAGCCAGGTCGAGACCTACGCCAAGATCCTGAATCAGGCGGGCTCGTCGCTGCCACAGTGCATGACCGAGTTCGGCTATGCCTCGCCGATCGACGGCAAGTACCCGCCGGGCTACGAGTTCGCGGCCGACGTCACCGAGGAAATGCAGGCCCAGTACCTGGTCGAGGCCTACAACTACATGCGCGACTCGGGGCACGTGCGCATGGCCTTCCTCTTCAACCTCAATTACGCCCCGCTCGGCGGCGAGCCCGATCAAGACGACAACACGATCTTCTCGATCATCAGCAAGGGCGGCATCCCGCGGCCGGCGTTCTCGGCCATCGGTGGGATGGAGAAGCCGTAAAGAGACGGCGGATCGCGGACGGCAGACCGCAGAATTCGAGGCCAGGCGTCAACGTTCGGCCCCGCTCTGCGGTCTGCCGTCTGCGGTCCGCCTCAAGACCCCCAGCAAATGAACGCCCCAACTGCGGGGCAGCCAATCTTCCAGCCCGCTCGATAGCGAAAACGCCAGGTCGTTGAAGGCCAGATAAGTTGGGTCGGGGATCGGCTCGAGCGATTCGACGCTGAAGCCCGCTGAGGCCGCCAGACGAGCGATGTCGCTCGCGTCGTTGGCGCGATAGTGGACGCGGAAGGTGTCGTCGGCGGCACGGCCGTAGAGCGTCGGCACCAGGCGACGCTGCAGGCGCGGCAAGAGCTGGCTCAGGCGATTGGCCCAGATCAGCGGATGCCTGCGATTGGGCGTTAGGAAGATGAGGCGGCCGCCGGGGCGGAGCACTCGCGCAATCTCGGCGAGCGTGTCGCCGGGCTCGGCCAGGTGCTCGAAGACCCAGATGGCAAGCGCGAGGTCGAAGCTCGAGTCGGCCAACGGCAGGCCGTCACCGACCGCCTGCGCCACGGGCAGCGGCACGCGCCGCTCGACAAGTGACGCGCGGTCGGGATCCACGCCCAGCGCCAGCCCCACCTGATCCCAGACCAATTCCATCACGCCGCCGCGGCCGGACCCGACGTCGAGCACACGGGCTCCGGGGCCAGCCAAAGTGCGCACGAGCGCCTCGAGACGCGCGCCGCTCGAGCGCCAGCCCGGCCGACGCCCGGCATACCTTTGGCGATATAACTCTTGACGCTCCAGTGGAAGCATGGCCGCTCAAACCCGCCTGTGATGCCCCCATTGTAGAGGAGATGGAGCGCCCCGACTGTCGCGACCGGCTGCTGGGAAGAAAGGCCCAGTGCCGAACCGGCCCAGCGGTGTCATGATGGACCCCACATTCGACAAGGAAGGGGCGCCGTCTCAACGGAGTTGTTGTGGCGAAAAGGGTTAATCCGCCATTTACCCGTCGTTAACAACGGTAAGGTAAGGTGATGGATAAGGAGACAAAATGGAAATGCAAGTATGCCCCTATTGCGAGTCCGGGGGGCTGGTGCTGACGATCCGGGACATCCCGGGCGGCATCGAGGTGAGTGGTCGTTGTACGCAATGTCATTACAGTTACGACAGCGATTACTCTTCGCGCGATCTGCCGGATGACCTGGTCGCCGAGTACTCCCTTCCGGAAGACGCCGGCGCCTCTGACTGAGGCCCGGCCCTCATCGAAAACAGAAAAGACCGCGGGATGATCCCGCGGTTTTTTTGTTGCCAGCTCCAATAGGCGGCCAGACTGATCTCACTCCAAAAACTCCGGCAGCTTCTTCAGTTCAGCCCATTGTTCCGGGTCATGGCCGAAAATCACCAACCCGATCTTCTCCCGCTCGACCAGGTCAAGCAGCTTGTTGGTGCTGGCGCGTGTCGCTTCGCCATCCGGGTTGCTCCCATCGTCAGCCTGGTCGCGAACGAAGCCCTGGCGAAAGGGCACAGCATCGACGGTCAGGAGAACCACGCCCGTTTTCGGCAGACGCACCAGCACCGATTGGTGACCAGGAACATGCCCGCTGGTTTCGATCAACTCCAAGCCTGGCAGCAATTCCGAGTCGCCGTCCACCAACTGGATGCGCTCCGCGGGTTGATCCCACTCCGACTGCGTTCCGGCGTAGCGGGCATTCCCTGGCGCATGTTCATGGTGGACACGCTGCACGACGTATCTCGCCTTCGTGAACGCCGAGTGATTGCCTGAGTGATCGAAATCGTAGTGTGTCGAGATGACCGTGTCAATGTCTTCAGGCCGCAGACCGATCGTGGACAACTGCTCAATAAGGGCTTGCCCGTTGACGAATTCGCTTTGTTCTTCTGGGATGACCGCGGGGAGGCCGCTGTCGATGAGGATATTCCTGTCGTCGTTGGTCTGCACCAGATAGCACACAATCGGTATCTGGTATTCCGGCATGGATCCCACCTGCATGAGATAGAGACGTTTGACGGCAGTCTGGCTCATGATCGCCTCCCTGGATGCGTGACGCCCCTAGTTCCGATGACAGGTGCGCCTATTCAGGCGCGCTGCTTCTTTCCGACAGGCACCGCCTCGCGCGCGGGCTTGAGCGCCTGATCGCGATCCGCGGCGATCTCGGCGAGGAGTTCCTCGGCACTGGCGCGGATGTTCTCACCCATGCCACCCAACATCTGCGCGATCTCGGCCGGGCGTTCGGCCTCGGTGAGGGTCCGCACGTGCGTCGACGTGCGCCCGTCGTCGATCAACTTCTCGACCTTGAAGTGTTGATCGGCGTAACCGGCCAGCTGCGGCAGGTGCGTGATGCAGACCACCTGATGGCCGCCCATCGCCGCGATCGCCCACAGCTTGCGCCCCACGATGGCGCCGACGCGGCCGCCGATGCCCTGGTCGATCTCGTCGAAGATCAGGGTCGGCGTCGGGTCCGTCTGAGCGAGCACGCCCTTGAGCGCCAGCATCAGGCGCGCAGCCTCGCCGCCCGACGCGATCTTGGCCAGAGGCTTGAGGCCCTCGCCCGGGTTCGGCGCGATCAGGAATTCGATCCGATCGAGGCCGGTGTGGTCGAAGGCGACGGGGCCGCCCTCGGTCGGCGCGCCTTCGGTGGACGCTTGCCTATTCTGAGCCACGTCGAAGCGCCCGCGCTCCATCTTCAGGTCGGCCAGCTCGCGCTCGATGCCGGAGCTTAGCTTGCGCGCGCTTTGCCGTCGGCGCGTCGAGAGTTGCTCGCCCAATCGCCCGATCTCTGCCAGAAGCGCGCGCTCCTTCTCGATGAGTTCGGCGATGCGCGTCGAGGCGTTGGCCAGGCTGTCGCGCTCTTTCTGAGCGCGCTCGGCGAAGGCCAACACGTCTTCGATGCGTTCGCCATATTTGCGCTGCAGTCGCGCGAGCGTTTCGAGGCGCTCTTCGACGTCGTTGAGTCGTTTGGGGTTGTGCTCGAGGCCCTCGCGGTAATCGCTCAGCGTCGCGCCGAGATCGCGGGCCTGCTCGGCCAGCGCCAGGGCGAGAGCCTGCGACTCGGCCAGCCCGGAGTCGATGCGCGCGAGCGCGGCGAGCGACCGGGCAGCCTTGCTGAGCAGATCGGCCGCGCCGTCGCCGTCGTCATCGCCGCTCAACGAGCGGATGACGTCATCGGCCTGGGCCGCAAGCTTCTCGGCGTTCGCCAGGCGGGCGCGCTCCTGCAGCAGACCGGTTTCCTCGCCCGGCTTGAGGCGAGCCGCGCCGATCTCCTGGATCTGGAAGTCGAGCATGTCGAGGCGGCGTTCGCGCTCGCGCTCGTTCTGGCGCAGCGTGGTCAACTCCTGCCGCAGCGCTCCGACGCTCCGCACCAGAGCCGTCAACTTCTCGCGCTCGGCCTCGAGCGCACCGTAGCGGTCGAGCATGAAGACATGCTCGCGCGGACGCAACAGCGAGAGGTGCTCGCCCTGCCCGTGCACGTCGACGAGCAGTTCGGCAAGTTCGCGCAGGACTGGCGCGCTGACCAGACGACCGTTGACGCGCGCCGTGCTGCGGCCCTCACGCCGGACCTCGCGCGACAGGACAATCTCGTCGCCGTCGTCGTCGAGGGCCTCGCGCTGCAGCACGGTGGTGAGAGCCTTCTGGGTCGGGCCAGCGATCTTGAACGTGGCCTCGACGCGAGCGGCTTCGGTGCCGGCCCGCACCAGCGCAGGGTCAGCCCTGCCGCCGAGCACCAGGCCGAGCGCGTCGATGATGATAGATTTGCCGGCGCCGGTCTCACCGGTGAAGACGACGAAGCCAGGGCCGAGTTCGAGGTCCAGTTCGTCGATGATCGCCAGGTCGTGGATGAGAAGCCGTCGAAGCATGTCACCGCCCGATCACGATGCCCTGCAACCGACCCAAAAGGGCGCCGACGCCGAGCACCAGATACACGCCGGCCCAAACCAGGCCGAGCATGCCCCCCAGGCCACCCCCCTGCCCACCTAACAAACTGAACACAAGCGCCAGGACCGGGAACAGCATGGCCGGAGCCGCGCCCAGGATGAACCCACCGGCGGCAGCCCAGCCCAGGTAGCGCGCGCGGCGTTTGCGGACCGCGTAACGCACGATCTCGGCAGCGCCAGCGCCGACGGCCGGGGCGATAAAGATCACGAAGAATCCGAAACCGAGCGTCAGGCTGCCGAGCCCGCCCGCGATCGCCGACACCACGGCCGCGATGGGATAGTCATACCACTCGGCGGTATCGAACGCCTTCTGGTGCTGGCGGACGCAATCCCGGCAGCTGTAGCCGACAGGCGTGCGCACCGCACACTTCGGGCAGATGGGTTTTCCGCATTTGTAGCACCGCAAGGACGCCGGCCCGACTGAGTTCGGGCAACAACGCGTTTGTTCAGTGAGTTGAACGTCTACCGTCATTGTCTCTTACCTGGAATGTCCTCCGCGCCCATTGGTCAATCGCTCGACCAGGGTGGCGAAGAAATAATGGGCCGCGCGTAATCGGATGAAGCGAGCCACGTAGGGCGACCGGGTCGCCCGCACCACGTCGGCGCGTGCCAGCAACGTCTCGCGCTGACCGTCGACGCTCAGGCTGGCCTGATGCTCGGCGTCGATCTCGGGCTCGACCTCGAGCGCCGCGTTGCCCGGCAGGACGATCGTGCGCTCCATGCTCATGTGCGGCGCGATCGGCACCACAAGGATGTTCTCGTTCTCCGGTGGCAGGATCGGGCCGCCGGCCGCCAGCGCATAGGCCGTCGAGCCGGTCGGAGTGGCGCAGATCAGGCCGTCGGCCACGTATGTCGTGAGCACGTCGCCGTTGATGCGGGCCTGTAGCCGCGACATGCGCGCCTGTGCGCCGCGCCCAACGACCGCTTCGTTCAGCGCGTCCTCGGTGCTCAGCACTTCGCCACCGCGGACGTGTTCGATGCGCAACAGCATCCGCGTTTCGACCCAACCCTCGCCTTTGAGGACGCGCTCGAGCGCGCCCCTCCAATCGGCGGGTTGGACCTCGGGCAGAAAACCAAGCCGCCCGAAGTTGACGCCGAGCACATGACCGCCGTATGGCGCCGTGAGACGGCCCGCGCGCAGCATCGTGCCGTCACCACCTAACGCTACAACCAGATCGTGAGCGGCCACTAAGTCGCGAACCGCAGCATCGTCCACCGGCAAGG
Organism: Anaerolineales bacterium; assembly: GCA_044226485.1. Lineage (GTDB taxonomy): Bacteria > Chloroflexota > Anaerolineae > Anaerolineales > UBA6663 > UBA6663. Next base: position 33,926 of record JBGAGY010000018.1, read on the forward strand.
TTGGGATCGATCCACCTGCCCATTGTCGGATCTCGGCCGCCAGATCCGTGGCGCGTTGCACCTGCGGGTTGAAGAGAACCAAAAGCCGTTCCGCCGTGAAGCCGTTCATGATCGCTTGTATTGGCCTTCCAGCGCGCCGGTCCGCCCCTCGCCGGCAGCGCCGCGGCATTATAACAACGCCTGATCGCAGTCCTCGCGCAGCCCGCAGCCACGACAGCGGCTCGCGCTGTCATGCGAGCGCGCCACATCCGATTCCCCGAGGCCGGCGCGCATCTGCGCCAGGATCGCCAGCAACTCCTGTTCGAGGCGCTGCGTGTAAGGCACGCGCAACAGCCGGTCGCGGTACTGGATGAGGCCGTACGCGGGCCGCTGGCCGTAGGCTTCGGTGACCAGGGCGCAGTAGGCCGCCAGCTGATACACATGAGCCGCGCGAGCGCCCGTCGATGGAGCCGCAGCCGATTTCACCTCGACCGGCACCAGCCCGCCCTTCTCGCGTACCAGATAGTCGGGCCGACCTGTCAGGCCGAGCTTGCGCGACACCAGCGGCGCGTCGACGCGGCCCCAGGCGCGCGTGTCGCTGCTGACCACATCCCCGGCCGGCAAGCCGCTCGACGCCCGCAACCAACCCGAAAGGCGCCAGAACACCACGGCGACCAACAGCAACACCAGGACGAGCGGTAACGCGTCCATGGATCACCGGCTCAGCCAGGCCCACACCGCCAGCACCACGGCGACAGCCACCAACCCGAGCGCAGCCCGCTGAAGCCAGGCCGAGGCCCACACCCGGCGGCCGTGTCCGACGTGGTAGGCATCGCCGGCCGCGCGCTGTTCGACATTGCCGGGCTCGAGCCCAACCACGCGCTGCAGCCACCAGGCGCGCGCGCAGAACACGAAGGTGCCGATCTCAGAAGCGCGAATCAGCCGCGAAGGCATGGCTTCCGTCAGGCCTCGTCGGGCGTCGCCGACCGACCTTGGCCCTGCGCCCCTCGCTCCTCATTCGAAAAACCGGGCAGCCGCCGCAACTCGTCCTGCAACCGCGCCTGGCGCATGCTCAGCGTCAGGTCGCCGCGCGTCCGCTCAGTGACGCCGCGCACCAGATCGGTCGTGCGCCGCAGCCCGCCCGTGATCGCGTCGGGATAGTCCATCGTGACGAGGATCAGGTAGATCTCGTCCATGGCTTCCAGCAGCCGCTCGGCCGTGTCGCCGTGATCGTGTCGGATGATGTCGAGCACCCGTCGGCGCAATTCTCCGGCGGCCTCGCCGAGGCCGTTGAGATACGCCGCGTAATCGACTCCGAGTGCCTCGGGCTCAGGCAGCGCGTCGCCGGCAAAGAGCGCGAACACGATGCTGGCCTCGGCGTACTCCTTGAGCGCGTCCTGGGTGTAGCCGGCGTGATACAGGTCGGGATATCCGGCAAGGTCGCTGCGGATCGCGTCGACGATCTCGCGTGCCGAGTCGAGCTGACGCCGTGCCTCGTCGCGCTCATCACGGTGCGAGGCGCGGATCGACAGCGAGCAGTGCCGGATCAACGTGCGCGATCGGCCGACGGCCGAGTCGCGCGCCGCGTTTTTGGCTGCAAAGTTGGTGCGGATGCGCTCCGCAATTGACTCAAGGTTCTCCATGTCCACCCCCCTTGAACAACTGATCGGCCAGCCCGGTCGGGATCATGATCTCGCCGTACTGCGCCTCAAAACGCGCCAGGTTGTCGAGAAGGGCGCGCGCGAAAAGCTTCGCGTTGAGCGGCGTCATCAGCACACGGGTCTGCACCCGGCCGTTCGGCATGTTCGGCATCACGCGCGCGAAGTCGACGACGATCTCACTCGGCGAGTGCACCACTACCGCGAAGTTGGAATAGACGGGCTCGATCCCGGCGGGCAACTCGATCTGGATTTGATTGGGCGGGCGCTGCGGGCTGGCCTGGGGTTCCGACATGACTTGTCCCTCATGATCGTCCAGAACGAGATGGCCCGACCTCGCGAAGCCCAGCTAGCTCCTTCAAGGTCGGGCCATCACATTGTTCAGGCGAAGGTCGCTGTTGGGGCGACTCGCTGGGAGAAGACGGCGCGACGTTAGAACGGGATGTCGTCGCTGCTGTCCTCGGCCAAGACGGGATCAGCATCGTGCATGGGGGCCGTGCCGCCGGCGCTCCCGCCCTCGCCACGGCTCGACAGGAACTTGACGGTGTTGCCCGTCACCTCAAACGAGGCCCGCGGGGCGCCGTCCTGGCCCGTCCAGATGCGCGGGCCGCCCGTCTTGGGATCCGCCTGCATGCGGCCCTCGACGTAGACCTTTGAGCCCTTGCGCAGGTACTGGGCGCACGTCTCGGCCTGCTTGCCGAAGACCGAAATCCGCCACCAGACCGTGCGCTCCTGCGGCTGACCATCCTGCCCCGTCCACTTCTCGGAAGTGGCGACGCTGAAAGTGGTCACCGCCTGACCGGACGGCGTGTAGCGCTGCTCCGGGTCGCGGCCCAGGTTGCCAATAACTGTGACTTTTTGGTACATGGGGATTGCTCCTAGTCCCGCCGGTTGCAAGTAAGGGGGTGCAGACCGAATTGTCTGCAAGAAGTTACCGGAAGGCTGGACAGAATTATACGGAAATTAGAACATTTGTCAACATTCGCCGCTCCTCGAATGATCCTCGAAATAACGGCAGATGGGGGACCGTAGACCGCAGATTGACCAACGTTGACCAGGCAATCGGCCAATGTCCACCGTCACCGATCGACGTTGAGGCGCCCTCGGCAGCCCGCCGCCTGCGGTCGCTAGATCTGCTCGAACACCACGCCCGCGATGGTCACCACGGAGGTCTCGGCACCGTCGGCTGGGCAGACGTCGTAGGCCACCCGTTCGCCCTCGACCATGCCCATCAGCTTCATCGCCAGGTAGGTCGGCGAGAGGCCGCAGATGTTGGTGCTGTTCCTGGTGCGTTGGAGCGCGCTGTAGAAGCCCTCGTCGTCGCCGTCGCAGAGGAGGTCAAGCACCTGAGCGTCGTCGGACTGCAGCAGACGCTTGTCGTTGGCGTTCAGCGGCTCGCCATCGAAGGCCGGGCCAACATGCGACATATCGCCCGACGAGACGACCAGGACGCGCCGGCCCGCGGTCTGCTCTTTGAGGACCTCGATCAGGCGTTTGTAGCGACCATCGGTGTACGGCGACACGCCCTCCGACATGTACTCCGAGAACGAACCGGTGAGGATCGGCACCACGGGCACCGGCTCGCCGCCGCGCATGTGGTGCAGCCAGACGGTCACGAGTTCGATCGAGTGCTCGCCGAGGTGGCGCAACTCGCCGGCAAAGGCATCGGGGCCGATCGCTTCGGCGACGGCCTCGACGACTGAGGTGTCGGTGGGCAGGACGCCATATGGCGTGGCGTAGCTCTGACGCGTCAGGGTCAGGCTGCCCGGCACGGGCGAATAATGATCGGTGCCGAGGATGACGACAAGCTCGGCGGCTCGGGCCATCTCGGCGGCGCGCTTCCAGACCTTGGCGTAGACGGCCCCACCACGCTGATAGTCGATGTGCGGGCTGAGCAGCCCGGGCCAGTCGGCGGGCGCCGGCTGGATCGGCCCGGCCTGTTCGAGATACAGATCGAACATCTGCCGCAGGACGTCAGGCTCGGCCGGGTACGACGCACCGGCCAGCGTCGGAGGCCGATGCGGCGCGTTGCGGTAGTCCGACAGGCGCTGCGATTGGATCGAAGCGGCACGGGCGTTGTCGAGCATGTTGGCCTCGTCGAGCGATTTGATCAACGAACCCAGAAGGCCCGGCGGCAATTCGAGCCCATAACGCATCGTCAGGATCGACTCGATCTGGATCGCATCCCAGCTGCCGTCGAACAGGCTGAGCGCCGGGCCTAGTGCCTGCGGCACCAGGAGCACTTCGTCGCTCAACTGCTGCGGATCACGCAACATGAAATAGGCTTCGTCCTCATGCATCACCGGACGCACATCCACAGCCCGTAGTTTCGGACGCCAGTTTGGGCTCTCGGGAGATGCCGCGCTGGAATCGAATTCCATGGTGACCTCAAGAAAAAAACCGCAGACGGCAGTCCGCCGAGCGCGTCAGATGGTGATATGACGCGGGCACTTCTGCCCAGAGGTCTGCGGTCAGCGAACCGCCATCCGCGGTCCGCTTTTCGTGGCGGTGAGTATACTGCATGTGATGGTCACGGTCTCGTCCCTGCCCCGTAACCGAAACTGGCTCGGTGCCGCACTGTGGGCGGTCACCCTTGCCCTGGCCCTCTGGATGACAGGGCAGGCCGTCGTCAATGCCAGGCGCTTCGCCGACCGCCCCTTCGACTTCGACGAAGCCGTCCACGCCCTGCCCGCCTATCAAATCGCGCTCGACCTGCGCACGATGGATGCGGTCGACTTCGTCGCCGACACCCTCGAGCAGGATCGACTGGCCGCTTATCCCTTCCTGCACTCCTGGCTGCTGGCGCCGGCGCTGGTCTTCACAGGCGCAGATACCGCCACCGCCCGGCTGGCCAACACGGCCTTCGTATGGGTCGCCTTGTTTCTGGCCGCATGGTGCGCGCGCCTGTTGACGCCTGGCCCGCACAAGGCAGTGGCCGGTCCGCTCGCCGCGTTGACCATCGTCCTGACTTTGCCGATCTGGGTCTACGCCAACTCTGTGTTGCTCGAGGCCTCCGGGCTGGCTGTCACACTGGCCTGGTTCGCGGCGTATCTGAAAGCCGGCACTGGAGCAGCGCGTCGCTGGAGCTGGCTCGCCGGCGCGTTGGCGGCGGCCGCCTTCTTCACCAAGTATTCGTTCGGCATCTTCGTGTTCGGCGGCATGCTGCTGAGCGAGTTGCTGACGCTTGTGATCGAGCGCAAGACCGACGCCCGTCGCCTGATCGCATTGCTGGCGCCGATGGTCGTGCTCGGTGGGAGCTGGCTGCTCCTCCCCGACAAGGCCGTGCGCCTGAGCGCTTACAGCAGCGCCCAGCAGGCCGACCTGGCGTTTTGGAGTTGGGAGAACTGGCTGTACGCGCCGATCAACGCGTTGCGTTTCTATTCGCCGGGCCCACTGTCGGCCGGCTTGATGGCGTCAGCCATCGCACTCGCTCCGGTCCGCTTGAAAGACGATGGCGCGCGCAAGACGCTGGCCGCTGTCGTGTCAGGTTTCGCGGTTCTGACCTGGGTGCCTCAGAAGGACGCGCGCTTCCTTTACACCGTCGCACCGCTGCTGATCCCGCCGGCTGCTGCGCTGGCAGCCCTGGCCCTGCGAGCCGTTCGGGGTCGGCGCTCGCTGACCGCCGTGGCGTTGATGCTGGGCATCCTCGACGTCGGGCTAGGCGTGGGGCGTCTGACCTTGTATCCGGAAGCGCTCAAGACGATCTACAACACATCGCCAGATTTGTGGGCGGCCTACAACTTCGTCATCCAGCACTCGCTGGCCGACGGCCAGCGCCCGCGACTGCTCAACGCCTGGCATCAGATCAATTCATTGGCGGCAAGTTGGGCGTATTACGAGCGCTACGGCGGCATCCCCGCCCGAGACGGCTATCGCCTGGTGGGGCAGAGCCAGATCGACTCCGCCGACGATCGCGCTCGGCGAGCGCTGTTCGACGACCTCGTTGACAGCGATGAGGAAGTGCTGATCACCATCGACGGCAGCCCAGCCGGTTCCGTCACGGGGTGGGCCGTCGCCGAGCCTGAGGTGGCTGACGGCCGATTGAAGCCCCTGGCTCAGTCAGAGCCGTTGACGCTCTACGTCTGGCCTCGTGAAACTCAGGAGCGCCTCTTCGCGGGTTCGCTCGTTTCGGCCGGCGAACCCATCACCTTCACAGTGCGCCTCAACGCTTATGCGTTGAGCGATCAGGCGAACAAGTAAGGGGGCGATTGACGGTCCCGCGCGGCAGCCTCAAACCGCCCCCTCACCCACTCGTTCAGTCGCCGTTGTCAATGGCCGTCTGAGCGATGGCCAGAAACTCATCGATCGACTTGGCCCTCAGATCCTCACCGGAGCGCAGGCGCACCGACACCGCGCCGGCCGCCTGATCCTTGTCACCGACAACGAGCATGTACGGGATCTTCTGCACCTGCGCGTCGCGGATCTTGGCCTGCATGCGCGAGTTGCTTTCGTCGACCTCGACGCGTAGCCCCTTCGCTTTGAGTTGTTCGGCCACCGAGCGCGCATACTCGTTGTGCCGGTCCGCCACCGGGATGAGCATGACCTGCACCGGCGCAAGCCAGACCGGGAAGTTGCCGGCGTAGTGCTCGATGAGCACACCGAGGAAGCGTTCCGTCGTGCCCGTCACGGCGCGGTGCAGGAGCACGGGCGTGTGCGGCTGGCCGTCCTCGCCGATGTATTCGCAGCCGAGGCGAGCCGGCTGGATGAAGTCCACCTGGATCGTCGAGAGCTGCCACTCGCGGCCGAGCGCGTCCTGGGCCATGAAGTCGGCCTTGGGGCCGTAGAAGGCGGCCTCGCCCTCCTCGGCGTAATACTCGACGCCGTTCTTGTCGAGCGCCTGACGCAGCGCGGCCGTGGCGGCCGTCCACTTCTCGTCGTCGGCCACGTATTTGCCTGCGTCGCCCTTGAGCGAAAGCCTGACGCGATAGTCCGTGAACTTGTAACGCGCGAGCACCTCGCGGATCAGCTTGAGGCAGAGCGAGAACTCGGCCTCGATCTGATCCGGCCGGCAGAAGATGTGGCAGTCGTCCTGCGTCAGCGCGCGGACGCGCGTCAGGCCGTGCAGCTCGCCCGTCTTCTCGTAGCGGTAGAGCGTAGCGAACTCGGCAAAGCGCAAGGGCAACTCCTTGTACGAGCGGATGCCCATCTCGTTGTAGAGCGTCATGTGGCTCGGGCAGTTCATGGGCTTGAGCCGGAACGTGACGTCCTCGTCGACCATCGGCGGGAACATCGAGTCCTTGTAGTTGTCGTAGTGGCCCGAGCGCTTGTAAAGATCTTCCTTGACCAGGTTGCCCGTCCAGACGTGCTGATAGCCGTAGCGCGTCTGCGCCTCGCGGACGTAGCTCTCCATCAGATGCCGCAGCATCTCACCTTTCGGCGCGAAGAGCGGCAGGCCCGGACCCGTGGCGTCGGCGAAGTAGAACAGGCCGAGGTCACGGCCGAGCTTGCGGTGGTCGCGCTTCTTGGCTTCCTCGAGCCGCCACAGATACTGCTCGAGCTCCTTGGGCGTCTTCCAGGCCGTGGCGTAGACGCGCTGCAGCATCGGGCGATCGCTGTCACCGCGCCAGTAGGCGCCGGCCACGCTCATCAGCTTGAAGGCCTGGGCGTTGATCTGGCCCGTGTGCTCGACGTGCGGACCGCGGCACAGGTCTGTGAACGTGTCCTGCGTATAGATCGAGATGACAGGCTTCTCGGCGATGGCGTTGCCGTACTCGTCGGTGCCGCCCTTCTCGAGGCCGTCGATCAACTCGATCTTGTACGGCTGGTCGGCGAAGAGAGCGCGCGCCTCGTCGGCGCTGACCTCGCGGCGCACGAACGGGAACTTGCCGTTGACGATCTGGCGCATGCGCTTCTCGAGGCCCTCGAAATCCTCAGGCGAGAGCGGCCGGGGCAGTTCGAAATCGTAGTAGAAGCCGTCGTCGATCGGCGGGCCGATCGCGACCTTGGCGTGCCCCTCGAAGAGCTCGGTGACCGCCTGAGCCATGATGTGCGCCAGCGAGTGACGGATGCGGTAGATCTCCGTCTCGTTGTAAGGAACAGCCGATTGTGCAGACATAGCCACCTCGAACGATCTTTGTGGGTCATCGGTGGTTGGCGAATGAGTGTTCATTAGCCCATCACCCATGACCCATTAACAAAAAAGCTCCCGCCCGAACTGGGGCGAGAGCTTGGCTTCGCGGTTCCACCCAGATTTGCCCTCGCTGCTGTGCAGCGACGACCTCTGAAAGGCTATAACGGGCCGTCCCGTCCTGGTTCAGGTCTCAGCGACCCTACTGCTCAGGCTGCTCGCGGGTGGTCTCCCTCACCTTCTGGCTGGTCGGGCTCTCAGTCGATGGCCCAGCCTCCCTGAAGCTGATCGGGTGTGGAGGTGTCCCGGTCAATGCCGTAAGTTTGATTATACGGCAGGATGTCAAATCAGGCCTCGCCGCGCTATCGCCGGCGCGCGCGGGCCAGTCGTCCGGCCGGTTTCCGATGCGGGCTTTGTGCCTGGATCATTTTGTACACGGATCACGCGGAATGAGACGGAAGGCACGGAGCAAGCGCTCCCCCTACGCCATGTCATCGGCATTTATCACGGGCGCGTCGCGCGTCGTACAGGACGGGTCCACGTGGGGCGCCTCGCCCCGCTCGATGCCCCAAAACAAAGCGGCCAGCAGAGCGCTCTGCCGGCCGTCTGTGGGCGGTATAGGACTTGAACCTATGACCTCCGCGATGTCAACGCGGCGCTCTAACCAACTGGGCTAACCGCCCGTGCGACTGGGGAGTATAGCAGGTTTGCAGGCAGAAATGAAGGGTCTTTTTCGAGGGGGCGAAGGGTGCGGCAGCGTTCGCGCTTCGCGCTTCGCCCCTCGTATAATGTCTCCATGTCCTGGGACCTCGTCGGGCACACGTGGGCGATTGACTGGCTGAGGCGCGATCTGGCGCAGAGCCGGGTCAGGCACGCCTACCTCATCACAGGCCCCGACGGGATCGGGAAGCGCACGCTGGCCCTGCAACTGGCGGCGACGCTGCTGTGCGATGCTTTCCCCGTCGGCGAGCCCTGTGGGCAATGCCGCTCATGCATGTTGACCGGCCGTCAGGTGCACCCAGACCTGCTCAAGGTCGTGCCGGAGATCAGCGGCAAACGCATCCGGACGGGCAAGGTCAAGATCGAGGCGGTGCGCGAGTTGATTTACTCCCTCAGCTTGAAGCCGATCGAGGCGAAACGACGGGTGGCGTGCCTGATCGATTTCGACGCCGCCAACGATCAAAGCCAGAACGCGCTGCTCAAGACCCTCGAAGAGCCGCCTGACAACGTCGTCCTCATCCTCACCGCAGACAGCGCCGACGCCCTGCTGCCCACGATCCGCTCGCGCTGCGAAGTGCTCGACCTGCGCCCCCTGCCCGCCATTAAAGTGCGCGACGCGCTGGTCACGCGTCATGGCATCGACGCCGAGCGCGCCGAGTTGCTCGCGCGCGTCTCCGGCGGGCGCCCCGGCATCGCCCTGCGGCTCGCGCAGGACCCTGAGAGCCTGGCAGACCGTCAAGCGGTGTTGGGCATGGTGAAGACTCTTGTGACGGGCGGCCGTGTGACTCGCTTCGCTGCGGCCGAGCGACTGGCCCGCGAGAGCACGACCGACGAGATCCAGGCCACCCTGCAGCTGTGGGCCAGCTTCTGGCGCGACGTCCTCCTCACGATGACGGATGCCGATCTGCCGCGCACCAATCTCGACTTTCAGACCGACATCGACAGCGTCGCGCGCGAGGTGCGCCCGGCCGCTGGACGCCGAGCCCTGCAGGCCGTGGCGCGCACGTCGGACCTGCTCGGCCGGAACGTCAACGCCCGCCTCGCCCTCGAAGTGATGCTCCTCAACTGGCCGATGCTCTGAGCACCGCCGTCATCAATTGGCTTGTATCGAATGGAAGATCAACGCGACCGCGCGATGGCGGTCCTGGCCTGTTGGGTGGCCGTATTGGGCTGCAGGCTCGTCGTGGCGGAATCGGTGCGCATGGGAAGCCAGAGCGAGAAGGTGCTGCCTTTGCCCGGGATGCCTTCGGATGTCACCTCGAGTCGGCCGCCATGAAGCTGCGTGATCCGCATCGCGATCGCCAGGCCCAGCCCGGCCCCGCCCATTGATCGCGACCGGGCTTTGTCGATCCTGTAGAAGCGCTCGAAGATGCGCTGCTGTTCTTCGGGCGCGATGCCCGGCCCGGTGTCGGTCACAGTCAGGCGCGCCCACTGCTCCACCCGACCGAGCCCGAGGGTCACGCGCCCACCGGCCGGTGTGTACTTGATCGCGTTCGTCACAAGATTGAGCACAACCTGCTTCAACCGGTCCGGATCGCCAAGGACCGAGGCCTGATCGATCTCGCCGACGACGATCTGAAGCGTGTTGCCCAGGACGCGCACCTCGCGAGCGGTGTCGAGCAGGAGCGTGTCGAGGTCGATCGGCACCTTGGCCAGCGGCAAGTTGTTCGAGTCGGCCTGGGCCAGCAACAGCAGATCGCCGACGAGCCGTGTCATGCGCTCGGTCTCCGAGCGGATGTCGCGCAGCGACTCGGGGTCGGCGCCGCCCATGCGCTCGAGCAGGTCGACGTTGCCGCGCACGGCGGTCAACGGCGTCCGCAACTCGTGCGAGACGTCGGCCAGGAAACGCCGCTGTGTGTTGAACAATTGCTCGAGGCGCTCCATCGAGGCGTTGAAGGCGGCCGCCAACCGTGTGACTTCGTCGTCGCCGGCGCCGTGCACGGGGATGCGCCGCGAGAGATCGTCGGCGCGCGTGATCTGTTGCGCGGTCTGGGTGATGACGCTCAACGGTCGAAGGGCCCTGTCGGCGGCGAGCCAGCCGATGGCGGCTGCGGCGCCCACAGCGAGAAGGCCGCCGATGATCAGCACGCTCAACATCTGGCTGCGGGCGCGGTCGACCATCTGCATCGACGTGGCGGTCTGGACGTAGCCCAGCACTTCGGCGCGGCTGTTGGTGAGCGCGACGGTCAACACGCGCATGTGCCAGCCCGTCAGCATGACGTCACGGACGCCTGGCTGAGCGTCGGTGAGGGCTTTGACGTCGAGCGGCCCCTGAAAGTCTGCCAGGTTGGAGGTGGCGCTGGTCCGTTCGAGATCACCAAAGCGTTGCAGCCCGGAGGTCTCTGAGGTGGCCGGCACCCATACCTGGGCATAGAGCACGGCTGAGGCGAAGTTGCTATCGAGGTCAGGGATGGTCGCGATCGATTGGCCGCGGATGGTGACGCTGGCGCTGCTCTCGCTGATCTGGCGAGCCGCGTCGTCGAGGGTCTGGTCGACCTGGCGGGCGAGATTGAAATCGAGCAGGAAGTAGACGGCCGTCCCGAATGCGAACAGCACGCTGGCCAGCACGCCCGAATACCACAGGGTCAGCCGGAGACGGAGGCTCATGGGTGGGACAGCGGTCGCCGTCTGTCTGGTAGCCATAGGCGTCCAGACAGTGTGTCATAGGCGCGCGACATGCGAGCTTAGAGCGTGATGAGCGCTCAATGAGTCGCGGCGTTCAACTACCGGGAGGCGTATCCTCACGGAGCACGTAGCCGACGCCACGAACGGTATGGATCAGCCGGGGTTCGCCGCCCGACTCGGTCTTCTGCCGCAGATAACGGACATACACCTCGATGATGTTGCTCTCGCCGCCGAAATCGTAGCCCCAGACGCGGTCGTAGATCAACTCGCGGGTGAGCACCTGGCGCGGATGATGAAGGAAGAGCTCGAGGAGCTCGTACTCCTTGGCCGTGAGCTCGATGGCGCGGTCGGAGCGGAAGGCCTGCCGCGTGCCTGTGTCGAGCGAGAGATCCGCGAACTTCAGGATCTCGGGCTGGACGGGCGCCGCCCGGCGCATTAAGGCGCGCAGGCGAGCCATCAACTCGTCGAACGAGAACGGCTTGACCAGATAGTCATCGGCGCCCGCATCGAGCCCGAGCACGCGATCGGCCACCGAGTCCTTGGCGGTCAGCATCAAGATCGGCGTCGGGCTGGCGGCGCGCAGCCGGCGGCAGACCTCGATGCCATCCATCCCCGGCAACATCCAGTCGAGGACCACGATGTCAGGCGCGTTTTCGCGGGCGGAGTTCAGCCCGGCCTGGCCATCGGGGGCGGTGTCGACGCGATATCCCTCGAACGTGAGGCCGCGCTGCAGAAACTGGCGGATTCGTTCCTCGTCCTCGATGACGAGCACACGGATGGGGTTGTTGGTCATGGCGGTAAATATACATCAGACCGCGGACGGCGAACCGCGGGGCGCATAGGGTTTGGCAGATGACGAAGCCAGACGGGGGTGCAGGCGCCCGCCAGGGCGTCGGGGAGCTGCCCCGCGAGACGCGAAGGACGAAGGCGCGCCCTGGCAGGCGACGACCTTCGTCCTTCGTGTTTCGTCAAGAAGCGGCCAACGGCCGCGTCAGGCTCAGACCAGGTCGACGGTGGCGCCGACTTCGGTGAGCTTCTTCTTGGCGTCCTCGGCGGACTCCTTGCTCACCGACTCGAGCACCTTGGCGCCCGCGGTCTCGGCCATGTCCTTGGCCTCCTTGAGGCCGAGGTTGGTCAGCGCGCGGATGACCTTGATGACGTCGATCTTCTTGTCGCCGACGCTCTTCAGAACGACGGTGAACTCGGTCTTCTCCTCGACGGGAGCGGCGGCGGCGGCCGCAACGGGCGCGGCAGCCATCGCGACGGGGGCAGCGGCGCTGACGCCCCACTTCTCTTCCAGCATCTTGGTCAGCTGGGCGGCCTCAAGCACGGTGAGGGCGCTCAGCGACTCGACGATTTTCTCCAGATCAGCCATTGTCGGAACTCCAATTCAGTAATTGCTTGTCAATGTTGTTGCGCGACCCGAGCCCAGCCCGAGCCGCCTGTGCTGACGGGCAAAACCCGTCAAGCCGCCGCCGGAGCGGCATCCTTCTCCGAGTACGCCTTGACCACACTGGCCACCTGACGGACGCTGCTCGCGAGCGCGCCCGCGATGCGTGTCGCCGGGGTCGAGATCATGCCCAGCAGCTGGGCGCGCAGGACGGGCAGCGGCGGCAGATCCGCCAGCGCCTCAACCTGCTTGGCATTGAGCACCTCGTTGCCGAGGAACCCGCCCTTGACCTTGACGAACTCGCTGTCCTTGGCCACAGCCGTGAGGACCTTGGCCACCGCCGGTGCGTCGCCGAAAGCGAAAGCCACGGCCGTGGTCTGCGCGAACAGCTCCTCCGGCGCGGGGCGACCCAACTCGATCAGCACCTTGCGGGTCAGCGTGTTCTTGACCACATGCAGTTCGCCCTGGGCCTCACGCACCTTGCGGCGCATCGGGTCCATGCCCTTCATGTTGATCCCGCGGTACTCGACCAGGATCATGCCCTGGCTTTTCTCGATCAGCTCGCGATACTCATCCACGAGCTCGGTCTTGCGTTCCTTTGTGAGCGCCAAATCGTTCACCTCCTCACTGGCGATGTGTGGGCGCCCTGCGCCCCAAAACACAACGGCTCGGGCTTCGCTTTCGAAGTCCGAGCCGTCTGAGTGTCATCCACGCGGCCTTGGAAGGCCGGTGCCGATCATCAAACGCTCTACCTCGGCGGGTCTTACGGACCTTGTGGGCCCAGCCAGCTGTCTTCGGCGAAGCTCAGCGCGCCATTCGACGCGCCCCTTGTTGTTGTGTGCGCCCGCCTTGCCCGGCAGGCTGCGTTCAAACGACGTCTCAGGCGAGACCGTGGTCGGCCGAAGCCGCCAGCGCATCCACCTTGACGCCGGGGCCCATTGTAGCCGTCAGGACGATTTTCTTCAAGTACACGCCCTTGGCGGTGGCAGGCTTGGCCTTGATCACGGCCGCCATCAGCGCCTGGAAGTTCTCGAGCAGAGCCTGCTCGCTGAACTGAACCTTGCCGATCGGCACGTGCAGGTTGCCGGTCTTGTCGACGCGGAACTCGACGCGGCCGGCCTTGGCTTCCTTGATCGCGCGCGGCAGATCATCGGCCGGGACGACGGTGCCCGTCTTCGGGTTCGGCATCAGGCCGCGCGGGCCGAGGATGCGGCCGAGGCGGCCGACCTTGCCCATCAAATCAGGCGTGGCGATGGCGACGTCGAACTCCGCCCAGCCAGCCTGGATCTGCTTGATCAATTCGTCGTCGGCGACATGATCGGCGCCGTTCGCTGAGGCGATGCGGGCGCCCTCACCCTCGGCGAAGACCAGGACGCGCACGGTCTTGCCCAGACCATTCGGGAGCACGACGACGTCGCGGACGTTCTGATCCGCGTACTTGGGGTCGACGCCCAGGCGGATGTGCGCCTCGACCGTCGCATTGAACTTCGAGTACGACGTGGCCTTGGCGAGCGCCACAGCCTTCTCGGGCGAATATGCGGTGTCGGCCTCGACCTGAGCGGCGGCCGCCTTGTACTTCTTGCCGTGTTTCTGCATGGTGTTCTCCTTGTGGTTCCAGCGGGCCTCTCAGCCCTCCCACAGTTCAATGAGGCATTGGCTATTGCTATCGATAGCTCAATCGCCAATAACCAACAGCCAATGTCTCAGCCTTCGACGATCAGGCCCATGTTGCGGGCGGTGCCCTCAACCTGCTTCATCGCACCATCGAGGTCGATCGCATTGAGGTCCTTCATCTTGACCTCGGCGATCTCCTTGACCTGCGCGCGCGTGACCTTGCCGACCTTCGCGCGGTTCGGCGTGGCCGAGCCCTTCTCGACCTTGGCGGCCTTGCGCAGCAAGAACGCGGTCGGCGGGGTCTTGAGCACGAAAGTGAAAGAGCCGTCCGTGAACACCGTGATCTCGGCAGGGATCACCTCGCCCACGCGGTTGTTGGTGCGGGCGTTGTATTCCTTGCAGAAAGCCATGATGTTGATGCCGTAGCCGGCGAGCGCCGGGCCCACCGGGGGCGCGGGATTCGCCTTGCCAGCATCGAGCTGGATCTTGACGACTGCCTTAAGTTTCTTTGCCATACGTTACTCTTGCTCCTTGTGGTGCGAGCGGGCGCATTCGGGCGCCCTCCCACGACGCTGCGGCTGGCGGAGGCCAGCCAGGGCTTACACTTTCTCGACCTGCAGGAAGTCGAGCTCCACGGGCGTCTCGCGGCCGAAGAACGAGACCATGACGCGCACCTTGGTGCGATCCATGTCGATCTCGGACACGGTGCCGATGAAATCGTTGAACGGGCCGTCGATGATGCGCACCTTCTGGCCGGTCTTGAAAGTGACCTTGACCTTGGGCGCCTCGGCCTCCATCCGCTTGATGATGCCGGCCACTTCCTCGGGGCGCAGCGGGGTCGGCGTGTTGCCCATCCCCACGAAGCCCGTGACGCCGGGCGTGTTGCGCACGACGTACCAGGTCTCTTCGCTCATCGCCATGTTGACGAGGATATAGCCCGGGAAGACGCGGCGCTCGACGGTGCGGCGCTTGCCATCCTTGACCTCGATCTCTTCTTCGGTGGGCACGATCACATCAAGGATCTTGCCCTTCATGCCCATCGTGGCGATGCGCTGTTCGAGGTTCTGGCGGACCTTGTTCTCCTGACCGGAGTAGCAATGCACGAAGTACCAGTGCGGGCCGTCGGGGTTATCCTCGGGCTGGACCGCGATGGCCTCATGCACAGGTTCGGGCTCGTCGTCCTCTTCCTCTTCTTCTTCGACTTCGACCTCGTCTTCGGCATCGTCCGACGATGTCGTGCCAAGGTCGATCGGAAGGTCGAACGGCTCGGGCTCAGCCTTTGGCGCCAGGTTGGTCAGGCCGAAGAACGCAGCGGCCTCCTCGGCCGCCGACGGCGTCGAGTTGGAATCGCTGACCGGCGCGTCCTCGGCAGCAGCGGCCTCAGCCTCCGCCGGGACGTCCTCTTCGGGCTTGGCGTCGATCGAATCGACCACCGGCTCGTCGGGCGTCAGATTGTCGCTAGAGTTCAGCTCCAGCTCGTCCATGCTTGCGCCTTTCCGATCAGCCCGTGCGCAGGCCGATCAGCAACCGGATCAACTCGCCGAAGAGATAGTCGAACCCGCCAAGGAAAATCGACCCGACGACGATCACGCCAAGCACGATCGCTGTCAGGTTCAGGGCTTCTTGTCGGGTCGGCCAGACGACCTTGTTGAGCTCGCCACGCGTCTCGCGGTAATACCGAACGATGGCATTCGGCTCTTTGACTTCCGGCTGCGCCTTTGTCGATGACATCGCGCTACCCTTTCCCTAGATGAAGACGACACCGCCCACGTACCGCGGTGTCGTCCCAGTGCCGCCAGGCGGCTTTGCGTGCAGGCCAGGAGGGACTCGAACCCCCAACACCCGCTTTTGGAGAGCGGTACTCTGCCAATTGAGCTACTGGCCTAGACTTAGTCATGTAGTCGAGTGGTCCGATAGTCTCGTAGTGCTTCACTATCTGACTGTTCGACCACCAGACTATTTGACTAACTGACTTACTTCGCCTCGCGATGCGTCGTGTGTTTGCGGCAGCGCGGGCAGAACTTCTTGATTTCCAGCCGGTTCGGATCGTTGCGGCGGTTCTTCTGCGAGGTGTAATTGCGTTCCTTGCAGTCGGTGCACGCAAACGTGATCACCGGTCGGACGTCTTTCGATTTGGCCATTCTAGCACCTAGTCCATCTAGTGATTGGGTGACCGGGTGATGGGTGGATCGCCCACCTCGTCACCCAGTCACCCCCTCACCCAATTCAGTCAATGACTTTCGTGATCACGCCCGCGCCGACGGTCAGACCGCCCTCGCGGATGGCGAAGCGCGACCCGGCTTCCAACGCCACCGGGATGATCAGCTCCACCGACATGTTGATGTTGTCCCCGGGCATGACCATCTCCACGCCCGCCGGCAGCGAGATCGACCCGGTCACATCCATCGTCCGGATGTAGAACTGCGGCCGGTATCCGCTGAAGAACGCCTTGTGCCGCCCGCCCTCTTCCTTCTTCAGGACGTACACCTCGGCCTCGAACTTCGTGTGCGGCTTGATCGACCCCGGCTTCGCCAGCACCATCCCGCGCTCCACCTGGTCACGCTCGATGCCGCGCAGCAGCACGCCCACGTTGTCGCCCGCCTGACCCTGGTCCAGCAGCTTGTGGAACATCTCCACGCCCGTGCAGACCGTCGTCATCTTCTCTTCCCGCAGACCGATGATGTCCAGCGACTCGCCGACCTTCACCACCCCGCGGTCGATCCGGCCCGTCACCACCGTCCCGCGGCCCTTGATCGAAAACACGTCTTCGATCGCCATCAGGAACGGCTTGTCCGTCTCGCGCACCGGCAGCGGAATGTACTCGTCCACCGTGTCCATCAGCTTCAGGATCGGCGCATACTCCGGCGCGTTCGGATCCTGCGAGTTGCACTCCAGCGCCACCAGCGCCGACCCTCGCACGATCGGCGTGTTGTCGCCCGGGAACTTCTGCGCGTTCAGCAGATCGCGCAGCTCCATCTCCACCAGCTCCAGGAGCTCCGGGTCGTCCATCATGTCGACCTTGTTCAGAAACACCACGATCGCCGGCACTTCCACCTGCCGCGCCAGCAGCACGTGCTCGCGCGTCTGCGGCATCGGCCCATCCGGCGCCGCCACCACCAGGATCGCGCCGTCCATCTGCGCCGCGCCCGTGATCATGTTCTTGATGTAGTCCCGGTGCCCGGGGCAGTCCACGTGCGCGTAGTGGCGCTTGTCCGTCTGGTACTCCACGTGCGCGATGTTGATCGTGATCCCGCGCTCGCGCTCTTCCGGCGCGTTGTCGATCTGGTTGTACGCCCGGTACTCGGCCATCTTCTTGAGCGCCAACACCTTGGTGATCGCCGCCGTCAGCGACGTCTTCCCATGGTCGATGTGCCCGATCGTGCCGATGTTCAGGTGCGGCTTGCTGCGGTCGAACTTCTCCTTCGACATTCTTTCTTCCTCCGCTACGCTTAGTCTAGTAGTCCGGTAGTCTCGTAGTCTTGTCGTCGGGTAGTCGACGCTGCGACCACCTGACTACTTGACCACTCGACTAAGTTAAGCCCAAGACGAGGATTGAACTCGTGACCTCACCCTTACCAAGGGTGTGCTCTACCAACTGAGCTACTTGGGCGAACACACAATCATCGGGCCATTGGTTATTGGCTATTGTCTGCTCAATAACCAATGACCCGATAACCAATGTTTCTGTGGGCGGTGCAGGATTTGAACCTACGAAGGCTTTTGCCAACTGATTTACAGTCAGTCCCCTTTGGCCGCTTGGGTAACCGCCCTTATGCACATGTCAAGACGTAGCCGACGATGGGAATTGAACCCATAACCTACCGCTTACAAGGCGGTTGCTCTGCCGATTGAGCTACGTCGGCACGGTAGCCGGAAAAGTATACCAGACTTCCGGCCAAACAGGGGGATTGTACGTGGGTCGGCGGACAGAGTCAAGGAAACGCGGGAGCACTGGGGCGCTCGACGCCCCGCCCATGTCTACCCTAACCCGCCCGTCAGAAACGGCCTGGCACCGCTCAGTGGTTCAACTCTTCCTTCACCGCCAGGTACAGGTTCTCGGCCTTGAGTTCGGCCAGGGTATAGCACTCGCAGCCAAGGTGGTCGGCCAGGCGTTTGGCCAGGCCCTGGTCGAAGGCTGCGTGCTCCATGTTGACCACGACCGAGCGAATGGCCTTTTCCTTAAATTGTTCGGCGATGCGGTGCGCCTCGACCTGCGGCGGGAGGTGGGTCAACGAGACATTGCCGGCGCCATCCGTCAGCAGGATCATGAGGGGCATCACGTCGGGGTGCAGGCGCTGCTCCTGCACGATGGTGTCGTAGGCCATCTGCAACCCGGCCGAGAGCGGGGTCTTGCCGCCGACCGGGATGTCGGCCAGCGCGCCCTGAGCCAGCTGCACCGAGTTGGTCGGTTGGAGGATGAGCGTCGCGCGGTTCTTCTGGAAGACGACCAGGCCCACGCGGTCGCGGCGCTGATAGGCGTCGGTCAGGAGCGACAGGATCGCGCCCTTGGTCGCCTGCATGCGCTCGGCCACGGCCATCGACCACGAAGCGTCGACCACGAACAGGATCAGATTGGCCGCGCGCTTGACACGCACCTTGCGCTGCAGATCGCTCATCTCAATGGAGAAGGCGACCTTGCGCGCGTCGCGCTCTTCTTCGCGCGCGCGTTGATACGGCGCCGCGGCGCGCAACGTGGCATCGAAAGCCAGGTCGTTGGTCTTGCCGCCGGCCGGGCGAGCCTGGATGTAACGGCCGCGTTTACGATCGGTCTTGGTGCGCGAACGTCGCCCACCCTGCTTGCGGGTCAGCTTGTCGAGGGGCGTGTCGAGTTTGCGGGTCTGGAACTCAGCGCCCGTGGAGACCTTCTGCCCGCCTTCCCACCATCGGGCGGGCTCTTTGTCGAAGGGGTTCGCCTGCGGCTGAAGCTGCGGCTGCACCGGCTGCTCTTCCGAGCCGGTGCCCGTGTCAGATTCGCTGCTCAGCGAGTCTTTTTTTTTGCCGCGTCAGGAGACGCATCCTCGGCGGACTGCGGCTGCTCTTCGCCCTGTCCGTCCCACTCGCCCGCCAGTTGCTCGATGCGATCCTGCAGATTCGTCAGGTTCGCTTCCTGCTGGTTGAACGGGCCGCGGCGGATGCGATGCGGCAGCGCCAGCTCGGCAGCCACGGCGATGTCTTGCTCCGTGATCTGCGTCCGGCCGCGCCAGGCGGCATGGGCGCGCGCACCCTTGAGGATGACGAGATCCGCGCGATGGCCGTCGACGTTCATCGACGCCGTGAGCGACGCGATCGTGAACAGGTCGCGGCGCGTGTACTGCACGCGGTCGATCAGTTCGCGGGCCTTGGCGATCTCGGCCGAGAGCGCCTGCTCGCGCGGGATCCACTTCGTCTGGAACGCCTCGGTGTCGGCGTCGTTCTCGAGATTGCGCTCCATGACGGCCATGCGCTCTTGCGCGTTGGTGAGCCCGTGGATCTCGACCGAGAACGCGAACCGGTCGAGCAGCTGCGGGCGGAGCTCGCCTTCCTCGGGGTTCATCGTGCCGACGAGGATGAAGCGCGCCGGGTGCATGAACGAGATGCCTTCGCGCTCGATGACGTTGACGCCCATCGCTGCAGAGTCGAGCAGCAGGTCGACGACGTGGTCGTCGAGCAAGTTCACTTCATCAATGTAGAGCAGACCGCGGTTCGCGGCGGCGAGCACGCCGGGCTCGAAGTGCTTCTCGCCCTGCTTGATGGCCTTCTCGATGTCGAGCGTGCCGACGACGCGATCCTCTGTGGCACTCACCGGCAGATCGACGAAAGCGATCCGACGGCGCACGACCTTCAGTTCGCCGCCCGAAGCGCGACGATCCTTGACCCAGTCCGACCAGGTGGACGGAGCGTTCGGGTCGTCGTTGAACGGCGACTCGGCGAACACCTCGATCTCTGGAAGCAGTGCCGAAAGGGCGCGCGACGCCGTTGACTTGGCGGTGCCGCGCTCGCCGCGAATAAGGACGCCGCCGATGCGCGGATCGATGGCGTTGAGGATCAGCGCACTCTTCATGCGCTGTTGACCGACGATGGCTGTGAAGGGAAGTTGTGCAGGCATAGGGTTCGGTTTCTATTATAGCCCGATACCAGAGACCCTTGACGATTGGCCGTTTGTCACGGGCGATTGACGCATCGTCGGCCCCCAACTTCCTCCTCTGTCTTCGGCTCGTCCAAGAGGGTTTGCAGAAATAGCAATTCTCCCGATATAATGGCCCCTAGTCCGTACTGGGAGAAGATGTATAGCATGACCGAGCAAAATAAGGGCAAGGGCACCGAGCCTGAGCATCCGATGCAGTCCCTGCTGGACGCCGACAGCGGGTTGAGCATGCCAGGCCGGGGTGAGATCCGGGACGGCGTGATCGCGCGGATCACACCGAGCGAAATCCTTGTCGACGTGGGCGCCAAGTCTGAGGGCGTGATCACCGGCCGCGAGCTGGATGCCGTCGACGAGGCGTCGCGCAAGGCGTTGTCCGTGGGCCAGACGATCCCCGTCTATGTGGTCGACCCCGAAGACCGCAACGGCAACATCGTCCTGTCGCTCGTCCGGGCCAAGGAAGAGCGCGACTGGCAACTGGCCGAGGATCTCTTGAAGTCTCAAGAGGTCTACAACGGTCAGGTGGCCGGCTACAACAAGGGCGGCCTGATCGTCAAGGTTGGCAACCTGCGCGGCTTCATCCCGGCCTCGCAAGTCAGCCAGCAGCGCCGCCGCCGCACCGAAGGCATCGAAGCCCCCGAGCAGAAGTGGGGCAAGATGATCGGCGAGTCGGCGATGGTCAAGGTCATCGAAGTCGACCGCAGCCGCAACCGCTTGATCCTCTCCGAGCGCGCCGCCAGCAAGGAGTCGCGCGAGGCTCAGAAGGAAAAGCTGCTGGCCGAGATCAAGCCCGGCGACGTCCGCAAGGGCCACGTCATCAGCCTGGCGGACTTCGGCGCGTTCATCGACATCGGTGGCGCCGACGGCCTGGTGCACCTGAGCGAGATCTCGTGGAAGCGCGTGCAGCATCCGAGCGAGGTCCTCAAGGTCGGCCAGGAGGTCGAGGTCGAGGTGCTCAACGTCGACCGCGAGCGCAAGCGCATCGGCCTGTCGATCAAACGCCGCGAGCAGGATCCGTGGACCGTCCTCAAGGACAAGTACAAGGCCGGTCAGCTGGTTCAGGGCACGATCACCAAGCTCACGAAGTTCGGCGCCTTCGCCAAGATCGACGGCGAAGACGACGTCGAGGGCCTGATCCACGTCTCCGAGCTGGCCGACACCCGCATCGACCATCCGAAGTCGGCGGTCAGCGAGGGCCAGCGCGTCACCCTGCGCGTGCTCAAGGTCGACCCGGACAAGCGCCGCATCGGCCTGAGCCTGAAGCGCGCGGCCTCGGCCGAATACGCCGACGCCGACTGGGAGCAGCTGGCTTCCAACCTCGACGAAGTCGCGATGTCGAACGACGACAGCGAGGGTTGAGCTTCACCGCTCCGAAGATGAATAAAGAAGAGGCCGGGCAAATCCCCCCGGCCTCTTTCTTTTCCCGTTTTCTGCCGAAAACGCCAAAAGGAGCCTGCGGCAGACTCTTTCCAAGCATTCACACGAATCTTATAGAAGTAACGTACATTTCGGGCAACAATCCTGCAATCAAGACGAAATGCGTGTTCCGATCTGGAACCTGCCCTATAAACGCGACGTCGCTGTGCACATTCCGAACGTTGCGCGGTGGCAGTTGATCGGGCATGATCTGTTCGGGGGCGCCCACCACCTGCCCGTTTGGGGTGGCGAGGGAACAAGGCTAGTTTGATAGAATACCAGGCGACCGTGGTGTGTTGCCGTATCGTCGCCACTGCCCCGTCACTGAGAGAGGAGACCACCTGTGTCTGATAAATTGCAGCGCTTTACGCAACGGGCCCGGCGTGTGCTCGCTCTGGCGCAAGAAGAAGCCGAGCGAATGAAGCACGCCTACATCGGCACCGAGCATCTGCTGCTGGGTCTCATGAAGGAGGAGGGCGGCGTGGCCAGTCGCGTGTTGCGCGAGCTGGGCCTCGAGACTCGCCGCGTCCAGGAGATCGTCGAGCGCCTGACAGGCGCCAACAAGACGACGCCGACGGCCAAGATCGATCTGTCGCCGGGCACCAAGCGTGTGCTCGAGCTGGCCGTCGACGAGGCCCGTCGCATGGGCCATCACTACATCGGCACCGAGCACCTGCTGCTCGGGTTGGTGCGCCAGAACGAAGGCGTGGCCATCGATGTGCTGAAGAAGCTTGGCGTCTCGGCGGAGCAGATCCGCCGCCAGACCCGGCGTGTGTTGCAGGAGAGCCCGTCGCAGCAGCCGAGCACTCCGCCCCAGGGCTCACAGAAGGCCGAACGCCAGACCGTGACACCCAGCGGCGAAGGCCGTCAGAAGAAGGAAAAGGCCAAGACCCCGCTGGTCGATCAGCTCGCTACTGACCTGACCGCCCTGGCCGAAGAGAACAAGCTCGACCCGGTCGTCGGCCGCGAGCAGGAGATCGAGCGCGTCATCCAGATTTTGGCGCGCCGCACCAAGAACAACCCCGCCCTCATCGGCGAACCGGGCGTCGGCAAGACGGCCATCGTCGAGGGGCTGGCGCAGCGCATCGTCCTCGGTGACACGCCCGAGCCGCTGCTCGACAAGCGCGTCCTGCAGCTCGACGTTGGCTCGTTGGTCGCGGGCACCATGTACCGCGGCCAGTTCGAGGAGCGCCTCAAGCGCGTCATCGAAGAGCTCAAGCAGAGCGACGCCATCCTGTTCATCGACGAGGTCCACATGCTTGTGGGCGCCGGCGCTGCCGGTTCATCGGTGGACGCGGCCAACATCCTCAAGCCGGCCCTCGCCCGCGGCGAACTGCAGGTGATCGGCGCGACGACGCTCGAGGAGTACCGCAAGCACATCGAGAGCGACGCTGCGCTCGAACGCCGCTTCCAGCCGGTGCAGGTCGATGAGCCGTCGATCGACGAGACCATCGAGATCCTGCGCGGTGTCAAGAAGGCCTACGAGGAGCACCACAAGCTGGTGATCACCGAGGGCGCCATCGACGCCGCCGCGCGGCTGTCGGCCCGCTACGTGCCCGACCGGTTCCTGCCCGACAAGGCCATCGACCTGATCGACGAAGCCTCGTCGCGCGTGCGCATGTACAAGAGCCCCGAGGCCCGCAAGTTCAAGGCCGCGGTCGGTGAACTGCGCGGCCTGCGCGCCGAGCACCAGCTCGCTGTCGAAGAAGACCGCATGGAAGACGCGCAGGAGCTTGTCAACCGCCAGGCCGAGCTCGAGGCCCAGATCGACCAGATGCGCGCCGGCTGGGATCGTGACAGCAGCCCGCAAGTGCTCGAGGAAGACATCGCCGAGGTGGTCGGCATGTGGACCGGCATCCCAGTGACGCAGATCACAGAGGCCGAGACGGCGCGCCTGCTCAAGATGGAGCCCGCGCTGCACGAGCGCATCGTCGGCCAGCACGAAGCCATCGAGGCGATCTCGAAGGCCGTGCGCCGCGCCCGAGCCGGCTTGAAGGATCCGAAGCGCCCGATCGGCAGCTTCATGTTCCTTGGACCGACGGGCGTCGGCAAAACCGAGTTAACCAAGACGCTGGCCGAGTTCATGTTCGGCAGCGAAGAGGCCGTGATCCAGCTCGACATGAGCGAGTTCATGGAGCGGCACACCGTGTCGCGGCTGGTCGGCGCCCCGCCCGGCTACGTCGGGTATGAAGAGGCCGGCCAGCTGACCGAAGCCATCCGGCGCCGCCCGTACTCGATCGTGGTCTTCGACGAAGTCGAGAAGGCGCACCCCGAGGCGCACAACATGCTCCTCCAGATCATGGAGGAAGGGCATCTCTCGGACGCGAAGGGCAAGAAGGTCAACTTCCAGAACGCGATCATCATCATGACCTCGAACGTCGGGGCGGATATGATCAAGCGTCAGGGCTCGCTCGGCTTCAACATCAAGCGCGACGAGAAGGTTTCCGAAGAACTGGCCTACGACGAGCTGCGCAAGAAGCTGACCGACGCGCTCAAGCGCGTGTTCCGGCCTGAGTTCCTCAACCGGCTCGACGGCACGATCATCTTCCGGCCGTTGACCCGCGACGAGATCAAGCAGATCGTGTCGCTCGAAGTGGCGAAGGTGTCGGTGCGGCTGGCCGAGCATGAACTCAAGCTCGAGCTGACGCCCGAGGCCAGCGACAAGATCGCCGAGATCGGCTACGACCCGGATCTGGGCGCCCGGCCGCTGCGCCGCGTGGTGCAGAACAAGATCGAGGACGCCGTATCCGACGGCGTGCTCTCCGGCCGCTTCCAACCCGGGGACACGATCAAGGTCGTCGTGCGCGAAGACGACGTGGCGCTGACCGTCGATCGCGAAGAGGCGGTCGAGCCGGCTCCCGCCGCTGAGGCGGAGGCCCCGGCCTGAGTGGGTCAGTGACAGTCAAAAGGGCGCCTGAGCAATGCTCAGGCGCCCTTTTTGATTTTCCGTCTTTCGGCTGATCCGCATGACGACCCGGCATGCGAAAATCGGACCCGATTGGTGGGAACCAGTCGTCGAACCGACGCGTCGTGACGAAATGGAAGAAGAAATCGGGAGTGTTTCGATGTATCCCGATGTCGCGGCTAACGCTTTCCCGAGTGCCAGTCGTTTGAAAGGATCGCTTGCATGACCCCTCGTTCTTCACTTACTTTGCTGGCCGTTCTGCCGCTTGCGGCCGCTCAACTGGCCTGTGGTCTGGCCAGCGGCACCGCAACGCCCACACCCGCTGCTCCGCCGGTCGACTCGACGGCGACGCCCACCGCGGCGACACCGCCAACACAGACAGCTGAAGCGCCTGCCACGCCCACCGTCTCGGCGCCCACAAACACGCCCGAGCCGACGCCCACAGCGGCCCCGGTCGGCCCGAGCTGCGAGGTCGCCTACACGCGCGTCGGTCAGCTGTACTGCCGCGCTGACGACGGCAACGAAGTTCTGCTGACGGCCGTCGACGGCGGCTCGCTGCAAGGCGCCGCATTGTCAAGCGACGGGACCTGGGTCGCCTATATCCTGGGAGTCCCCGACGGCCCGGCTGACCTTTTCGCGATCTCGGTCGCGAAGGCTGTCTCGGGCGACCTCGCCCCGACGGCGCTCGCCAACGACACGAACCTCACCGGCACCAATCCCGATGACATGGTCTCGGCGCGCGTGATCGCATTCGTGCCAGGCAGTCAGACGTTGTTGTTCGACACGCGCTACGTCCCGGCCGGTGGCATCGTCGGACCGGGCGAGTATCAGAACAACGACCTTTGGCGCGTGAACGTGGACGGCAGCGGATTGGCCCAGATCGCGCCAGCCGGCACAGCGGGCCGATTCGCGATCAGCCCGACGGGTGGGCATGTAGCCCTCTCGAGCGCCAACACGATCTCGGTGCTCGACCTCGCGGCCAGCTCGATCACGCCGGCGCTGGAGTTCGATCCGATCATGACCTACAGTGAATATGCGTTCAAGCCTGAGGCAAACTGGGCGCCGGATGGCTCGTCCTTCACCGTCGCGGTGCCGTCGATCGACCCGATGGCCGAAGACACGAACGCCACGCTGCACCGCATCACGACGGCCGGCGTCGAAGAGCCGCTCGGCCTTGTGCCCGGCAACTTCGTCTTCGGCGGCGTGCTGAGCCTCTCGCCCCTCGGTGATCGCGTGGCGTACGGCGTGCGCGATGCGAGCGGCCAGCTTGACTCGATCACCGTGCGGCGACTGCCTGACGACCCGGGCCCGGGCGGCGCGGATCTGCCCGAGATCCAGTGGCTCGATTGGTCAGCGGATGGCACGCGGTTGGCCATCGGCCATCGCAACGTGGTCAACAACGCCCAGATCCTTGAGCCCGACGGCTCTCTTCGCTCACTGGATCTGCCGGTTGTCGAGATCGTCTGGCGCGGCGCTGACGTGTACTACCTGGTGGCTAACGGCGATGGCAGCTTCGACATCGACGTCCTGCGGCCTTCGGGCGTGCAGGTGCTGGCGACCGCCCTGCCCAACTCGTTGTGGGCGGTTCGGTAGGAAGACCGCGAACGGCGGACTTCTGACGGCGGTAGGTGCCGTGAGGGCGAACGACGAATGACGGAGGTTGAATGGCTATTCAACCTCCGTCATTCGTCGTTCGTCTGTTTGTTCGCTGCCGCCGGTCAGTTCAGGAACTCGCCCGCGGGACCGGCCGGGTCGATAAGGCTGGCCAGGTCTGCGAGCGGGATCTTGATCTCCTGTGGGCCGGCGGCATATGGGCCGACCTGATATGGATCGAAGGAGATCACGAGGCTGGTTCCGTCAGCGCTCACGGTCCAATTGCGGTAGTTCTCGGGGGTGGGATCGGCGCCAGTTTCGAAGCCGGCGAAGAAATCGGTCTTCTCGAGCTCCCCGCGACAATAGTCGGCGATCGGGGTCAAGAAATCGGTCCCCGGGAGCATGATGTCGCCCAACGCAAGTTCGCGGCTCTCTTGGAGATCATAATTGATCGTGCGGCTGAAGCTGTATGGATGCGCGGCTCCGGCCACGTAACCGCCGACGTCAAGGCGCAGGCTGACCAGCCGCTGTGTCAACGCGAAGTGAGTGACGTTGATCAGAAAGAAACTCGTCGTGCCGCCGCTGAAGGCCGGGTCGGGCGGATATTGTCTGAGATCGTCGACGAACGCCGTCGTCATCTCATCCACGGCATTCTGCACGACGGCGTTGAAGCCCGCGGTAGGCGCGTCATTTGGATCGGGTGCGCGGAGGAGCGGCACGTTGACTTCGAGCGTGTACGTGATCGGATCGGTGAAGGAGTTGCTCGACGAGCGTTCTTCCCAGGTGCGCTCGATGTTCGTGGCGGGGCCGTCGGGGGCCGTTGTGGCGGAAGGCTCCGCCGCGGGTTCGACCGTGTGGGTGGCAGATAGAGCCGTCGGATCCTTGGGCGAGTCGGTGGCCGGCTCGGTCGGCGCCGTCGTGGTTGGAGGGACGGTTGCCCAATCGTAGGGTGGAGGCGTCGGTTCGGCGAGGGTCGCGCAGGCCAGGGTGGTGATCGCCAGAGCGGCGACGGCGGGCAGCCAGAGTTGTCGAGACGGCATGGGCACCTCCGAGAGCGGTGAGCGTTACGTTGAGAGCGATGGTATCACGCCGAACGGGAAGAGATCGGGAGTGCCCCGAAGTCGCCCGATGTCGGGCAAAGCCCGACATCGGGCGACTTCGGGGCACTCCCGATCTCTTATAGAACAGATGTTATAATCCCAAAGCTATGAGCAAGATCCGCACACAATACGTTTGCCAGAGCTGCGGCCGGACGGCCCCCCGCCCGATGGGCAAGTGCCCGGGCTGTGGCGAGTTCAACAGCATGGTCGAGGAGACCATCGCGGCGCCGACCAAGGTGGTCAACGCGCGGGCCGGTGGCGTGGCCCGCCTCAACGGGCGCTCGGCTCCGCAGAAACTCGCAGACGTCGAGGGCATGACCGACGCGCGCTGGCCAGTGCCGATTCGCGAGCTGTCGCGGGTGCTGGGCGGCGGCGTCGTGCCCGGCTCGATCGTGCTCATCGGCGGCGACCCCGGCATCGGCAAGTCGACACTGCTCCTGCAGATGACGCTGCACATGGTCGGGTCGATCGGCCCGGTGCTCTACGTCTCAGGCGAGGAGTCGGAGCGCCAGATCAAAATGCGTGCCGACCGGCTTGCGGCGGAGGGCGGTGATGCGTCGGCCAGCCTGACTGAAGCCGTCGCCTCCGATCAGCTCTACGTATTGACCGAGACCAACCTCGACGTCATCCTCGAGCACGTCCAGCAGGTCAAACCCCAGTTGCTCGTGATCGACTCGATCCAGACGGTGTACCTGGCCGGCCTCGAATCGACGGCCGGCTCGGTCAGCCAGGTGCGTGAATGCGCGGCGCGGCTGCAGGAACTGGCGAAGACCTCGGGCATCGCGGTCTTCCTGATCGGCCACGTCACCAAGGAAGGCACGCTGGCAGGCCCGCGCGTGCTCGAGCACATCGTCGACACCGTGCTGCAGCTCGAGGGCGATCGCTATCAGGCCTATCGATTGCTGCGCGCCGCCAAGAACCGCTTCGGCGCGACCAGCGAGGTCGGCGTGTTCGAGATGGCCGGGAGCGGCCTGCTCGAGGTGACCAACCCGTCGGAGGTCTTCCTGGCCGAGCGCATGGTCAACGTGCCGGGCTCGGCGATCGCAGTCACGATGGAAGGCACCCGCCCGATCCTGGTCGAAGTTCAGGGCCTGACGAGCCCGAACCAGATGGGTGCGCCCCGGCGAACGCCTAACGGCGCCGACCTCTATCGCCTGCTGATGATCATCGCCGTGCTCGGTCGGCGCGCTGGCGTGCGGTTGGGCGAGAACGACGTCTTCGTCAACGTCGTCGGCGGCCTGAAGATCGACGAGCCGGCCGCGGACCTGGCAGTGGCGGCGGCCATCGCGTCGTCGGCGCTCGATCGAGCCGTCCAGGCGGATTGTGTGCTGGTCGGCGAGATCGGCCTGTCGGGCGAACTGCGCGCCGTCGGCCAGCTCAGCCAGCGCCTGCGCGAGGCCTACCAACTCGGCTTCCGGCGCGCCGTCATCCCGCGGGCGCTGCGCAAATCGAATGACACCTGGCCCGACGGGATGGAGATCATCCAGTGCCGTTCCGTCCGCGACGCGCTCGACAAAGTGCTTATTCCGGGCCGCAAGTCGGACCGTGGTGATCAGGGCGATTGAGCCCATCAGCGGGTTCGGGCAGATTGGGACAGTCGCCAGTAGAATGGCCGACGTCCGGAGCCACAGAGATGTTCTGGGAGCGCGCACATTCTGAGCCGCTGGTGAGAACGGCGATTTTGGCCGTCATTTTCAGGTTCGCTAAATTGACTCTGGATAGTCCCAGTGTTAAAATCTTTCTAACGCGACTTATCATCATTCATTCATTGTTCGCGTCGCGATCGGCTTCGTTTTCACCCGCCCATATGTCAATGTCACGATCCGTACACCGCTGAAGACCGAACCTTTCATTCATTATTCTCGGTCCCGTTTGGGCGGCGATAGAGGGCTTCAACGGCTCGATATCGCCCACAGCAGTGGAAGCGTGAACTTGGCAACAGGTGAGTGCGGATGGGTCATCCGGTCGCTCGCCTGTTTTTCGTTTATCGGGCGGAGGTCTCATTATGATCAGCGTAGAGTTCGGTCTGCGCATTTTGGGGATGGTGGGTTTCGCAGTGTTGGGTTGGTTCGGAGGCGAGACCCTTGCACCTTACATTGACACTGGCGTGATCTTCACGGCCGTTACCCTGGCCGCGGTCGGCGCCCTCGTCGGCCTGACGATCACGCCCTACCTGACCACCCGTCCGATGCGATGGGTGAGGTCCCGGGTCAGCGAGTTACCCATCTCCGTCCTGCTCATGGGCATGGTCGGCCTGATCGTGGGCCTGATCATCGCCGGGCTGCTCTCCTTCCCCCTCTCTCTGCTTCCTGAGCCCTTCAGCGGCATCCTGCCGTTTGTCAGCGCCCTTGTCCTATCCTGGCTGGGCATCCAGGTGTTCGTGATGCGCCAGAAGGACATCATCAACCTGTTCCGCTCGCGCCTGCCCGGCAAACCGGTCGAGGCGAAGGAAAAGGACAAGGACCGCGAGAAGGACAAAGAGAAGGAGCGCGAGGTCAGCGTGCTGGTCGACACGAGCGTCATCATCGATGGCCGCATCGCCGACATCGCCAAGACGGGCTTCGTCCTCGGTACGCTGCTGGTGCCCAAGTTCGTGTTGAACGAACTGCAGCACATTGCGGATTCGTCGGACAGCCTGCGGCGCAATCGCGGGCGGCGCGGCCTCGAGGTGTTGAACCAGCTGCAGAAAGACGGCGGTGTCCCGGTCAAGTTCACGGATGCCGACCCGGCGGGTGTGCGCGAAGTCGACGACAAGCTGGTGACCCTCGCCAAGAAGCTCAACTGCGCGGTCCTGACAAACGACTACAATCTCAACCACGTCGCCAGCCTGCAGGGCGTCAAGGTCCTCAACATCAATGAGCTGGCCAACGCCGTGAAGGTGGTCTTCCTCCCCGGCGAGACCTTGCGCGTGACGATCATGCAAGACGGCAAGGAGCCCAACCAGGGCGTCGGGTACCTCGATGACGGCACGATGGTGGTCGTCGACGAAGGCCGGCGTCAGATGGGCCAGACGATCAACGTCGTGGTAACCAAGATCTTCCAGACCACGGCGGGCCGCATGGTCTTCGCCCGCCTCGACACCACGGCGGTGGCCGCCTCGGGGGGAACCGGCCGAGACGGCCGCTGACGCCCACCGCAGGTCCCTGGCATCCGTCATCCCAGGCCGGCGCGGCGATCGCGCCGGCGTTTTTCGAAAGAGCCATGACAGCTGAACTCACCCTGACGAACGTGCTCTCCCGCAAGAAGGAGGCTTTCGAGCCGCTTGTGCCCGGGCAGGTCAACCTGTATGTCTGCGGTCCGACCGTGCAGGATTACATGCACATCGGCCATGCCAAGACCTATATCGCCTTCGACGTCATCGTGCGCTACCTGCGTTATCGCGGCCTGCGCGTCCGCTACGTGCAGAACATCACTGACGTCGGCCACCTGCTCGACAGCGGCGAGGATCGCATCCTTAAGGGCGCGGCGCGCGACAAGGTGCAACCGATGCAGGTCGTCGAGACCTACATGCGCGAGTACTTCGCAGACATGGACGCGCTCGGCGTCGGCCGCCCCGACATCTCGCCACGCGCCTCGGCGCACATCCCTGAGCAGATCGAGATGATCAAGGTGTTGCTGGCCAACGGCCACGCCTACGAGGTGAACGGCTCGGTCTACTTCGACGTGAGCGCCTTCCCCGAGTATGGCAAGCTCTCGGGCCGCCGCATCGAAGAGCTTGAAGCTGGCAACCGTGAGGCCGTGCGCGAAGAGAAGCGCAACCCCGAGGACTTCGCGCTGTGGAAGAACGCGCCGCCCGAGCACATCCTCCAGTGGCCGAGCCCGTGGAGCTGGGGTTACCCGGGCTGGCACGTCGAGTGCTCGGCTATGGCCACCAAATACCTTGGCGAGACCTTTGACATCCACGGCGGCGGGCGCGAGAACATCTTCCCGCACAACGAATGCGAAATCGCGCAGGCGGAAGCCGCCACCGGCAAGCCCTTCGCGCGTTACTGGCTGCTGACCGGCTCGCTCACGCTCGAAGGCGTGAAGATGAGCAAGAGCCTGGGCAACGTCGTGCGCATCAAGGACGCGCTCGCCAAGAACCGGCCCGAGGCCATCCGCTACTTCATGCTCTCGGCGCACTACTCGGGCCCCATCGACTACTCCGATGCCGCGCTCGAAGCCTCGACCCGCGGTTGGGAACGCGTGGCCGGGGCGTACACGGCGGCCAGGCAGTGGCTGGCGAGGACGGCCGACGGCGGACCGCAGACCGCGGAGGTCGCCAAGGCCGTCGAGGAATTGCGGGCCAGGTTCATCGACGCGATGAACGACGACTTCAACGCGCCGGTGGCGCTGACCGTGGTGCAGGATCTGGCGCGCCAGTCGAACACGCTGATCAACGCTGCCACGGCGCCGGTGAGAGGCGACGTCGCAGCGCTTGTCGCGCTCTTCGACGAGATCGCGGGCAACGTCCTCGGGGTCCTGCCGAAGGCTGAAGCTGCGGCGAACGGTTCCGCCGAGCGCGAGGCCGGCCTGATCGAGTTGCTGATTGAGATGCGCAAGGACGCGCGGGCCCGTAAAGACTTCGCGGCCTCGGATCGCATCCGCGATCAACTCAAGGTGCTCGGCGTGGTGCTCGAAGACGGCAAGGCCGGCACGAGTTGGAAGATCGCGAACTGAACGAAGCCGGCCAGGCATGCGCATCACGTTGCTGGCCCTTGGATCGCGCGGCGACGTTCAGCCCTTTGTGCCGCTGGGCGTGGCCTTGAGCAAGCGCGGTCACCGCGTGCGCGTGGCCTCGTTCAAAACATTCGAGCACGTGTTTCGCGACCCCGGCCTGGACTTCCATGCCATTGGCGGCGACGCTCAAGCTCTGGTGCTGGCCGCCGGAAACGGATTGCTGAGCGGCGGGCGCAATCCGGTGGCCAGCGTGCTGGCCCTCAGACGCTCCTTTGCACGACTGGCAGACGGGATCGGCCGCGACCTGGCCGATCCCGTTTTGCGTGACACTGAGCTCATTCTCAATCAGTTGCCGGGTAACATCTACGGCGCCGACCTGGCTGAGCAGCTCGGCATCCGCAGCCTCGCGGTCGGGGTGATGCCGCTCAGCCGGACGTGTGCCTGGCCGATGATGGCCTTTCCGCCCGGGCCAACCGGTCTGCGTGGCTATAACGCCTATTCGTACACGCTGGCCGAGCACGCGTTGTGGTTCCTCTTCGGCGCGGCCATCCAACGTTGGCGAACGCGCAGTCTCGGCCTGCGACGGCTGCCCTCTTCCGGGCCTTGGGCTGGGCGGGGGCGCGATCCCATGATCTACGGGTTCAGTGAGCACGTCGTGCCACGTCCGTCAGATTGGGGCGACGATATCGCGATCACAGGTTGGTGGCTGCCGCGCTGGCCTGATTGGCAACCGCCCACAGCGTTGAGGCGCTTCGTCGAAGACGGCGAGCCGCCGGTCTACGTCGGATTTGGGAGCATGCCGGTGCCCGACGCCGCACGGCTCACCCGGACGATCGTCGACGGCGTGCGGTTGAGCGGGCGGCGGGCCGTGCTCAACGCGGGCTGGGCCGGCCTCGGCGGCGCGTTGCCGTCGAGTATTTTCGGCATCGAACAGGCACCCTTCGACTGGCTGTTCCCGCGCGTCTCGGCCGTGATCCACCACGGCGGATCGGGCACCGTCGGGTTCGGACTGACGCACGGGCGACCGTCGCAGATCGTGCCATTCGGGTTCGATCAATTCTTCTGGGGCGATCGCATCCGCACGCTCGGCGTCGGGCCGGCGCCCCTGCCGATCCATCGGCTGACGCCTCAGCGTCTCGCCGACTCGATCACGCGGTTGACGCTCGATCCGCGACTGCGCGAGCACGCCGCCGTGCTTGGCGCGAAGCTGCGGGCCGAGGACGGGCTGAGCGTGGCCGTCAGGCGGGTCGAGGCGCTGGCCGGCTGAGCCTGAAAGCCCCGTCGCTATAATGCCTGCGTGTCCTCGTTAACGCCAACCAGTGCGCCAGCGTTGAGCCCGCGTCGCGAAAGAGACGGCTGGGCCTGGCTGGCGCTGCTGGTCGCGCTTCTGCCAGCGCTCTCACGCTGGTGGGTGACCGCCCTGCCCGGCGGGCCCGACCAGGCCATCCACGTCTTTCGAGCCGTCGAGCTCGACTGGGCGATCAGCCAGGGTGTCTGGTATCCGCGCTGGGCCGCGGATCTGGTCTACGGCTATGGCTACCCCCTCTTCAACGTCTATGGTCCCGGCGCGCAGTACCTGATCGTGTTGCTGCACCGCCTCGGCCTGACCTTCGTGTCGGCGACGCTGGCGGCATTCGCGCTGGCCGACGTCGTCGGTGCGTTCGGCGCGTACGCCTTTGGGCGTTCGTTGTTTGGCGTGCGCGGCGGGCTGCTGACCGCGCTCGCCTATGCGTACGCGCCGTATGTGTTGATGTCGCTGCGGCGCGGCACGTTGGCCGAGGCGCTGGGGTTTTCGCTCCTGCCCTGGCTGTTGTGGCTGCTGTGGGAGCTCCATCGAGCTCCGCGTTTATGGACGTTCGCGCGGGCCGCGGCGCTGTACGCCGTAATGGCCTTCATCCACCATATCTCGACGGCCGTAGCCGGCGGTTGTGCGGTCGGACTGATCGTCGCGTTGGGCTGGGCGACTGGCGGACGCGAGAGGTGGCGTTCGACGGCCGCTTGCGTTGGCGCCCTGGCCCTCGGGCTCATCGTGTCGGCATGGTACTGGATGCCGGTAGTGTTCGAAGTCGGCGCGATCCAAATCGAGCGAGCCTATGGTCCCCCGGAACTCGACTATCACTTTTACTTCTTGAGTCTTGGTGAGTTGCTGAGCTGGCCGCAGGCATTCGACCGCTCGCTCATCGGCGGCGAGACTCCGCGAGCGTTAGGCTGGCCGCAGGTGGCGCTCGCGGTTGCGGCTCTAGCCGCCCTGGGGCGGCATCGAACTCGACAGCGAGCCGCACTCATCGCGGCGGCCATCGGCGCGCTTGGGCTGGCGGCGTTGACCCAGCCGTGGGCCCTGGTCGTGTGGGAGCACATCCCCGGATTGAGCCTGATCCAGTTTCCAACAAGGCTGCTGGGCCCCGCCAGCCTGCTGTTTGCGATTCTGGCGGGTAGCCTGACCGTCGAAGGAGTCGCGCGGCCGGCCGCGCGGCGTTGGATGGTGCCCGTGGCCGCCGGAATCTTCATGCTGTACGGCCTGACGTGGACCTACGCCGGCATCGACCCGAGCGTGCCGGCTAACCCGACTCTGATCGACATTCAGGATTGGGAGCGGCGCACCGGCACAATCGGCACGACGACGGCGGGCGAGTACCTGCCGATCACAGTCGAGAAACTGCCGGACGCCAACGCTCTGCGTGAGGCCTATGCTCAGGGCGCGCCGATCGACCGGCTGGATCGCGGCTCGCTGCCCACGGATGCGCGTGCGACGACCAGCGGAGTCGGTTACACGCGCCAGCAGGTCACGATCGACAGCACGAGCGCCTTCACAGCTGTTTTCAACGTCTTCGCGTTCCCGGGCTGGCGCGCCGTCGTCAACGGCGTCGAGGCGCCGATCACACCGACGGTGCCCGATGGCCGAATCAGCGTGGCCGTCCCGGCGGGCCGCTCGGTGATCGACCTCGACTTCGGCACGACACCCGCGCGACAGGCCGGGGGCGCGATCTCGGCCATCGGGTTGCTCGCGCTGGCCGCATTGGTCGTCTTCGCCTGGCGGCGGCGCATGCGAGTCGCTGCGTCGCAGCAGTGGTCGGGAGTCGGATGGACCGAGCTCGCCGTCGTGATCGTGGTGGGGTTGGCCGTCGTCGTTTATCGCCAGACGACCATCGAGATCGACACGCCTTTCGCGCACTCCAGCCTTCATGGCGATGTCGTCGACGGCGTGCCGCCGATGAGCGTCGACTTTGGCGGAGCGATGCGTCTGATCGGCGTTCGGATCGCCGCCGAGCAGATCGCGGCCGGTTCGGCTCTGAACGTCAACCTGTATTGGCGCGCGCTGCAGCCTGCGCGCGAGGACTACAGCATCCAGCTCAGTCTGCGCGACGCCAGCGGCCACCTCTTCGGCCAATCAGACTCGCAGAACCCGGCCGGCTTTCCGACGTCGCGCTGGTCGGTCGACGACTACGCCCGCGATGCTCACGCCTTGGCGTCTTACGCCGGCACACCGCCCGGCGACTACCAGCTGGCAGCCATCGTGTATCGCCAGGCTGACGGCGTTCCCCTCAGCGCGCCGGTGACGATCGGCCACGTGACGGTGACCTGCCCGCCTGCGTCGCCGCCCCTCGAACCACTTACAGGGCTCGATGCCGACCTTGGGCCGATCACCTTGCTCGGCGTGGACTGGACGACGACGTCACTCAACGTCGGCGATGATCTGGTTTTCACGGCGTATTGGGATCCGCAGAACGGCACCAACCGCAACCTCGTAGGCCAAATCAGCCTCATCGACGCCGCGGGCCGCGTCGCCGCGAGCCGCACACTGGCGCTCGTCAACGAGGACTACCCGACGTCAGCCTGGCAGCCCGGCTGTCCGTTGCGCGCGCCCCTCGACGTCAGGGTCCCGGCGGATCTGAAGGGTGGGCATTACGACGTGGCGTTGCAGGTGCTCGACGGCTCCGCAGCCGTGGGCGACGCCGTCGTCCTGGGCGAGCTTGAGGTGCGCGCCCCGGAGCGATCTTTCGAGCCGCCGGCCTACGAGCACGCGGTGGGCGCGACCTTCGGGTCAGTGGCCGAGCTTATCGGCTGGACGCGCGCCGACGACGGTTCACTGAGGCTCATCTGGAAGGCGCTTGGCACCAGCGACGTCAGCTACACCGTGTTCGTCCATGCGCTCGACGCGACAGACACGATCCTGAGCCAACACGACTCGCCGCCGCTGGACGGCGCGCGGCCGACCACGTCGTGGATCGCTGGCGAGTACGTGAGCGACGCCGTGACGCTGCGGAACGCAGCCGGCGCCTTGCGCTATCGGGTCGGCCTATACGACCCGATCAGCGGCGCGCGCCTGACCACGCCCGACGGTGCCGACTTCGTGATCCTGACTCCGTGATCGACCTCAGCGCGACAGGTTCGGCAACCACAATCGATCGACTTGTGACCACACGCTGATCGACACGGCGGACCAAGTTCCGCTGGCGGTCACACCCACCGACGCCGTCCCCGGGGCCGCGACATCGCCGGCGTTGAGCGTTGCCCGCAAGGTCGTGGCGTCGACCCGGGTGGTGGGACGGGCCTGCCCGTTCCAGGTGATCGTAGCCGCTTGAGCGAAGCCGGCGCCGCGCACCGTAAGCAGCGTGTCGGTCGGGCCGAGCGCGCCGGGCGAGACCGTGAGACCCAGCTCGAGCGCGCCGCTGTCGCAGCCCGCGCCCTGCGGTCGCGCCAGCCCGCGCTGGTCGACGGCCGGGCAAGTGAGGCCGGCATTGATGGCCGGGCTGGCAGGCTGCAGCGCGAGGCCCGACTGGGTGTCGGCGGTGGCGCCGCCCAGGAGCGGGTCAGCGATCGTCAGCGAGGCCGCGCAGTTCGTTTCATTCCAGTAGTTCGGGTTCGGGTTGCGGTTCGGGTACTGGAACGTGCCGCCCTGGTTGGTGACCGCGTTGGTGCAGTGCTGCTGGATCGCCCAGGGGTTGTCGCCGGTGTTGGCGCTGAAGAGCACGTTGCGCAGCGTCACAGCATCCGCGGCCATGGCGCCGCCGTTGAATCCGGCGTGGTTATTGGCGAAGGTGACGTTGACCATGTTGACGGGCGGCTCGCCGCTCAACAGGCTCTCGGCGAAGGCGCCGCCGTTGCCGCGTCGCCAATCATCGGCGGCGAGCGACGTCGGGTTGACGGCCTCGTTGCCCGCGAAGGTCACGTTGGTCAGATTGGCCGACGCATCCACCCACAGCGCCCCGCCCTGCGCGTCGGCGTGGTTGTTCCAGAACGCCAGCCGGGTGAGCGTCAGCGGCGGCGTGGCCTGGCCGGGATCGCCGCGGCCGAACCAGATGCCGCCGCCGGTGCCGGCCTCGCCGTTCGTGTTGAGGCCGGCGCGATTGCCCGTGAACGTGCTTGTGTCGACCGTGACCGACTCGTTGGCATAGACGCCGATGAAGATCGCGCCACCATGGTTGTTGGTGAGGTTGTTGGTGTAGGTGTTGCCCTGCAGCAAGATGGTGCTCGATTTCGAGAACGAGTTGGCGCCATCGATGTAGACGGCCCCGCCGCCGCCGCAATCGCCGCGATCGTCCATGGCGGCGCTATGCACGGCCTGGTTGCCGGTGAAGGTGCTGTTGCGCAACGTGAGATCGGTGCGCAGGCTGTTGATGCCGCCGCCGTTGTTGGCGCGGTTGTTGGTGAACGTGCTCGCCACGATGGACGCCGTGCTGCCGCCGCCGATGAACACAGCCCCGCCGCCGTCGCAGGCGGCCGCGTCCCGCAACGCGACGTTGTTGGTGAAGGTGACGGTATCGATCGTCAGGTTGTTGTAGGAGCCGGTTCGGAGTGCGCCGCCCTGATCGGCGCTGCGGCCATCGCGCAGCGTCAGGCCGCGGAGTGTGATCGTCAGGTTGTTGTTGCTGATGAACAGGCCTGTGGCGTGGTTGCCCGAGAGCGTGATGACGCCGCCGCCGTCGATGACGGTGTTGGCCGTCAACGTGATCGGGCTCGACAGCACGATGGTGGCCGTGCCGCAGTTGAACGTGACGGTGCCCCCGCCGGCCACTGCGGCGCGCAGGCCCGCATCGGTGCAATTCGTGACCACGCCCGCGGCTCGCGCGAACGGGGCCGGGCAGAGGAATGACGCGACTAGACAGAACAACAGAGCGTACGAGATCCGGTTTCGCATGCCGCGATCCTACGCGGCTTTGGGTGCCGCTGACCATCGGGAAAAACGTGGAGCAGGAAGTTGGGCCGCGGATTTCGCGAAAGTGTGTCGCTGGTCGGCGTTGCGGCACCGAACAACCGCCACCGGTGATCTTCCAGCACCATCCTTCCGCGAAATCCGCGGCCAAGACTCCGCTCACCCCGCGAGGTTATACTCGGCATCCGGGCGTCGACCTACCAAACGCCACGCGAAAAGAGATCCATGACACGAGAACTGCTCTTCAAGCGCAACGCCATCCGCGAATGCCTGCGCGCCGGCCGACGCCGGCCGTATCGGATGCTTGTCGCGCGCGACGCGGATCTTCGCGATTCGCAGGACCTGATTCAAGACGCGCAAAAGCGCGGGGTGCGCATCGACGACAGCGACAAGAAGGCGATCAATTTGCTGGTCCACGGTGAACGCCACCAGAACGTGGTGCTCGAGGTTGGGCCCTATCCGTATGCCGCGCTCGACGATATCTTTGCCGCGGCCGAGCGCGCCGGCGAGCCGCCGCTCGTGCTGCTGCTCGACCTGGTGCAGGATCCGCGCAACGTCGGCGCGATCCTGCGCACGGCCGACGCCATGGGTGTGCACGGCGTCGTCATCCAGGAGCGGCGAGGCTGTGAGATCACGCCCACCGTGGTGAACACGGCCGCCGGCGGGGCCGAGCACCTGATGGTGGCCCAGGTGCCCAACCTGGTCGAGGCCATGCGCAAGCTCAGCCAGCGCGACGTCTGGCTGGCCGGGCTTGACCTGGCCGAGGACAGCCAGTCGATCGACAGGGTCGACCTCGACCGCGCGCTCGGCCTGGTCATTGGCAACGAAGGCAGCGGGTTGCGCCGCCTGGTGCGCGATCGCTGCGACTTCCTCATCCACCTGCCCATGCACGGGCATGTCCAGTCGCTCAACGCGGCCGTCGCGGCTTCGCTGGCGCTTTACGCGGCCCGGTCAGCCCGGGCGAAATAGCCCCTAGCGTCTTCGTGCCTCGATTTTGCGGCGATTTAAGGTCCTTCAACCGGCCCAAACTGTGCCGTAGAGCGAAACGCAGTACAATCGCGCCGCCATGACCGATGTCGCCCCTGACCCGCTGTTGGGCTTCGTCGAGTCCGTCCAGGCCCGGGCGAACGCGTATCTGTCTGTGCGCCCTGACCAGTACGAGCAGCTCGATCACCTGCGCCATGTCTCGAACCGCGCCCACTGGCTGTTTTACAACGAGTTGGTGCGGGCCACGCCGCCGGGCGCGCCGGTGCTGATGAGCCGCCGAGACAGCCTGCTGCTCGACGCCTGCACCTTCAGCCACGACCTTGGCAAATGGATCCCGCGCGACGACCTGGCCGCCCTGCTGCCGAAGGCCGTCACGCCAGCTCAGGCCGAATCGGTCTTTCGCGAGCGCGCCCGCGGCCTGCTGGGGTTGAGCGACTTCCAGCTCGATCTGCTCTGGTTGGGCCTGCGGCGGAGGTTGGATCCGGCCGTCGACACCTACTCGGCCGTCTACGATGCCGCGCACCACCTGGTCAGCGCCTACATCGTCACGGGCGATCCGGCGCTGGGCTTCGACGCACTCTCGCGCGACGACCAGGGCGAGGTATTGACGACCGTCATCGGCCATCAATTCGGCGCCTATTACAAACGAACGCTTTTCGAACTCAGCCTGCGCGATCCGGAGATCACGCCCGGCCTGCTGGTCGACATCTCGCGGCCCGACAAGATCGTGGGCATGCGCCTGGCGGCGAGCTTCCACGACGCCGACATCAACGACATGCTCTACGTCGGCAGCCTCGAGCGCCGGCCGTATCGCGAGGATCTGCTGCACGCGGGCGGGCTGATCAAGATCTTCCTGATCAACCTGACCCTGCTCGTCAACGGCGTGCCCAACGGCCCGCGCAACCTTAACGATTGCATCAACTCCTGCGCCGCCACCGTGCAAAACGTCATCAGCGAGTTCCTCACGCCGACGGCCCGCAGCGAAGGACAGGCCATGCGCGACCGCGCCAGCCTGTTCCTCGACATGCTCAACGACATCGACACGTCGACGGCCTACACACGCCTGATCCAGGACCCGAGCCGCTCACCCGCCGACCGGTTGACCGCGCTGCGCACCCTCACCCACAGCAAAGCGCGCGAGTTCCTCAGACAGTACCGCGACTAGAAAACAGAAACGGGCCTGGGCGGCGCGCCGCCCAGGCCCGTTGTCTTTTGCCTTACAGCGGGATGTTGCCGTGCTTCTTCTGCGGATTGCTGTCGCGCTTGTTCTCGAGCATCTCGAGCCCGTTGATCAGGCGCGCGCGGGTTTCGCGGGGCTCGATCACGTCGTCGATGAACCCGCGACCGGCCGCGACGTACGGGTTGGCGAACTTCTCGCGGTACTCCTGCACGAGTTCGGCCTTGCGTGCCACGGGGTCCGCGGCTTCTGACAATTCCTTGCGGAAGATGATGCTGACCGCGCCGTCGGGGCCCATGACAGCGATCTCGGCCGTTGGCCAGGCGAGGTTGAGGTCGCCACGGATGTGCTTGCTGCTCATCACGCAGTAGGCGCCGCCGTAGGCCTTGCGCGTGATCACGGTCAGCTTCGGCACCGTCGCCTCGCAGTAAGCGTAGAGCAGCTTGGCGCCGGCGCGGATGATGCCGCCGTGCTCCTGTTTGGTGCCGGGCATGAAGCCAGGCACGTCCTCGAACGTGATGATCGGGATGTTGAAGCAGTCGCAGAACCTCACGAAACGCGCGGCCTTCTCCGAGGCGTCGATGTCGAGCACGCCGGCCAGCACCATCGGCTGGTTGGCCACGATGCCGACGCTGTGCCCGCCGAGCCGCGCGAAGCCGACGACCACGTTCTGGGCGAACTCCTCGTGGATCTCGAAGAAGTCGCCGCCGTCGACGATCAGGCTGATCACCTGGCGGACGTCGTAGGGCTTGTTCGGGTTGTCGGGCACGATGCTGTCGAGCGCGGCTTCCATGCGGAGCGGATCGTCCGACGTCTTGACGAAGGGCGGATCCTCCATGTTGTTTTGGGGCAGATAGCTCAGCAGCTTGCGGAGCAGATAGAGACAATCCGACTCGTTCTGCGCCACCCTGTGGCAAACGCCGGAACGCGCGGAGTGCACGCTGGCGCCGCCCAACTCCTCGAACGATACATCCTCGTGCGTCACCGACTTGACCACGTCAGGGCCCGTGACGAACATGTACGACGTGTCTTTCACCATGAAGATGAAATCGGTCAGCGCCGGCGAGTAGACGGCGCCGCCCGCGCTCGGCCCCATGATGGCCGAGATCTGCGGCACCACGCCCGAGGCCAGCGTGTTCTTGAGGAAGATGTCGGAGTAGCCACCGAGCGACACGACGCCTTCCTGGATGCGCGCCCCGCCCGAGTCGTTCAGGCCG
Organism: Anaerolineales bacterium; assembly: GCA_044226485.1. Lineage (GTDB taxonomy): Bacteria > Chloroflexota > Anaerolineae > Anaerolineales > UBA6663 > UBA6663. Next base: position 75,308 of record JBGAGY010000018.1, read on the forward strand.
ATGACGGGCGCGCCGGTCTTCATGGCCATGTCCATGATCTTGCAGATCTTGGCTGCGTGCACCTCGCCCAGCGAGCCGCCGAAGACCGTGAAGTCTTGCGAGTAGACGTACACCAGCCGGCCTTCGATCGTGCCCCAGCCCGTCACGCACGAATCCGCCAGGAACTTCTGCTTGTCGAGCCCGAAGTCCTGGGTGCGATGAACGACAAAGGGATCGAGCTCGCGGAACGACCCGCGATCGAGCAACAGGTCGAGGCGTTCGCGAGCCGTCAGCCGGCCGCGCTTGTGATGGGCCGCCACGCGTTCGGGGCCGCCGCCCTGCTTGGCCTGTTCTTTGAGCGAGCGAAGTTTGGAGATCGAGTCCATGGACATCCTGTCTTCGATGCGGAAGAGATGAATCGGATTATACCGGCGTGCAGTGGCCCCCAGAGGGGCAGCGGAGTCAGCCGCGGATTTCGCGGCTGACGCTGATGGTCGATCTGGGGCGTAGAAGTGAGTTCGACCGAAATCGGCGCACTCCGCGGCCAAGGCTTCCTAAGAGAACAACCGACGCGACCGCCAGACGACTCCAAGTGTCAGAGCCAGCCAGATCGCCGAGAGCGCCATCGTCCAGGGCAGGCTTGTCGCGGCGAATTCAGAGCGGCCGAGCGCAACGCGCTCGATCGGCGCCCAGACCGCCACGACCGGCAAAGCGATCAGGGCCAGTCGCAGGCCCCAGCGGCGCAACCGCCACAGCCCGACCCCCACGGCCACGAACACGACGGCGAGCAGGCCATTGCGCAAGGGCAGGTAGACCGGCGACACCGTCAACTCAAGCGAGTTGAGCAGGCTCCAGCCCATGAACGCGGCGAACACGCCAAGTGCCTGAAACAGGCCGGCCGCAATGAAAAGAATGGCGAAGAGGGTCACAAGGCGCGGGCGTCTTGAGGGCATGTAGACGCGAAGGGTAACACAAGAAGCCTGGAGCCAGTGGGAGGGGCGAAGGGAGACGTGACGCTACGCCAACAGTCTGCGCCCTCCGCAGCTCGCATCCGCGTGATCCGCGTACGGGCAACGAAGATCAGCCGAGCGTGCGGCGTTCGGGGGCCGATTGCCGGACCGCGGCGGCGCCGCCGCGAAGCCAGAAGACTGACATGTCGCGCAGGGTGCGCAGGATCAGGCTGCCGCGCGCGCCGCCCGCCCTGCCCGATTGACGCGGCACATAGCGGACGTCGACCTCGACCAGGCGCGCGCCGATCGCCTTAGCCTTGATCAGCACCTCAGCGTGGAAGAACGCGCTGCGGATGTACTCGATCGTCAGCATGCGCAGCACCGCCAGCCGGTACAGGCAGATGTATTGGAACTGGCGCTCGCGCATCCCGAACAGGACCTGCACGATGCGAATGTTCGCGGCGTGCACAAGCCGGCGGAACCACGAGTAGTCGACATCCACGTCGGCCACGCCGACCACCACGTCGGCATTGGACGACGACTCGAAATAGCGGCGCAGGTCGGCGGGGTCGATCGCCAGATCGGCCGGGACGAGGATGAGCCAGTCGCCGCGAGCTTCTGCGATGGCGGTCGTGAGGCCGCTGCCCAGGCCGCGGTTGGTCGGGTGCGACACGCAGCGGATGCGCGGGTCGAGTTCGACCATCGCGGCCGCCACTGCGGCGGTGTCGTCGCGGCTCGCGTCGTTGACGATCAACACTTCGGCGGCCACGCCGAAGCGGTCAAGCGCGGCGAGCACCCGCCAGACGCTCTGCGCCAGGCCCGAGCGTTCGTTGTAGGCCGGCACAAAGACGGTCAACCAGGGTCGGCGAGTCTCAGGGTTCAAGAGAGAACTCCCTGACGTGGATGTTGGCGTGGTCGCCGGACAACTCGTCGTGGATGACGATGGATAGACGCGCGATCGGCCCATCGAGCTTCGGCAGCTCCAACCTTAGCGACGGGTCGGGGCCCGCGTTAGTGAATTCGCGCGACACAGTGACCGGTTCGCCGTCGACGTTCGTGTAGGCGTTCGCCGTGACGGTAAAAAGGTCCATCGTGCCGGTCGTGAGGTTCACGGCCGTGATGTCGCGCGGCGTCGGGAAGTCGATCTGGAGCAGCAGCGGGTTGGCTTCCATGCCGCGCGCCAGCGTGAACGGATCGTTGTCGAGCAGGTGCGCCACAGTGCCCATGTCGAAAAGCGAGTGCGTGAAGGCGACCGTCTGGCCGTCGAGCTCCACCTCGTCGACCACTGGGCGCTTGCGCGCCTCGGCCTCGGCATCGAACATGGCCTTGGCTTCGGGCGTGTAGCCCGCGCGGAAGATGTAGAAACCCGGGCTCCCGTCCGGATACGACAGGGTCTGCTCGGGCGTGATCGCCTCGAACTTGCCGCTGTCCTGCGCGGACTTCAACTCGGCGGGCGTGCCGACGAAGACGATGTTGGGCGTCAGCGACTCGTAGTGGCTCTGATACCAGTCGATGCCGCGGATCGCCACATGGTCGTAGGCGTTGCCACTGAGGAAGAACTCGCGGTAGCGATCCGTGCCGTTGGCCCAGGTGGACGACACCATGACGATGTTATCGGGATTGGCCTTCAGCAGCGCAGGGATCACGTCGACGAAAATCTGCTTGGCTCCGTACTGCATACCGTACAGGCCGTAGTCGGTGAACCAGAGCGGCGCCGCCTGGAACGTGAGCGCCGTCAGGGCGAAGCTTCCGAGCCCCAACAACGCGGCGAACAGGCTTTCGATACGCGGCACCTGGAGGCGCGGCAACCGCGCGATCAGCCAGTCGATCCCGAGGGCCGCCAGGAGTATGGCGGCCGGCACGAAGGTCATCACCCGGGCAGCGCCGATCTCGAGCGTGGCCGCGCCGGCGGGCGCCGCAAGCGCCGCGAGCGCCACGGCCCGGTGCGTCGGCGATTTGATGTGTCGCACCACCACCCATACGCCCAGCAAGAAGAACGGGAACGCCCAGCCCAGCAGCTGTGACTGACCCGGGATGCGGTGACGCGGCAGGTCGGTCGTGTTCGGCAGGAACCAGTATTGCGGGCTGATGCCATAGGCGTAGCGCTGGACGTACATCCACAGCTTCTCGCCCCACGACAGGTCCTGCGAGAACAGATATGAGTTGACGGCGCGCAGGTGCGTGCCGAGCGCATCTTCATGGCCGAGCTGGAACGAGATCAGCGGCCAGGCCATCGCCAGTGCCCAGATGATCAACGCGATCTGGATTTTGCGGTTCAGGCGCCAGTGGTACTTGAAGTCCGAAGCCAGCAACAGAACGCCGGTTACGGCCATCACGGCCTGAGCGTTCGAATAACTGTAGAACGTCAGAGCGCCACAGAAGAGCGCCGGGAAGCCGTAGTACGGTGAACGCTCGCGATAGAGCAGATAGAACAACAGGAACCCGGCAAAGAACGAGGCCGTCGACGTCGCTTCGAAAGCCGTTCGGCTGTGGATCAGCCAGATCGGCGACAGCGTGAAGATCAGGATCGTCACCCACCAGAACCGCGCCTTGAACACGCGATGAGCGGCGAGCGCGACAGCCGCCACGCCCAGGATAGAAATCAGGGCCGATGTGCCGCGCACGATCTCGATGCTGTTGCCGAACCAGCTGGTCGCCAGGCCGAGCGCATAGGCCGTCACGACCGGCGTGAAGCGCTGCGGCGCGGCCTCGAAGTACACGGGGAGCAGGTTCCCGGCAGAGTCGGTGAAACCGTTCTGGACGACGGTGCGTCCGAGCAACGCGATGCTGGCCTCATCCGAGAAGAAGTAAATCGGGAACTGGTCGAGCGACACGAGGCGGGTGAGCGCGTAGAGCCCCAACATCGCGCCCAACAGGATCAGGTTCAGGCGCGTGACGGGAAAAGCGTCAGTCCGAAACTGACTCCAGGCCCGTCGCGCCGTGCGCACAGCGGCCGATGTCTCGAGCGGCGGCGGCTCGGCCGGCATAGCCTCGGGCGACAGCGGTGAGGCGACCGGCGCGATCAACGGCGCCGCCGACAACGCCTGCGGAGCCGAGGCAACCGGCGCCACGGGGCCCGAGGGCGACGCAGCCACCGGCGCATCGACAGCCGGCGTCGGATCGACACTCAACGCGTGATCGACGGAGGGTACGGCGGCAGGTTGCAGTCTCAGCGGAGCATCAGCCCGTCCGATGACCAGCGTCTCGGTGCGCACGACAGCCGGTTCGCTGGTCGAGTGCGCCTCGACATGGATGCTGATCGCGACGCCGACGGGCACCTCCAACGACACTCGCACGACCGGCGGCGAGCCAGCCGGCGGCAGCGTCGACTGCACGACGATCTCGGGGCCGGTTGAGGCCGACGCGACGGCGCGCGATGGAGTCGACTCGCTCTCGACCCGGCCGTTACCGGTCGCGTCCAGGCCCGTCGAGGCATCGGGAGTAGATGCGTCAAGTTCTGTCATGAGGTGAACAAGCCAACATAACCATTATATGGAAGGTTAGAGCGATGGCCAATAAAGCCCGACTTAATCCGCTGACCCGCATCGGGCGCGCACGCCGTCGAACCCTGCGGCGATTCGGCCACGGCCCGATTTCCGGGCGGATTCAGCCCAGGATGCCGGCGGCGAACGACCGGCGGGCGCGAGCGTTTCGACCGATTTTGACGCCCTCCATCCGGCCAAGTACAATCGCTTGACATCCGGCGGGACATCCGAGGCCCAACTACATGGAAGAAACCATCACGCCCGAGCTTTTCGACTACCTGGTGGAGCTTGCGGCGCTCGAACTCGAACCCGACGAAGCCCGCTACCTGCGGCACGAGCTGAACCAGCAGCTCAAGGCGATCCGCGAGCTCGAGCGCATCGAGGTCGCCGACGACGTACCGCCGGCGGCTCGCGGCGTGGCCTATCCACCTGAGGTGCGAGCGGCGTTGCGTGAAGACGTGCCCGTCCCCAGCGACCTGGCCCAGGTGCTTCTGGGTGGCGCGCCCGAATCCGAGGGCGGTTACTTCATCGTCCCCGAGATCCCACATCAGGAGCTTTAGCTCCTGCGGGACCTGTAGGCCCTGCACCCTCCCGCCTTCAAAGCGACCCAACGCCGCCAACCCATTCATGTCGAACACCTCAGCCCTACCCGACCTCTCCGCCCACGACGTCGCCAGCCAGGTCCGTTCGGGGGCTCTGACCGCCCGCTCCGTCATCGAAGCCGCTCTGAGCCGGATCGAAGCCGTCGATGGCGACCGCCCGACGACCACCGGCGCCGCCGACAACGCTCCCGGCGACGGCCACGTCCACGCCTTCATCTCGCTGCAAGCCGAGCGCGCGCTCGCGCGGGCAGACGCCATCGACGCTCAGGTCGCTCGTGGTGAGGACCCCGGGCCGTTGGCGGGTGTGCCTCTGAGCGTCAAGGACATCTTCTGCGTGGCGAATACGCCCTCGACCGCGGCCAGCAAGATGCTCGAGGACTTCGTCGCGCCCTATACGGCCACTCCGGTCGCGCGGCTCGAGGCATCGGGCGCGGTCGTGATCGGCAAGGTCAACCTCGACGAATACGCCTACGGCTCATCGACCGAATCGTCGGCTTTTCGGCCCACGACGCGCAACCCCTGGAATGCAAAATGCGTGCCCGGCGGTTCATCAGGCGGCAGCGCGGCGAGCGTGGCTGCCGGCGAAGCGGCTCTCTCGATCGGCACCGACACCGCCGGCTCGATCCGCCAGCCGGCCGCCTTCTGCGGCGTGGTCGGTCTGAAGCCCACCTACGGGCGCGTCAGCCGCTACGGCCTGATCGCATTCGGGTCATCGCTCGACTGCCCGGGCCCCCTCGCCCGCAACGCGCGCGACGCAGCCCTGGCGCTCCAGGCCATGTCGGGCCAGGATCCGCATGACTCGACCGCTGCTGCGGTGCCAGTGCCCGACTATACGGCGCTGATCGATCAGGGCGTGCGCGGTATGCGCATCGGTCTGAGCCCCGACTACTTCCGCATCCGCTACCCCGACCCGACCACCGGCGAAATCCGTGACACTGAACTCCCGTCCGAGATCGTCGAGACCACTCGCGCGGCCGCCGAGGCGCTGGCAAGAGCCGGGGCCGAGATCGTCGAAGACGTACCGATGCCCAACACCTCGTTCGGCATCCCCGTCTACTTCGTGATCTCGCGCGTCGAGGCCGCGTCGAACCTGCACCGCTTCGACGGTGTCAAGTACGGCCATCGCACGGCGCGGCCGATCGCCGACCTGCGCGACATGTACCGCAAGTCGCGCGCCGAGGGCTTCGGCCGCCAGCCCAAACTGCGCGTGCTCATGGGCATGTACGTGTCGGGCGCCGCGTACTCGTCTCAGTATTACCAGCGCGCCCTGCGGGTACGCACATTGATCCGCCGCGACTTCGAGTCGATTTTCGACCCGGCCGGGCCGTACCGCCTCAATGCGCTGCTGACCCCGACCACGCCGACGACGGCTTTCGAAATCGGCGCGATGTATGGCGACTCGGTGCTGATGCAGTACGCGGACCTGTTGGCCGTGAACGCCAACCATGCTGGCGTGCCGGCGGTCTCGATCCCGGGCGGGATCGACAACCAGGGCCTGCCCATCGGCGTACAGTTGTTTGGCGCCGACTGGGACGAGGCGACGCTGTTGCGCATCGCTCACACGTTCGAGCGAGAAACGTCGGACGCCGGGTGGCGCCAGCAGCGCCCGCCCATCTTGACCGGGCTCGCGTCGTAGCCCCCACCTGAAGGAAGAAAGACCACATCGTGGAGTTTTACATCGTTCAAGGGATCAGCCTCGGCCTTGCCGTGGCGATCGCGCCGGGGCCGCTGCAGGCCTATCTGCTGGCTCAGGCCGTCCGCTTCGGTCCGCGCCACACCCTGCCGCTGGTCTTCGCGCCCGTCGTCAGCGACGTACCGATCATCGCGTTGGTGCTCTTCACGCTGGCCTTCCTGCCCGACTGGGCCTTGCGCAGCCTGCAGATCGGCGGCGGCATCGTGCTGCTGTATCTGGCCTACGAGTCTTACACCCACTTGCGGCGTCCGCCGGTCGGAGCGCCCGACGCGCGTCGGGCCGGCCAGAGCTTCGTCAAAGCCGTGCTGATGAACGGTCTCAGCCCGGGCCCCTACATCTTCTGGTTCACGATCGCTGGCCCGATCTTCCGGACGGGCTATAACGCCGACCCCTGGCTCGGCTGGGCCTATCTGATCGGGTTCGGTCTGGGGTTGCTGATCGGCCTGACCGCGTTCGTGCTGACCGTCGGCACCACGCGTCGGCTCGACGCGCGTTCGCAGATGTTCATCAACGTCGCGACCACCGTCATCCTGGCGGGGTTCGGCGTTTATCAGATCTGGGCCGGGTTCTTCCTGCCGACGTCGTCGGCCCTGGCGCATTGACCGTTCCGCCCGCCAAAGGGCGGCGGTCGTAGGGCCAGCGCTTCGACATGACTCGCGTAGGGGCGAACTCTCGTCTATGGCGTTGGGGGCGGAAGCACCCCACGCTGGTGGACGCCGCCCTGGCGCTCGCCCTGGCCGCGCCTGCCCTCGTCCCTCTGCTCAACCGCCTGACGCGCGGTTACGACACTCCGCCTCACATCCTGCGATTTGCCCTGCTCGACCAGGCCGTGTCGGCCGGGCAGGCGCTTCCCCGCTGGTCGCCGGATTTGATGTCGGGCTACGGCTACCCGCTCTTCAACTTCTATGCCCCGGCCGTGTACTATCTGGGCCTTGTGTTTCGCCGGCTGGGCGCAGATTGGAGCGTTGTCTTTCAGGTTGTCGCGGCTCTTCTGCTCGGGGCGGCCGCCGTGGGCGCCTGGCGCTTCTGCCGCGATCTGGTTGACGACGATCGCGGGCCGGCGAGCCCGGGTCGTCGTATCGCAGCCTTGCTGGGCGCCGTGCTTTATCTTTACGCGCCGTACCTGCTGATCAACGTGTATACCCGCGGCGCGATCGCCGAAGTCGCGGCGCAGGCTCTGTTACCTTGGGCGCTCTGGCTGTTGCGCCGGGTTGTTCGATGGCCTGACCCCCTCCCATATGCGTTCGGAGCGACCCTCGTGTTGTCGGGCATCGTCTTCAGCCACACGATCTCGCTCCTGCTGATCCCGCCTTTCATCGCGGTGCTGGCTCTTGCTCAGCTGCATGCCAGGCCCGAACGCTGGCGCTGGGTCGGCGCAGTCGGCCTCTTCACAGTCGCGCTGACCGCCATCTTTTGGCTGCCGCTTTTCGTCGAACGTGGCGCCGTCGGCACCACGGCCTACCTCGCGGCCCTGCCACCCGACGTCGAGACGTTTCTCAACCCGGGCCAATGGGTCTGGGTGGGCGTGCCTTATCCCTATGAGCGGATTACGTCGGGTTTGAGTTTCGGTCTGAGCCCGTTCCATCTCGCACTGGGAATGGTGAGCATCGCGGTGTTGTGGAAGCGCCTCAGCCGCGAACTGGTCGTGCTCGGGCTGACGGCGATCGTCGTGGCGGTGCTTCAACTCGATGTCACCCGACAGCTGTGGGCGATCGGCGGGTTGATCGAGGTCGTGCAGGCGCCTTCGCGATTGCAGACGCTGCTCTACCTTTCGATCGCCGTCCTTTCGGCGGTCGCCGCCGCGAACGCCCAACGCCTGGTCGAGCGTTGGCCGCTCACTCTGGCGTTGATGGTCGCGGCGATCGGCGTCGGAGCGCCTTGGGCGACGCGCGCGCCGTTGTGGCTCGAGTCAACCCAAAATACGGGCGGTGCCCAAATCGCTCATGCCGAAGCCGTCGGGCCGATGCCCGGCCTCTCGATCTATCCCGACTTTCTACCGCGCTGGGTCGACTACCCGGCTGCGCTCGCCAACCCGGCGCCGACCGCCAGCACAGACGCAGCGGCCCAACTCACCGCCGTCGGGCCGGGCGAGTATCGACTGACCGTCAACTCCACGACGGCCTGGGAGCTACGCACCGCCGATTTCTATTTCCCTGGCTGGGCGGCGTGGATCGACGGCATGCCCGCCGATGTCGAGCCGTCCACGCCGCTCGGGCTGGTGACCATCGCAGTGCCGGCCGGCGCACACGATCTTCGCGTGGCGTACATCGGGTCCGACGTTCAACATCTCGCGGCATGGCTCAGCGCGCTTTCAGGCGCGATCCTGACCGGCCTGTTGGCCTGGCGCCGTCGCAGGGTGGCGGCGATCGTCGCCGGCGTTGCCACAGGAGTCATGCTCTGGTGCGGGCCCATCAACTCGCTGCAGCCGCGGGCCGTCGCCAGCCGACCCGCCCCGGTGAACGGCGCGCCTTTCAGCCTGCTCGACTTACAGGCCGCGCAGACCAACGCGAACCGTGTGGAGATCCGCGCCGTCTGGTTCGTGCGGCACACAGCTCCGGATGTCTCGCTGCGTTGGGCCCTTCGCGACGCACAGGGCCGGATCGTCGCGTCGGCCCAGGCGCGGCCGTGGTTCGATCACGTTCACAGCCGGGCCTGGCCGGCCGGCACGCTCGCCGACGATCGCGCCGAGATCGTGTTGCCGGGTGGAGTCCCCGCCGGCACCTACGCGCTCACAGCCTGTGCGCAACCCGAAGCCGAACGGGCGACCCCCTGCGACCCTGTGTCTGTCGTCCAAGATGTCGTCTCGATCACGAAACCGCAGCCGGCGACGGATGCGGGAGCTTCAAGGTTTCGGTTTGAGGGCGGCCTCGAGCTGGTCGACGCCATCCTCGAGACTCAACAGGGCGACCGCGATCTCGCCGCGGAGGTGCCGGTGGTGAACCCGCAGGATGTCCTGGTGCTCCGTTTGCGCTGGCGCGTCCACGACTGGCTGACGCCCGAACGCCTCGACAGCAGCCCGATCGTCATGACGCAGCAGAACGATCGCCTGTCGTATTCCACGATGCCCCTGGCCGGCCTGCAGGGTTGGCCGCGCGCGGTGCCGCCAGGCGGCATCATCGTCGATCGTCAACAGATCATTCTGGCCTCGCCGCCAGCGGGCGGGCGTTACCCGCTGACCGTGCGAATATTCGACCCCGCCGCCGCTTCGTATCTGCGAGCGCTCGACGATGCCGGCGCGCCAGTGACTGACGTCGTGACGGTCGGCCAGGTCAAGGTGGTCGTCCCGACTTCAACGCAGGTCGCCCACACCCGCCCGGCGGCCCTGGGCGATGTCGCGCGCTTCATCGGGTTCAGCCTCTCGGCCGCCGAAAACACGATCCATCCGGGCGACACGGTGACCCTGACGGTCGTGTATCAGGCCCTGCGGCCGGCCGATCGCGGCCTGACGCAGTTCACGCACCTCTACGACACGACGCGGGGTCTGGTCGGCCAGAGCGACATGCCTCCGCTGGCGGGCAACAATCCAGCTCCGGGCTGGATCGGCGGCGAGGTCATCCGAGACGTCCTCGAGGTCAAGGTGTCGGATGAAGCGCCTCCCGGCGACTACGCCCTGCTCTGGGGGCTGTACGATCCGATCACCGGCGAACGCGTCCCGATCACCCTGCCTGACGGCACCCAGCCGGCGGACCGGGCGCTGCTGCTCGAGACGTTGCAGATCGTCGCGCCTTGAGCCTGATGGCGACGCACGGGTACAATCGAGCTATGCCATCCTACGAAGCCGTTATCGGTCTCGAGATCCACATTCAACTCAACACGCAGACCAAGATTTTCTGCGGGTGCAAGGCCGATAGCTGGGGCGATCCGCCGAACACGAACATCTGTCCCGTCTGCTGTGGCCTGCCGGGCGTGCTGCCGGTGCTCAACCGGACGGCTGTGGAAAAAGCCATTCTGCTCGGCGCCGCGCTGGGCTCGCATGTGGCTGATGAGAGCTTCTTCGACCGCAAGAACTACTTCTACCCCGACCTGCCCAAGGGCTATCAGATCACGCAATACGATCAGGCCATCGTGCAGGGCGGGCGCTTCGACGTGCCCATGCCGGACGGCCGCACCGTGTCGGCCTCGATCACCAAGGCGCATCTTGAAGAAGACGCGGGCAAGACGCGCAACGACGTCACGGCCGGCGTGCGTCAGATCGACATGAACCGCTGCGGGGTGCCGTTGATCGAACTCGTCACAGGGCCGGATCTGCGCTCGGCCGAGGAGGCTGCGCAGTTCCTGGTGCGCATGCGCCAGCTATTGCGCTGGCTCGACATCTCCGAGGCCAACCTCGAGCGTGGCCACCTGCGCTGCGACGCCAACGTCTCGATCCGCGAGGCGGGCTCGACGGTGCTCAATCCCAAGACCGAGATCAAGAACGTCAACTCGATCGACGCCGTGCGCAACGCCATCGAGGCCGAAATTGCGCGCCAGATCGGTGAGGTCGAGGCCGGGCGGCGCGTGTCGGCCTGGACTCTCGATTGGGACGACGAGACCCAGACGCTCAAGAAGATGCGCTCGAAGGAGACCGAGGCAGACTACCGCTACTTCCGCGATCCCGACCTGCTGTCGGCGATGTTGACTCCCGAGTGGAAGTCGTCGGTGCTGGCGGCTCTGCCCGAATTGCCGCTGGCGCGTCGCTCACGCTTCGTGAGCGACTACGGCCTGAGCGCGTACGATGCCGCCATCCTGACCGACGAGCGCTCGCTTTCAGACTACTACGAGACGACCGTCAAACTCCTCGGCGGCAACGCCAAGGCCGCGGCCAACTGGATGATGAACGACGTCCTGCGCGTCCTCAACGAGAGCGGCGGGTCGGCCGCCGACCTGGCGTTCAAGCCCGAGCACCTGGCCGAGACGATCAAGGCCGTCGAGGCGGGCACGATCAACCGCGCCACCGGCACGGCCCTGATCCCCAAGGTCATCGCCACGGGCCGCGCGCCTGGCGAGATCATCGCGGCCGAGGGTCTGGCCCAGATCTCGGGCGACGATGCGCTCAAAGCGCTCGCGCAGTCGGTGCTCGACGAGAACCCTCAGCAGATCGAGGCGTATCGCAAGAAGCCGTCGCTGCTCAAATGGTTCGTCGGTCAGGCGATGCGCAAGAGCCAGGGCAAAGCCAACGCCCAGGCGCTTGAGACGATCTTCATTTCGCTGTTGCCTTCAACCAACATATGACGCAGATTCAGGCCCGACGCTGGGCCAAACGGGCCTGGCCGTTGCTGGTCCTCGCCGTCGCCAACGCGTTATTCTTCTGGCGTTTTGTGACGCCCATTGAGCGTGATCGGATCGCCTACGAGGCAGGCGATTACACCGAGACCTTCCTCGGCTTCCATCAGCAGACTTACGCGGCATTCGTCGCCGGCCACTGGCCCGATTGGGTGGACTGCCTCTGGTCCGGCTATCCGCTCGGCGCCGACCCTCAGGCCCAGGCCTTCTATGCGCCCAAATGGTTGGCGTTTCTGGGGCTGCGCATTCTGGGCTACGGTCACTTTCCGCTGTTGGTGCTCAACCTGGAGATCGCCGCGCACTATGCCCTGCTCTCGCTGGGAATGTATGGCTGGTTGCGCGATCTGCAACTACGGCGCGGTGCTGCCGTGCTCGGGGCGCTGATCTTCGCATACGGCGGCTATGCGACCGGTTACGCGCCACTGCAGTCGGCTGTGCTGATGACCGCCACCTGGCTGCCCTTTCTGTTGTGGGCCATGAACCGGCTGGCGCGCGGCGGCCGGCTGGCCGATCTCGGGTTCACGGCGCTTGCAGGCGCGCTGGCCTATTATGCCGGGCACCCGCAGACCTTCCTGCATATCGCGTTGCTGGCCGGCGCCTATGGTGTGTTCGTCAGCCGGCAATACGGGCGTAGCTGGCGCTGGGCTTTGCTCATGTTCGGCGGTCTGGCAGCCCTGATCGTGGCCCTCGTCGCCGCACAACTCGTCCCCACCCTCGCCTTCAACGCCGTCTCGACACGCGCCTCGATCGCGTACACAGACGCCAGCGGCGGCTTTCCGTTCGTCGACGTGCTGCAACTCCTGATCACGGGCGTCGTCAGCCACTGGCATCCGCTCTTCGTCGGTCTCCTTCCACTCAGCCTGGCGGTTTACAGTCTGCGCAAGCCGCGGCCCGAGCGCTGGTTCTGGCTGGCGGTGGTCGTGATCGGCCTCCTGTTGAGCTTCGGCGAACGCGCTGGATGGACGGGAGTGCTGTTCAATCTGCTGCCTGGCTGGGCGTTGTTTCGTGATCAGGAGCGCCTGGCGTTCTGGGTCAGCTTCGCTTTGGCGGCACTGGCGGCTTTTGGCGCCGATGACGCCTTCGGACCGCTGGCTCGGTCTGCACGCCGATCACTCAGCCGCGGCATCTGGCGCACGGTCGTGCTTTGGGGACTGTTTGCCGTACTCACGCTCGCCTTTGTCCTTGTGGCGCGTCTCGATCTGGATCGGACCGACTGGCGCGCCCTGCCCGATCGAGCCGGCGTGATGTGGCTCGGCGCGAGTTTCGCCGCGGCGTTCTGGCTGTTGCGCGCTCGAGCGATGCGCTGGGTCCGCGTCATGCTGCCCGTGTTGACGGCAGTTGCTGTGATCACCGAGCTCTACGCAGCCAATCGACCGCTCAATGTCGTAACCGCTTACAATCCAACCCCTCCGACGCCGCTGCTCGAGGCCCTGTTGCAGACGCGAGCCACTCAGCCGAATGTCTTCTTCCGCGCAACAGACGAAGCAGGGTTGCCCGGTCACGCCGGTTGTCTCTATGGCTACGACCACATCGACGGCCGCACGCCCATTCGGTTGGCGACGTACGCGCGTTTCCGGCAGCGTCTCCCTGACCGTGTTCAGTGGCAGTTGCTGGGTGTAAAGTTCATCACCACGAACCGCGCCGACGTCGGCGATCCCGGCGCTGTCGTGGTCGGTGACAACGGCCAGAGCGTCGACTCGGGCCAGCGACTTCAGACGCTCAGGCTGTCGACGAACCCGCAGCGTGCCTGGATCAGCCATTCGGTGGTCGTCGTGCCCGAAATCGATTCGGCCCTCGACGCCATCGCGCAGGCTGAGGATGTATTCTCAACGGCCTGGTGGATCGACCAGGCCCCTGTGGTTGCCGCGCCGTCAGGCCCAGAAACGGTCGAGGTGGTCAGCGACAGGCCAGGCTCGATACAGTTCTCGGTACACACCACTTCGCCCGGCGTGCTCACCGTCAGCGAACCCTACGTGCCAGGGTGGCGCGCTACTGTGAACGATCAGCCGGTCGATGTTCGACTCAGCGACGGCGCCCTGATCGGGATCCCGTTGCCAACCGGCGCTTCGTCCGTGAGTCTGACGTACGCGCCGAGCGAGCAGACCCCGGCACTTTGGGTTTCGGCGGCGGCTTTACTGGCGACGCTCGGGCTCATCATCGCCGGGAATCGGTCGCGCCGATGATCGCGCCCATCGCCCCTCAGGCACGCGCCGCACGCCCAATGGCGGCGGTTAACCGCCGCACGCTCTGGATCGCGCTGGCCATCGTTAGTATGGCCGCGCTCGTGCGCGGAGCCGGTGTCGGCATCGCGAACTTCCGCGGCGACGAGGCTTTCAGCATTCGCCTGGCGGGCCTGCCTTTGAGCACCCTGTTCGCCGCCATGGCCGCGTCGGAGCCCAACCCTCCGCTGCAGTTCCTGTTTCTGCGCGGATGGGTCGGCTACCTCGGTCTGGGCGAAGCCGTCGTGCGCTGGCCTTCCGTGTTGAGCGGCGTGCTCGCCGTCGCAGTGTCGTATCGGCTGGCCCTCTCGCTGATGGGCAGGCGCGCCGCGTTTCTGGCTGCTGCCTGGATGGCCGTGCAGCCCTTCCTGATCTGGTACTCCGAAGATGCGCGAGCGTATGCGAGCCTGTCGCTGTGGCACCTCGTCGCTGCCGGGGGCGCCTGGGAAGGATTGAGGACCGGCCGCTGGCGGTGGTGGATCGCTAGCGCGGCGGCGGCCTGGCTGGCGATGGCCCTGCACTACTTCGCCGTGCTGCCCCTCGCGGCTCTTGCAATGGCCGTGATCGCCTCGCCGGGTTTCAAACGATCGCGCTGGCGCGCGAGCGTGACCTACGCCATGGCAGCTGCGTGTTATGCGCCCTGGGCGCTGTACGTCTGGCCGTTGCTGGCCGGCCACGAAAAGAGCTGGCTGACGCCGCTCAGCGCCGCCGACGTCGCCTGGCGCACGCTCGTCGCCTACAGCACCGGCGGCCACTGGGCCGGAGCAACCAACGATTGGCTGCTCCCAGGCGTCGTCGTGCTGGCGGCACTGATGGCCGTGGGCTTCATCGCTGGCTTGCGAGATCGCACGCGACTCGCCTGGCTCCTGGCCCTGGGCCCGGCGACACCGACCCTGCTCGGCCTGCTCAACGCCTGGCGGCCGACCTACGCCGAACATTACGCCCTACCCGGCCTGGCCGGGAGCCTCATGCTGGCGGCGTTTGGCCTCGACTGGGCGCTGACCCAAGCTTATCCCAGACGCGCCGGGATCGTCGCCTCGGCCACAATGATGTTGATCGGGCTCGTTTCGCTGGCTTGCGCATATAACGTCTGGTTCGATCCTGCCTTCGCCAAGAGCCCGGGTTGGAAGGCGCTGGCCGATGCCCTCGCCGAGCGCGTCGGTCAAAACGACGTGGTCTGGGTCAATCGACCCGACCCCGCACTCGAGGTCTACGTCGCCGGCCGCGTGATGCTCGAAAACGCGCCACCCCAGGCGATGCCGGCTGCCGGCGCCGCCACCGACGACCAGCACTCAGCAGCCCTTCAGGCCGCGATCGATCAGTTGAATCAGGCTCAGCGCGAGAACAGGCGCGTGTTCTTCCTGCCTTCGCCCAGCGTCGCCTGGGATCCGGACGGGGTGGCCGGAAACAATCTCATGGCCTGTTGCGAACTGCTCGATGAGCAGGTCGCGGGCGGTCAACGTTTTCAGGTCTTCGACACACCGGGGCGTTCGCTCGCCGCGCGGCAGCGGCTCGAGGCGGGCTTCGCGCCTGGGATGCGGTTGACGGGCTATCGCCTCGAACGCCTGACGGACCGTTTGCACCTGACGCTGTTCTGGAGAGCCGACTCGTTGATCGACAACGACTACACTGTCTTCGTGCATCTCAAAGCCGCCGACGGTTTTCAGGCAGCCGGCGCCGACGGCGATCCGCGCGGTGGCGCGGCGCCCACCTCGAGCTGGTCGCTGAACACTGACGTCATCGATCCGCACCCGATCGCGATTCCTCAAGCGCTTGCCCGAGGCACGTACTCGATCGAGTTCGGCTGGTACAACCGGTCGACCGGCGAGCGCATCCCGCTGGCGAGCGGCGGCGACGCGCTCAACATCCCGGATGTCCTCACCATCCCCTGAGCTCGTGTTCCGTCGGGCGAAAGCCGAAGACGAGCGCCTGATCCGCGAGTGGATCAAGCGCTACTCGCTCAATCCTCTCGGCATCGATTGGCGTCGTTTCGTCCTCGCCACTCCCGACGACGGCGGGCCCGTCGTCGCGATGGGCCAGATCAAGGTGCACGGCGATGGCAGCCACGAACTCGCCTCGATCGCCGTCGATCAGGCGCAGCGCGGCCGCGGCTTCGCGCGCGATTTGATCGAACACCTGCTGGCCGCGGAGCCCGGCGACGTCTATTTGACGTGCATGCCGGATCTGCGAGACTTCTACAGGCCGTTCGGTTTTGTCGAAGTAGTCGATCCACGCGAACTGCCCAGGTATTTCAAATGGATCGCGCGAGTCACCGGCTGGCTGCGCCGATTCAGGCCAGGCTGGGGCCCGGCGATCATGCTGCGCAGAGGTGGCTGAAAACACGCCTTCTGGTAGACCCATCGCACGAATTCGCCAATGGCCGGATGTCGCCGCACTCCATCGGAGCCCGGCCGCGACCGCGAGTAGCGCTCAGTCAGGTGCGCGAAAACAAACGAGGCAGCCGAAGCTGCCTCGAAGCGATGTCGTGAAGGGGAGATGGATCAGTACGTGGTGCGCAGGCCCTGAGCCGTGAGCTGGCGGGGATTGTAAAGCGCGAGCGCACCGGCATTGCCGCGCATGAAAGCCTCGAGCGTCTCAGCCGAGACCATGATGACGTTCTTGCGCGCCGGATCCTGCACCTTGAACATGCCGGTGTAGCGATCGTAGCCCGTCACCGCGACGATGTGAGCCGTGGCGCCTCCGGGGGCCGCTGTGTTGTCTGTGCCGCGATCGCCTGTCCAGGGCAGAGCCTTGCCGACGAAGGTGCCGCTGGCCACGACCGACGCTCCGCCCAGAAGAGCTTCGCGGATCGCGGCAGCCGTCGGGGCCAGCACCTGCGTGCGGGCCGAGGCCGCCTGGGCGCCGCGGCGCACTTCGCTGAGGTTCGTGAAAGTGTTGTGCTCACTGCCGAGGAAACGACCGGCCGAGTCGACGCCGTCGCGACTGGTGTCGTTCACCATGCGCTTGCGGGCCAGCACCATGGCTTCACCGCTCGTCAGGCCGGAGCCGCCGATCGACAGGCCGATGGCGTTGAGGGCCATCACCAGCGAGGCCGGTCCGCAATCGGCGTTGCGCCCGTCGCCGCCGACGCTGATCTCGGCGTCGAACTGGTTGATGTGCGCCTCTTGGGAAGCCGTGGCCGTCGAGCCGCCCTCGAGCCGCTCCACGAGTTTCAGAAGCAGCATCGACATCAGGGCATCGGCGCCGCCGGCTTCTGCACCCGTTCCCTGCGCGGCCAACACTGCGTTGAAGGCTTGCTGCAGGCTGCCGTCTTCGGTGACACTCGTCAGGTCACGGCGGAGGCGCGAGATCGGGCTCTGGAAGGTGGCGGCGGGGAGTGGTTGGGCAAAATCGGTCATCTGACGGCACTTCTTTGCGAAAAAACCTATGGGCCAGACCCGGCCGTTGTGCTGAGACTATAGCGATAACGTTCGGTCAAGTCAGTAAACGCTGAATTAAGATTGGCGTGGTACAACCGAAATGGCTATACTGGTTCTCCGTCGCGCAGCCGCACGTCAGCGACGACTACCTCATCGACCGAGCAGAGACCATGGCAGATCAATTCATCGTGACCTTCGACTCGCATGGCCTGTCTCTCGAGGGACGCAAGTTCAGCGAGAAACAGATCATGAGCGCGTTGGCCGAAGGCCATTTCCGGCCAGGCATGCGCTTCCGCCGCGGCCGGACGGAGTTCGTGTTAACCAAGACCGGCCTCGTGCCGCGTCGCCGAGCCGACGTCGAGCCCGAAGAAGAGCAAGACGAGGAATAACACGGAGCGGTGTTGAGCCCGAACGACGACACTGCAGCACCGGGCTGCTCACTGCAGCTTTTCGGCGCACCCAACCTGATTTGCTCGGGCCACGTCGTGACGTTGAAACGACGCCAGGCCCGGGCGATCTTGTTTTACCTGGGCGCTCAGGGCGACTTGTCGGTTCCGCGCGACACACTGCTCGGCCTCATCTGGCCCGAAAAAGAGCGCGCCGTCGCGCAACAGACGCTGCGCACGCTCCTGCATGGCCTGCGCCGCGACCTGAACGGTCAGCTCATCGAGGAGGGCCACGCCCTGCGCCTCTCGAGCGACGTGGCTGTCGACGCACGAGCGTTCGAGGCTGGCCTCGCTGGCGAACCCGAGTCGCTCGCAGGAGCCCTCCAGCTTTACCGCGGCGATTTCCTTGCGGGGTTCACCCTCGACGGCGCTCCGGCCTTCGAAGAGTGGATCCTGATCGAGCGCGAACGCTACAGGCGTCTCGCCGTGCGCGGCCTGACCCGGCTGAGCGCCCAACAATCGGCGGCCGGCCGCTACGCCGAAGCCCTGGCCTCCATCGACCGCGCGCTGGCGCTCGACCCTCTGCAGGAAGATGTGCAGCGCGATGCCCTGCGTCTCCACATGCTCGCTGGCGATCGCCCGGGCGCGATCAGACGCTACGACGAACTGCGCCGCCTGCTCGATGATGAGCTCGGCGTGACGCCGATGGCCGAGACGCGCGCGCTTTATGACGCGATCATCAACGATCGAGCGA
Source organism: Anaerolineales bacterium (assembly GCA_044226485.1). Lineage (GTDB taxonomy): Bacteria > Chloroflexota > Anaerolineae > Anaerolineales > UBA6663 > UBA6663. The sequence goes on from JBGAGY010000018.1 coordinate 94,018, forward strand.
CGCCGGTATCCATCGCGGCGCCACCCCCTGCCCCAGCGCCCGACATGCCGGCCGCGCCGGTCGATCTCCCGTTCGTCGGCCGCGGACCTGAGCTCGATGCCATGTCGACGGCAGTCGGACGTGCCGCCCTTGTGTTGATCGAAGGCGAGCCGGGCATCGGCAAAACACGCCTGGCTCTCCGCTTCGCCGAAGTTCAGGGCTGGCGGGCCTGGCTCGGCGCGGCCTATGAACTCGAAACCGGAGTGCCTTACGCGCCCATCATCGACGCGCTCAGGGCCGGCCTCGCCACGATCCCGGGACCAGGCAGTCTGCCGGGGTTGGCACCGGTCTGGCGCCAGGAAGCGGCCCGGCTCCTGCCCGAGTTGGCCGGGCCCGAGTTCGCCTACCCGGCCAGCGCGTCGCCGGATGAATCTCGCGTGCGGGAAGCCCTCTTTCGAGTGGCGACCGCCGTGACGCGCGCCGCGCCCGGCGTCATCGTCCTCGACGACCTGCACTGGGCAGACACCGCCACCCTCTCCTTTGTGGCCTATCTCGTGCGCCGGGCCGCCGCGGAGCGCCTGCCTCTGACTGTTGTCGCGACCGCCCGGCCACACGCCGTCGGCTCGGGCCTGGCGCAGATGGCTCGAGGGTTGAGCCGCGAGGGGCGGCTCGTGTCGATCCAGCCCGGCCGGCTCGGCGTAGATGCGATCGCCGTCTTCGCGCTTCAGCTGAGCCGTGACTTTGGAGTGCCGCTCGGCCACTGGCTGGCTCATCAGTCGGAAGGCAACCCCTACATTCTTACCGAACTGGTCCGCGACTTGCGCCGCACCCAGCGCTTGCGCCCGGACGGCGTGGTCAACCTCTCGGCCCTCGACGAGTCGCCCGCGCTGCCGCAATCGGTGTCCAGCCTGATCCTGTCGCGTCTCGCCCTGTTGTCGGACGGCGCGCGGCGCGTGCTCGACGCAGCCGTGGCGGCTGGACGCGAGTTCGAGTCAGAGGTCGTGTGGCGCGCCGCCGGTCTCTCGGAGGTCGCCGGGCTCGACGCCCTCGATGAACTGCGACGCAGCGGCCTCGTGCTGAGCGTGTCGCGACGGGATGTGGCATCGGCGGTCGAGATCTTCCGCTTCGACCACACCCTGACGATGGAAGCGGCCTATCGCGACATCGGCGAGGCGCGTCATCGGATGATGCACCGGCGGGTGGCCGAAGCGCTCGAGCACATCGACGGCGATCCAGACGGTTCGGCGGCGCAGCTGGCCTGGCAATTCCGCGAGGGCGGCGCCTTCGAGCGGGCCGCGCCTTACGCCTTCAAGGCCGGTCAGAGCGCCGCGCGGTTGGCCGCCTGGCATGAAGCGATCGAACAGTTCGAGCACGCCCTCGAAGGCACGCGTCAACCCGCCGAGCAGGTGTCTATCCTCTCGGCCCTGGCGCAAGCACAGCTCAACTCCGGGCAGGCGGCGCTGGCCGTTGAGAGTTATCGCCGCGCCATCCCGATTGTGAAGGACCCCGAACGGCTGACCGATCTGCGCCTCGAGCTGTGCCAGTCCTACTTCGCGCTGGCTCGCTTCGGCGAGGCGCTGGCGTTGGCCTCACAGCTCGCCGACACGAGCGGCGGGTCGTCCGCCACCCCCATACAACAGGCGCGGGCCGAGCTCCTGTGGGGCACGACCCTGTCGGCCGAAGGCGCCGATCTGCAGGCCGCGGGCGACCATCTTGAGCGCGCCCTGGCCATCATGGCCAACTGCCCGACGACCAATCCCGCCCTGACGGCCCAGGCCCAGTTCGAGCGCGGCGGCCTGGCGGCGCAGCAAGGGGACCTGACCACGGCGCTGGGCTACTACGAACACACCCTCAAGATCGCCCGCGAGGACGGGAACCTGCCGATGTGGGAGGCGCTCGCCCTCAACAACCTGGCCTATCACCTGTTGTTGTCGGGCGATGAGGCCCGCCTGCCGGACGCGGATGTCTTTGTGCGCCAGGGGCTGCGTCTGGCCGAGGATCGCGGCCTTCTGAACCTCCTGCCCTACCTTTACTCCACCAGCGGCGAACTTCAACTGGCTGCCGGAAACACCGACGCCGCCCAGGAGGCGTTCATGGCGGGCCTGGCCCAGGCCGAGGCGATCGGCCACCAGGAACGGATCGCCGGGTTGAATGCCAACCTCGGCCTTGTCGCACGTGCGCGCGGCGAGCACTCGACGGCCATCCACCGGCTCTCGACGGCCCTGGCCAAAGCCGAAGCCGTCGGCACCCAGCACCTCGCCGCCCAAATCCGCATCTGGTTGGCCCCCCTTCTCCCACCCGACGAAGCCCGCCTCCGCCTCGCCGAAGCCCGCGCAATCGCCCAGGCAGGCGGTCGGAAGAAGCTGTTGGAACAGATAGAGAGCGAGGAGCGAAGGGCGAGGGGCGAGGGGCGATCTGACGCGGCAGCGTGATCGCCCCTCGCTCTTCGCCCCTCGCTGTTTACGCTCCTGTTCACGGCCCGTTGACGCCCATGGCGTATGGTTGACCCATCAACACAGACAACGAAGGAGCCTGCGCCATGACCTGGAATCTCGACACCTCACACTCGGAAGTCACGTTCGCCGTCCGTCACATGATGATCTCGACGGTCCGCGGCAAGTTCAACAAGTTCAGCGGCACGATCGATTTTAATGAGGCCGACCCGGCCAAGTCGGCGGTCAACGTCTCGATCGACGCCGCCAGCATCGACACCCGCGACGAAAAGCGCGACGGCCACCTCAAGTCCGGCGATTTCTTCGATGTCGAGAAGTTCCCGGCCCTGACCTTCAAGAGCACGCGCGTCGAGAAGGTTTCGGACAATAGCGGCCGCGTCTACGGCGACCTGACCATCCGTGACGTCACCCGCCCGGTCGTGCTCGAGGTCGAGTACGCCGGCCAGGCCCGCAGCCCGTGGGGCACCACGAGCGCCGGCTTCAGCGCCACGACCAAGATCAACCGCAAGGACTTCGGCCTGAGCTGGAACGTCGCTCTCGAGACCGGCGGCGTGCTGGTCGGCGAGGACATCTCGATCGCGATCGAAGCCGAGCTGGTCAAGCAGCCCGACGCGCAGGCGGCCTGAGCGTCCACTCGTTCGATCCATCGGTAGATGCGGGGCTGGGGCGTATCGCTCCAGCCCCGCAACGTTTTTATTTGACATTGCGATAGACTCTGTCCGAAAACCAGCAATCGTCGCCATCGTCGATCGGAGGATCCCGTGAACATCCTGGGATTGCACCACATCACGCTCATTACGGCCGACGTCCGCGCCAACGCGGCTTTCTACACGGGCGTGCTGGGTTTGCGCCTGATCAAGCAGACCGTCAACTTCGACGACCCTGGCAGCTACCACCTGTACTACGGCAACGCCGAGGCCCGCGCCGGCAGCGTCGTCACGTTCTTCGAATGGCGCGACGCGCCGCGCGGCCGCTGGGGCATGGGCGGCACTCACCATCTCGCCCTGGCCGTGGCCAACCTTGACGGCCTGCTCAAGTGGAAGCGCCGCCTGACGGATCTGGGCATCCCGGTGACGGGCCCGCTCGATCGCCACTACTTCGAGTCGATCTACTTCAACGATCCTGACGGCCAGATCCTGGAGATCGCGACGGCCGGCCCGGGCTTCGCGGTGGATGAACCGCGCGAGACGCTTGGTTCGGCCTACAAGGCGCCGCCGGCCGACATGGTCGTTCGCAACCGCGACGAAGCCGCGATCCAGGCGCGCACCTGGCCCGAGCCGGTGCCGACGATCACGCCCGACATGGCGCTCAGCGAAGGCCTGCATCACATCACGGCCATCGGCGCCGACATCGAGCGCACCGACGCCTTCTACGGCGACCTGCTCGGCCTTCAGCGCGTCAAGAAGACGTCGAACTTCGACGACCCGACGTCGGCCCACTGGTATTGGGGCGTCGACGGCGGCAAACCCGGCACGTTGATCACGTACTTCGAGCGCGACCCCAAGGTCGTGCGACCCGCTCGCATCGGGCCCGGGCAGACACACCACTTCGCGTTGGCCGTCGCAGACGCCGACGTGCAACTGGAGTACCGTGAGCGGCTGATCAAGGCCGGCCTGCGTGTGTCACCCGTAATGGACCGCGTCTACTTCAAGAGCATCTACACCAACGACCCAGACGGGCACATCGTCGAGATCGCCACGGCAGGGCCGGGCTTCACGGTGGATGAGCCTGTGGCGGCCCTCGGCTCCTGCCTCAAGCTGCCGCCCTGGCTCGAATCGGTCCGCGCTGAAATCGAGCAAGTCGCGCCGCCGCTCGCCGCCCACGAACTCAGTCGATGAGCACCATCAGCATCGACCCCGCGGAACTGCCTGCGCCCGGGCCATATCGCCTGCTGACAAGTCTTGTCGTGCCGCGCCCAATCGCGTGGGTCGGCACGCGCGGCCTGGACGGGAGCGCCAACCTGGCGCCGTTCTCGTTCTTCAATGCCGTGGGCGACAAACCGCCCACGATCATGATCTCGATCGGCTCGCGCCGCGGAGCCCTGAAGGACACGCGCCGCAACATAGAAGAGACTGGAGTGTTCGTCGTCAACATCGTAAGCCGGCATCTCGCCGAAGCCATGAACCTCACCTCCGGCGACTGGCCTTACGGCGACAGCGAGTTCGAACATGCCGGCCTTACCACCCTGCCCGGCGACGTCGTCGACGCGCCGCGCGTCGCGCAGGCGCTGGCCGCGCTCGAGTGCCGCCTCAGCCAGGTTGTGCCTGTGTCGGACACCGAGTACACCATGCTGCTCGGCCAGGTGGTCCGCTTTCACCTTGCCGAGGGAATGCTCAGGCCGAATGGCACCGTCGATCCTGCTCAACTCCAGGCCATCGGCCGACTGAGCGTCGACGAATACGTGCTGCCGGGCGAGGTGTTCACGCTGCCGCGACCTATGGCGCGCTGACGAGAGGCGGACGAAGGGCGTAGGGGCACGGCCATTGACTCTTCGTCGTTCGTCTTTCCAGAGTGCTGGCACACTGGGTGCGTGCCGCAATGGCGTGCCGCAATGGCGTGCCGCAATGGCGTGCCGCAATGGCGTGCCGCAATGGCGTGCCGCACGTCCTCGCGTGCCGGCAGAATCGTCTGTACTGCCGCCCTGGCCCCGCCCATGGGATCTCGAGAGTCACACTCCTCCATCAGAGCGTCGCGGATCGTCGAGTGCGCTCAGCCCAGCGCGTGGCGTGTCATCCAGAGCGCCTAACCCTCGAAGCTTTGAGCCACCTTCAATGAGCGCGAAGGATCTCCTGTCGGACTCGCAAGGCCCTGGCAACAGCCACCGATTCTGAAAGAAGATCGTTCGCGCTCATGATGCGCATGTGATGGCGTGCATCATGGCGCTTTGAATCGCACGGCCGATAACTTTCGGGCGCGGCGGTTGTGGGTCAAACGTGAAGGATGCTGCGGGAACGAAAACGGGCCGGCGATGCCGGCCCGTTTTCGTGTTCATGCGTGGTTTGGCCGTCAGGCGCCGGTGACCTTCGCCACCGCCAGAGCCACGCTGTCCTTGGGACTGACTTTGACCTGCACGTCGCTCAAGTTCCCGTTCGCGTCGATCACGAAGTGGCTGCGAGCGATGCCCGTGTACTTTAGCCCGAACAGCGATTGCTCGCCCCACACGCCGTAGAGCTCGGCCACTGTGTGCTGCTCGTCAGAGAGAAGCTTGTAGGGCAGATTCTGCTTCGAGCGGAAGCGCGCATGGCTTTTGGTGCCGTCAGGGCTGATCCCGAAGACCACGGCGTTCGCATCCGTGATCTGTGGGAACGCATCCCTGAAGCCACAGGCCTGCGCCGTGCAACCAGGCGTGTCGTCTTTCGGGTAGAAGAACAGCACGACAGTTCGTCCGCGAAAGTCAGAGAGCCGCACCGGAGTGCCGTCTTGATCCGGCAGCGTGAAGTCAGGGGCCGGATCGCCGATTTGTAGCGTCATCGTTCACCTCTCATGTGTAGTGAGTAGGATTCTAGCGTCTGGCTGTAAGCCCGTGGATGAGAGTGTGATGTGATCTCCACTTGGCGCGCTCACACAGCGCTCAGTTCTCGTCTTCGCCTTCGAGGGCGTCACCGGCGGTGCCCCTTATGGAGTACGCGGATGACGCGAATGGGGACGGATGATGCGGAACAAAGACATCCGCGTCATCCGTCCCCATCCGCATACAGAACAATCGCCGACCGACCTACGGCACTAACACCAGTTTGCCCGTGGTCTTGCGCGACTCAAGATCCCGATGAGCCTGCGCGGCCTCGGCCAGCGGATATTCGGCGCCGATAGTGGCCTTGATCACGCCCAACTGAAGCAAGTTCACAACCTGCGCCCAGCGCCCTCGTCGTTCCTCGGTGGTGGCTGTGTAGTGAAACAGAGTGGGCCGCGTGAGGAAGATCGAGCCCTTCTGCATCAACACGATCGGGTCGATGGTCGGCGCGGGTCCGCTCGACCCGCCGAACAGCACCATCATGCCGCGCATCCGTAAGCAGTTGAGGCCCTTCTCGAACGTAGTCTTGCCGACCGAGTCATACACGACGTCGACTCCGCGACCGCCGGTCAGGCGTTTGACCTCGGCCTCGAAGTCGGTCTCGGTGTAGAGAATCACGTCATCGGCACCTGCGGCGCGTGCCAGTTGGGCTTTGGCCGCCGTGGAAGTGGTGCCGATCACGCGCGCGCCGATGTGGTGCGCGGCCTGACACAACAACAGCCCGACGCCGCCCGCTGCAGCATGCACGAGCGCCGTCTGGCCGGGCTTCAGCGCCCACACGTCAGTCACAAGCATATGCACGGTCATCGCCTGCAGGGCGAGAGCCGCCGCGTCTTTGAGATCAACGTCGGCCGGGACCGCAAGGGCGCTGCTCGCCGGAAGGACGAGCTGCTCGGCGTAGCTGCCCTGCGCCGATGACCAGACGACACGATCGCCGGGTTTCCACTCGGTCACGCCAGCGCCGACGGCCGATACAGTGCCGGCGCCTTCCATGCCGGGCACAAACGGCAGCTTCAACGGGTAGCGGCCCTCGCGGTGGTAGACGTCGATGAAGTTAACGCCGCTGGCAGCCACCTTGACCGCGATCTCACCTTCTCCCGGTTGGCGCTCTTCTCGATCGACGAGCTTGAGTTGCTCCGGCCCGCCACAGACGTCCACCTGTATGGCGCGCATGACTTCTCCTTGTGTTTCGTTGTCGATGGGTGAACGTAGTGTAACACCGGGGAGGCGTCTGCATAAGAAACCGGGAGTGCGAACGACAACCGGGAAAGAAATCGGGAGTGGGGG
>JBGAGY010000005.1:0-506734 GCA_044226485.1 Anaerolineales bacterium
CGTCAGGCGTCAGTGGGGTTGGCACTGACGCCTGACGCCTGAGGCCTGACGCCTCATCCCGCAATCTCGTTGATCTTCAACACGGTGTAGATCTGGCGATGGCCGCGCTTGCTGCGCTGGCGCTCCTTCGGCTTGTACCGATAGGAGAAGGTCTTCTCGCCCTTGGTCTCGCCGATCACAGTGGCGTTCACGGTCGCGCCGGCCACATTCGGGGCGCCGACTTTGACGGCATCGCCGTCGGAGATCAGCAGCACCTGCTCGAAGGCGTAGCTGCTGCCGGGCTCGACGGCTAGGCGCTGAACCTCAACCGTCGCGCCTTCCTCGCAGCGGTATTGATTACCGCCGCTCTGGACGATCGCGTACTTCATAGATGTGCTCCCATCTTCGCTTCGCCACTGCGCCCGGCAAGGTCACTCTGGCCCGGCCAGCGGGGAAGGTGGGCGCCGCCTTTCGGCGACGCAAACGACAAAGTCGCCTCGGGGCAATGTCACCGAGGCAACAGGTTAAGTATATCCAACTCAGCCGATTCCTGTCAAATCCGTGCCACCCCTGGCTGCCGGCAGCCGATCCGGGCCGAAAAATCGCAGAAATGGGACGACGTCAGGGGCTCACAGCGCCGGGATCGACGCCGGCGGTCAGGCGCTGGATGAGGGCCATGGCCCCGGCTTCGTCGAGGCCATGGTCGAACCAGAAGCCCTGGCCTGCGTCGCAGCCCAGGGCGCAGAGGAGCGTGGCCTGGCCTTCGTCTTCGATCCCTTCGGCGATCACGTCGAGGTCGAACTCGCGAGCCAGCAGCACGATGGTGCGCACGATGGCGCCCTTGCCCTGACCGGGCGCCTTGAGTTGATCGACGAACGAGCGGTCGATCTTGAGCGCGTCGATCGGCATGCTGTGGAGCATGTTAAGCGACGAGTAGCCAGTGCCGAAGTCGTCGATGTGCAGCTTGACGCCCAGGGCGTGCAAGCCCAGGATCTTTTGCAGGGCGGCGTCGCCTTCGGCGATCACGTTTTCGGTGATCTCAAGGCACAGCTGATCGGGCGGCAGCGCGACGTCGCGCAGGATCGTGGCCACCTGATCGACAAGATCAGGCTGAAGGAACTGACGGTTCGAGAGGTTGACGCTGACCGTCAGCGGCGGGGCGCCCTCCACCTCGGAACTCCAACGACGCAGCGCCAGGGCGGCCTGCCGCAGCCCCCACCAGCCGACCGGGACGAGCAGCCCGGTCTCCTCGGCGAGATCGAGAAAAGCCGCCGGCGGCAACAGCCCGCGTGTCGGGTGCTGCCACCGCAACAGCGCCTCGAAGCCCCGCAACTTGCGCGGCGGCTGCAGGGCGCGGATGGGCTCGTAGACGATGCGGAACTCCTGTCGCTCGAGGGCGCGCCACAACTCGGTCTCGAGTTGCATCGATGCGACCACGCGTCGATGCATGTCTGAGTCGAAGAGCACGTAGCGCCCCTGCCCAAGGTCCTTGGCGCGATAGAGGGCCACGTCGGCGTCGCGCAGCACGTCTTCGGCGACATGGTACCCGGGCCCGCTGACGACGATGCCGATGCTGGCCGACGTGAATACGTCGCGCCCGCCGATCACGATCGCGTTGCTGAGTTGATCGCGGATCCGGTTGACGGCGCGCATGACGTCGCTGGCATCGATGATATCGGTGAGCAGGATGGCGAACTCGTCGCCGCCCAGACGCGCGATCGAGTCTTGCCCGCGCAGACAGGAGCGCAACCGTTGCGCGATCTCGACAAGCAGCTGATCGCCAATGAGGTGGCCCAGGCTGTCGTTGACGATCTTGAAGCGATCGAGGTCGAGCATCAACACGGCGAAGCGCTCTTCAGGATGGCGCTTCGCGCGCTCGCAGGCCGCCGCCAATCGATCCATGAAACCGACCCGGTTCGAGAGGCCGGTCAGGACGTCATGCAACGCGAAATACCGAAGCTGTCGCTCGGTTTCGACGCGGGCGGAGATATCGCGGAAGGTCAGCACGATACCGAGCACCGGCCCGTCGGCGTCATCGCGGATCGGCCCAGCGCCGTAGTCCACCGGGATCTGCAGGCCCGTGCGGGTCACTAGGTGCCCGACAACGCTGACGTCGTGGTCCAACAGGCCCGCCAGCGCAAGGCCGAGCGGATCGGGCTGTGTGAGAGACGGCTCATCGGGCCGGGCGCGGACGATCTCGCTGACGGGCTGTCCGAGGGCCTCGGCCTGGCTCCAGCCGGTCAGCGTCTCGGCTACCGGGTTCATCAACAGCACGGCGCCTGACGAGTCTGTGGCGACCACGGCGTCGCTGATGCTTCGGAGCGTCGAGCTCAGCCAGCGCTCGAGGCGCCGGAGCTTGGCGTCTGCCGCGTGCTTGTGCAGCGCGATCTCGATCGCGATGTGGAGTTCGCGCTCCTCGAAAGGCTTGAGCACATAGCCGTAGGGCGACGTGTTCTTGGCGCGGCGGAGCGTGGCGTCGTCGGAGTGGGCGGTGAGGAAGACGACCGGGACCGAATGCTGGCTCTGAACGCGCTCGGCCGCCTCGATGCCGTCGAGGTCGCCGCGCAGGTGGATGTCCATCAGGACGAGATCGGGGTCGGCGTTGGCCATCCGATCGAGAGCTTCTGTTGCAGACGTGGCGATGGCCGGGACATAGTAGCCCCATCGCGTCAGCGTCCGCTGAAGGTCGTGCGCAACGATGGCATCGTCCTCTACGACCACGATTCTTTGATTGGCCATACGCCTCTATCAGGAGAATTACTCCTGACATCGTATGAAATCATGCATTAACCAGACATTGACGTTTGTCAGGTCATTTTCGGTCGAGTTCATGACTTGGCCCGTGAATGTACAAGGTCTGGGGGGGGACTTGGGAGCCCAGGCGCCGTCGGCCGGCGGGCGCATCCTGACAAACGTCGCCAACGCGTCGAATCCGAGTAAAATCCGGCCTAACCAGCGCGACCAATCGACACCTGTCAGGGGGAATTTGTCGATGCCGAAATCGACCTCGAGTCGGCCTCAGGCTGCTGAGCCATCCGCGGCGGGCACAGCCCCGTTGACCTATCCCAACGCGCCAAGTTTCCTCGTCGGCATCGGCGCCTCGGCCGGCGGCCTCGAAGCTCTCGAACGGTTCCTCAAGGCCATGCCCCCCGACAGCGGCATGGCCTTCGTCGTTATTCAGCACCTGTCGCCGGACTTCAAGAGCCTGATGGACGAACTCCTGGCGCGGCACACGACCATGACCATCCGCAGGGTCGAGGCGCCGACCGAGATCGTCCGCGACACTGTTTATCTCCTGCCGCCGCGCAAGGAGATGACCATCATCGGGCGGACGCTGCATGTGCAGGATCGTCCCGTCGATCAGGCGTTGAGCCTGCCGATCAACCTGTTCTTCCGTTCGTTGGCGCGCGAGGTCTCCGATCGGGCTGTGGCGATCGTGCTCTCGGGCACAGGCAGCGACGGCACCGCCGGTCTCGTCGACGTCCACGACCTGGGCGGGCTCGTGCTTGTGCAGAGCGAAGACACCGCGAAGTTCACGGGGATGCCGCGCAGCGCGATCGACACGGGCCTCGTCGACGCCATCCTCGCGCCCGAGGAGATGCCGGCCACGCTGATGGCCTACGCGCGCAACCCGGCCGCGCCGCTGTTGGAGAGTCGCTCCGAGTCCGGCGCCGAGCCGCTGGCCGGCATGCCGCTGATCATCGAGCGCCTGCGCGACACTTACGGCATCGACTTCAATTACTACAAGCCTGCCACGATCTCGCGCCGCATCGACCGCCGGATCGCGCTGTCGAACGACGACAACTTCCAACGCTACAGCGAACGGATCTCGAGCGACCCCACCGAACTTGAGCACCTGTACAAGGATCTGTTGATCGGGGTCACACGGTTCTTCAGAGACCCCGAGGCCTTCGCCATCCTTCAGACCGAGATCATCCCCGAGATCGTGGCCGAGGCCGCGCCCGATGAGGAGATCCGCGTCTGGGTGCCTGGCTGCGCGACGGGCGAGGAGCCTTACTCGCTGGCCATGCTCTTTCACGAGCACCTGACCCGGATCAAACGCCAACAGACTGTGCGGATTTTCGCCTCCGACGTCCATCGCGAGTCGCTGCAGATCGCTTCGGAGGGCATCTACCCCGAGTCGAGCCTCGAAGAGCTGTCGTCGGAGCGGCGCTCGCGCTACTTCACCCGCGAGGGGCGCGACTATCGCATTTCCGGCGACCTGCGGAAGATGCTGATCTTCTCGCCGCACAACCTGATCAAGGATCCGCCGTTCACGAAGATGGACCTCGTGAGCTGCCGCAACCTGCTGATCTACTTCCAGCCGCCGGCCCAGCTCAAGGCGCTCTCGGCCTTCCACTTCGCTTTGAAACTCCACGGCGTGTTGTTCCTCGGGCCGAGCGAGGGCCCGGGTGAACTGGCCGAAGAGTTTTCGATCATCGATCGGCCGTGGAAGCTGTATCGCAAGATCCGCGATGCCCGGCTGCCGCTCGACGTCCGGCTCAGTCTGGCGCCGAGCCTGGGCAGGGCGTCGAGCCGGATGCTGCTGCCCGGCGATCTGCGGCTCTCTCGCGCTTACGAATCGCTGCTCAATCGCTACGTGCCGACCGGCGTGCTCCTCAATGATCAGCGCGAGGTGCTGCATGTCTTCGGCGAAGCCGATCTGTATCTGCGAGCGCCGTCGGGCCGCATGACGCAAGACATCCTCGGCATGGTCCGGGGCGACCTTCGCATCGCGCTGTCGTCGGCGATCCAGGGGGCCGCCAAGCGCAGCGAAAAAGTGATCTACCGCGGGGTGCGCCAGCCGGGGCGCGAGGGGGAGGGCGACATCCTCCTCAATCTGACGGTCGATCCGCTCCACGACAAGGGCACGAACTCGACGTACTTCTACGTCATGTTCGAGGCTGAACGTCGCCTCAAACCGATCGAGGCGACCGAGAGCCAGCAGTTCGAAGCCGACGCCGAAACTTACGCGCGCATCCAGTTGCTCGAGGGCGAGCTCCAGCACACGCGCGAGTCGCTCCAGTCGACGGTCGAGGAGCTCGAGACGAGCAACGAGGAGCTGCAGTCATCTAATGAGGAGCTGCTGGCCGCGAACGAGGAACTCCAGAGCACGAACGAGGAGCTGCACTCGGTCAACGAGGAGCTCTACAGCGTCAACGCCGAGCACGAGCAGAAGATCAGGGAGCTCGTCGACGCCACAAACGACCTGAACAACCTGATCCGCTCGACCGAGATCGGCACCATCTTCCTCGACACCGAGCACCGCATCCATCTGTACACGCCGGTCGCGGCGCGCATCTTCAACCTTCTGCCGCAGGACGTCGGCCGCGATATCCGCCACATCACTTACAGGGTCCGCGACGACGACATCGTGGCGACCATCGATACGGTCGGCAACGGCCGCGGCACGCACGAGCGCAACGTCGTTGGACCGAACGGGCGCACCTATCTGCGCCGCGTCGCTCCGTATTGGGATGAGAACAACAATCCCGCTGGCATCGTGATCACGTTCGTCGATATCACGCAGCTGCTCAACGCCGAGCGCCAGCTCCAGCTCAGCGAGTACTCGGTCCATCAGGCGTCGGTCGCGACGCTCTGGTTCGACTCGCAGGGCCGCGTCATCCGCGCCAACCGCGCCGGGTGCGCGTTGCTCGGCTATGGCGAGACCGAGCTGATCGGCCGGTCGCTGCGCGAATTCAGCCCCGATCTGCCGGCCGGCGCGTGGGACGAGGAGTGGCTGGCGAACACGCCGCGCGAATCCGCCTCGGTCGAGGCCACGCTGCAGCGCAAAGACGGCACTGTGTTCCCGGTGGAGCTGGACATGAGCCGCGTGACCTTCGAAGGCCACACCTACGGCTTTGCCTTCGCTCGCGACATCACCGATCGCAAGCGCAACGAGCACGCCTTGCGCCGCAGCGAGCAGCTCTATCGGTCCACGTTCGATCTGGCGACAGTGGGACTCGCTCACCTCGCCCCGGACGGGCGCTTCTTGAAAGTCAACCAGCGCATGTGCAGTTTCCTGGGCTACACGGCCGAGGAACTCCTGGCGTTGAGCGAGGGGGATCTGACGTACCCAGAGGATCGCCGCGTGGCGACTGGGCGGCTGGGCCTGGATGGCGACGCGCAAAAGCGTTACGTCAGGAAAGATGGGCGTGTCGTTTGGGGGCAGGTGCACGGCACCGTGATCGCCGACGACACCGTCAGCGGATCGTTCACGCTGTGTGTGATCGTGGACATCACCCAGCAGAAACAGGCCGAGACCTCGCTACGTCAGAGCGAGGAGCGGTTCCGCGGCCTCGTCGAGAGCGGGCCTCAGGCGATGATGATGGTCGATTCCACCGGCCGGATCATGCTGCTGAACCAGTCCGCCGAGAGCCTGTTTGGGTACACCCGCGACGAACTTGTGGGTCGCTCAGTGGAGTCGCTCGTGCCGGTCGTCTCCGTCAATGAGCATCAGCGCTTGCGCGCGACCTTCCACAACAATCCACGGCCGCGTGCGATGGGCCGGGAGCGGCTTGTGACCGGTTTGCACAGGGACGGCCATGAGATCCCGCTCGAGATCGGCCTCACGGGTCTGCGTCTTCAAGATGAAGACTATGTGCTGGCGGTGATCGTCGACAACACCGAGCGGCGCCGCGCCGCGGCCATCATGCAGGAATCGTTGCGCGAGAAGGAGACGCTCCTCAAGGAGATCCACCATCGCGTCAAGAACAACATGCAGTTGATCTCGAGCCTGTTGCGGCTCCAGGCCGACTACGTCACGAACACCGAGGCGCTGGCCGTGTTCAGCGAGGCGCAGAGCCGCGTTCGCTCGATGGCCCTGATCCATGAGAAGCTGTACCAGGCGAGCAGCCTGGCGCGGATCGAGTTCTCGGAATACGTCGAGAGCCTTGTGGGCATCCTCATGCAGACGTACGCCGTGAAGCCCTCGCTGGTCAATGTCGGGATCGACGTCGAACGCACCGAGTTGAGCGTCGACACGGCGATCCCGCTCGGCCTGGTGGTCAACGAGCTGATCTCGAACAGCCTCAAGCATGCCTTCGCTCACGGGCAGGGAGGCACCGTCAAGATCTCGTTGCGGCGCACAACGCCTGACAGACTCGAGTTGATGGTGCAAGACGACGGCCGTGGGTTCCCGATGGGGTTCAACTGGCGCCAATCCGCGACGTTCGGTCTGCACCTCGTGTCGATTTTGGCGGAGCAGTTGCAGGGCACGCTCGACGTCACCTCCAGCCGCGGCGTCGCCTTCCGCCTGATGCTGCCGAACCCGGAGCCGGCCTGAAACGGGATCGAGTGAGGGCTCAACGCGCGCCAGCGTCCGGCGGCGCCTGGTTGGCGACGAGATGCAGGTGCACCTGCTTTACGTCCTGGTAGGCGCCGCCGTTGAGGACGAGGCGATAGCCGACGCGCTCAAGGCCGAGGTCGCGCGCGACGTCGATGGCCAACGCCAACAGCGCAGCCGCCGGATTAGGCGCGCCGCTGGAGAGATCGGCCAGCGAGGCCAGGGCTAGCTTCGGGACGATCAGGACGTGTACGGCGTAGGAGGGGCGAGGGTGCCAGAAGGCGATCGCGCCGTCGGTCTCGCGTAGTCGGCGTAGTGGCAACCACCGACTGTGTTTGGCGAACAGCCAGCCGATCCAGCGAGAAGCCCAGGGCGCGCGAGCGAGGCGCAGGAGCGCGGCCCCGATCATGATGCTGGATCAGGCGCAGGCTCGTCGGGTTCGTCTGGATCGGCCGATGTGCTCGAGGTCGCGGCTTCAGTCGCTTCGGTGACCTCGGCCAGGATCAACGCTGTGCGGTGATAGCGGGCGCCGTCCGCCGAGCAACCCAGCGCGTCGACGACCTCCTCGGGCCGCCCTGTCGCAGCGTCGCGAGCCGCCAGGCGCATCGCGAGAGTGGGTGGCTCCCCAGGTTCCAGGTTCAACGATTCAATCAAAGGCCGGAGGTCATAGGGCTTGTCGCGGCGCACGCGCGGCAGGCTTGTCTCGGCGAGCAGGTCAACGATCCGCTGCGCCAGATCAGCGCAGGGCTGCTCCAGGCGCACCACATAGTCGGCGGATCGCAACAGCACCTGCAGCGGCGGCAGTCGATCGCCGACGACCCCGGCGGCGGTGATCACGATGCCGGGCGGCGAAGCGGCCCGCAGGGCTTCGAGCGCGACTTCGGCGGCGACGTCTTCTTCGAGCCAGATATCGCCCAGCTCGCACTCTGAAGAGAAGCCGAGCGGCAGGGCGCCAGCCAGCTGGATCCGCGGCTGCGGATGAAAGCCCTGGGTGTAGGCTAACGGGAGACGGGCCCGGCGGAATGTGCGTTCCCAGGCCCGATGCAGATCGAGGTGGCCGGTGTAGCGCATGGCTTCACCTTTGGCAAAGGTCAGACGCAGTCGCATCCGGGCATTCTAGCGTAGTCGCGGGCAAGGCGCGCTTCACGAACCGCATCGATACAGCTTGCCCGCCTCGCTCCGGCCTGCGTTGGATGGGCCCGTTCCGCCCCAGGTCGATGGATCCACGACGGCACACTCAGCCTCGAGGTAGCGTGTCATGTCGCTCGCGCTCTGGCCGCCGGCCCGGCCCAGCCCGCCGCCCCACAACACGTAGCGCACATCGCCGTCTGCCACGCGCCGGGCAAGCCCGGCCGCATCCAGCACAGGATCGTTCCCGCCGAAGCCGCCGGCGTACAGCACGGGCCGGCCCGTGGCCAGCACATAGCCGGCCCCTTGTTGCGAGCTGGGAACCACAAGCAGGTACTTCACATCGTGCGTGTTGGCCTGCAGATAGGTCAGAAGCGCCGCGTTTGCTTCGCGCATGTTGGGCTTGAGCGCCCGCTGCGGAGTGGTGGCCGGGGGTTCGCTCCGCGGAGCGCGGCCGCCGAAGGCCGGATCCACCACCGACCCATACGCCTGCGGCAATCCGCCGTTCTCGGTGACGTATAGCATCGTCAGAGTCGACCAGACGGCCGGGACGATCAAGAGCGCGACGGCCACAGCGGCCACGCCTGAAGCGATCCAACGGGTGCTTGTGGAACGCGAGCCGGATGTTGCGGCGGCCATGCCGACCACCGCCAACGCCAGCGGCGCGACCAACCAGAACCCGAATCTGCCATACATCGCGACGGCATAGGCCTGGAAGAGAAACGTCACGAGTGCCGCAAGGCCTAACACCGCGATGAAGCGGCTCGCGTCAGAGGCGCGCCAGCTCCACAGCAACCAGAATCCGACGGCGACGATGGCCGCCAGCGGCGCGGCGAGCATCGTCAGATAGTATTGGTGGAAGAACTGGGCGACGCTGAAGAAGGCGGCGCCGGTCAGCAGCCAACCTCCCCAGAGCAAGGCGGCGTGGCGCATGGCAAGCGGCTTTGAATCGGTCGGCTGCCTGCGGCTACGCCACAGCGCCCAGAGCAACGCGCCGAGTGCGATCAAGCCAAAGGGCAGCAGCCAACTCACCTGAGCCGCCAGCCCCGATTGGAACAGGCGCAGCGGCCCGGCCGCCCCAGTGCCGAAGGCGCCGCCCCCGCCGGGTCCACCCCCCATGAAACCGCCGTCCTGTCGGCCGTCGCCCATGAACGGCCCAGATCCGCCAGGCGGATCGACATGGCCCGGCAACGGGTCGCCGAAGCCGGGTTGTGGCGAACCCGACGGGGTGCGCGGGGCAGCTCCGCCCCCAGCCCGGCCGGGCCCTCCGATGAGGCGCTCGATGCCGTTGTATCCGACGATGAGTTCGATCTCGGAGTTGGTCGTGCTTCCTCCGACGTAGGGCCTCTGGTCCGCCGGGGTGAGATCCACGCTGAGCGCCCACGACAAAGAGACGACCAGGAGCACGACTGTCGTGGCCCCGAGTTTGGGGACCTTGCGCTTCCAGCCGCCGTTGCTCCCAAACAGGTAAAGCGCGTAGAACGCAGGTAGGGGCAAATACGCCTGGAGCATCTTGACGTTGAAGCCGATGCCGACCAGGGCGCCGCCGACCAGGAGCCAGCGCAGCCGGTCGGTTTCGGCAGCCTTGAGGAAGGCCCAGGCCGCCAGCAGGAGCGTGAAGACGAGGATGCCGTCCGGCGTGTTGTTTCGCTCGACCGCGATCGACACCGGGGTGAGCGCGAGCGCGAGCGCGGCCAGGACCGCGGGCCAGTCGCCAAACGAACGACGGATCAGATGGAAGAGGACGACGATCGACCCGAGCCCGGCCAGCAGGTTGGGCAGGACGACGGCGAAGCCGGACACACCGAACAGGGCGGCTGAAGCCGTCTCGAGCCACAGCCCGACCGGCGGCTTGTCGACTGTCACCGAGCCGCCCGGTTCGGCCGCCGCGAAGTAAAAGTTGCTCCACGACTGCAGCATGCCTTTGACGGCGGCTGTGTAATAGGTGTTCGATTCGCCAATCGCACCGAGGTTGCCAAAGCGCAGAGCCGCGCCGATGACCAACACCCCCGCGAGCGCCGCCCAGGGCCACCATCGCCCAGGCGACCGCCGTCCCAATGCCTCGTTCGTCATTCGACCACACCTCAATTCAGGGCGCGCGATCCAAACTGTCGCGCCGCACCGTCACCCGGGCTGATCGTAGCCTGACTTGGGCAAGAAACGGCTGAGACTTGGGAGGGGCCGGGCCTCATGACCAGCACACGACGTGCTGACGGAGGGTCTGGTGGCCGATCAATGTCGCGAGGTCTATCTGGCCCAGGCGCGCGCCGCCGAGGAAGGACGGCAGACGCAGCTCCCAGGTGCGATGGTTGAGTTGCGGTGGCTGAAGCCCTGACTGCGTGCGGTACTCCATCGTCAGACAGGTGCTGACGCCCAGCCGGTCGAGGACGAAGCGGGTGCCGGCCAGCGACAGCGCGGCCTTTTCGGGAACGTCGCGGGTAGAGGCCCAGCGCCAGGCGAGGCCCGAAGAGGCGCAAAGACCCATGACCAACATCAGGCCGGTCATGGCGATCACGGCCAGGCGTGACAGGCGGGTCGCTTCGAGGCCCGGGCGGATAGTCTTCGTTTCGATGGCGCGGGATCTCCGGGATGCCGCGCATGCCGCTCAATCGCCGGCGATCGGTATCACCTCGGTCTCCGTCGGGGCGCCCCGGCGAAGATGCTTGGGCTTGACCTCCGGACACTCCCAGGCGTTGCCCGGCGTCTGCATGCGCAGCGACGTGAACTTGGGCAGGATGCCGCAGGCGAAACAGCGTTCGCGACAGTCGATGCGGGTTTGCCCGCGCAGGCTCCAGCGATAGTCCTCGGCCAGGAATTGCTTCTTGACCGCGATGTCGATGTGCTCCCACGGGAAGGTCTCGTCGATCAGGCGCTCGCGGTGCGTGTAGAAGCGCGGGTCGAGCCCGACCTCCTCGAAGCACTCCAGCCAGGCGGCGTAATTGAAGTGCTCCTGCCAGGCGTCGAAGCGGATGCCTTTGCGGTGCGCGGCCCGGAGCACAGCGCCGAGGCGCCGATCGCCACGCGAGAACCAGGCCTCGAGCTGGGTCTCCTCGGGGTTGTTCCAGTTCAACTTCAGGCCGGGGCCGCGCAGCTCGCGTTTGAGCAGGGCCTGCTTGGCCCGGATCTGTTCGATCGAATCGCAGGCCACCCACTGGAACGGCGTGTGTGGCTTGGGCACGAACGTGCTGACGCCGGCGGTGACACTGACCTTGTTGCCGACGATCTTGCGGCCTTCGTCGCGGACGCGTTTGCAGACGTCGGCGATGGCCTGCACGTCTTCGAGCGTCTCGGCCGGGTGGCCGATCATGAAATACAGCTTGACGTGCGTCCAGCCGCGTTCGAACACAGCGCGCGTGGTCTGCAGCAATTGCTCGGTCGACACAGGCTTGTTGATGATCTCGCGCATGCGCTCGGTGGCGGCCTCGGGCGCGAAGGTGAAGCCGCCGCGCTTGTTGTCCTTGAGCGCCTCCATCAACTCGACCGACGCGCTCTCGATGCGCAGCGAGGGCAGTGACACGCTCAGGTGCTTGCCCGCGAACCGCTCGCCGACCTTGCGCACCAGCTCGACGACGTCGCCGTAGTCGGACGACGAGAGCGATAGGAGCGCGATCTCCTCGAAGCCCGTGTTCTTGAGGCCCTCTTCGATGGCATCGACGATGGCCGCGATCCGGCGTTCGCGCACCGGGCGCGTCACCATGCCGGCGTGACAGAAGCGGCAACCGCGTGTGCAGCCGCGCATGATCTCGACAGCAAAGCGGTTGTGGATGGTCGAGATGTAAGGAACGATCGGGCGGGTGGGCGGCGGCGGCAGCATCGACACGATGCGCTTGAGCACCTTGGCCGGCGCGGCCGGGTCGGTGGTCAGCACAGCCGCGATCGTGCCGTCCTCGTTGTATTCGGGCCGATACAGCGCCGGGACGTAGACGCCCCAAATGCCGGCCAGCTTGCGCAGGAGCTCGATCTTCGGCGCGTCGCTGGCCTTCCACTCGCCAAGGACCTTGAGGATGTCGAAGATGACTTCCTCGCCCTCGCCGACAACGAACGCGTCGATGAAATCCGCCATCGGTTCGGGGTTGTAGGTGCTGTGCCCGCCGGCGATGAACAGCGGCATCGTCCGCGGATCACGCTCCGCGGCCAGCAAGGGCAGCCCGGTCAGGTCGATGAAGTTGACGGCGTTGGAGTACAGCTGCTCGTACGGGATCGACAGCCCGACCAGGTCGAACTCGCGCACCGGCCGCTTGCTCTCCAGCGCGAAGAGCGGCATCCCGGTCTCGCGCATCGCGGTCTCCATGTCGGACCAGGGCACGAAGGCGCGCTCGGCCAGCATGTCGTCGCGGCGGTTGATCAGGTCGTAGAGGATGGCGAGGCCGAGGTTCGGCGTGCCGATCTCGTAAACGTCAGGGAACGCCAGACAGACTTTCAGGCCGGCGCCGGCCCAATCTTTGAGGATCGAGTTCAGCTCGCCGCCGGTGTAGCGGCCGGGCTTACTGACGTCCGGCAGAATGCGCTCGAGCGCCTGGGGGATGGAATCAGGATGCATACACTCGAATTATAAGGCGTGGAGGCCGAAGTGTCAGGCGAGTTTGAGCCAGATCCGGAAATCGGGAGTGCGAATGACGAATCTTTTGGTTCAAGACTCGCCGTTCGCACTCCCGATTTCTCAATTCGGCTCAAACTCACCAATCCATCTCAACGCCCGTCAAGCCGCGTCTGAAGTTCCTCCCACTCGACGGCCGTCTGCCGGCCTTGATCGAATTCGGCCATCAACCAGGCGTGCAGTGCCGCGAGTTCGGGGTCGTCTTTCGCGAGCTCACGGCCGGTGTGCTGCTTGATGATGAAGATCAGACCCGCCAGCCCTGACTCGCGCGTCAGGCTGACTTCGAGCGGCCGGCCGAGCAGGGCCGGCACGTCGAACGGCGCGTACATCCACCAGAACTTGTTGAGCCCATCGGCATGGATGCCGGCGCGCGTGCGATGCGCGTCCTTGCCGAAGAGCGGGTAGGGCGCAGGCACGCCATGCCCCATGCTCTGGTACAACTCGACCAGGCCGTTGAGCGCCTTGAAATCCGGCGCGCAGGTGTCGAAGTAGCCCATGCCGATGAGATGCAGCAGGACGCCCTCGAGCGGCGCGTTGCCCGAGCGTTCGCCCTTGCCCAGCAGGGTGCCGTTGATCGCCGC
The DNA here is from genome assembly GCA_044226485.1 of Anaerolineales bacterium. Lineage (GTDB taxonomy): Bacteria > Chloroflexota > Anaerolineae > Anaerolineales > UBA6663 > UBA6663. The sequence goes on from JBGAGY010000005.1 coordinate 13,571, forward strand.
GCAGCCGGCCTGAATTGCCGCCAGACAATTGGCCACCACCAGATGCGTGTCGTTGTGCGGATGGAACTCGAGGTCCTCGGCTGCCAGCCCCAACTCGCGCAACTCACGGATCATGCGCGGCACCGAGCGCGGCCAGTCGACGCCTTCGTAGGGCAGGCCGAGGCCGAGCGTGTCGCACACCCGGAAGCGCGGTCGTTGCTCAGGCCCGTAGGCGCTCGCGCGTTCGATCACGGCGTTGACGAACGGCAGCATGAACTCCCGCGGCGCCCGGGTCGCATCTTCGAGGTGCAACCTCGGCCGGATGCCGGCGTCGAGCACGCGGGCGACGGCGTCGAGATACGCCCGGGCGGCGGCCGCCCGCCCGCCGGGTGTGAACTTGTGAAAGGTGTGGTAGTCGGAGGCCGAGGCGAGCATCCCGGTCTCGCGGATGCCGAGGTCGGCGATCAGGCCGACGTCCTTCACGCTGGCGCGGATCCAGGTCGTCGGCTCGACGGGCGCGCCGGACCTGTGCCGATCGAGAGCGGCCTCGAGCATGGCCCGATCCGACGCGCGATAGGCGAAGAACTCGGCCTGACGGATCGCGCCGCTCGAACCCGTGAAGGCGTTGAAGAGCTCGTAGATCCTCACGCCCTGCTCGGGCGTCAACGGCAGGCCGCCCTGTTGGCCGTCGCGGTGAGTGGTCTCGGTCGCCCAGACTGCGGACGGCAATGTCTCGGGTCGCCGGGTCCACACATAGCGCGGAAAGCCACGCCGCGGAAACGCGTCTTCGAAGTAATCGGGGTGGGGCACGTCGAGGATGTTCATGACCCGCATGGTAGAATGCGATCATCAATGTCGTCAATCTTGATTAGCGAATCAATATGCTTCAGGGAGGAAGCGCATGGCCGGCTACTACACGGCCGCTGAGGCCGCTCAGAAGCTTGGCGTCAGCCGCGCGACGCTGTACGCGTACGTCAGCCGGGGCCTGATCCGCTCCGAGAAGACGGGCGACGCGCACGCCCGACGCTATGTGGCCGGTGATGTGACCCGGCTGGCGCAGCGTCAGGCGGCGCGCAAGGATCCGGGCACTGTTGCGACGGAGGCGCTGAAGTGGGGCGAGCCCGTCCTCGAGTCGGCGATGACGCTGATCGACAGCGGCCGTCTGTACTACCGCGGCGTCGATGCCGTTCAGTTGTCGAAGACAGCCACGCTCGAAGATGCTGCGGCTTTGCTGTGGGGCGGCCAGCCCGAGTCTCCGGATCGTCTGGCCCCCGATGCGCTACGGCTGCCCAAGGACCTCTCCACGCTGGCCCGGTTTCAGACGATGCTGCCGCTCGCCGCCCAGCAGGACCCGGCGGCGTTCGACCTTGCGCCGGCCGGCGTCCGACGCACCGGGCTGCGCATCCTCAGGCTGCTGACGGGCCTTGCCCTCGACCGCGCGCCGGAGGCGGCGCCGATCGCCGAACAACTCGCGCGTGGCTGGCGTTGTTCCGCGGCCGGGCGACGGCTGATCGAGCAGTCGCTTGTGCTGTGCGCCGATCACGAGTTAAACGTGTCGGCTTTCACCGTGCGCTGCGTGGCGTCGAGCGGAGCGTCGTTATACGCGGCGGTCAATGCGGGGCTTTCGGCCCTGCAGGGCTGGCGGCACGGCGGCCTCGTCGAGCGCGTCGACGCGTTGCTGAAGGCCTGCGACGAACATGGGGTCGGCCCGACGGTCCGCGACCTCATGAGCCAGGGCCAGCGCCTGCCGGGCTTCGGGCACGTCCTCTACCCGGAGGGCGATCCGCGAGCGACAGCCCTGATGGCTTCGCTCGAGACGGCCCTGCCGCGGCGCCCGGTCGTTCGGCTGGCGCGATCCATCGTGAGCCACGCCGAGACGCACCTTGGCGAACGACCGACTCTGGACTTCGCTCTGGCGGTCATCGCTCGCGCGCTTCAGCTGCCTGCCGGTTCAGGCCTGACGCTCTTCGCATTGGGTCGCCCGGTGGGCTGGGTCGGGCACGCCCTCGAAGCTTACGAGCGCGGGGAACTGATCAGGCCGCGGGCCAGGTACATCGGCCCGGCTGTCGCTGAGGCGGCGTAAGCGCCGGGAATCAAACGAGCGGGCCGCCTCGGCCCGCTCGTCGTTTCGCTTGGTCGGGGAGCGATCAGACGTCGGCGCCGGTCTGGGCGCCCTTGCGGCCGAGCAGGTCATCGATCTGCTTGCGGCCCTCCGAAACTGCGCCCTTGCCGCGCTCGGCTAGTTCTTCACCCTTCGCGCGGGCCTCGGCGGCCAGCTTCTCGGCGCGATTACGGGCTGAAGAGGCGGCCTCTTCGGCGCGGCGCCGGGCGTCCTCGCCGTAGGTGGCAGCCTGGTCGCGGATCTCGATGCTGCGCTGGCGGATCTGGGCGCGGGTCTCTTCGCCCGATTGCGGCGCCATGATCAGCGCCACGGCGGCGCCGACGAGACCACCAATGATGAACCCGGTGAGGAAGCTGCCAATTTCGCTGTCGGATGACTCGGACATGGTCCTTCTCCTTGGTGTTGCCTTGGCCGTTGCGTTCAGCGGCGGAAGATCCCGCCGAGTTGGTTGACGGTATCGACGATCCGGCTGAGGCCCGCGACGTAGGCGTTCAATTTGATGACAGGCTCGGCCACGTTCTCACTTAAGAACACGGCGGTGCCCCGAACGGTGCGCACGGTTTCCTGGGTGGCCTCGAGGATGGGCTTCAGCTCGTTTCGCAGCAGGTTGGTCAGCAGCGCGATCTGCACCGCCACCACCGTCAGGGCGATCCCGATGAAGACCATCATCAGGGCCATCAGGATGATGAAGACGTCGCGGACCGCGGCGGCCTGGGTGGGGTTCTGGATCAGAAAGTAGGCGCCGACGATCATGCCGATGAAGATCAGGACGGCTGCGATGGCGATGATGACCACCGTGGTCTTCTGCCGCGTGGTCATCCCCTCGGGCTCAGGATCGGTCGGCGGTTGAGTAGGCCGCACCGGTTCGTACGGCGGAGGCACCACCCCTTCGGGTGCCGCTCCGTCGCTGGGGTAGGTGGGTGCGGTGGTCATAAGTCGAAATTATAACGCACCGAATCGGCTGGTTTTTGCGTGCCCAGTCCGTTCGGTCGCGTCGCTTGAGGAGCGATGCAGCCTGGCGTTCGGCTCCGAAGAGTTGGTGTCATGGTTCCCTCGTGCGTGCGCGGCGACTCTCGCCGCGCACATCGTCGTGTATCAAAATGCGGGTCAAGGCAAGCGCCAGGCCGCTGCCCAGCGTTGCCATTAGGAGGTTCAGCGCGCCGACCTGGAGGGCATGCACACCCACAAGGTCGCCGGTGACGTGGCCGAGCGCGAACCCGAGCCAGCTCGCCACGAGAAAGAACACGAGCCGGCGGGCGTCGCCGCCCTGCCAGACGTGAAATGCGGCCCCGAACAACGTGGCCAGGCCGATCGCCAGCAGGAAGGTGGGCAGGGTCATACGGTCCTCGACACGACGTCGGCCTGTCGAACGTCGCTCGTCTCCCGAGCGATCAGGCCGCCGCCCAGACAGACGTCGTGCTCATAAAACACAGCGGCCTGGCCAGCGGTTATATCACGCAGGTTCTGCTCGAACAACACAAGCGCGCCGCCGCCCTCCAGGGGCTCGATCGTCGCCGGCTGCGGCGCCGCTTTGTAGCGGATCTTGACCTCGGCCCTGATCGGCTCCTGCGGCGCGGCCCCGCTGATCCAGTGCACGGCCGGCACTCTCAACTCGCTCTTGCCCAATTCGTCGGCGGTGCCGACCACAAGCGTGTGGGTGGCCGGCTCGAGCGCGATCACGTAGAGCGGATCGAGGCTGGCCACGCCCAACCCTTTGCGCTGGCCGATGGTGTAGAGCGGCAGGCCCTGGTGTTCGCCGACGACGGTGCCGTCGCGGCGCACGATCGGGCCGGGCTGCAGGGTCTGTGGCGCGTGCTCGCGCAGGAAGCGCCGGTAGTCGCCGTCGGCCAGGAAGCACAGATCCTGGCTCTCGGGTCGCTCGGCCACCGGCAGCCCGATCTCGCGGGCGATGCCACGCACCTCGGGCTTGGTCAGTCCGCCGAGTGGGAACAGGGCGTGCCGCAACTGGGCCTGGCCCATCACGCTCAGCACGTACGACTGATCTTTTCGGTCGTCGACGGCCTTGAGCAACTGGAAGCCATCGGCCGCGTCGCCGCCCACGCGGGCGTAGTGCCCGGTGGCCAGGTAGTCGGCGCCCAGGTCGAGCGCCTGGTCGAGCAGAAAGCTCCAGCGGATGTGCCGGTTGCACTCCAGACACGGGTTTGGGGTCAGCCCGGCGGCGTAGCTGTCGATGAAGAAATCGACGATGCGCTGCTTGAACGTCGACTGCGCGTCGATCGCGTAGAACGGGATGCCGAGCTGGCCGGCCACGCGTCGGGCCTGCGCCAGAGCATCCGGCGTGCAACACCGGTTGAACGCAACGTCCGACGTCGGCTCGCCCCAGAGCCGCATCATCATGCCGATGACTTCGTGGCCCTGCTTCACGAGCAGCGCAGCGGCCACGCTGCTATCGACCCCGCCGGACATGGCGATGACGACTCGGGCCATCACAACACCGCGGCGGCCGGCTCGGGTGGAGCGGGGCGCATGGAGGATTCGGCGCGGGCGCGCAGACGGGCGACCACGCCCGGCAGGGTCTCGAGGACCCTTTCGACGTCGTCGGCCGTGGTGGCGCGACCGACGGTCAGGCGCAGCGAGCCGGCTGCCCACTCTGGGGCCAATCCGCAGGCGAGCAGCACGCTCGACGGTCGCGGGTCGCCGGTCTTGCAGGCCGAGCCCGACGATGCCGCGATGCCGGCCAGGTCGAGGTGCATCAACAGCGAGTTGCCGTCGACGCCTTCGAGCGCGAACGACGCATGGTTAGGCAGGCGCTCGCTCGGGTGGCCGGTGAGCAGGCTGTTCGGGATGGCCTCCAACACGCCCGCGATCAGGCGATCGCGCAGCGCCGTGAAGTGCGCGTTGTGGACGTCGCGTTCGGCGGCCGTGATCTGCAGCGCCGAGGCCAGGCCAACAATCAACGGCACGTTGGGCGTGCCCGCCCGCAGGCCACGCTCGTGGGCGCCGCCGGTTTGAGTCGGCACGAGCGACGTGCCCGGTTCCACGTAGAGCGCGCCGACGCCCTTCGGCCCATAGGCCTTGTGAGCGCCGAGCGCCATCGTCGTGACACCCAGCTTCGACACGTCGAGCGGCAGTTGACCGGTGGCCTGAACGGCATCGACATGCACGGCGACGCCGCGCGCGCGAGCGATCGCCGCGATCTCGGCGATCGGGTTGATCGTGCCGATCTCGTTGTTGCCGTAGATCACGGCGACCACTGCGGTGTCGTCGCGCAGAGCGGCGGCCACGGCCTCGGGCCGGACCTGGCCGAAGCGGTCGACCGGCAGCATAGTCAGGTCGAAACCAAAGTGGTCGTGCAACTGGTGGCAGGTCGCCAGGACGGCCTCATGCTCGACCGGCGTCGTGATCAGGTGGCGCGCGCCGCGGCGTTCGCGCTCCGCCAGAGCGATGCCGCGCAGGGCGAGGTTATCGGCCTCGGAGCCGCCGCTGGTGAACACGATCGCGTTCGGCGAGCACGCCAGCACCTGAGCCACCGTCTCGCGCGCCCGTTCGAGCGCGTGCTCGGCCCGCTGGCCGAAGGCGTGCACGGAGGATGGGTTGCCGAAGTGCTGGGTGAAGTAGGGCAACATGGCCTCCACGACGCGGGGGTCCACCGGTGTGGTCGCTGCATAATCCATGTAAATGGGGGCCATATGCCGAGATTGTATCGCAAGGCCCAGGGCACGGACATCAGACGCCACGCGAGGGCCGTCGGCCGACGCTGACATTCCCATAGAGGAAGAGGAAGGTTGAAGCCCTGGCACGTAGCGAGTGCCGCTCGGCCACGCCGCGACCTCGGGTATCATCTCGGCATGCCCGCCGAGACGTTCGCGCACGAACTCGAGATGCACGTCATCGCGCTCAACCGCGAGCTGTGGGCTGAGAGCACGGGCCAAAACGTCAATCAAAGCGCCGTTTTCCGCGCGACGCAGGCCATCAGCCATTTGACCGAGAGCCTGCTCGCCGACCCCGACCCGGCCTGGCGGCGGTATGGCGTGCAGCTGTGGGCCGAGTCTCGCATCCGTCCGCGCGACGAGCGCATCGTGGATCTGCTCGACGAGCATGCCCGGGCCCGCGAACTTGTCAGCAGCGCCGGGCCGCTGACCTGGCGCAACTGGCGGATCTTCGAGCGCGAGGCCTCAGCCGAGCAACTCGACGCCGGGCTCGAGGCCCTGATCTCGGCAACGGCGTCGCTCGTGCCCGCGCTCCAAAATCGATTGGAGCAGACCCGCGCCGACTACGCGGCTCAAGGTCTCGACCCGATCGAGGTCTTCGCCTGGCGCGAGGGCCTGACGGTCCCCGAACTGCGCACGCGCCTTCAACACGAAGCCGTCGCGGCGCGTGAGGCCTTTCGCCACAGCTTCCATGCCCTCAGCCAGGCCGTCTTCGGGCGCGCGCCCGGGGCCGCCGAGCTGCATGCCCTGTACCTCAACCTGATGTACACGCCGACCGACTCGATCTTCGACAACGTCGCGACCGAGGTCGAGCGCGCGTTGGCGCGCATGGACGGCCTCGGCTTCCCGCTCGGCAGCATCCCGCTTGATCTGACCGACAGGCCGCGCAAGTCGCCGGGCGCGTTTTGCTTCCCGCTGGCCATCCCTCACGACGTGCGCATCTCGGTGCGCATGACGTCGCGCCACCACCTGGCCGACATGCTTTATCACGAGCTCGGCCACGCCGCGCACTTCACCACCATCAATCCCGATCTTCCATTTGTCGACCGCTACTGGATCGAGTCGGGCGTGCACGAAACGTTCTCGACGTTGTTCGAATCGCTGCTGGGCGAACCGCTCTTCCTGTCCGAGGAACTCGGCCTCTCGTCCGAGTCGGTCGACGCGCTTGTGGGCTTTGCGGCCTTCAAACGCGCGCTGACGATGACGAAGCAGTCGGCCACGGCTCTGGCTGCAATGGATTGTTGGGAGGAAGGGCTTGACTGGCCGCAGACCGAAGCTCGACACCGGCTGTATCTGCGCGGTGATCTGGGCATCACGGCGCCGGCCGGCTACGGGCGGCTCGATCCGTTCCTGCAATCGACGAGCGTCTACCCGGCCGGTTACGTCCTGGCTGAACTGCGCGTCGCCGTCTGGGTGCGGGCGCTGCGCGCGCTCGGCGGCGAGGCCTGGTGGCGCTCACCGGCCGCGCAGGCCGACATCCGCGCGCGCATGGGCGCCGGGGCTCTGGCGCAACTTCCCCTTGATTGAGGAACCCCGAAAACAACTAGGCTGAGGCAGGGTCGTCGGGCGGTGGTTCGACAGCCGCAGACTCGATCGTGTCCGCATCGGGCTCGGCCGGCGGTTGCGGCTCGCCGGTTGGCGCGGCTGTCTGCACGAACTCAGGCGTCTCGTAGACGCGCTCGGGCTCGGGCTGGCGTGTGGCGCAGTACGGGCAGGTGGACCAGGCGAGATCGATCAGGCGCCCGCACGACACACACGGTTTCTTCAGCCGCGTCAGACAGTTGGGGCAGATCTGCCAGGCCTCGTCGACCTGTCGGCTGCAGCCCGGGCAGACGCGGCGTTCCTCGATCTCCTGCAGCAACGCCTCTTCTTCGAGGCTTTGTTCGTACTGCTCGGCCAGGGTCTTCGGCGGGCGCAGGATCAGATAGATCAACAGACCTGGCAGCAGGAGCACGGCGACGACGAGCGCGGCCATCACCTGCGCCAACAGGTCGCGGCTGCGCGCGCGCATGTCACGGAAGGTCCAGATCACAAGGCTCAGCCACAGCGCCGCCAGGAACGCGCCGACGAAAGTGACGGCCCACAACACGGCTTCGGAGAGCGCACTGATGTCAATCGACATGGGCGCCGATTATAATATGGAGGTCGCATCGCCGCGACCGACCCGAGGCAATAAAGAGCCGGCCCGGGTTGTTGAGGGTCAATCAACTTCAATGAACAGGCCGCGGATTGCGCGGAGCTAGCCGATAACGTTTGGATATCCAGTCGTTGTGCTCTTTCGAAACCTATCGGCGCAACCCGTGGCCAAGAACTGCCCGACGCATCAAGGGGGATTGTGACCGGGAAGACCTCACGTATTCGAGATCTGGCGCCGACCGATCGGCCGCGTGAACGGCTGATTGCCGAAGGGCCGGGCGCGCTATCGACGCCGGAGTTGCTGGCGATTCTGTTGCGGGTCGGGGTGCGTGGCGAGAGCGCCGTGCGCTTGGCCGAGCGACTTCTGGCTCAGGTGGGCGGGCTGGCCGGGCTGCATCGCGCCGGCCATGCGGACCTCAGCGCGCTGCGTGGCGTGGGCGCCGCCAAGGCGGCACAACTCATGGCCGCCGTCGAGCTCGGGCGGCGCATCGCAAAGACGGGGCACGGCGAGCGCCCGACGATCCGCAGCGCCGCCGACGTGCACGCCTTGGTCGGCTACGAGTTGATGGGCCGCGAGCAGGAATACTTGCTCGTGCTCGTCCTCGACACGCGCAACCGTTTGATCCGTCCACCGCTCGAGGTCTACCACGGCTCGCTCAACACGTCGCTGATCCGTGTCGGCGAGATCTTTCGGCAGGCCATCAAAGACAACGCGGCCGGGATCATCGTCGCGCACAATCACCCCAGCGGCGATCCGTCACCCAGCGCCGATGACGTCTCGGTCACGCGCGCGATCCGCGACGCCGGCGCACTTCTCGACATCGCCTTGCTCGACCACATCGTCATCGGCCGGGATGGCTACGTCTCTTTGCGCGAACGCGGGCTGATGTAGGTGGGACCGTGGCCGCACTTTCGCGGCCGACAAACAAGCGCCGGCTAGTCGACCTCGCCTGACCACAACGGAAGCCTGAGCGTGAACGTGCTGCCCTGGTGGAGCCCGGCGCTGAAGAGATCGAGCGTGCCGCCCATGCCCTCGGCGAGTTTGCGCGAGATCGCGAGCCCGAGGCCGGTGCCGCCGAACGGCCGCGTGCTGCTCCCATCCACCTGGACGAAGGGCTGGAACAACCCATGCTGGACCTCGGTCGGGATGCCGATGCCGGTGTCCTCCACAACGATGAAGACAGCTTCGGCGCCGGCCGTGGCGCGCATCCGCACTTCGCCGTGCGGCGTGAACTTGAGAGCGTTGCCGACGAGGTTGAGTAAGACATGGCGCACATGTTCGGGGTCGGCGTGGGCGCGCTGCTCGGGCGCAAGGCGGTTCTCGATCGACAGCGTCACGCCCTGCTGAGCGGCGTTCGGGGCGAGCAGATCGTATACCTGGCTCATCGCAAGGCCGACGTCGACGGCCTGCCACTCGACCGTCATCTGACCGGCCTCGATCTTCGACAGGTCGAGCAGTTCATTGATGTGCGTCAGCAAACGCAGCGCCGCATCATGCGCGGTGTTGACGAACGCGCGCTCCTCGTCGCGGTCCTGGCAGACGTCGTCGAGCACGAGACGCAGCGCGCCGAGGATGCCCGTCAAGGGCGTGCGCAGCTCGTGCGAGGTATTGGCCAGGAACTCGCCCTTGAGCTGGTTCGCGGCCTCGGCCGTCTGACGGGCGGTGGCGAGCTCGTCGAAGAGCTGCTGGTTCGCGATCGAGAGCGCGACCACGCCGGCCGCGTGGCGCACACGCTCAACGTCGACCGACGTGACGCTATGGTGTTGATGATGGCCCACGATCAGGGCGCCTAGCACTCGCTCGCCGATGAGCAACGGCGCCGCCAATAGAGTCTTCGCAGGCAGACGCCGACTCGGCTCGGGCAGGAGCGGGCTTGGGTGCAAGACGTCGGGCACGATGAGGGGCTGCCCCGTCTCGATGACTATGTCCGCAATCTGGCGTTCGGTCGAGTGCGCCAGGTGCGTGCGATAGGGCTCGCGGATCGAGGCGCTGCCCGCGCCGGGCAGGCGGCGCTTCGCCGTGTCGTCCCAGAGCGTGATCGCGGCGCTGTCGGCCTGGACCAACTCGACGACGAGGTCGGCCATGCGCTCGAGCAGGCTTGTCAGGTCGGCGCCGCGCAGGCCGCTGCGCGAGATCTCATTCAGCGTCGAGAGATAACGCGCGTCGTCGGCGAGGGCGGCCACGAGTTGCGTGCTGTGCAGCGCCGAGGCCGCGCGTTCGGCAAACGCGGTCAACAGGCGCTGGTCGCGCTCGGAAAACGAACCGGGCTGCGCCCGCTCGCACAGCATCACGCCCATGGTCCGGCCGCCGACCCAGAGCGGGACGGCGCCCTGCGTGCGTGCTTCGGGATGGCGTGGCCGCGGCGCCCAGAGCGACTCGTTGGTTCCTGATCGGCTGCGTATGTCGTCGACGAAGATCGGCGCGCCAAGGCGCGCGGCGACGGCAGCCAGGTCTTCCGGCGGATGCCCCGATCGCACCGATGGTTCAGTCGTGGGCGGTCCGGCCAGGTCGATCTCGCAGGTCAGGGCGTCGAACTGCCTTCGCACTGCCGCGCAGATCCGCTGGCGCAATTCTTCGAGCGTCGGCGGATCGATCAGGGCCACCGATAGCTGGTCGACCGCGGCCAGGTCCTCGGCGCGCTGGTGTTCGGCTTCGAGCAGATGGGCTGACTCGAGCGAAAGGGCCAGGGCGCGGGCCAGCGCCTGGAGCAGGCCGCGATCGTTGTATGGAAAGGTCAGCGCGCGGGCGCGGAGGATGAGCGCGCCGAGCACACGTTCGCCGACTCGCAGCGGCAGACAGGCCGCCACCGCAGGCGTGCCCTCGCCGGCAAGTTGCTGCCAGCGCGGATCCGAAGGGCCGCCGTCGCCGCTGAGGTGGATCGGATCGGAGACCAGTCGCAGTGGCGCGGTCTGGTCGGTCAGCCACGTCGCCGACAGCATCGACGGCGTCTGGGCGGCCATATCGCGTCGATAGCGCAGGAACCGGCCAGGGAGTTCATCGGCCCACCACAGCTCCGATGACGACGCGTGCAGATCGATGTCAGCGAAGGCCAGCACTCGCTGAATGATGGCCTCGATGCCGACCGTCACGTCGAGGTCGTGCTGCAGGCGATAGAGCAGGGCGATGCGATCCTTCTCGGCCGAGATCTGTTCGAATAGCTGGGCGTTGGCCAGCGCCACGCCGGCGTGATCCGAAAAGGCCTGCAGACGGCTGGCATCCCCGTCGGCGAAAGCGTGAGGACGAACGCTGTCGACGTTGAGCAGACCGATGGCGTTGCCCTTGACGATGATGGGCGAGATCAGGCTTGAACGGATCGGCGACGGCCCGTAGAAGAGCGTCCACTCGGGATCGGCGAGGGTGTCGGTGACGATCTCGGGTCTACGTTGGCGCACAGCCCGGGCGACATGCGTGTTCCCCTGGAGCGGCATCCAGCGCTGGTCGTCGCCCAGTTGGATGCCGTGGGCCTCAAGGCCGCGATGCGCCACGATCACGGCGCGCTCGTCGTGGATCAGCATGATGCTGCTCAGGTCGTTGGGGACGACGGCGGCGGCGGCGTCAAGGATCCGCCTGAGCACGGCGCCAAGCTCGAGCGAGCTGTTGACGAGCGCGCTGAGGTCGCTCAGCGCCAGGGCCAGGTCGCGCTGGCGGCGCAGGTCGGCTTCGACCTGCAGTTGCTCGGTGACGTCGCGCGCCGTCGCCAACAACTGCGGCCGTCCTTCTTCGCCGGCCAGTCGGTCGACGGTGAACTCAATCCAGCGCGAGGTTCCGTCGCGGTGGTCGACCTCGACGGTGGTGTGCACATGCCGGCCATTCTCGGCGGCGTCGTTCAAGATCGCGCGCAGGCTCCCGGCCGAGTCGGTCGACAGGAGCGATCGGGCTTTCCAGCCCATCAGGTCAGCCGCGCCGTAGCCCAACAGGTCGACGACTGAGTCGCTGAGGAACACGACTCCGTCCTGCAAGTCGACCAACGCGCTGGCGCCGGGTTGACCGGCCACGATGTTGTGGAATTCGCGGGCCGCGCGCCGGGCGCGTTCGAGCTCGCTCGCTTGCTCCGTGATATCTCGGCCGACCAGGAGCGCGCCGCCCTTCGACGACGGGGTGGCGAAAGCGGCATAACGTTTGCCGGGCCCGAGCACGAACTCGAACGAGGCTTGCTCGCCGTGCTCGAACACGCGCGCCAAACGCTCGTGGGCCGTCAGATAATCTCGTTCGGAAAGATCCGCCAGGATGTGGCGGCCGCGGGCCGTATGCGCATCGGCTGAGCAGGAGACGATCACGCCGTTCGCGTCGATCTCGATGAACAGTAAGCCGGCTTCGCGCGTCAGGAGCGACCGGAATCGCACTACGTCGAAGTCGAACTCTGAATCGGAGCGGACCGCGTCGGAGGACGACATCACGTCGTATGATACACTTCGCGGCGACCAGCGCCATCGCCGAATATATGGGAGAAAAGCGGCTATTTGCGAAGGTCACGCGGCGGGATGGGCCCTGGAAGCCACACCCTGCCGGTCGATCCCGAACTACGAGCCATCCGTGATGAACGAGCGATTTCGTGACGCCCGTGATGATTTCCACAGGGCGCGGCAACAGGCGACCCTCGCGACCGTCCTGGCCAGGATCAACGGGCGTTCGGTCGACCTCCTGTCCTTCGATGACGTCCGCCAGAAACTGCGCGCCTCCGAGGTGACGTCGCGCGGCGTCCAGGACATCCCGATCGACGCGATCGTCGGGACCGTCAACCGCACCGTCGACTTCACCCGCGACTTCCTGCCACTGCAGCCCAGCGACGAGGAGCGCTGGGCGCGCGTCCGATCGGCCACTGACGATCCCAAGGTCGGCGGGATGCCGCCGATCGATGTCTACAAGATCGGTGAGGCCTACTTCGTTCGAGATGGACACCATCGCGTGTCTGTGGCGCGCACCCTCGGTCAGACGCACATCCAGGCCTACGTCACTGAAGTCCTCACCGATGTGCCTTTCGCGTCGAACACACAGCCCGATGAGTTGTTGCACAAGGCCGAGTACGCGGACTTCCTCGAGCTGACCCAGCTCGCCGCCGCCCAGCCAGGCCTCGATCTCAGCGTCAGCGTTCCTGGACAATACGAACGGCTACTCGCGCACATCGGGGTGCAGCAATACGTGATGGGCGAACGCACGGGCCAGCCGGTCGACCTGCCCGCGGCGGCGGCGGCCTGGGTCGAAGAGGCCTATCTGCCGATCGTCGCGATCATCCGCGAGAGCGGGCTCCTGCGAGACTATCCGGATCGCACCGAGACGGATCTGTATATCTGGATCGTCGACCATGCTGAGGATCTGCGGCGCGAGCTCGGCTGGAACGTCAGTGCATCGGCGCTGGCAGGCGCGCTGGCCGAGGGCTTCAAGCTCACGCCGGAAGCGGCCAGCCTGAGCAACCGGATCCTGCGCGCTGTGGTGCCGACGCCGTTGCAGGCCGGCCCGGCCACGGGCATCTGGCGCCAACGGCGGCTTGAGCGGCGCTATCTCGATCGCCTCTTCCCGGACATCCTGGTTCCGCTCAGCGGCTGGGAAACGAGCTGGCGCGCGCTCGATGTCGCGCTCGACGTGGCAGGGCGCGAGCAGGCGACGTTGTTCGGCCTGCACATCGTGTCGAGCGAAGTTGCCCGCGGCGCGCCGCAGGCCCAGGCGGTGCAGGCCGAATTCGATCGACGTTGCGCGGCCGTCGGCGTCACCGGGCATCTGGCCATCGAGGTCGGCGATCTGACTGACAAGATCTGTGAGCGCGCGTCGCTATGCGACCTTGTCGTCCTCAACCTCGCGTATCCTCCCGGCGCCGGCATTGCCGACCGATTGACGTCGGGCTTCAGCGCCTTGATCCGTCGCAGCCCGCGGCCGGTGCTGGCGGTGCCGACCGTGCCGACCAACTTCGCCCGCGCGCTCGTCGCCTTCGACGGCAGCCCGAAGTCGCGGGAAGCATTGTTCGTGGCGGCCTACCTGGCCGGCGCGTGGTCATTGGATCTGACGGTGCTCGTCGTACGGCAGGGCAGCGTCGGCGAAAGCGCGATGGCGTACGCGCGCGAATACCTCGAGTTCCACGAGTTGACCGCCCAGTACCAATGGCGCGATGGCGCGCCGGACGAAGCCGTCCTACACTTAGGGCGGGAGCAAGACGTCGACATGTACATCCTGGGCGGCTACGGAGCGCCGCCGGCCATCGAGGTCGTCAGGGGAAGCACAGTCGACAGGATCCTCCGCGAAGCCGATCGCCCGGTCATCATCTGCCGATGAGGTCCCTGACGCAAGCCCCGTTCGAACGACTCGCCGATCTGCTGGCGCATTCCGATTCGCTCGAGACGCGCGAGGCTGCGCTGCGGCTGCTGGCCGATCTCGAGAGCCAGCTGCGCGCCAACCAGGCCATGTGGGAGAACGCTCCGGAGCCCGTCTTCGTGCTCGATGCGCGTGGGCTGGTGCGCGACGCCAACAGCCTGGCCTGTGCCCTTGTCGGCCGGACACGTGAAGAGCTGACCGGGCTCGATCCGCGCCAGCTGGCGCCGCTTGAAGACCGCGTCTTCTCCCTGTTCGATATCGACCCCGTAGATGCCGGCAAACCGTTCCGACGAGAACGGCGCGTGCAGCGCAAAGACGGCGCCGTGTTGTGGTGCGAGGTCAGCACGACGCGTCTCGGCGACGGCACGCGCCTGGCCTTCGTCCGCGATATCACGGCTCAGCGCCGCCTCGCCGAGAATCTGCGCAGCAACGAACTGCGGCTGCAGGCGCTCGTGTCGGCCGTCGACGAGATCGTGTACGAAATCGACGGCGGCGGGGCGATCATCAACGTCTGGGCGAAGGACACGGCGCTTTTGATGCGGCCGCGCGCCGAGTTGATCGGTCGCATGCTGAGCGATCTCTTCTCGGAGCCGCAGACCCAGCAGTTCATGTCGGCGATCCGGCGCGTGCTCAACACCGGGCAGCCCGAGAACCTCGAGTATCCGCTGCACCTGAACGGCAGTGAGCACTGGTTCCAGGCTCGTGTGGCGCCCGTGTCGTCGGCCAACAGCTTCGTCAAGACCGTCTGTCTGGTGGCCCGGGATGTGACCGAGCGTTATCAGGCCGAGCTGGCGCTCAGTGCTACGGCGGCCGAGGTCAGCGCGCTGTATCGCGCCACGGCCGGTCTGCTCTCGGCGGCCGGCGACACCGACAAACTGGTGCAGGGAATCGCTCAGGCGCTCGCGGCCGAACTCGCGCCGGTGTGCTGCGCCCTTTATCTTCCCGACGGCGATGGAAGACTGACCTGCAAGGCCCGCGCCGGCGACTTCGATGCCGAGTACGGGACCGTCACGTCGGGTGGCCCCGGCCTGATCGCGCTTTCCTACGACACGGGCGAGACTGTCTACTCGAGCAATGTCGACACCGATCCGCGCTATCTGCCCGGCGATCCGCGCACGCATTCGGAGTTCGCGACGCCGCTGCGCGGGACGGCTGCGAAGGACGCCGCGAACCGTGATGTGGTTCGCGGCGTGATCGGCGTGCTCGATCTGCAGAGCCCGCGCATCGAGGCGTTCAGTCAGCGCGCGCAACGCATGATCTCGGTCTTTGCCGAACAGGCCGGTCTGGCTCTGGCCAACGCGCAACTCGTGTCGCACCTGGTTGAGGCGCGCGCGGCGGCTGAGGAGGCGAGCCGCCTGAAGAGCGAGTTCCTGGCCAACACGTCGCACGAGCTGCGCACGCCGCTCTCGACCATCATGGGCGCGCTCGAGATCGTCATCGAAGGCCTGGCGACCGATCCAAGCGAGGAGCGGCGCCTGCTCAACACCGCGCACCTTTCGGCCGAGCGGCTGTTGTATTTGATCTCGGATCTGCTTGACTTCGCGAAGGTCGAGGCCGGCCGGCTCGAGGTCGACACACGCGCCGTCTCGATCGGGCCGATCCTGGCGGACGTGTATCTCGTGGCGCGCAACGACGCCGAGCGCAAGAGCCTCGAGATCGACATGAACGTCCCCGATACATTGCCGATGGTCGAAGCCGACGCCTACAAGCTGCGTCAGGTGCTGCTCGGCGTGATCTCGAACGCCGTCAAGTTCACTGAAACGGGCGGCGTGACGGTGACGGTGGCGGAGCAATTCAACGCCATCGTGGTCACGGTTGAAGACACCGGCATCGGCATCGATCCGGCCCAGGCGGCCGCCATCTTCGAGCCCTTCGTGCAGGGCGACGGTTCGACGACGCGTCGGTACGGCGGCACGGGCCTGGGGCTCGCGATCGCGCGGCGTTTGATGCTTCTGATGGGCGGCGAGCTGCGCCTGGCGTCGACCGAAGTCGGCGTCGGCAGTGTCTTCGAAGTCGTCGTGCCGCTCGCCCCGCCACCGGCTGCCTGACGCTCAGGCGTCGAGGGCGGCCAACACCCCAACCGACAGATCCACCACACTGACCGCTCGCTCCTCGGCCTGGCTGCGCGCCTCGATAGCATGTTGGATGACACTCAAGACGGCGGCGGCATCGCCGTCTTCGCGCGCGAACCCGTACGCCAGGGTGGCGCGCGAATCCTCGGGGTGCAGGCCACCATGCATGCCGAGCAGGGGCGGGCTGAAGTAGAAGCCTTCCGGATAGTTCGAGACCAGGATGAGGTCAGGGCTCAGGTCGGTCTGACAGGCGCGGAGCCGTTTGGCCGCCTGGGCGAAGTGGCGGCCCTCTTCGACGGCAAACGCGGCCTCGAGCGGCGCCAGCTGGCCGGTTGAATCGAGCGACTGAAAGGCCGAGGCCCAGCCATCGCCTTCCACATTGCGCACCAACACTGCGGCGAGCGCGCCCTGAAGTTCTCGGCTGTGGGTGCCGTTGCAGTGCGCGTCCCAGAAGGCCTTGCCCACCCGCAGGACGTCGTCGTTGAAGCGCGGCGCTTCGGACCACGGGCTGCGCGGGTGGCGCAGATACACATAGGCCAGGCCGCCGTTGCTGGCGACGACGGCGTCGCAGTCGGGCGTCTCGCCGGGATAGTCGTGCACGTCGAGGCCGAGCGAATCGAAAACGTGCGCCAGCTCGCGGTCGAACGGGAAGCTTAAGCGCAGCGAGTGGCGCGTGTCGCTCGGCGTCGCGATCTGGCCATGGTCGGAGGCCACCACGGTCAACAACCCGTCGAGCAGCCCGAGCTCCTCGAGCGCGGCGTGCAGGCGGGCAAGCGCGGGGTGGACCTGTTCGCGCATGTAGGCCAGCTGCTGCGCCGGGCCGAAGTGATGGCTGAACTGGTCGAGGCCGATGAAGTACAGGGTGAGGACGTCGGGGCGGTCGCCGCGGCGGAGCAGGGCGATGGCCTTGTCGGTCATCTCTGAGTCGAACGCGGCCGGTTGCAGGCTGAAGAAGCCGCCGCCTTTGACCGCGCGGGCGATGCGCACCAGGTCAGGCTTGATCCAGACGTCTGCGCCGCGGCCGACCATGTGGTGCACGGTCACCGAGCGCTTGCCGCGGGCGCGGACGTGCTCGTGGAGGGTGGTCACGCCGGTCGGGTAGATGCGGCCGAGCAGGCCATCGTCATCCATGTAGATGCGCAGCGCGTCCTCGACGGCCAGCAGGTCGCCGACGTCGAAGGCGTAGAACTTCGGGCCGCGGCCCTCGTATCGGCCGAAGCGATCGAAGAACTGGTTGCCGATGACGCCGTGGTCAGCGGGGTGGCGGCCTGTGAACATGCTCGACTGCGCGCAGAACGTGATCGACGGCGCCGTGCTGAGCGGGTCGAAGATGACGCGCCGGTCGGGTGCGCCGAGCAGCGCCGAGAGCGCCGGCTGTTCGGGATCGGCGAGCGACTCGTCAAACACGTCGCGACGAAGACCATCGATGTCGAGGATCAGGATTCGTTTGGGAGGCATGGTGTTGTGACGGATTATACGACCCGGGGTGGCGTGGGTTTCGGGTTGGTTGAATAACAGATCGGGGAGTGCGAAGCATCCCGATGTGCGGCGCCCCGGCGCCGCACATCGGGATACTTCGGGGCACTCCCGATCTGTTTCCCGGTCGGCGTTCGCGCTCACGGCGTCTTTTCATACAATATCCGCCATGGGCACCGAGATCGAACGCAAATACCTGGTGAAGAATGACGATTGGCGGGCTGGCCCGCCGGGGACTCTGTACCGGCAGGGTTATCTGGTGTCCGACGGGGCACGCACGGTGCGGGTGCGGCGCGCCGGCGAACACGGCTACATCACGATCAAGGGCCCGGCCAGCGGCATCGCGCGCCCCGAGTACGAGTACCAGATCCCGGCTGGAGACGCCGACGAGATGCTCAGCACCCTGGCCGTTGGGGCCGTCGTCGAGAAGGTGCGCCACAGGCGACCCTACGCCGGCCTGGTCTGGGAGGTCGACGAGTTCGCGGGCGAGAACGCCGGCCTGATCGTGGCCGAGGTTGAGCTGCAGGACGCGGCTCAATCGGTGCCGCTGCCCGATTGGGTGGGCGCCGAGGTCACGGCCGACCCACGCTATTCGAACGCGGCCTTGAGCCGTCACCCGTTTCGGGCATGGAACCGGGCCATTGATGCGGACAATTGATGTTCGTCACTATTCCACCCTATCGACGACGGTCACAATGACCCTTGGCCTGAAACCGATTCGAGAGGCGTTGGCCCTTCTTGAAAGCGGCTTCCGCCGGCGAGGCGGGAGGTAGCCATGGGCAAGGCGTTTGGCTGGCGCAACTGGCTGCCGGTTGGGCTGGGCGTCAAACGATGGCTGGTCGTCCTGCTGCTGGCCATCACGCTGCTGGGTCTTGGTCTCGCGTATCTCCTGGTGGACGTCTACCGCGAGGTGCCGCTGCCACCGATCTTCGCGGTGCTGACGCTTCAGTTCCTGGCTCGACCGCTGCGCGCCGTGGTCCTGGGCGCCGTCGGTCTCGGCCTGCTGGTCTGGTCGTTGGCTCGCCTGAACGCTGCGCTGCTCGCGCCTTTCGTGCGGCCCGGGCAGAACGTCGCCCAGGCCGTCAGCGAGCATCGCAGGCGCGGGCGCGGTCCGCGGATCGTGGCGATCGGCGGCGGGACGGGCCTGTCGACTCTGTTGCGCGGCCTCAAACACTACACGTCGAACATCACGGCGGTGGTGACGGTGGCCGACGACGGCGGGTCTTCGGGGCGGTTGCGGGCGACGCTCGGGGTGCTGCCGCCGGGCGACTTTCGGAACTGCATCGCGGCGCTGGCCGACGATGAGTCGCTGGTGACGCAGTTGTTCCAGTACCGGTTCGCGGGCAGCCAGGACGTTGGAGGGCATCCGCTCGGCAACCTGTTCATCACGGCCATGGCGGAGGTGACCGGCTCGTTCGAGTCGGCGCTGGTCGAGTCGAGCAAGGTGCTGAACGTCCGTGGCCAGGTGCTGCCGTCGACGCTGCGCAACGTGACGCTGGTCGGCGAGGTGGCCGGCGAGGCCGGCACGGCCGTCGTCGAAGGCGAGTCGCGCATCGGCCATTCGACCGGCGCGATCCAACGGGTGGCGTTGCGGCCCGAGGATCCGGCGGCGTATCCGCCGGTGATCAAGGCGCTGTTGAACGCGGATCTGATCGTGTTGGGGCCGGGGAGCCTGTACACCAGCCTGATCCCGAATCTGCTGGTGCCCGACATCGCGGCCGCGATCGACGCCAGCCAGGCACTGCGGGTCTACGTGTGCAACACAGCCACGCAGCCGGGCGAGACCGACGAGTACGATGTCGGCGCTCACGTGCGAGCGATCGAGCGGCACACGCGGCCCGGGCTGTTCGGGGTCGTGATGGGCAACGCCAGTCAGACTGGCGAGTTGCTTCCACACCTTCACTGGGTCGCCCCCACGCTGGGGTCGGAGCCTGAGGGGTCGGGGCAACGGGTCGAGCTCGTGCTGGCCGATCTGGCCGATGGGGCTCATCCGTGGCGGCATGACTCGGAGAAGCTCGCGGCGGCTCTGCTAGAATTGTTAGAACAAAGACGCCAGTCGTCTTTATAGGACGCAACTCACCATTCCCAGAAGGAGTGACTTCCATGATTAAGGTTGGCATCAACGGATTTGGCCGCATCGGGCGGCTCGTGTATCGCACGATCAAGGCGCGACACGACAACGAGATCGAGGTGGTGGCGGTCAACGACCTGTTTGACTCGTCGATCAACGCCCATCTCCTCAAGTACGACTCGACCTACGGCCAGTTCAATCACGCGGTCGAGGCCAAGGACGGCAACATCGTCGTCGACGGCAAGACCGTCAAGGTCACGGCCGAGCGCGACCTGAACGCCATCAAGTGGGGCGATATGGGCGTCGACATCGTCATCGAGTCGACCGGCCTGTTCTCCGACGCGACCAAGTCGCGCGGCCACATCACCTCGGGCGGCGCCAAGAAGGTCATCATCTCGGCCCCGGCCAAGAACGAAGACATCACGGTCGTGCTCGGTGTGAACCAGGAGAAGTACGACCCGGCCGCCCATCATGTGATCTCGAACGCGTCGTGCACGACCAACGGCCTCGCGCCGGTGGCCAAGGTGCTCAACGACAAGTTCGGCATCGACCGCGGCCTGCTCACGACCGTCCACGCTTACACGAACTCGCAGAAGCTGCAGGACCTGGGCGCCAAGGACCTTCGCGACGCCCGCGCCGCGGCCCAGAACATCGTGCCCTCGGAGACCGGCGCGGCCAAGGCCGTCGGCCTGGTCATCCCTGAGCTCAAGGGCAAGTTCGGCGGCATGGCCTTCCGCGTCCCGACGCCCACCGTCTCGGTCGTCGACTTCACGGCCATCCTTAACAAGGAAGCCAGCAAGGACGACATCCGCGCCGCCATGCTCGAGTACGCGGCCGGCCCGATGAAGGGCATCCTCGACGTGACCGACCTGCCGCTGGTCTCGACCGACCTGCGCGGCACCGAGTTCTCGTCGGTGTTCAGCGCGATGGACACGCTCGTCCTCGGCAACCTGGTCAAGGTCGTGGCCTGGTACGACAACGAGTGGGGCTACGCGTCGCGCCTGGCCGACATCACGGCCTTCGTGGCGGACAAACTGTAAGAAGGAAGGTGTCAGGCGTCAGGCATCAGGCGTCAGGTTACCTGCCGGCGAATGCGCGGCAGCGTGAACCAACGCCTGACGCCCGACGCCTGACGCCTTGACACCACCATGAACAAAAAAACCATCCGCGACATCGACTTCAAGAAGAAGAAGGTGTTCGTGCGCGTGGACTTCAACGTCCCGTTGAAGGACGGCGTCGTCACTGACGACACCCGCATCCGCGCCGCCCTCCCCACGATCCAGTATCTGCTCGAGCACGGTGCGTCGCTGCTTCTGGCGTCGCATCTCGGCCGCCCGAAGGGCGGGCCGGATCCCAAGTACTCGCTCAAGCCCGCCGCCGAGCGGCTGAGCCAACTGCTTGGGAAGCCCGTCAAGCTTGTGTCCGACTGCGTCGGCACCGTGGCCGAAGAGGCCGCGGCCGTGATCACGCCCGGCGAAGTCTACGTCCTCGAGAACGTGCGCTTCCATCCCGAGGAAGAGAAGAACGACGCCACTTTCGCCAAGCGGCTCTCGGTGCTGGCTGATGTGTACGTCAACGACGCGTTCGGCTCGGCTCACCGCGCGCATGCCTCGACTGAAGGCATCGCCCATCACCTGCCTGCAGTCGCCGGCCTCCTGATGGAAAAGGAGATCGAGTACCTGGGCGGCGCCGTCGACAACCCCAAGCACCCGTACATCGCCATCCTGGGCGGCGCCAAGATCTCGGACAAGATCGGCGTCATCGACAACCTGCTGGCCAAGGCCGACAAGGTCCTGATCGGCGGCGGCATGGCGAACACCTTCCTCAAGGCCCAGGGCCTGGAGATGGGCGACTCGCTGGTCGAGGAAAGCAGCCTCGAGACGGCGAAGTCCACGTTGGACAAGGCGGGCGGCAAACTGCTGCTCCCGGTCGACGCCGTGATCGCCAACGCGTTCGACGCGAACGCCGAGATGAAGACAATCGACGTCAGCGAAGGCGTGCCCGCCGGCTGGCGCATCCTCGACATCGGCCCGAAGACCGTCGCGGCCTATGCCGAGGCGCTCAAGGGCAGCGCCCTGGTCGTCTGGAATGGCCCGATGGGCGTGTTCGAGTTCCCGCGCTTCGCGGCCGGCACCAACCAGGTCGCGCAGGCTGTGGCGTCGTCGGGCGCGACCACAGTGGTCGGCGGCGGCGACTCGGTTGCGGCGATCGAGCAGGCCGGTCTGGCGGACAAGATCACGCACATCTCCACCGGCGGCGGCGCCAGCCTCGAAATGCTCGAGGGCAAGGTGCTGCCCGGGCTCGCGGCTCTGAACGACAAGTAAGGTTTCGGGCGTCAGGGGTCAGGCGTCAGGTCACGCTACCGCGCGTTCGCCGGCAGGTGACCTGACGCCTGACGCCTGATGCCTGATACCTCTTCAGGAGTTTCCATGCGCACCAAGATCATCGCCGGCAACTGGAAGATGAACAAGACGCCGGCCGAGGCCATCGCGCTCGCTCAGGCTCTGATCGCCGAGATCGGACCGGTCAGCGGCGTCGAACGCGTGATCGTCCCGCCGTTCGTCGCGCTCGCCGGCGTCGCGCCGGTGTTGGCCGGCAGCGGCATCGGCCTCGGCGCCCAGAACCTTCACTGGGCCGACAGCGGCGCCTACACCGGCGAGGTGTCGGCCCCGATGCTCAAGGGCCTGTGCCAGTACGTGGTCATCGGCCACTCGGAGCGACGCCAGTACTTCGGCGAGACCGACGAGAGCGTCAACAAGAAGACCAAGGCCGCGCTCGCTCACGGCCTGACGCCGATCGTGTGCGTCGGCGAGACGCTGACACAGTATGAAGCCGGTGAGACCGGCGCCGTCGTGTCTGGCCAGGTGCGCGGCGCGTACGCGGGCCTGACGGTTGAAGACGCGCTCAAGACCGTGATCGCCTACGAACCCGTCTGGGCCATCGGCACCGGCCGCGCGGCAACCCCCGAAGGCGCGAACAGCGTCATCGCCCAGCACATCCGCGCCGTCATCGGCGAGTTGTACGGGGCCGACGCGGCCTCCAGCCTGCGCATCCAGTACGGCGGCTCGGTCACAGCCGCCAACGCCGCCGAGTTGCTCGCGCAACCCGATATCGATGGCGCGCTCGTCGGCGGCGCCAGCCTGAAGGTCGCGGACTTCGGCGTCATCGTCAAGGCCGCGGCCTGACGACGGCAAACGACAGAACACAAACTGGCGAACGACGAAGGACGAATGGCGAAGGTTGTCTCAGGCTACCTTCGCTATTCGTCCTTCGTCGTTCGCCATCCTCCTGGGGAGCCCTGTCGATGATGAAGTCGTTGTACGCGGACCCCGACCTGTACGATGCCGTTCACGCCGGCCCGAACAGGGGCGAGCTTTCGTTTTACGTGAGGCGGGCCGAGCGGGTTGGCCGGCGCGTGCTCGAGTTGGCGAGCGGCACCGGCCGCCTGACCGTGCCGCTTCTGCAGGCTGGCCTCGACGTGACAGGCCTCGATCGCAGCCTCGGTATGCTCGATCGGGCGCGGCGTCAGGCCGCCGCCGCCGGCGTCGCGGGCCGTTGGGTCTGCGCCGACATGCGGGACTTCGCGCTCGGCACCGTGTTCGACCTGATCTTCCTGCCGATCAATTCCATCTGTCATCTCGAAGCCAATGCGGATCTCGAGGCATGCCTGCAATCGGTCCGTCGGCATCTTGCGCCGGGTGGCGTCTTTGTGATCGACGTGTTCAATCCGTCGCTCGAGATCCTGACCCGTGATCCGCAGCGCTGGCACGATCTGGGCGAGTATCCCAACGAAGACGGCCGCATCATCCGCCTGAGCGAGCGCAACCGCTACGACAAAGCCTCGCAGATCAACGCCATCACCTGGCGTTTCGAATGGGAGGGACATGCGCCCGTTGAGCTGGCGCTGCGCATGCGCCAGTTCTTCCCGCAGGAACTCGACGGGCACGTCACACGCGCGGGGCTGCGGATCCTGGCGAAATACGGCAACTACGGCGAAAAGCCGTTCCAGTCGGACTCCCAGCAACAATTGATCGTGGCCGGCTTGCCCGTGGGAGATTGAACCGATCGTCAACGGGCGCCCCGCAGGTCCCGATATGGTCAGCACTGCGTCATTGATGGCGGGCCAACGGGCGCTGGATGGGTCCGTGCCGCCGTTTGTGCTATGTTGTAACCGGCTTCCTTGAGCTGCGTCCCCCCTGCGACGTGGCGTTTGCCCTCTGGAATACACTTCATGTCCTGGCTCCAACGCCGGTCCCTGGCCATCTTGCTGGGCGTCTATGTCGCGATTGCGTTGACGTACGTTGTTGCCATTCCCGCTTTCGAATCGCCTGACGAGGACCTGCACCTGCGGTACGTGCAATACCTCGTGTGGAACCGCGCGCTGCCGACCTACGAGGGCACGGTTCTGCCGATGCGGCAGGAGGCCTCCCAACCACCGTTGTATTACGTGATGGCCGCCGCGCTCACGGCGTGGGTCGACTACACCGACTTCGATGCGCTTGCGACGCCGAATCCGTTCGCGGTCATCGGCCGCGCCGACCTCCCGGGCAATCGCAACGCATTCATGCACACCGCCACGGGCTGGGCCATGCCGGGTGGCACGCTTCTGGCGTTGTGGCTGGCGCGATCGTTGAGCGTGGCGCTCGGCGCTGTCGTCGTCGTGAGCACATACTTCGCTTCGATGGATCTCTTTCCCGGTGATCGTTGTGCGGCGCTGGCCGCGGCGGCGCTGGCCGCGCTCACGCCCGGGTTCCTGTTCATCGCCGCGGCCGCCAACAACGACATGCTGGCTGCGGCGCTCTCGTCTGTGTGCCTTGCGCTGCTCGCGCATGGTATTCGACACGGCTGGGGGCGTTTGACGATGTTGAGCCTGGGGCTCGTCGTCGGCGCCGCGTTGATCTCGAAGTTGAACGCCCTCGGTGTCGTGCCCATGACGGCTGTGACGCTCGTGGCTGTGCTCGGCAGCCACGCGGGCTGGCGGCGCGTGAGCGCCTGGTTGTTCGACGTCCTTCGAGCCGCCGTGTGGACGGGTGGGCTGGCGTTGGCCGTCGGTGGTTGGTGGTATTTGCGCAACCTGTTCGTGTACGGCGATCCGCTCGCGAGCCGCGCGCACTTCGACGTCATGGCCCTGCGGACAACGGCGCCCGCGATCGGCACGGTGTTGAGCATGCTGGTCGGCGTCTTCAAATCGTGGTGGGGCGTCTTCGGCTGGTTCAACATCGTTTATCCCGACGCACTATATACGCTGTTCGCGGGGCTGTCTTTGGCGGCGCTGATGGGTGTCGCCTTGCGATGGCGGCGCGAGCGGATGAATGGCCGGTACGCATTCCTCGCGCTCTGGGTCGCTGTCTTCTTCATCGAACTGATTCTTTGGGCCTACTTGCGAAGCATTCAGGCGCGCCTCTTTCTGCCGGCCATGTCGGCCCTGGCTATCCTGGCAACGCGCGGACTGGCCTTCTGGTTTTCGCCACAACTTCGGCAGCGGATCGCCATCTTCGCATTCGTCGCGTTGGCCGGTGTCGCGGCCGCGACACCCTGGCTGATCATCCGCCCGGCGTATGCGCCTCCCGCGGCGTTGACAGAGGCCGAGGTCCAGGCGATCCCGCAACGGGTCGACGTCGGTTACGCGGGCGTCATGACCCTGCTGGGATATAGACTGGATGCCACCACGCTCAGACCGGGTGACGATGTGCCTTTGACGCTGTATTGGCGCGTCGACGAACCCATGGATCGAGTCTGGACGATCTTCGTTCACGTCGTCGATGATGCCGGCATCCTGGTCGCGCAACGCGATCAATATCCGGGCATGGGTTCGCTGCGCACGACGGAACTCGCCAAGGGGCAAACCTTTGCCGACACGTACCTGATCCACATCCCGGAGACTGCCTACGCCCCGACGATGCTGGCGCTCGACGTCGGGCTCTATGACGCAGAAAGTGGCGAGCGCCTGACCGTGGCGCCGGGTGGCGATCATGTCACGTTCGGCACGATCGCGCTCGATCGCCGCCAGGGAAGCGTGCCGAACCCGCTCGAGATCGATTTCGAAAACGGCGTGCGGTTGGCCGGCTACGAGCTCGATCGACGCCAGGTCAGACCCGGAGATGCGATTCAATTGACGCTCTATTGGAGCGCCTGGAAACCTGTGCCTGAGAACTACACGGTTTTTGCTCACGTGCGGGGTGAGGGAGACGAGCTCTGGGCCGGGCACGACGGCTGGCCGCAGGGCGGCGCCGCCCCGACCGCGACCTGGTCGGTCGGTGACGTCGTGATCGATCAACATCCGCTGATGCTCGCCGCCGATACGCCTGCCGGCCTGTATCAGATCGAGATCGGGTTGTATGATGGCGCCACAGGGGCGCGGCTTCGGCTGGCGCCCGCAGGGCGACCTGAAGAGGATGAGTACCTGGACCTGTCACCGATCCGGGTTGCCCCCTAACGTGGTTCGCTTCGCGACGTCGACTTCATGCCTTCTCTGTTCCCGATCCTGGCCCTGTGCATCGTGCTGGTCCTGCTTGTGGTCAGCGAGCGCTGGATCAACCGGCACTTGCAGGGCATCTGGCTGCTCATCTTCCGGGACCCTGACATCGCCATGATCACGTATTCGTTGACGGTGTTGCCGGGCGTGATCCTTCACGAGGGCAGCCACTGGGTCGTGGCGACGTTGATCGGCGTCCGCACCGGGCGGTTCTCGGTCTTTCCGGAACGCACGACCGACGGTCACTTGCGTCTGGGATTCGTCGAGACCGAGCGCACCGATGTCATCCGCGAGGCCCTGATCGGCGCGGCTCCACTGCTGGTTGGCGCTGCGACGTTGGGCTGGGTCGGGCAGGGCCTGCTTGGCCTGGGTCCCGTCGGCGTGGCGTTGATGCAGGGCGATCTGGCGACGGCGCTGGTCGGCATCGGGGCGGTCTTCAGCGCGCCGGACTCCTGGTTGTGGCTTTATCTTCTGTTCGCGATCGGCAACGCGATGCTTCCGTCGCGTTCCGATCAGCGCGCCTGGCTCCCGGCTGTCGCGATCGTGGTCGCCCTGATCGTGATCATCGCCTGGGCCGGCTTCGGGGGGTTGCTCGCCGATTGGTTGACAGAACCGGTGCTCGGCGCGGTCGCTGCGCTGGCCAGCGCCCTGTGCGTGGCCCTGGCGATCAACCTTGTGGCTGTTCCCCTGATCTGGCTCCTCGAACGTCTCCTTATTCGCCTGACCGGCCTCAAGGTCGAGTACTGAACTTTCCGAAAAGTTGGCGCGCTTTGCGTTGAATCCGTGGATTGACCCTTGTAGGTTTGTTAAGTTTCGGTTATAACGTCGCCACACTCATAGAGGGGGAGTATTGATCAAATGCCTCTCGAGCCCGGCCGCTCGACCCTCAATACTGCGTCAGCACCAATCACCAAAAAACATATATAGGAGACAGATCGGTCATGAACCGCCTTCGCAAGTCGCTCCGCATGAACACGGTGCTCGGCCTCGTGGCGATGTTGATCGTCACAGCCTGCACGTCGCCGTACAATCAGGTTGGCTTTCAAGGACGCCTGTTGACGTCCGCAGGTGTGCCCGTCAATGGCAACGTCAACATGCAGGTCGTGTATTGGACCTGTTCGGCCGGCACCGGTCTGGGCTGCAGCCGGGTGTACACCGATACGGCCACCATCGCGGTGTCCGATGGCCTCTTCAACTTCCCGATCGGTGAAGCCTCGTTGGCGACCGTTGGCGGACCCGATCCCGCCATTTACGCGCAGCCGCTGTGGGCCGAGATCACGGTCGATGGCGAAACCCTGGCGCCGCGGCAGCCCTTGACCGGTTCGCCATACGCCATGTCGCTGATTGGTGGCGCCGTCATCGGCAGCAGCCACACTGTCGCGAATCAGACCGCTGACTACGGCGCTCTGACTCTCACGAACGGCGGCGACGGCACTCTGCTCGTGCTGGCCAATGGCAACGCCAGCGGCGACCTCATCCGCGGTTGCCAGGGCACCAACGGGCAACGCACCTGCTCCAACCTGCGTTTTCGCGTGACAGGCGCTGGCAATGTCACGGCAGATGGCGCGTTCACCGGCGGTGGCGCCGACTTCGCCGAACAGATCCAGGTTGACGGCGTGGCCGCACGGCTGCAGCCCGGCGACGTACTGGTTATCAGCGACTCGAAGGATCGCGCGGTCGAGCTGGCGACGAAGCCCTACTCGACGGCCGTGCTCGGCGTCTACTCGACGCAGCCCGGTTTTGTGGGCGGGACGACGGCGCAGTTCAATGACCCAACCGGCACCGTCCCGGTCGCTTTCGTCGGGATCGTCCCGGTGAAGGTGACGGCCGCGAACGGTCCGATCCATCGCGGCGACCTGCTCACGACCTCCTCGGTGCGCGGTCACGCCATGCTGGCGACGGACTATGTTCCCGGCGCGATCCTGGGCAAGGCCATGGGTGAGTTGACCAGCGGCACGGGCGTGATCGACGTGGCCCTGATCATCCGCTAAGGAGGAGCTATGCTCCGCAAACGCTTGATCTCGTTCGGCCTGGCGAGCGTCGCCATCATCGCCCTGGGCGCGACAGCCCTTGCGGCGTTGAACTCGACGACCTATCGCATGGCGAACAACACGTTCGAGGGCGGGGATTCGGGCTCCGGGGTGTCGAGCACGTCGACGAGTTATGCCCTTGAAGGCATCACGTTCGGGTCGACCTCGTCCACGCTTTCAAGCTCGAAGTATCGACTGTGCACGGGTTTCGCCTGCTCGGATCCGATCTTCGGCCTGGCTTTGACGTCGCTGCAGAAGTAAGCCCTGGTATGGCGTTCAGGCGCTCAGCGGGGAGGCTCATCCGGGCCTCCCCGTTTTATTTCACGGACACGGGCTGTCGACGGCGTAGCCAGGTGAGCAGCAGGAAGACGATCGCCACAAGCGTCGCGAAGATGCCCACCTTGACCCAGCGCGACTCGATCCACAGCGCCGCCAATCCGTACATGATGCAGACGAGGTAGTATCCGAGCACGATCGGGCGCTGCGGCAGACCGAGATCCGACAGCCTGAAGTGGATGTGGCCGCGGTCTCCGCGCAACGGCGACTTCCCGTTCCGCCAGCGGTCGACGATCTGGAAGGCCACGTCAGCGATCGGGATGGCCAGGATCAGCAGCGCCGTCATCACACGGGCGGGTGCGATGATCGACATGGCCGAGAGCGCGAAACCGAGGGACATGGCGCCGGCTGAGCCAAGGAAGATGCGGGCCGGATGGAAGTTGAAGAGCAGGAAGCCCACGCAGGCGCCTGCCAGCGCCAGCGAGTAGAGCGCCACTTCCTGCTGACCGAGTTTGTAGGAGTGAGCGGCGAAGCAGGCCGCCGTGATCGCGGCGACGCCGACGGCGAGCCCATCGAGCCCGTCGAGCCAGTTGACGGTGTTCATCATCCCCATCACCCAGAACACCGTCAGCGGGAGGCTCACGATCCATAGAAAGCGCGTCGGCTCGAGCCCGAAGCCGAAGGCCGCCGGCAGGGTCACCTCGCCGATCACGAGGTTCGCCGCGATGGCGATGATGGCCGTGATCGCCTGCAACAGGAACTGCGGGCCGGCCTCCAGCTCGATCCAATCATCGACCAGGCCCCACACCGTGGCAAAGGCAGTGCCGACCAGCGCGCCGACGAGCGGCAGGTGCAGATTGGCATCTTCGGGGAGTGGCGCAAAGAGATAGAGGCCGAGCCCAGTGCCGCAAAACCCCAAGAGCAGTGACAGGCCGCCCAGTCGAGACACGGGGCGCGCATGCTTTCGTCGCCCCCCAGGCACCTGCATGATGCCGAGACGCTTGCCTGCCCACATCCCCGCGAGCGTACCGAGCGCGCTCAGCGCGAGAGCCACGGCAAAGGTGAGGTAGGGGAGCATGGGTTGAGGAGCGGGGAGCGAAGGGCGAAGCGCTCTTGGCCCTTCGCTCCTGACATTACGCTGTGCCGAACTGGCGGTCGCCGGCGTCGCCGAGACCGGGCACGATGTAGCCGATCTCGTTGAGGTGGCTATCGATCGCGCCGATGTGGATCGGCACGTCTGGGTGATCCGCCTGCAGCCGCGCGATGCCTTCGGGGGCCGCGATCAGGCCCAGGTACTTGACGCGCGTGACGCCCCATGACTTGAGCAGCGTGACCGCCGCCGACGCTGACCCGCCGGTCGCCAGCATCGGGTCGAGCATCAGACAGACCTGCACGTGCGGTTCGATCGGCTTGACGGCGTAATACTGCATCGGCTCGAGCGTGCGTTCATTGCGCTTGAGGCCGATGTGCCAGACCTCGGCCTGGGGCACCATCTCCCACACGCCTTCGACCATGCCCAGGCCGGCGCGCAGAATCGGGACGAGGCCGATGTCGTACGTCAGCTCGGCGCCGGTGGTCTGACCCATCGGTGTGGTGACGTCGACGGGCTTCAAATCCAGATCGGCTGTGGCTTCATAGGCCAGCAAGATCGCGATCTCGCGCACCAGCTCGCGGAACTTTTTGGGCTTCGTGTCGACGCTGCGCAACAGCGCCAGCTTATGTGCCACCAGCGGGTGCCGGGAAGGGAAAACATTGTCGCTCATGAGGTGCTCCGAGGTGAGATGGCCCATTGTACAAGAAGGCGTCGGGCATCGGGCGTCAGGCGTCGGATTTGATCGACCGACAAAGCTGCAACCGAGCCCGCGCCGGTCGCCGCTCCGCGCCTGACGCCCGACGCGCGCATGCGTATAATCGAGCCAATGACTGAAACAAATGAGCGCCTGATGGGGCCCGAGCAGAAGCCTGACGATCTCGATCACGCGCTGCGTCCCAAGAAACTCGGCGACATCGTCGGCCAGGACAAGGTGCGCGAGAACCTCGGGATCCTGATCGACGCCGCCCGCCGCCGCAAAGAGCCGCTCGATCACGTGTTGTTCTACGGCCCGCCGGGTCTTGGCAAGACGACGCTGTCGCACGTCATTGCCAACGAGATGGGCGTCAACGTCAAGGTCACGGCCGGCCCGGCCATCGAACGCCCGGGCGACCTTGCCTCGATCCTGACCAACCTGCGCGCCGGCGACATCCTCTTCATCGACGAGATCCACCGGCTCGGTCGCGCGATCGAAGAAGTGCTCTATCCGGCGATGGAGGACTTCGCCCTCGACATCGTCATCGGCAAGGGGCCGAGCGCTCGCAGCATCCGTCTGGCGCTGCCGCGCTTCACGGTCATCGGCGCCACCACGCGCCTGGCCCTGATGACGGCGCCGTTGCGGGCCCGTTTCGGCGCGACGTTCCGGTTGGACTTCTACGACCTGCCCGCGATGGAGTCGATCGTCGCCCGCGCCGCCCGGCTGCTCGACGCGCCGACCGAGCCCGCCGGCGTTTCCGAAGTGGCCCGGCGCGCCCGCGGCACGCCGCGCGTCGCGTTGCGGCTGCTCAAGCGTGTGCGCGACTACGCTCAGGTGCGCGCCGGCGGCATCATCACTCAGGCGGTCGCTGCCGAGGCGCTCAATCTGCTCGAGGTCGATCCGCTCGGCCTTGACGAGATCGACAGGCGCGTGATGCGCGCGATCATCGAGAAGTACAACGGCGGGCCTGTCGGCCTCGAGACCATCGCGGCCGCGATCAGCGAAGAGGCCGACACGATCATGGACGTCGTCGAGCCTTATCTGCTGCAGAAGGGCTTCTTGGACCGGACGCCGCGCGGGCGGACCGTCACGCGCGCGGCTTACGCTCACCTGGGCATCGAGCCGCCGGCTGCCGGTGAGCAGCCGAGGCTGGTCTAGGACGACGATGGTAGCCAGTCAGATCGGCCGGTGGCTCGTCATCCTGGGCGCTGTCATCCTTGTGGCGGGCGTGGTCGTTTGGGGTCTGGCCAGACTCAACCTGCCGCTCGGCCGGCTGCCCGGCGACCTCAATTTCGGCGGCGAAAACTTCAGGGTGTCTATCCCGTTGGCGACGTCGATCGTCTTGAGCATCGTGCTGACCGTGGTGCTCAACGTCGTCATTTGGCTCTGGCGACGGTGAGCACGGGCCGCGGTCTTCCTCTCCTCGCCATGCGACTCTCCGACTTCGACTACGACTTGCCCGAGTCCTTCATCGCGCAGACGCCGCTCGAGCCGCGCGACTCGTCGAGGCTTCTGGAGCTGCCACGCTCGGGCGCACCGCTCCGGCACCATACTTTTCGAGATCTGCCCGAGTTGCTACGCGCCGGCGACCTGCTCGTCTTCAACAACACGCGGGTGATCCCCGCACGGCTGGCCGTCCACAAGACCACCGGCGGTCGTGGCGAGATCCTGTTGCTGCGTCAGGTCGACTTGCTGCGTTGGGAGGCGTTTGTGGGCGGGAAGGGGGCGCGCCTCGGAACGCGCTACACGCTCGACCATGCGCCGTCGATCTCGGCCGAGGTCGTCGAGGTCCTCGATGGGCCGCGCCGCGTGGTGGCGTTCTCGTCAGACGTGCGCGCGGTGCTCGCCGGGGCGGGCGAGATGCCGTTGCCGCCGTATATCCATGAACGACTGGCGGACCCCGAGCGCTATCAGACGATCTACGCTCGCGAACCCGGGTCGGCCGCTGCGCCGACGGCCGGCCTGCACTTCACGCCTGAGCTCCTGGCGCGCCTCGATGGCAGCGGTGTGGCGCGCGCGGAAGTGACGCTGCATGTCGGCTCGGATACCTTTCAGCCCGTGCAGGTCGACGACCTGAGTCGACACCACATGCACGGCGAATGGTGTACAGTGCCCGTCGAGACCGTCGCCGCTGTGGCCAGCGCAAAGGCTCGCGGCGGGCGCGTGATCGCCGTCGGCACCACCACCACGCGCACGCTCGAGG
The DNA here is from genome assembly GCA_044226485.1 of Anaerolineales bacterium. GTDB lineage: Bacteria > Chloroflexota > Anaerolineae > Anaerolineales > UBA6663 > UBA6663. The sequence goes on from JBGAGY010000005.1 coordinate 46,173, forward strand.
CGGCTGCTGCCGCGCGGGGCGGGGCGCTCGGCGCCTTCGAGGGCGTGGTCGATCTGTTTATTTCACCGGGTTATGAGTGGCGCGTCATCGATGGGCTGATCACGAATTTCCATCTGCCGAAATCGACGCTGCTCATGCTGGTCTCGGCGCTCGCCGGTCGGGAGCGCATCCTGGCCGCTTATGAGACGGCCAAGGTCGAAGGCTATCGTTTCTTTTCGTTCGGTGACGCGATGCTGATCGCGTAGTGACGATGCCCTGAGGAAAGCAGACACGACGAGGGCCGGTGCAACACCGGCCCTCATGTCGTCTCGATGGCGCGAGCCCAGCGGATCACACGGGCTTCAGCAGTGGCAGGAAGGCCGTCGCCAGGCCAAGGAACAACCCGAACCCGACGCAGTCGGTGACGGTCGTGACCAGCACGGCCGAGGCCAGAGCCGGATCGAGCTTGAGCGACTTGAGCGTGAGCGGCACCAGGGTGCCGGCCATGCCGGCCGCGATCATGTTGCCGATCATGGCCAGGCCGATGACAACGCCAAGGAACGGAATGCCTTTCCAGAGCCAGGCGCCGATGCCGACGGCGATGCCCACCGCGACGCCGTGCATCATGCCGATGCCGATCTCGCGCAGCAGGGCCGGGCCGACGTCGCCGATCTCGATCTCTCCGAGGGCCAGGCCGCGCACCATGATGGCGAGCGTCTGGGTGCCGGCATTGCCGCCCTGGCCCGCCACGATCGACTGGAAGACAGCCAGCACGGCCAGCTGCGCGATCGTCGCCTCGAACTGGCTGACCACCCAGGCCGCCAGGAAGGCCGTGAACAGGTTAATGTAGAGCCACGGCAGCCGTCGCTGCACCGAGGTGCGCACCGGCGTCCAGGGCCCGAGGTCGCCCTCCGACGAGATGTTCGACAGACGGTGGATGTCCTCGGTCGCTTCCTCTTCGATGACGTGAGCGATGTCGCTCGATCGCACCACACCGGCCAGTTTGCCGTCCGCGTCGACGACCGGCAGGGCCAGCAGGCTGTATTTGGTCATCAGGTTGGCGACCTCTTCCTGGTCGGTGCCGGCCTGGACGGTGCGGATGTCGCGCTCCATGACATCGCCGACGATCGCGTTCGGCAGCGACGTGATCAGGGCTCGCAGGCCGAGCACGCCGACCAGACGATCCTGGGCGTCGACGACGTACAGGTAGTAAGGCATCTCTGCGTCGGGATCGCGGGCGCGCAGAAACGCGATGGCCTGCTGAGAGGTCATGCCTTCGCGCAGGGCGAAGAACTCGGGCGTCATCAGGCCGCCGGCGGTGTCGTCCTCGTAGGCGAGCAGGGGGCGGACTTCGTCGGCCTCTTCCATCGCAGCCAGAGCCGAGGCCGCACGCTCGGGCGGCAGGTCACCGAGGATGTCGGCCGCGGCGTCGGGCTCCATCTCATCGAGGACGTCGGCCAGTTGGGCGGCGGAGAGATGGCTGGCCGCCTCGACGGCGTCCTGGTCCTCAAGTTCCTCGAGGATTTCGGCCGTCGATTCCGCGTCCATACGCGGCAGTAGTTCGTGCTGGTCCTCGGTCTCGAGGTCGGCGAAGGTCTCGGCGCGGTCGGCCGGGTGCAGGCTGTTCAGATACGAGATCGCGTCCTCGATCTGGCCGGTTTCGAGGGCCAGCCGAACGCGCTCGACAGCGTCATCGATGATCAATTGGTTCATGCGCCACCTCCGCGACCGACGATGCACGTCAATGCCCACCGCCTGAAGGGCGGTCGGCGGCGTCACGTTGTCGGGCGCGTCAAAGGCGCGGCAGCGAGGCGGGCTCCGAAGGGCCGATCAGGGGAGGGGGAGAAGAGCTACTTTGTGCGAACTAGGTCCAGCGTCCATTTCTGTCCTGATCCTGAAACTAGCGAATTCTACTCCGCGCTTTGTGGGAGTGTCAACCGAAATCGAAGGTTTTCATGTCGAATGTCTGAGCGTCGTCAGGGTCAGAGAGTGTGCCCCGATGTCCCCCGATGTGCGGCGCCCGGCGCCGCATCGGGGGACATCGGGGCACTCCCGGTCTCTTGCGACTCAAATACGCTAGAATGGGCTGCTGCGTCCGACCAGCCCGGCCGGGGATGTTGGACCCGATGTGGAGATCATGAAACCGACGTTCCGAAACCTTCTGATATATCTGACAGCCGCGCTCGTCATCGTCATCGACCAGCTGACCAAGGCCTGGGTTCGCGCGAACCTGGCCGTCGGCGCGTCTTACGAGATCGTCCCTGGCCAGTCGGCCTGGGTGCAGCTCCTGCACATCCAGAACACCGGGGCCGCCTTTGGCATGTTCCAGGCCGGCGGCCTGATCTTCACGATCGTGGCCATCGCGGTCTCGATCGCGATCGTGTATTACTCGTTCCGCATGCAGGGGGACGCCTGGGCCTTGCGCCTGATCCTGGGCCTGCAGCTCGGCGGCGCGCTGGGCAACCTCGTCGATCGTCTCACGATCGGCACCGTCACCGACTTCATCAGTTTCTTTGCGATCTGGAACGCCCCGATCTTCAACGTCGCCGACGCGAGCATCACGATCGGCGTGGCGTTGATGATCCTGGCGATGCTGATCAACCCGGCCGAACGCGATGAACCACGAGTTCCTGGCACCGAGCCCTGATCGCCTCGACCGCCTGATCGCGGCCCAGGTCCCCGATCTCTCGCGCAGCCAGGCCCAGCGCCTGGTGGAGACGGGCTGCGTCAGCGTCGACGGCAAAGTGGTCTCGAAGCCATCTTTCGCCGTGGTCAGCGGCGCGCGCGTGGTGGTCGAGGTGCCCGCGCCGGCGCCTTCCACGGCGGTCGCCGAGGACATCCCGCTCGATATCATCTACGAAGATGACGATGTGATCGTCATCAACAAGGCCGCCGGCATGGTCGTGCACCCCGCAGTCGGGCACGCCACGGGAACGCTCGTCAACGCCGTGCTCGGCCACGACCCTGACCTCGAAGGCGTCGGCGACGAGGCCCGCCCGGGGATCGTGCACCGGCTCGACAAGGACACGTCGGGCTTGATCCTGATCGCCAAAAACGACAAGGCCCATCGCGACCTGCAGGCCAAGTTCGCGGACCGTCGGATCACCAAGGTCTATCAGGCCCTGGTCGACAACTGGCCCAAAACCGACACGGGCCGGATCGAGGCCGCCATCGGCCGCGACCTGCGCGACCGCCAGCGGATGGCCATCGTGCCGGCCGCCAAGGGCCGCATGGCGATCACCGAATACAAGGTCCTCGAGAAGTTCGAGAACCGCGGGAGCGGCCGCCACAGCTGGGTTGAAGTCAACCTGCTCACCGGGCGCACCCACCAGATCCGCGTCCACTTCGCCTACCTCAAGTGCCCGATCGTCGGCGACACTGTCTATGGGCACGCCAAGCCCTCCCTGCCGATCAAACGGCAATGCCTGCATGCTGCCCGCCTGACCCTGGCTCTGCCCGGGAAGCGCAAGCTCGTGACCTTCGAAGCGCCCCTTCCAGCTGACATCGAACACCTGTTCGAATTCCTTCGCGGATGATACAATGGCAGCCAATCCGCCACATATGGGGCCATCAACGGCTTAAGTCGAGCCGTGAAGTCCGATTTTGACACCTGAGGGACCAACATGCGAGAAGTGACCGTCGCCACCGTGCAAATGAAGCCGAAGCTGGGAGAGATGGAAGAAAACCTGGCCCGTATGTCGGACCTGGTTTCTCAGATCGCCAGCCAGCAGAAAGTCGACCTGATCATCTTTCCCGAGCTCATCACCACGGGCTACGAGTGCGGTGTGCGCTTCGTCGATATGGCGCAGCGTGTGCCGGGCGTATCGACCGGTGTGATGTCGCAGCGCGCCCAGGAGTTCGGCGTCCACATCGCCTTTGGCCTGCCGTCGAAGGAAAAGGTCGAGTCGATCATCTTCGACTCGGCTGTGATGATCGGCCCGGACGGCGAGGTGGTCGGCGATTACCGCAAGACGCACCTCAAGGGCGAGGAGCGCATGACCTTCCGTGCCGGGTACAAGTACCCGGTGTTCGAGACCAGCTTCGGAAACGTCGGCATGCTGATGGGCTACGACCTGGCCTTTCCCGAGGCGGCGCGGGCGCTGGCGCTCGAGGGCGCCGAGCTGCTGGTGGTCTGCGGCAGCTACGAGAAGCCCCACCAGGATGAATGGCGCACGTATTGTCTGGCTCGCGCCTACGAGAACGCCATGTTCGTGGCGGCCGCGAACCGCGTCGGCGACGACGTGACGTATTCGTTCTTCGGCGACTCGATGATCGTCGGCCCGCGCGGCCAGGTCTACGCGACCATGTCGGGCGAGGTGGATCCCAAGACCAACGAGCCCGCCGAGGGCTACGCCGTCGCGCGCATCGACCTGGCTGAAGTGCGCCAGCGTCGTGAAGAGTTCCAAACGCTGCAAAACCGCGAGCCCGATCTGTACAAGCCGCTGGTGCGCAAGTATTGATGTATGCTGGGCGACACCATGGGTGTTGCACGCGATCGCGGACCGGCGGTGATGTCTGAGTCTCGGCCTACTAACACGGCCCGGCGTTGGGCCATCGCAAGCCTGGTGCTCGCCTGCATCTGGGCCGTCTTCTCGGCGTTGCCGATCCCGGCGACCACGCTGATCGGTCTGCCGTTCCTGCTGCTGTCGCTGATCGCTGTAGGCATCGCGCTCTATCTCCGGTGGGAGCGACGCTCACCGGGCGTGCGGCGATGGGCAGGAGTGGCCCTCGGGGTCAACACCGTCGGCTGTGCCTGGCAAATCGTGATGGCGGTGTTCTGGGGCACGCTGCTGGTCGGTGGCGGCTTGTCGCTCTGGCAGTACGTGCAACAACTCATTCAGTCGACTCCGACGCCGTAAGCGATCGGAACCCGCGTATCATTGGACCTCAGGGCCGAGGCTCAGCCTCGGCCCTTTCGAGTCTCGAGACGTGCATCCTTGAGGTAGACATGCCCTTCGATAATGGCCTGATCGACTTGCGCAGCGACACCGTGACCGTGCCTACGCCCGAGATGCGTCGGGCCATGGCCACCGCCGAGGTCGGCGACGACGTATACGGTGACGACCCGACCATCAACCGGCTTGAGGAACGCGCCGCCGCCCTCACCGGCAAGGCCGCTGCCCTGTTCGTGCCCTCCGGCACGATGGGCAACCTGCTGGCCCTGATGGTGCACTGCGCTGGCCACCGCGGGGTCGAGGTCATCGTCGGAGACAAGTCGCATATCTATCTCAATGAGGTTGGCGGGCTGGCCGGCCTGGTCGGCGCCCAGGCGGCCGTGGTGCCGAACCGGGCCGATGGGTCGCTCGATCTGTCGACGATCACGGATTCGATCCGAGATGCCGACATCCATCACCCGCGCACGCGCCTGATCTGCCTTGAGAACACGCAGAACATCTGCGGCGGCGTGGTGGTGCCCTTGGACGTGATGAAAGCCACGCGAGAACTGGCCCGCGCCAGGGGCCTCGCCGTGCATCTCGACGGCGCGCGCCTCTTCAACGCCGCTGTCGCCCTCGGCAGGCCAGCGACCGACATCACTCAACACGTCGACTCGGTGATGTTCTGCCTCTCGAAGGGTCTCGGCGCGCCGGTCGGCTCGATGCTCTGCGGCGACGCTGACCTGATTGCCGAGGCGCGCCGCTATCGCAAGATGGTCGGCGGCGGCATGCGTCAGGCTGGCGTGATCGCTGCCGCCGGCCTTGTCGCGCTTAACTCCATGATCGAGCGCCTCGACGACGACCATGTCAATGCCAGACGCCTTGCAGCGGGCCTGGCCGATTTGCCTGGGTTGACGCTCGAAAACCCCGATCCGCAGACCAACATGGTCTATATTCGACTCGATCCCGCCCATGGGATCAGCGGGCCGGCGCTTGCCGAGGCCGTCCGCGGCGACGGCATCGTCCTTGACCCCGGTCCGTATGGCTTCAGGCTTGTCACGCACTGCTGGGTCACGGCCGCCGACGTCGACAAAGTGGTCGACGCCTTTGGCGCGGTGCTCCACAAACGCCGCAAGGGACCCGTGTGCGAAGGTTGAGAGCACGAGGCCCGTGGGCGGGCGAAGGCGGGAGCGAAGCCAGGATCAAGCCAGGGTACTTCGTCGCATGTCGCCCTGAAGTCGAACCGTGATGGCCCCCCGAAGCGCAGGCTGGGCCTACGCGAACAGCGTTCAGGACGCACTGGGCTACGAGGGCGTTGGCTCTCACGCGCTCAGGCTCTACGAGATCTCGCCCTTCCTGCGCTCTCCGCTCCCGCGATCCCTGCCTCTCCCTTCGGCTAGTCGATGGCGCCTCATCTGAGTGCTAAACTGAATCGTTATGACCCCTACGACGGTGACATGGAATGAGCGCTGGCGCGCGTGGCGCCAGGAATACCCGGGCAAGATCCGATCCGCCAGCATCAACGTCGCGCGCGCGTTCGAGTTGGTCTGGCAGGGGCATCCCGCATCGCTCATCGCGATGGTGATCTGCACGTTGATCGGAGCGGGCATCCCGGCCGGACAGGCTTACGTGGCCAAACTGATCGTCGACGGTGTGGTGGCCGGCGCGCAGGCTCATGTCGACGCCATGACCGGGCTGCAGTCTGTGCTGCCGTGGCTCCTCCTGGAACTCGGCCTGGTCATCGTCGACACAGCCAACGTTCAGGCACGCAGTCTGGCCGAGCACATCCTTCACGCGCGGATCAACGTCGGCATCAACACACGCATCATCCGCAAGGCCCTCGAGCTCGACCTCGCCTACTTCGAGAACGCCGAGTACTACGACAAGCTCCAGAACGCCCGGCGCGAGGCGGACTGGCGCAGCCTGCAGATCGTCGACCAGGGCTTTTACCTGATACAGAACGTCATCACCCTCGTGTCTTTCGTGGCGCTGCTCGTCGGCTTTAGCCCGTGGCTGGCGGTCTTGATCTTCGTCGCGACGGTGCCGGCGTTCATCGCCCAGAACCGTTTCGCTGAGTTGAGCTTCAGGGTGTTGAGCTGGCGCGCGCCCGAGGCACGCCGTCTGAACTATCTCGAGCATCTGCTGACCGACTACGACGCCGTCAAGGAGGTCAAGCTCTTCAACCTGGGCGAGCCGCTCCTGGGTCGCTATGCCGACCTGTTTTGGAAGTTCCTGCGCGAGGATCAAGCCATCGCTCAGAAGCGCAGCTTCGCGTCGCTCGGCTGGGGCCTGCTGGCCACGCTGACGTACTACGGCGCCTATGCCTGGATCGTGTGGCGCGCGGTCGGTGGGGCCATCACCCTGGGCGACATGACCCTGTTCCTTTCGATCACGCGCAGCAGCCAGAGCCAGTTTCAATCGATCCTGTACGGGATCTCGAGCCTGTATGAGAACGGCCTCTTCCTCAGCAACCTCTTCGCCTTCCTCGAGCTCACGCCGTCGATGCGCGGCGGATCGGGCGGTGGGCTGGCGGTGCCCGAGCGGTTCACCCAGGGCATCGAGTTCCGCAACGTCAGCTTCAGGTACGAAGGCCACGACACTGACGTGCTGCACGACATCAGCTTCATGCTCAAGCCCGGCGAGAAGGTCGCGTTGGTCGGCCCCAACGGCGCCGGCAAGACGACGCTCATCAAACTCCTCACGCGCCTGTACGACCCGACCGGCGGCCAGATTCTGCTCGACGGAATCGACCTGCGCGACTACGACCTGCTTCAACTTCGGCAGCGAATCGGCGTGATCTTCCAGGACTTCGTCCGCTATCACCTGGCTGCATCCGAGAACGTCGGGTTCGGTCAGGTGGAGGCGCTCGAGGACCTGGCGCGCATCGAGGCCGCCGCGCGAAAGTCCGGCGCCGACGAGGTGATCAAGCCGTTGCCGGAAGGCTACGCCACAGTGTTGGGCCGCTGGTTCTCAGGCGGTCGCGACCTTTCGGGCGGGCAATGGCAGAAGATCGCGCTGGGCCGCGCCTTCATGCGCGACTGCGAGTTGATCGTTCTTGACGAGCCCACGGCGGCGCTCGACGCTGAGAACGAACTGCGCGTGTTTGAGCAGTTCAGGGCCCTGACCGAGGATCGCATGGCGGTGCTCATCAGCCACCGCTTCTCGACGGTGCGCATGGCGGATCGCATCTTCGTCATCGAGAACGGCACGGTCACTGAGAGCGGCACGCACCAGGATCTGCTCACGCTCGGCGGCACTTACGCCAGGTTGTTCACGTTGCAGGCTGAATCGTACAGGTGACGTCGGACGTCAGCAGGCGTCCGCGGGTCAGACGAACAACGAAAGTTGAGTCGCTGAGTGGCCGCGCTGCTTGCAGCCACCGGCGTTCATGTGACCCAGCGCGACTCGCCTCACGCGAGGCGTGCCATCCAAGGCATTATGCCGGGCACGTGTTGCGTCTTAGCTAAGAGCGTCCCCGTCGTGCGTCGCGTGACATCCAGAGCGCAGAGCCGCGCATGCATTACGTGTTACTGGAGGGGCGCCAGGTCCCCGCGCGTGCGTGTCATCCAGAGCGCCTAATCCTCATCGCCCTGAATCGCCGTTAATGAGCGCGAAGGATCTCCTCCGCAGACTCGTTGGCATTCGGAGATCTACCTTCCGGGCCTTCGTGTCTGATGGGAGATCCTTCGCGCTCAATGTGCCTGACTTCGGGCCAATGGGGCTGGGCGCTCTGGATGACACGCACGCGCGGGGCCAGGCACACTGGATCACACGCACGCGCGGGGCTGGGCGCTCTGGATGACACGCACACGCGGGGCCGGGTGCGCTGGAGAACACGCAGGGCGAGGGGCCGAAAGCACTGGAAGACACGCGGGGCGAAGGAACAGAAGGGAAAGGGCATTGTTGCCCCGCTGCACCCGTGGCCCGCAAACTCAGAGGCGCGATCTCTACGAAAGACGAAAGCTGGATGGCGGGCCGTCTTTTCGTCCTTCGTCCGTGTTAAGCATTGCTGGACTCAGATCGCCACCCAACGGGCGCCTGTCAGCGCCACAAAGTCGGCTACGGAGAGCCGCAGGTTGGCGCGGCGGTCGCCGGCGCTGACATGCAGGGAGGGCAGGGCCCGGGCCGAGTCTGAAAGGTAGATCTCGAAGCCCTTGTTGAGCAGGGCAAGGGCTGAGATGCCACCGACCTGAAGGCCGGTCAGGCGCTCGGCTTCAGCCTGGGTGGCCATTTTGAGTTTCTTCTCGCCGAGGGCCGACGCCAGGGCTTTGAGGTCAAGTTCGCTGCCGGCCGGCATCAGCACCAGCATCGGTTTGCTGCGCGGCGTTTCGCGCAGGACGACCAGGGTCTTGTAGACGTGACTCTCCGGCACGCCCAGGCGTGCGGCGGTTTCCTCGGCGCTGTGCTTGTCGCCATCGAGTTCGAAGAGCGTGTAGTCGACCTTGCGACTGTCGAGGAGTCGCGTGACGTTGTTCTTGAATGCCATTTTCGAGTGATGATACACTACGCGTCATGTCGGGCAAGCGCCTCGGAGTCTATGAGCTTGATGAAGAAATCGGCCGAGGCGGCATGGCGACGGTCTACCGCGCGCGACAACTCAACCTCGGGCGCGTCGTCGCGGTCAAGATCATCGAACGCTCGCTGATCCACAATTCTCAAGAGCTGCAGCGCTTCCAGCAGGAAGCCCAGATGGTCGCGCGGCTCGAGCATCCCCACATCCTGCCGATCTACGATTTCGACGGCTCGCACGATCCGCCGTTCATCGTCATGCGCTACCTGGCAGGCGGCACGCTGAAGGATCGGCTCCGCCGCGGCCCGATGGAGCGCTCCAGTTTGCTCGATCTGCTGCGCAAGGCGGCCGCGGGCCTCGACTACGCCCACCGCCAGGGCGTCATCCACCGCGACGTCAAACCGTCGAACATCCTGCTCGACGCCGATGGCAACCCCTTCATCTCGGACTTCGGCATTGCGCGCTGGACGACGGGCATCGACGCGACGGGCGGCGCGCTGCTGGGCACCGCCGACTACGTCTCTCCCGAGCAGGCCATGGGCCGCGACCTCGACCATCGGGCCGACCTGTACTCGCTGGGCGTCGTCATCTACCAGATCCTGACCGGTCAGGTGCCGTTCACGGCGGACCAGACCCTGGGCATCCTCATCCGCCATGTCTACGATGCGCCGCAGCCGGCCACGTCGATCAACCCGGCGTTGCCTCAGGCCATCGACGCCGTCTTCGAGCGCGCGCTATCGAAGACACCCGAGAGTCGATACGACACGGCGTCGGAGCTGGTTGAGGCTGTCGAGACCGCGCTGGCCGGCAGTTCGCTCGAAACACCCGAGCGGCCCGACGACGTTTCGAGTCGCAGCCAGACCGCGACGCAGACCAGCGTGCTCGAATACCAGCGCCCGTTGACGGTGCTGGCGCTCACCGCCAACGATCTCGAATTGACGCTTGTCGAAAATCAGGGCAGTGCCGAAGCCGCGCGACTGCTCCGCCAATGGCTGCGGCGAGCCGAGGAAGGCTGCGTCGAACGAGGCGGGCTGATCTACGAACGGTCGGCGCGCGGCCTGTTGGCCGTCTGGGGCGCGCTAAGCCTGATGGAGGACGACGCCGAGCAGGCCGTCCAGACCGCGATTGAAGTCGCCCGTGACTTCTCGATGTGGGTCAAACAGGACGTCGACGAGTCGGTCGACCCTGGGCGATTGCCCACGCTTTCGGTCGCCAGCAGCCGCGGAGCAGCTCACATCGACGTCGACGGGCGCATGTTGCTTTCGGGGCAGGCGCTTGGCGTGGCGGTGCGTCTGCAATCCATCACGCCGCCTGGCCGCGTCATTATCGACGCCGAGACGCATCGTCGTGCTCGCGGTCGCTTCGACTTTCGAGCGACGGCCGGGCTCGAAGGCAGCGGGCTGCGCGAGTCCGTCGCGGCCTTCGAAGTGCTCGGACGCCGCGACCAGGCCTTCTGGCTCGAGGATCGCGGCGTTCCAGGCGCGTCGGCCCGCATGGTCGGCCGCGAGTATGAACTCAAGCTGCTGCAAAGCGAGTTCCTCGAGACGCTGGCCGGCCGCGGCGCGCGCTGGGTGTCGCTCGTCGGTGACCTGGGCCTCGGCAAGAGCCGCCTCCTGCACGAGTTCGACACCTGGGCCGACGTCCTCGAGGTGCCGGACTTCTTCTACTTCCAGGGGCGGGCGACTCCGCAGATGGCGCAGCGCCCGTACGGTTTGATCGGTCGGCTGATCGCAGAACGCAGCCATCTTCTGCAAAGCGATTCGGCCGACGTCGCGCGTGAAAAGCTGCGCGCAAGCCTCGCGCAGTTTATCGCGTCGGATGAACTCGACTCGGCCACGGCGGCGATCGCCGATGTGATGGGGCTCAGCAACTCGCCGGCCTCGGTCAACGTCGGGTCGACGCCGAACGTCGTGCGCGACCGCGCCGATTCCGCATTCGAAAGCATCTTCAGGGGCTCGGTGCGCGATGGCGCTGTCCTCATCGTGCTCGAGGACGTCCAGTGGGCCGACGAAACCTCGTTGGCCCTCCTGGGCCGTTGGGTGCGGATGCTTCCGCGCGCAGCCGTGATGGTGCTGGCCAGCGCCCGGCCCGAGTTCCTGGAGGAACACGCCGACTGGGGCCACGATTTTCAAGTCCATCGGCGCATCACGCTGGGGCCGCTTTCGCGCGCGGATAGCCGCCGCCTGGCGGGCGAGTTGCTCGCGCGCGCCACGCAACTGCCGAGCTCGCTCCTGGACCTGCTTGTGGAGCGCTGCGAGGGCAATCCGTTCTTCCTTGAAGAACTGATCACGGTGCTCCTCGAAGATGGCGTCGTTGTGCCGAAAGAGCCGACCTGGCAGGTGCGCGAGTCGCGGCTCGCCCGGCTGCGCGTCCCGGCGACGCTGGCCGAGGCGCTTCAGGTGCGCCTCGAAGGGTTGCCGGCCGGCGCCCGCGTGATCCTGGCGCGGGCCAGCGTCATCGGCCGGGTCTTCTGGGATGGCGCTTTGCAGGCCCTCGAAGCCGCCGACGGTATTCCGCTGCCGAACCTCGATCGATTGCTTGACGACCTCCGTCGCAGGGAACTGATCTTCCTGCGCCCGGCGTCGACGTTTGCCAGCTGGCGCGAATTCAGTTTCAAGAACAACCTCTTGCGCGACGTCGTGTACAGCGGGTTGCTCGGCAGGCAGCTGCGGGCGTACCATCGCGAAGTCGGCGACTGGCTGTTGCGCACGTCGGGGCAACGGGCCAGCGAGTACGCCGACGTGATCGGCGGCCACTTCGAGCAGGCCGGCGACTTCGGCCGCGCCGCCCGTCAGGCCTTCCGCGCCGCCCAGGCGGCCTTCACCGTCAACGCCTACAAAGAATCGGAGACCCATCTTCGCCGCGCCGGCGAGCTCCTCGAGCGTGATGACACGGCGCCCGGTGGACTGCAGATCCAGATCCCGTTGCTGCTGGGCCGGATCGCGGCGGACACGGGCCAGCCCGACAAGGCTCGCGAACAGCTGACGCATGCCTCGGCGCTCGCCGCCGCCGCCGGCGACGAAGTCGCTTCGTTGCAGGCTGAGGCGTTGCTCGCCCGGGTCGATGGCTGGCAGGGCGCCTATGCCGAGGCTGAGGCGCGTCTGCGCGAAGTCCTGCCCCGCGCGCGCGCGATCGGCGACCGGTCGGTGTTGGTGCTCGTCCTGAGATTGCTCGGGAACATTCAGGCGGACCAGGGAAACATGAGCGCTGCTCGCGCCTCCCTTGACGAGAGCCTGGCCCTGGCCCGCGCCGCGGATGATCTCGAGGCCATCGCCGCCGGACTCAACAGCCTGGCCAACGTCGAGTCGGGTGAATCCGACGACGCCGCAGCGTTGCGCCGGTTTGAAGAAGCTCTGCCGCTCGTCCGTCGCACGGGCAATCGGTTCGCTCAGTGCGTGTTCCTGACCAACATCGGGCGCGCCCGTGCGCTGCTCGGCGATCTGGCCGGGGCTTCGGCGCCGGCGACAGAAGCTCTGCAGCTGGCGGATCAGATGGAGAATCCGTATTTGCGCGCGCAGGCATTGACCGTGATGGGGTGGGTGAATGCGTTCCAGGATGACCGCGAGCTCGGCTCGCGACGGTTGCGCGAAGCCCTGGCGCTGCATGACTCGATGGGCCATGAGCCCGTGATGCTGGACGTGCTCGTGGGACTGGCCCGCGTGGCGGCGATCAGCGGCGACCTCGAGCAGGCGGCCTTCCTAGTGGCGCTGGCAAGCGCTCACACATCCATGGATGATTCGCTGCGTCGTCTGATCCCGGCCGTGTGGCGCGACGTGGTCGTCACGACCGAGGTTCAGCAGGCGGCTGAAGAGCGCGCCCGCACCCGGAAGGTCACCGATGTGGCGCGCGAGATCCTCGCAGCCTCGGACCCCGGCTCCCCGACGTCGTCGACAACCGCCGCGACCGACGCTTAGGCGCGGTGTCCGTCGATGGCCGACGCGATCTCCAGAGCGCGTTCCGTCGCCGTGCCTGTGTAGGCCTCGGCCTGCATCAACTCACGCAGCCGAGCGGGCTGCAGGTAGCGCAGGATATGAGTGTCGGCGCCGAGCGCGCCCGCCAGCGGGTTAGGCTGACCGCTCTGGATGACGGCCCAGGCCTTGAGGCTGTGCTCGCGCAGACGTTCGTGCATGGCCTGTCGATCGGCCCCGGCCCTGACCAGCACCATCAACACCCGTTCCGTCGCAGCAAAAGGCCCGAACCTGGCCATGTTGGCCGCACAGGCGTCGGCATTGACGCGCAGGCCTGACAGGATCTTGTGCGCGGTGCGCAGGATCTCGTCTGTGGCCAGGAAAGCCTCGGGGATCGTCGAGCGGCGATTCGCCGAGTCGTCGAGCGTGCGTTCGAGCAGCGAGTCGGCGGCGTTCTCCCAGGCGATCTGAGGCATGGCGGCCACGAGCCGCGCCAGCGAGCAGATCTTCTCCGCGTTGATAGGGTTCCGCTTGAACGGCATCGCGCTCGACCCGACCTGCTTGGCGCCGAACGGCTCGGCCATTTCGCCGAACCCGGCCGATTGCAGCACCCGCAAGTCGAAAGCGAATTTGTGAAGCGACGCCGCCAGCCCGGCGAGCGCCGACAGCACTGTGAAGTCCTGCACGCGCGGATACGTCTGAGTGGCGATGGTGAAGGCGCCCAACCCCAGGGCCTGCAACACATGCGCCTCGAGTTCGCGCGGGGTCGTGTCGCTGCCCGCGAGCATCTCGCCGTAACTGGCCTGCGTGCCCACGGCGCCCTTTAAGCCCTTGCCGCGCAACGCACCTTCCAGGTCGGCCAGCGCTCGATCGTGACCAAGCAGGTCCTGCGCATAGACCGCCAGGCGATACCCGATCGTCGTCGGTTCGGCGGGCTGCAGGTGGGTGTAAGCCATGCAGGCGAGCTCGGCGTGCGCCCTGATCTGCTTCGCGAAGTCCTCGAGCACGACCCTCAAGCGCGCCCGCACAAGCCCGATCGCTTCGCGCAGCCGCAGCACATCGGCGTTGTCTGTGACGTCGGCGCTCGTGGCGCCCCAATGGATGATCCCGCCACCGACGGCGCACTGCTCGGCGAAGGCACGCACCTCGCCCATCACGTCGTGGCCGATCTCAGCCTCGATCTCGAGCGCGCGGGCGGTGTTGAGCGTGTCGGCATGCTCCTCAAGGTCGCGCACCTGTTCGGGTTTGACCAAACCGGCGGCGGCTTGAGCCTGCGCCAGCGCCACCCAGATGCGCCGCCACAACCGGCGCTTGTGGTCATCCGACCATACGGTTCGCATCTCGTCGGAACCGTAGCGCTTGCTGAAGGGAAAGTCGAGTTCGGTCATGAGTGCTCCAGGCGAGTGACAACAAACGAAGGACGACGATTGAACGGCCGTTCAATCGTCGTCCTTCAGCCTTCGTCAATCTTCGGGTTTGTATCCAAGCCGACGCACGAGGCGGGCGTTGTCGCGCCAGCCGGGCTCGACCTTGACGTGCAGGTCGAGGTAGACGTGGGCGCCGACAAGGTTTTCGATCTCGCGGCGGGCTTCAGTGCCGATGCGCTGCAGCATCGTGCCACCTTTGCCGATGACGATGGCCTTGTGGGTGTCTCGTTCGACGATCACCTCGGCGCTGACGCGCACCTCACCGGGCTCGCTCTCGTCGTAATCGATGACGTCGACGGCGATGCCATGCGGCACTTCCTGTTCGAGCGCATTCAGGGCGGCCTCGCGGATCAGTTCGCCGGCGAGATCGCGCAGGTGAGTCTGCGTGACCTCGTCTTCGGGATACAGGTAGGCCTCGCTCTCGGGGAGCGCGTCGACGAGCATTTGCCGCAGTTCATCGAGGTTATCGCCGCGCGTCGCTGAGACGAGCATCCAGGCCGCGTCGGGCACCAGCGCCCGGTAGGCGTCGCTGTTGACGATGACGTGGGCGGGCTTGAGCTTGTCGGCCTTGTTGAGCGCGACGACCTTGGGCGCGTTCGGGGCCGCCTCGAGGATGCGCGCGATCGCGTGCCTGTCGCCGGGCGTGGGGGCCACGCTGACGTCGACGATCCACAGCACGGCGTCGGCCTCCGAGAGCGCGCGCCCGGCCGAGTCCATCATGAAATCACCGAGCGGGTTGCGCGCCTCATGCAGGCCAGGCGTGTCGACGAACACGATCTGCAGCCCGGGCTCGGTCAGGATGCCGAGTTGGTTGCGGCGTGTCGTCTGCGGCTTGGGCGAGACGATCGCGATCTTCTGGCCGAGGATGGCGTTGATCAGCGAAGACTTGCCGACGTTCGGTCGCCCGGCGACCGCGACGAAACCGGCTTTCAGAGGTTGTGAATTCATGTCGTTCATGCGAGTCCGTTCAGTTCAAGAGCAGCGGATTGAAATCGGTATCGCGATCGAAAGCGTCGACGCCCTCGGCGCGCTTGAGTTTGGAGACCACGGCGTATGTGACCGGGGTGAAGACCACCTCGACGCCGCACTTGAAGATGTAGTTCGACACCAGGATGGCGACGAGCACCTCGTTCGGCAACGTGCCGGCAAACGCGACGAGCACGAAGACGAGCGTGTCGACTCCTTCGCCGACCAGGGTGGAGCCGATCGTCCGCATCCAAAGCCAGCGTCCACCCGTGGCGACCTTGAGCCGCGCCAGGGCGAACGAGTTGGTGAACTCGCCGGCCCAGTACGCAAGCAGGCTGGCCATTGCGATGCGCGGGGCCTGGCCCAGCACGGCGCTGAACGCCGCGTTGCTCGGCGGGAGCACGTCGACGACCGCCAGAGTGACGATCATCAGCGCCAACGCCGCGAAGCCCGTCCAGATCACGCGTCGGCTGGCACGGTAGCCGTAAACCTCGGTGAGCACGTCGCCGAAGATGTACGCGACAGGGAAGAGCAGGGTGCCGCCGTCGAAGGTGAACGGCCCGACCGTCACGATCTTGACCGAGGCGATATTGGAGATGATCAGCACGGCCACGAACAGGCCGGTGATTCGATCGAGATAGCGAAAGGATGACACGGTACGTACATTCTCGGCCCGGCGCGCCCGGGGCCGACCAGGCCCCATTGTACGCGCTCAGGCAGTCTTTTTCCCGAAAACAGGGCCCAGGGGGCGAGACGAAGTCCCGGCCTCCTGGACCCTGTTATCGAGGTCTCCCTCGGCGCTCGAGGAACGCCTAGAGCAAGGGCACCGACTCGGGCGACGCCGGAACGGTGGTCTTGACCAGCCGGACCCGATCCCACATGCGGCACCAGGCGCATTCGCCGGGCGCCGAGGTGGGCTGGCCGCAGCGATCACAGGGATGCAGCGAGGCCTTGTCTTCGACGCTGGCGAACAGGCCGGCTTTCTTGGCCTCGAGGAAGCTGACGTAATACTGCAGCTTGGTGCCGGGCCGATCGGTCTCCATCCGGTTGAGCACTTCTTTGTAATAGATCGTGGTGGAGCCTTCAGCGTGCGGGCACTCGGCGTAGATGTACTCGATGCCTTGCAGCAGGCAATAGGCCGTCATTTCCCGTTCGTAGATGCGGCACAGCGGCTTGGCTTTGCGCGCCAACCCCTCGCCACCGAGGAGGACGGGCGCCTGACGGGCGAGATAGCCGCCGGCCCAGTTGAACGTGTTCTGCATCAGAACGGCGACTTCATCGTCGAGGTTGTGCCCGGTGACGATGACGTCGAAGCCGCCTTCGAGCGCGACCCGATTGAAGAGGTAGCGCTTGTTGAGGCCGCAGACCGAGCACGGCTTCCCCTGGCCGCGATTGCTGATGACCGCCAGCTCAGGAATGGTCGCTCCGTACTTCTGTTCGATGTCGACCACGTGAAGCGTCAGGCCGTTGGCTCGCGCGAAGGCTTCGCTCAACGCGTGCGACTCGTCGGAGTAGTCGACCCCGCCGTCGATGCCGAGGCCGATATACAGGCCTTCGGTCTTGTAGCCCAGCTTGTGGAGGATGTGCCAGAGGCCCAGCGAGTCTTTGCCACCCGATACCGCCACCAGAACCTTCTCGGAGCGGGTGAACATCTTGTACTTCTCGATGAAGCGCTCGACCTGTTCGGGCAGCCACTCGAGATAATGGTCACGGCACAGCGCCAGTTTGTGCTGGCGCATGTTGATCACGGCCTTTTCACCGCACTTTCGACATTTCATGGGCGTCTCCGGTTGGGCGTCAGCGCGCGCCGCCCGACACCACGGCCACCAGCTTGACCTGCTGGCCGGGCTTGAGGATGACGTCGTCGGTCTGGAGCTCGCCGTCGATGACGATGAGCACGGATTCGGGAGCGAGCCCGGTCTTCTTGATCGCGTCGCGCGCGGTCATGCCGGCCGGCAGTTCCCACTGCTGGTTGCGATATTTGAGCAGAACTTTTTCCATTTTCCCTGGCTCCTCGCAAGCCGACTCGCGGGCGGCAAGTCGGCGACCTGAAAAAGGCCGGCGCAAGGCGAAACGAAAGTATAACACGCTGAGACGCGCGAAAAGGCCGGCCGGGAGTTGCTCCCGACCGGCCTTTCTACGCCTACCGTGTGGCGCTGGAGACGGTTGTGTTAGCGCGTGATCGAGTCCCAGAAGTCCGTCAGGCCATCTGACCAGTTCGTCGTGATCTGCTCAGGCCAGGCCGGAAGGATCTCGTCGATATTGTCGACGCCGGGCGCCGCCTCGAGATCTTCCTTGGTGACGTTCAGGCGCAACACGTCCTGATCGTCGGCGGTCTGTTCGACCGTGAACTGCGACCACGGGACCACGATGGTCTTTTCGCCCATGCCCAGGAACCCGCCGAAGTTGACCAGCGCGTGCGTCACGGTGCCGTCCTGGACGTCGAAGACCAGGTCGTCGACTTCGCCCAGATCTTCATCCTCGTTGTTGCGGAGGTCGAAGTCCGTGAAGCGGCCGAGCCGGATGTACCCGTTGTCCATCGACATGGTCGAGGTCGTGCTGCCGGTGCTCGAGATGCCGGTCGTGCCGGTGATCGGATTGGTCCACACGAATCCCGGCGCGTCGTAGTCGTCCTGGTTCAACGTCTGCATCGTGTCGAGATCGGTCGCCGTGCCGGAGTACGCGAGCATCTTGTCGGCCTGGCCCAGCGAGAAGTCGGACCAAGCGAGCGGAATGAGCTTGCGCTCGGTCAGAGCCATGGCGTTGTAGTTCAGCAGGACGTAGACCACCTTGCCGTCTTGATCCGCCAGGATCTCGTCGACCGTTCCCAGGGAGTTGCCTGAGGTGTCGGCGACTTCCATGCCGATCAGGTCGGAACCCCGGATGTAACGGGCCTCGCCCGAAACCGGCGTCATTGTGCCGGTCATGACGGCCGTGGTGGTCATCTCAGCCGTGCTCGACATGGCGGCCGTGGCCGTCATCATCGGTTCGGTCACTGTCGCATCGACGGTGGCCGTGCCGGTCATGGCGTCAGTACCCATCACGTCAGTGCCCATCGGGGTTTCCGTCAGCAGATCACCTGAACCGGAGCCCGAGGTCGTGGCCGTGCCCGGCATATTGGTGCCGTTCCCGGCTGGTTGGCAGGCGGCGATGGCCAGGCCCATGGCCAGACAGCCGCCGACCAGATAGTTCTTCATACTCATATGCTTCTCCTTTGTCCTTCTCCTCAGTGACTATTCACTCACGACGATCGTGGGCGTTACATGCGCTGAACCCATGCATGAAACGACATGCATGTGGCAAATCGCACGTAGCTGTCACCTTAGGCGACTTGTGAAGCGCGGCCTATCCGCATTCGCTGATCCGGTCGTCAGCCCTGAATGCGCGTCATCGTCGGAGATGCCTGACGGAAGACGCCAGATCCTTAGGCGCCTGTGAGGTAACAAGTCAAACCCTGTAGGCGACGCGCTCGGCCGGGCTGTTTGGTGAACGGTAAAAGGGTCCTACACACGACCCGGCCAAGACCGATAGCGTCGAGGCGATGGGATCGCTAGGCTGATGACAGGCCCGCCAGGGGCGACAAAAGCGGTTTCGGAACGGTTGAAGTGCCGACGAGCGCAAGGCTCGTCTCAGCGGACAAGGAGCCAGTCATCATGCAAATCAAACAGGGCGCCAAGGTCGTGACCTCCGACCACAAAGACGTCGGTCGGGTGGACCGCGTTGTGATTGATCCGTCGACGCGCGAGATCACTCACCTGGTCGTTCGTCAGGGTTGGCTGTTCACAGAAGATAAGGTGCTGCCGATCGAGTGGGTGTCGGATAGTGTGGACGATACCCTGCGCCTCAGCGCGCTCGAGGCCGATCTCCAGGGCCTTCGTGTCTTCGAAGAGGATCGCTTCGTTTCGGTCGAGGACGGCGATGAAACCGGAAAGAGCCGAGATAGCGCTTTCGCTCGTCCGTACTTCTACTACCCGTATGGGTTGGGCATGGGCGGCGCGACGTATCCCTTCGATGAACCCGGCCTGATGGTCGAGCGCGATCGCAATATCCCCAGCCGGACTGTCGCGCTCAAAGAAGGCGCAAACGTCATCGCCGCCGATGGCGAGCATGTGGGAGACGTGGAGCGCATCGTGTCGCAAGGCAAGTCCGACGTGGCCACCTACGTGGTGATCAGCAAGGGCCTGCTGTTCAAGGAACGCAAGGTCGTCCCGAACAGCTGGATCAAAGACGTTCAGGAAGACAAGATCCACCTCCTTGTGGATTCGGAGGTCGTGGCTCGACTGCGTGACTATGAGGCTCCGAGCTCGTAGCGGGCACGACACTCGCGTATCCATTCTCAGGCAGCGAACATGACCACGAAAACCAGCTCTCAAGGTTCCGCGAACTCCGGAAAGTCAGTTTCGGCCGCCAAGAGCGCCGCCTCGACCGGCGGCCAACGTCGGAAACCGGGAGCAACCGGTCAGGGCGATTACTACCATGTGGAAGTCCAAGCCCGGTCGCAGTTCTCGGCCTTTCGGACGCAGGACGTCGGCGAGAAAGGCGGGCTGCAGCGCGTCGCCGGTAAGAAGCCCGATGGCAAGTGGGAGACGCAGGCCTGGTTGATCGCCAAACCCATGGCTCATGTCGATGACACTGGCCAATTGGTCGCCGATCACGCTGATGCGCGTGAGGTGCTCGACCAGTTGAACGGGCCGGCTCGCCGTCTACAGGGCGATCGTTTCCGCGCCCGGCGCGAGCGAAAACCGCCGGCGGGGTGATCACGATGGGGCTCCCTCACGCTGGATCGGCCATGCACGTGAAGCACGATGCTCGAGTCATCACGACCGAACGCCAGGATGTCGGGCGCGTTGATCGAGTGGTGATCGATCCGCGCAATCGAATGCCTTCGCACCTTGTCGTGTGCCGCGGCGGTCTGTTCGCCACAGATCGCGTCCTGCCGATCGATTGGGTCAGTGAAGCTCAGGAGAATGTCCTGCTCGTGCGGTTCGACCCTCAGGAGCTCGACGTCCTGCCGACCTTCGAAGACTCCAGCTATGTCGCGGGCGAGCAGGTCGACGGCATCCGCAGCAAGGATCGCGGACAGTACGCGCAGCCGTATTACTACTACCCGGCAGTGAGCACGGAGCGCACCGTCGCGGCGTTTTTGTACCCAGATGCATACGGGCAGGGACGTTCCCTGCCGGTTGGGCAAGAAGACCTGGCCCGCAGCGCGTACCCCGACATTGGTGCCCGAGCTATCTCGGGCGATGGCCAGTACATCGGCGAGGTCGAAACCGTGATTGCCGATCGTGACACGGGCAAGCTGACGCACTTTGTCATCACGCGTGGTCTTCTTGTCAAGGAGCACAAGTTGATCCCGCTGCATTGGACGGTGACAGCTCCGCCTGGCGAACTGCGCATGGCGGTTTCAGCCAGGCTGATCGGGCGCCTGCCCGATTGGGACCGCGGACCTCGCGGCCCGTAACCTGCCGAACCGGCATGCACTCGGTTCGACGTCTCACACTTATTCAGCCCAAGGAGGCACCAGGATGCGCACTAACAATCCACAACGAAACCAGACCCCGGTAAGCCGCGGCGACTTTGCACGCGGCCAGCGGGATCACGCCGAGGAGCTTCGACACGATCCTGACTACGCGCGCGGCCAGCGAGAGGACGAAGACCGGTATCAGGGCCGCCAGCCCGACTTTGCTGAGGGTATGCGCGAAAAAGGGACGGGCGACCAACGCCGCGTTCAACCCGACTACTCGCGCGGGCAGCGGTCGTACGAGGAGCGCGGGGTCTCGAGCAACGAGCCGTGGACCCAACAGGGTGAGCACTCGGGCCGCGGGCCGAAAGGCTATCAGCGATCGAGCGAACGCATTCGCGAAGACGTCTGCGAGCGCCTGACCCAACACGGTCAGATTGACGCCTCGGAGATCGATGTTCAAGTGCAAGAAGGCGAAGTCACTCTCGCCGGCACGGTGGACACGCGCCAGGCAAAACGCCTTGCTGAAGACACTGCGTTTTCTGTGTCGGGCGTCCGCGATGTTCACAATCAGCTTCGTGTGACGAATGGCACTCAGTCTCTGCGGGGCGAGGGATTAGGTCGCTGAGCGGGATCAGACGGGCTGATCGGCTCGACCCTGGGCCGGTCAGCCCTTGGGATTCCGGCGCGACCCATGAATAGGAGGGCTGACCCGTGTCGCTCGTTGGTTTTCTGATGCTCCTGGTTGTAGCGGCTGTTGCGGGAAGCCTTGGCCAGGCCATCGTCGGTTTCTCCCGGGGTGGATGTTTGGCCTCAATTGGGATGGGCTTCGTCGGCGCGTGGCTGGGCTTGTGGCTCGCCAGTCAGTTCAACTTGCCGCCGTTGTGGGTCATCAACGTCGACGGTGAAACCTTCCCGATCGTTTGGGCCGTCGTCGGCGCCGCGATTTTCGCCGCCGCCCTCAGCCTCATCTTCGGGCGACGCGAGCCCCGCTACACACGCTAGGCGACAACTTACATCCGATCGGAGACGGATCATGGAACTCGGCTACGCCCTGTCCAGCGAAGAGCATCGCCCCAACAACCTTGTCAGGCATGCCCAACGGGCTGAAGAGGTCGGCTTTACCTTCGCCCTCATCTCGGATCACTTTCATCCGTGGGTGGGGCGGCAGGGCGAAAGCCCGTTCGTCTGGTGCGTGATCGGCGGGATTGCGCAGGCGACCCGGTCTCTTCGGCTCGGCACGGGCGTTACATGCCCGATCATGCGCCTCCATCCTGCGCTTGTCGCGCAGGCCGCCGCCACGGCCGCCAGCATGATGCCCGACCGCTTCTTCCTGGGCGTGGGCACCGGCGAAAATCTGAATGAGCACATCCTCGGTCAGCACTGGCCGCCGACGGCGGTTCGACAGGATATGCTCGAAGAAGCCGTGGGCATCATTCGCCGCCTTTGGCAGGGTGGTGAGCAGAGCTGGCGCGGCGCTCACTTCACCGTGGAGAACGCCGAGATCTACACGTTGCCCGAAAGACTTCCACCGATCTACATCGCGGCCAGCGGCGAAACCACTGCGCAACTGGCGGCGCGAATTGCTGACGGATTGGTCAATTCGTCTTCGTCGAAGGAACCCGTGCAGGCCTATAAAGCCGCCGGCGGGTCGGGACCGCGCTACGGCCAACTGACGGTCTGTTGGGCCAAGACCGAGGCGGAAGCGCGGCGCACCGCTCGAGAATGGTGGCCGATCGTGGGCTTGAAGGGCGCACTGCATGCTGAACTGCCGTTGCCATCCCACTTCGAGCAGGCCGGCGCGCTGGTCACCGAAGATGCCATCGGTGAGGCCATGGTCTGTGGCCCAGATCCCGAGAAGCATTGGCAGGCGATCCAGGAATATGTGGATGCCGGCTACGACCACGTCTATGTTCACCAGGTCGGGCCGGATCAAGACGGGTTCTTCGATTTCTACGAGCGCGAGATCTTGAGTCAGGTTCGCGCCGCCCGCGCGTGATCGTCGCCAGTCTGCGAAGGCGGCTCAGCCTGCCGGTCTTTGATACAACTTCGGTATCAGTGAGGAGGCAGGCATGGCGACATCCGCAAAGGAATCCAACTCCAAAGGCCCGCTCGTTTCTGAGTTGCGCGCCGGAGAAAGAATCGTCGGGTTCTATTTCGTTCGGCAGAAGCAGCTTGAACCTTTTCGGGATCGTGAACGCGGCGAGTATCTGGCCCTCATCTTGAGCGATCGCAGCGGCCAGATCCCGGCTAAGGTCTGGGAGAACGCGCCGGCCCTGGCGCAGACCTTCGAGCCAGGGGCTATCGTCAAAGTCGCGGCGGATGTCGAAGAGTACAACGGTCGACTGCAACTGATCATCCATCGCCTCCGGGGCGCAGAAGAAGGTGAGGCCGACCTCACGGATTTTCTTCCGTCGACAGACCGCGACGTGGAGGCCATGATGGCGTTTGTGCAGGCGAAGGCCCGGGCCATCACGGATCCGGCCATCGCGACCCTGGTCAAGACGTTTTATGAGGATCAGGGTTTTCTCGACCGGCTCCGACGTGGGCCGGCGTCGCGTCGCATGCATCACGCCTACCTGGCCGGCGCGCTCGAGCACGTCTACGAAATGCTGATGCTTGGCGAGCCCCTGGTCGAGCTCTACCCGGCCATCAACACCGACGTTCTGAGCGCCGGCATCCTGCTTCGAGCTGTCGGTCTGTTGCGCGGCTTCGGCTGGACCACTGACATCGACTACACCGACGCGGGCCGCCTGATCGGCGATATCGCTCTGGGCGATGAAGAGATCACCCGGGCGATGACGGCGGTTCCCGAACTACCGCCCGAACTGTGTCTGCGGCTTCGGCACATGCTGATCAGCCACAGGGGGCGATCAGAGTGGGGATCACCTCGAGTGCCACAGACACTCGAAGCCCTCGCCATGCATCATCTGGAGAGTATGAGTGTCCAGATGAATCGGTTCCGGCAACTGATCGAGAACCGCCGGGACCCCAATCAGCCCTGGACACCGTTCGACCGATTGCTTGGGCGAACGCTGTTCGCCGGCTATGAGGGCGAGTCGGATCGAGGCCTCGAGGACGGCGACGTCTGAGTCGATCCTGAGGTTGGCGCAGACGCAATCGGCCGGAGCATCCCAGGATGCTCCGGCCGATTGCGTCTGCCTTGGGGTGAGAACGATCAGTCGGCGCTTTGAGACGCCACCGACGCGCCATTGTTGGCAATGGCGGAGCGCACGTCGAGAGCGGGCACGACCGTTTCGGATAGCAGGAGTTGTTGGGCCTGGCGCATCTGCAGCAGGCCGGTCAGGAAGGCCAGCGTCGACTCGGCGCCCTGATTGTTGTTGATCCGGTCGGGTTGCAGGCCGTCGTGGCATGAACCCGTGCGTGGATCGTAGAGCGAGAGGCCGAGATCGTTTTGGCCCATGAACCAGCTGAATACCCAGTGAGCGTCCTCGCGCCAGCAGCTGTGACGCGTGATGCGCCAGGCCGCCAGGCAGGCCTCGATCATGCCCTGCGCTTCCACAGGTTGCTGGTCGAACCTCGCCTTTGGCCCATCGGCCGGGAAGAAACCGTTGCAGCCAATCGGCATGAAGTCACCGGCTTCGCTACGTTGATGGCCGATCAGCCATTTGAGGATGCGCAGGCCAGTCGTTACGCCGGCCGAATCGCCCAGCATCGAACTGCCGACGAGCAGGGCATGGGGCAGCACAGCGTTGCAGTAGGTCAACTGCGGTTCGAACCACGGCCAGGTCGGCGTGGCGTGGGTGCGGTGGCTCTCCCAAAGCCTCTCGGTCAACGTGGCCAGCACCTGATGCGCGGCTCGATCGCCCGAGAATCGACGCAGGTATTCGCTGATGCCCAGGATCGACGAGGCGATCGGCCGCAGGTCCTTGAACTCGAGGGCGGCCGGCAAAGCGGCCTCGAACAACCGCAGAGCCACACCGCGCAGGTCTTCCTGCCGCGAGCGACCGAGGACCACGCCGAGCGCGTGCAAGACGCGACCGTTGCAGTCCGGGGATCCGACGTCTTCGAGCCAGCGCCTATCGAACCCCATGAAGTTGCGGAACCGGCCGGTCTCAGGGTTGTAGCTATGCCACAGGAAGGCCATGTACCGAGTAGTGAGCGCCGGGACATCGGCCAGCCGATCCTCACCGGCTTCATCGAGCATCACGGCGAAGGCCAACGCGCGAGCGTTGTCGTCGGTCGAATAGCCTTCCGAGTAGTTCGGTACCGAATACGTGGCGTGCTGCAGCATCCCGGTGTTGTCGGTCATTTGCAGCAGATGCTGGAGGTTCAACGCCGGCAGCGTCTTGCTCACCGCGGATACCTGCGATCCCGAAAACAGTGTGGGGCGCAGATGTCGACACTCGCGCGCCTTCTCAAAGCTCTCGTAGTATCGGCGACCGACTTCGGGCCAGATCATGTCTCGCGCGTTCAGGTAGGCGCGCTTCCGCACGGCGTGGCGCTCGACGTCGTTGTCAAGCAGGTGGTTGACCTGGGCCGCGAGTTTGTCGGCATCGCCGAACGGAGCCAGCAGGCCGCGGCCCTCATCGAGCAGTTCCTGGGCGTACCAATAGGGCGTCGACACGACTGCCTTGCCGGCGCCGGTCGCGTAGGCCAGAGTGCCAGACACGATCTGCTGCTCGTTCAGATACGGCGTCACGTAGATGTCGGCAGCGCCGATGTACTCCACCAACCGATCCAGGCTGACGAACTCGTCGATGAACTGGACATGCTGGCTGACGTTCAGGTCGTCCGCGAGTTGCTTGAGCGAATCGCGGTAGGACTCGCCCTGGTCGCGCTTGACGTTCGGGTGCGTTGCACCGAGGACCAGGTACACCACGTCCGGATGGTTCTCGACGATCGCGGGCAACGCTCGAATGGCGTGCTCGATTCCCTTGTTGGGGGAGAGCAGTCCGAAGGTCAAAATGACAGTCTTGCCTTCGAGGCCGTACTGATCTTTGTAGAAATTCGAGTCGACGAAGGGCGTGTCAGGGATCCCGTGCGGGATGAGATCGATCTTATCCGCCGGGATGTGATAGATCTCGCGCAGGTAGTCGACTGCCCGCTGGCTCATGACGACCAATCGGTCGGACAAGCGGGCGACTTCTTCGAGGACCTGACGCTGCGGGATCGTCGGTTCTCGCAACACGGTGTGCAGGGTCGTGACAACCGGCGCGCGCACCTCGCGCAGCAAGCGAAGGATATAGCTTCCGGACGTGCCCCCGAAGATCCCGAACTCGTGCTGCAAACAGATCGCGTCGACGTTACTTAAGTTGAGAAAATCTGCGGCCCGACGATATGAACTCGGATCGCCCTCGCGGATCTCGAAACGCACGCGATCCGGATACGCATAGGATTGATCGCCGTCGCTGATCGCGACAGTGAAACAGCTATCGGCGCCACGCAGCGCGACAAGGCTGTCGCACAGATCCGTGGTGAACGTCGCAATTCCACATTTCCTTGGCAGGTAGTTGCCGACTACGGCAATTTGGCCGGGTTCCATAGGGTTACCTCTGCTGCGCCACCATACGCTGACGCGTCGGTGGCGGACGCCCCGAAATCCACAAATCAACGATTTCGGTGGAAGAGTTGATAGCGCGACGGGGCAAGAAAAGGAGGCACGCTGGCCCCCACTGAAAGCATAGCGTCATCGATGCCAAACGACATCGGCAGCGCCTTAGTCGTTTGTAAGGAACATTCTGCCGGAGATGTGCGCAATTTCCTACGCGAAGGCGCAAAAAACTCAGGCATTTCGGCTTTCAGCCTTATAGACATCACGGTGCCGTCATTGCAAAGTTGAGCCAGACCACATTCACGTCACCATCACGGAGGACATCATGAAAGTCGACACGTTGGAGGCCTTGTTCGAGGACGAGATCAAGGACCTGTATAGCGCTGAGAACCAGATCATCAAGGCGCTGCCCAAGATGGCCAAGTCGGCCACCAATGACGAACTGCGCAAGGCGTTCGAAGATCACCTCGAACAAACACGCGGTCATGCCCAACGCCTTGAGCAGATCGGCGAGCAGTTCAACATTCGAGTCAAGGGCAAAAAGTGCGTGGGCATGGAAGGTGTGCTCGAAGAGGGCAAGGAGATCATGTCGGAAGCCGAAGAGCCTGTCCTTGACGCCGCTCTGATCGGCGCAGCTCAAAAGGTCGAGCACTATGAGATCGCTTCCTACGGTACGGCCGCCGCGCACGCTGAGCAGCTTGGCTATGAAGAGGCCATCTCATTGCTGCGCGCGACTTTGAGCGAGGAAGAAGAAGCCGACCAGTTGCTGACCCAGATCGCGGAGGATCAGGCGAACTCTGCAGGCGATGAGGGCGAGGGTTCGACCGATGGCTCGAAACAGGAGCCCGGTCGAGTGGCAGGTCGCGAAACGAGCCAGAACTCTGGCGACCGGGTGCCGGCCCTGGAAGAAGACGAAAACTAAGCCGCTCAGCTTCAATCCGATCAGGCGCGGCCTCCTTCTGCGAGGCCGCGCCTTGTTCAGTTATCCCGGGCTACGCTCTGGGAGATGGATGAGATCCGACGATGCCGCAACGACTAAAGCCCAAACGTCCTCAACGCCCCGCTCAGAGCCAGAAGCGTCAGCCCGGTCTGGAGTCCGTCATGACACCGGTGCCGGAGGCCTCCTCCCCGGATTACGTTGGCAGTGGCAAACTGCTCGGCAAGACTGCCCTGATCAGCGGTGGCGACAGCGGGATCGGCCGGGCTGTGGCCATCGCCTTCGCCAAGGAAGGCGCCGATGTCATGATCGTCTACCGAAACGAGCATCGTGACGCGCGCGAAACTCAAGAACAGGTGCTGGCGGCGGGCCGCCGCTGCGAGGTCCTCGCCGGAGATATCACCCGCGAGGCGTTCTGCCGAAAGGCCGTCTCGACGACTGTGCGCATGCTCGGGCGGCTGGATGTCCTTGTGAACAATGCCGCAGTCCAGTTCCCGCAGGAGGACATTGCAAGCATCACCACGCGCCAGCTTGAGCAGACCTTTCGAACCAACATCTTCTCGTTTTTCTACTTCGTCAAGGCGGCCCTGCCGCACCTCAAGCCAGGCTCGACGATCGTCAACACCACATCGGTGACAGCCTATCGTGGCAGCGCGCATCTGCTCGACTATGCCTCGACGAAGGGTGCGATCGTGGCCTTCACTCGGTCCCTCGCTCAGGCGCTCATGGATAAGGGGATCCGGGTCAACGCCGTCGCGCCCGGCCCGATCTGGACCCCTTTGATCCCGGCCACCTTCGACAAGAAGGCTGTGGCACGGTTCGGCTCGGACGTCCCCATGGGGCGAGCCGGTGAACCGCGCGAGGTGGCCCC
The DNA here is from genome assembly GCA_044226485.1 of Anaerolineales bacterium. Taxonomy (GTDB): domain Bacteria; phylum Chloroflexota; class Anaerolineae; order Anaerolineales; family UBA6663; genus UBA6663. The sequence continues at coordinate 74,624 of JBGAGY010000005.1, forward strand.
CAGCTACGTGTTCCTGGCATCCGATGACTCGTCCTACATCACGGGTCAGGTGCTTCATCCCAACGGAGGCGAAATCATCAATGGCTGATTCGCAGTCAAACTCATCGCCGTCACAACCATCGAAGGCTGGTGGAAACGCCCAAGACACCGGAGAGGCCACAAAGCTTTCCGGCCGAGGACCTGAACGTCGCGCAAGGGGCGAGCAGGAGGCGCAATTGACGCGACAGGACGCAACGCGGTCGCCGTCGGCATCGCGTTCCGCATCGTGGTTTTCGCGCTTTGCGCGCGCGATTGCTCGCGCCACGGGTCGTCCGAGCGCCTTTGCGCTCGCGGTCGCCATCGTGGTGATCTGGGCCGTGACGGGCCCGATCTTCAAGTTCAGCGACACCTGGCAGCTCGTGATCAACACCGGCACCACCATCGTGACGTTCTTGATGGTGTTCCTGATCCAGAACACACAGGATCGAGATGCCGAGGCCGTCCAGGTGAAACTGGACGAGTTGATTCGAGCCACACAGGGAGCGCACAACACCCTCCTCAACCTCGAAGACATGGAAGCCTCAGAGCTGGATGAGGTGCGCCAGCGTTATGCGACCCTGGCGGAACAGGCGAAAGCCGCGCTCGAGCGCGGCCAGCAAGACACAGATGCCCCAGACATCAACTGACGTGAAGACGGGCGGTTGGACACACACCGCAGACCGATCGGTAGCCGTATCGTGGGATGTGAGGGTTTGGGGAGAGGGTGCGCTTAAACAGCAAGGGCCGGGGCTTTCCTGCCAGAAGCCCCGGCCCCGCCCAAGTCTGGCGTCGTTATAGTGCTGTACGACGCGTAAACAACTTGACGATGGCTAGCAGGATGACAGCCCCGAGCAGCGAAACGAGCAGCGCCGGAAGGCTGAAGTCACCCTGGTTAATGGTCGGAATGCCGAAGAGCGGCGTGAGAAGCAGGCCCGCCAGGAATGCACCCACGATACCGACAATGATGTCGATCAACATTCCCTGACGTGCACTCGTGCCCATCATCATGCTGGCGATCCAGCCGATGAGGCCACCCACGATAATCCAGACGATGAAATTGATCATTTGCTTGTCTCCTAATGAGGCCGAATGGCCCGTTAACTACGGCGCATACCGGACGGTTGCTCGAATTCTGTGAAGCGGCGATCGAGCTCCGTCTCAGCCTGATCGCGCGTGTACCCGTACCGTTCCTGCAGCAGCCCGAGGAATTGCTCGCGCTGGCCCTGGACCCGGTCCAGATCGTCATTGGTCAGGTCGCCCCACCACTCCTGCACGCGTCCACGGAATTGCTTCCACTTGCCCGAAAACATGTCCTCATTCATCATGTTGCTCCTTGGCCATATGATGTGGTCGATCTTGGCCCTAAGTCGAGTCACGCGTGATGACCTAAACTCGAGACTTCATCACCATACGCGATCCGGTGGAGCGTTTCTATCAGTCTTGGCCCGGGCACCTGTCGGCAAAGAACGCAATAGACTGTCAGAAGAGATGAACGTGGCCTGAGAATTCGGTACCGCTACTCAATCAACCCGTTGCGATAAGCGTAGTGAATCAACTCGGCGTTGGTGCTGAGCTTCAACTTGTCGAGGATACGAGCGCGGTACGTGCTGACGGTCTTGACACTCAGTGAAAGGGTGTTTGCGATGGCCGTGATCGTCTGCCCCGTTGCCATGAGATGCATGACCTGGAACTCGCGATCCGATAGCGAGTCGTGAGGCAGTTGGCCACGTTCAGGCTGAACCTGGAGCGCGAGTTGTTCGGCAAGTCCCGGGCTCAGGTAGCGGCCTCCCATCAAGATGCGCCTGACCGCCGTGATCAATTCCTCCGGCGCGCTCTCCTTGGTGATGTAACCCGCGGCGCCAGCGCGGAGCATTCGCACGGCGAATTGGTCTTCTGAGTGCATGCTCAAGATCAAGACCGGCAATTCCGGCCGTTCATGACGGACCAGGCGCAGAATGTCTAGCGTTGTCCGCCCAGGCATGGAGATGTCAAGAATCGCCAGATCCCAGCTATCGCTGCGCAGCTTCTCGAGCGCTTCATCCCCCGTTCGAGCCTCGGCTTCAACTATGACTTCGGGGACTTCCTGAAGAATCTGTTTGAGCCCTTGCCGCACCACAGCGTGATCGTCTGCCAGAAGAACCTTTTTCATGACCACCTTGTGTGCATCTTCTCTCGGGTGTGCCGGCCCTTTTATGTATTCGCCAACACTAAGTGTACGGGCGCCCGACCGGGCGGCCTATCGGCTTAGTCCTACATGCGTGTCAGAGAACTGGCCTGCCGGGGTGTTTGGCGCCCGCGAAGCTCGACGCCAGACCCATGTACGGCGTTTGTCATGGCGGCCTGTCAGTCAACCCCGACACGGGTGTGATCGCGAGGCTGGCCCATTCGCCGTCTGACGCTGATGGCGAGGTCTTTGACCCAGGCTTATGGTATCCATCAGAAATTGAGGCAGACTGATGATATTCACACTCGTCTATTGTCCCGAATGTCGCATTTGGTACGCCGCGGTTCCGCACCCCGAAGGCGTGGTCACCTGGGTCTTCTTCGAAGCAGACCGGCGCATCGAGAGGACGTCTTCGCATGTCAGTTCGGGGCTGATGTTGTGTGTGAAAGGCCATCGCCTGCGTGTGATCGCTGACATGATGGCGGCTACCTCGACGGGGGCCTGGGTACGCCTCGACGGACCTACCCAGCTGGCCACGGCGAACTAGGCAGAAAAACCGCACTCAAACGTGCGGAAAGGAAGGCATTGATGCCCCGGGGCGACAAGTCGAAGTACACGAACAAACAGAAACGTCAGGCAGAGGAGATCGAAGCGTCGTACAAGGAGCGTGGCGCCTCCGAAGAGCGCGCCGAACGGATCGCCTGGTCGACCGTCAACAAGCAATCGGGTGGCGGAAAGAAGGGCGGCTCGGGGAGCGCCAAGAAACGCGCGACAGGCAAGACCCAGGGCCGGAAGAAGCCCGCTTCCACTCGGACCCCAGCGTCGAGCAAGTCGAGCCCAAAAAAGTCGGGGGGTTCGACGGCGAGCCGGCGCAAGGGCGAGCGCACGGCGCCACGCAAGAAGTCGCCGCGATCGACTCGTAAATCGAGCTCGTGACGATCAGTCGGCGAGCATGTCATCGAGCTCGTCGAACGTGAGCCGAAAATCACGGCGGCGAAGTTCGAGCAGTCGGCTGAGGATGACGGCGCCCACAGCGCCGAACACACCGGGCGCCAACCGGTACGTGGGCAGGCCGCGCGCGAGGAGTGGCACCGGGCAGGGCGCCGGCACGACGGCGTACCGATCGGGCACTGGCTCGGCCTCGATGGCCAGCGAGAGGTGAAGGTAAGGGCCGCTGTGTGAAGAAGGGCTGGCGAACACCCGCATCTCAGTGAGATCCAGCGCCTTCAACACGTGGCCTTCCTCGATCCCGCTAGCGCGCTGGCCGTAGGCCTCGGACCGCGGGTAAAGGTCTCCCCGTTCCTCGATCCACGATAACGACTCGGGCGCATCGAACTCCTGACCGATGTCGTCGATGATCATCCGGGGCAGGAAGTAATCGGGCGCTTCCCAGAGTTTGTAGCCCGGGCGGATCCAGAGCGGGTCTTCGAGCACAGGAGCCCCTAGCGCCTGGGCTTCCTTACCGTAGACGAGCACATAACGGCCGAAGTGGAGTTGAACGACACCGGGGACCTGAAAGGCCATTGATAAGGATCCTGACAAACAACGGTGCGGCCGCCGAGACTTCGGCCGGCCGCACCGTTGTTTGACTCACTGACGTGGATGGCTCAGAACTTGAGAGCGCCCATCGTCTCTCGGATCAGCTTGATCGACTTGTCGGCCATGGCCTTTTCTTCATCGGTCAGCGGGAACTGGATGATCTCTTCCACGCCGCCCGCGCCGAGCTTGACCGGCACGCCGAAGTAGATGTCGTTGTAGCCGAACTCGCCCTCGAGATACGCCGAGGCCGGCACGATCAACTTGCTATCGAGCAAGATGGCTTCGGCCATGCGCGCGGCAGCCGCGCCTGGCGCGTAGTACGCCGACGTGCCCAACAGGTTGACGATCTCGCCGCCGCCCTTGCGGGTGCGCTCGACGATGGCATTGACCTTCTCGGCCGAGAGCCACTCGGTGATCGGGCGCCCGAACACAGTGGAGTAACGCGTCAGCGGGACCATCTCGTCGCCGTGTCCGCCAAGGACCACGGTCTGGACGTTTTCGATTGAGACGTTCAACTCCAGAGCGATAAACGCGGCCATGCGCGCGCTGTCGAGGATGCCGGCCTGGCCCACAACGCGATGCTTGGGCAACCCGGAGAGCTTGTAAGCCAGATACGTCATCGAGTCGAGCGGGTTCGTGATGACGATGATGTAGGCGTTCGGCGACTTGGGCAGGGCTTTGGACAGGACGTCGGTGATGATGCCCTGGTTGGCGCCGACCAGATCTTCGCGGCTCATGCCGGGCTTGCGCGGCAGACCGGCCGTGATGACGATCACGTCCGAGTTCTCGGTGCCCTCGTACGAGCCGTTCGCGGTGCCGGTGATGCGTGCGTTGTAGCCGACGATCGGGGCCGCCTGCAACAGATCCAACGACTTGCCGACCGGGGCGGTCTTGGCGATCTCGGCATCGACAAGCACGATGTCGCAGATGCCGCGTTGGGCGAGCCATAGCGCGCACGAAGCGCCCACGTTTCCGGCGCCGACTACAGTGACTTTCTTTCTCATTCTGGTTTGCTCCTCAAGGATGCTCGTGGGCTGGCGGGCATGCGATCCCTCTCCCGCCCCCTACGGTTGATTTGGCGGCCTTTTCGCGGCCCATTGTATCATTGGCGTTGAGGGCCTTCTGGTCGCGATACATATGGACACGCCGATCGTATTCTTTGTGCCCGAAGACGAGTTCACTGCCTGGGAAACAGCAGTGCGTGCGGCCATGCCGGACGCGTGGTGCACCGCAGATCCCGAAGCTGCCGCGCGCCACGGGTTTCCGCGTCAACAGATCGTGGTCGTCGGGCCAAAGGCCACGGCTCCATGGTTGAGTTGGTTCGCGAGCCGTTACCCCAGGGTCCTCGTCGAGTGGCTCGAGGCCCATAACCCCGCTGCCGTGTCTCTGGCCTGGCAAGGCCGCCAGGGCGAAAACATCTGGCCGAAGTGGTGGCCCGCGCGTGACCTCAAAGTCGGAGCGACGTTGCTGGCGGATGCCGGCGTCGTTCAGTTGGCTGCGCTGACATCCGGCCGGGCGACCGCCGTGCGTGTGCCGGTCGGCCTCAGCGCCTTGTTGCCGCGCGTGCTCGCCGAGCAGGCGCCCGCCACGGCCGTGGTCCTGTTCTCGGGCCCAACGCCCGGCCGGGCGACGCGCCCGCTCGAGTTCGTGACGACGATCGCCACAGGGGTCGGCGCGTGGTACCGGACGGGCGTACGTGTGCTCGAACTCTGCCCTGAGCCCAATCTGCCGCAGGGAGGCTGGGGAAGCTCGTGGAGCTCAGCCGCCGAGTTCACCGAGTGGTGGTCACAGGCCGCCGACGTGTTACGCCGGCTCTTTCCAGAGATCCGCATCGGATGGCCGGGCTTCGCCTCGACCTGGACGGCTCGGTCGCTCGGCGGCGTTGGCGAAGAGGTGTTTGAAGGCGCGGCGTCGCCCGGTACTCAGCTCGACTGGGTGGGCGTGCGCGCTCACTGGCGCGATGAGCGCGAGATCCTGGCCGAGACGGGCGGATTGAGCCCGTGGCGGGCCAGACAACGATGGCCCGGTCACCTCTTGATCGTGACGGGTTTCGGCCCGGTCGACGCGCTGGAGCCTGAGCCCGCTCGGGCGCGCCAATGCGCGCGCTTCGTCGACCACCTGCAGGCTCTGCCCGGCGTTGCCGCTGCCTTCACAGACGGTGCGGGCGGCTCGTGGTGGGCTCCAGGCGGTCGTGTCTCGAACCTGGCTCTCAGGCTCGGTGAGCGCGCGGCTTATTCGGTGGCCAGCAGTTGAATCTGACTGATCTCGCTGTCGAACTTGTGGCCCGAAGCGGCAACCTCAAGCCTCAGCAGCACAGACATCGGGCGGTTGACGCTCCGCAGAATTCCCAGCAACTCCGGTGATTGCCAGTTTGTCCATTCGCCGGGCCGCAGTTGCTCGTGTTCAGGCCTGGGCAGCGCACAGTCCGCGCAATAGGTTTTGCCCACCGTTGGGCTGTAGAGCACGTAGAAGCCCTGGATCCACTGCTGCTGATTGCCGTCGGCGTCGAGGTAGATCAAGCGCAACATGATCGGGCACTCGGTGCCTTTGTCGCCGCAGTTGTAGAGATCCTGACTGTGGATCAGGACGTCCACTTGAAGCCGCAAGGACGTGAAGTCCCTGACGTTGACGTTCAGATCCTGAACGATCCGGGCTTCGTTGTAATCGAACGATCGTCCAAGGAAACGGACAGCGGGCAGGCCGCTGCTGCTGGTGGTGAGGCGCACTTCGGCGGGTCGATCACCGGAGCCCGGGGTTGGGGCGCTGATGCTCCACGAGTTGACCAGCGGCAACGCGAAATCGCCGTTGGCGACAAGGTTCTGTTCGTTCTTGGTCGGGCCGTCGACGCGGCCGTCTGCGCGGATCTCGCCGCTCTCATCGGACGTCAAGGGCAGCTGGCCGTTGGCGCCGATCATCATCGCGCCGCCTTCGCGAACGGTTGTCCGAATGCGCGCGGCCGAGACCTCAACCGACACGCTCGATCCGGGCTGCGAGACCTCGACGGTGCCCAGGGCGCCGGAGGCCGACACGATCCGGACCATGGTCGTGCGCTCGGGGCTCAGGCTCGTGGTGATGCGGAGCCGGCCGTTGCTGACCCGCAACACGATGAGGTTCGGATTGAGGTTCATCGACGGGAAGCGCGGCACAACGGCAGCCACGATTTCGACGCTCGTGTTCTCGAAGAGAGTCACGACGGCGAGCGGCGCCTGTCCGCCCCCGGACCCGCCCGCGTCGCGGGAGAGAAAGGCGAGCTGGCCCTGATTGGTCAGCTCGTTGTCGGTGGCCACCCGTGACATCACGGGCACGCTAGTCACATTGACCTCGAACTGGGTGCGATTGGGGCGTTGCACCTGGACGCTCTGTCCCGTTAGGGCGATCTCCTGATCCACCGTCGATTCGGTCAGCCACCAGTAACCGCCGTAGACAAGGCCGCTCGTCAGACCAAGGAAGACGGCAAATGAGACGATGACGATCGTCCAGGCCACGCCATTTGGATTGGTTCGAAGATTGAACACAGCCCACCTGAGAGACACGTTGGATTATCCGCGCACGCCGAATGTTTTGAATTCGCCGGTGGCCTTATCCCATGACGCGTTGACATGAGTCACCCTCGCTCCGGATGGGCCGCGATGCAGAAATTCCAGCAGGCGCTCGAGCGTGGGGCGTTGACCTTCGGCGACGACTTCCACTGACCCGTCAGGGCGGTTGCGGACCCACCCGTAAAGGCCCAACCGACGGGCTACATCCAGGGTGGAATAGCGAAAGCCGACGCCCTGAACAGTGCCCGAGACGACCGCATAGAGTCGCTCCTGGCTGACGGAAGACATGTGCCGATTCTAACCCACCGAACAAGACTGACCGTTACGAGGTCTCGACCTGTGACCGTGGCGTGACGCGGCGGCCAGGGCGTCAGGGGCCAGCCCGTCGCGGTTTCCAGGTCGTGCTCAAAGCCACCAGAAAGAGGAGGGGACTGACGACGCCGAGCAGTCCGATCAACACGAGCCAACCGCTCGTGTCGTCACCGACGCCGTGTCCGACCGACACGGCCGGCCCGGCCTGCCAGGCCTGATCGAGGCCTGCCAGGGTGAGGCCCAGCGATTGTTGAACGCCGGCTTCGCACGAAAGCCCGCCCGCATAGGCGCTGATCAATTCAGACAGCCGGGCCACGCCATACTGATTGCGGAGGTATCGGACGACCGCGGCGCTGTGGGCATAGGCGAGCCGCGAGGCCGCGCCGTCGGCCGGGAAGGGCGCGCAATAGTCGGCCAGCGCCTTCAGGGTGCCGTCCGCGCGGGCGGCGTTGAGGATTGCCTCGTCGTCTGGGTCAGGCGTTGGCTCGTTGAGCTGCGCCAGCCCCTCGTTGAACCAGGCGGGCATGTTCAACGACCCGCCGGAGGCATCTGCCGCGACAAGGTGCATCAACTCGTGAGGGATGTCGCGCGCGAGACGAGAGCGCGCGTCAGGGGTGTCAGGGTCTGCGACGATGATCGCCGTGCTGCCTGCAGGGTTGGCGAAACCGCTGACCCAACGTGGGCTTGCCGAATCGAGCACGGCTCGCGCGTCGGCCTGTGAGGCATAGACGTACACATCCGCGTGATCCAACTGTGAGCCGGGGAGGAGGTTGCGGGCGCTGGCGTAGCCGCTGACCGTTGCGTCGAGCGCTGCCTGTCCCAGATCGGTCTCGCCGTCGTACCAATGGACGGAGAGGCGGCCGTCATTGCTGTCGAGCGACTTCCAATCGAATCGGTTGTCGGCATAGACGAAGATGGCGGGCTCGGACCTCGCGCTCGCGCCGGTGGAGTCGACGACCTCCCACCAGTACTCGAGCGGCGTGAATGCGCTCAGAGCGCGTAGAGCGGGATCGAAACGATACGTCGCTTCGACGCGATGACCCAGCGCGAACTGGGCCAGGCCCGAGAAGGTTCGATCGTCGTCATGAGCGCGCATGAAAAGCGTGACTCGGGTGATGTCGGCTGACGCGTGAGCACGCAATGTGAAGCTCAACTCTTCGCCAAAGCTGTAGGTCGGGGCTGGCGCCTCATCGATGACGGGCTCGGCCTGGCCAAGCGCCGGCGCAACCACGCCGGCCAGTACCGCGCATACAACGACCATAGACAAAAGGTGGAGCCGCGCAAAGGTATTCACGGGGTTGAATTTTACAGGATGCGCGGCTATCCTCACCCGTTGATGAAATCGCCCCGGATCACTCCCACTGACGTCCAGGCACACCGCGCACGAACCTACCGTTTATCACCGGCCCGTCGTTTGAAGACGCCTGATCAGGCCGTCGCGTTCGTCCGTGAGCGCGGCTTCACCTACTTCTGGCCCATCCAGGGCGTCGAGCTGCCGAGCCTCTGGAGCGCCGTGGCGGGCAATCGCGCCGTCGCCAGCGCGCATGACGACCCGGGCCACGTGACCTGGGGCTGGAAGGATTCGCTGCTCGGCACCGGGGTCTGGCACTACGCCAAACTTCTGCGCGGAAAGGCGACGCTTGTCTCGCCGGAGGCCGCGCCGTATTTCTATGCGCTCACCGAGAACTTCGGCGATCCGCGCGAAGACGCCGACACCCTCTATCGGGCCGGCGCGCTGACCCGCGAGGCCATTCGCGTCTTCGAAGTCATCCTCGACAAGGGCCGCCAACACACGATCGCACTCCGCCGCGAGACGGGCATGACAAGCCGCGACTCGAACACCCGGTTCGAGCGCGCTCTGACTGAGCTGCAGACCCACTGGTTGATCGCGCCGGCGGCAGTTGCCCAGGCCGGCGCTTGGCGATATGCCTTTGTGTACGAGAGCGTCGTCAAGTTGTGGCCCGATCTGGCCGGCCAGGCCGAGAAGATCACGCGTCGCGAGGCCCGGTGCCATGTGCTCGACCTGTATCTTCAATCCGTCGGGGCGTCGACGGCTGCGCAGGCACACAAATTGCTCCGTTGGCCTAAGTCCGATGTTCTTTCTGCCGGGCAGGACCTGCTCGCTGCCGGCAGCGCGATCGAGATCGAGACGTTAGGCACACAATCAGGTCCATGGTGGGTCATCGCCGACCTCGCCCGCGCCACTCATGCTTCCCGCTGACATGACACCCGTCTTCACCGAACGCACCCTGACGACGCCCGCGGCGTCACGCCCGGCTGGCCGTCTGGCGGTCAGCCTGGCGAGCGTCCTCGCTCTCCTGGTGGGTGTGTTCGTCATGGTGCGGATCGGTCAGCCGTACTATCCGGCCCCGTGGCTCGATGAGGGCCTGAACTGGGGCGCGGTGCGCTCGCTGGTCGATACGGGGCGCTATGGCCTCGACTCGGCCGACGGCTTCCGGCCGTTCGCCACCGGCATCCAGACCGGGCCGACAGTTATTCTCCCGGCCGTCCTTGCCTTTCAGATCTTCGGGGCCGGCGTGTCGAGCGCGCGATTGGTCGTCGGCCTGTATGCCCTGGCCGGGGTCATCGCGGGCTTTGCGCTCGCCTGTCGCCTGCTGGGCTCGCCCTACAAAGCCCTTCTGGCGGTCTGCCTGCTGTTGATCGGAACGACGGAGCCCGCCGCGAGCTACCTGCCGATGTCACGCCAGTTCCTGGGCGAGGTGCCGGCCCTTGCGTGGTACATGGGCGCACTGACGATCTGGTTGGCAGGTGTCGACTCGCAAGACTCGCGTCGGCAGGTGCTTCTGTACACCGTCGCCGGATTGATGTTCGGTTTCGCCGGGTTGACGAAGAGCCAGATGGCGTTAGTGCTTGGCCCAAGCCTGTGTCTGCTCTGGATGATCGATCGGCTGTTCTTCCGCAGGGCCCGCGCCGTGGCGTTTGTGATCCCGCTTGTCGTCTATTTGATCGTCACGGGCCTGTGGGGAGTCACTCAGTTCGTGGCGCTCGGCCCCGTTCAGTTCGCCGCGAATGCTGAACTGTTGCGCAGGACGACGCTGATGCATGTGCTCACCGTCGAGCCGCGAAATTGGATGGCGGCGTTCGGCGTGCTCGGGCGGACGGGCTATCTGTTCTGGGGTGTGCCGACCTTGCTCTGGCTTGTCTACCGGGCCCGCCGAGGGGAGCAGGGGGGGTTCGCGGCCGTCGCGGCGCTCGTGCTGCCCGTGACCGGGCTCGTCTGGTTCATGTTCTTTTCAATCGCCTGGGGCCGCTATGCCTTCTACCCCTTGAACCTCACGGCGCTCTATCTCGCAGGGCCTCTGGCGGATCTCTGGAAGGCGGCAACCCGCGACGGCCGCTGGTCCATCCTCTTCCGGCGCGGCGTGGTGATGGTCGTCGTGGCCACGCTTGGCAGTGCGTCGTTGCCGCCCTTCATCAATGGTGTGTTCACAGCCCGAGATGACGGTTTTCAAGCCATGCGCCGTTATCTGACGGATCAGATGCCCGCCGATGCCGTGGTGATGACCTGGGAGTGGCCGCTTGCCCTGGGGAGCGCCCCGCGCCTAGAATTCCCGCAACAGGAAGACCTGAATCGGATCACAGAGTATCTCAGGTCCAACACCGCGCCACCGCCGGAGGGCGAATTCCTGCCCGTCACGCCCAGCGCGCGCTATGTGCTGGTCGGCCCGTTCGGCGGCTGGACCGGGATCTACGAATACTGGATCGTCGGCCGCCAGCCTGTCGCGCGCTTCGACAAGTACGCGCTATACGACCTGTCCGAACCATCCCCTTGACTTCGCCACTCAGTGATGATCGCGTCGCGGGCGCACCGGAATGGTGCGGAACTCGCGGATGAGCTCGACGAACCGCTCGGCGGTGACGTCGAACATGCGCTTGCCAAAGGCCTCTGTCGCGGCGGACGCATCGCCGACGACGCCCTCGGCCGAGAAGCGGCTCCACCAATCCTGCCAGGCGTAGGCCGACGGCTCGGGATGATCCCAGTTGAAATACTTGAGCTTGAGCTGTGCGATGTCGCGCGGCGCCACGCTCATGTCGACGCGCTCGGGATGCAGGTGCAGCATCATGGCCGTCTCGTATTCGCAGGCATGCCCGACCGAGCCCGGCCCGCCCTGGCGCTCGGCGTCGAGCACGTCACGGACGAGGCTCGGGTCGACGGCGGCGTTGACCGTCGTCGAGGCGCAGATCATGCCGGTCTTGATCACGCAATCGCGCGCGGCGAGATCGCAGATGCTGTGGTTGCTGCCGTGGCCGTTGACGATCAGGATGTGTGTGAAGCCGTGCCGCGCCACCGAGACCGCCACCTGAGTCAGATAGGCGAGGGTGGTCTGGATATCCACCGCGATCGTCCCGGGGAAATCCATGTGATGTTCATCGAGGCCGAACGGGATCGTCGGCAGGATGAGCAGGTCGCCCTTGGCGCGCCGGCCGCATTCGGCCAGGATGCCCTCGAGGATGTCGTTGTCGGTCGAGATCGACATGTGCGGGCCGTGGTCCTCGACGGCGCCGATCGGGATGGCGACAACGGGCTGCGGGTCGCGAGCGACGGCATCACGGATCTCTTTCCAGGTGAGGTGATCGTAGCGGTACGCGTGTTTCATGTTTCGCCTTCTGGGGCAGGGCGTCGATCGCGATGCCTCCGGCCCGCGTGAGATGCGCGCATTGTACTGCCCAACCCGAAATCGGGAGTGCGAACGACGTGGGACGACCTGAAATCGTGAGCGCGAACGACGAGCCTCGGTCCTGCAGACCGGACCTTCGTACTCCCGGCTATTTATCCCGTTTCGGACTCGTCAGCGGGCCGCCTGGGTTGTCGCGATGTCGGGGTGATCGGGGAAGACGCCGCCGGTCAGCCAACCGGTGATCTGGGTGGCGTCCAGGCTGTAGGGCGCGGCCTGTTGGGCCAAGTAGGAGCTCAGATCGGCGCTGGGCACCGTCTGCAAGCGCGCCTCGAAAGCTTCGAGCAAGGCGCTCTGGAACGACAGTTTCGCGGCCGGGCCGGCGGCGCCGATGGCCTCGTAGGCTGCCATCACCTGCGCGCCGCCCATCGCCTGGTCGACCACTGTGACGCCGCCCAGCCGATCAACCGCGCCGGTTAATTGAGCGTGATCGACGATCGCGCGATAGGTCGGGGCAACGGCTCCAGAAGTGAGCCGCCGGAGGCCGGCTTCGACCAGGATCGCCGCATCCTGCAGGCTGCGCCCGATGCCGTAGCCGGTGTCGAAGTATGAAGCCAGCGTGTCCTGATCGACCGCCAGGTCGGTGGCGAAGCCCACCCAGGTGGTCTCGCGCGAACCCGGCGTGACCGTGACGATCCAAACCCCTTCGAGGGCGGGGCGATTGGCCGTCAGATCGTCGACGACCAGTAACATGATCTGAGTCTGGCCGACGGGCAAACCGGCCGGTGTCGAGGTCAGCGGGTAGGGGGTGGGGGTCGCCCGGTCTGGCACCAACACGCGCGCCGCCGCCCAGCCGAGCCAGACGCATAATACCGTCAGGCCGACCGGCAGGAAGAGCCGGCTGAACATCACGCGTGAAGACACGATGACCGGTGACACGCCCTGCATCCTACAGGGCTGAAACAATGAAATGAAGTCGGTTTGGCGTGAAATCACGGCCCGTTGCTGATCTTTTCAGCTCCGCTTTACGTGCGGCCAATGGGGGTCATGAAATCTCGCTGAATTCGGGCGGCGAGGCCTTGACATTGTGCCCGAGGCGGGTCGATTGTGCAATGAGACGGAGGATGGAGCGCCTGCGTCGCAAACAACGAAGGACGAAAGACGAAGGTTGAACGGCGGTTCAACCTTCATCTTTCGTCCTTCGTAGTAAGTCGGTCTCTGTCGTTCGTCGGACAGAAGCGCCCGTCACCTCACCAGTGGATAATCCCAAACAGCATCAGGATGCCGGCGATCACGGCCGGGATCGCGGCGACGGTCAGCGTGGCCACCGCGGCGGCAATCCACCATTTGAAGAAGAGCACGTACATCGACACAAACGAGATCTCGAGATCCGTCACGCGGACTGCGCTGCTGCCACGGCTCTTGAGCCCTTCGCGCAGCGCGACGGCGTGCTTCTCGAGACCGCGAGCCAGATCGAGATTCGAGAGCTTGAGATACTCAAGCGTCTCCTCGATGCGAGCTTGCTGGGTCTGATGGGCCAGGACCGACTGCTCGAGCACCTTGACCTGGCGCTCCATCAACTCAGTCGGCGTGCGGGTGACCACATAGGCGTTGTCGAGCATAGCTTCCTCTTCGGTGTGTGACGATCCGAGCGCTTCAGCGTGCTCAGCTCGCCAGTCGGCTGGCGACCCCGGCGACGATCCCGACGGCCAATCCGGCCACGGGCATCCACCAGTACGCGGCCATCGGGCGCGCCCACCGGCACGCCTTCGCGGTCGCCTGATTGAACTTGACGATCTGACGCAGGACCACCAGTTGAGCCTGATCCAGCGCTTCTTTGACTTCCAACGGAATCGCGCGTTGCAGTTGACCCACCATCTCGTTGACCATCATCTCAATCACCTGATTTCCCAATCACGCCTTCGTCCACTACCTTGACGTGCTCATCTTGAGCACGGCGCCGCGCGGGTCAGTCACGACGCGCACGATCCGCGGGATGGTGCGACCACCGGGGCCCATGCCCTTGCCTTTGAACGTCAGCACGAAGCGCTCGGCAGCGCCGGGCGTCTTGGCCGACATCGACGCGATGGCAGGCGCCGCGCCCTTGACTTCCGGGAACTGGCGATAGACCTGCTTGGCGATCGAGTCGATCTGGCTGCTGGACAGTGACATGGGGCACCTCGTCTCCTGATCAGGCAACTCAGCCCTTGAGGTCGCCGATCGAACGGCGGCGGCGCAGAAAGGCCGGGATGTCGAGGTTGTTCGGGTTGACCGTGACCTCCTGGGCCACGAAGCTCTCGGTTTTCGGCTCGGCCGACATGGCCTGGCTGAAGAGCGCCTGAGCCAGGTTGACGCGCGGCGCGGGCTTGGCTTCGACGCTCGGCTCGCTGACCGGCGCCTGCTCAGCCTCAGACTGCGCCGGCATGGCCGCGATCACGGGCAGCGGCCGCGCTTCGGGCGCGCGCTGGGTGAAGCCGGTGGCGATCAGGATGACCTGGGCCTTGCCCTGCATCGACGCATCCATCGACGCGCCGAAGACGATGTCGGCATCCGGAGCGGCCTTGCGGATCTGCTCGCCGGCCTGGCTGACTTCGAACAGGCTGAGGTCGTCGCCGCCTGTGAAGTGCAGGAGCACGCCGCGCGCGTCTTGCAGAGTCGGCAGGTCGAGCAACGGCATGTGCAGCGCCTGGTGGATCGCGTCGGCGGCCTTGTTCTCGCCCTTGCCCTGGCCGATGGCCATCATCGCGTTGCCGGCGCCCTGCATGATCGTGCGGACGTTGTTGAAGTCGACGTTGATCAGGCCGGGCCGCGTGATCATCTCGGTCAGGCCCTGCACGCCCTGGCGCAGCACTTCGTCGGCGACGCGCAGAGCGGTTTCGAACGGAACGTTGCGGCCGACCAGGCCGAGCAGCTTGTCGTTGCTGACCTGGATCAGGGTATCGACATTCGGGCGCAACGCCTCCAGCCCGGCTTCGGAGTTCGCGCGCCGCCGGCTGGCTTCGAACGAGAACGGCGTGGTGACGATCGCGACCGTCAGGATGCCCATCGCCTTGGCGATCTCGGCAGTGACCGAGATCGCGCCAGTGCCGGTGCCGCCGCCCATGCCGCAGGTCAGGAAGACCACGTCGGCGCCGTCAAGGGCCTTGCGGATCTCGTTGCGGCTTTCGAGCGCGGCCTCGCGCCCGATCTCCCAGCGTCCGCCGGCGCCGAGGCCCTTGGTGAGCTTCGGTCCGATCTGGATCTTGGTCGCGGCCTGGCTGAGCTTGAGCGCCTGGGCGTCTGTGTTGGCGGCGATGTACTCGACGCCTTCGAGCCCGATGTCGATCATGCGATTGACGGCATTGCTGCCGCCGCCGCCGAGCCCAAAGATCTTGATCACGGTGCTGGGTGTGTTCATGGTCTCTTCCTCGCTCACGCTACGTCTGTGTCGCTCAACGTCCGACAGATACCCGCTCAACCTCGCAGCCGCGTCCCCGCAGCTGTTCTTCGACTTCGGCGCTGACGCCCTGTTCGTTGCCCAGGATCGTCACCTTCGCGGCCAGCCCGGCCTCATCGACCGAGAACCCGACAGTGGGCTTGTACGTGCGCACCACGTCGAGCGCCGCCGTCCAGTGCCACTCGCTCACGCCCCATTCGAACGTGGGCAGGAGCAGGTAGTGGCGCAGCGGTCGCGCTTCTGCGGTGGCCGCCGTCGTCACTCGCTCTACGCCGGGACCGCTCGCGTTCATCGCCTTCGCGCCGGCCGGAGCCTGGCGGAGCCGCATCAGCAGCTCATGCGCCGCGCTTCCGGGTGTCAGTGCGCCGTCGCCGATAGGCGCTGCGTTGATCTGGGCAACCCCGGCTTCGCTGCGGAGCACCGCCGTGGCGGCCAGTGTGCCGCCGTCCGGCTTGAACCAGGCCTCGCGGGCGAAGGGGCTGGCGGCGTCGGCCGTCAGCAGCCAGAAGTTGAGGTTGATAAGGTTCGCAGGGAGCTGGTTCGCGTTCACCAGCTCCATGATCTCTTTAGTGCAAGACGCGTGCCGCGCCTCGTTCACGGAAGGTAGACTTGCGTCGGCCTGGTCGCCGAGGCGCGGGCCGCCGGTGAGGCTGATCAGCGGCCGACGCTCGCCCAGGTGCTCGTCGAAGATCGCGTTGTACCAATCGAAGATGTGGAAGCCGCGCTGGTCCTCGACGCCCGGCGTCGTCAGGTAGGGGCGCGCCCCGGGCCACTTGGCCGGGCCGCCGGCGCCGTATGACACCGGCCGGTTGAACGTCCACACGTTGAGCGCGAACGTCATGGCGTTGAGCAACTCGTGCTGGTTGCGGCGTTGCAGCCCGACGAGCGCGGCCTCGAGGAAAGCCGTGTCCCAATACTCGCCGCCGGCCTTGAGCGCCGGAAAGACCGGCGAGAGCCCGGCTGTGTGCTGGGCGCGCCAGATCGGGGCCATGATCTCGATGAAGCGATCGACGATCCCGGTCTTCGACCAGTCGCTGGGCGACCACGACGAGCGCGCGTTAGGCTCGGCGAAGACGCTGACGTACTTGACGCCCCAGCGCGCGTAGCTGTTGAACAGCGGCGTCAGCGCGGCGGCATCGAGCGCGCGCACCGGCCCGGCCGGGATGAGCACGATCGGCTCGATCTGGTTCTCGCGCAGCCCGCGCAGGAACGGCTCGGGCACGGCCCGCGTCAGCGAGCCGACCACCGTCAGCCAGCGCGCGCCCATCGCCCGCAGCTCCGGCAGCCACGCCTGAAGGTCGTGGGTCCGGTAGTGCAGATCATCGGGATAGTAGTGGAAGCCGATCGTAGCCATGTGTCATTTCCCGATCGAGTGATTGGGTGATCAGGGTGTTCGTCAGTCCCCGGATCACTCAATCGCCCAATCACTCATTACCGTGAGATTGCCAGCTTGATCACCTTGCCCTGGCCGTCGAGCGTGGCGCGGGCGTAGTGTGGGTGCGCGTAGCGCTTGCCGTGGATGACCTTCGAGAGCGTCACCACTGTGGAACGCCCAGACCCGAACGACTTGGCGCCGACCGGGAGGACGCGCGCGCGAGCGGCACGCACTTCGGCGTCTTCCATGCCCGGCAGGTACTGGGCGACGACGCTCTTGACTTCGGCCAGCGTCTGCGGCGCGAGGGTCTCGTGGGCTGTGGTTTCCGCCAGCGTGATCTCGGGCGTCGCTGCAGTGAATTGCAGGGCGCGGCGCTTGGCTTCCTTGGCCGCTGTGTCGTTGACCTTGCCGGCGCTCGTCACGAGCGGATCGCCGTAGAGCACGAACGAGATCAGGGTCTTCTGGTCCTCGCCGTCGAGCGCGCCCTGACGTTGGAGCATGTCGTGGGCCGTCGCGAGCTTGGCAAGGCGCAGCGCCTCGCCGATCGGCAGGCCGGCGGTCAGGTGCTGCCAGAAGTGGCGCCCGAGCAGGTCGGCGCCGATGAGCGGCGTGCTGACCGAGCCGTAAGCGATCTTGGTCGAGCCGACGATCGCGCGAGTGCCGCTGTCGAGGAAGCGCAGACAGATGGCCTCGTCGACCGTGGACTTGTTGAAGATGTTGGCGCCGTAACAGGCCTCGCTGAAGACGATCTGCGGTGCGCGGCCGTGGTTGGTCACGTCCGCCGGACGCAGCGCCACAGGGTACTCGGGCAGCGCCGTCGGGTCGTCGGGCGCACGCTGGCCGAACCACTCGGGCCCGTCCTCGATGCCGTGCAGGTTGAAGTACGAGAGCCGCGACGGGGCCAGGCCCTCTGCGGGTAGTTGCGCAGATGAAGCCGGCGGGCTGGTCTGCAGGTGGGCCGGGTCGCCGATCAGATCGAAGACCGCCGCCGAAGCCCGGCGCCAGACGTTGGCCGAGTAACCGAAGCTGGCAGCCGGTCGCGCCGCGCTGGCCTGTTGCCAGACTCGTCGCACGGCCTGCAGCAGTTGCTCCCACCAGGTCGGTTGACGCTTGGCGGCCTTGCGCGCATGCACCGAGATCGCGCGCTTGAGACAACGCACCAGCGGCCCGACGTCATGGCCGCCACCGCTGGGCATGCGGCCGACCGGCCACTCGGGCGCGAAGTAGTTGTCGTCGCTCGACGCGTATGGGTTGTCCGAGGGCACATCCGCGTCGGCGTCGTCGGTGGGATTCGGCAGGTGGTGGAAGGGCACGATCTCGGGTCCGCCGACGATGAGCAGCGCGCCCATCTTGCGGCCCTTGGCCTTCAGCCCCGCCACGATCTCGGAGATCTGGTGCTTAATTGCCCAGGCGTTGCGCGGATCGACAGCCGAGACGCCGAAGGCCTTCGCGCTTTCGGCATCGTCGACGTACAGGATGCCCGGGCGCAGTTGCTGCTGCGCGTTGGCCAGCGCGCGCATGGCCTCATCGATCGCCTGCATGCCCGACTGGCCGTATTGCAGAATGAGTTGCTGTCGGCTGGTGACCAGGAGATACAGATCTTCGCTGGTCGACTTGCGCGCCTTGAGGCCGAGCTTGTCGGCGATGACGTCGAGCTGGTTCTGGATGTCGAGCAGATCCGCGCCGAGGATGCCGGTCTTGGGCAGCGTGCGCTTTGGCGCGCCGGTCTTGAGCCGGTTGAGACCCATCCCGGTGACGAGCGCGGCCGGCAGGGGCCCAGGGACGTCGGCGCTCATCGTGGTCGGCCAGAGCGCCTTGTAGGAGTGATCGGCGCCCAGGTGTCGCTCGGCAACCTGGCCGCCCATGTCGTGCGCGGCGGCTTCGTGCAACAGGTCGATGGCCGGCGCGTGCTGGCCGGCAGCCATGCGGCATTCGGCCAGACAGAGCTTGAAGGCCACGACCTGCGGCCAGCGGGCCGAGTACTGCTCGGCCAACGGCTGCGCCAGGTCCCAACTCTTGCTTCGCCACAGGCCGACGAGGTGTTGCAGGGCGGGCAGGGGCTGATCGGCGTCGACGTTGTGCGGGGCCGTCCGCGGCGACGCACCGCTGGCGCGGCTGGCCGCGTTGACGGTGTAGGCTGCGCGGGCCGAGATCGACCACATCGGCAGCACCTGTTTGGCGACACCGCCGCGGCCGTCGACGACGTGCGCGCTGGCGGCCGCGTTCTCGGCGCCTTCACCGTCGCTGTCCTTGAGAGCTTCGGCCAGTAGACGCTGGGCCGGAGCGTCTTCGGGGTCGATGGCCACGATGGTCTGCAGGAGCCGCACCGCCCGCTTGATGTTGCCGTCCGTCATATAGGCGCGGGCGAGCAGGGCCTGGGCGGCCAGATCCCCCGGCCATTCCATCAGGTAGGCCCGGATGATCTTCAGGGCGTAGTCGGTCTGGCTATGGGCCAGGGCGGCTTCGGTCAGTTGCAGCAATTCGGCACGTCGCATGGGCGTTCTCCTCGGTCAAGGAGCTCATCCTGCAAGGTCCGTGCCAGACGCCTACTTTTGCCAACCGGGGCATACGAAGAGTGAGGGGCGAGGGGCGAAGGGCGAGGAGCGAAGGGCGAAGGGCGAAGGGCGAACGCTACCGCGCCTCGCCCCTCGCCCCTCGCCCCTCGCCCCTCGCCCCTCGTTCCTACAGCCGGACGCCCTGAACGATATTCAAGGCCGTCACCGCGGCGAGCTGCCGGGCGGCTTCGAGGTTCTTGGGGTCGAGTTGAACGGCCTTCTCAAGCGCCGACACCGACCCGGGGTAATCCTTCATCTGCTTCATGGCCACGCCGGCACGCAGGTGGTTGACGGCCGTGCGCGGCGCGATCTCGACGGCCCCCGCGTACATCTCCAGGGCGCGCTCCCACTGCTTGCGCGCCTCGAAGACCAGGCCGAGCTCACGCAGGATCTCGTCGTTCTGCGGCGCGAGGTCCCGAGCCTGGAGCAGGTGGCTGAGGGCCTGGTCGAGCTGACCCTCCAGCCGGCAGCAGTGCCCAAGCTTGAGCAGGTGCCTGGGATTGCGGGGCGCTAGCGCCTGCGCTTCCCGGAAGACCGCAAGGGCCCGATCGACCTGGTTGCTGGCCAGAAGTGCTTCGCCGTAGGCCGCCTGGATCTCGTCCGAGCGCGGGCTGGCGCCCACGGCCTGAGCGAGCACCTCGGCGGCTTCGCGTGTCTTGCCCTGGCCGAGCTTCATGCGACCCAACGACAGCCAGATCGGGCTGGAGTCGGCGGCCTTCGTGGCCGCGGCCCGGTAGGCTCGTTCGGCCGCGTCGCCGTCGCCCCGGGCGGACTGGACCTCGGCCAGACAGGTCAGGGCCGAAGCCTCGTTGGGATTCAGGCGCACGGCGGCCTCGGCGCGGCTGTACGCGCCCGCCAGATCGCCCAGCGCCAGGCTGGTGCGCGCTGCGCCGAGCATGGCCGTGATCTGGCCGGGCTGGAAGCTGAGCGACTTGTTGAAGCTACGCGCTGCGTCGCCGTGATCCCCCAGGTTGTACTGCGCCTGACCGAGTTCGGCCCACAGGGCGGCATCGGTCTCGGCGTGATGCGCGGCTCGGCCGAGGTAGTCGACGGCGCCAGCCCAGTCGCCATCATGGGCGAGGGCGCGGGCGAGGTCGGCGTTGTACTCGGCGTTCTCGGGCTGCAGCTGCGCGGCCTGCTGGAAGTGCGCCAGCGCGCCGGCGTTTTCACCGTCAGCGCGCAGCCAGCCGCCGAGCACGTGATGCCAGGCCGCGGCGTCCGGCCGCAGGGTGATGGCCTTCTGCAGCATGACCTCGGCCTCGGCGTTGCGGTCGGCCGCCTTCAGGGCGCGGGCCACATGGTAGTACGCGTATGGGTTTGTCGCGTCGTCGGCGATGGCGCGGTTGAAGTGCGTGATGGCCGTCGCCGTGTCGCCTGCCGCGGCCTCGGTGAGACCAAGCTGCAGTGAGATGTTGGCGGGGTCGGCCCCGTTATCGAGCGCGAGCATCAGTGCGCCGCGGGCGCGGTCGAAGTCGCCGGACTTGCGTTCGGCGGCGCCGAGCGCCTGATAGAGATTCGCGCGATCCACAGCGCTGGCCTGATCCTGCGCGATGCCCTCGAGCATCTGCACGGCATCGCTGACGATAACGCCCTTGGGCCCTTCGCCGTTGGGCGTGACCACGGCGCCTGTCGAGACCTGCGCGGGCGCGATCGCCTTAGCGCGGCCCATCCAGTAGCGCACCTGCTGCGGGTCGGCCCCGAAGGCCGAGGCCTGCTGCAAGGCGTTGTAGACGCGCGGCAGATGCAGGTCCGACGCGCCGGCTTCGCGCGCCTTGAGGCCCGAAACGGTCTCGAGCTCGGCGTGCTCAGCCAGGGCGACAAGCGCCTCGGCCTGAGCCAGGTGGGCTTCGGCGTCGCGCGGGGCCAATTCCACCCATTTTGCGTAAGAGTCGACGGCCTCGGCCGCGCGGCGCGACTTGAGGAAGACCCGGCCGGCGCGCTTCTGGACGTCGATCGACTCGGGGCTGAGGCCGACGGCCTTGCGCATCTCGTCGGCGGCTTCGCCGACGTGGCCGGTGCGGGCCAGCGCCTCGGCCAGCATCGCCAGCGGGCGACCGTCGTCGGGCGCGAGCCGCACGGCCTGGCGGTAGAGCGTCACAGCCTTCTCATGGTCATTGCGTCGTTCGTAGACGTCGCCCAGCAGCATGCGCACATCCGGGTCGCCGGGCGCGGCGACAAGCGCCGTCTCGAGGTGATGTGCCGCGCGTTCGAGGTCGCCGAAGGCGAGCGCGGCGCGGGCTGTCTCACGACCGAGCGCGGCGTTCTCGGGCTCGGCCGCCAGCGCAGCCTCGAGCGCCAGGAGCGACTCGGCGGGCTGTTCGAGCTTGAGGTAGGCGTGACCGAGCCGCTGTAATGTCTTGCTATGCGTCGGCGCGATGGTCAGCGCGCGCTGCCACTGCGTCAGGGCCGCCGAGGTGCGGCTCAGGCGCCAGAGCGCTTCGCCGGCCTCCGAGAGCGCCTCGGCATTGGCGGGATCGAGCTCGGCGGCGCGCTGGTACGCGGCCTGAGCGGCTTCGTAGCGCTTCGTCTGCATGGCCGCCTGGCCGAAAGCCAGGTGGGCGGCCGTCAGACGCGGCGCAAGCCCGACGGCCTGCGAGAGCGCCTGGTAGGCGTCCTCGATCTCGCCCAGATCGAGCATGGAGGTGCCGGCGGCCAGGTAGGCATCGGCCGACTCGGGCGCCGAAGCCAGGGCGTGGTTGAACGACTGGCGCGCTTCCTCGACGCGGCCCAGCTTGAGCAGCGTGCGCGCCTCGGCGATATGGAGCGCCGGGTTGCGCGGTTCGATCGAGATGGCCGTGCGCCACTCCTGCAGCGCACGGTCGAGCTGGCCGGCACGGGTCAACGCGTCGGCCAGGCGCGACTGCGCCTGCGGATCCTGCGGGGCGAGCTTCAACGCGGCCTCGGCGCTCGAGACTGCCTCGAGCTCAAGGCCGCTCTGCAGGTACGCCTCGGTCAACGCCACGTGAATGGCGACGTTGTGCGGCGCGCAGTTGCGGGCGTCGGTCAGCGCGGTCACGGCCATGTCGCTGCGGCCCAGCGCGAGCGCGGCCTGGCCGAGACCAAGCGACCAATCCGAGCGGGTCGGGTCGCGGTGCAGGGCTTCGCGGTAGTGGGCCAGAGCCTCTTCGGGATCGCCGTTGAGCAGGTGCGCTTCGGCCAAGAGGGCGTAGGTATCAGCGTCGTCGGGCGCATGGCGCAGTCCTTCGGCCAGCGCGCCGATGGCCTGAAGCGGCCCGGCGCTGATCTGCTTCGCGTTGTGCAGCTTGAGCGTGATGCGTCCCAGGTCGGCGTAGACCTCGGCCGTGTCGGGCTGGGCCATCGCCGCCTGCTGGAAAGCCGCGCAGGCCTCGGCGTCCTGGCCGTTCTCTTCGAGCGCTTTGCCCAACTCATGCTGGGCCGTCCAGTCCGTCGGCCGAAGGGCCACGGCCCGGCGCAATGCCTCGACAGCCTCCGGCGCCGAGCCGTTTCGGCGGAGCAGGGCGCCGAGGCGGCGCTGCTCGGCCTGGCCGTTGGGATCGGCCGTCACGGCATCGCGGAGCACGGCGATCGCCTCGGCCGGCTGGTTCTGCTGCTGATACAGGTCGGCGAGGTCCGAGAGCAATCCACGGATCTCGGCTTCCTGCCCCTCGCGAACGTTCTTAGCGGCAGCTGCCGAGGTCTTGATCGCCTGGCGACCGGCTTCGAGCGCCGCCGTGGCGCGATCCAGATCGCCCTGCGCCAGATGATGACGCGCGATCGCGCGCCATGGAGCGGCGGCGCCCGGCTGCTGCTGGGCGGCGCGCATGAAGTGCTCGTAGGCGGCTTCGCCCTGCGACGTGGCCGCCTCGATCTCTCCCAGGATGACGTGGGCTTCGGCGGAGGCCGGCGTATCAGTCTCGAGCGTCAGGACATGCTGAGCGGCCTCGCGGGCGCGAACGGCATCACCACGGCCGAGCTCGGCGCGGGCGAGGCCCAGGCTGGCTGCGATGCGTTTGGGATCATGCGCCAGCGCGGAGCGGAAGTGCGGCGCGGCTTCGTGCGCGGCGCCGGTGTGGAGAAGGGCTTCGCCCAGCAGGACGCGAGCATCCACGCTGTGCGGCGCGACGGCTACGGCCTCGAGCGAGGCGGCACGGGCCGAGGCCCAGTCGCCATCGTTGCGGGCCCATTCGGCCTGAAGGAGGTGCGGCTCCGGCTCGGCACCGGCGGCGCTGACGGCGCGCGCCAGCAGCCGCGTCGCCAGGCGCACGTCGCCCAGCTCGCGGGCGAGCCGTGAGGCCGTCGTCAACGCGCCGGCGGATACGGGCAGGTCGAAGCGGATGTTGCTGAGCGCTTCGAGCGCGGCGTCGCGGTTGTGGAGGGCGGCATGGCCCTGCGCCGCCACGACGGCGGCATCGGGATCGTCGTCCACGTCGGCGCCGACCAACTGCAACGCCGCCTCAGGCGCACCGGCCTTGAGTTGAGCGCGGGCAGCGCCCAGTCGATAAGTCGGGTCGTCGGCGGTCTGAAGGGCCGTCGTGTAGCTGGCGATCGCGGCATCGAGATCGCCGGCCTTGAATTGCAGTTCGGCACGCGAGGCAGCCAGACGGGCCCGGACCTCGCCGATGTGCGACCAGGCCGTCTCGATGGCGTGTTGAGCGGCACCGAGGTCGCCGGTGCCGGCCCAGAGCCAGGCCGAGTCGAGCGAATAGGCGAGCGTGTCCTGCGCGGGCAGGGAGTGCGCGGCCATGCGGCAGAGCTGTTCGGCCAGGGCCGGCTCACCGAGCTCGCGCAGCGTCGACGTGAAGGCCAGCCAGTGTTTGGCCGGGCATTCGGGCGCAGCCTGTTGGATCAGGGCCACGATCCCGGCTGGCGAGAGGTTCGCGGCCACAACGAAGCCGGCCACGGCGGCCGATTCGAGCGACGCGTTGAGCAGCGCCTCGAGCAGGTCGGTCGGCTGATCGATCAGGCCCCAGACGTACTGGAGCGGCAGGCGCCAGCGCTCGGGCTGCGAGCCGGCCTCGACAGCCACGCCGTTCCAATCCGAGGCCGCCGAGGCGCGCAGCCGCAGCGCCAACGCAGCGGGCAGGGCGTGGCGGATCGGGTCCAACGCGGCGGACGGAGTTGCCAGGGCGGCATAGGCCGCACCGGTCTGGTCGTAGCCGTCGCCGAGCAGATACGACTCGGGGTCGCTGGTGACCTCGGGATAGCGCGCGCCGAAGGCGATCATGGCCAACCGACCCGGCCGCCAGTTTGTTTCGAAATCGGCGGCGGCCGCGAGCCAGGCCTGCAGCACTTCGGGCTCGTGAGCCACCTCCCACAATTCAGGGACGAGCTTGAGCCGGCGCGTGGCTTCTGCCCAACGGGCTTCGGGAAGGGCCGCGAGGATCGATTCAACGGGTGTCATGACGCCTCTCTACTGCCAGGGTCTACCGGCGCGCGTGTGGGGTCCGATTTAGAAAGCGACGAGCAGGCGATACGCGGCGGCCTCAAAGAGCGCGCCCACGATCACCAGCACGATCGCGTTGCCCGACGAGGTGCGGATGAGGTTGTTGACCGCGTCTACGAGGGCTGTGGCGTTGCCGACAATGGCGCCGATATCGTCCGTCAGGGCCTTCTGGCTGAGCTTGGCCGATTGAGCGGCCAGCACCTGGGCCTCCTGCCGGAACGGCCCGCGGATCAGCATGAACATGCCGGCCCCGAGCGAAATCAGGCCGAACGTGAAAAACGTCAGGCCCATCATGATGCGCAAATTGTCGACGGTGAAAGTCTCGGCCATGGGTTCCTCCAGTCGCGCCTATCCGGCGGCGCGGGTCTCCTGGAGGAATGTCTGTGCAAGCGGCGTGCCAGACGCCAACGAAGACAAACGGAGGCGCCCGCGGCGAGATGCGAGGCGCAAGATGCGAGGCGCGAGATGCGAGGCGCGAGATGCGAGGCGTGAAGCGCGCCGCAGCCGGCGCCCATGCCCCATATCAAACGCCCCCCGCGCCCCTGCCGTCGTAAGGGCGACGCATGCGTCGCCCGCCCGCGTCGCCCGTCCCCAACCGG
This sequence comes from Anaerolineales bacterium, assembly GCA_044226485.1. Lineage (GTDB taxonomy): Bacteria > Chloroflexota > Anaerolineae > Anaerolineales > UBA6663 > UBA6663. The sequence goes on from JBGAGY010000005.1 coordinate 100,202, forward strand.
CCGGCGTCAACGCGCCGGCGCCCCACCGGCAATCGTCACCACGAAATGTACCTCGCTGTCCTCGCGGAGCGGCTGCCGCAGCTTGAGCGTGCTGCTCTCGCCGTCGACCACCACGGCCAGGCCCGGCTGCAGCCGATCGCCGGCCACGAGCCGGGCCTTGAGCCCCGGATGTCGGGTCTCCAGGTCGTTGATGACCTCGGCCACTGTGGAACCGGCGGCCGCCAACGTTGCGCGGCCGCCGGTCAGTGAGCGGAGCAGGGCTGGTACCCAGACGGTCGGCACGCGGTCAGGCTCCGTGAGCCTTCAGCGCCGCCACGATCCGGCCCGGCGACATGGGCAACTCGGTCAGGCGCACGCCGATCGCGTCGTAGATCGCATTGGCCACGGCTGCCACCGGCGGCACGATCGGCACTTCGCCGACGCCGCGCACGCCGAACGGATGGCCCGGGCTCGGCACCTCGACGATCACGGCCTCGATCTCGGGCAGGTCGAGGCTGACGGGCATGCGATAGTCGAGCCAGTTGGCGTTGGCCAGACGACCCTGCGCGTCATACACATACTCCTCGTTGAGCGCCCAGCCGATGCCTTGGGCCGCGCCGCCCTGCATCTGGCTGGCCACGTAGTCGGGGTAGACGGCCTTGCCCGCGTCCTGCACGGCCGTGTAGCGCAGGATCTGGACCTTGCCGGTCTCGGGATCGACCTCGACGTCGACGACGTGCGCGGCGAAGCCCGGCCCCGGGTTTGAGGGCTTGACCGCCGCGCTCGCGACGACCGGCCCCCCGAGGTCGTCGAGCTGCGCCGCCAGGTCAGCGAAAGTCAAAGCCTGGTCGCCGCTGGCAAACACGCCTTCGCTGTAGGTCACCTCGTCAGCGGGAACATCCCACAGCAACGCCGCTCGCTCGCGCAGCTTCGTCTTGAGCAATTGGCCAACGTCGTGCGCCGCCCAGCCCGTCGCGAACGTGGTGCGGCTGCCATACGTGCCTTCGGTCTCACCGACCGAATCGGTATCGGCCACTGTGGCGCGGACCCGGTCGATCGGCAGCTCCAGGGCCTCGGCGAGTTGCATCGCCAGCGCTGTCCGCGACCCGCCGATGTCGACCGAGCCTTCGAGCAGGCTCACCGTGCCGTCGGCGTTGACGCTGGCGGATGTGCTCGATTTGCCGCCGTAGTTGCCCCAATAGCCGGCCGCCACGCCGCGCCCGCGCCGTGCGCCAGGTTTGGCCGACTGATAATGCGGACTGCATTGGGCTGCCTCGAGCGTCTCCATCAGGCCGATGCGCTGATAGGCGACGCCGTTGGCTTTGCGGTCGCCGTCGCGAACGCCGTTCTTCAGCCGAAAGACGATCGGATCCACACCGAGTTTTTCGGCCAGTTCATCGACGACCGTCTCGCTCGCGAACGCGGCGTTGGTGCCGCCTGGCGCCCGATAGGCGGCCGTGCGCGGCTTGTTGACGACCACGTCGTAGCCCTCGACGCGTACGTTCGGGATGCGATACGGCGCGAAGATGACTTCCATGCCCGACCCGACCGGCGAGCCCGGGAAGGCGCCGGCCTCGTAGATCAGCACGGCCTCGGCCGCCGTGAAGTTGCCTGCGGCGTCGACGCCCATCTTCACGCGGATGTGCGAACCGGAGGTCGGGCCTGTGGACGCGAACACGTCCTTGCGGCTCATGGTCAGCTTGACCGGCCGATAGCCGCTCTTCTTGGAGAGCAGCACCGCGATCGGTTCGAGATACACGCCGATCTTGCCGCCGAAGCCGCCGCCAATCTCGAGCGGGATGACCTTGATCCGTGACAGCGGCCACTTCAACACCTGCGAGACCTGTTCGCGGACGCCGAAGGAGCCCTGCGTGCTGCACCAGATTGTGGCCTGCCCGTCGGGGTCGACCTGGGCCGTCGCGTTGTGCGGCTCGATGTAGCCTTGATGCACCATCGCCGTGTCGAACTCGCGCTCGATGACGATGGCGGCATCCTTGAAGCCCTGCTCGACGTCCCCCAGTTCGTCGAGGAAATGGCCGGCGACGTTGGTGGCGGTTCCCCCGCGCCGGCCGAGCTCCGACGTGCGCAGGTCGTCAAGCAGGATGGGGGACCCGGGCTGCATCGCCGCGCGCACATCGAGCACCGGCGGCAGCACCTCGTACTCCACCTTGATCAACGCCAGAGCGGCTTCGGCAGTGGGCAGGCTCGTGGCCGCGACAGCGGCAATGGCGTGCCCGAAGTACAGGGCTTTGTCATGGGCGAGCGTGTTCGCGCTTTGGTAGCGGAGGTTGATCGTGCTCTCACCTAGATCCGCGATCTTGCTCTCGACCTCGGGCAGATCCCGGCCCGTGACCACGGCGCGCACGCCGGGAAGTGCTTCGGCTGCGCTCGTATCGACCGACAGGAGTCGGGCGTGCGCGTGAGGGCTCCGCAGCACAGCGCCGAAGAGCATGCCGGGCAGGTGGATGTCGGCGCCATAGCGCGCGCGCCCGGTCACCTTCTCGATGCCATCCTGTCGGATGGGGTTGCTGCCGATGACGCGGAAGCCTGATGTCGTTTTCGCGCTCATGCCTGGGCCTCCTCGCGGCTCATGGTCTCGGCCGCGGCCAGCACGGCCTTGACGATGTGGTCGTAACCCGTGCAGCGGCACAGGTTGCCGGCCAGCCATTGCCGAGCTTCGAGCTCTGTCGGATGCGGGTTCCGCTCCAGCAGCGCCTTCGACGCGACGATGAAGCCGGGCGTGCAGAAACCGCACTGCAGCGCCGCGTGCTCGAGAAACTTCTGCTGCAGCGGATGCAGCCCGTCGGGCGGGGCGATGCCCTCGATCGTGGTCACCTGTCGGCCCTGGATCTCGGGTGCCAGCACCAGGCACGAGTTCACGAGCGCGCCGTCGATGAGCACACTGCACGCCCCGCAGTTTCCGTTGTTGCACCCTTCTTTGGCGCCCGTCAGGCCGAGCGTGTCGCGCAGGGCCTCGAGCAGGCTCTGGCGCGGTTCGCACAGGAACTCGACGGCTTCACCGTTGATCGTTGTCTGAATGTGCGTCTTGGAGGTCATGGCTCAGGCCCTGGCTCTTTCCACGGCGCGCTCGATGGCGCGTCGCATCAGCACGGCGCTCAGATGGGTTCGGAAGGCGGCGGTGCCGCGCACGTCGTCGATCGGCCGCGCCGCAGCTTGCGCGATGCGCGCCGCCTCGGCGATCGTCTCAGCGCTGACCGGCTTGCCGACCAGATACTCGCCGGCCTCAGCGATCAACAGGGGCGTCGGCCCGACCGCGCCGAGCGCGAGCCGCGCCGAGTCGAATGTGCCTCCATCCGCCGCCAGTGTGACGGCCGCCGCCGCGCCGACCACGGCGATATCCATCTCGTTGCGGGGAATGAAGCGCAGATACGCGGCGCCGGATCGATCGGCCGGAGCCGGCACGTCGATCCAGGCCAGGATCTCGCCGGGCTGAAGCGCTGTGCGGCCCGGCGCCACGCAGAACGCCTCGACCGGGAGCGTGCGCTGTCCGTTCGGCCCGATCGCCGTGCATGTCGCGCCATGGACGATCAGCGCCGGGATCGAGTCGGCGGCCGGCGAGGCATTGCACAGGTTGCCGCCGACGCTGGCGCGAAACTGGATCTGCACCGCGCCGATCACGCCGAAGCCGTCGACGAGCCCCGGGTAGCGCGCCGCCACTGCGGGGTTGTGGCAGATGTCGTAGCACGCCGCCGCGGCGCCGATCCGCAGCCCACGCTCCGGGTGATCCATCACCGTTCGCAGTTCCGGGATCTGCTTGATGTCGACCACGAGGCCGACCTGTCGGCGGCCTTCACGCAACTGTGGCAGGAGGTCGGTGCCGCCCGCGAACGGTCGCGATCGCTCAGGGTCCTGCGACAGCAATGCGATGGCCTGATCGAGGCTCATCGTCTCGATGTATTCAAATGCTTGCATCGGGGATCTCCAAATATGGGGTGCCGATGACCAAGTGTACAACAAACTGGAGGGTGTTTACCTGATTTCGGGGCAGTCGTTCGATGACAAACGCGAAGGCCCGCGCCTGACACATGTCGAGGGCGCGGGCCTTTGCGATAGTGGGATCGGTGCTGACGGCCGGTGAGGGCGTGGGCGTGTGCGCCTGCGGGCGGGCGACGCATGCGTCGCCCTTACGACGAAGGACCGTGGCGCCTGTGAAGCTGGGCCTTGACAGGGAGATGGAGTCGATCGAGCCTTGCCTCGCGCCTCGCGCCTCGCGCCTCGCGCCTCGCGCCTCGCGCCTCGCGCCTCGCGCCTCGCGCCTCGCGCCTCGCGCCTCGCGCCTCGCCCCTACGCCGTCTGCTTCTGCTTCTGCCACCAATCGACGATCTCGGGCGGGAAGTTCCCGGCTTCGAGCTCGTCTCCCTCGGCGAAGAGCATGGCGCGCTCGACGGCGTTGCGCAGCTGGCGGATGTTGCCCGGCCAGTGATAGGCACGCAGCATGGCCACGGCATCGGCCTCGGCGCCCGTGATGCGCTTGCCCATCTCGGCGTTGAAGTGCTTGATGAAGAACCCGGCCAGTGAGGGGATGTCCTCGGTGCGATCGCGCAGGGGGGGGAGGCGCATCTGCACGACGTTGAGCCGGTGGTATAGGTCCTCGCGGAAGAGCCCGGCCGCGACCATCTCGGCCAGGTCGCGGTTCGTGGCCGCCACGATGCGCACGTCGACCTTGATCTCGGCGTTTCCGCCAAGGCGGCGCACGGCGCGCTCCTCGAGCACGCGCAGGATCTTGGCCTGAAGCTCGGGCTTCATGGTCGAGATCTCGTCAAGGAAGAGCGTGCCGCCGTCGGCCTGCAGGAACAGGCCGTCTTTCTTCTTGGTCGCGCCCGTGAACGCGCCGGCCTCGTAGCCGAAGAGCTCGCTCTCGAGCAGCGTGTCGGTGAAGTTGGCGCAGTTGACCACGCGCAGCGGGCCCTTGGCGCGCTTGCTGATCTGGTGAAGGGTGTTGGCCATCACCTCTTTGCCGGTGCCGGATTCGCCCGTCAGCAGAACCGTCGCGTTCGACGGCGCGACGACCGTCATCTCGTTCATGAGTTTCTTCATCGGCACGGTCTCGCCGAAGACGTACGACTGCAGCGGATCGCGGCGTCCACGCACGTACTCGAGCTCGCGGCGCATCGCCAGGCTCTCGAGCGCGCGATCGAGGCTTTGGGTCAGCCGCTTCATCTTCACCGGCTTCGTCAGGAAGTCGTGGGCGCCTGAGCTCATGGCCTGCACGGCCATCTCGATGTCGCCGTAACCCGTGATCATGATCACCGGCAGATGCGGCATGTCGCGGTGCAGGCGCACCAGCAGATCCGGGCCGTAGCCGTCGGGGAGCTGGACGTCGAGCAGGATGATGTCGGCCTCGCCCCTGGCGATGCACTTGTCGGCCTCAGCCACTGTCGCGGCTTCGCGCACGTCGTACCCGCTTTCGCGCAACAGACCACCCAGAAACTCGCGGGCGTTGGCCTCATCCTCGACGATCAATACGGTTGCTTTCACGGTCCATACCTCCCCAATCGACGGCGCTCAGGCCCCGTCGCGGTCAATCCTGCAGAATGGGTAGCGTCACTTTGAAGGCGGTGCCAGCGCCCGGATAACTTTCGACGTCGATGCCGCCGTGGTGGATGGTGATGATGCGTCGACAGATCGCCAGGCCCAGACCGGTACCGTCGGCCCGGCCCGTCACGTATGGATCGAAGATGCGTTTGACCATGTCGGCCGGTATGCCGCGGCCGGTGTCGTGCACGACGGTCTCCACGGCCGGCTGCCCGGCGCGCTGCCCGATCTTCATCCAAAGCGTCAGCGTGCCGCCGGCGGGCATGGCCTTGACGGCGTTGTCGATCAGGTTGGTGAAGACCCGCTCGATCATCTTGAAATCGGCCAGCACGACTACTGCCTTATCGGGCGGGTTGAACGCCACCTTGACGTTGTGCTTGCCCATCTTCGGCGCCCAGCGCACGAGCAAACGGTCGAGCAGCTCGTTGAGCGTCACGGGCTCCATCTTCGGATCGATCGGCTTGGTCCAGGCGAGCAGTTCGCCCATCAACGACGACAGGCGTTCGGTCTCGTCTTCGATCTTGTTGATCTGCACCTGCGCCGGATGATCCTCGGGCAACTGTGCGCCGATCATCTGGACACCGAGCGAGATCGCGTTGAGCGGGTTGCGGATCTCGTGCGCAAAGGTGGCCGTGGTCTGGCCGACATACGCCAGGTGGTCGAGGTGTTCGCGCTGCGTCTGCGAGGCCTGCTCCTGCGACAGGTCGTGGAAGACCAGCACGAAGCCGCGGCTCGGCGCGCTGAGCTTGCGCATGCGGATGTAGGCCGGGAAGCTCTCGCCGTTGCGTCGGTTGAGGTGCCCGCGCCGATCCAGCGACGACCACTTGGCCTCAGGGTCGAGCATGGCCTGGATCGCGGCCGTCAGCGTCTCGTCAGGCACCAGCACGTCCTGGAAGGGCAGGCCGACGACTTCCTCAGGCCTGTAGCCCATGAGGTTGGCGGCGGCCTGATTGAGCTCGTCGACAAGGCCAAACGAGTCGAGCATGACCACGCCGACGTCGATCTGCGAGTGGACAGCCGCCAGCTGATTGGCGCGCAAGGTAGCGAGGCGCTTCTGGTCGTCGAGTTGGGCCAGGCGCCGGATCTGGTAATGGAGTTGCGTAACGTTCTGAGCCGCGAACGAGAGGAACACATTGGCGCGGCTCGGCTGCGGGTTCGACGGCCGGTATGCCACGAACAGGGCGCCCAGGAAGTTCGGGGCCTGGCCGAGCGGGTGCGCGAGCAGTTGGGCCCAGCCCGTCGCGCGGCAGGCCTGCGCCAGGAACGTTTCGCTGCGTTGCGAGGCCGCCCAGCGGAACGGCGCCTTCAGTTGCTGAGCCTCCGCCGGGCCAAGCGTGCGCGGGAACGAGTCCGGCACGCCGTCGACGCAGCCGAGGACGAACGTGTTCGACGATTCGGGGATCAGGTAAAGGCCGGCGGCATCGGCGCTGAGCGCCTCGCGCGCGATCGACGTCGCGAGGTTGAGCGTCGCCGGTGTTGGCGACTCAAAGAGCACGGGCAGGCGCTGCAGCTCATGCAGCGCGACGTCGAAGGCCGCTCGCTCGCGCTCCTGCTGGCGCCGCTCGACCGAGGGCGTGAGCAGCACGATCAGGGCCGTCTCGCCGTTGAAGTCCTGAAACGCCGTGGCGCGCAGATCGACCTTCTCGGGCGGCCGGCCGACGCGGACGCGGAGCGGGATGTCGCGGAGTTGGGCGGTCTCGCCCGGCTGCAGGTCGTGGAGTTGCTTGACGGCGTCCGGCGAGGCGACGACTTCGGCCAGGGCCTGCTCGGCGACTTCCTCGCGCGTCCAGCCCGTCAGGGCCGCCGCGCGGGCGTTGCTCGCCACGAAAGTGCCCGACTTCGGCAGGATGACGAAGGCCGGGCTCGGCATCTGCTCGAGGACGTGCTGAAAACGCGCATCGCCGGCGCCCTTGCCCGAAAGCAGGTTGCGGAAGCGGTCGAGGGCAGGGAGCGGCGAAGTCATGCGGATTGCCAGCCGATCGGGCCCGAACATCGGGCGTGAACGAGCGTCGCGGTTGATCGGATATTGTAGCGGTTGCGGCTCAGGCGACAACCGCCATCGCCGACGGACGATGGCGCAGGTTCGCCGGCAGGATGCCGAGCATGTTGCGGTACTTGGCGACCGTGCGGCGAGCGACGTCGATGCCGTCGCGGGAGAGCATGTCCGCGATCTCGTCGTCGGTCAATGGCCGGTGCTCGGCCTCGATGATCTGGCGCACGCGGTCGCGCACCGACAGGCTGCGGTCGAAGAACTTCGACAGCGGCACGATGCGCCCCGAGGGCAGGGCGATGGTCTTGCTCGCGACGGCGCGGCTGATCGTGCTCTCGTGCACGCCCAGGGTCTTGGCCACGACCGAGCGGGTCAGCGGCTTGAGCGAGCCGTCGCCGTTGAGGATGAAGTCCTTCTGATGATTGACCAGGATCTCCATCAGACGGCGCATCGTGTGATTGCGCTGCTGCACGCACTTGGTGATGAGCGTGGCGCGTTCGACGGCCTGGGCCCACTTCTCCTGCTTGCCGGCGTCCGGATCCTCGAGCTCTTGCATGGCGGCGCGCAACGTCGGGTTGACGCGCAGCGTGCCGGCGAGCGGCGTGAAGATCTCGACCATCAGCGTGCCCGGCAGGTCGTTGCCGCGGCGCTGCATCGTGACATTGACGTCGGCTTCGTGGTAGGAGGGAAGCTCTTCGGTGGGTGTCTTGCCGTCGCCCCAATAGGCACGGCCGGGGTAGGGCGTGAGGTTGCGTTGAATGAAGCGCGCGGCGAGCTCGACAGTCGCCAGCGGGCTGCGCAGCTGTCGCGCGATCTGGCGCAGGTCGTTGCGCGCCAGCAGGTCGAAGGCATCGACGATGATGGCGCGGGCCAGGTTGCGCAGGGTCTCGCTGACCGAACCCTGCAGCGCTTCGATCTGGATCAGGAGCGACTCGATCGGGCCGCGTGCGCCGACGCCCACCGGCTCGGCGTGCTGGATCAGGCTCAAGACGCGCTCGACCGTCGCCAGGGGCTGGCGCAGGTAGGCCGCGATTTCGACGGTCTCCTCTTGCAGCAAACCATCGTCATCGAGCTGAAGCAGGATGTAGGCCGCGATCGGGCGCTCTTCGCGAGTGAGTTCGGCGGCGATTTGCTTGAGGATGAACTCGTCGAGGCTCTCGCGCGTGTGAGCTTCGTAGCTGTCGGCGCGATCTTCCTCGGCGCTGCCGTCGCGTGACCCGAAGGACTGGCGCGTCGACAGGTAGATGACGGGCGCGCCGTCGTCCGAAGGGCGGGCGCAGTTGGGGCACGGATGCTGGGTCAGGCGCTTGCCGCAGGTCGGGCAGCGCATCTCGTCGACCAGCTCCAGGGCCGGGTTCTGGTTGAGCTCGTTCATGAGCGTGTTCTCCAGCTCGGTCGTGTTGAGCTGAAGGAAGGCCATGGTCTGAGCCAGATGGGCCGTGGTCTGCGGTCGAAGTTCGTGCGAGATGTGGTGTCGAAGCATACTGGCACTCCTGCCCCGGGATTTCAGTCGTGCGGGGTTATGTCCCTGTAGTGCAAGATGCGTGCCAGACCCCAACCATTCATAACTGGATTCTAACCGAATCGGGCATGAATGCAAGGGCATAAACGTGGAGAAGGTCAGCGCGGGTTTTATCCGACAAAATCAATCCAATTTTGGCGGAAAAGATGGCCCTTTTGGACTTCAGGTTATCACCCATATTGACAACCCCATCGATTCGCATATAATCACGTCTGTGACCGGTCACACATCCAAGCGGGCCTCAACCAGCGGTCGGGCGACGATACGCGATGTTGCCGCGCTCGCCGGCGTTTCCAGGCAGACCGTCTCGCGCGTCATCAATGACGAGGGTTATGTCGCGCCGGAGACCCGGGAGCAGGTGGATCAGGCCATCGCCCAGCTAGGTTTTCGACCCAACGTCAATGCCCGCTCGATGGCCCTTGGACGCTCGCAGCTGATCGCCTGTATCGCGCCCAATCTCACGGACTACACCTTCGCGAGCATCATCAACGCCGCCGAGGTCGAGGCACGCACCCTGGGCTATGGGGTGGTGTCGTCATCGGCCGAAACCCGCGCCGACTTCGCCGAGCTGCTCGACAGGCTTGTCGCTCAGCGCCGTGTCGATGGCGTCCTGGTCATCAATCCTTTTGACGGACGCGAGGCCGAGTTGGCTGGCGACACGCCGGCCCTGGTGATCGGCGCGCGTTCGATCGATCAATCGCATCCCGCGATCACCCTCGATGAGGATGCCGCCGGTCGGCTGGCCATCCGCCATCTGCTCTCACTGGGACATCAAACCATCGGCATGATCCAGGGGCCGACCGATGAGGATTGCGTCCAGGTGCGGTCGGCCGGCGCGCTGGCCGAGCTGAAGGAAGCCGGCCATCCGCTGCCCGCTCAGCGCCTGGTGACCGGCGATTGGTCGGCGACATCGGGCTATGAATGCGCTCAGGCTCTGCTGGCCCAGTCTCCCGACATCACAGCCCTTTTCGCTCAGAACGATCGCATGGCGATCGGCGCGATGCGGGCGCTCCGAGAAGCCGGGCGACGCGTGCCCGAGGATATTTCGATCATTGGCTTCGACGACATCCCGCTGGCGTCGTACCTTGACCCGGCCCTGACTACGATCCAACAGGACTTTTCCGTCATGGGCCGTCAGGCGGCCCGCAGGCTGATCGGCGCACTCGACAAGGCAAGCCTGGAGCCGACGCTCGAACGGATCCCGGCGACGCTGATCGTGCGCCAGTCGACTCGGCCGTGCGTGTGAAGAAGACGCGCGACTGGAGGAGGTGAACCGACCCTAACTGACATTCCGTCTCACCCAATCAACTGACCGCCCGTTTCACAATTCAGGAGAAGCCCTTCAATGAACCGCAATTCCATGTGGCGATTCATGTCATACCCGCTTGTCTTAAGCATGGCCCTTGCGGCCTGCGCGCCGGCGGCGACACCAACGACCGCGCCGGTCCAGCCGACCGATGCGCCTCAGCCCACTGAAGCGCCCAAGCCCACCGAGGCCCCGACTGCAACGGAAGCCGCGGTGGCCACCGAAGCCCCGACGGAGGCCCCGGCCGCCGTCGCTCTGCGCTGGCGCACGCGCCCCGACAACAAGGAAGAAGCCGACGTCTACGCCGGCATCAGCGACGGCCTGGCGGCCAAGCTCGGCTATGAGCTGACCTATGAGCCCGGGGGCACCGAGAGCTCGAGCTATCAAGACCAGCTCATCACCGAGATCGAGGGCGGCACGGCTCCCGACGTTTTCTGGATCCCTGGCACCGACGTGGCGCGCTTCGCGACCGGCGGCTACATCCTCAACCTGAATGAGGTTGCCGGCGATTTCGATCAGAGCGCCTTCTATTCCGGCCCGATGTTCCACCTGAGCTACAACCCGGAGAACGGTGAGTCCGGCGCGGGAAGCGGCGCGCTGTGGGGCCTGCCGCGCGACGTGTCGACCTTCGGGCTCTACCTCAACCTCGACCTGCTCGAGGAGGCCGGTGCCGACGACCCGCGCGAGTTGGCCGCGGCGGGCAACTGGACCTGGGACACCTTCGCTGAGGTGACCGCCAAGGTTGCGGCACTCGGCGGCGACAAGTTTGGCTACGGCGCCTCGAACTGGTGGGGCCCGTACGGTGTGTGGGTCAACGCGGCCGGCGGCAGCTTCTTCACCGAAGACCGCAAGGCCTGCGCGCTCAACACGGACGCGGCCAAGACCGGCGTCAGCTTCATGCAGACGCTGTACAGCAACGCTAACTGGGCGGTGCCTTACGGCGACGACACCGAGGCCGCCTTCCGCGCCGGCAACCTGGCGATGTTCCAGAACGGCCGCTGGGCGACCCCCGGCGTGCGCACGGTCGAATTCAACTACGATGTGGTCGACCTCCCGAATGGCCCGGCGGGCACGCCCGGCAACTGGCTGTTCTGGGGCGCGTACGTCGTCAACGCCAAGACCGAGCATCCGGCTGAGGCGTGGGCGCTCGTGCAGGCCCTGACCCAGGCCGACGTCCAGGCTCAGGTCAGCGCCAGCGGCGCCAACATCCCGAGCCGCGTCAGCAAGGAAGCGCTTGACGCCTTCCTCGGCTTCACGCCGCCGGACAATGCCCAGGCGTTCTTGAACGGCATCGCCGACGCTGCCAAGCCGACCGCCGAAGGCCCGCTGTGGGACGGCAACTGGCCGCAGGTCGACCAGGTGTACGGCGCCGGCATCTCGGCCGTGCTCTCCGGTGAGCGCACGGTGGACGACTTCGCCGCCAAGATCTGCGACGAGGTCGCGCCGGCTTTCACGAAGTAATCTGGCCTGACGTGATCGTGAGGTTGGGTGATCGGTTGACCCCGGTCACCCAACCTCTGGTTCCGCCGCTCACCCCTGATAGGAACCACTCATGGCTACCTCCACGCTGATCTCGGCGGCTGCGCTTGGGCGCGGTCGCATCTGGCTCGTCCTCGCCTGGCAGGTGATCGTCGGGATCAGCCTGGCGGTGGCCGCTCTGACTCTTCCGACTCGCGCGGAGGACTGGAACCCCGTGCTGCTGTGGGGCGCCGTGGCCCTGCTGGGCGCCGGCGCGCTGGCCAGCCTGTACGCGGCCTTCGCACTGTGGCGCCGCCGCTCGATCGGCCGGGTCGTGGCGATCCTTGTCGATTACCTGGCCGCCGTCCTCGCCGGCATCCTCGGGCTGCATCTCCTGGGCGTGTTCCTCGGGCTCAATGCCCTGGCCGACACCTTCGGCGCGGGCCTGCCCTGGCTGCTCGGCGTCTTCGTTGGGTATCTCATCAACGCCGCCGGCGACCGCTTCGATGGCACGCCGCGCGAGCGTCTGTTCAGACAGGCCGGCAATGTCGTGATGCTGGTCGGCTTCATTGCGTTCCTGTACTTCATCAACACGTTGGGCGGCCTGGTCTGGCTGGGTGGCCGCCTGATCGCTGAGCCTTTTGCGGCGCTGCTCCTGGCGATGGTCGCCGCCAGCGTGGCGGTCATCCGGCTGGCCTGGAGCCGACCGCTGGCCGAGGCACTTCAGGCGAGTCATACCCAGGACGAATTACTCAGTGGCTACATCTTCCTCTCGCCGAATCTGCTGGGCTTCCTGTTGTTCTTCGCCGGCCCGCTGATCTTCTCGCTGTACATCAGCATGACCACGAACGTCGCCGGCGGCGGCGATGCGTTTGTGGGTTTCGACAACTACCTCCGGGTCGTGGAGTTCACGGTGCAGCCGTTGAGCAGCCCCGACCAACCCGCCCGCGAGGTGATCGACGTCAGCCGTTACAGCGAAGGCTTTAGAGCTTTCGGATATGTCGTCGGTGTGCGTTCGCCGCGCTTCTGGGTGGCGCTGCGCAACACGCTGCAGTTCGTGCTTCTGGCGGTGCCGCTCAGCGTGATCCCGGCTCTCGTGCTCGCCACGGTGCTCAACAGCAAACTACCCGGCATGGCGATCTATCGGGCCATCTATTTCATCCCGAGCATCGCCGCCATCGTGGGCATCTCGCTCGTCTGGCGCTGGATGTACGACAGCACCATCGGGTGGATCAACTACTTCGTCACGTTGGCGACCAGCGCCGTGGGATGGGATGACCCACGAATACAATGGCTCAACCTCCCAAGCACGGCGCTGCTGGCCGTGGTGATCATGTCGGCCTGGCAGACGACCGGGTTCAACAGCGTGCTCTTCCTGGCCGGGCTGCAGAACGTGCCCGGCGAGTTATACGAGGCCGCGACTGTCGATGGCGCCGGGACGATCGCCAAGTTCTTCAGGATCACGCTGCCGCTCCTGGCGCCGACCACGTTCTTCGTGGTGAGCACGACGATTATCCAGGCTCTGCAGGTGTTCGAGCAGGTCTATATCCTGACCAACCCCCCTGGAGCGCCGGCCGATTCAACCCTCACGCTGGTGCTCTACCTGTATCAGGAGGGGTTCAATCTGTTCGACTTCGGCTTCGCTTCGGCGGTGGCCTGGATCCTGTTCGCCGTGATCTTCGCCTTTACGCTGGTCCAGTTCCAGCGCAACCGTCAGTCAAGCGTGTACGAAAGCTAGGAGGCTGGCCATGTCCTATCGACTGACTCAATGGCTGGGCAACGGCCTGATCTATGCTGTGCTGACGTTCTTCGCGATCGTCATGATCTTCCCGTTCCTGGTGATGCTCTCAACGTCGCTCAAGGAGCCGGCCGACTCGTACAGCTATCCGCCACGGCTGCTGCCGCGCGAGATCCAGACGGTGACGGTCGACGGCTATGACGAGCCGCTGCCGCTCTACACGGTGCCGACCGACGCCGGGCCGCGCCAACTCGCGCTCGCGGGCACGGGCACTCGCATCGGCGTGTTCATCCTTCCCGACGACCCTGCCACGACCTACGAGCGCTCGTTGCGTGATGTCGACCCGGCGGGTGGGGCGCTCAAACAGGAAACGATGGTGTTTGAAGGCGCCGAGGAGAAGCTCTGGACGTTCGAGGTCGATGGCCAGATGGTCAAGGGCATCCAGCGCGGCCAGCTGGCGCTCGGCGAATTCATCGATCCAGCCAACCCTGAGGCCGAGCCCATCCAGTACGATACGCGCAAGGCCGAGCCGGTGGCGTCGCTCACGGCGCATCCCGAGAACTTCGCGCAGGTGATCGCGATCGGCGGCCTCGACCGAAGCCTGACCAACACGGCGCTGGTGACGGTGCTTGTGGTGATCGGCCAGCTCGTGACGTCGGTGCTCGGTGGCTACGCTTTCGCGCGGCTGCGCTTCCCGGGCCGCGACAGCCTGTTCCTGGTCTACCTCGGCACAATCATGATCCCGTTCGTCGTCCTGATCATCCCGCTGTACCGGTTGATGGTGTTGATCGGCTGGGTCGACAACCTGGCTGCGCTCGTGTTGCCCTGGGTGTTCACGGCGTATGGCACATTCCTGATGCGCCAGTTCTTTATCACGATCCCAAAGGAGCTCGAGGAAGCGGCCCTGATCGACGGCGCCTCGCGGCTCGAGATCCTGCGCCGGATCTTCATCCCGGCCAGCGTCCCCGCCCTCGCCACGCAGGCGACCTTCACGTTCCTGTACGCCTGGAACAGCTTCCTGTGGCCCCTGATCGTGATCAACACGGCCAACGAGAAGAACCATGTGCTGACGCTGGCGCTCTCGATCCTGCGCGGCCGCGCTACTGATGCTCCAAATCTGATCCTGGCTGGAGCCGCGATCTCGGTGCTGCCACCGCTCATCGTTTTCTTGCTGGCGCAGCGCTTCTATATTGAGTCTGTCACGTCCTCGGGCGTGAAAGGATAATGGGGACTGGCGGATGGTTGATGGCTGCTTGATGGTCAAGCAGCCATCAACCATCCGCCCTATACGCGATGCCTCTCGATCTCTCAGCCTTCCATCTTGGCTGCCCCTACTATCCCGAGCACTGGCCCGAGACGCGCTGGGGCGAGGACGCCCGCTGGATGCGCCGTCTCGGGTTGTCGGTGACGCGGATGGCCGAGTTCGCCTGGGCGCTGCTGGAGCCGAGTGAAGACCACTTCGAGTTTGGGTGGCTCGATCGCGCCGTTGACGTGTTCGCGGGCGAGGGCTTTCAGATCCTGCTGGGCACCCCCACGGCAGCGCCGCCCGCCTGGGTCTCGCGCGGATATCCGGACACGCTGCCGGTGGATGATCAGGGACGGCGACGCAACTTCGGCGGTCGGCGGCACTACTGTCCAAACAGCCCGATTTACAGGGTGCTGGCGCGTCGAATCGCGCGCGCGCTGGGTGAACACTTTGGGGCTCAGCCCGCGATCGTGGGTTGGCAGATCGACAACGAGTTCGGCGGCAGCGGCAGCGCGCGCTGCTACTGCGAGCATTGCGCCTCTGCCTTTCGAACCTGGCTGAGCGCGCGCTACGGGTCGCTCGAAGCGCTCAACGCGGCCTGGGGCACAGTCTTCTGGTCGCAGCGCTATGCGGATTGGGCCCAGATTGGGCCGCCCATCCTGACGAACAATGCGGCCAACCCGGCGCATGTGCTCGACTACGCTCGCTTCATGAGCGACAGCTTCGCCTCATTTCAGCGCCTCCAGATCGAAGCGCTGCGCGAGGTCGTGCCGGCGGATCACGTCTTCACGACCAACTTCATGGGCCTGTTCACGCCGCTCGACTCGTTCGAGCTGGCTCGTGATCTCGATTGGGCTACATGGGATTCCTACCCGACGGGCAATCTCTTTCGATGGGGGACGCAGACGCGCACGCCTGGCGATCCGGTTCCGCCTTACGCGTTTGATGTCGGCGATCCGATGATCACGGGCCTTGCCCATGATCTGACCCGCGGCCTCAAACGGGCGCCGTTCTGGGTCATGGAACAGCAGGCCGGCCACATCAACTGGGAGAGCGTCAACACCCTGATCCGCCCTGGGACGATTCGGCTGTGGACGTGGCACGCCGTTGCGCATGGCGCTAACGGAATCGTGTACTTTCGCGAGCGCGCAGCGTTGCCGGCGCAGGAGCAGTACCACTCAGGTCTGTTGAACCACGATGGCACGCCGGCCCTTGGCTATCGCGAACTTGAGGCGATGGCAGTCGAGCGAACGCTGATGGAGCTGGTCGCCGCGCACCGGCCTGAGGCGCGCGTGGCGCTTCGCTACAGCTACGACGACCTGTGGGCCCTGCAAATCGCGCCACACCGCAAGGATTTCATCTATCAGCGCCTTGTGTTCGTCTGGTACGCTGCGTTGCAGCGCCTGGGCGTCGCGGTCGACCTGGTCCCGCCGGGGGCTGACCTGAATGGATACCGGCTCGTCATCGCGCCCACGGCGCATCAGATCGACCAGGCCGAAGCCGATCGTCTCACGGCGTTCGTCGAGGCGGGCGGCGCCGTGATCGTGGGTGTGCGAAGCGGAGCCAAGCACCCCAACACAGCGTTCACCGACGAGCCGCTGCCCGGAGCCTTGCGCGATCTCATCGGCGCGACGATCACGCAATGGGGGGCGTTGCCCGACACCATCCGCTTTGACCTTTCTGAGCGGGTTCCGGGGTTGGGCACCGGTGGGGCGGGTCTTTGGGTCGAGTCGCTCGAGCCTCTGCCCGGCGCAGATGTCCGCCCGCTGGCCGTCTATCAGGGGGGCCCATGGGCCGGGATGATGGCGGCCTCTGAGCGAACGTCCGGCCGCGGGCGAGCGGTCTACGTCGGGTGGTACCCCGCTCTAGCGCAGGCCGAGGCTTTGCTCAGGCAGATCCTGCCGCTCCACGATCTGGCATTCGAGGAGTCGCTCCCGGCCGGCCTGGTCGTCAGCCACCGCGGACCGTTTACAATCCTGATGAATTTCACAGACCAGGCGTTGACGACGACCCTTGCGGGCGTTGCCTGTGAGGTCGCGGGTCGCGACGTCGTGGTCAGACAAACAAGCCCATAAAAAGCGACAGGAATGACTCTCAGACGACCCCAACGTTGGTATGACGCCTACGTCTTCGATCTCGATGGCACTGTGTATCTTGGGGGGCAGCTCCTGCCCCGCGCGGGTGAGACACTCGCGACGCTGCGCGCCCACGGCAAGCGCACGCTATTCCTCTCGAACAACCCGACGCATACCCGTGCGGAATACGCGCGGCGGTTGTCGGCGTTGGGCGTTCCGACGCCACTCACTGACATCGTGACGTCAGGCGTGGTGATGGCGGATTTCCTGCGCCGTGAATTCGCTCCCGGCGCTCGCCTGTTTGTCATCGGCGAACGGGCTTTGCAGGACACGTTGCGCGAGGCTGACTTCGAGCTGGTCGATAGGGCGGACTGCGAGGCCGTGATCGCAAGTTTCGATCGCGCCTTCGACTACCGCAAATTGCAGATCGGCTTCGATGCCCTGCGGGCCGGCGCCCGTTTCTTCGCCACGAATCCGGACAAGTATTGCCCGGTGCCCGCGGCGGAACCCGGCGGTGCGGTGGGCGGCCAGCCCGATTGCGCCGCGATCATCGCCGCGTTGGAGGCCTGCACCGACCGCAAGTGTGAGGCCGTCGTCGGCAAGCCGGCCCGCCAGACCATCGATGCCATCCTGGCGTTGACGGGTGTGGAGGCGGCCGACTGCGTGATGACCGGCGACCGACTCGAGACCGATGTGGCAATGGGCCTCAGCGCCGGAATGTCGGGCGCACTGACGTTGACGGGCGCCACAGGCCTCGAGGCACTTGAGCGCGCTACAATCCGGCCGACGTACGTCATTCGGAACCTTGGAGATCTACTCCCCGAGTGATCGACGGCCCCTTGGGTTGAACCTTCGCGCGCCAGGAGTATGGCGCGACAAAACAGACTGGAACCGGATGTATGGCGGATTATCTTTTGGGGATCGACCAGGGCACGAGTGGGAGCCGCGCCCTGGTGCTCGACCGTGAAGGCAGGCCGTGCGGTTACGGCTACCGACCGTTGGCGCGGCTCTATCCACGCCCTGGCGAAGTCGAACAAGATCCCTGGGAAGTATCCGGAACGGTTCGCGATGCGATCACGCTGGCTCTGAACGATGCCGGTGTGCGCATCAATGACATCGCCGCGATCGGCATCGCCTCGCAACGCGACACCGATTTTGTCTGGGATTCGGAGACGGGCCAGCCCCTGGCGAATGCGATCACGTGGCAAGACCTGCGCACTCAGTCGATCGAGGCGGCCTTCTGCGAACACGTGCTATCGGCGGAGGCGCGCCACAGACTCGGGTACTGGCCTGGACCTTACAGCGCGGCGCTTCATTTGAAGTGGAGAATGGACCACGATGCCGCCGTGCGTGAAGCGGCGCGCCATGAGCGGCTGCGAATCGGCCTGTCGGCGAACTGGCTGCTCAAGGCGCTGGGTCGTCCGGCGGGCCATGTCACGGATGTTTCACTGGCCCAGTCGATGTGTCTGTGGGACTATCGCGCTCGTACCTACTGGGCGCCGTGGCTGGATTGGCTTGGCGTGCCTATCGCCGCTTTGCCCGACGCGCTGCCTACCGTCTCTGAGTTCGGGGTGTTGCGCCTGGATGGGCTCGACGTGCCGGTGCGGGCCTTGATTGGCGATCAACAGGGCGCGCTCTTCGGCTATGACTGCCGGGAGCGTGGCGATGCCGAAACCACGCACGGCACAAGTTCGTTCATCAATGTGTGCCTGGGTGCCGAAGCCCCGATCCTCGACACGATCAAGGTCTACATGGCCTGGCTGCTCGACGGCAAGCCGACGTATTGCCTGGAGGCCGATACGACAGTGTCAGGCGCGGCGGTCCGGTGGCTGCGTGAGAACCTGCGGCTGATCGACAGCGATGAAGAGTTGAGCGTGTTGGCGGCCAGTGTGCCCGATGCGGCGGACGTCGCGTTTGTCCCGGCCCTGACGGGCCTCAATGTGCCGTACAACGACCGCGCGGCGCGGGGCAGTCTGCTCGGCCTGACTCTTGGGCACACGCGCGCCCACGTGGCCCGGGCATTCTTCGACTCATTGGGCTTCCAATTGCGCGCGATCCTCGACGAGATGGCGGCCAAAGCCGGTCTGGCAGTCACCCAACTGAAAGTCGGCGGCGGGTTGTCGGCCAGCGACCTGGCCTGTCAGATCCAGGCGAACTGGTTGGGTCTGCCCGTGGTTCGTCCACGCTTCACGCAGACCACGGCCCGTGCCGCGGCCTTGTTGGCCGGTCTGGGCGCCGATTTTTGGTCCAGCGCCGCAGATCTCCCCCGTCTGCCCTCCGAAGCCACGACGTTTGAACCGCAACTGGGAGTCGACGCCCGTGAGGCCGGCTATGATCGCTGGCAGAAGGCTGTGCGCACGGTGCGATCGTGGGGCGCCGATTCGTAGGGCTCGTCAACCCGCGATGCCGCGGCGGCACGCGGCCTTGATGAGCGCCAGCACATCCGGCAATCGCGCCAAAACATCCTCGTTGGGTATTCGGATCACGTTCACTTCGAGAACGCGTAATGCGGAATCTCGGGCTGCGTCATATTCGGCCTGGCCAGCATGGACTCCGCCATCGAGTTCAATCGCCAGACGGGCAGCGTGGCAATAGAAGTCGACGATGAACCCTGCGATGACGACCTGGCGCCGAATGCCGAGGCCGTCCAGCCGGTGCCCACGCACGTTTTGCCAGAGCAGACGCTCGGCCGGCGTCATAGCCCGACGCAATTCGCGAGCGCGCTGCGTCTTCTCGCGTGTGACCATCGGGTTGTTGATGATCGGTGGTTTGGCGGCTGGGCCGTGCATACTCGTGAGCATAGCGGGGAGGCCCCACCCGCGCCGCCGCGAAGAGTCCTTGAGGTCGAGTGGCGTTGGCGGCGCACCCTCCCCTGAAGGGGAGGGTACCCGGGTCGAGGTGAGTTGAAGCGTCGCGCGACCAGTGGCCCGGGCGGGGAGGCCCCACCCGCGCCGCCGCGAAGAGTCCTCGAGGCCGGGTGGCGTTGGCGGCGCACCCTCCCCTGAAGGGGAGGGTGCCCGGGCCAAGGCGAGTTGAAGGGTCGCGCGACCAGTGGCCCGGGCGGGAGGGGCCTGTATAATCCCCAGCCTATGAGCGACCAACAAGTCATCTACTCGATGATGCGCGTCAAGCGCATCGTGCCACCGAACAACCGCGAGATCATCCGCGATATCTCGCTCGGCTTTTACTATGGCGCCAAGATCGGCGTCCTCGGCCTCAACGGCGCGGGCAAGTCAACGCTGCTGCGAATCATGGCTGGTGTCGATACCGAGTACCTGGGCGAGACGGCGCTGTCGAAGGGTTATTCGCGCGGCCTCCTCGAGCAAGAGCCCCAGCTCGACATGGACAAGACGGTCCGACAGTCGGTCGAAGAGGCCGTCCATCCGATCGTGCAGGCCCTGGCCGATTACGACGCGGTCAGCGCCAATTTCGCCGAGCCCGACGCCGACTACGACAAGCTGATCGAAGAGCAGTCGAAGCTTCAGGAGTTCCTCGACAAGCACGACGCCTGGAACCTCGACAACCGCCTCGAGATCGCCATGGACGCGCTGCGTTGTCCACCGCCCGACACGCCCGTCAAGGTGCTGTCCGGCGGCGAGCGTCGCCGCGTCGCGCTATGTCGGCTTCTGTTGACCGAGCCCGACATCCTGCTCCTCGACGAGCCGACGAACCACCTCGACGCCGAGTCGGTCGCCTGGCTCGAACGTCACCTGCGCGACTATCAGGGCACTGTCATCGCCGTCACTCACGATCGCTACTTCCTCGACAACGTCGCGGGTTGGATCCTGGAACTCGATCGTGGCCACGGCATCCCGTGGCGCGGCAACTACTCGTCGTGGCTCGAGCAGAAAGAACAGCGCCTGGCTCTCGAAGAGAAGGCCGACTCCAAGCGGCAGAAGACCTTGCAACGTGAGCTTGAGTGGATCCGCATGTCGCCGAAGGCGCGTCAGTCGAAAGGCAAAGCCCGCGTCACAGCGTACGAGAAGCTTCTCGAGGCCGAGAGCGAGTCGCGCCGCGAGGAGCTCGAGATCTACATCCCCTCTGGCCCGCGTCTGGGCGACGTCGTCATCGAGTTCAAGGGCGTCACAAAGGGCTACGGCGATCGGCTGCTCCTCGACAACCTCAATCTGACGATTCCGGCCGGCAGCATCGTCGGCGTGATCGGACCGAACGGCGCCGGCAAGTCGACGTTCCTTAAGCTCATCACCGGCGCCGAAACGCCCGACAGCGGCACCGTCACGGTCGGCCAGACCGTCTCTCTGTCGTACGTCGAGCAGATGCGCGACTCGCTCGACGCCGAGCACAACGTCTGGGAAGAGATCACGGGTGGCGTCGAGATGGTCGAGTTGGGCCCGCGCAAGGTGAACTCGCGCGGCTACGTGGCCTCGTTCAACTTCCTCGGCTCCGACCAGCAGAAGAAGGTCGGCGTCCTCTCCGGCGGCGAGCGCAACCGCGTGCTGCTGGCCAAGATGCTCAAGTCCGGCGGCAACGTCCTGCTGCTCGACGAGCCGACCAACGACCTGGACGTCAATACGCTGCGCGCGCTTGAGGAGGCGCTCGAGGAGTTCGCGGGCAACGCCATCGTGGTCAGCCACGACCGCTGGTTCCTCGACCGCATCGCCACTCACATCCTGGCTTTCGAAGGCGACAGCCAGGTGCGCTTCTTCTATGGCAACTGGTCGGACTACGAAGCGGATCGACACAAGCGCCTCGGCACCGAGGCCGATCGTCCGCATCGGGTCACGTATCGCAAGCTGACGCGTTGAGACACCGCCGCCGATGTCGAAGCCGACCCGCATCACGTTGGTGCGACATGGCGAGGTGTACAACCCGGGTTCGATCTTCTACGGCCGCCTGCCTCGTTTTGGGCTCAGCGCCTACGGCGAGGCGGCGGCCGCCGCTGCCGGCAGAGAACTGCGCTACCTTCAGCCCGTCGCACTTTATGCCAGCCCGCTTCTGCGCGCGCGGCGCACCGCCGAGATCATGGCCGCGCAGGGCCTTGAGCTCAAGCCCCGGCTGACGAGCCTGTTGCTCGAAGTGCACTCTCCACTGGATGGCACCTCGCAGCGCGATCTCGAAGCCCAGGATTGGTCGATCTACAACGACTTCGGTCCCCACTATGAGCAGCCGACCGACGCCCTTGCGAGGGTGCTCCGCTTTTTTGCGATGGCCCTCGAGCGGCACGCCGGCCGCTCGGTCGCAGCTGTGACTCACGGCGACCTGATCGCCTTTGCGATCCTGTGGGCGAGCGACGTACCGGTGGCGATTGAGAGCAGGCCCAGGCTTATCGATTGTGGCGTGGTCGACGGGTATCCGACGCTGGCTTCGCTCACAACCTTCTCCTTCGAGCACGGGTCCGAACGCCCACGACTGCGCTATCGACCCACACGCGTGCCGCGTCCGGCTGACCCATGACGTTGCCTCACGACAACCTCGAAGAGTTCCAGGATCCGGCCAACTACGACCTCGAGGAGATCCCGTTCTCGACGGATCGCATTCGCTTCTATGTGGAGCTGGCGCAGTCGGTCGGCGGACCGGTGCTCGAGATCGCCTGTGGATCGGGCATCGTAACGCTTCCGGTGGCCGAGCGCGGCCTGGCCGTTACCGGCGTCGACCTGGCCGAGCCGATGCTGGCCCATGCCCGGTCAAAGGCTGCGGGGCGCGGTTTGAGCGTGGAGTGGGTGCGAGCCGACGCGCGCGACTTCGATCTCGGTCAACGCTTCAGCTTCGTCTACATCACCGGCAATGCCTTCCAGGCATGGCTGACCCGGCCGGACCAGGACTCCTTTTTGCGCACGGTGCGCCGACATCTTGCCCCCGACGGCACCTTTGCGTTCGAGACACGCAACCCCGCCGGCCACGATCTGACCACACGCCTCGAAGAGGAGCACTGGTTCGATTACACGAGCGTTGAAGGCCGTGCCGTCAGCGTTTCGGGCACGCAGGCTTACGATGCGTCTGCGCAGGTGTTGCACTGGACCACATTTCGTCGCACGTCAGTGGCCGGCTCGGTTCGCACACGAACGACGCGTATCGCCTGCCGCTTCACCGAGGCGGCAGCGCTCGATGCGCTCCTTTCGGGTCAAGGCTTCATGGTCCGCGAACGCTTCGGCGGTTGGAGCCGAGAACCGTTTGAGCCGGCGAGCCCTTCGATCATCTCGATCTGTCGCCTGGGCTGATCGTCGCCAGGCTGGCAGGTTGTCTCCCGCACGACAGTGTCGGATGGACGTCGCCGGTCGCGAGGCCGACCCCACCGGCGAGAGGCCTTGATCCGCTCAGACGAAACAACGTCGGCGGGCTCTACCGGAAGAGCGGCAGGTCCGGGCATGGCTTCCCAGGTTGATGGGATGGATACAGTGTCTGTATTCGCCGACAGAACTTGAGCAGGGGCGGCGGATTCTTCAGGCGCGCGTTATCCCGACAACGCGAACAAACCCTCAGTGTTGCGCGGCGCCGTGCGGATCGCGACGATGGCGTCGCGGTTGATGGGGCCGTAGATGTGCGGGAACAGATGCCCTGCGAGAGGGTGATCAGGCGGGGGCGGTGGAACCGGCGGCTCGAAGCGCACGGGCGAAGTCACCCGATCCGCTTCGATCTCAAGGACCAGGAAGTCGCCCGGCTGGTTGCGGTACACGTTGTTGGCGACCTGCTGAAGCACGTCCCATTCGGCCGTGCAGTGGATGAAACCGTCCTTGGCGTACGGCGCCGGCACAAATGGTTGATCGGCCGGTGCCGCCTCGAATTCGGCCTTTGGGACCAGATGCAGAATGATCATGGCATGCCTGCGTGGAGTTCAGTGGCCGGGTTGCTGTGGCATCAGGCTGCTTGAGCCGCGCGTCGGCCCCTGGCCGCGATCCAGGCCCCACCGATACTGACGACGTATAGCAGCCCCATCGGCAGCATGACCAGTGCCATGTTGACCGGGTCTGTCGTCGGTGTGATCAGCGCCGCCAGCACGGCGATGCCCACCGTTGCGAACCGCCAACCGCGCGCCAGCATGCCGGCCGTCACGAAGCCAAATGTCGCAAGCACGTAGACGACGAGCGGCATCTCGAACGACAGGCCCACCCAGAACATGACGTTCGTAATCAACCCGAAGTACGACGCCGGCGTCCAGGCGTTGCCGAAGACGAACTGGTCGCGCAAGAACGGGATCGCCACGGGCAACATCACGAGGTAGGCGAAGATCACGCCCAGGGCGAAAAGGATTCCGGCGATCGGGATGCCAGCCAGCAGGCTCCGACGAGTGCGCGCCATCAGACCCGGGGCGATGAACAGGTAGATCTCAAGAGTTGCCCATGGGATGGCAAACACCGCGGAGCCCAGGAGGATGACGCGCATGAAGGTCGCGATGCCTTCGGTTGGCTCGCGCATCTGCAGGTGCTTGGAGGCTTCGAACCCGCTCACCAGATAGGGCTGAACGGTCTCTAGACGCGGCGCCGCCAACAGGGCGGCAGCGAACTCGAGCGTTTGACCACTCAGGGGAAGGCCCAGCAGCGAGATCACGTTGGACGCCTGCCAGGCCACAAGGCCAATAGCCAGCACAAAGACAACGGCAGAGCGTGTCAGATGGATGCGAAGCGCATCGAGGTGTTCGCCGAACGCCGAGAGCAGCTCGAAGAAGTTCTGCCGGCTGTCGAGCGATTCGCCGATGGTGTCGGTCAGCGACACTTCCTCGGGGTCTTCAGTGAGGAAACGCCTGATACGGCCTGCGCTGTTCCACACGAACCGGAACGGCCAGGAGATGATCGCCCACACTCGACGGGGAAGGGCGAGCAGTCGCTCGAGGCCGCCCGGCCGCCGCTCGGGGCGTTCGTTGATGGGGGTCGCGTCAGTGGCCTGGCTCACCGGAGTGCTCGATTCCGATCAGGCCGGCTTGTCCGGGCCTTTGGATTTCCAGGCCGCGTACGGGTCGGCGTTCGCTGGGGGCGGGTTGTTCGCCAGGTTCTGCTTTGCCGTCTGGCCCGCGTCTTTGACGGCTTCCGCCGCCTGCTGGGCCGCTTCGGTCGTCGCACCCCGGAGCTGCTGGCCGACCGTGTTGAGATCTTGCTTGAGGGTCTCGCCGGTTTGCTTAAGCTCGTCAAGCTCAGCTTCCTGGGCGAGACGAGCCGGCAGGTTCTGGATCTCGCGCGACGTTTGCTGGATCAGCTTGAAGTTGTCGGAGCGAGTGACGCGGTTGATGAAACGGCCGACGTTCTTGGCCCCGTTGGCGATGTCACGGGGGTTGAAAAGGATCAGCACGAGGACCAGCAGCGTCAGCAGTTCGAGCGGCCCGATCCCCAGGAAACTCAGGTCGGTAGGCATCTCAGGCGGTTTTCTCCGCGGCGAGTCCCGGCGCCGCAGCGCCCAGGACGCCGTTGATAAAGCGCGGCGCGCTATCTGAACCGTAATCTTTGGCGAGCTCGACAGCCTCGTTGATCGCCACCTTGAGGGGGGTGATCCGGCTGATGCCCGCTTCCCACAGCGCGATGCGCAGGATCGTGCGATCGATCACGGCCATCTGATCGAGGGGAAACTCTGGCGCGTACTGGGCGATCTGGCGATCGAGCGCGCGTGAGTTCTCCAACACGCCAGTGACCAACGCGCGCGCGAAAGCAGCGGCGTCATCGCCCAGGCCGGCCTGGACGATCCGCTCTCCCAGCACATCCTCGATCGAGTGGCGCGTGCAGGCCAACTCGTATAGGGTCTGCATCGCGGCGGCTCGTGCCTTACGTCTTACTTTCATGCAAAAAAAGGGGCTCGATGCGCCGCTCACTCAACGGCGGGCTCGTAGGCCACATCCTCCACGTGAACGTTGACAGCCACGACGTCCATGCCCACCATCTCCTGGATGGCACGCGCGACTTCAGTCTGCACCGCGCGGCTCACGTCTCGCACCTGGCTTTCGGCGCGCATGATCACGAAAAGATCAACCGTCACGGCCTGGCCGCGCACATCGATGCGGACTCCGTCGGCCTGGCTGCGTTGGAAGAGCTTGTCAAACGTCGGCGGCACTGTCGCCATGCGCGCCACACCGGGCTGGCCGAGCGTAGTCAGTCGCGCGATGGTCAGCAGCACGTCCGGCGCGATCAGCGTCTTGCCACGGCGTTCGGGTTCGTCAGTCATGCGTCACCCCATCACAAGGCCGCCATCGACGGTCAGCACCTGACCGGTGATGTAGCCCGCTTCATCCGAGGCCAGGAAGGCCACGGCATGTGCGATCTCTTCAGGCGTGCCCCAACGACCGAGCGGGATGCTCTTGAGCGTGGCCTGCTTGATATCCTCAGGCAGATCGTTGGTCAGCGCGGTCGGCACGAAGCCCGGAGCGACGGCGTTGACCGTCACCGCCCGGCTGGCCACTTCGCGCGCCAGGGCCCGCGTGAAGCCGATCACGCCGGCTTTGCTGGCCGAATAGTTGGTCTGGCCCGCGTTGCCGGCGATGCCTGAGACTGACGTGATGTTGATGATCCGCCCGAAGCGCTTGCGCATCATGATTCGCACGGCCGCCTTTGAGCAATTGAATGTGCTCTTCAGGTTGGTCTGAATGACAGTGTCCCAATCGGATTCGGGCATCATCATGATCAACGTGTCGCGGGTCGTCCCGGCGTTGTTGACCAGGATGTCAAGGGACCCATAGGCCTCGGCCGCTCCCTTGACGAGCGTGTCGGCGGCCTTGAAGTCGCTGACGTCTGCCTGCACGGCCGTCGCCGTGCCGCCGGCGCTCGTGATCGCCTCGACCGTGCTGGCGGCGCCCTCGGCGTCGCGGGCGTAGTTCACCACGACTTTGGCGCCGCCTGCCGCCAGCCGCAACGCGATCGCGCGGCCGATCCCGCGCGAGGCACCCGTCACTAAGGCTGTTTTCCCCTCAAACTGAGCCATGTCGCCTCCAAACGATGATTATACCGTGTGCAGGGTACCGAGATCACAGCCAGCCGCGGCTGCGGTAGTAGAGCCATAGGGCGGCCGGCGCGACCACCATGAAGACCAGCGCCACAACCAGCAGCCAGGGCTGGTCGAACGGCAGGTGTACGAAGTTCATGCCGAAGAAGCCCGTGATCACGGTCAAGGGCATGAACAACGCGCTGAGCAGGGTCAGCGCTTTCATGACCTCGTTCTGCCGGTTCGATGTGATCGACAGGTAGATCTCGAAGGAGTTGTTGGTCAGGTCCCGGACGTTGTCGATCATGTCGCCCAGATGGAGGAGATGCTCGTAAAGGTGGACGTAGAGGTTCTGGTCGGCCGGGTCGATGAACGCGAAGTGCTCGCGGCTGAGTTGGCCCAGCACGTCGCGCTGCGGGGTGATGACCCGCCTCAGTTCGAGCACGGCGTGCTTGATCTGGAACACCTTGGCGAGCAGGTGCGGCGTCGGGTTGTCGAAGATCTCGTCCTCGATCGCGTCGATCGCCTCGTCGAGCCTGTCGACGGCGTGCAGGTGATCGGTGATGATCTCGTCGAGCACCGCGAAGAGCAGGTGATCGGGGCCCTGACCGGTCAGCGCCGAATTTCCGGTCTTGGCGATCCTCCAGACCGAGTCGATCGCGGCGCTGGTATGCATGTGATGGGTGACCAGGAAGTTGGCGCCCAGAAAGGTGTCGACCTCGCGAGTCGTGGTCGTGAGTTCGCCTTCGGGGTAATGCACCTCGTGGGCGCTGATGTAGAGATAGTGATCCCACGACTGGATCTTGGGTTGGTTGCGCTCTTCAAGCGCATCTTTGACAGTGAGCGGATGGAACGCGAAGACATCGCGCAGGATGGTCTCCACGCGGGAGGTCGGCTCGTCGGCGAGATCGATCCACAGCAGCCCACCCGGATCTTTGAGGGCAGCTGCCCAGGCGGTCTGCGGCAGGTCGATGGTCGTCGAACCCTTGCCGTTGCGGTAGAAGGTGCGGATCATGGTGAGGCGGCTAGTCTTCCGGTCGGCTCGTCGGTTGGTCGGCGGCGTTGATGTCTTTTGGCGGGTTCGACAGTTCGGCCACGCGGCTGCGCAATTCGGCGTAGTCGGCGTCTTTCCGCTCCTGGGCGCGCCGGCTGTCACCCAATGAACGACCGAGGGCCGAGTACTCGCTGTAGACTTTGTTGGCGCCGCCGCGCAGCGCCACGAACAGGGCGCTCACCGAGGTCAATATGGATGCGCCCGCGCACACCAGCACAGCGGCGCCCATCGGATTCTGCTGGATGTAAGCCCACACGTCGTTCATGTCAACCCATCAACGCCAGGCGTTCGGCGACCACGCGCTCGAGGCCCCTCAGGTGCGCGATCTGATAATCGATCCCATCGGGCAGGGGGCCTTCAACGTTCGGGCGCACCCACACTGTGGTGATGCCCAGAGCATGGGCTGCCGATAGGTTGCTCACGAGGTCGTCGGCGAAGATGCACTCGTTGGCCTTGACCCCCAGGCGGTCGAGCGCCGTCGCGTAGGCCGCCGGCTGCGGCTTGGGATGAAACTGCGTGGCAGCGATGTCGATGATGTCGGTGAAGTGCTGCCGGATGCCCAGCTCGATCAACACCCGATCTGCGTGAGCGGCATCGGCGTTTGTGAAGATCGCCTTACGCAGCGGCAGACGCCCGAGCATCGCGCCGAGCGCCGGGTCGGGGCGGATGTACTCGCCGAGCGGGAGGTCGTGGACGAATGCAAGGTAGTCGTCAGGGTCAACATGATGAGCCTCCATCAACCCCAACAGAGTCAGCCCGTACTTCTCGTAATACGCCGATCGAAGCGCTCGCGCCTCAACGTCGGTCAGCCCGAAACGAAGGACGATGTAGTCCGTGATCCTCGCCCCTATGGCGGGCCACAGGCCGGTTTCAGGGGCGTAGACGGTGTCGTCCAGGTCGCACAACAGCGCTTTCAGCATAAGGCCGTATTGTAACGGGGAGCCCCTTCGGCCGCCACGGGTGCCGGGGGCGACACGCGGGACTTTCGCGACGGACTCCGCGCCTGACGCAGCACAATCACACTCATTTTGTGGATACCCTGAGTCGCGAGCTCTATGGGCCCGAGCACGCCGGGCGCACCCCTGCTTCGGGCGTTGGCCTGCGGGCACGGGCTATCGTCCGTCGAGCCGGCGTCGAAGATCGTCAACGCGCGACCTGGCCCTTTCGGATGGCACGCGACCAGCGCCGCAACATCAGCTTCAGCGAAGCCGATGGGTTGTGGATGCACTGACCGTCGCGGCGCAGGGCGCCTGTCAGGTGGCCGCCAGCACGGCGACGCCGTAAGGCTCCAGAGTCAGCGTTCCTTGCACCGCCTGGCTCGAGAGCTGATTGACCCAGCTCCCGTCGAGCGGCATCGTTCGACCGACGCCGGTGTGGTCGATCAGGATCACGATGTCACGACCATCGACGCCGACCCGCCGCAGGGCTTCCACTCCGTCAGGCACGGCCATCACCGGTGAGATGCCCGCCGTCTCCAGGATCGGCGCCAGAGCCGATCGCAGTGTGGCGACATCGAACTGCCCGCCGAACACAGTCACGCTGCCGCTCGCCGTCGGGCGGCGGACGATGGCGGGCCGGCCGTCGAGCCAGCCGTTGGCGCCATGATAGCGGGCGATCACGCGCACGTTGTCGGCGAGCACCTTGAGCCGCTCAGCCCAGGTGTCGACTGAGCCTGCGACCTCGCCCTCGATGGCGATCGCTTCATCCAGCGCGTAGTACTCCTCGACTTCACAGCCTGCCAGTTCCCGCAGCCCGGCCGGCGCGCGCTCCTGCCAGAACGACGCGGCCGAGTCGCGCGTGCCCGTGCGCGGGCTCAGCACCAGATGGCCGTGCTGGGCGAACGCCTTGAGGCGCTCGATCCGTTCCGGCGTGAAGAGCGCCAGCGCCGGCGCGATGACGACGGCGTACGGCGCCAGATCCGCATCGGCGCTGACCACGTCGACGCTGATGTTCTGGCCCGCGATGGCCCCATAAGCGCGCAGCAGGTGCTGGATGTAGTCGAAGTCGCCGTGGTGGCGCTGGTTGTCGAGCAGCCAGCGGCTGCCGAAGTCGTGGAGGATGGCCACCCGGCTCTGCACCGTCGTGCCCGCCAGCACTTCGCGAGCCCGCGCCAGATCAGCTCCAACGGCCTGCGCCTCTGCGTAGAACGGCCGTGGTTGGCCGCTCTGATCGATCAGGGAGCCGTGCATCTGCTCCTGGCCGTTGAGGGCGTTGCGCCATTGCCAGTACAACACCGCGTCGGCGCCGTGGCCGATCGCGTGCCAGGCCCAGGCCCGCGCACGGCCGGGCTGCAGGTCGATGTTGGTGCGCGACCAGTTGACGTGGCCGGGCTGGGTCTCCATCAACCAGAAGGTGCGCCGCTTGTAGCCGCGGACGAGGTCGTGCATGGCGCCGCTCGCGAGAGGGTCGGACCAACCGGCTGGCTCGTACCAGTCCCAACTCGCCAGATCGAGGTCCTGGCTCATCGTGTAGTGGTCGAAGCCGTCGAACCACTTCATGAAGTTGTGCGTGATCCACACGTCTGGGCCGACATGGGCTCGGATCGCGGTGGCCTGCTTGCCCTGGAACACTCGGTACGACTCTGTGATGAAGTCGCGCCAGGCCAGCGCGAGGCCTGGGTTGCTTACTGCGTGACCGGGTGGGTCGATCTGATCCCAGCTCTGATAGGTCTCGCTCCAGTAGGCAGCGGCCCAGCGCCGGTTGAGAGTCTCGAGGTCGCTGAAGCGCCGTTGAAGGAAGGATCGGAAACCGGTGCGGCACGTCTGGCAGTAGCAGACGCGGCTGTACTCGTTGTCGATCTGCCAGCCGATGACATCGGCTCGCGAGCCGAAGCGCTCGGCCATGGCATTCGCGATGGCCGCCGACTTATCGTGATAGATGGGATCGTTGACGCAGTAGTGGCAGCGCGCGCCATGCGAGTCGCGGTGACCCTGCATGTCGATCGTCGCGAGAGTCGATGGATAGCGCTGCGTGAGCCACGCGGGCGGCGCTGCCGTGGGCGTGCCGAGCACTGTCGCGATGCCGGCGGAGCTCAATAGGTCGATGGCACGCTCGAGCCAATCGAGGTCGTAGCGATCCTCCTCGGGCTCCATGGTAGACCATGCGAACTCGGCCAGGCGAACCACAGTGAAACCCGCGGCGCGCATCAACTCGATGTCGCGAGGCCATTGTGCTTCTGGCCAGTGCTCAGGATAGTAGGCGGCGCCGAAGTCGAGGCTGCGTGGCATGTCGTCCTCGCGAGGATGATCTGCAGATAGCACAACGGGGCGGCTTAGGGCCGCCCCGTTGTCGTCAGTCGTGTTTCGATTGGGCTTAGAAACGGCGTCGATCGCGATCGCCACCGTCACGGCGCCGGTCGCCACCGCGACCACCACCGCCGCCGCCACCGCCGAAGCCGCCGCGACCACCACCGAAGCCGCCGCCGCCACCACCACCGCCGAAGTCACGCGGGCGATCTTCTCGCGGGCGCGCGATATTGACGGTCAGGTTGCGGTTGCCGAGCGCGGCGTTGTTGAAGCGGGCAATCGCCGCTTCCGCGTCCGCCTGGCTGCCCATCTCCACAAACGCGAAGCCCTTCGAGCGGCCGCTGTCGCGATCCTTGATCACGGCCACTGACTTGACCTCGCCGGCTTGCGCAAACAGATCGCGCAACTCCTCCTCAGTCGTCGAATAGGGCAAATTGCCGACGTACAAACGTGCTTCCATCTTATTTTGGCTCCTCATGCCAGGTGAACGGGGGCGGACGTGACTATCGGCGGCCAACGAACGAGCGAAGGCAAGACAGGCAGACCCAACCCACAAACGGATACTACGCAAGTATAGCATAGGCCGAAATCCGTGTGGAACCGAATTTAGTATGAGTTGACGGGAAACTGCCCCATTGGGGGCAGGGGCGGATAGGTACAATCCAGGTGCCCCGGCGATCCGGTTCGGGGCCGCCCACACTCCAACCTGGCATGATCGACTACTCCATCCACGTCCTTGACCTGAATTTCAAGCGTTCGCCGCGGGCCGTGGCCTCGTTCCTGGTGCGGGGGCCGGGCGGCGCCGTCCTCGTGGAATGCGGCCCGGGCTCGACTCTGCCCGCACTCGAGCGTCGCCTGGCCGAGCACGGACTGAAACCGGCCGACATCGGCAGCGTGCTGTTGACACACATTCACCTTGATCACGCCGGCGCGGCTGGCTGGTGGGCTCGCCAGGGCGCCGACGTATACGTCCACGCCTTTGGCGCGCCACACCTGATCGCGCCCGAGAAGCTGCTGGCCAGCGCGACGCGGATCTACGGCGATCAGATGGACGAGCTCTGGGGGCCGTATCTCTCGTCGCCGCCCGAACGCGTGCATGCGCTGAACGGCGGCGAGACGATCCAGGTGGCTGGTCTGACGTTCGTGGCGCACGACACGCCCGGTCACGCGCGCCACCACCTGGTCTGGCAACTCGGCGACGAAGCTTTCGTCGGCGACGTCGCGGCGATCCGCCTCGAAGGCGGTCAACATATCCGCATCCCATCGCCGCCGCCCGAGTTCGAGCGCGAAGCCTGGCTTGAGTCCGCGGAGGGGATGCGGGCTCTCGCGTTCAAGCGCCTGTATCTCACGCACTTTGGCGCTGTCACGGGCGCTGAAGCCGTCGACACCCACTGGCGGCGCGTGGCAGCGCTCGTCGATGAGCAGGCCGAGCTCGCTCGAGACCTGCCAGACCGCGAGGTGGTGCTTCAGCGTCTGATCGACTTCGACAACCGCGATCTCCTCGAAGACGAGCGCGAACGATTCAACAGCGCCGGGCCCATGGGCATGTCGGCCGACGGCCTGATCCGATACTGGAAGAAGAAGAGCTGACCCGCTGCCCGTTTGCGCGTTGCAAACGATCGGCTCTTCTGTGCTCGCCGAGACCTTATGCCACACAACGTTTCCTCACGCCCGGTCTACGATCTTCGGTCGGTCAAGCTTCCCTATCTCGCAGGCAATGCGCTGCGCTTATTCGCAGCCGCTCTCGAGAGCCCATTGGGCGGGCTGCTGATCCCGAGCCTGTTCGAGAGCAGCGGCATCACGGCCCTGCGGTCGCGGTCTTTCGACGAGCCGCCGACCTATCAGCCGCTGCATGCAGCGGCGAGCCGGGCAAGCGCTGGTGTGTCGCGCGCCGAATGGCCGGACGATTCCGGCGCCGAGCGCGGCCCGTTCGCCACTGTCGCGGATTTCGCTCGCGCCTACCGCTCGGGTCAGACGACCCCGGCAGCCGTCGCCGAGCGCGCCCTGGCCGCGATCGAGTCGAGCAACACGGCACAACCGCCCCTGCGCGCCATCATCGCCGTCATGCGCGACGAGGTGCTCAGACAGGCTGCCGAGTCGACTGAACGCATCCGACGCGGCGAGGCGCGCAGCCCTCTCGAAGGCGTTCCGGTCGCCGTCAAAGACGAAGTCGACCTGGCGCCTTATCCCACCACGGTCGGCACATCCTTCCTCGGACGCGTGCCGGCGCGTGAAGACGCCACAGTGGCCGCCCGGCTGCGCGCTGCCGGGGCGCTGTTCATCGGCAAGGCCAACATGCACGAGATCGGCATCGGCGTCACTGGCCTGAACCCGCACCACGGCACGCCGCGCAATCCGTACGCGCCCGATCATTTCACCGGCGGATCGTCGAGCGGGTCCGGAGCGGCCGTCGCGGCCGGCCTATGCCCGCTCGCCGTGGGCGCTGACGGCGGCGGATCGATCCGCATCCCGGCCGCGTTCTGCGGCGTGGTCGGCCTCAAGCCGACGTTCGGGCGTGTCAGTGAGTTCGGCGCCGCGCCGTTGTGCTGGAGTGTCGCGCACCTCGGCCCGATCGCGGCGACGGCCGCCGACGCCGCTCTGGGCTACGCCTTGATGGCCGGGCCGGATCCGTGTGACCCGAACTCGCTGCAGCAGCCGCAGCCGACGTTGGCGGGTTGGGATCAGGCCGACTCGCGCGGCCTGAAGCTCGGCGTGTTCTGGCCCTGGTTCGAGCACGCCGATGCCGAGGTCGTGGCGATCTGCCGCGCGCTGGTCGATCGGCTCGTCGAGGCTGGCGCGAGCCTGAGCGAAGTGGTCATGGCCGATCTCGAGGCGGCTCGGGTCGCGCACACTCTGACGATCGCGGGTGAGATGGCCCAGGCCATGGACGCCACGTACGCTGCTCACCGTGGCGACCACGGTCTTGACGTGCGCATCAACCTGGCCCTGGCGCGCGCATTCGCGACGCACGACTACCTCAAGGCCCAGCGCGTGCGCACTCACGCGATCGCCAGTTTCAATCAGGCGTTAGCCAACGTCGATGTGATCGTCACGCCAGCGACAGGGATCGCCGCACCTGCCATCCCGCCGGCTGCGCTGCCGCACGGCGAGTCGGATCTCACGACTCTGGTCGAGATCATGCGTTTTGTGACGCCCGCCAACCTGACGGGCTTGCCGGCCATTGTCTTTCCAGCAGGCTACACCGCGGCGGGTTTGCCCGTCGGGCTGCAGGCGATCGGCAAGGCATGGGATGAGGTGACTCTGTTGCGTCTGGCACGTGTGGCCGAGCGGCTGGTCGCGCGTCGCGCGCCGCAATGGTCCTACGATCTACTGGCGTGATCGGAGCCATGAGATGCGACTTCAGTTGATTCGCAACGCGACACTTCGGCTGACCTATGGCGGGCGACTGTGGTTGATTGATCCCTACCTCGCCCCAAGGCATAGTCGGCCGTCTTACACCGGCAGGTCCCCAAATCCGCTGGTGGAGCTGCCGTGCTCGATCGAGGACGTGCTGGCCGGCGCGGAGGTCGTCGTGGTCTCCCACCTGCACTCCGACCACTTCGATCCGGTGGCCCACGATCGCGTGCCGAAAGCGTTGCCGCTTTTCTGCCAGCCCGGCGACGAGCCCACGATCGTTTCGAAGGGCTTTCAAGACGTCAGGCCGGTAGTCGACTCGGTGGAGTGGAATGGGATCCACTTGACCCGCACGCCTGGCCAGCACGGCAGCGGTGCGGTGTTGGCAGACATGGGGCGCACGTCGGGCTTCGTCTTCAGGGCTGAGGGCGAGCCCACGCTCTACTGGGCGGGTGACACGATCCTGACCGACGAGGTCCTCGACGTCATCGCGCGGGCCCGCCCGGACGTGATTGTCACGCACTCGAGCGGCGCGGTCTGGGGGCCCGGCACCCTGATCGTCATGGATGCTGAACAGACTGTCGCGGTCTGCAAGGCAGCGTCGACGGCCGTCGTGGTGGCGGTCCATCTGGACTCGCTCGATCACGGCACCGTCTCGCGAGCTGATCTGCGCACGGTTGCCGACCGTCAGGGCATCGGCCCCGACCGGCTGCGCATCCCCGCTGACGGCGAGGTCGTGAGCGACTGGGCCATCGGTGAGGGACAGGACTGACAGCCGCGCCCGATCACCCGACCTTTTCGATGTACTCCAACGATTGGTGCCTGAAGTACGTGTTGTACAGCTCGGCGTAGTGCCCGTTCGCCTCGAGCAGATCCTCGTGCGTGCCCGACTCGATGATGCGGCCCTGGCGCAGCACGATGATGCGGTCGGCGTTGCGCACAGTCGATAGCCGGTGCGCGATCACGATCGACGTCCGGCCATGCAAGGCGACGTCGAGGCCTTCCTGGATCAGGGCCTCGGTCAGCGGGTCGACGCTGGCTGTGGCCTCGTCGAGGATGAAGATCGCGGGGTCGTGCAGCACCACGCGCGCCAGGGCCACGAGCTGGCGCTGGCCCATCGAGAGCGAGCCGCCGCGCTCGCCGACCGGCGTATCGAGACCCTTCGGCATCGACACGATCCAGTCGCCGCCGCCCACGCGATGCGCGGCGGCTTCGACGGCGGCATCGTCGGCCTCGGGGCGGCTGTAGCGGATGTTGTCGCGGACGTTGCCGTCGAACAGAAACGGCGTCTGAGTGACGATGCCGAGTTGTTGGCGGTAGGCCTCGAGGTCGAACCTGCGGATGTCGACACCGTCGATCAGGATGCTACCGCTCTGGAACTCGTAGAAGCGCGCGATGAGCTTGGCGATCGAGCTCTTCCCAGAGCCGGTGTGCCCGACCAGCGCGATTGTTTCGCCGGGCGCGATGTCGAGCGAGAAGTCCTCGAGCACCGGCTGGCCGTCGATGTAGCTGAAGTTGACGTGTTCGAAGGTCACACCGCCGCGCAGCCGCTCGGGCTGCTCGGACGCGACCTGCACCACTTTGGCCTCGGCGTCGAGCAGGGCGAAGACGCGTTCGGCCGCCGCCAGCCCGAGCTGGAACTGGCTCCAGAACGATGCGATGCTGGTGACCGGGAACCAGAACAGGTTCATGCCCTGGATGAACAGGTACCAGTTGCCGGCCGTCAGGCGTCCGGCGGCGGTCGCCACACCGCCCAGGTAGGTCAGGCTGGCCGTGCCGATGCCGGCCAGGATGTTGAGCACCGGGAAGATGACCGAGAAGATCCGGCCGGTGCGCACGTTGATCTTGAAAGACTGTTCGTTGACGCCCGAGAACTCGTCGTAGATGCCGGCTTCCTGGCGGAAGGTCTTGGCCACTGAGATGCCGTTGACGGTCTCCTGGATGTGAGCGCTGACCGTCGAGTTGATCCGCCGCGAGCGCGTGATCGCGGCGCGCGCCATCTGCCGGAAACTGAGCGCCACGCCGACCACGAACGGCGTCAACGCCAGCAACACGAGCGTCAGTTGAAGATCCACCGAGAACAGATACGCGAAGAGAACGACGACGAGCAGGATCTGGCTGAGCAGTTCCATCGTCAGCGTCACGACCTGTGAGAAGGCCTGGGTGTCGGACGTGACGCGCGCGACGACCTTGGCCGACTGGAACTGGTCGTAGAACGACAGGTCCCGGCGCAGCACGGCGTCGAGCGCGTCTTCTCGCAGCTTCAGCACCACGTCGGCGACAGCGCGCGACGACATCGATCGTCGGACGTAGTTGAAGGCCCATGACAGGCTGCCCAGCGCGATGATGCCGAGCGCGGCAAACAAGGCGTTGACGGCGCCGGCCTGCACGGCATCCAGGCTGCGCGACACCAAGATCGGCAGCCCGATGTCGACGCCGGACTGCGCCAGGATCATGGCGGCCACTGTGACGAAGCGCCCACGTTGGGGCCAGAAATACCCCAGGACGCGACGCACCAGGTCGCCGTCGCTGTATTTGCGGTCGTAGGCCTCTGCGTCGAGGCCGTCGAAAATGAAGCCCATGGTTTAGTCGGCTAGTCTGTTGGTCAGGTAGTCGGATAGTCGGTTCGTCGTGTCGTCAGGTCGTCGCTCTCAGGCATCCGTGACCTGTGGGTTGACGTTGGGTGGCGCCGCTCCGTCGGCGCCGGCATCGGCTGCCTGAAGCCTGACGCCTGACCCCGCGGGCCGCGCGCCTGCCATCTTCAGCTTCGCGCCCTTGTCTTCGTAGCGCGCGAAGATCCGCCTGTAGAGCGCTGAGGCCCGCAGCAGCTCCTCGTGCGAGCCGCAGGCTTCGATCCTGCCGGCGTCGAGGACGATGATGGTGTCGGCCCACCGGATCTGCGAGAGGCGGTGAGTGATCAGCAGCGTCGTGCGGCCGGTCTGGATCTGGCGGATGGCTTTCTGGATCTCGTCCTCGGTGGCGCTGTCGATGGCGCTGGTCGAGTCGTCGAGGATCAGGATGCGCGGGTCGGCCAGGAAGGCGCGGGCGAGTGCGATGCGCTGGCGCTGGCCGCCCGAGAGCGTCATGCCGCGTTCGCCGATCACCGTCGCGTAGCCGTCCTTGGTCCTCATGATGAAGTCGTGGGCCTGCGCGGCGCGCGCGGCGGCCTCGATCTCGGCCTGGGTCGCGCCCGGCCGCCCGAAAGCGATGTTGTCGGCGATCGAGCGCGAGAACAGGAAGATGTCCTGCTCGATCTTCGAGATCTGCGAACGCAGCGCGTCGAGGCTCCATTCGCGCACGTCGACGCCATCGATCAGCACCCGGCCGGCCGTGGCGTCGTAGGTGCGGTTGATGAGCTGTGTCAGGCTCGACTTGCCCGAGCCGGTTTGACCCACGATCGCCACGGTCTGGCCGGGCTCGATCGTGAACGACACATCGCGCAGCAGCGGCCCGGCTTCGGCGTGGGCCGCCTGGCCATAGGTGACGTGCTCGAACGCGATCTCGCCCTTCATCGGGGCGTTGTGGCCGCCGGTGTTCTGGTCGAGATCCGTGTGCGCCTGGATGACCGAGAGGATGCGGCCGGCGCTGGCCCGGCCCGCCTGCACGATCGAGAACGTGAAGATCGAAGCGAACGTCGGCCAGCGCAAGACACCCATCAGACCCATCACAGTGATCACACCGGCGACGTCGAGGGCGCCCGCCTGAACACGCAGGAGCGCATGCAGGAACTGCAGGCCGATGGTGATAGCGAACAACAGCAGCGGCAGGTAGCGGGCCTCGATTGTGCCCTGGGCCACAAAGGTATCGCGCAGCTTGCGCGCGAGCTCGTTGACACGATTCCGCTCGGCCGGCTCCTGGGCGCTGGCCTTGACGGCCTCGATGCCGCTGATCGTCTCCTCGAGCTTGGCGTTCAGATCGCCGTATTGCACGCGCTGGCGCTCGACCACCGGCTCGAGTTCACGCGTGTACGCGCGCACCGCGAAGCCATACACGATGAAGAACAGGAACGGCACCAGCAGGAGCTGTGGGTCGAGCAGAGCGAGAAACACCAATGGCGCGATGCTGAACAACACAGTTTCGAGGATGATGCTCAAGCCCGGCGTGACCATATCGCTCAACAGGCCCACGTCGTCAGTGGCGCGTGCCATCAGGTCTCCGGCGCGCTGACGGTTGTGGAAGACCTGGTTCTTCTCGAGCAGGCTGGCGTACAGTTCCTGGCGCGCATCCGCCGAGAAGCGTTTGGCCACGAACTCCCACTGGAAGGCACCGATCAGGTTGAAAAGGCCATCCGCCACCAGGACGATGAGTACACCGAGCGTCAGTGGAATCAGAGTGGAGACGTCGTTCCCCTTGAGCATGGAGTCGACGGCGGCGCCGATCAGCAGCGGCGCCGACGAGAACGCAAAGGACGAGACGCCGTACATGCAAAGCATCACCAATAGACGCCAGCGGTAGCGCCAGAGATGCGACACGATCCAGCGGTCAATGGAACGCCGATCGTAGGTGTACTGGTTGGGGGCCGAGAACTCGGCTGAACGCGTGGCCATGGTTTCCGACAACTCGATTGGGCTGACGTGGCGGGTGAAACGACTGAATTGACACTGGGCCGATGGGGCCAGGGACGCCGCAGACCAGACCCTTCATTATAGGGGTGGTCGCCCCTGAGTCAATGGGCAGGGCGTTTCCGGGGTCCATCAGCGCCTGCGCGCGGCCGTTGGGCGCTGCAAACGCCGCCTTTCCTACGAAGGTCCGACGCGGCGCTCCGCCTGACGGTCGGCGCCAGGCCGCTGCGATTGAGGGAGGATGTCTCCAAGATCGGCTCGACAGGCGGCGTCGGGCGGATCACGGGGAGGCAAACGACATGGCGAGGTCAGGCGACGTGCTCTCGAATCGGGCCGGTCACCAACTCATCTTCAGGAAGACCGCCGGCGAAACGGGCGGGGCGCTGCTTGAAGTCGAGGCGCTGTATCCCCCGCACTCGCAGGCTCCGACCGAGCACTATCACCCGTCGCAAGAGGAACGCTTCGAGGTTCTACAAGGCGAGATCACGGCCGGCCTCGACGGCCACGTCAAAGCCTACAAGGCTGGCGAGACATTCACAATCCCGGCCGGAACTCACCATTGGATGCACAATGCCGCCGACGAGCTGGCCCGCGTCCTCTGGCAGACGCGCCCGGCCTTGCAGACCGAGACGTTTTTCGAAACGACCTGGGGCCTCGCGCGGGACGGGCAGACCCGGGCCAACGGATCGCCAGGGCTGTTGCAGGCGGTCGTGGTGGGCCAGGCCTACGCGCGCGAGTTCAGGCTGGCCCGGCCGCCCTACATCGTTCAGCAAATCCTCTTCTTTTTTCTCGCGCCGCTGGGGCGATTGCTGGGCTATCGAGCCCGGTACGACCGCTACAGCGGGGGCGCCGCCTGACGCAGCCGTCCCGGCCGCGCGTCGATATACTCTTTGCATGACTCGAGCGGTCATCGTCGGCGTCGGCCAGATCACGGAGCGGACAGAGGATCCGATCTACGCGGCGCGATCGCCAGTGGATCTGGCGGCGGTCGCGGCTCGTGCGGCCCTCGAAGACGCCCGGTCGATGGCGGACCTCTCGGCTCACATCGATCTGGTGGCCGGTGTGCGGCAGATCGAGACGTCGGCGCCAGACTCCATCGCGTGCTTCGGGCGCTCGACCAACTTTCCGCGCGCGGTCACGGCCCGGCTTGGGCGCCAGCCGGCCGAGGCCTGGCTCGAGGCCCCCGGTGGCCAGTCGCCGCAGACTCTCGTCGCGGCGGTGGCGGCGGCCATCGAAGCGGGCTCCGTCGGCCTGGCTCTCGTCGTCGGGGCCGAGGCGCTCTCCACACAACGGCATCTCACCGCTCAGGGCGTCGCGCCGGATTGGACGGAGCGGATCGACGGGGATCTGGTCGAGCGCGGCTCGGCGTTCGATGACACGCTGGGGAACAGCCTCATCCGCGCCCAACGCTTTGATGCAGCGGCAGGCTATGCCCTCTTCGACCAGGCTCGCCGCGCCCGACTTGGCCTTCACCGTGACTCCTACCGCCGCGCCATCGGCGAGTTGCTGGCGCCGTTCTCCTGGGTGGCCGTCGCGAATCCGCACGCCGCACTGCGCGAGGCCTTCACAGCAGCCAATCTGGCCCTGCCGGGGCCGCGCAACCGGCCCGTGGCTGACCCGTATCTGCGCCTCACTGTGGCGCGTGATCTTGTCAATCAGGCCGCGGCGCTTGTGTTAACGTCGGTCGATCATGCGCGCGCGCTGGGGATCCCCGAGGATCGCTGGGTCTACCTGCACGGGCATGCTCAGGCGGTCGAGCATCCTGTGCTCGAGCGACCGGATCTCAGCCGCAGCCCCGCCGCAATCCTGGCCGTGCAGGCCGCGCTGACGGAAGCTGACTGCGCGCTCAGCGACCTCGACTTTCTCGATCTCTACTCGTGCTTCGCCGCGCCGGTGTTCAATCTGGTCGACGCCTTCGACCTGAGGATCGATGATCCGCGTGGCCTGACCGTGACCGGCGGGTTGCCGTTCTTCGGCGGCCCTGGCAACGCCTACAGCCTTCACGCGATCGCCACGCTGGTGGAACGACTGCGACGGTCGCCAGGCGCGCTCGGCCTTGTGGTGGCCAACGGCGGATACATGTCGAAGACGGCGGTTGGCGTATACGGCTCGTCGCCGCGACAGCGTTCGCCCCAGCCCGGCTCGTTGCAGGCCGAGGTCGATGCGCTTCCGAAGCGGACCGTGGCCGGGCGACCAGAGGGGCCGGCCGTGATCGAAAGCGCCACCGTGACCTACGGCCGTGAGGGTGCGCCGCAAAAGGGGCTGCTGATCGGTTCGCTGGCCAACGGCGAAAGGTTTCTGGCGGACGTCGATGGCGGGGATCTCGACCGGTTGGCTGATGCCAACGTCGAGCCGATCGGCCTGACCGGGCGAGTCGACACGGCCGGTGGGCGAAGCCGCTTCGAGTTCGATCGCTCCTAACACAAAACAGCCGGGCAACTCGAGTCGATCGAGCCGCCCGGCTGTTCGTTTCGGTTCGTAAGAACGCCTTATTCCGCCTCGGTCTCGGTCTTGCTGGTGACGGTGCCGGCCAGTTGTGCCTGCGCGTCGGCCGGGATGCTCGGCCGTTTGGGTTGCTTGCGGATGAAGTCTTTGAGTTGCTTGACCTGGACGGCGGGCACCGGCGAGTCGCCCACGTCGAGCACGGCGCGCGGGCTCATAAACACGACCACGGCTTGTGGCTCGATCGAAACATCCGGCGCGTGCTTCTTCAGATGCCTCAGCAGAGCGTCGATCTCGAGCTTGGCATCGGTGGTCGGATTGCCCAACACATCCTGACGCAAGAAAATGCGCGAGAGCATCGATTGGCCGGCGTGTTTCCACTTGCCGTTGGCGTATTGGATCGGGCCGGTCTGGTACTTCGGAACGAGCACGTACGTGCCGCCAGGCGCGACAAGAACGTGGCTGGCCCCGAGCATGTAGTTGAAGAGGGCGTAGGAGTTGCTGTTGCCGCGCAAGGCGGCTGCCAGTCCCTTGTCGGGGCGCCGGCCGTAGCGGCCGTTGAGCGATGTCGAGATCGTCGTCAGCGTGTAGCCCAGGAGCAGGCCGATGAACGAATAGATCGTGTACTGGCTTTGCTGCGGCGTCAGCGCGGCATCGGGCGAGTTGTTGCCGAGCATCGGCACTGCCACGTACAGATTGGCGAATAACGCCAGAACGAGCACGGCGATGCCGATGATCAACGTCCAGCGTGCGATGGTCTGATTACGCTGGATGGACTTGTCGTTGGAGACGATGCGCATACGGTATTCGATTTCCTTCAGACGATGAGATCAGGCCGCGGTCTCGGCGGTTGCCGCACCACGAATGGCGCCCTTGATGGCCGTGAGGACGTCGGCCTCGACGGCCTGTTTGGCAATCTTGA
The DNA here is from genome assembly GCA_044226485.1 of Anaerolineales bacterium. Classification (GTDB taxonomy): domain Bacteria; phylum Chloroflexota; class Anaerolineae; order Anaerolineales; family UBA6663; genus UBA6663. The sequence continues at coordinate 142,509 of JBGAGY010000005.1, forward strand.
CAGCGTTCTTGACGGCATGGGCGTCGGAATGGCCGTGCCCGATAAAGACCAGGCCGTTGACGCCCAGCAGTGGCGCGGCGCCGTACTCGCCGGGGTCGAGCAGTTTGCGCACCTCGCGCAGAGCCGGGCGCACGAGCGCGGCGCCGAGTTTGACGCCCAGGCCGCTCTGGGTCAGCTGGTCGCGGATCTTGATCATCAGAAGCTTCGCGACCGACTCCGAAGTCTTCAGAAGGACGTTGCCTGTGAAACCGTCAGTCACGGCGACGTCGACCTCTCCCTTGTAGAACTCCTTGGCCTCGATGTTGCCCACGAAGTTGAGGCCCGAGGCGGCGAGCAGCGGGAACGAATCCTTGACGAGCTGGCTGCCCTTGCCGGCTTCTTCGCCGTTGGAAACCAGGCCGACGCGTGGGTTGTTGACGCCGCGCACCCGAGCCGCATACTCGCTCCCCATGAGCGCGAACTCGAGCAGGTTACGGGGCTTGCAATCCGGGTTGGCGCCGACGTCGACGAGGACGGCTGTGCCTTTCTCGTTGGGTAATGTCGGCGCGAGGGCGGGGCGATCGACGCCGGGCAGGGTGCCCAGGCGAAAGTAAGCCGTGACCGAAGCGGCTCCGGTATTCCCCATCGTCACGAATGCTTGAGCCTCGCCACGCTTGACCAGGTCGATGCCGATCGCCATCGAGTTCTTGGCCCCCGGGCGTTTGGCCTTCAGGACCAGGGCCATGCCCTTGTCTTCCATGGTCAACACCTCGTCGGCGTGAACCACGTCGATGGAAAGGCCGGCGGTGTCTTGGGCGGCCAGGATCGGTCGGATCCGTTTTTCATCCCCGACCAGCGTCACGGAAACCCCGGCTTCGCGCGCGGCCTGGACCGCGCCTTCCACATCGGGAGTCGGATGGAAATCACTGCCCATGGCGTCAACGACGATTCGCATGCGGCGATTATAACTGGTCGCCCCGCAGGGCGACGTTCGGGCAGGAAATCGCAGGCCTTTTGGGCCAGATAGGCGGGTGCGTCAGATCACGCTGCAGTGAATGCGCTCGATGAGGCGCACAACGTCGGGCCCAGGGTGATAGCGAAGAATCGCCGAAGGATCGAAGCGGGTCGGTTCAAGGTGCGCGCCCTGCAACACGACAAGGTCGAGCCAGTCGAAGATCACGGCGCTGGCGGCTTCTGGGCCGCCGATCTGGCAGTGGCTCGCCGCCCAGCCGTCGGTCGCGACCCGGAACTCGTGAAGGGTGACGGGTCCCTTGATATCGCCGATGAAGCGCAGGGCCAGTTTGACGCTCGGCGCATCGGTTTGGGCGTACTCGCCTTCGCCTTCCAGGATGAGGGTGGGGCACTCGATGTCCGCGGCCAGCGACCGGATGTTGAAAGGTGCAAAGGCATCCAGGACGCCCCGTAAGGATGACACACCCAGCGACCACTCGAAGTGGTTCACGAAACCCGCGAACTGCGCATTGACCTTCATCAAGAGCGAGAAGAGCACATCCCAGAGTCCTGGGATCGTCTTCTTCACCCACGGCGGTCGCACGGCTTCCCAGGCCTGGTTGACGTCCACCACCGGGCCGCCGTTCAAGATGCAGGCACAGATCCTTTTGTCGTAGGCGACCGCTCGTGCCCCCAGCAGGCTGGACAGCGACAGGCCGTAGAGCGCGATCTGGTCGGGGGCCACATCCGGACGTTGCAGGAGGTAGTCGACCACGGCTTTCACGGGTCTCTCGTACTCGACCGTCATCACCAATCCGGGATTCAGCTGGAGCGCGCTCCACTGCCCGGGGCCTTCGAAGATCAAACAGTTCCAGCCGCGTTGCGCCGCGGAGATCCCGATGAAGTGGACCATCTCCTCGTTCGTCGAGTCGCCACCGTTGACGACCAGAAGCGTCGGGCTCTGGGGCCGGCCTGTCGACACGAAGTATCCCGGCAAGCGCGCGTCACCGAACGGGATCTCGAGAACTTCGATGGCTGGCGTGAACAACCGCGCGGCGATGTGAAAGAGGTCGCGGCTGCGTGTCAGATACCGAAACATGCGGCGATCGGCGGGGGAGAGCGAAAACATCGCCGCTTGATAGTAGGCCGATGCGCGCAGATAGGCCCGGCGGGCTGTCTCTCGTTGGCCAGAGCGGCAGGCCGTGTGGGCGACTCCTTCGACGCGCTCGGCCAGGTGCGCCCACTCCCGAATCCAACTCTCCTCGTTGTGGGGCTTGATCTTCTCGAGAGTGAGAAAGCATTCGTTGATCTCGCAACCGCCGGTCCCCGCGATCCCCAGGATGCGCATGAACCTGAACGGATAGGTGGCGATATCCATATTGCGTCTAGCGAAATCGAGTTTCATGTTACTTCTCCGAAAGTGCAAAGGTCCCAAACCAGCGGTCGATGTCAGCCAGGATGTTCAAGAATCCTCGGATTTCCGGCTCTGAATAATGCTTCCCGAGGTCGATCACGCCCGCCATGGTTTTGGCGAGGGCACGCGCATGTTTCTGGTAGGCTCGCCGTCCTTTGGGCGTCAGTCTCAGCACGATCTCCTTCTCGTTGCCGCTCTTTTTGGTCTTGCGCAGGTAACCCGCCTGGACGAGCTTGGTGACGATCTGCGACACCGCGCTCTTGCTGATGGCGAAGTGCGCGGCAAGGGCCGTCACCGTCTCGCCCTGGCCACTCCCAACCGCTTCGATCATGTGGATCTGGGAGGCGGGAAGGACCGTGCCACTGCTGATCTCCAGTGGACGCTTCTGCAGGGCGTCGTACTTCATGAAGATCCGGGTGAAGGTGGTCGTGGCTTCGGCCATGAGCCGGGAAGTTTCGTTTGTCATGCATATAGTTTAGTTACTTAACTATCTGAGTCAAGCAGGTGCACCTTATGAATCGCGATCATCGACCATCGAGAGAGGTCACGGACAGCGGGCGCGGCGCCTGGCCGACGCCACAGGCAGCTTCGTTCGTGGCAAGCTCTGCGTCCGGCCTTTCTGGCCACGCGCCTGGCCGAGCGGCCGGGCGTCTCTGAAGGCGCGATCGGCGAGTACAGTCGGCTTGATGGAAGCACCTCGCTACAATAGAGGCTCCTTGCTCCAGTATTCTGAGTGCCGTGCTCCGATGGACAGGCCGGAGCCTCTCGGGGCTAAATGGGCGAGATCGGGAGGGTCGAATGAACCATGCAGATCTGATTGCGCGGGCGCGCACCGTCTTGCGCCCGCGGACGCTGTGGGGCGACAACACTGCCGGCGACGTAGCCTGCGCGCTCGAGAGCGACAGCGGAGCCGTCTACCTGGGTGTGTGTATCGATGTATCGAGCGGCATGGGCTTCTGCGCCGAGCACGCCGCCATCGCGGCGATGGTCACGGCCGGCGAGACGCGCATCCGACGGATCGTGGCGGTCTGGGGCGACGACACAGTGCTTCCGCCGTGTGGTCGATGTCGCGAATTCATGTACCAGGTCGACCGGGCGAACTACCGCGAAACGCAGGTCGTGCTGGGCCAAGATCAGGCCGTGCCGTTGGCGGAGCTGCTGCCCCATCCCTACGATGAGGTGTGGGGCCCGTCGGGCGTGTGAGGCAGAGCCTCAGTTCGGGTAGATATCGGGGTCCGTCTGGCTGTTGGGATGTTGGAGCAGGGCCTTGATGAGCGAGACCTCGCGCCGGTAGAGGATGCGTTCGCGCGAGAGGAGTTCGATGGCGCTCGGGCAGGCCAGCAGGGTTTGCTTCTCGGCCATGGGCACCTGGGCGACGATGGCGGCCAGGTAGGCGAGGGCGGCGGGCTCGTCGGGCAACTTCTGGCCGTCGAGGCGAACGTTGGCGCTCTGGCCCAGGATCGACAGATAGCGTTGGACCCACGGGCGCAGGCTGTGGCCGAGGGCGACGGCGTGGGCGGTGGTCGTGGAGTCGAGCGGGAAGCGTTCGACGGTGCCGGAGAGGTAGCTCTTGTCGTGATGGAGTTCGACGATCCTGAAGCGTTCCTGGCCGATGACCTCGATATTCAGGCGGCCGTCCTCAAGGCGTTCGACGCCGTGAATGGAGCCCCAGGTCCCAATGGGATGCGGGTTGGCGGATCCGCCGACCTCGGCGCCGCTCTCAATGAAGGCCACTCCAAAGGGTTGGCGATGATCGATGCAATGATTGATCATCTCGCGATAGCGGGGCTCGAAGATATGCAGGGGAAGCACCATCCCCGGAAACAGGACGGTATTGAGTGGAAATAGTGGAAGGCGAAGCGCCGTCATGGGTCACTCGAACAAGAAAAGCCTGCCTGCAGAGATCGAATCCCCCGGGTGTGCCTGGCCCCGATGATATCCGTAGGCGCCACCACTGACTGATGATCCCTCGGCGTCGCGGTCGGCCTTGCGAACCGTCGAGAGTATCGTTATAATTCTATCGCTCTGTTGAACGGCGACCCCTTAAGTGCGGGTCGTGTACAACGGCAGCCACGCGCTCGTGGCGGAATTGGCAGACGCGCTAGGTTGAGGGCCTAGTGGCCGAAAGGCTGTGATGGTTCAAATCCATTCGAGCGCAACGGAGGACATGGCCGCAAGGCCATCCTCGCACATCGCCGAGTTTTGCTGACCGTCAGCAAAACTCGGCGATTGTGTTTTCCTCGATCGTTGCCTCGTGTTGAAGGTGAGATCATCTATGCACATGCTGCCCATTGTGGAGTTGAGAGACGCCCCCACGCTGCCTGACAGTTGCCGTCCGTAGGCGTGGGCCCTGACCGTAGCGGCTGAGCTGGAGCGACTGAAGCGCTCCGGCGTGGCTGCCGTCCTCGTGCATCTGGAAGATCAGCCGCGGTTCAGGTCCGTGGGACCGGCCCGACAACTTCCGGCTCGCTAAGCACTCCACCCACTGACAACCATACCCGACACCCACGTCGATTGTGACGCGGCAAGGTGCCCGGCACTGGATCCCACAGGATCCGGTCGCCGGGCCTCTTTCGTTTCTGGAGGTCTTATGCCTGATCTGACCAACCTCTACGACGTGCTGAAGTGGCTCGCCGCCGGCGGCGGGTCGATCGAGATCGCCTGGATCGAGTCTGTCCTGCTTGATCGCTGGGCCTGATACGCCAAGCCGAGCGCTTGGATCATGCGCATCGTCGCCATCGTGGGCGGCGGCGTGATTGGCCTCGGGCCTGGGCGGTCGTGACGTACGTCCCGGTCGAGACGCTGCAGGCGATCGCGCCGGCCTTTTCAGCCTTCATGTTGTCGGCCATTGGCGCTGGCGCTGGCCAGCTCGCCAAAGCCATTTCGAAGCTACTGGCGAAGCCGAGTGCGTGATGGCGCCCCTTGACCCCAAGATCGTCAAGGCCGTGAGCACCTACCCGCCGATCATCATGGCCCTGGCCGCGGTGCCCGGCGCGGTCTACATGATGCTCGAACTGCACGGACGCGAACGTCTCGACATGGAACAGAGCCGCCGCGAGGAGCGCAAGGAGCGCGACGCCCAGTGGCAAACGTTCATGGCGCAGCAGCGCGACATGGATCGAACAACTGGCAAGCAGTCGAGCGACGTGATGGGGGGCTGTAGACGAAAGTGCACTCGAGCGTGCTTAAGCCCCGAGGCTTTCAACGCCAACTCGAGCGTGTCGAGCACATCGCTGGCGGCCATCGTGGGCGTGAGCTTCCAGGCCAGGATGTAGCGCGAGAAATTGTCCAGCACGGTGGAGAGGTAGTACCAGCCCCAGCCCTGGATCACGATGTAGGTGAAGTCGGTTTGCCAGAACTCATTCACTCACTGGGCGGGTGAGCCGAATGTGTCAGCGGCCGTGACCACTTCGAACGCGGATGCGGTTGCATCCGGCGATCGAACCGCTTGAGCAAGCGATAAACGCTGGATTCTGAGACGACATACTGCTCTCGATCGGTTATGAGCAAGGCGATTTCTCGCGCGAAGCCCTCGCGCGACGACTGATCCGGATACTCCAGGGCCAGCTCCATGGTTTGGCCGCGCACTTGCTCGGGGATTCGGCCCCAAAACTGCCGCCGTTCCCTCTTCCGAGGCGAGAGCCCGTCCTCTCCGTCCTTTAAGGACTGGCGGTACCACTCATAGAAGCTACTGCGCAGCACGTTCAATTGTTCTAGAACGCGGCCCACTGGCAGCGGTGACCGCTCCACCACACGGATGATCGCCATCTTCTCAGCAGGCGAACGCTCCGCTTATAGCGGCAGGATCAGGCGGCTGGAGCTATGCTCCAGCCAAGCGTTCTATGGCTTCTCCCGACTCAGCAAGGTTTATTTTGCACGCGGTTCTTGAGCGAGAGTTCGGCTACCAGCTGATTGAGTTGGCTGACCTCATTGCGCAACTCAGACACATCGCGGCTATCGGCCTGGCGTTCGGTATCGCCGGGCTGGCGCTTCTTGCCGGCATCAAGGAACTCTTTGGGCCAGGTGTAATAGAGGCTGGTGGCGATGCCATCGCGGCGGCACAGTGCGGACCGTGTCCGCGCGCACAGCGAGTCTCGCCACGGATGCCTTCGAGGACAATGCCGATCTTGTCTTCGGCTGAGAACTTCCGCCGGGTTGCCCGCCGGATGGTGCGAACGGTCTCTTCAACGGACGTCTTCTTCCTCAGCATAGCGGCCTCCCTTGCGGCTATACTATGGCCGGAAGCGTAACAAGCTCAGAAACTATCTTTGTCCGATTTCAGCTGACGACATACGCGTTTCGGGTTTTGGACACCTTGTCGGGCGATGAAGCCTGCACGTTTCGTTTGTCTTTGAATGATGATGATCGATGCACCGCAGTCGTGCTAGCTCATGGCGACTTGTGGAATGTTCCGCAATCGAATCAGCTCACCCCATGAGGCTGAACGGCAGAAATGCAGTTCGACGGGCGAAGAACGGGCTAACAATCGCATGCATCTGACGAGGCTACTCGAATGCCCAAACTGAGCGATCTCGGTTCACCCACCACGCAGTTGTTGTGCTATTGAGCGGCAGGGAAGCGATAGGATTCCGATCCAGGCACATGGTGTCTGGAAGGAGTCATTGGTATGGGCAAGAACATCCTGTTTGTTCATGGCGGCGGCGACGAGGCCGCATGTGAGGAAGACAGGATCCTGGCCCAATCGCTCCAACAACACCTGGGAAGGGCCTACAGCGTCCATTATCCGCGAATGCCGCTTGAGGAGGGTACGGCGTATGTTGATTGGAAAGAGCGAATCGCCAAGGAGCTAGTCACCCTGGATACGCCGGCTATCCTGGTGGGACATTCGGTTGGTGGCTCCATTCTCTTGAAATACCTGACTGAAGAACGTGTTGAACAAGCGATTGCAGGGCTCTTCTTGCTGGCTGCGCCGTATTTTGGTGGCGATGCCGACTGGAACTATCCCGAACTGACCCTGGCGCGGGGTTTTGCTCGAAAACTGCAATCGATTCCTCGCATCTTTCTTTATCAAAGTCGCGATGACGAGGTCGTGCCCTATGCCCATCTGGCTCGGTACAAGAGGCGAATTTCACGAGCCACAGTTCGTGCACTGGAGGGCAGAGGTCACCAATTCGCGAACGACCTGTCTGATGTGGCCGAGGACATTGTCGGAGGCGAAACGATCCCGTGATCATCCTGGGTGTCTGAGCGTTCTTCGGGGATGGACGTCGCTCACGGCAAGTCGTCAGCTAACGAGCGCGGGGGCTGACGTGACGACTCGGACCCCAATACGTGCCGGCCTCGGTTCAGAAGGGCGTCTTCGGCGACACGGTCGCGGCTCGTCCGCCACGCCGTGGATGCACGCGTTAGGCAGCTCCTACAACCCGAAGCAACAGGGCGCCGGCTGCTTCGATTTCGGCGGCAGGATTGAGTGAGCGCAAATGATTCCGGGTCAGGAGAGCGATGATGGCGATCGATTACAGGACCTTCGTCTGGAACCAGTATGGAGCAGCATTGGATACGCGTCGAAGACGCGATACGGCTCTGCCCGGATTCGCTTTGGACCATGGTCTTGTGGAAGGATGACGACGATGCCCGGTATGGCCAGTTTTGGTTTGTGGCTTACCACACGATCTTCTGGTCCGATTTGTTCTTCACTGGAACAAGCGAGGGCTTTTTGCCGCCGCCGCCGTTTGTCCGTGGACGATTACCTGAGGAGCCCTATACCAAAGAACAGGTGCTGGCTTACCTGAGCGCTTGTCGGCAGAAGTGCCAATCGACTCTGAAGGCTCTGACCGACGAACGAGCTCAGAAGACGTGTGTCTTTCCATGGATGGAGCCGAGTTACCTGGAATTGCAGATGTACGCCATGCGGCATGTTCAGGAACATGCCGGGCAATTGGGGCTGGTTCTGGGGCAGCAGGGCGTCGCTGGCTACGATTGGGTGGCGAGCGCAAGACCTGGCGTGGCATGAGCCGGCCCCATGAGGTTGCCGTCGCCAACGCTTCACCTGACGAGCGCCTGCAGCTGAGGCGCGTCGGCAGGCGTTGATCAGGAGCCATCATGCTGACGATTGACATGCAAACAGCGCGCCGTTTTGTCCTCGGCAAGCAAGGGCTTTGGCCCGGGCGCCGTTGGCGCGGCCTCAAAGGCACCGAGCAAGCCATGCGCGCGATCGAATACCTGCAACTCGATCCGCTCCAGGTCATCGCGCGCAGCCATGACCTCACGCTGCATAGCCGTGTGCTCGATTACAAGCCTGGTCTGTGGGAAAGGGTGACTTATCGGAAACGCGAGTTCTTCGACTGGGGTGGCTGGCTGGCCGTGCGGCCGATGGACGAACTTCCGCATTGGCGCACCGTGATGCACCGCGAGCGCGATGGCAACTATGGCGACTCGCGCATCCGCCTCATCGCCCGCGAGCACGCAGACGCCATCGCCGACATGCGGATCGTTCTGCAGGAACGCGGCATCGTGAGCGCCCGCGATGTCGAATCGGCCCCGGGCACACGCGCCCAGAAGGATGGCGGCCGGAAGGACCGTGCGCTGGCTCTGTTTTATCTGTGGCGCACCGGCGACGTGATGACGCATCACCTGGACGGCTTCGAGCGTGTGTATGCCCTCACCGAGAAAATAGCGCCCGCGCACCTCATTCGCGAGAGCAGCGAGGCTGAGACAGATCGCTTTCTGGTCCATAAGGAAGTCAGCTGCAGTGGACTGGCGCGCATCAAACGGACGGGTGAAGCCTGGGGGCGTGGCGAGCCGGATCGCGCGGCCAAGAAGATGCTTGAGGGGATGTTGGCGGACGGCGAGCTCATGGAGGTGCAGGTCGAAGGCTGGAAAACGATCCATCATGCGCTCGCCAGCGACACCAAAACGTTGAGCGATGTCAGCGCAGGCCGCATTCCCAAGGCCTGGACGCCGCTCGACACGACGACGACGGAGGAAGTTACCTTCCTCGCGCCACTTGACCAGGTGAGCGCACGCGGGCGGGCCAAAGTCCTGTTTGGCTTTGACTACGTTTGGGAGGTCTACAAGCCAGCGCACCTTCGCAAGTTCGGCTATTACACGATGCCGATCTTGTGGGGCGATCGGCTCGTGGCGCGGTTCGACAGCAAGCTCGACCGCACGACCCACACGTTCGTCATCCTGGGGATGTGGTTAGAGGATCAGGCTCTCGGCAAGGACCAGGCCTTTGCGGAAGCCCTGGCTCGAGGGTTCGCGCGGTTCGCGACGTTTCTGGATGCAACGAAGCTCGATGCAAAAGCGATCCGTGAGCCGCTGTTGCGCCGACGCATTACCGCTTCATGATCGCCTCGCCAGGTGTGTACGCAACGGGGTGGGAGCCTACGCGTCTTCAAACAATCTGCGTGCCCGAAGTTGTGTTCTGGCCGCTGCTATCCCAACTCGTTGATCGGGCCGGATGGCTGCCACGCCAGGTGGGCAGTGCATGGGAAATCACGAGTGCAATGGTCGCTGCAACCCAGGCGGCCTCGGTTCAAAGCCTGCCGTCACTCCTGCAAGGCCGGGATCGCAGCCGATCGGCGTCAGATTTTGTGGATGTCATCCACGTCGCGGGGCGTGGTGCCCATGATCCGCCTCAGCGACTTCGTGAGATGGGGTTGATCGGTATAGCCGGCGTCCGCAGCTGCTTCCGCAGGTTTGGTGCCTTGTTTGAGGAGCCGAACCGCTGTCTGCGCGCGATAGATCTGTTGAAAGGTCTTGTGCGTCATACCGGTCGCCTGGAGAAAATGACGCTGCACGGTGCGGGAGGAATACGCTCTCGGCCCGCCTTTTAGGAGGTCGTCGACAACATCATCGCACTTCAACAGGCCGGCGTCGACCAGGGCGTCGACCAGATCCTCGGCATGGGCATAGGTGGGAAACGAAAAAGCGTGTCCCAACAGGCTGAAGTGATCGGGGTCCACAGTGGGAAGGGGCCGCACGTCGTCGACCAACTCATTGAGCAGGGGCGGGTCCAGGTACACCCATGGCACGAACGAAATCACGACCGAGCTCGACCCCGCCGCGTACGGAATGAGGGCTGGACGGGTCGCGTGCCCGGTGAGCAACATCTGGCGATCACCGTGGGCGTCGACGCCCAGGATGAGATCCCAGGAACCGTCAGGCGTGGACACATACACCCCGTCATCGAGATTGCGTGTGGTCCAGACCGTACAAACAAACGGATGCCCCGAAGATCGTCTCCGGTGGATCTGCGTCATGGCTCTATTTATAACACCCCGAATCTCATCAACGGGCGGGTCGCGATCTCACGATCCTGGATGAGGGCGCGGCCGACCCTGCGCCGGAGTCGGATGCCCGCTCTGGATTGCTTGGGCCACGTAGCGGTGGCGCGGGGATGCCGTTTTTTTACAAGACCCGTGCTCGAGCCTCTGGTTTACTGGTGCTCTACACACACAGGAGGCTTCATGACCGTTCAACCTTTCACCCTCGCCATCAAGCAAGACGTCCTCGACGACCTCCGCGACAGACTGGCTCACACACGCTGGCCCGATGAGGCTCCGGATGCGGGTTGGGCTTACGGCACGAGCCTGGGCTACATGAAAAGTCTGACCGACTACTGGCTCCAACACTATGATTGGCGTCGGCAGGAGGCGGCGCTCAATCGATTGCCGCAATACACGGCCGACGTCGACGGCGTGACGCTGCACTTTGTTCATCAGCCGAGCCCTGACCCGAACGCCGTGCCCGTGCTCCTGGTCCACGGCTGGCCAGACTCCTTCTACCGGTTTCACAGGGTCCTGCCCCTGCTGCATCCGCGGTTCCATGTGGTGGTGCCGTCCATGCCCGGGACCGGGTTTTCGGAACGGCGCAGTCTGCCCATCGACCGGATCGCCGATCTGTTCGCCGACCTGATGCGTTTGCTGGGCTATTCGAGGTTCATCATCGCGGGAGGCGACGGGGGATCGCTCGTCAGCCTGTCGTTGGCACAGCGCCAACCGGACGTCTTGTTGGGAATGCATCTCACCGACGTCGGCTACCCAGACTACACCACGGATATCGCCAGCCTGAGTCAGCCCGAACAGGAGTTCGCTGGCTTCATCCAGGCCTGGTGGTCGACCGAAGGGGCGTTCAGCCTTTTGAACGCGACCAAGCCGCAAAGTGCTGCGTATGCCTTCAACGACTCACCCGTAGGGTTGGCCGCCTGGATCATCAGCATGATGAGCTCGCTTTCCACCGGCGAAGACATCGAGCGACGTTTCGGCCGCGACGAGTTGCTCACCAACATCATGATCTATTGGGTTACTCAGACGATCGGCTCATCGATGCGCATCGCGTACGACACGCGCATCGCAGCCCAACACCACCAGCCGGCCGCCGAGAAGAGTCGGGTGCCGGCCGGCGTCGCCCATTGCCCGGGCGATGCACCGCTGCCCAGGGAGTGGGCTGAGCGAAAAACCCATCTGATTCATTTCAGCGATCTTGAGCGCGGCGCACACTTCGTGGCCTGGGAAGCGCCCCAGGTGTGGGCGGATGACTTCACGTTGTTTGCGACAAAACTTGCAGCTTCCTGGGAGTCCTGAGCTGGGGGTCCATGGGCATTCAGGGTAACCGCCCCGTCACACTGTGGCCCGACGACAGTCGCAAGGGCGGTCCGGCCCCAGCGCCTATCGTCGGGGTGCCGCCGCAACAATGCTGTCTAGCGCTGGAGGTGACCTGATCACGGCAACCACGGGCAGTGGCAACGACGGGCGTGCCGTTTCGATCGACATCGGGACCGTGTGGATAAGGCGGTGTCGCTGACGAAGCCGGTAGAGGAGCTGAGAGCTCAAGGGCTCGGGTTTGCCGACTGCGGGCAGCCTGGCGCTCAACATACGTCGACGGGCCAGACTGGACATCCTTCAGCGTTCTGGACTTCATGGGACGACTATCCACTAATGACATCTTTCGCCCATCAGCCGAGCGTGAACCTCAGACGGGCGATCTCAGGCACGCTGCTGGCTCCGCGCCTCAGCACCGGCGCTTCGAAGCCGATGTCGAGCCTGTAGGTAAGCTGCAACTCATAGTCGCCGTCGGGTGGGTTCGCGGTTCCAGTCGGCGCCAGGATCGCACGGGCTCCGTCGTCGCTCCAGGCCAACAGGGCGTCCTCCACGGCCGCATACACGCCCGTTATCGGATCCAGCCGCGCCAATCGGGCGGCGATGCGCTGCCAATCGAGAGGTTCGGGCGACTCGAGCAGGAGCGCCAGCCGGTCCGCGCCCTGACGGAGGTCGAGCACCTCCACGACCGGGGGCAGGGCCCGATATGCGCCTGGGAACAACAGCTCTGCCAGGACCGCGAAACGATCCGCCGACTCGGCAGCAAGCGCCCGGACGGCTGCCTGGGCCTCTGCCCGTCGCAGCTCCACCTCATCTGGCCCGGCACTCGCCAGCTCGACCCGCGCCGTAGCCAGCGCCGTGGTCGCCGCAGCGAGGGTGGCGGCGGCCTCCGCGACCTCTTCGGCGAAACGAGGGGTGTTGACGCCCGCGAGCGTCTCCACGACGACCTGGCCGCTGAAGGTGTCGAGATGTTCCACGAAATCCGCGTACCGCGACGTGGCGAAGCTCCAGTGGTGCACGGTCCCACGCGCCGAGCGGATGACAAGATCCGAGAAAGCCGGATCGTCGGCGCCGAGATGGAACAGCCCGGCCTGACCCTGGTCAGGCCCGGCCGGATCGTCTGCGCGCGCGAGCTCGAGCCCGTCCACCTCAATGATCACGGCCTCGCCCTCGCAGCGCAACACCAGTTGGTGGGTCGACAACCCGAAGTCGATCGGGCAACCGATGCCGGCGCAACTCCACAGCTCAACGCTTGAATCGATTTCGAACCCACCGCCGCTGAGAGTCCCCGCGACGCGGGCCAGGGTCGCGTTCGACTCGTGCAGGTTGACGACGAGCCGATAGCCGGTGAATGAGCCGGGCGTGGGCTGGCGAAAGCGCGCGATCAGGCCGATCTGGCGCCCGACAGCGGCAGCGTTGACCTCAACCCGGACGTCGTCCCATACCTCCCGCCCGATCACGGCGACGCGCGCGTTGACGCGCTCGAAGGTCGCCCAGGCAAAGGCCGCGTCGACCCAGCCGTCGCGCAGGCCGCCGGCGAAGAGCACGCCGCTGGCCAGCAGGTCGACGCCGTAGGCGGTCTGCGGCTCCAGCGCCGCGCCCGGCCAGACCCGCACCAGGAAGTGCTCGAACGCGGCCGTCGCGTTGGTGAAGATACCGACCTGGCCCTGCGTCAGGGCGGCTCCGTCCTCCAGGTCGAAGAGCAGTGCGTCGCCGAGCTGGGCGCGCATCCGGTCGCCGGTGCAGTGAACGGCCAGGATCTGGCCGGCCGTCGAGGCGTACGGGGTCGCGTCCTCCCAGAGCACGGTTGGCACGCCCGCGACGACGCGCGCGAGCGACCGCCCAAAGGCGTTCAGGCGCAGCCGGTAGTACGACTCGACCGGGTCGTTGGTGTAGCGCCACGCCAGGCCGACATCGTCGCCTTCATCGCCCAGGGTCACTTCGAGGGCGTAGTCGGTCCAGGCCGCATCGCCGGCGACCAGCAAGGCGCCCAGGGGCGGAAGTGCGAGGTTGTCGTAGCGCAGCACGCCTTCGGCCACGACCCACGTGCCGCCGTCCTCCGGGTGCGGGTCGGTCCACTGGGTCAGGTCGCCGTCAAAGCTCTCCTCGAGTAGCACGCCGTTGGCGAACGCGATCTTCTGATCCGCAATGTAGCTTTCGATCGGTGCGCCGTAGCAGCTCTCGACCCGTGTGGTGTAGGCCAACTCGGTTGCGACCAGCTCCGCCGTCGGCTGTTCGGCCCACTGATTGGCGAACAGAACCTCGGCCCCAGCCGCGTCGACCACCGGGTGATCGTTCGCGTCGGTGAGCCGCAGGGCCATATCTGCGCCGACCAGCTGCTCGATGTAGTTCTCGTTGAATTCGACCCCCAGGTCGTAGGCCCGATAGACCGGCGCCGCACCGCTCGATGGGATCGTCCAGGCGACATAGGGGGCCAGATCCTGCAGCCGACCGCCCAGCGGGTAGGGCGGCTCGCCGCTCGGGCCAGGTGCTCCACTCGCTGTGGGATCGAGCGCCCAGGCCGGCGTCAGACCGGGCGGCCCGCCGGTCTGGAAGTGGGCCACGTGGGTCTTGACTTCCTCGTTGCGATCGCCATTGGTCGTGCGCACGATCCGCTCCTGCACCGTCAGGCGATACCAGTGCTCGGGCTCGAGGATCTCGTCGGCGCTCGACCAGCGCTGCAAGCCCTGATACACGCTGAGGTTGTGATTAAACACGTCGGTGTACTCGATCGTCATCGCCTCGGTCTGATAGCAGATGCGGTTGAGCACGCAATTGTCGGAGGTCCAAAGCGCGATGCTGTCGATGTTGTTCGCCTGAAGCCCGACGGCGCCGGGCTCGGGGTTCGTCACCTGATCCGCCAGGACGCCATTGGCATAGGCCCGCACGGCGACGAAGGTCCCTTCGAGGCACAATTCAATTGTTCTCACCGGCTCGGGGAACATGATCCAGAGCGTGTCGAGGCCGTCGTCGACACGCAGTGAGCGGGTCTGATCGCAGAGGCCCTCGGTCGCCACGATCTCGGCTTGCGACGACAGGATCAGGGCGAAGCTCAAGCCCCCGTGCTCGAACGCCGCGCCCAGGGTCGCGCCGAGCTTGTAGTCCTCGAAGTCGACGCAGTGCGTGACGACCTCCGGCGGCTCGACGCACGGCCAATCGGCGTGGTTGGCCAAAAAGGCGTCGCGATAGGTGCGGGCGGTCTGGCGTGTGAACGCGAACGGTGACTTCGCCCACAGACCGAGCCGCGTGAAGGCCGGCTCGCCCTCGCCGTCCTCGACCGCCATCCAGGCGCCGTATAGATCCTCGACCGGGACCCAGGCCAGGCCGCCCGCCTTGGGCCACTTCTCAAGCGTGACGGCGAGCAACTCATAGTCGAAGGCGTGGTCACCGATCAGGGTGGGGCCCGGGTAGGCATCGATGCTGGTGAAGGCGCCGCCAGAAATGTCCTTCATGCCGCGATCGAACGCGACCGAGGGTCGCGCATCGAGCGGCACGAGCGGCCCGGCGACGTAGCTGCTGCTGCCAGGCAGGGCGCTCTGCGCGGCGCCGACGTTGACCGCCCAGGTTTCGTCGACCTTGGGGTGTTCGATGCTGATCGATTTGAACGGATCCTCACTGGGCGGGATCGCATCCTGGCGCCACTCGAGGACGACATCCTCATCCAGGTCCTTGATCGGCGTCGGCAGCTTGACGACCAGGCGCAGCGTGCCGCGGACCCAGTACAGGGTAGGAGCCTTGCCCGCGAGCGTCGCCTCGGCGCTGAGGCCGATGCCAAAGCCGGCGATCGAGATCTCGAACTCGCCGCCAAGGGTCAGGCTGCCCTCGAGCTGAGGGGGCGTCCACGTGATCTCGGCTTCGGCGCCGATCCAGGCCCGCAGGATGACTTTGACCGGCCCGAACGTCCAGTCGTAGCCCCAGCTGATCGCTGCGCCGGTGGCGATGCCATCGGGGCCGATCATCAAGTAGGCGTCGCCGTGCAACAGGCCGAGCAGCGAGGCGCGGATGCGCCGATCAACGGGCTGATCCTGCCCGAGATAGAAGTGCCAGTTGCGCGGATTGGCGAAGTCGAAGAACGCCTCGGCCGAAGCGGCGATGTCGAGGACCTGCCCCTGGCTGTAACCGGCGTCGACGTTGAGCTGCAGGGTGCCGGCCATGCCATCCAGCACCGCCAGGGCATCGAGCACGCCTTCGCTGGCCGGGTCGTCGTTGCTAGGCGGCAACTGCAGGAAGTTGGCCTTGCCGTGCAGCATGATCACCGGGCCGGGGAGGACGAGCACAAACAGGCCCTTGACCGAGACCACGCGCCCGAGGTCGAAGAGCGTGCCCAGGGTCAGGCCCGCGCCGAGCGCCTTTCCGTCGGCGGCGCCGATCCACTTGTCGGTGTGCGTCACGTTGAGCGGCGCCGGCTGGGCCGCGTACCAGCCATACCAGTCGCCGTTTGTGGCTGACGGGTTGACGTTCATGCCGTACAGGCCCGAGAGGCCATACAGCGCGGCACCCGTGGCCCACAACGGCAGGCCGACCGGCAGGGTCACCTCGAGGAAGGTATAGACGAACTTGTAGTCCTCGACGAGGTTCCGCCCGACCTTGAGCGACGCATCCAGCGTGATCCCGAGCGGCAGCAGCGCCAGCTTGACGTTTCCCTTAAAGTAGCGCTCGGTCGCTTCGTTGATAAAGGCGACATCGCCGTCGAGCGTGAGCACACCGGGCAGCGTCAACTCAAGGCCCACGCCCTGCAAGGTCACCTCGGGCGCCGACAGCCCGTCCGGATCCCATGTGACGCGCAGGCCCTCGACCGAGGCTCCGGTGGGCAGGAAGTCGACCAGGTGCACGCCGCCCGAGAAGCCGATCCAACGGCGCCCATCGTCCAGGCGCCCCAAACCCAGCCGGCTGATCTCGAGCAGGAAGCCGAACAGGTCGAGCGCAATCGGCGTTTGCAGGTCGAGCCAGCCGCCGGGCAACTCGATGTCGCCGGCAGCTGTGATGCGCAGACCCTGCAGGTCGATTGCCGGCCACTGCAGCCCGGGGCTGAGGACCGTGAGTTGCAGGCTCCCGTTTAGCACCACGGCCGGCAGGTCGCCGGCTTCGAGCGAGAGGCTTGATACACGCAGCGTACCGAGATTCGGGATCTCCAGCGAGATCAAGCCCTCCGGATCGGCCGCGCCGAGGTTGAGTGCCAGGCCGCCCGAGGAATCGAGCGCCACCTCGACGGCGAGCACCTGGTCGAAGAAGGGCAACCCGATCTCGCCAGCGAAGACACCCGAGGTCACGGCGTTCTGCGTCAGGGTGACGCCGACACTTCTCAACGCGAACGGAAGGCCCAGCAGGGTTCCGGCGCCGACGCCGACCGGTGTCGGGCCATCCCAGCCCGTTTGCCACTCGGCCGAGAACGATCCGCTGACCCCGCCCTGACCGATGACGAGGCCCTGCACGGTCAGGCTATCGGGCGTGATGGAGGGCAGGGCAAACGCAGATGGAAGGTAGATCTTGACCTGGTCGAGCGCGACGCCGCGGAACCCTTCAGGCTGTCCGGGCGGCGGGATCTCTTTGCCCGACAGAAACAGACGCGCGCCGGAGACCTCGACCACGATGCCCGTGTTCCCGATCATGAACGGCGTCAGGGTCAGGTCGTTCGTGAGCTCCAACGTCGGGCAGAAGTCGGCATCCAGGACGAGCCCACCGACTTCCAGAGCCAGCTCCAGCGCTTCGGGCTGCCCGGTTGCGTCGAGCCGCGGCGTCCAGTTCGGATACGGCCCATCGACGGGGACGAGCAACGCGCTGGCGATGCGCAAGCTCGCCGTGAACCCGCCAGCGCGCAGCTCGAAGGCGCCGGCGTACTCGACCTCGATGGCGGTTGTCGTGCTCGGCATCACAAACTTGAAGCCGTCGAGCCCAATCAGCGGGATGACCAGGTCGTCGCCCGTGCCGAGCGCCAGGTCGAGGCGCGCGGTTGCGCGCGCGGCAGCCTGCTCGAGGCGATACCCCGTGATCGCGATCGTGCCCAGGCCAGGGTCGCCGAAGAGGTGATCGGGCCACCACGTCAGAACGTCGGAGAGCGGAATGTATGTCGCGTGTGGGCTCATGGGTCGTCCCTATGGGAAGCTGAACCAGAGATAGAAGCTCACCGGGCTGTCAGCGGCGCCGAACAGATCCTTGAGGGCGGTGCGATCGGCGGCGCTGAGCGTGGTCCAGAACTGCGTCTCGATCGCCTGCATCCAGCTGAAAGTGGTCGGGCCAAAGGCTGGAGCCGTCAGGTCGTTCCATTGCGGGGGCGAGCCGACGATGTCGGGCGTCCGCCGTGCGACCAGCGGGCCCCAGACCAGCGCTTGAAAGATCGCCCTGGCTTTCGCAGCGCTCAGGTAGGCCACTTTGTCCTTCAGGTCGTTGACAACGTCGCCGCCGGTGACGGTCGACTGCAGGGTCGTGTTGAACCCGCCGACCTCTCTTAAGGCCGTCCATAGCGCCCACGCGAATGCCAGCGGAACTCGAAGGCCGAGACGTTGGTCGTTGAGTACGGGTGGGCCGGTTCGATCATTGAGATCGATCGTCAGACCCTCGTTGAGTAGCTTCGTGGTTGTGACGCCCGCTTTGTCCAGGATCACCGAGTGATAGCGCGGCACGGCAGTGGGCGAGGGCGACAGAACGGGTTGCACACCCGTCGCCTTGTCCATCAGAGCCGCTTCCGGCACAGCCGCCACGGCCTCTTCGAGCGTGGACCAGCCTCCGCTTACGCGGATGTTGTTGTTGGCCGCGTCGATGAAGTCCAGCCGGATGGTGTAGGCCTGTCCGCTGGTGTTCGGATCCTTGGCGAGAACCATGAAACTATGGTTGTCCATGTTCGCCAATCGATTCAAAACGATGTTGACCACGGCATGCGTCCACTCGTGCCAGATTGTGTGCAGGCGCCAGAACTGGGTCCGGTTGTCGAGTGCCACGGGTGAACCGTTGATCGTCGAAGTCATCGTGAAATGGTCGTGCCCAAGCAACGTGAGCCGCCAGGCGCGGATCTTTCTTGAAGAAGTGGTGGGCAGTTCGGCCTGATCGGCATCTCCAAAGCGATCCTCGTTGGGTACGGGCATGGCCTCGGTCACGCGCACGCACGGGAGAGCGATGTCGTACGCCTGGTCCGCCGGGTTCGCAGCCGATGGCCACGTGCCGGCGCCGCGATGGCGGCCAAGGATGGCGGACCAGGACTCATCCACACCGTTGAGCATGAAGCCGCTCGTGAGATGGTGAAACCACAGGTGGACGTAGCGCAACTGCTGCAGCGCGTGGACGACCCCGGCGTGTCGGCCGTGGACCGACGAAAATTCCGAGTCGGCGGTCCCGCTGATGGTGACGAACCCGACCTGCAACGTTGCCAGCGCCGTGGCGGTGGAAGCGCCGCCCGGCCTGCCCAGCGTGGCCTTGATAGGCGCACCGATGATTGCCGCGTTCCGCGCATCGGCGTTCGACGAGTAGTTCGTGGCCGGCGAGCTACCGCCTTCGACCACATCACCCAGGATGGGCAACAGGCCGGTGCTGCGGTCCTCGATCTCGTAGTGGACGAGGACTTCCAGCCCGGCCAGGCCGTCGAAGCCATTGGTGAGCATGCCCCAGATCTGGCCGTGTTCATCGGTGCGGAAGATGCCGAGCGTGTTGGGCGCTGGCGACATGTCCCGGACCTCCACCTTGAGCCCCTTTGGGGCCTTGCGGATGACGGTCTCGAACCTGGCGGACGGGTCCGCACCGGTTGCAAACACCACGGGGTATTGGATCTGCAGAAAGATTGGTATACCGACGTAGTATTCGAGCGGCTGTGCGGCGCTCCCAACCAGCGCGTTCGCGTAGTTCACCAGGAACCCGAGATCGCCGATTGACTCGTCGGTCGTCGTGCGCCCCCCGGTCAGCCACGAATCGCTGAAGGTCCCCCAGACCACTTGTTGGGTGCGCTCGCGGGGCGTGCCCGCGTGCTGATACTGGGTCATGAACTTGGTTCCGGCCGGCAGGTCGACGCGGAACATCAGTCGCTCGCCGGCCGTGAGGTCGACCGTATTCAACAGAGCGCGCGAGGTCAGGAGCATCGCCTGTCCATCGGCGGCGACCGTCGCCTTGACCAGCTCCGTGTATTCGAATGCCGGAGTGCTCTTCTGCAGCGAGATCGTCGCGCCGTTCGGCACCGGAACGAACAAGCCCTTATCCGTCTCACTCGCAGCGTCGGTCGCGTTGGGCTGCCAGTAGACGAAGCGCACATGGATCTCCACATCGCGCGCGCCGACGTCGGAGAGGATTGCGGCGATGAGAGGATGCGCTTCGAGCGATGGCGCCATTTGCCGGAATGTCGCCAGCGCCGTGGCTGCGTCCAGCTCGCTGATCCCCGACTCGTACGTCGCCCAGGCACGCAGGCCCAGTGTGTAAAGGCCGGCGACCGCCGGGGCCAGCGAGCCCAGGCTCATCGGTGCCTGGTCGGCGAGCAAGACATGGATGCCTGCCGCACCCGCGAGCACATCGGCGCGCAGGTCAGCGCCGCTGGCATAGCCGCGCGGCACGGCCAAAGCATCCAGATCTACCCCTGTGAGGAAGGCCTCGAACGAGTCAATCGTGACGCCCTCAAGCGCCCACCAATCGGCGATCGGCTGACCGGTGGTCGACAGGATCGGCGCCCATTCGTACGTGCTCAACACGTGGATGAGCACCAGGTGGCTTCCGAGGGGGGCGCTGACCTCCGGCCCGTTTGCAGGAGTCACGGTCACGCCGGCGGGCACGAAGAAGACCTCACCCGGCGCGATCATGAACAACGTCGGGTCGACGCTCAACTGCTCCGCGTACTGCACGTTCAGGCCGAGGCCATCGTCGCGGGCCGTCAGGATCAGGTCGTTGGCCGAGATCTCGGCCATGCGCGCTTCGTCAATCAGCGGGGCGAACAGGGTCGTCAGGTCGGTGGCCATGTATCCTCCGCTCCATTCGACGTCGGCGCGACGACCGTTTCGTTGAACGCGCGGGTATTGACCTTCCCGGCGCGATCCTTCAGCCGTACACGGTAGCTTTGGGCCAATCCCAGGACGGCCGTTGTGTCCACATAGGCGTATCGCCGGGCGCCGTCACCGTCCGTGTCCGCGGCATCGACAGGCTCGGTCAGGGTTACGATCGCGCGCCAGACCCGTTCGTACTGACCCCGGCGCTCGAGCGTGGCCTCAGCCATCGAGGACTGCGCCAGCCAGGTCAGCGCGACAGCCGCTGGCAGATCGGCCGCAGCCGGGTCGTCGAAGTCGAAC
The DNA here is from genome assembly GCA_044226485.1 of Anaerolineales bacterium. Taxonomy (GTDB): domain Bacteria; phylum Chloroflexota; class Anaerolineae; order Anaerolineales; family UBA6663; genus UBA6663. The sequence continues at coordinate 163,670 of JBGAGY010000005.1, forward strand.
ACGGCCCCCGTTCCGTCGACGCGCACCCATTCAGACTCTTCCCATTCCGGCGGTTGCGGCGGTAAGGCGTCGGCCACGCGCGCGGCGAGAACCGTTGTCGGCGGCGAGACGTTGCCTGCCACGTCGACCGCCGCCAGCCGGTAGTAAAACGTCTGCAGGCCGTCCAGGCCGTCATCAACATGGGTCACCACGAGGTCCGCCGTCGGGAGAATCGTGAACGTCGGCGGCGTTCGGCGCAGATCGGTCAAGGCTTCGGGATCACCACTGCGCCAGACCCGATACTCCTGCAGGTCCGCTTCCCGATTGGCCGTCCAACGGAGCACCACATGCCGGTCACCGCCGACTACGCCAATCATGGCCGGCGTCGCGGGCGGCGTGACGTCGAAGATGTGCACCGGCGGGAAGGCCAGGGCTGACGGCCACGGGCTCAGGTTCCCGGCCGCGTCACACGAGCGCACCCGATAGATGTACATCCCCTGGCCGCGCCCGTCGAACGTGTCGACCAGGGATATGCCCATGACCAGATCGGGCGTGACCCGCCGAAACGCCCGTTCGTTGCCGTCGAGCGCGGCCAGCGCCTGCACCTGGCGATCGGTGAGCGCGGGATAGAAGCGCTCAGCCCAGGCGCGCCAGGTGTCGAAGTGGCCGGCGACGTCGGCCAACAGGGCGGCCTCGGTCAGCGCCGGGTCGAAGGTGGCCAACCATTCGCTGAAGCCGGGATCGTCGGCGAAAACGCTACCGGTCGCATACACACCTTTGCGGCCCTGACGAAGCGCGCGATCCTGATCGAACAGGGCCGCGCCGCTGCAGCGGTAGACGGCGTAGCCTGCGACGCCGGAGACAGCGTTCCAGCTCAGCGTGTAGCGCGCCTGGCCGTAGTAGTTGGCGGGGCCGGCGTAGATCGGATCGTCGGGCGCGTCGGGCACGCCCGACAACGACGCTGGAGGGGTCCGCCTGACGGCCTCGATCCGCGCCGGGATCGAGGGCGCGCCCTCGTTGCCGGGCCGACCGCCTAGCCCGCCGCGACGCGGCCGCGACCAGACCGGGTCGTCCACGGCCTCGGGCTGGCCGTCGGAGGCCGTGGCCGCCACGTGAGTCACGATCGCGGCCCGGTCCTCCGGGATGGTCAGGGCCAATCCACCGATGCGAACCTCATAGCGCCGGCCCGGGAAGTAAGTGCAGGCTGCTCCAACCGGCGGCTCAGCCGCGGCCGCGCTCGCTGCCGTCGATTGCGGGACCAGATGGACCTGCACTGCGCCGCCGAGCGTGTGCCCGTAGGCTGGATAGACCATACCCTCGCAAAGCAACACACCCGGCAACAGTGTGCCGTCGGGGTCGGTCAGGGCCTGATCCACAGTGACCGTGCGGGTCGCCCCGACGCGCGTCATCACGGGGGCAGGGGGCGACAGTTCGTCGAAGTCGGTCACCGCAACGACCAGGCCCACCACGGGCGCCGCATCTCGAACGGCCGTGACGAAGGCGCGCCGCTGCCAGGCCGTGGTTCGGCCGAAGTCCACCCAGGCCGAGTGACCGGGGCTCACGGTCAGGCTGCAGGCGCCTGGGCGGGGTGCAAGGGAAGGTTGAGTCAGGTTGTCGACCGAGAACGCGCAGTCGTCACCGGCGGAATGGCTCGTGATCGGGAAGAAGTCCTGCCCCACGCGCAGCGTAAGCCCGGCGAGGGCGTCAGCGACTCCCTGCCATGAGATCGTCGTGGCCACCGTCGACGTGGCGCCGTGGTCGGTGACGGCCGTCACCGCGCCATCCAGCCGATTGAGTGCGCCAGGTTCGGCGTAGATTCGGAACTCGCCCAGCGGCTCGGCCACGTCAGGCGCCTGCAGGCTGAACAGGCCCGGCCACTCCCAGCTGACCTTGACGCCCGGGCCGTTGGCCTCGGCCCACTCGCGGTCGGTGGCGCTCAACCACGGGTCGAGCGGATCCAGATAATTGGCGCGCACCGCCTGGGGCGATGGCGGCGGCACCCGTTCCCGCACGACCACCTGTTGTGTGGACCCCCAGTCGCTCAGGACACCGAACAGATCGCTGCCGCGGACGGCATAGCCGTAGGTGCCATCGGCGACGGCGCGATCCGAGTACAGCGGGGCGGAGGCGTTGTCGCGCTCAACGATCAGGGTCGGAGCGCCGTCGTTGAGGGTGGCCTCACGCACAATCGTCTGACCGTCCGCAGCATAGTCGACTCGCTGGACGAGGTAGTAGATCGGTTCCTCGGGCATGAGGAAAACGCCGCCTGCCTCGCGCCGTGGCCAGCGCAGATCCACGCGGGACTGGGCACTGAGGAGCTGGCCCAGCTCGTCAAGGCCGGTCGGTGTGCGAACCACGCTGGCGGGTTCGAGTGTTGGGCCAAGCGCTCGCCGCGATTCGTTCGCGCGGACGTGGAAGACGTCGTAAGTGACATCACCCAATCCGCCGATCTGTCGCCGCAGCACCACCTCAACCACATCCACGTCACCTAATGGGAAGAGCAGGATCTGGTCGATGCCCGCGACGTCATCGAATTGCAGGGACAGCTCACCCGGCGGCCGAACCTGCAGGCTGACAACGGCCGTGCCGTGGCAGGCCTTGGCCGTGACGGCTCCTTCAGAGACCAGGTGCACACTGATGGACGGCACCGCTTCAGCCACTGTGATCGTGATCGGGCCGGCCGGGATATGGCGACTGACATGCACGGCCGCTTGCTCCGAGCCGGCCCAGTTGACTCGCGCCCCCTCCAGGGGGTTCGCGGACGCGACCCGCAGCCCACGCCGTTCGAGCGTCGTCCCGATCCGACGCCCGGGCTCCAGGTCCCCAAAGGTGATGCGCCTCCCGGGGTAAGGCGTGTCGTCGTAGTGGGCGACGACGCGGTAGTCGTAGAAGGTCGACGTGGACGGCGGCTCGTCGTGCCAGTAAAGGCCGAGCTCGCGCGCCAGGTTCGGGTCGAGCGCCATCAGCTGTATCAGACTGACGCCCGGCCAATCCAGGCTGGCGGCGCTCTCAGCGTCGTTGTGTTGGATCCGGTGGAGCCGCTGCGGATCTGTGCCCACGAGATCGTACAAGAGGCCGTGCAGATCGTCCCGAAAGCCGTCTGCGTAGGCCTGGCGCCTCTCCTCCGGCAGCCCGGCTGGCAACCGCGCCTCGGCCTCGGCCTGATCGTCGCCTGGGTGGTTGTGCGGCGACCCCCAGACAGGATGCGTGATTGGAAGATAGATAGGCGTAGCGCCATTGAGCGGGTTCTGGGGCCAGAACAGGTCCTTACCTTCGCGCAGGAGGACAAAGCACAACTCACACAACATCATGTCGCGCCCGCGCAGGACGAGGTGATCGAAGCCGTCGGCGTGAACCGTAAGGACACGCACCTTCCCGCGCTTGTGAGCCGGCTCACGGGCCACGGTTACAGGCCCCGAGGGCGTTTCCCGTATGGCCTCGCCGATCGGGTTGGCCGGCGTATCGGAGTCGAACGTGATCCGCACGATGCGCACTGGCGCGCCGAAGCTGATCCGGATTTCCCGGTCGCCGGGGAATCGGGCCGCGGTACGGTCTTGGTCGTCGCAGCCGCGCGTGATCCGCACCACACCCGAAAACTCGAATGCCACGCCGGGCCTGACATGATCGTCGTCGGCGGGCACCCAGGCCACGCCGACCACGTCAGCCTCGCGGAAGGAGCCGCAGCGCCAGTAGTGCCCGTTGTTCTCCCGGCGCCGATACAGGTCAAATCCGCCCGGCGGGAAACCTAGCTCCGGTGCCGTTTGCCAGCGCAGGTGGATCCCCTGTTCCAGAGCGCTGCCGTCGACGCGCGGCTCACCGCCGGTCGAGCCGCGACTGGTCATAGTGAGGAGGTTGCCGTTTTGATAGGGGTCCATGCCGTATCCCTCTATCCCTAGCCCGAATTGGCCTCTATCGGTTCAGGATACGGCTTTATCCAGGGCCACGCATCGGGAGGGCCCCCCATTTTGAGTCCCTTGGGTCCCTACGTTGGCTCACCGAACGAGAAGGAGACCACTAAGGCGAGAATGAAAACGTCGGGAAACGGCTCGCCAGGGCGGCCAGGCTCATGCCTGAGGAAATCGACGACGTGATCGATGTCAACTGCAACCGCTCCTCACAAGAGAGGCGTTCGCCGATCCGCACGCGTTCGACACGCGGCGGTTCGTGGCGGCTTTCTCCCTCTCAGCACCAGCAAAGCGATGGCGCCAGCGCGGCTAGGACATTTGGCGACAAGTTGAGACAAGTCCGGTTGCCTCGGCAGGGGTTGATGCCGAGGTCGGCCGCAGAGGCGGGTCGCTCATCCGTCGTGATCCCTCGACAATGATTGGCAGGATGGACGAGCACCAGAAGTTATGAACATTACTTCACGTGCATGAGAGTTCATTCGGGTTCCGATGTTTTTTGGACGGCCGAGCCCGAGCTGAATTCACGGCTCGCGATCGACTCTCCGGGCGACGCGGCTCCGGTTCGCCGCCACGCCGGTGATATGAGACGTGAGGCCACTCCAGCGATGGTGGGCAGCCTTCGACCTGGCAATCGACTACTCATCGATGGGTCAAAGGGCAGGTATACGAGCTTCGAGATGAACGCGATCTATTCGTCGGATCAACTTGAGGCGAAACTCGTGCGGGCCACCAAAGGTCGCGGTTACGCGGTCGAGCGCGGTCGCCAACCGCCATCGGCGGAGTACTTGGCCTATCTCATTCAGCTTGATGAACAGACGGGCCGAGCCGAACGACCGCGACGCACAGTCGATCAGGCCATGGGACTCTTGGCTTTCCCTGGAAAGCAAGATCCTTCTGACGGTACGATCCAAGATCTCCTCGCAGAACGCCGTATGCGCAAGAAGGCCTTCCTACTGGATTCCGATCCATGCGAATACGATTGGACGCCCATGTCGTGCTCGATGTGTCTCGCGACTCGGCGTGTAAGGGGCATCCTCAGGGCGTCAGCCTTTGTGAGTCAACTGTACGGGCTGAGCACGCCCGATCCGGAGAACGGCGCCTCCCCCCAAACCCACAGCCGCCAATCCCATCACGATCGCCATCGCACCCCCAACAACGCCGTTGCCCGAGCCCGGGCCGCCATTGGCCGCTGAAAGCACGAGCACGCCGTTAACACCACCCATCAGACCCATGACCAGCGCCACCGCGCCGCCGAGCCATCTCGGCCCCCAACGAATGGGGCGAACCAGCGACCACGCGCCAACACTCGCGCCGATGAGCGCCAGTGCCGTGGCGATCGTCGCCGAGTTCCGCTGCGGCGTCGAGCCATACACGGTCTCCGCGGCCGGTTCGGATACGCGCGCGGCCACCAGCACCGCGTGCACCAGCCCGGCAAACAGTCCAACCGCCACGACGGCGGCAGCGATGAGCGTGAGTGTTCGATTCATTTGACTTGCTCCCTCTCCCTTTCCGCGACGATGAATGACGCAGTGTAACGAGCGGACGGGTCGCTGTCGTCGTCCGTCAGGTGCGACCAGGCGTACGTCGTGCGGGGTAGGGAGAAGCGAACCGCTACTCCGGGCGGAGCAGGGAACTCGTGGGTCCGCGCCGGGCAAGGCCCGACTCGTAGGCAAAGACGACCAGCTGAGCGCGATCTCGGGCGCCAGGCTTAACCATGGCGCGACTGACATGGGTCTTTGCCGTCGCGGGGCTAACCACCCACGCCTCCGCGATCTCGTCGTTGGACAGGCCGGCCGCCACCAACCCCATGACTTCGCGCTCGCGCTCGGTCAGGACATCCAGGGAAATGGTGGAAACCACCTTTGGCGTGAGCGCCGCAAACTCGGCAGTGAGTCGTCGGGTCACGCTCGGGGAGAGCAAGGCGTCGCTGCGGGCCACCACCTGGATCGCTCGGATCAGGTCGGCGGGTTCGGTGTCCTTGACCAGGAAACCGCTGGCTCCCAGCCGGAGGGCCGCGGATCCATTGCGATCCGCCGGGTAGCCTCGAGGCCGTCGCAGCGCGGCATCCGGATATCCATGAGCACCACATCGGGCACGCGGCTGGTCACCAGACGAACGGCCTCGTCGCCTTCGCCCGCTTCGCCCATGACCTGCATGTCCTCCTGGGCATCGAGCAACGCTCGAAACCCGGCCCGCATGAGAGCCTGGTCGTCGGCGAGCACAATGCGGATCATTCGCCGTTCCTCGTCGCCGTGAACGGCTCTGTTGGGAACGGCAGGCGGGCCTGTACGCGGAACCCGCCGTCGGGCCGCGGTCCCGCCACGACTTCGCCTCCGAGGGCCCGCGCGCGTTCGTGCATGCCGCAGATCGCTTGACCCGGGCTGATCTCCTCGCGTGTGGTCTGGCTGGCCTCGTTGTCAACGCTCAACGTGAGCTCCGAGGGCTGACGAGCAACACGGACGGAGGTCGTTGTCCCGCCGGCGTGCCGCAACACATTGGTCAGTGCTTCCTGAACGAATCGATAACCGACCAGATCGATAGGAACGGGTGGACCCTCCAGATCGCCGCCGATCTCGGTCCGAACAGGCAGACCGGCCTCCATGGCCCGCGACTCGAGGTCGTTGAGATGCGCTAGTCCGGCCGCGGGTGGCCGGGGTGGGCTTCCGCGGCCAGGCGGAGCATGTCGATCACCGACCGCAGTTCGCCGAGCGCGTCTGCGCTGGCGTCTTTGATCACCGACAGCGCGACCCTGGCCTGCTCGGGTTGCTGATCGATCAAGTGCAGGGCCACTCCCGATTGGACGCTGATCAGCGAGAGATGATGGTCTAACACATCATTCAATTCGCGCGCGATGCACATACGCTCGGCTTCCATGCGGCGGCGATGGTCCTCCTGCGCGGCGCGAAGCTGACGTTGCTGGCGCGCGTGCAAGAGCTCCGCCACAAAAGCCCACACCAACAACCAGCCTGCCAGTCCTCCCAGCGCCTGGCGGGTTGGGGCTGGCTCGATGTCCACTGCCACCGGCATCCACGGAAAGCCGACGAAGCCCAGGCTAGGACTGCCCACACGGTCAGTGGCCGGTCGAGCCAAGCCGCCAAAGCGCACGCCACGAGCATGGCCAAGAAGCTCGGCCCCTTAGCGTAGTTTCCGAGCACATAGAGCAGGGCGGTCGCGTGCGTGACGAGCAGAACCCCGACCGTATAGCGACGGCTTAGGACCAGCGCGGCCGATCCCACGAGCAACAACGTCCACGCCGCAGCGTCCGGCGCGCGGTGACCAACCTGCCTGTGGCCAACGATAGAGGCGCTCGCGCACGCGATCCCGCCCACGCGCACCGCGAGCGCGACGTCGACCCGTCCGGTGTGACGCTGCCAGCCATGGATCGGCGCCAACCAACTGGGCGGGTGCATGGTCGGCCCGTCGGGTCAGACGGCGTTGCGCGCAGCCGCTCAAGTCTTTCGCGGGTGATCAGATGGGTCCTGCATCCCTTCTGGGCTTAGCAACAGACTGATGTCATCCTATGCTGACCGCGTCAGACCCGCTGGGCTTCTCCCTCTCTTGAGAGGTGTAGCCTACTTCGGCGGGTGTTCTATTACGATGAGGTGATTCTCTAGATGGCTCGATACCAAGCCAGCTACTCACCTCACACCCGCAAGCGGACCTTCTGATGCACCTGGATTTGCCGCACGGCGAGTGGCCTGCTTTGCAGACCCGATGCGCCAGGGACGAAGGCTTTCAATCCCGCTGGCTCTCAAGATTAGCGCCGGGATGGCGCAGCAGGCGAACCCCTCACGGATTTTGAGACCTGTGGACGGACACCGATCATGATAAACATCAGGTTCGGTGCATTGGAGCTTCGGAACAGTGCTCAGGTTCGGTGATCTTCGGAGCGTCAGTCCGTGTGAACTTCACTACTAGTGCTGGAACGATACGTTGTTCAGCCTTCCGCCTAGTTGAACCCATTTTTCGGTCTTTAGTCCCGAGCGCGCACGATTGTAGATCGCCCAAGCGTGGTGCGTGGAGTGTCACTTGCGATGCTCAGTTGATTCTCTCGGGCGTTGTGAGCCAACGCACCGCTTACGATGTATCCTTGCCAATTATCCTAGGAGGACGATTGACTGGGTGGCCGCGACGCGCCCCGGCCACCGCATGAGGAAGAGTGGGCGACGGGTCGGAATTGATCGAGCAGATGTGGCGAACCTGCATCATGTGTGGTTGGCGCCGCCTGACCGAACACCCAACTCTGCAAAGAATGGGGCAAGGTCTAGCTAGGGTTGAGGGTCCGCGTGGCTGGGAGAGAATGGTACCGAGAGGCAAGGGTCTGGAGGATCCGGCGTCCGGCGGCCGTTGCGCCGGGCCTGGAAACACGATTGATTGATCACGACTAGCTGGCCACGTTTCTAGATATAGAAACCTTGAATAGAGCCCGAACGTCTGCATGGAAAGAAGCATGTTTCTATATGTAGAAACCTATCTTTGTGTAGTATGAGTCAGGCCGCTCGGAGAGACAAGGTCACTCAGTCAACGTACAATTCGATCATGGTCGCGAGCTATCCGTCGCCACAAGGTCAACAGGAGAATCCGATGGATATCCACCATGCGATGATGGTCCGGACCGAGCCGGAGCTCGTCTTTGCGGCGCTTACGCTTCCAAGCGAGCTCCAAGTCTGGATGGGGGCGCCCGCTTCAGGTGAACCAAAAGTCGGGTCGACGCTGCAGTTCCAATATGACGAAGGCCAGCGTCTTCTGATGTTTGAGGTGATGCGGCTCGACTCCGGTCGACTCGTTGAGTGGCGAGTCCTGCAACCGGCGTGGCCGAAGGTTGCGAACGATCAGGTCATAACGTGGAGGCTAAGTCCGTACGAAGGTAGCACGCTAGTCGACATGCGCATGGTCGGATGGTCTGAAGACGACGATGTTTACGCCAGCGTGTCGTACAAATGGGCATCCTTCATGGTGCGCCTGAAGATCTACCTTGGAGATACACGGGAAGTTGAACACTTCCCGCCGCTGCGAGTCGTGCCCAGACCTGAAGTTCGATAGCGAGCCTGGCTGATAGGTAGTGACGGTTCGGCGAAGGCATTGTGCCTCTAACGAACGCATGCAGCTGACGTGGCTCCTCGGGGCCCAATACTGGCTTGATAGGCTCGCAGAAGCGCCTTCGACCAACCCGGGCTGGCTCACTCGTCACGCAGCCGAGGCCCAGTCGTTAGGTACTCCAAAAAGCAAACGTGTTTTGTCTGCTGTCTTGCACGCAAGCAAGGGAGAGAAGCCACTTATGCTAAGTGTCAACTGGCAGGAAGGTTGACATGAGTGAGTGGAACCCAGAACTTTATCTTCAGTTTCGAAATGCTAGAACTCAGCCATCCATCGACTTGGTGACTCGGATTCGCTACGCCGATCCCCAATCGATCATCGATCTTGGCTGTGGTCCAGGCAATAGCACTCAGGTGTTAGCCAGCCGGTGGCCAGGCGCTCGGATTGTGGGTCTGGACAGTTCGGCAGCTATGATTGCGAAGGCCAGGGCAGACCACCCGGGATTGGAGTGGCTTGTGGCCGATGCCGCGGCTTACGAGACAGAGGAAAAGTTCGATATTGTCTTCTCAAGCGCCACCATCCAATGGATTCCTGACCATGAAGCCTTGCTCACCAAATGGCGCAGCCTTCTGGTTGGCGGTGGAGCGATCGCCGTGCAATTGCCGTTATTCTGGGATATGCCTTTGGGTCAGGTCATTGACCGCGTTTCGAAAGGGTCGCGTTGGCGTCGCTTGACGGAGCATGTGGCGAGCCTATTCACAATCCATGATTACCGTTTCTACTATGACCACTTGACGGCGCTGTTCGATCGAGTTGAGTTATGGGAGACGAGCTACATGGACATTCTGGATTCCCACTGCGCAATTGTCGAGATGATCAAGAGTACTGGTCTGAAGCCTTATCTCGATAGCCTGGAAGACCCGGATACCCGGCGCGAGTTCGAGCAAGACGTTCTTCGCGACGTTGAAGAGGCCTATCCTGTGCAGTGGAATGGGAACGTGATCTTGCCATTCAAGAGACTGTTCTTCGTCGGCTACACAACATCAGCGGGCTGAGTGTGCCAAGTTCGTGCCGAACGAACGCATGCAGCTGACGTGGCCAACTGGGTGCCAAAACCCGGTCGGCTGCGGCTCACGCGACACGCAGCCGACGCCGGCCGTTAGGCACTCCCACCGATGCCGAAACCTCCATAAGGTCACCTCCTTCCCATTCACGGGCGAAACTCATCTGGCGGTATAGTTGGCGAGAACAAAACGGAACGCTATTCAAAGGAGCACAGAGGGTCCACTATGAAAATCACCGTCGAAACTCTGATCGCGGCGCCCATTGCCGAAGTCTGGCGAGCCTATTCGGCCCCTGAGGAGATCAAACAATGGAACGCGGCATCCGACGATTGGCACACCCCCTCATCGACCGTCGACTTTCGAGTCGGCGGGGCGTTCTCGTCGCGTATGGAGGCAAAGGACGGAAGTGCGGGCTTCGACTTTGCAGGAACCTATACGAAGATTGTCGATCACAGTGTGATCGAGTATGTGTTTGGTGAACGGACAGCTCACATCGAGTTCAGCGAAGTGCCTGGGGGCGTCAAGTTAGCGATCACGTTCGACGCCGAAGCCACCCATTCTGAGGAACAGCAGCGGCAGGGATGGCAAGCTATTCTGGACAATTTCAAGCGACACGTAGAGGGAAGCCGAAGGGCCGGCATGGCCTGAGGTAGAGGTATCGTCTGGGGAGCAGGCACGGGAAGGCGTGCCTGACGAGCGCATACAGCTGACGTGGCTAACCGGTTGCCCAGAACCGGTCGGCCTCGGTTCAGGGGCGTGCCGTCAGGCGGATCGGCCTCGGGTCATCCGCACGCAGTTGATGCGGGCCATTGGGCGGCCCCTGTCTCCATGCATACAATTCGACCGCGGATCGACGGCAAACAACGCACAACCCAAGGAATGAGGAGACTGTATGGTCGCATACAAGGAAGTCCGCTATCTGACTGTCTCGATTGAGCGCGAGCCGGACATGGTCTACGCCTTCGCCAGTGACCCCGAGAATCTGCCCAAATGGGCGGCCGGCCTTGGGTTGGGTGTGAGGCGGGCGGGTGAACATTGGGTAGTGATCACGCAGGATGGCTCCGTGGGGTTGCGTTTCACACCACACAACCCATACGGCGTGCTTGATCATACGGTGATCCTTCGCGATGGTACAGAGGTATACGTGCCGATGCGAGTGATGCCAAATGGCAAGGGCAGCGAAGTGATGCTGGGCTTGTTTCGGCCATCGGACATGGATGATGCGACCTTTGCGCGGGATGCCCGATTGATGCAGAACGACCTTCAGGCACTCAAGGGCCTCATGGAAGGAAAGTAGGAGCGAGAAGGCCAACGCAACATTCGGCTCAGGGATCACGATCTCGACTACTCCACATGGGCTCCTGAGCCCGCATTTCGGGATTGAGGCGGCGCCGGCAAAACGTGATGTGAGCGCGTTCGCGACCAAAAGGATTGGGAGGTGGCATCGTTGACGAAGACGGTGTAAGGGCAGGGCGTTCCAGAGCTCAAGGTGGGCCGAGCGCTGCACGAATCGCTCGGTTATACGGAGTGGTTCGCCAGGTGAGCGATTGACGTGCATCGGACCCGCCGATGGCTCTGTCCAGAAGGCTCTTGAGAGGCTCAACCAGGTTCCTGACTTACCCATCATCCACGGGCTGAGCCATGTCTGTTGATAACGGAAGAGCTCTCACATGCGCGCGTGATCGAATTGCGGTGGATGACGACGGTCTTGCACTCTATCAGGGACCGTCGGCTGGGGCCTTTGAGAGTGCGAATGTGGACACAGGAAGGGCAAAGAGAGGGATGGTTCCATGCTGCCTCGCGACGTTGCCTGGCTAGCCGACGGAGAGTCGTACAGTGCCGGACACACCGGCAGAAGGTCGAGGCGGCTCGCTTCAGGTGATGGTCAGGCGGTCATCGCCCCACGGATGATCTGCCCGCACGCCCGCATGCCTCCACGCTCCAGAGCGCGCCGAGAGGCCACGTTTGAGAGATCGCACCGGGCCGCCGGGATATGGCCGCCCTCCCGGGCGATCCGCCTGAGTTCCTGAACCAGGTAGCTCGCCAGTCCTCGGCCGCGCTGATCCGGGGCGACTTCCATGTAAATATCACCATAGGGCGGGTTGTAATGGAAGAGGAGCCCGCCGGTCGCGACGATTCGCCCCTCGCGGTCCAGTCCCCACTCGCCGACCGGCTCGGTGGAATGTGGAAAGATCGTCGAATGCTCAGAAGGATCAATGCGTCGAAGCTCGACCCCTGGCAAAGAGAGGGCGGTCGGTCCGCCGTCTGCGAAGAGATGAACACGTGGCTCGTGCCTCGGGGCAAATCTCGTGAGAAGCGGCCACAGGAACGGGTCGTTCGTCTGCGCCTCCACCCATTGGGGGTGGACGACCTGGATGGCGGCCGCGAAGAGTTCCTCAGCCCGAAGCCTGGCCTCCGGGACCAGGAAGAACTCCTTGACGGTGTCATGGGGCTCTCCGGTGTGCCAGCCCAGGGCGAGATATCCCAGCGTGCTCTGACCCTCGCTCAGGCGCCACAACGCGGTACGTCCACGGTCGTGCCAAGAGTCGTGAACGATCTGCGCGTTCAAGGCCGCACGATATTGGTCTCGAAGGGGCTGGAGTTGCACTAGGGTGGCGCGCGTTACGCCGATCATGTGGACAGAGAACCGAAGCATATTGACGCCCAGCCAATCAGTCGGAGGCCAGGTTCATTCCCACGCCTGATGATCTTCGCCGGCGTTGTTTGGGCTACCGGGCTCAGGTCGCCGCCAGTGTTTGCCGGAGATCGCGGCCGGCACGCGGCGCGGCTATCGACCTGGGCAGCAACGGTCAAAGCATGGCACGCCCGAAGAATCTGGGGTTGTGTGAGCCTCGTCACGGTGCTGACCACCTCTTTGGCCTAGGCCAACTTTGACGTGAACACGCAAGAACGAGTATGAGTCTGCGCCGCCACGCAAGGGCATCGGCGATATCGCCGGATCTTTCCAAGGACGACACGTATGGACCGGCACGGATCAGTGGCTTCGCCGGTCCTTCGCTCCCATTGGGGCCGATGGGCGTTCTTTGCCCAAGACCCGCGCCAGGTCCGTTAGGAACAGCCGAAGGTCAGTGACAGCCAGAGATCTTCGATGTCCTTTGACCCGATGGGCTGGATCGTCACGCCCGTCGTCGACCCACTCACGTCAGGCAGAGGCGCGATGGACGTCGGCGCCGAGAGCTTCAGTTGATCCTTGTCACGGGTCTGAGCCTGCCAGCTCAGCGCCACCGCTTCGCGCGTACGACCCTGCGTCCAATACGGAAAGTGGGCATCGCGCAGCGTCACGGTCAGGCTGAACGGCGCGCCACCGGACGCTGCCTTGAACTTGGCCCACTCCGTCGGGAATTCGTGCCGGAGAGAAAACAGCCGCACCGACCCCGCTGCCTGGGCCTCGGCCAGGCGCTCTTTGAGGTGCGTGACCGCCTCTTTGCGCAGTAGCCCGCCGCCTTCGCGCGCGGTGTAGCGCACGTGCAGGAGGACGTCGCTGATCGTGTCGTAGTCGAATTGATGCACGCCGGCCGGTAACTCCAACTGCCACTCGCTGATCACGCCGGCGCCCTCAAAGGGCAGGAAGCGCTCGTCGCGCAGGTTCGTCTCGAAAAGACCGCTGTCGTTTTGAGCGTTGCTGGTGACGATGGTCTGCGTGCCGCCGAAGTGATCGCTGAAACGGCTATCCTCGCTTCCCAATCGGGCATAGCCGTCGCCCACCCCGGTTTCTTTGCGAATGGAGCTTCGCGTCAGGGTGAGCGTGCAGTTCACGGACGTATAGGGCCCGGCCACGCAGGGGATGCTCACTGCCACGCTCTTGATTCGGCGGAAGTAGTGCCCTGGCCCGTCAAGATCGAACAGTTCCTCGGGCAGCGTCACGGTGCAACGGCCCGAGGTGCGCAGCTCGAGTAGCGCGGTCGGATTCACCTGCATCAGACTGATGTGCTTGGTCAGCTCATACTCGCGCTGGTTGAGGTCGTGATAGGCCATCTCCATGCGCTTGAGATCGAGGAACAACTTTTCGCCGGCGAGCAAACCCTCCTTGCCGGCCATATACCCGAATTGCAGGAAGGTCGCGTCAGGCTGGCCCAACTCGTGTTGCAGGGCGCGCTCGGCTTTCTTGGCCACGTCGTAGGCGAACTGGAAGACCTGGCCGTACAGCCCGCGCACCTCGCGCTTCAGCCAGGTGTACATGGCCTGATTCGTCTTCTTGCCCGTCTTCTCGTTGGTCAGGAAGGCCTCGACTTCCTCGGCCTGACGGATCTGTTGCTGGTGGCTGTGCCACTCGCGCTCGGCCAGGCTCTCGCGGATCTGCGCGGCGCGCAGTTGCTTGAAGGTGGAGTTGATATCGCCGGCCAGCGTCGCGCTCTGAAAAGCCCAATCCTGTTCGCGTCGCGCGTACGATCCGATCCGCGCCGCCTGGCCGGATTGGTAGTGCAGGTCGTCAGCCATGGTCAGGGCCACATCGGCCATGAACGAGGCCACGTCCGAGAGTTTCGTGCCACCGATGATGTCCGAGTTGCCGCCCAGCCCCCAGAAGTGCAGATCGATGCCGAAGTCCGGCATGAGCGCCAGCCCCTGCGCCACAAGCTTGGCGTTGCGCACGGCGTCCTGGATGGTTCGCGCGATCTGCGCCAGCTCGAGCTCCTTGGCCTCGTAGCGGCTGACGATCTTTCCGCCCGAATCGCCCAGGTCCTTGGAGATGTCAATCTCCACGGGACGGCGCCGGATCTCGGCCTCCTCAGCCCGGAATTTGGAGCGAGCGAAATCCTCGGGGTCGATGGCCTCCAACTCGGGGATCGTGATCTCGGATTCGGAGCGGCCCAGCTGACGTTCGTAGAACACGTAGCGTTGCACCGCATTAGTCAACGACGTTTCGAGCGTTTCGCGGTTCTTGATCGCCTCCTGCCACTGGCCGTATTTGACCGCCTCTGCCAGCCCCAGGATGATCTTCTCGTGCCGGGCGCGCAGGATCGAGAAGGCCTCGCTGTCTTCCTTCTCCATCGCCGTGAGCAGGCTGTTGCCAAGCGTCTTGACCTCCTGACAGATCTCGGTCGCCTTCTGGATCAACACCTGGAAGCGCACCAACGGGAGCGGTTGATTGATCCCGGCCAGCACGGCGCCCACGTCGAGGCCTGCCGCGGCGGCCCGGGCCAACAGGGCCGGGTCGATCGGCGGCTCGAAGAGCGGCAGCTGGCGGAAGATGCCCTGCAGGTTGAGGCTGTTGCGGATCTTGAACAGCCGATCCGCCACAGTGTCCCAGTACGCCATCAGTTTGTCGTTGCGCGGGACGCAGAAGTACAACGACGTCCCGATGCTGCGCAGCACCGCGAATTGATCCTCGGCGCCGCCACCGGTCGGGAGCGGGGCGAGGTCGAACGGGATCTCGCTCTCCATCTTCTCGAGCGTGTTGCCGAGTTCGTCCCATTGCCCGCGCCGGCTGGCGTACGTGAGCGGCGCGATCGTGCCTTTCTTGGGCACGGCCTGCGGCCGGTCGCCCAGGATCAGGGCAGCCAGGACGTAGACCTGGGTGGCCTCGTTGATCGACTCGCCCGTGTCCTGGCGGAACAGCTCATCGCCCCAGTCGATCAGGTTGTCGAGGTAGGCCATCACGGCCTTGAACATGAAGGCCGTCTGCCGGTAGCGCGCGACCAGGTGCGGCCGGAAAGGCGAGTCCTTCCACGCGCCGATGCTGTTGATCGTGTCCTGCTTGAGCACCGAGTCCATGCCCGACGACAGGTTGACGAGGATGTCCTCGATCTGTTTGACCTCAGAGTTCTGGAACGGTTTCACCTTCCAAAACCGATCCGGCGTCGCGCCGTCGCTGTCGTCGGTCGGGTCAAAGATGAAGTGGAACCAGCGTTGGGCGTCCTCGAAGCGCTTGCTCTTGCTCAGGTGCACGGCCACGGCCAGCGGGATGTGATAGAAGAGCTCCCAGTTATAGACCGAGTATGCGCCGCTCGACGTGAAGTCCAGGTCGCGCGCGGGGTAGGGTTGCGAGACCAGCTCGCTTGGGCCGTAGGCGGCGTCGCTGAAGATAGTGCGGAACAGCCGGGGCAGGGGCTTGCCGCCGACCACGCGCACGAGCGTGCCGGCCGGCACCGACACGGCGGCGGGCTCGGTCAGCCGGCGCAACGTGCCGTCAGCGCCTTTGATCACGGTCGCCTCCGACAGGGTGACGGCGACCGCGTTCTTCAGCGTGACCGTGGCCCCGAGGTCCAGATCGGCCGTAGTGGCGGGCGGCCCACCGACGCGCGTCACACGCACGCCGCGGCGCGACTCGGTGGCGATGACGGCGCCGGGCAGGGTCGCGGTCGTGGCGTCGTCGAGGGTCACGGCGATTCCATCTGGCAATCCCACGGTGACACTCCCGGGCAGCGTCACGGCCTCGAACTGCCCGGGCTCGCCAGGCTTTGGCAGGCTCAGGGCCAGGTCGCGCGGCAGCGCCGCCCTGAAGCTGAGCGGCAGGGTTTGGAGCGTGCCGTCGGGGTTGCGCACATTGTCGGTGTCCGCGCCTTGCAGCCCGGCCACGGATTGCTCGATCAACCGCCGCGCCAGCTCGCGCACGTATGGGTGGAGATGCGGCGTGAACCGGTAGCGCAGGGTTCGGGTCTGGGTGACGATGTGGCGCTCGCCCTCGATCATGGGCGGGGTTTTGCCCCAGCCCTCGATGGCTTTGACGAGGGCGGGGTTGAGCGAGCCGTGGAAGGCGACGTTCGACGTGGCCTGAAGGTTGAGCGATGCGGGCATGGTGGGTTAACTCCTAGAGCAGGGCGTCAGGGGCGCTGCCGCGCTGGACTTGAGGGATATGCGCGGCGTGACAGCAGACGCCGTCTGCATCAATGCGCTCCACCGACGCGGGTGACGACCCGTTTGATCCCGGCAGCCGCGACGTCCTGCACCCGGCCGGCACCGTCGATCAGGCTGTCGCCGTACTGCACGGCCACGTCCGGCTGGGTCAGCAGATCCACGTTGGGCTTGAGTTCGTGCAGGGCGCGCGGGTCAATCGGGTCGGGCTGCGGTTCGCCCTTCGGGATCTTGAATGCCTCCTGGCCATACTTCTTCGGAATAACGGCGCCGAGGGTCGGCCCTTTGTCGAGGTAGTCTTGCCACTTGGACTTCTCGGTTGGCCGCGGGATGGCGTAGCCTTCCCACTTGTCGACGGTGGTTTCGGTCAGCGACGGTTCGACGAAGAAGGTGTGAGCGTCGTCCGAATAGAAGAACGGGCTGATGAGCGGCGCGAACTCGGCGTTCGGCAACGTCAGCTGGTTACTGGTTGGCTGGAGCGCGAAGCTGCCGCCTTTCTTCAAGATGGTCTGGCGCGCGGTGGGTTCCGCCTTGCGCGCGCCGTCGGTCGTCACGACCGTTTGCACGAACGTGACCGACAGCGATCCCGACGAGACGTATTGATTGAAGCTGCGGCTGCCGGCCGAATACGGCGACGCGACCGTCGCCGCGGTGCTCGTGTACTGCGGCCGGCTGTTCTTGCCGACGACGCGGAAAGCGGGCGTGAAATAGGACGGCGCGAGTTGTACCGAGACGCCCCCGACACCGCCGGTTGCGTTCAGCGTGTAGCCGACGTTGCCCTTGATCGAGATCCCGCCGATGATCATTTCCTCGACGCCGAGCAGTCCGTGCAGGTTGATCCAGACCGCGCTCTCCAGGCCCGTCTCCGCATCGAACTCCTTGCTGACCGACAGGAACACACCGCGTGGGTCGAAGATCTGGGCGGGCTTGATGACGTTGCCGAACCCGCCCGTCTCGCGAGGGGTCCACTCGCCCTGGAAGTATTCGGACCAGTTCAGCTGGACGTCGAGCGTGCGCGTCGACGCGCCGTCTGCAGCCGACCCGGCGGCCGAGACCAGTTTGCTCATGGGCAGCGAACCCAGGTTGCCCTGCTCGCTCGTGCGCGGCTTGCCCGACGACTCGACCTTTTCCATGAACGTCAACCAGAACAGATGCAGGCGCTCGCGCCACATCACGGCCACGAGGTGGTCGCCGTCGATCTCGGCCGTCACCGGCTCCCACGGCGTCCACATCTGATGCGCATAGCGGCGGTAGAAGTACTGGCGCGGCTGGGCGTAGGTTCGGCCGATGACGTGCAGGATCGTGGGTGCGAGCGGCCGCTCCTCGGCGTAGACGGTGACGATCTCGAGCCGGGCCAGTTGATCGAGTTTGCGCAGGTATCCGTAAAGCGCGTCCTCGGCCAGCTCGGTGGTGACATCGCCCTGCAGGAGCTTGCTCTCGAGCTCCTGATAGAGATGGGTCTTGTCGTCGCGCCACTCAGGCTCAAGCCAGTTCTCGGGGAACAGGAAGATCTTGCGGTTGGCCTCCCACACCCGATAACGCTTCATCCAGGCCCAATGACGGGCGTTCAGCATCGACGGATGCACGCGTTTCTCGAGGTTGAGGAAGCAGCGCTGGATGAACGTCTGCAGCGACGAGATCGCCAGACGCAGCCGCGAGGTCTGCACCACGGGCTCCATCCCCGGGTCGATCAGGAAATACTCGAAGAGCCGCTCGACGCTGGTCAGCTCCGGCGTTTGGTGCAGGATATGCGCGACAAGCGCGTCTCGTTGACGCGCGCGCAGCGGATCGAAGATGGCCTTTCCAACGCGCTGCCAGGCCTCGGGCTCGTACCGGCTTTTGACCGCGTCACGGATTTGTTTGGCCACCGCCGCGTCCGGCCGGGCAGTCAACCACGGCTTGAGCGAGGCCAGGCGCACGCCGAAGGCCTCGACGATCTGAAGCGCTTCCCACAGCCGCGCGCCGCGCGCGCCCACTGCGAAGTCAGCCGGGGTCGTCAGTTTGAGCGCGGCCGCCACCTCCGCGACGGTCGTGCTCGGCCGGCGGGTGAGCGTCGCGATCTGGTCGATGATCGTTTGCACCGCCGGGGCCGGGGCCGCGCGGGCGCTTTCGAACACGGCGATCAAATCGTCGTGGCCGCCGGACCAGGCGCGTTTGAGCGCGCCGTACTGCAACAGCGCCTGATAGGCCTCCCACAGCGCCGCGGCCTGGGCGTCGTCGGGTTTGGTCGGCAACGCGCGCAAGTCGACGTCGCCGAAGTCGGTCGGGTGAGTGAGGATGTGGCGGAGCTCGCGCACGCTGAGACCGAGCGCCTGGACCAGCTTCACGGCCTTGACCACCAGGCCCGTCGCTCGTTCGGCGTCTTCGAAGGCCGATGTGGGCGCGGCCGAGAACGGCGCCTGGCTCAAGCGCACACGGGCCGTGGCCTCGCCCTTGACAGTGAGCTCAAAGCCGCCGTTCTGCAGATCGCGCGCCTCGATCGTCAACGTATGGGTTCGGCCGGTTTCGAGCTCGACAAACCCGCTCAACTCGGTGTGGTCGGCGCCGGCCACGCCGGCCACCACAGGATCGGCCTGACCTTCGCGGCGCACCTGTATCGACGCGTTCTGTTTGTCCAGGCGAGCATAGAAGCGATAGGCGCCGGCCACGGGCACCTCGATGATCGAGCTCCAGCGTCCGCTGTTGATGTGGTTGCCGGCCACGATCCTGACATCGCCGGCGAGCGAGACGACCGCCGGAGGGGTGAGATCGCTCGAGGCGAACGCTTCGGCCGACCAGCCGCTCTGACCCAGCCCCGTCAGGCTCGACAACAGCGGCTCGGACGGCCGGTCTGGAAGCGCCAGCAGCGCGGCGTGGGTCACCAAGGCCTCGAGCAGGGCGGCCTCGCCGCCGGTCAGAGCCGACAACGCCTGCACGACCGCCTGTAGAGCCAGCTTCCGATGTAGATATGGCAGGATGACCTTCAACAGGTTCAGCCGTTTCTCCGCCGGAGTTGCCACGACACCGGCGCCAAAGAAATCGTCGAACGCGAGCAGGCCGTCGAAGTTCGCGGCGAAGAACTCCTTGAACGCGCCCTTCGATTTCGCCACGAGCGCGTCGAGCAGATCTGAAAAGGTCTGGCGGGCGTCGAGCGCGTCCTGATCACCCGGCGCGGGCGCCGGGGCCTGGGCGAGCAGGGCGGTCCGGGCTGTTTCGGTCAGCACGCCGGTGTGCGACGCCTGCTGCCGAAGCCGGGTTTCATCGTAGGCGAGGCTGATGCCCGGCAGGCGATAGACCGATGGTGAGACGCGCTTCTGCAACGGCACCGGGCTCACCGTGGCGCTGTAAACGGCCTGGTCGGACCAGAAGCCCATGAAGCGCTCGACCACGTCGGGCGCGTAGACCTGGGCCAGACGCGCCTTGAGGTCGTCGTCGGTCAGCGACTCGTCGTCGGTCGGCACTGCGAAATCCACGGCGAGCGCGCGCAACGTCGTCGACAGCGCGCGCAAGGCCTCGGCCTGACCCGAAGCCTCTAGCCGATACGCGCCAGCGGGATCGAAGCGATGGCGAAAGAGATAGGTCAGCGCCTCGACGTCGAGCGGGCCGGCCTTCGCGACTTGCACGGCCCGAACGAAGGCCAGGGTCTGGTGGAAGGCATGATCGTCGGTCAACGTCGTCAACGCGTTTGGATGCAGAACGTGGAACGGGTTCAGGCCGCTGAGGGTCTTGTACGCGATCAGGTCGGCCACGCTCAGCTTGAGCACACGGGCCAGCCAACGGTACCGATAGAGCAGCGACACATTGGCCAGTGACAGCGTCGCCTTGTCCGGGTCGCGCTCGTCGCCGGCGTTGCCGTCGGCCAGGATGAGGGCTACCTCGTCGGCGGTCAGCGCCAGCGCGGCCTGCACCGCCGGCAGATGGCTTTTCAAGAACACTCCGGCGGTGCTCAGGTACAGGCCCAGCGGATGATCGAAGGCCGGGTCGTCTTTGAGAATGGAGCGGGTCAAGAAGAGCTGGGCATAGAGCGAGCCTCGACCCCGGTCGGGCAGGTCGGCCCACAGGGTAGTGAGGGACAGGCGGCCGTTCTTGCCCACCGGCAACTCCTGGGCCAGTTCCTTGAGGTGCGCGAGATGGATGAGCGCCGACTTCAAGGCCG
Organism: Anaerolineales bacterium; assembly: GCA_044226485.1. Classification (GTDB taxonomy): domain Bacteria; phylum Chloroflexota; class Anaerolineae; order Anaerolineales; family UBA6663; genus UBA6663. The sequence goes on from JBGAGY010000005.1 coordinate 184,603, forward strand.
ACCCAAGGGTGGTCAGATCGAGCGCCACGGCCGGCGGTAAGCAAACCTTCAGGGCGCGATCCGTCTCGGCCATCGTCCAGCCCAGCCGCCTCCAGAGCCGAACGAACAGATTGAGGCGCACCATCACCAGCGCGGTGACGGCGCCACCGTCGGCGCGCGCCAGCGTCGTCAGATCGAACGAACAGCCGGCCTCAGCGTCGCGCAGCAGGAGCGCTTCGGCAAAGGCGCCCGTCGTCCAGGCGTCGTCCAGCCAGGCCGTCGCGTCGAAGCCGGGTGCGCTGGCCTGATAGGCCAGGGTGATATCGGCCAGTTTTCGGTCGAACGCGGCCTTGTCCTCCGTCGACAACCGATCGTTCTTGGCGTTCACCACCGCGGCGAGGTCGAGGTCGAGCGTATGCAGGAGCCGCAGGCTGTCAAGCCGCGGGTTGACGAAGTCGGTCTGCACCAGGTCAACCAACTCGCGGTAAGTGACGCCCAGCCGATCGGCCAGCGTGCGGGCCGACGTCAGCGCCGCCAGAGCCTGCGCCTCTGTCTCGGTGTCGTAGCCATAGAGCTTCGGCCACTCGGCGAAGGTCGCGTCGGTGTACAGCGCGAGCTCGTCCGGCGAGAGGCCCAGGTATTCGGACCACACGTCCGCGCGGCCGTACGCGGTCGGGTCAGCCGTCGGTGGGAAGAGCGCGTCCTCGGGCCGGAAGACCTCGAGCACTCGCCAAAGCGGCACCTCGAAGTGCTCGCAGAACCGGCGCGAGGTTTCGAGCCACAGGTCGAAGGGCAGGCCGAGCGGGTAGCGCGCCTGGCGCAGTGTGTCATAGGCGGCCGGGATGACGTGATGCGGCTCGGCGGCGAGTTCGCCAGAGGTGGCCGTGCCCGTGTCGTACGCGGCGCCGGCGTCCAGCTGGCCGTGCGCGACGTAGTATTCCAGGATCTCGTTGACGAGGTCGATGTAGGGCACGACGGTGTTGGTGTTCTCGCAGGTCAGCGCGAGATGCGCCAGATCCGGCCGGCGCAAGGCGAGCGCGTCATAGGGTTTGAGAAAGTGGTACTCGGGCCCGTCGTAGGCCTTGCCGTTGTGCTTGTTCTTCCAGTCCGTGAGCGCCTGGGCCCAGACCGTATCGGCCGGGTCGATGAAGCGCAACAGGTCGACCAGATAGGCCGCCGGGCTGAGAACGGATCGGCAGTGTTCGCAGTCGCAGAAGTCGAGCGAGCCGAAGAGCGACTCCATCGTTGGGTAGTCTTTCAGCAGCAATCCCAGGCTCTCCTTCGCCTGGTGGTGCTGCTCGGCCGTGCCCGAGAGCGCCAGCAACGGCGGCGTGCTTTCGATCTTCTTGGCAAGTGTGAAGACGTTGAACGTCACTGACGTGATCTGGCTGCTCTTTTCCCAGACACGCTCCGCGACGACGCGCGAGCCGAAGCGCTCCCCATAACGCTCAACGAATTCGCTCTTGGCGATCGCGGCCACCTGCCAGGCTGACGTGAAACCCAGGTCGAGCAGCACCGTCATCGACTCGTCGTCGGGCGTCATCTGATAGACGCGTGTCAGCAACTTGGCGCCCTCTTCGGCCAGCGGGCGCTGCTCGGCCGCGAGGCCGGCGAAGACGTCGTCGCCCTGTTGGGTCAGGAACTGCGTGACAGGGACGCGGCCGAGATGGAAGCCGGCGGCCGTGGCGTTCTTCATGAAGATCTGCACCGGGCCCTTGAGTTCGGCGTGGCGCGCCCCAAGCTTCAGCTCGTCGGTCTCGATCCGGCGCTGGACGACCTGACTGGGATAGGTCTGCCGCACCTGGCGCGCCATGTCCTCGGCGTAGGCGCTCAGCCGCGCCGCGACATCGGTCTGTGCGTAGGCCGGCGGGATCAGGCTCGCCAGGCGTTGGGTGTCGACGACGCCGTTCTCACTGGCCATGGTCTTCAGCCGTGTCTCCCAGGCCGACGCCCGATAGAGATCCTGTTCGACCAGTTGGGGCAGGTGGCTCTGAGTTTGTAGATCGCGTTGGAGCGCGGCGGTGAGTGGGGCGTTGTTGAGCGTGAGGTAGGCCAGCTTGCCCTGCAGTTGCAGTTGATCGATCTGGGCTTCGGGAATGCCCTCGGTCCGCGCGGCAGTCCACAGGCCGGCCGGGTCATCGTCGTGCGCCAGCGCCAATCGCTCGAACGTAGAGCGGTGTTGACCCTCCACTGGCGCGCGCTCGAGCAGGTCGCCCAGGCTGGAGAGGGCGCCGGGCGCCTTGACCTTCAGGCGTGCCGTTTGCTTGAACGCACCGAAATCCTTGACGGCCGACCGGCGGGCAGCCTCATCGAGCGCCACGACGCCGGCGGTTGTCGCTCGCTCGAGGGCTGCCGCGAAGGCGTCGTCGCTCACCAGGGCCAGCGAGTCCGGATCCTCCGGGAGGCCGGCCCGAAGCGCTCCATACAGCACGGCCTGAGGCAGCCCGGTGGCCTCGCTCGCCTGAGCGGCCTGTGACGCGATCGCGATCAGGCGCGCGTCCCAGCCGGTGGATTGGTGCAGCAACGAGACGTCCTGACGCGTGTCATCCTCGCGGGCTTTGGCCAGGCGCGTGAGGTCGTCGCCGACGACGCGTGAGAGATCGCCAACCATCAGCCCGTACTCGCTGGTCAACGACTTGACGGCTGCCGGCGCGACCAGATTGAGCACCGTGTTGCGGTCGGCATCCACCACGGGCGACGAGAGTCGCACCGGCGCGCCGGCTTCGTCTAGGGCGTGCACCTCGAGGTTTGCCGGCGCACCGCCCGCGTCGTAGGGTAGGGCGTAAAAGCCGCGCGCGTCGGTCTCGATCTCGCCCAGGACGTCCTCGGTCTCGCCGAACCCTTTGTGAATCACACGCAGACGCACGCCGGCCGCCGGCAATCCGTTTTCGAGCAGGATCCGGCCCTCGATCCGCCGCGGATGGGCGGCGCTGCCGGCGAGCGTCTCGAGTGTATGGCGGGTCGCATCGTCAACGCGGCCGGTGCGGGCCAGGTCGTACTTCTCCTGCAATTGAAGCAGCGCCGCGCGCGTGCCCACGCCAAAGAGGCCGGCTTCGGTTTCGCTCGGCGGTAGATCAACGCCGAGCTGAGACAGTTGGGCCTGCAAGGCCCTGACGTCGTCGCCGCGCTCGGTCAGGCCGATCTCGGGCAGAGCGCCCACGGCACTGAGCTTGCGATCGATGCTGACGAGGTGATCGGTGCCGGCCGTGATCGCCTCCAGCCTGCGGGTCTGGCCCTCGATCGCGTCGACGACCGGGGTGAAGTCGGTCGGATGGTCGAGCGCGCCGAGTTCGCGCAGCACGGCATTCATGGCGTCAGCGGTGCGCTCGTCGACTTCGCCGGTCGGCTCGATGTTGCGCGGCTCCTGAAAGAGGCTGACGAGCTTGCGGGTGGCGTCGCCGTACTGGCCGCGCTCCTCGACCAGGCGGAGCGCGTAGCGTTCGCGCTCGCGCTCGTCGAGGTTGAGGGTGGACCGATTCAGGAAGAGGGTCAGCGCCTCCTGCAACGTCGCGATCGTCGTCCGCGGAGAGTTCGGGCTCACGGGGGCTTGAATGGGCTGCATATTCGGTCCTTGGTGTGTCGAACGCCGCTACTGCACGGGAATGCCGTGGCCGGCGAAGTCCGACCCCTTCTTGACGGTGTGAGGTACCTTCGCGTCCTGGAGTTCCTTGTTCAGGTGATAGGGTGTCGACACGTTTTCGGCGTCGTCGCAGCCCGGGATGTAGATGTTGCCTTTCCCGCGCGGAATGGAGCCCAGACCGGCGGCGTCGGTCACATCGAGCGCCACGGTCGTGCATTGATTCGTGCCCGTGTACCTGCCGGGGGCCTTCTCGATCTCCTCGATCTTCTTCACGGCCTTGTCGCTCTGCTCTTGTGTGATGTCCCACTCGAAGGTGTTGTATTCGTCGTTCTTGAGCAGGTGATACGAGGTCGTGCCAGGGCCCGAGCAAGCGATATTGCTGATCCCGAACGCTTTTTCAGGGCCGTAGCTCATCACCTTGACGACCTTGCCGTCCGGATCCTTGATCATCACGAACGTGTGACCGGGGTTCTTTCGGGTGTCGACGGCGCCCGTGGCCTTGACCGAGCTGACGTTGACGGCGACCACAAGCTTGTAGTTCTTGTCCTCTTTGTAAGCGCGTTGCTTCTCCTGGTCGCGCTTTTCGGCCTCGACCTTCTCCTGCATGTCCTTGCGGAGCGCGTCCATCTGGACCTGGGCCTTGGCGCGTTCGGCCTTGGTCAGGTTGCGCGTGGTCTCTTTGCCTGCCTTGACCTTCCCGGAGGCGTCGATAACGCCCTCGCGGCGGCTCTTCTGGGCCGTCTTCACCTTGCCGGCGTCGTCCAGGATGACGATCTCGCTTTCCATGGTGATGCGCTTGCTCTGCCTTCCGTTCGTGTCGGTGCGGCTTGCGGGTGACGAGCGCGCATAAGCGTACACATTGACGCCATCCCGGAGCCCAGCGGGATCGGCGCTCACCCAGCGGGCCAGCCAGGGCGCGTAGTAGCGCGCATCGTGGTAGCTCAGCCCGTGTTCTTGATCGCGCTCCCGTCCGAGATAGCGGAAACGCCGGGCCGGCACCTCGCGGACCTGATCGGTGGCCTGATAGGCGGTGCTGCCGTAGGGGTAATACTCCTCATACGAAATCACACGCGCCGCGACATCCACCTCGAGGGTCACCGAGCCGAGCGGGTCGGTGAGCTGAAAGCGCGTCAATGGCACCGGGTTGGCCACCGGCGCCTGGTCCTCGACGGTCAGGGTTTCCACCAGGGCGATTCGTTGCTGGTCATCCATCACGTGCAAACTGCGACGCTCGCGCTGAACGACGCCGTTTTGTTTCCGGCGGTACACGTCGTAGTCGCCGAGATACAGGTGCTCTTCGACGGTGGCGCCATTGCGCTCGATGACCTTGCGCAGCCGCTGGCCGTGGGCCCCGTAGACGTAGTAGGCCGTGCCGCCGCCCTGCAGATCGACTTCGCTGAGCCGGTCCTCAGCGTCCCAGTGCATTCCGACCAGGTGCGGCATCGAGACGAGGTTGCCGTGGGCGTCGTAGGCGTAGCGCTCGCTGTAGGCAGGCGAGGGGTCGTCGGCCTCATCGGGCAAGGCGGCTTCGCCCGGCGCGCTGGTGCAGCGCAGGCGGTTGCTGCCGGCGTGGTATTGAAGGCGCCGGTTCCAGAGCACCTGGCCAGGGCTGTCAAGGTTGGCGCCGGCATGGTGCGTCATCTGGAGCACATTTCCGACGGCGTCGTAACGATAGGTCTCGACGTACTGGCGCAGATCCGCGCAGCTGCCCGGGATCGCGTGGCCGATACGTGTTCCGTCCGACCAGCTCGGCGGTACGTTCTGGCCGGCGTGCTCGCGCCCGACGGCCGCGATCAGACGGTAAACGGCATCGTATTGATAATCGTGTCCGGCCTCGACACAGGCGTTATCGAAGAAGGTGCTCGCCTGGGCCGCGTCGCTCAGGTGCATGAGGTGCCCGGCCGGATCGTAGGTCGGCCGCAGATCCTGCAGCGTGCGCGCCTGAGGGTCGGCATGGTTCGGGCGCGTGGTCGTCAGTTGCGCCAGCCGGAAAGTCTCGGGCTCGTAGCGGTAGGTGCTCAGGAACGGCGCCGCCGCCGAGCCATATTCGATTCGCGTGCGCTGGCCGCGGGCGTCGTAATCGATGTTGCGCACGATGGGGGTGACGGCCGCGGCGCCGGGCAACCGGACGTCGACGGCCTCGAGCAGGCTCGCGTCGTTGTAGCGATAGGTCGTCTGCGACCCGTCGGGCGCGCCGAGGCGCACCGGCCGTCCAAGGGCATCGACCGTCCGGGTCTGGCTGTAGGCTTCACTCAGCGTCGGCGCGGGGTGGCTGGCCCAGTCGACCCCGGTCGCGTAATCGTCGCGCACCTCGCGCAGGCTGCGGGTCAGGTTGCCGGCGAAGTCATACGTGACGTGGGTCAGGATCCCGGCCTCGTCGCGCACCTGCCAGATCCGGCCGCGATGATAGGTGTCGGCCGCGTTCGGCTTGTCCTCACCGTAAACCGTTTGTTCGCACAGGCGCTCGCCACCCGAGTCGGTCACGAACAGGTGTTTCTGTCGCTGTAACCCGTCGTAGACAAAGCGAAACGAGAAGCCACGGCTGTTCCATGTCCGCAAGGGCTTGCCGGCCACAGTGGCGAGCAACCAGCGCGTGCCGCTTTCAGGGCTGATCTCGCGGATCACCTGGCCCAGCTGGTTGAAGTCCGAGCGCATCACGGCGTTGCCCCGCGCATCGATCACGCTGCGCTGATTGCCTTCCACATCCAGATCGACGCGGGTCTCGTACCGGCCGGCGGCACCGTTGTCGGCGATCGCCAGGATCGACCGACCCAGTGCGTCGAAATGCGTGAGGGTGGGCGTGGCGGCGTGGGCGGCCGTGCGAGCGGCGGCCGTTCGTTCGCGCGGGTCGGCGCTGGCAAGCATGCGCTCCTGCCAGCTGGGCGCGTAGTCGCCCGGGTCCAAACGTGTGATCCAGCCGCTCACATCCGGATCGATCTGGGGTCGCAGCGCCACGGTGTCATTGACATCCCACGCCGCTTTCTGCCAGGCGTCGAACACGACTTTCTCGTACGTGTGGTTGGGATGGAGGGCCGCGACCTCGCGACCCAGTGGATCGTAGAAGATCGTCGAGCCCACGCCGATCGGGCGACCGAATTCGAAGTCATGCGTGGCGCTGAAGAAGGGCTCGTAGCGCCGCACGGGTTTGCCCTTGTTGTTGAAGATGGTCCAGCCGGTGGCCACCCAGCGCGGCTCGATGCGCGGTCCGCCGTCGCTCACGGCGCCGGGCTCGGCCGGGCGCTTCGTTTGGACCTCGCGGCCCAGGCCATCCGAGTAGAGGACGGTTACCTGGATCGGGCTGGCCGAGCCGCCCGGCTCGCTGGCGTGGATCTCGCGCGCCAGCACCGCCGTGTAGTTGGGCTTGCCGGTGCGGCCGAACCGATGGATGTCGTAGAGGATGCGCGTGCCGGCCCGCCCCAGCAGGGCGCGATCGGCCGGGCGCGGGGCGGCCAGGAACGCATCGCGTTGATCCTGGGTCAGATCGGTGGCCAGGCCCTCCAGGGCGTCGCCCTCGCCGTTGCGGCCCATGGTCGCCGTGGCCACGATCATGCCAAGCGTGTCGAAGGCCGAGACGTTCCGGAAGCCGTTTGCGTCGGTCTCGCGCCACAGCTGCAGCACGCGGTAGTTGTGCTCAGCCCCTGTCACGTTGCCGATCGCGTCCTCCGTGCGGATGACGAACAGATCGTGGATGTCGTAGTCGACGCGCGTGTCCTGTCCGAAGGCATCCCGCAGACGGCGCGCCATGAAGAAGTGATCGTGGGCTTCGTCGCGCTCCTGGGCCGCCGTTGCGGCTGCATCGCGGTGATAGTACACACGGCCGGAAGGGATCCACCAGCGCCCATCGCCGTCCAGATCCACGTAGCCGCCCTCGTCGCGCAGAATCGGCGTCCATTGAGCTGGCGTGAGGTGCTCTCCATACACATCCAGCAGACCGGGCGTGAACGCCAGCTTGTAAGTCTCGCCTTCCAGCGCCAGCGGATGCAAGACCCCGAGCGGCAGCAGCGCGGTCAGGTCGTCACGGCGATAGAGCGTGCGCACGTCCTCGATCAGGCGCTTCTGTGGAAGCGGGGGCGTCGGCGTCGCGGTGTAGGCGATTTCTGCGAGGCTTTGCAGCGCCGCGAAGTTGCTGGCGGTGAAGCTCTCGAACGAGAAGCGTGCCTGGCCGGGAGCGGGGGCGAGGCCGGTGAGTTCGTAGGTGCGTACCTCGCTGGGCAGCGGCGCCCGGTGAGCCTCTCTCCACAGGGTCGGCGTGGCCGGGTCTCGCTCGGTGTAATGGCTCTCGGTATACGTGATCCGGGCCGTTTCCTGCCGAATGCGATCGACGCCGGTCAGGGGGCTCTGACCGGGACGCCGGCCGTAGCCGATCGACACGGTCTTGAGGGAGTTGCCGAACGCGTCGACCTGCAGGATCAAGGAGTGCGTGACGCGCGGGTCTTGCGGTCGGCGCTCGTAATGGTAGTCCAGCGTTTCGCGCGGATGGACGTGGAACACGGCATGCGCGTTGCCGCCGCGGGCCTGCACAGTCTCGATCGTGTAGCTGCGTTCCGAGACCTGATAAGGGTGATCGGCCTCGGCCGTGCCGTCGCGGGCGTAGATCTCCTGGCGCAGGATCGAACCCTTGAGCGCGCGGCAAGCCTCGCGTTCCTCATCGGCGCTCAGGCCCTGGGGCAGCAGCGTGTCATCCAGCCATTGCGCGCGGGCCGCGGCCTCGCTCATCCCGGGTTCACGGTAGTAGTCGGCGGCGAAGTGAGTCGCGATCTGTTGGCGATCGACGAACGCGCCGGTGTGGTACCAGGTCTTGGTGTGTAGCGGCGGAGCGTGCGAGGCGGCGTCGATGTTCTCGCTCGCGCCGAGCACGGCGTCGGCATCCGCCTTGAGTACGTTGAAGGTCTCGGTGTCGAACGTCTCGACCAGGCCGAAGCCGCGGAACTCGCGTTCCACGCCATCGAAGTAGCCATGGTGATAGCGATAGCGGGTGACGAACCAGTTGCGGCTGACCCGATCGAAGGTTTCGACCCGCTCGACCACGTGCACCGGGAACGGCAGTCGGGTGATCCACGGCCGGCCGTCTTCCTGATCCTGCAGCGAGAACCAGGTCGACGGGACATAGCGAACTCGGGTTTCGGCGCCGAAGTGGTTGCGCGACAGGATCAGCAGATGCGGTTTCTGTCCGCCCATCAGATCCAGATAGCGCAGCGGTTGGCGCGCGTCCTGCCCGAGCGGCGACGACCACACCAGGCAGGCCGTGCCGTTGCCGAGCAGGTCGAGGACCTGGACGGCATCCAGGTTGTGGATGCGCGGGAAGGTCGTGATACGCTGCTCGGCCGCCCAGCTGTTGCCGGATTGGTTCAGGTAGACCTGGATCGCTTCGGATCCCAGGTAGATCAGGTCCGCGACGCCGCTGCCGTCGATGTCAGCCAGGCGCAGGCGTTTCGGGTCGAAGCGCTCGGGCCGATCAAACAACGGAGCGCCGTCCATCGACACGCGTGGGCCGAAGTGCCCATACCCGAGGTTGGGCCAGTAGTTCACCTCGCCGTTGCGCACCTGGACCAGGTCAGCCAGGCCATCGCCGTTCATGTCCGCCAGATACAACGATTGCGTCCCGTCGGCAAACACCTGGCGCGGTCCATCCTCATCGTTGGGTGCGTGCGCCACGAACTGGGGTGAGTCGAAGCCCTCGCGGGCGAGCGAGCGATGCCACTCGAACCCCTGGTCGCGCGTGATCAGGATGTCGGCGAAACCGTCGCCGGTAAGGTCGACGTGGCGCAGGTTGGGGTCGGTCCAGTTGAGCGTCGGCTGTTGCGCGAATGCCGTGAAGCGCTGCCAGGCGTTGTCGTCATCTTGCGCGAAATACCCGGATAACGGCGGAGCATACTGCACCAAATCGATTCGGCCGTCACCGGCCAAATCCAGGAGCTGTTGCTCTCCGCTCAGGCGTCCGGGTGACGGCAGCTGGCCGACCGGCATCAGCGGCCCAAAGCGGGCGTCGGCGCGCACTGTGTCGTGGCCCGTGTCGTCGCGTGTCTGCGTGAGCGTGAGCGGGCTGAGGTTGCGCGTGTAGAACCAGGCGCCGGCCTGTTCGGTCAGGACGCCCGGGACGCCCTCGCCGTAGAGATCGACGAACTGATAGAGGCTGCCGTCCAGACCTTGAGGGAGCAGGGCCACGTCTCGCGGATCAAGCGATCGCAGGTCAGACTGCAACTCGGCCCGACTGTACGTGAACTCGAGCGTCGGCAGGCTGGCTCGCGTGTAGCCGGCGCCGGAGCGACGGAAGCTGGTCTGTGTGACTCCGGTCAGGTAGCTGGCCACCGGCGTCTGCTCATACGCGAACTCGGTGGCACGCACCAGACAATTGCGGCCGATCGCCGGCTCGTCGGGCCCGGCGGCGCCTTCTGACGGGAAGTGATGGAACATCAGGACACGTTGACAGAGCCGACGCGTTCGCACTTCAAAGCCGGCGCGACAATGGGTGAACGAGTCTTGCCGCTCGGGCCAGGGGCTATTGTCGGTCGGGGTCGGCGTGTCGCCGGCGTGATCGCCGTAGTCGAACACGACCTCGAACATCCAATCGGTGCGCTGCGCGAGATCTTCGCCCGCCGCTCGAGGGGTGCGATTGCCGTAGCGGATGCGTTTGAGATAACGCTGCGCGGGTGTGGCCGTCAACCGGTTGCGCTCGTGGGCGGCCGACGGGTCTCGTCCGTCGGTATTGTCGGACTTGTAGCGGTACCAGAAGGCGTTGCCGCGGTCGTCGTAGCTTTCGGAGATCAGCCAGTTGAAGATGCGCTCGGGCGCATTGGGGTCGGCGATGCGCGAGCCACCGTCGAGCCCGTAAAGCGTGGTGACGTTGTCGCGCGACAGGGAGCGCCAGTGGGTCTCGCCGCCGACGAGCGGGGTCCATCGCTCGATGCGAGCGAACAATCCCTCCAGACGCGGTCGATAGCGACGGACGCGATAGCCGTCGCGATCGTCCTCATGGACGACGAGGCGGTCGGCGGCATCGCGCACCCAGCCCTGCGAGTCTCGGTGGTGACCCGGATGTTGTGCGACCCAGGTGCCGTCGGGATCCTGGCGATAGACCGGGACGAGATCCTCGGCGCCCGAGAGGACGAAGACGTCCGGTTCGGGCTCATCCTGATAGCGTGGCAGTCCTTTGTCAGTACGACGGGTGATGGCCGGGAGACTGAGCCCCCAGCCCAGGCCGAAGGGGCCGTTGCCGGCCCCCGAGTCGTACCCGAGTGAAAGCTGCGGGGCCGCCCCGCCACGCCCGGCGCTGACCGCGATCGGCACGCTGAGCGAGCCCGTGCCGGTCACCGGATGGGTCGCGAATTTCTCGCCCATGCCACGCAGGGCGCCGCCACCTTTCGGCAGCGTTTGGGACGGACTGGATGAGGTTGCGGGCTTTCCGGAAGGGGACCGGTCTTCACTCCACGCAGTCATGGATCGCACCTCCTACCGGGCTACCCTAGACTTAACGTTGAGTTACGGATTATTTAGACCGTAATAATCGGCATTATAGCATCCTCGGGATATAGAACGCTCCATCGCACCCCACGGATCACCACGACAACCGTTCCGTGAATGCGTCAAGCACTATCAAAGGGAACTCAAACAACTGATCAGAGGAATTCAAAACCCGGATATTCCGAGAGGCGTCGCCGATATCAGCGCGCCCTGGATCACGATAGCCGGGTACTGAGCGTGCCTCGGGCGTTCCGATGGGTCGCCTTCCTACATCAGCTGTCGTCGACGTCGACGATCGTCGCGGCGCCAGCGACGAAGGCTGTCAGTCCCGCTGGCTTTCAGGATTAGCGCCGGGACGGCGAAGCAGGCGAACGCCGCACGGATTGTGAGATCTGTGGGCAGACACCGGTCATCATGAACCTTGAGTGCTGTGGGGTGGGGCGCGAACCCGACCGGATCTATTCTGGCGGACGAGGAAAGGCGAGTACCTCAGCGAAGATGTCATTGAACTCGGGCCTTCCCGACAGTTCGAGGTATTCGACGAAATCCGGCAGGCGGGCCGCGGCCTCACGCTCCCGATACGAGAGCAACGCCATTTTCGCTCCTTCGCCGGCCGCGTTGCCGACGGCCACAATGTGTTCGACAGGCACCGCGGGCACCAGCCCGATCGTCAGTGCGCTGGCCGGGTTGATGTACGTGCCAAACGAGCCTGCCAGCTGGACCTCGATGAGATCTTCGGCGCGGATGCCGGCCGCCTCAAGCAACACCATCGATCCGGCCGCAATGGCGGCTTTAGCAAACTGGAGGGCCCGGATGTCGCCCTGGGTCAGAACGATGCCATCTTCCGCATGGCTCAACCTGAAAGCCCGCATGCCGCTCGGCAACAGGTGCAGGCGTTCAACGAGTGCCTGAGGGTGTCGACCCGCGGCCTCCTCGCGTCGCATCAAGAGTCCTGAGGCGTCGAGCAGGCCGCGATTAAGCAATATCACAACCGCGTCTACCACCTGGAGCGACCGGCACCGCCGCGGTCTCGACCACACTCAAGATCGACTTCAAGGCTCCAATACGATCTTGAGTGACTTGCGATCTTCGGCCGCTGCGAACGCGGCCACGGCCTCGCGTAACGCGAAACGCTGGCTGACCAGGTCGCTCAGGTCAACCACGCCGGCGTTCACGAGGTCGGCCGCCTGCCGGCAGTCGGCCGTCGAGCACGCTGTCGTGCCCGTGACGATCAGTTCCTTGTAATGAACGCGATTGGAATCGAGCTGAATGTGCGGGCGATCCTTCGGAAGCCCGCCGAACAGGTTGATGCGCCCGCCGATGGCGGCGACGTCCACGGCTGTCTCCTGGGCCGCATGCACCGGCGCAGCCACAATCACTACGTCAGCGCCGCGTCCACCGCTCTCCGCGGCCAGGACCTCCTTCAAGTTTTCGGTCGCGGGATTGACGACCCTGTGCGCACCCATCCGGCCAGCCTGCGCCGCACGATCGGGGACCATCTCACTCACGATCACACGCCCGGCACCGCGCGCTCGCGCCAGCTTGGTGTGCATGATGCCGATCGGCCCGGCGCCAATTACGAGCACGACTTCGCCGGGTTGGATCCGTAACGCGTTCTGCCCGCGCAACACACACGCGAACGGCTCCACCAGGGCAGCCACCGCCGGATCGACCCCATCAGCGACCGACATGACATTGCCCTGACGGATGGCCTGAGCCGGCACGCGCATGTACTCGGCGAAGCTGCCATCCAGCGTGATCCCGATCGCGTCGTAATGCTCGCACAGGTTGTTGGCGCCGCTGACGCACTCCGGGCAATGACCGCAGCCCATGTTGGGCGCCACGAACACGCGTTGCCCGACCGTCAGACCCGACACGGCGGCGCCGATCTCGGCCACCCTCCCGACCACCTCGTGCCCCGGGATGCGCACGGTCCCCTCCGGATACATCCGGTGATGGCCGTGCAAGATGCGCAGATCTGTCCCACAGATGCTGGCGCTTTCGATCCGCAGCACCAGTTCGCCAGGCCCGGCCGTCGGGGTCGGGACCGTTTCGACGCGCAAGTCATTCGGACCATGATAAACAGCAGCCAGCATGTCGCCTCCTTACACGCGCGCGACCGAGTCCAGGATTTCCTTAAGCGTGACCGGGCGCTCTTCCAGGAAAGAACGCGTTCCCGCCAGCACCCCGGCGACCGCCCAGCGCCCCTCGGCGCCGCCCACCTTCGGCCGCGTCCCGCGCTGGATCGAACCCGTGAAGTGCTCCATCTCGTATATGTAGCCCCATTGGAAGCGCTCGGGCCAGGTCTTGAAGATCGGCGATATCAGGCCCTGATCACGGTCGGTGCAGACCACGATCGCCTGGCCCTTCAACTCGCCGATCTGCATGATGCCCTTTTCGCCGACGATCTCGACCCGGCCATCGTAACCGTAGCCGCACGGGCAGATGCCCGAGATCTGGCCGAGCCCGCCGCTCTCGAACTTGATGTTGACCAGGGCGTTGTCGTAGAAGTGCGGGGTGTCGACGTTGTTGGCCGCGCCCTTGAAGTTGGCGATCTCGGTGTACACGCGCGTGTAGTTGGAGCCCATCAACCAGCGCACGGTATCCCAGTCATGGCTGTTGACCTCGGCCAGCATCCCGTTCGAGGTCCGCAGGTCGCGCGCCCAGGCCGGCGGCAGGCCCGGGCCATGGGTGTTGGACTTGATCATCATCGGCTGCCCGATCTCGCCGGCCTCGATGCGCTGAGCGGCCGCCGCGAATTGAGGATCGAAGCGGCGCATGAAGCCCAGTTGCAGTGCGACGCCGTTGCGCTCGGCCGCCGCGATGATCGCGTCGCAATCCTCGAGCGAGATCGCCATCGGCTTTTCGAGGAAGACGTGCTTTCCGTGCTCGGCCGCTTCGACGGCCAGCGGGAGGTGGGTCGGCGTCGGCGTGGTGATGACCACGGCGTCGAACGCGGCCCCAGCCAGGGCCTGCTCGAGGCTGTCGAACTGCGCGTCGATGCCGAACTCGGCGGCGGTGTCGGCCCGGACGGATGCGACCGGGTCGACCAGGGCGACGAAACGGCCGCCCGGGACATGCCGGGTCACGGCGCGAGCGTGGTTCTTGCCGGCGCGACCGGCGCCGATCAAGCACAGGCGGATCGGGTCACTCATGAATGACTCTCCTCAGCAAAGAAACCGTTCAAGGTGGATTGCAGCGCGATGTAGCGCTGGATGAGCGGGTCATAGACCGCGCGCCGGTCGGCGACCGGGTTGACCGGCGCGACGACGGGCTGCGCGCCCTCGGCGGCGCGCGCTTCAAGATCATCGAACAGTCCGGCGGCCTTGCCCGCGATCAGGGCGCAGCCCCAGGTGCCGAACTCATTTCCGTCGAGCCTCTGGTAGGGCACGCCCAGCACGTCGGCCTTGATCTGGTTCCAGACCGCGCTGCGGGCGCCACCGCCGACAGCCCGAGCCTCCGTCAGGCGCAGGTCGGGCAACAGCTCGGTCAGAATGCTCAGGTAATAGGCATACTCATACGCAACGCTCTCGAGCACGGCTCTGAAGAAGTGTGCCTGGGTATGCGTCCAGGAGAAGCCCACCCAGGCCCCGCGCATCGCCGGGCTGGCCGGGCAGATTCGGCCTCCGAGGTGCGGCGAAAAGAACAGGCCGTCGCTGCCGGCCGGCGCGCCGAGCGCCCAGGCGGTCATCTCGTCGTACAGATCGCCCTCAGTCGGCAGACCCTGCCCGCGCGCGACGGCGTAGAACTGATCGCGATACCAGCGCAGCGCGATCCCGCCGCCGGCGATGTAGGCCAGCGGGTGCCACAGCCCCGGGATCACCGAGCGCATGGTCAGCAGGGCACGGTGATCCACATCCGCGACGAACGTCGCCGTGCAGCCGGCCAGGACGGCGGCCGTTCCGGCCACGTCGAAGAGCATGCCGGGCCGCACGATCCCGGCGCCGAGGGCATTGGCGGCGGTGTCGCCTGCGCCGGCTGCGATCACGGTGCCGGGCGCCAGGCCGAAATCGACCGCCGCCGTATCCGTCACCTCGCCGATCACGTCCCACGGAGCGACGATGCGCGGCAACTTGTCGAGATCAAGGCCGAAGGTCTCACACAACGCCTCCGACCAGCGAGCCTGCCGGGTGTCGGCAAAGCCCGAGAAGTGAATGAACGTGTGGTCGATGTAGGCCTGCTCGCCGCGCAGCCCGGCCATGCGCCCGGCCACGTACGCCGCAGGCATCAGGAATTTCGCCACGCGCCGATAGGCCTCGGGTTGTTCGTGCTTCCACCACAGCATCTTGGGGCCGTGATCGCAGGTCGGCGGGCACCCGGTCAGACGCGTGACCTGTTCGCCGGCCTCACGGCTCATCCACTCGATGAACGGCTCGCAGCGCATGTCGAGCCAGGAGTCGAAACGAGTCGCCGGTTGATAATCGGCATCGACCGAGCCGACGCCGGCCATCTGCGAATCGAAGGCAATCGCGGCGACATCGCGTGGATCGATCCCGCTGTCGACGACGCAGCTGCGCACGGTCGCAGCCGCCGTGGTGTAGAAGTCGCTGTTCTCCTGCTCGACGACGCCAGGGCGGGGGTAGTAGACCGGCACCTCCTGGTAGGCATCCGCCACCAGCGTGCCGTCCACTCGATAGAGCGCAGCCTTGGTCGCGCTGGTGCCCAGATCGACGCCGATCAGGTACTTTTTAGCCATGCGGCCCGTCCTTATGTCTTGATCGGGAGGTGCAGAGCGGACTTAGTCGACAGGATAAATCGCTATGATGTAATCCTGTCATTACATGTGATGATAACAGACCCACGGATGAGGGTCAAGCGGCGGTGCCCGCGCCGAGCGACGCGACGGCGTCCTACACGGACGCCGTCGTCGCTCGAGGCAGCGCGGTGGCGCTCTTTACAGGAGCTTGCTCAGGTACTCGAAGCTCCGGATAGCGTCGGGCACATTGCCGCACTCGACGCTGAAGACGATGTCATTGGGACAGGTCTTGACGATGTCGATCACGCGTTGCCAATCGACGACGCCATCGCCGCAGGCGCAGCCGGTCGGCGTGCCCGTCACCTTGCCGCGCTCCTCGGCGCCATGCTCGAAGCCGATGTCCTTGGCGTGCAAGTGCACGAGGCGATCATTGACGTGCTGCAGCCACTCGTAGGTGTCGCCGGTGCCGGCCAGGTAGCTGTTGCCCGTGTCGTAATTGATGCCGATGGCCGGCGACTTGACCAGCTCGTACAGGCTGTCGAGGCCTTCCGGCGACTTGCTGTACTGCTGGTGCGGCTCGAGCCCGATCTTGATGCCGTGGCGCTCGGCCACCATCGAGGCCTCGGTGAGCGTGTACGTCATCAGGGCGTAATCCATCTCTTTGCTGGTCCAGAACGGCTTGGGCCCTTCGTCGGTGTTGACCACCGGCGCGCCCGCGTCAGCGGCCCAGCGAATGGCGAGCTTCAGGTACTCGACGCTGATCTCAGGCTTGATCAGCGGCGTGTGCGACGAGAGGCCGGAGAGCTTGATGCCGTGCTTGTCGCACAGGTCACGCACCCACAGCGGATCGTCGTACATCGACACACTGTGGAAGTAGCCCGCCTCACTGAGGAGTTCGCGACCCCAATGGACCATCGGCTCGATGTACGTGTAGCCGATCTCGGCCGCCTTGGCGACGCCCCAGGCGAAACCCTTATCATGCTCGCGCACGAACTCCATGTTCACGCCAAGATGCAGTTTCCCCATGTTCCCCTCCAGATCACTCAAGCGCTCGACTATGAATGCTTCAGCCCGCCATGCGGCGGTTGGCGTCTTCGACCAGGCCGCGCACGAACGTCAGGCTCTTTTCGATCATCGGTCCACCCTGGCCTTCACACTCGAGGCTGACCACGCCGTCGTAGCGGATGTCGACCAGGATGTCGACGCACTTCTTGATGTTGTCGACGTTGACGCCGTCGCCGATCGCGCACTGGCTGACGGCGATGCCGGTCAACTCGCCGCGCAGCGACTGCGCCAGGGTCTCGCTGACGTCCTTGATATGGACGTGGCTGACCTTATTCTTGAAACGTTGAAGGAAGGCCACTGGATCCTGGCCGGCGATGAAGGTGTTGCCGGTGTCGAAGTTCATCCGGAGATACGGGCTGTCGACAAAGGCCAGCATCTTCTCCATGAACTCGGGTTTGGTGGTGTAGTAGCCGTGAGGCTCGATGTCGATGACGATCTCATACCGCTCGGCCGCGGCCACGATCTGGTGGTACGAGCGTTTCATCATCTCCAGAGCCTGGGCATCGCTCAGGCCGGGTGGGGCGAAGCGGTCGTCGGTGGTGTCGATGTGATCGCAGCCGACGATGTGCGCCCAGCGAAGGGTGTTGAGGGCGTAGGTCACGCCGAGCGAGGCGCCTTCCGGAAGCGAGAGCGGGAAGGCGGCGTCGATCTGCGAGAAGGCCACGTCGTACTGGGCCAGCTTGGCCAGCATGGCAAGCGGGTCCTCCCACAGGGCGATGTGCGGCTGATAGCCGAGTCCGTGGATCCAGCTGACACCGTCGATAGCCCCGCACTCAATGAAGTGGACGTCGTTCTTCTGGGCCCACTGCAGGCATTGCTCAAAGCTCCAGTAGCTGCTGTTGAAGGCATCGGTATGGAAGCCGATCTTGATCATGGCGCGACCCCCTTCGAGGCCTGACGCGCGGGGATGGCGCGTCTGAATTGGACAGAAGGGCGGACCCGCTCGTTGAGAGGGGGTCCGCCTCACGCACCATCCGGGAAGTTCGGCATGCTCTCGCAGCCGCACATGGCGTAGTGCAGCGGCGGCATCTGATCGTTGTAGTACTGATCCAGATTGGCCGACGTGATCGTCGGCTGGGGCAGGGTCCAGATGTGCTGGACGGGCTCGCCCTTGAGGATCTTCAGGGCCGCGATGATCGGCGTGCGCCACTGATAGGTCGGGAAGGTCGGCGCGACGGCCGTCAGGTTGTTTTCCTTCCAGAACTTCAGGTAGTCCTGCTGATCTTCGCCCACCATGACCGGGAACGGCTTCCCGGCATCCTGGAAAGCTTCAAGCGCCGCGACTGCAGTCGCGCCAGCGTCCATCCAGACCGCGTCGATCGTGCCGAAGCGGTCGAGGTAGTCGTTGACGATGCCCTTGACCTTGGCGTTGTCGCCGTCGCCGAATTCGACGCCGATGACCTTGAGCTGTGAGTTCTGCTCGAAGACCTGCTTGGCCGCCGCCCAGCGGTGCTCGAGGACGTCGACGCCGGGCAGGATGCGGAGCGCGAGCACGTTGCCGCCGTTCGGCAGGTTATCGACGATGAACTTGGCGCCGGTGTAGCCGAAGGCGTAGCCGCCGATCGGCCGGGTGAAGACCACAGGGCAGTCGGTCTGCACGCCGCGGTCGAAGACGATCACGGGCAGCGACTCGCAGGCCTTCTCGACGGCCGGGGTCAGCGCCGCCGTGGTGTTCGGCGACACGATCAACACGTCGCACTTGCCACCGGCCACCAGGTCGGCGATGTCGGCGATCTGCTTCTCGTCCTTGCCGCCGGCATCGACGTGGATGAACTCGGCGATCTCATCATGCAACGCCACTTCTTGCTGCATGGTGGTGTAGCCGACGACGCGCCACGGGTTGTTGACACCTGCGTTCGAGAAGCAGATGGTGTAAGGCCCATCCTTCTTGTACTGGGTCGTCTCGATCGAGTTGTCGATCAGGTACTGCTCCCAGGGCTTGCCTTCCGGCCCCATCGGCTTGGCATCGATCAACTTGATGTCGCGATCGAGATCGGCCTGGCTGAAGAACTGCTGGGCGACGGCGGCTGAGTCACCACTCAGGCCGCTGGTGATGGCCGGGGCTTCCGTGGCCACGGGCGCGCTGGTCGCCGGCGCGGCGGTCGGTGCCGGGGCGCAGGCCGAGACGATCAGCGAGAGCACCATCGGCGTGCTAACGAACAGATGCAGGAACTTGCGGGACATAGCGTTCTCCTCAATGCGAGTGCATGGGTGGATGCTGCGGTGCGTGGGTGTTGGGTCTCGATCGGTCGCCGCTCCGAGACGGTCGACCTCGCGTGATGGTTTGAGCACCTCCTTCTGTGTGACGGGCCCCGGTTGACCGGAGTGCGTTTCCCCCGTTGGTTCGGCTCAGCGCTTGCGGCGCGAGCCAAAGGCGATATAGGCGGCTGCGCTGATGATGATCAGCCCCTGCACGGCGTCGCGCAGCGGCTTGGGCAGCCCCAGCAGATTGAGCACGTTGAAGAGCGCTTCGAGTGTGAGCGCTCCGAAGATGACGCTGGGCACCGAGCCTCGTCCGCCCAGCAGCGCCGCCCCGCCCAGCACCGCGGCGGAGATCGCCTGAAGTTCCAACCCGGTGCCGGCCTCGATGTTCACGCCCGCGAACCCGCCCACGAGCACGCCCGCCACGATGGCGAACAGTGACGAGATCACAAAGACAGTGATCCGCACGACGCGCACCCGCACGCCCGACAGGCTGGCCGTGGTGGGGTTGTCGCCGACCGCCAGGATCTGGCGGCCGAGATTGGCGCGATGAAACAGCAGGTAGGCGATCAGGCCCATCACGACCAGCACGATCACGCCGATCGGGAAGCGCCCGATGACCGGGATGTCCTCGATGAAGCCGCGCCCGAATGCGCGGAAGTTGTCGGTCAGATAGCCGCGCGGCGCGCCGCCGCTCCAATACAGGCCCAGCCCGCGCACGATGAGCAGCATGCCGAGCGTGGCGATCAGCGAGGGCACCTTGAAGTAACTGACGCTGAGGCCATTCACCAGGCCCACGATCACGCCGATGCCCAGCAGGATCAGGATGGCCGGATAGGCGTTGTTTGGATCGTTGCCGATCAACATCGCGCCGCCGATCACCACGAAGGTCACCAGCGATCCGATCGACAGGTCAAAGCCACCCGAGGCGATCACGAACAGGCTGCCCATCGCCAGGATCACGGTCGGGGCCGCGCGCCTCAGGAAGGTCAACACGCCGTCGACGGTGAGGAAGTTCGGGTTGAGCATCCCCACGGCGATAAACACCACAAGGAACACCACGGCGATCGGCGGGATTCGGCGTGCCACGGCGATCGCCTGGTTCAGCAGACCGCCGGCCGGTTTCACGGGTGAGATCCGCTCAGTCATCGAGCGTCGTCCTCCTACGCGGCCTCACGCCGCGACCGGATCGTGTAGCTGGCGACCGCCAGGATAATGATGGCGCCGCGCAACACCGTCTTGAGATAGGTGTCCACGCCCAGTTGGTTGAACACGGTGTCAAGGATGCCGAAGATGATGGCTCCGGCCAACGTCCCCCAGACGCCGCCGCGTCCACCCGAGAGCGCGGTGCCCCCGATCACGGTGGCCGCGATGGACTCGAGGTCATAAAGCCCGTCGGTGCCCACCCATGGCGCGCCGGAGCGCAGCCGGCTGACCACGAACAGACCGGTCAGCACCGCCGTCAGGCTGGTGATGACGTGGGTCACGATGAGCACCCGGTCGGTGCGCAGACCCGAAAGGCGCGAGACCTCCTGGTTGCCGCCAACTGCATACAGGTGCGCGCCGAAGGTCGTCCGCGAGAGCACGAACCAGCTCACGACCACCACGGCCAGCAGAATCAGAGCCGCGATCGGCACGGGTCCGATGTAGTCGTAACCAAAGGACTGGAAGCTGCGTGGCACGGCGCCGGTGAAGTTGGTGAACACGGCGTTGAGCACGCCCTTGATCACCAGCCCGGTGCCCAGGGTTGTGATGAAAGCGTTGACCTTGAGTTTGGTCGTGATCAGGCCATTGATCAGCCCGATCCCAGCGCCCATCACGAACACCAGGAGGACGGCCATCGGCACGCGGGCCGGGTCGTCCTGCATGAAGAAGGACGCCATGACCGCGGTCATGCTGATGGTGTAGGCCACCGACAGATCGATCGAAGCCCCGATGATCGCGAAGGTCTGACCCATGCTCACAATCCCGAGCGCGACGGAGCGCACCAGGATGTTGGCCAGGATCGTGGGCGTGAGCATCTGGCCGTCGCCGTAGATCTGGTCGAGCGTGACGCTGACGACCAGAACGACGATCAGAAAATAGTAGACCGGCGGGATGCGCGCGGCGCTCCAGCGTTTCCGCAGGTCGTTGGCGGAGGGTGTCGCCATGGCGGTCCCTTACTCCTTCGCCCCGGTGGTTGGCGCGCCGGGCCCCGAGAGAACGGCGCGCGCGTTGTGGCCCGTGGCGGCCAGCATGATGTCTGTCTCGCTGGCGTTGGCCGGCAGCTCTCCGACCAGTGTGC
The DNA here is from genome assembly GCA_044226485.1 of Anaerolineales bacterium. Taxonomy (GTDB): domain Bacteria; phylum Chloroflexota; class Anaerolineae; order Anaerolineales; family UBA6663; genus UBA6663. The sequence continues at coordinate 205,870 of JBGAGY010000005.1, forward strand.
GATCCCACATCACCAGGATGCGATCGCTCATGCCCACGATCTCCGGCAGCTCCGACGAGATCATCAAGACGGCCGTGCCCTGTTGAGTCAGGGCCCGCAACATGTCGTGGATGCTGGCCTTGGCCTCGACATCGATGCCGCGGGTGGGCTCATCGAAGATCAACACCCGCGCCTCCGACGCCAGCCACTTGGCCAGCACGACCTTCTGCTGGTTACCGCCGCTCAGGAACTGAACCTCCTGATCGTGGCTCGAGACTCGCACGTCGACCTGCCGACTGAGCCGGGGCACGATGTCCGGCGCGCGTTGAATGCCGTTGGGCTGCACCGGCGTCAGGGCGTTCTGCAACGCGCGCACGGTCAGCAGGATGTTGTCGCGCACCGCCTGATTCGGCAGGATGCCCGAGGCCTTGCGGTCCTCGGTCACCAGACCCAGCCCGAGCCGGATGGCCGCGACCGGCGAATCGATGACCACCGGCTTGCCGAACAGCTCCAGGGTGCCCGTCTTGAAGGGCGTCACGCCGAAGATCGACTGGGCCAGCTCGCTGCGCCCCGAACCCTGCAGCCCGGCCAGCCCGACCACCTCGCCCGCGCGCAGCTCCAGATTGATGTCGTGCACCAGCGCGTTCCCGCCACCCCGGATGCGCAGCACCACGTCCTTGATGTCTTCCGGCGCGGCCAGTGGCGGGTAGTAGTGATCCAGTTCGCGACCGACCATCATCGTCACCACGTCGGTGGCGGTGACCGCGTCGACCGGCGCGGTCTGGATCAGACGCCCATCCTTGAGCACCGTGATGCGGTCGGCCAGGTCGAAGACCTCCTTCAACCGGTGCGAGACAAAGACGATGGCCAGGCCGCGCGCCTTGAGCCGCGTGATCAGGTCGGTCAGCATCTGGACCTCGGTCACCGTCAGGGCCGCGGTCGGCTCATCCATGATCAGGACCTTGGCGTCGAGCGAGATGGCCTTGGCGATCTCGACGATCTGCTGTTCGGCCACCGAGAGCGTGTGGAGGATGGCCGTCGGCGCGATCAACTGCTCGGCCCCGAGTTCACGCAGCACGTCCGTCGCCTGGCGATTCATCCGGCGGGTGTCGACCAACCCAAAGCGGGCCGGCTCGCGGCCCAGGAAGATGTTCTGCGCCACCGTGCGCTCGGCCAGCAGGTTGAACTCCTGATAGATGATGCTCAATCCCCGGCCCTGCGCCTCGCGCGGATGCGCGAAGATGACCTTCTGCCCGTCGAGCAGGATCTCGCCGCTGTCGGGCGTATAGGCGCCGACCATGATCTTCATAAGCGTCGACTTGCCGGCCCCGTTCTCGCCGACGACGGCGTGCACCTCGCCCGGCATAAAGTCGAGCGAGACGTCGTCGAGCGCCTGCACGCCCGGGAAGCGTTTGGTGATGCCTCGCACTTCGAGCACGGGTCGGGCAGAGGGCTTGGGTGAGTGACTCTGGGTCATGGGAGGTCAGGCCAACAGGCCCTTCAAAAAACGCAAGCCGTCGACGGCCAGGGCATCCTGGCTGGGCGCGATCTCGCGCCAGATGCACACCGCCCGCGCGATCTCCTGCACATCCGGTGTGAACGACTCGATCACGACAGGCCCGGCATAGCGCACATCGCGCAATGCCTGCGCGATCTCGTCCCAGCGCACCTGGCCCTTGCCGGGCGTGCCGCGGTCGTTCTCGCAGGCATGGAAGTGATAGATCCTGTCGCCCGCCAGCCGGATTGCGGCGGCGCTCGACTTCTCCTCAAGGTGCATGTGGAAGGTGTCCAGGTGCAGGCCGACATTGGCTCGGCCCGTTTCCTCAACAAAGGCCAGGCCCTGCTCTACGATGTTGAGCATATCGGTCTCAAACCGGTTGAGCATCTCGAGGGCGAGCTTCACGCCGCGGGCCGCCGCGTAATCCGCGGCCTCGGCCACGCCGGCCACGGCCAGTTCACGCTCTGCCTGTCGGGCGGTAGGGTCGCTCAATCGCGCCTTGCCGACCGCCGAGTACATCGGCCCGGCCACCACTGTCGCGCCGACACCGACCGCGGCGTCGATGCACCAGCGCAGATACGCCGCGGCGTTGGCCCGAATGGCGGGATCCTCGCTGCACAGGTTCCGGGTGGGGCCGAACGCGCCGCAGATCACGCTGCCCAGCCCGGCCGCTTCCAACGCGGTTCGCGCGGCGGCGATGTCGATGGCGTCCGTGCCCTCGATGGCCAGTTCAAGCACGTCGAAGCCCAGCGCCTTGACCTTCGGCGCCAGGGCTTCGATCGAGTCCGTCGTCAGCGGAGAGACCCAGACGAACGTGTTGATCCCAAATTGCATGACGTCCTCTTGCCGACCCCTCTGTTCGATGTCGAACGGCGATGGCGCCCCAGAAGGGGTGCAACCGTCGTCTTCAGTCAATCACTTTGCATTCAAGACCGAACACCTGGCCCATCACTTCGAGAGCGCCAAGGTTCTTGCCGACCGTGAACACGTAGTGGTGCGATGCCAGTTCGCGCAGCATGCGCGGGCCGTTGGGAACGCGGATGATGGCGCCGTTGAGACAGTGCGAGTCGGCGAACTGGGCGTAGCCCGTCAGCTTGGCCTCGACCACGGACAGCGCCCCGAACGGCGGCATCAGCTTGACCATGGTCACGTCGCCTTCGGGCAGACGCGCGTCAATCGCCGTGGCGTTGTCGTCCACGATCGCCAGCACCTTCTCGCGCAGCGTCCATTCGGTGCTGAACGATTGCGGCACCACCCCCAGGTAGCCGCAGTGCGCGGTCAGGATGTGGTTCTCGGGCTCGGCCTCGACCGCCGGGAAGTTCGGGATGTGCTCGTGCTTCAGCGCCGCCATCCCCATCAGGAAGGGATAGAGATTGGTCATCATGAACGGCACATTCAGGCTGCGATGGATCAGCACCTTCGTCAGCATTGTCACGATGTCGGCCTCGCAGCCCCACACCAGCTTCTGGTCCTCGAACAACATGTTCCAGGCGAGACAGGGGGTCGTGTCGGAGAAGTGCGACTCGTTCAGGCAGTTAATCCCGGCGGCCACGATCGCGGGATCCTGATCCACCTCGCGCTTGACGGCCATGTAGATCTTGACCGCGCTGGTCACCGAACGGGGCGTGACCCGCCCGAGCGGGGTCCGGTGAGCCCACTGCGCCCAGACGGCCTCGGCCTCGCCATCCGGGATGGCTTTGGCTTCGGCCGCCAACGTCTTGAAGCTCTTCTTGACCACCGCGACCCCGAACTTCTCGGCCAGGCGGTCGACGCACTCGGGTTCCCACCAGTAGAAGCGCTTGAAGATCTCAGGCTGGAAGCCCTCGCCAGGATTGTCCTGGTACACCAGCAGCTTTGCGCTGCTCAGCTCGCGCTTGGCGGTCAGCGTGCGACAGACCTGCCGGGTCATCGCCAGGTTGTGCGGTGCGATGACCGGGATGCCGCGCGAGGCCAGGTAATTGTTGATCTCCCAATCCCACATCGAGACGGTGCCGAACTCCGAGGTCACCACCAGGCGCGGCAACGGGATCGCCTCGATCTGCTCGACGCGCCGGTACGCGGCCCCGAGCATCTGAGGAAACACGACGGCCTCGGCTTCCGGCAGCGGCGCGCCGAGCGCGCTCGGCGCCAGGATCTCGGCGTCGTCAGCCAGCAGGTTCCGCAACGCCTGTACCTGGGTGACGAAATCGGGATCGTCGGCGGTGTCGAAGTAGAGAGGGACCAGGCGGGCTTTCATGACATCTCCACGGCGTTGACGCGTCGGGCGGCCGGGAGCGGCTTGCGCCACCTCCCGGCTCATTCCCGACGCCATGCGTTTGGCCCAAAGGGCCAGCGTCAGCTGATCTCGGAGACCGCGACCTTGCGTCCGGTCTCGGACGAGCGGATCCCGGCCTCGAGCACCTGGATGATGCGCATCCCGTCGGCGAAGTTGGGCGTGATGGGCGTGCCCGCGTCAAGCGCCTTGAGAAAGTCGACGACGGCATGGGTGAATTCGTGCTCGTACCCGATGATGTGGCCCGGCGGCCACCAGGCCGCCACGTAGGGATGAGTCGCGTTCGTGACCAGGATGTCGCGGAAGCCCTGCTCATCGGAGGGGTTCGTGTAATCCAGGAAGCGCAGCTCGTTCATGCGCTCGAGGTTGAACGCCAGGCTGCCCAGGCTGCCATAGATCTCGAAGAAGTTGAAATTCTTGCGTCCGCTGGCGAAACGGCTGGCCTCGAAGGTGCCGAGCGCGCCGTTCTCGAACTCGGCCACCATGAAGGCCGCGTCGTCGACGGTCACCGGACCGGTCCCGGCGCTGCTCTTGCCGGCCTGGAACGTGGCGGCTCCGGCCATGGGCAACGGCCGCTCGTGGACGAACGTTTTGAGCATGGCCGATACCGACGCCACTTCGCCGACCAGGTAGCGCGCCAGGTCGACGCTATGCGAGTTGAGGTCGTAATGCGGGCCGGCGCCGGCGGTCTCGCGACGGAATTGCCAGGTCAACGGATAGTTCGGGTCCGTGATCCAGTCCTGCAGATAAGCGCCGCGCCAATGGTAGATGCGCCCGATCTTGCCGCTCTCGATCAGGTGTCTGGCGAAGGCCACGGCCGGCGTGCGACGATAGTTGTGATTCACATAGTGCAGGACGCCGGCCGCCTCAGCCGCGTCGTACATGACCTTGGCCTCGGCGTAGTTCAGGGCGATCGGCTTCTCGCAGAAGATGTGTTTGCCCTGCGCGGCCGCCGCGACCACGATGTCTTTGTGAAGATAGGTGGGCGTGCACACGTCGATGATGTCGACATCCGGGCGTTCAATCACTTTGCGCCAGTCGGTTTCAACGGACTCCCAGCCCCAGTTGGCGGCGAAACTGTTGGCGGAGTCGACGTCCTGGCCGCACGCCACCTTCATCACAGGCTTGAACGGCAGATCGAAGAATTTCGGCGCGGAGCTCCAGGCATTGCTGTGCGCCTTGCCCATGAACTTGGTTCCGATGATGGCTACGTTAACGTTTTTCACAGGAACATCCCCCAGAGGGTCATGACGGGTCGTCGGCCGCTCACTGCAGCGCTGCCGCGATCTTCTTGAGTTCCTTGACGCTGATGGCGACGGCCTCGTCTTCGCAACCGACCCAGTCGGTATGCGGGTGGTCGATCTCGACCGCCAGGAAGCCCTGGAAGTTGGCGTCGTGGAGCAGCTGGGCCAGTTTCTGGTTGTTGATCAGGCCGCGGCCGACGGGAACGCCGGCGAAGAAGAACCAGTCGGTTGGGCTGGCGTTCTTGTCGGGGTACAGGTCCTTGACGTGCGTGGCGTATGTGTACTTCGCCAGTTTCTGCATGCCCGCGATCGGATCATCCAGCAGGCGCAGGAAGTTGCCCGTGTCGAAGTTCAAGCCGAGGTAGGGCGAGTTCACGCCCTCGAGCAATTGCAGACACTCGTCGGCCGTGAAGTCGATGTGGTTCTCCACCGCCATCTTCACGCCATGTGCTTCGGCCACCTTGACGGCTTCCTTGAACATGCCGATCAGGGCCTGGATCTGCGGGCCGTGGGGCTCGTGCCGGAACATCAGGCTGGATCCGACCACGCGCATCACCTCGGCTCCAATCGCACGCGCATGCGGGATGTTGGCCAGCATGTCGTGATAGGCGTCCTGGTTCTGGCCCCTTTCGAGCCCGTCCGGGTGGCCCCAGGCATAGACCCGGTCGAAGCCATACTCATCGAGCTGGGCCTTCAGACTTCCGAGCCAGCCGGCATCATATGAAGGAAAGAAGCACGATTCGAGCGAGACACCGTCGACGCCCAACTGCCTGGCCCGCACCAGGAAGTCTTCCATCGTCATCTTCTTCTCGGGCGGTTGCTGGTCTGGATAGACCTCGCCAAAGAAACGGTGGTAGCAGTAGCTATCGATGCCGATCTTCATGCTGTGCCTCCTGAGCGCTGCAAACGGCAAGGGCGAACCCGGACGGATTGGTCCACTTGGGCCATGGCACTACCCCAAGGGAGTTATTCGGTTTCGATCACATGTCATTACAAGATTACATCATTATAGCTGGAACACACTTCAAGTTCAATAGGGTGATCAGGATTCAACCTGGATACTCCGAACGGGTATCGCGACCAGTTCTGCTTTGGGCGACGTCAGGAGAGACTGGTGTGGGACCGAGACGGTGTCTCCGGACCAGGCAGGTGGCCCAGCCGAGGCTGACGAGGCCCTCCGCACACTTGACCATTGAAATCGGAACCGGTAACATAGTTGTATTGACAGGATTACAAGAAGACACCTAATTGTGAAACCGAAAGCCACAATCGATTTCGATAGTCCAATACCCTACTATTTGCAGCTGATCGAGGTGGTGCGAGAGCGGATTCAGCAGCGGGAGTGGCTGCCCGGGACCCAGATCCCGGGCGAGCAGGACCTCTGCACGCGCTACAAGATCAGTCGCACCGTCGTGCGCCAGGCGCTGCGCGAGCTGGAGCTTGAGGGCGTGATCTATCGGCGCAAGGGCAAGGGCACCTTCGTCGCCAAGCCCAAGATCAGCGAGGGCCTGGTTCAAAAGCTCACGGGCTTCTATCAAGATATGCTCGAGCGCGGCCTCAAACCCGTGACTCAGGTGCTGAAGCAGGAAGTCCTCCCGGCCTCGGAAAAGGTGGCGCGTTTCCTTGAACTCGAGCCGGGCGCTCAGGTGATCCACCTCTATCGCCTGCGCTTCATCAACGACGAGCCCATCCAGCTCGTCGCCAGCTATCTGCCGTTCGCACTCTGCCCATTGGTGGCCACCACGGATTTCGTCAACACATCCTTGTACGAGTTCCTTGAGCACGAGTATGGTTTCGGGCTGGTGCATGCCCATCGCTCGATCGAGGCCGTGGCCGCCAACGAGGCCGAGGCCCGACTGCTTGACATCGAGCGCGGCGCGCCGCTGCTGCTGTTGGACAGCGTCAGCTTTATCGGCGAGAGAACCCCGATCGAGTATTTCCACGCTCTGCATCGCGGGGATCGATCACGCTTCGATGTCGACCTTGTGCTGACCGAACGCAAAGGCCTGAACCCGTCCGAGGTCGGCGCCGCGTTCAAGAACATGCCGTCTGGCGTGATGGGGTAAGCTCCGCTCGTCCGCGAGATCGACGGCTATCACGTCGCGCGCGTGCTGGCCGCTGCTCGTTCGAGCTCCGCAAACAGCTCGGGCGTCAGGTCGACGTGAAGCACCTGCGCCACCACCTGCGTCCAGCCATGGACGAAGTACACCCATCCATCTTCGACGCACAACCGTCGCCTATCCTTCTGCGCCAGCGCCTGATGCAGGAAGTCGAGCTCGCCGCGGTAGTTGAACTCCCAGGCGACACCGTCGAGCGGGAACTGACCCTGCCATGAGATCGGCGAGCCCGGGGTGTCTTTTCCCATCCCGGTCGAATTGATCACGACGCTTCCCGCCGGCATGTTCGCCATCCACTGATCGTTGACCGCCGCGTCCTCGTTCTGCACATACGTAAAGGCGATATCCGTGCCCTGGCTCTCGATCATGGCCTGGGCGTGGTCGAGCCGCCACTGCGAGCGATTGGTGAAGACAAACCGTTTCGGTCGGTCGGCGGGGTCGGTCTTGTTGATCAGATGCAGCGCGGTCGCGACGCCGGATCCACCCGAGCCGAAGCAGAGCACATCGCCGCCGGTTCGCCCGAAGTATCCCGGGCCGACGATCGCATCCAGGCTCAGCCCGGCCGTGATCGGATCCTTGGCGTGGCCCTCGAGCGCGCCGTCGCGTTTGGAGATGGAGGAGAGCTCGCCACAGATCTGGGCGTACGGATCGAGGTAGTCGAACATGTCCCGGGCAGCCTGGTACAGATCGATCTTGTGAGTAGTCACGAGCGCGCCGATGGACAACGGGTCGCGCTGGATCTGGGCAACCGCCTGGCGATACGCCCGCGGCTCATCGTGGATCTTCAGGTCGATGCCCTCGATGACGATCTCGGGCCGGCCCAGGATCTTCATCCACAGCGGGAAGACTTTCATGATCGACGACTTGCCGGTGGTGACGCCGATGAAGTAGAAGGTCGGGACCGACTTGGTGTGGAGGTCGAACGTTTCGGACATGGCAGCCTCTATCGATTAGGGAACGCTGTCGTTTCAGCGCGCGGGCCGCGACTCGGCCACGCGCCTCGCGAAGGCCGCTGCTCGCGCCGTGATCTCGTCGAACCGACCCTCTTTGGCCCATTGCGGCGGGCAGAGCTCGCTGCCCGCACCGACCGCCACCACGCCGGCGGCGAACCACTCGCCTACGTTATCGGCGCTGACGCCGCCGGTCGGCATGAGCGGGATGTCGGGGAAGGGGCCTTTGAGCGCCTTGATGTACGCCGGCCCGGCCAGCGAGCCGGGAAACACCTTGACGACGTCGGAGCCCAGACGATAGGCGCGCAGCACTTCCGTCGGGGTCAGCGCCCCGGCCATCGTCGCCAGGCCAGTGGCGGTCATGGCGGCGATCAGGTCCGGCTCGCACACCGGGCTGACCAAAAACCGCGCGCCGGCCGCCTGGGCTGCGGCCGCCTGGTGTGGCGACGTCAGCGTGCCCATTCCCAACAGCACCGTGTCCTCGAACCGTTGGGCCAGCGCGGCGACGACCGACTCGGCGTTGGGCGTGGAGTAGGTGATCTCGATGGCCGTGATCGACCCCGCCACCAGAGCCTCGACCATCTTAAAGGTCAAGGCTTCGGACGGACCACGGATGACCGCGATGACGCCGAGTTCACCGATTCGCTTCAGCACAACTTCCTTCGACATAGAACCTCGCAATGGTCGATTGCTCGGGTTATGGGACCCGATAACTCGGCGGCTCGCCGGCGAGCACGGCTAGGCAATCGCGGGTGGAGAGCCAGCCCATGGCGTTGATGGCGCTGTCCGCGTGCGCGCCCATGTGCGGGGTGACGAGCACCTGTGGCAAAGCCAGCAGCGGATGGTTCGCGCTGGGCGGTTCTTCACTGAACGCATCCAACGCCGCACCGGCCAGGCGTCCGGTGCGCAGGGCGGCCAGCAACGCGGCCTCATCCACGATCTCGCCGCGGGCGGTGTTGATCAAGTACGCCCCGGGTTTGAGCCGTTCGAGAAACGCGACGTCCACCAACCCGCGGGTCTCGGGCAGCAAGGGCAGGTGCAGGCTGAGAAGATCGGACTCCGCCAGGAGCGTGTCCCGCGTGACCAGCGTCACGTCGTGTTGAGCGGCAAACGCCTCGTCCGCCACCGGATCGTGGGCCAGCACCCGGCAACTGAAGCCCGCCAAACGCACGGCCACCTGACGTCCGATCGCGCCAAAGCCCAGCAGCCCGATGGTCTTGCCCTCGAGCGTCACGCCGCTCAGGCGCGGCCATTCGCCACGGCGGGTCGTATCGACCGCCGTCGGGATCCGGCGGATCAGTGCCAACATCAGACCGATCGCGAGCTCGGCGACCGAGACCGTGTTCGCTCCGGGTGTGTTGGTCACCACGATCCCGCGGGCCCGCGCGGCGTTCAGGTCGACGTTGTCGACGCCGACGCCGTAGCGGCTGATCACCTTGAGCCGATCCGCAGCGCTCAGAGCAACCGCGTCAATCTCGTCAAGGCCAGCGATATAGCCGTCGATGGACGGAAGCAGCGCCTGCAGATCCCGCGAGGACAGTGGCTTCCCGGTCGTGTTGTAGATGACCTCCGCCACCCGTTCATCCAGCAGGGCCTTCAGGCCCGGGTCGTGCTTGCCATACGACGTGGCGGTCACCAACAGGCGACACTCCTTCAGGTTCATCAGGCGCGCTTCCAGCGGGGGTTGTCGATGATGGCGATGCCGTTTGGCCCATCGACCACGAGCTTGCGAAAACCCTGGGTCTCGATCGTGCCGTAATCATGGCCGGCGTTACCCGGGTAGACGAACAGAGTCACCAGGTCGTCCTGGCGCGAGGTACAGACCGAGCGATGCGCCCAGCGCGGCGGGACATACAGCACTCGATTGGGAGTCAACGGCTCGACGTGAGCGTCACCTTCAGGCGTCTCGAGCACCATGAAGCCCTCGCCCTTGAGCACGACGTAGACCTCTGCCGTCTCCAGGACGGTGTGGAAATGTCCCTTGGTCATGTGGAACTCTGATCCGACTTTGCCGGGATGCACGATCGAAATCCCGGTGAGCAGTTCACCTGCCACATGTGGCCGCTGGATCTCGTGGACCTCGTATACGACCCGATCCTCCTCAGCCAGCAAACGCTCATATGCGGCCGTGTCGGCGAACTGGCCCTTGAGCGCGCTCAAGCGGCGCTGGATGACGTTGTCTTGCCGCGAAGGAATGGCGTTTGGCAGAGGCACGGTGTAGGCGAAGGGCAAGTCCAACATGAGTCGCTCCTCTCAGGCATTCAGGGCAACGGCACCGGTCGTGCCAGGAGTCGGGCGATGTTGCCGCCCGTTAACAGGTCAATGCTCTCCGGCGAGACTCCGCGCGCCGTCAGCCGAGCCGGGATCTGTGTAGGGAACGCAGCAAGGCCCGGGCCGCCGCCATACGACTCCCACTGAGTCGCATCCGCCAGGTCCGTGGCTAACACCACCGCTGACGCATGGCCGGCGGAGACCATGTGATCGATCAGGGGCCACAGATGCTGCTCCGGGTTGTATTTGGGGCGGAAGAAGGTGTCGTACTCGAGGTTGACCCCGAGTTGGGCCAGGGCGACATGCAGGCCCCGATCGGGGCGTTTGTCGATGTGACAGACCAGCAACTGCCTGGGCGATACGCCACGCTCCGTGAAGAACGTCACGACCTCTTCAGCCGCCGCGCCTTGCTCGGTATGGATCTGCACGGCGGCGCCGGTGATGGCCGCAGCATGCGCGGCGGCCGCGAGCGCCCCGAGCGGGGAGTCGGCCATTGTGGCCTCGATCGCGACCTTGATGAAGCCCGCCGCCACCGGTCGAGGTTCGCCCCGGCATTCCTCGAGGCCAATCGTTTGGTCCAGTTCCGACACCATGAGCTCGGTCAGATCGTCGCTGTCCCGCGTCCACAACGTGGACACGGCCGGATAGTAGCGCCGCCGGTGAAAGCCCGTACAGGCGACGATGGGCACGCTGCTCGCTTGACTGAGCCATGCCAGCCTGCGTCCATCTCGGCCGGCGCCGCCGGGTTGGCAGTCCACCAACGCTGCCCCGCCTGCCTGTGCGAACGCCCGGACCTCGGCCAAGCTGCGTTCGGGATCGTTCAGCGTGGGGCCGCCGGAAGGCGTGCCAGGCGCGGGCTGAATCCAGACGTGGGTGTGGCCATCGATTCGCCCCTTTTGGGCATCGGGAAGAAGGCCCAAAACAGACACAATCCGCGGATTTGCAGGGGATCCCGGGCGCACCATTTCGATCCTCGTTGGGAGGAGTCTTAATCCTGTAATTACAGGATGATGTCTATTGTAGCTGAAGCGATGGGACAGAGCAAGAACGAAATCCCATAAGGAAGCGCGGCTGCGTCTGGTCGATGCTGGGGTGGGATGCCGGGTCACGGCGGGGATCCCACACGGCGAGCAGGGAGGAGGCGCCTTCGCTTCGGGTCGCGCAAGAGACGGCGCTCGCCACGCAGTCCTCGCGAGCCAGACCTTCATCACGGAGGTGTCGTCCGCTTTGGGATCAATCGCCGCCTGGCCGGCTCAGTCGCCTCGGAGCGGGCAGGTTGATCGAAGCGGCCTCTTCGATCAACCGTTCATCTCCTGCCTCGATCTGGGACGTGGCAATCGAACTGTGCTCGCGGTGATGACGAATTGCGTATATGCTCGCGCCTTCCCTGGTCAGGCCGTCGCCGCGCGCATGCCGGAGGATGTGCGGCGGGAGCTCGATCGTCTTGATCTCCGGCTTGTTGGCGAAGCGCTCGAGCGTGGCCTTCCACAGACGCGCCACGGCCCGCCAGAAGCCGCGATCATCGAGCGCCGCTGGCCGTCTGGTCGAGGACTTCGGCTGGGCCCCACGAACAGCGCGTTGCCGCGATCGCTGTGCGTGCAAAGAGCGCTGAATGGCCGCCCGCGCTTTCTCGTCAAGCAAGACCGCGCTTGTTACGTCCCTTGCCACTTACCGCGGGATGTTGGCCCGCTCGTGATCCACTTCGTCGCGTGCCAGGCTCGCGACTTCGCCGGCGATGGCCTGGGGGAGAGCAACACCTGCACTAGCGCGCTCAGGGGTTCCTGCTGGCGGCGCGCCTCGCCTGTGCCCCGATGATGGACGCGCGTGCCAGCAGCAAGCCCGCCTCGGCGACGAGATACGCCGTCCGTGTGGCTGCGCAGTGAGATGAACTCACTCAAGCAACTGGTATCTGAACTCTCGCTCAAGAACCGTGAGCTTGAAAAACTTCCTGGGTTGGGAGAAGCTATGGTGCGCTCGGCTGGAGCACCGCTCCAGTCGCCAGATCTGCCGCGGATCGCTCCGCCATCCGCAGTAGATCTAGCGAAAATCATCCGGGGGGTGAAGTAATCGCTGCTGCCCGTGGGCCGCCTCCATGTTCATTGAGAGTGCCCCGCAGCAGATTCCCGAGTGCTATTGCCAGGACTTAGGGGAAGGAAAAGACGGGCTCTCACCTCGACACACCAGGTGAACCTGGGTGTTTGATACTCTTTGCTAAGTCGATCGACCATGCTCGGCATGGGTGAGGTGGAATCCGCTCGGCAACTCAAGCGAGAGTCGGGTCGGGGCTGTTCGTAGGGGTATGACGCATCTGATGGCAGTGGCCGCGCTGCGAAGAGATCGTCAAAACAAGCTTACAATCCATCAGCCTTGGCCTTGACGAAGTCTCAACCGATCGTGCGTCGTTTGAGAGAGATGAGAGGTAGATACTCATGAACCGACCGCGGAGTCCCATTGAGACCTTGATATACGCTGGCGAGTTCATATTCTGGGTGGGTTTGGCCTTGTTGGCGCGACGTGTGTTTGACGACGTCTTTCCACCCATGATCGTCATTGGGTCGACCTCGATCCAAAGCATCTACGTCGTGTTCCCTTTGATCGTCGTTCTCCTGGTGGCCGGCTACGCGATGAGCGACCGCTGGCTGCGCCGGTGGCTGGTCAGACGTGGATGGTTGAAATCGCCCCCTTGATCTCGATCGGTGAACACGCGGGTACGCCGCGCGGCCGAAGCGGATGCGGTCGCCAGCAGGAATTCACATTCCGGAAAACAACTCGATGGCTACACTCCATTTGATGGTCGGTCTGCCTTGCTCGGGCAAGACCACTCTGGCACGAGAGCTCGAGCACAAGTATGCGGCACTTCGGATGACTGCCGACGAGTGGCATTTGCGGCTCTTCGGTCAGGATGCCGAAGATCCGGCGCATGACGTCCGACACTCCACGATCGAAGCTCTGTTGTGGGAGATGGCCAGCCGGGCTCTTGGGCTGGGAACGAATGTGATCCTGGATTTCGGTTTTTGGGCGCGGGAGGAACGCGAGGACTTTCGTTCTCGGGCCAGGAAGCTTGGCGCCAGTAGCGAGGTCCATTTCCTCGATGTGCCGCCTGAGGAGTTGCTGCGACGCCTGGCGCTCCGCAATGTGGATCCGTCACTCGCGACGTTTCACATCCCTGAAGCGATGATGCGGCCCTGGATAGCATTCTTCCAGAAACCGACGCCTGACGAACTTGAACGCCGAGAGTGACCGCTGTCGAACGCCCTGGCCCCTTGTGCACGCCGATCAAAGGGTCGATGAGGCGCTCTTCTTTGACAAGCCTGGCCCCTCGCGCTCCCGGCGGTAGAATGCCCTCCAATACCCATAGCAGGGAGGAACTTACATGATTAGGGCAGCTCTTGCTGAAACACGCGCCTTTGAGAGTTGGACTGACTATCAGGAAGCCCTCAAGCGGGCCATCGCACCTCTGACAACTGAACAGTTGCAGCGACGACCCTTGGCGATGCTTCGCACGCCAGGAGAGATCGCCGAACATATCGTGTTTGGGCGCGCCCTGCATCTCTACCGCACACTGGGCGACGAAGCCGCGGAGTTGAAACCCCTGTTGAGCTGGGACGATGAGCATGAACCACCGCACACTGCTGCGGAAATCGTGCATGGGCTGGAATTGACCTGGAGTCGCATTACCCATACCCTGATGCGCGGTTCTCCGACCGACTCCTATCCAGAAGGTGAAGAGTGGCCGGCTGTACAGATCATTTGGGGTTTGCTTGATCACGACCTGCCCCACGCCGGTGAACTTTCAATCTTGCTCGGCGCCGAAGGCTTGCCCGGGGTGGAGATTTAACCTCAGACGAACCCGGGCACCTGCTGTCCCTCAGCTGCGCCCGGCTCAGGTGAGCCTGGGTTCGCCGAACATGGTTATGTGCCACTTCGCTCGCCCACGGCGGAGGCGGTGCCGTCGTTGTTTCGAGGCTGCTGGCTTGAAGGAAACCGAGCATGGACGAAGATCTAGACAACATGACGCCGGCACAACTGGCCGCCGAAGTCAAGCGCCTCCGCGCCGGGATACGCGCCCATCGTGACAGCACCGGTCACGATTTGTGCTGGCATCATCCAGACCTGTGGGCGATGTTGCCGGAGCAGTCGCAACGCGAACCCTGGGTTCCGACGTGGCCGAAGTTCATGGAAGGCTGCATCCGCTATCGCGCGAGTCTGGATCGTGAACTGCCTCAGGCCCCGCGGCGAGACATAGCCTACTCGGAAGCCAAGTCTGAGGGAGTGGATGATGGCCAGGCGGGTGGGCAAGCGCGAGACGACCATGGTCATCTATGACATGATCGGCGAGGATGCACGTGTCCGCCGTCGCAGTCGGTGACCGTTTGCGCCATATGAGCAGAGCATCCGTTACGTTCGGGATCGGCCGAACCACCAGGTCACGCTGACGACCCTGCACGGTGAATAGCATGCACATCGACTCCGAAGCGCTTTCATTATTCTGGTGAGCGAGAAGTTCGATCCGAACACCGACTGCTATCGCGTTCACCCTGCCAGAGGCGGACTGGGCCACTCATGCGGCAGAGTCTCCGAGGAACTGGCTGTTCGATCAGCCACGAGGGTCGTGATGACGACACACATCTCCGAAGCGGAGGTCGGCAACCGTCACGCAGGATCGGACCAGGGTATGCCGTCCACACGTCCGGCGAGGCATCTCGGCCGAATCGTTGGGGGTCAAGGACACCTGAGCGTCTGGGCGGGATTCGGTCAAATGCCCTGACACGTGTGACCATACGTCAGGGCGGCAGATTTCGATTCTGAGACATGCGGCCCATCCCTTATGAATAGAAGAGGATCACAAGACCATGAAGAATGCCACCGCTGACCAAACCAGTTCAGTCAAAGACTACATCGCTTCCATCGACGATGAACAAACCGTCAAAGACAGCCGTGTGTTGATCAAGATGATGCGGCGAATCAGCGGCCATAGCCCGAAGTTGTGGAACATGGGGACGCTCGGTTTCGATGCCTACCACTTCAAGTACGACAGCGGGCGTGAAGGCGATTGTCAGGCGATCGGCTTCTACCCGAGAAAGGGCAAGATCACCATCTACCTGATGGATGGCACGGCCCGCCACTCTGAACTGCTGGCTCGCCTGGGCAAACACACCACCAGCAGGGTCTGCGTGTATATCAAACGACTGGGCGACGTGCAGCTGCCCATTCTCGAACAGATCGTGCAACAGTCGTATGAGTACGTTAAGTCGCAGGATGGGCACATGCATCGGGCAACCAAGTAAACGGCAGGTGCGGTTGCGCCTTCGAGTCGGGCCAACAACCGCTTGCACGATTGTCAAGCCTTTGACGCCGGGCCCGATGCCTGACCGGCCATCTAACCCGGATCTCATGATCGGCGGACTGCTGTGACGCTATACTTGGCCGCACGCGCGCCTAATTCAGAGGACCACTGATCGGATGCCGCTGAACAACCCCTCCACTGCGCAATTGCCCCGCAAGAAGTCGCAACTGATGAACATGTTTGGCGCTTTGGCCGTGGTCATCGGAACGGGGAGCGTCCTGACCCTGCCTTTCGTCGCCAAACAGGCGGGCATAGTCACCCAGGGGAATGCCGTCCAATACAGCGTGGCACAGACTGAGGCGTTGCCGAATAGTCCGCTCAATGGCAAAACGATCATCTTTCTGGGCAGTTCGATCACCGCCGGCACCGCGGCCTATGGCGAGTCCTTTGTCGACTTTATGGCGAAGAAGGACGGCATCATTCCCGTCAAAGCGGCCGTGGCAGGGACCACGCTGGTCACTCAAGACAGCAACTCGTACATCCCCAGAATGAAGGCTGTCGACCCCTCACTTCAGGCGGACGCTTTCATCTGCCAGCTCTCGACCAACGACGCCGCGCAAACCTTGCCGTTAGGGAGTCTTGCGGCCACCAAAGACCCGGCCACGTTCAACACCCACACGATCGCCGGCGCGATCGAAACCATCATCGCGTATGCCTCAACAACCTGGAAGGCACCTGTCATCTTTTTGACCGGCACGCGCTATTCCAGCCTGCACTATGGCAGGATGGTCGACCTCCTGCTACAGATCCAACAAAAGTGGGGCATTGGCGTCATCGACCTTTGGAACAACACCGCGATGAACGCGATCAGCGGTAGCCAACGCGCCCTGTACATGATCGACGACGTCCATCCGTCTCGCGCCGGGTACCGAGAGTGGTGGACCCCCGTCATGGAGCAGTACCTTTACACGTATCTGACGAAGTAGAGCATCGGATTCGCCCGGGATCCGCATGGACGCCGGGCCGACGGTCGAGACCGATGACACCGTCGGAGTGCGCGCTGAACGCGACATCACCGCGACCGGCGTCAATGGGCTGTGCCCGCGCTTCCGCCGAGGCGCTGTTCCTGGCTCGCAAGCCGTAGCAGCGCGCCATCAGATGAAGGTTCCTGTATCATCGAGACATGGTCGACCAGGTGTTCGGCATCCTCATCGCTATCGGGCTCGTCGCAGCGGGCCTGGCGTTTGGTGTGCTTGCAGCCGGGATCGCCTTGCGCCTGGCCAGAGCGTATCGATCGTCCATCCGAAGCCGAGTGTGGTCGACGACGCAGGGTCGAATCACACGCAGCGAAACCGTCTGGGTAGGGGGCCGCACGCGATCCCCACGACCCGACATCAGCTATACCTACCAGGTCGGGGCGCAGACGTTTGTCGGCCAGCGGATCGCTTTTGAATACGGTCATGTCTATTCACGAGAGTCGGTCGATCAACTTCTGAAAGAGTTTCCGGTTGGCGCTACACCGCGGGTGTATTACGATCCGGATCGACCCCAGGAAAGCACATTGCGACAGTCTCATGTGGGGCTGATGTCTGGCCTTGTCGTTGGGGCGTTGCTCCTGTTGCCGATGGCCCTCTGCCTGGCAGCCGGCGCCATCGGGTTGGCAGACACCCTGGCAATCCGGTGACGATGTCATGGTGGCAGGGCTGGCCCCCTGCCACTCGTCGCGTTGAGGATGAGCGTCGTCCCGACTTGCGACGAGAGCTGTCGTCCGAAGTGTCGGCAAACGCCGACGGTGACCCAATCATGGTGATCGTTGACTTTGAACCTGAGGTTGCCAACCGGGTGCCCGAAACACTCGTCCTGCTGAGCTCGGCGGGGCTCAACGTACATCCGCGAGTCTCCCGGGTCGTGCTACACGGGTCGCGTGGATTGGCGCGAAACTGGCGGGCCGACTCGGATGTCGACCTGACGCTGATCGTCGACGGGCCGATCCCAACCCTACACGGCGAACTTGAAGGCACCCTGCGCGAGGTGCTCGCGGCTACGCGGGACGTCTGGCGAGGCGTTGTCGAGGCCGATCTGGCCGTGGTGTTTGATACTCACGGCTGCGCATTGGAGTGTTTCGAAGCGCGTGAATGGCGGCCGGACCTCTGTTCGATCGGTGGCCTGGATTGCTTTGGGCTCTACAAGGAGCAACGCGGATTCGCCGGACTGGTGTCGAAGGCCGGGATCGAAGTCAGACGTATGTATCCGTGTCTTGTGGTGTGGCGTCGGACCCGTTCAGGCTGAACAGCCTGCTGCACAACCTGTCATCGCGTCAAGGCCTTGAACCACGAAGAGGAAGGTGTCGAGAATGACTGTCGAGGAAGGGCGGTTGGCTGCACTGTGCCCTGTGTTGGTGTCGCCTGACATCCGCCAGACTGTGAAGTACTACGTAGAAGTCCTGGGCTTTTGGTCTGCCAGACACTATGACCATGTGGAAACCTTCGCCGCCCTGTACCGGGACGCGATCGAGTTCATCATCGTTCAGGCGAAGCATGGTCACGTCGAGTCGAATGCTCAGCGTTATGGCGCGGGCTTCGATGCCTATATCAACCCGGCAACCGTGGCCGGCGTCGATCTGATCTACGATGAATACCGGTCGCGCGGCGTGAAGATCCTGCAGACGCCCCGCCTGACGGACTATGGCTCGTATGAGTTTGTGATCGAAGACATCGACGGCCGCCAGATCGGTATCGGGCGTGTCCAGGACGAAGCCAGGTTCTTCAGGGAATCGGATCGCATCGAATAAGGTCAGTTCCATCGGCTCCGTAGGTCCTGCGTCTCGACCATCGACCGGTGTTCGACAGCCCTCGCCCAGCCGCTTCATAGATAGCGGGCACTGGCCATCGCGATCAGGGCGATCGTCATCAACAGCAGGCCGACGCGAGAATGAGCCATCGCACGCCGGACCAGCCCCTGCTCCTCGGGCCTGTTGTCAGGAGCCTGGGCCTGACCTTCCCCCTGGGCGGGCCCGGTCAATCGAGCCCTCAAAGTTCGCAACGCGCGCCCGGTGAACGCTCCGCCATGGATACCCGCCAGGATCCCGACCACCGCACCGATCCCCAACACAGCGTTCCCTGTGCTGGAGAAGTGACTTCCAGCCCGGCTCACCACATACAACAGGAGGCCGGCCAACATCGTCAGACCTGAGCTGACCGGAAGCGTCCGGACGATCCACGGATGCGTCAGTAACCCCCCGAGCGCTCGCGATCGGGATGCGTCGGCAGTCTGAAGCGAGGGCAAAATGACGAACGTGAGCGCGGTGCCGACTGCGACCCAGACGAAGGCTGCGACGATATGCGCGAGGCGGAGCCCGACCAGCGTGTAATCCATGTGTTCCTCCTTGATGTCACTGCGCCAGAAGATAGGCGATCAAATCCGCGATTTGCTGAGCGCTCAGGCGTTTTTCGTATTGGCCGTACATCGCGTTGTTGTAGCCTTCCACGACGTGTTCGCCTGGCTTGACGATGCTTGCATAGCTGTAGGCGAGCGATCCCATCCCTGTCTGGCGGGAGCCTGACCGTTGCCCGCAATCTTGGAGGCTCGGACCCACGAGCGCCGTGCCGTCCAACGTGTGGCACTCAGAACAGGCCGGGGCGCCGTCGATGGATTGCGAGAACAACGCGGCACCGCGGTCGCGATCGCCTTCAGGAAGGCCCTGCGTGTTTTCCATTGGCTCACAGGCGACGGCGGCCATCAGAATCACCGCAGCCGTCCATCGAGTCGCAGGCCCGACACTCACGATGAGGATCTCCTTGAACGACGGCACTGGCCGACGGGTAGAAGATGATGCTGTCAGCTCTACCCGCGAACGACAGCACGCATCGTATCCGGACAGCGAAGCGCTGTCGTCGGCTGCGGAGCGGCGATTCGTCTACGTCGAGCGATGTAGTTGTGGCGAAGGGTGGCGACAGGCGGCGTAGGCGGGGCGCCCCTAGCCCGGGCGCACGAGGCCAGACTCATAGGCGAAGACGACGAGTTGAGCGCGATCCCGCGCGCCGAGCTTCACCATGGCCCGGCTTACATGGGTCTTGGCCGTCGCGGGGCTGACGACAAGGCGCGCGGCGATCTCGTCGTTCGAAAGGCCCGCAGCCACCAGCGCCATCACCTCGCGCTCTCGCTCCGTCAATGCGTCGAGGTCGGGCACCGCAACCGCCGGCCTCTTCAAAGAGGCAAACTCAGCAATCAGCCGTCGGGTCACTCCGGGCGACAGCAGTCCATCGCCTTGGGCAACTGCCTGAATCCCTCGAATGAGGTCGACGGGCTCAGTGTCTTTGACGAGAAAACCACTGGCGCCAACTCGCAGGGCCTCAAAGATATAGTCGTCCAGGTCGAAGGTCGTCAGGATGATGATCTTGACGTGAGCCAGCCGACGGTCTTCGACGATCCGGCGTGTCGCTGTCAATCCGTCGCCGTTGGGCATGCGGATGTCCATGAGGACCACATCCGGGACGAGACTCGACACCATGGCAACCGCTTCTTCTCCGTCAGCGGCTTCGCCCACGACCTGCATATCCTCCTGGGCATCAAGCAGGGCCCGAAAGCCCGCACGCACCAGCCTCTGGTCATCCGCGAGCAAGATACGGATCATTCAGAGGCTCCTGCTGACCGCAGTGAGCGATCGTCAAGTGGCAACCGCGCGAGGACCCGAAAGCCACCGTCGGGTCGCGGTCCGGCTTCGACCACGCCGCCCAGTGCCCTGGCGCGTTCCTGCATCCCGCGCAGCCCCTGGCCTGATCCGGAGGAGTCTGTGGATTCGTTCGGGCCCACCGAGTTGTCGATCTGCACAGTGAGCTCCCGCGCCTGGCGAGTCACGATGAGGCTCGATGTGGTCGGATACGAATGGCGCATCACGTTGGTCAAGGCCTCTTGAATGATCCGATACGCTGCTCGATCCACGCTGGCCGGCAATCCCTGAAGGTCACCCGAGATCTGGGTATGCAAATGGAGTCCAGCATGCGAGGCGCGCGCAATCAGATCGTCAAGGTCGGAGAGCCCGGGTGAAGGCGTCCGTGGAGGCTCTTCGTTGACCTGGCGAAGCATATCCAACACTGATCGCAATTCGCGCAGGGCATCCTTGCTTGTCGCTTTGATCACCGACAACGCCACTCGCGCTTGCTCGGGCTGCTGGTCCATCAAATGCAGCGCCACGCCGGCCTGGACATGGATCAGCGAGATGTTGTGCCCGAGCACGTCGTGCAGCTCGCGCGCCATCCGCAGCCTCTCCTCGCCGGAGCGGCGCCGGGCGTCCTCTTCGCGGGCCTGCTGCGCCCGCTGCTGACGGATGTAGACGATCTCGGCCACGGTGGCCTGCACGAGCAGCCAACCGGCCAGGCCCACCATCTGGGCCGAGGTTGGCGCTGCTTCGCGGCCCAGGACATACGGAAGCCACGGGAAGAGCACGTACTCGGCAGTGAGCACCCCCCAGGCGATCAGCCGACGGCCTTCCACCACAGCCGTGAAGAAGGCCACGAACATGGCCAGGAAGTTCGGACCCTTGGGATAACCCAGGACCACGTAGAGCAGGGTGACGACGTTGACGAAGACAAGGGTCCAACCCGGATATCGTCGGCGGAGAACCAGCGCCGTTGCACCGGCCCCTAGCAGGGCTAGTGCGATGCCGTCCGGCGCGCGAAAGCCGGGTTGGGTTTGAGCCACCACGTAAGCGCCAACGACCTCGATGGCCAAAACCGTCAGGGCCACAATGACGTCTGTACGTCGCGGGTTCACGCGCCACCAGTCTGGCCATGCCATGGCGAATGCCGGCGTCTCGATCTTCATGAAAGGCTCAGCGCCTCCTGGGCGCGGGTGCCAGGTGAACCTGAACGTGCCAAACCGGCCGTGCCCCGGGCATCGGGGACCGCATCCTGCCGGGCATTATAGGTTGCCCCTATGCCAGAGGCATACGCCGCCGGGAGTATTTTCGCGCGTATGGAACACAGCCTCGGGTTATCCCGTGCGGCCGAACGGGCCTCTCGGCTCCAGTCAAGGCCAGCCTCTTCGGGTAGAGTCTGGAGGTCCCGAGACTCGAGGAGGCCACGGTTGAAAACTTACCTCAAGACAGACGGCGCGACGACCTCTTTCACGATATCCGATGTGGAGCCGATGTATCACGATGTTCTCAGTGAGCTCTACTATCTCCACGATGGAGACGGCTTTTCGAAGCGCTACGCCTCCGAAACGCCAGAGCTCGCTGAGATCTTCAGTCACTTTGAGCGATCTGCCGAAGTCATGGTCCGACAGGCCGCCGGACAAGTACGCGTGCCGTGGGAGGACATCCTCGGACAGCTTTTGGCGTTGACACAGGGTCAGAACGTCGAGTGGTGTCTTGTGGGAAGTGCCGCTCTGGCCGTGCGTGGCCTTGATGTCAACCCGGGCGATGTCGACCTCGTCACCAGCGAGCAGGGGGCCGAGGCTCTCGACCGATTGCTCCGCGATCAGCGCGTTGAGCCGCTCCAGCGATCGGAGGATTGGATCTGGCGCTCGTTCGGGCGCGCCTTTCTCGGCGGGCGGCTCGAGTGGGTCGGAGGCGTCAATGACGGCGCAGACAGGCCCGAAGTGAGCGACTATGGACCGATCGCGCTATCTCGACTGGAGGTCGTGCGGTGGCGGGGCGTCGAGCTCAAAGTGCCGCCGCTCGAACTTCAACTGGCAGTGAACGAACGACGCGGCAGAACCGAGCGAGCCGGCGCGATCCGGCGATGGCTGACAGCAGAACGAACATCACCGGCCAGGGTGCTGCCATGAAAAGCCTGCCGGGCTACGCGTCGACTGTGTTCAAATGGCTGATCGGTTTTCAGATCGTCGTGATGATGGCTGCGGGGTGTTCGACGAACTCCGGCATCAATGCGGCAGCCGCGGACTACTGGTCTCGGGTTGACGTCCTGGCTAACGCCATACGATCACGCGTGATCGCGATCCAGTCGGAGCTTGCCAAACCCCAACCCGATACGGCGGCCCTGCAAACGGCGCACGCTGAGATCAAGGAAGCCTATCTGAAGCTCAATGACCTGGGCGCCGTGCCGGATGGGCTGGCCAATCTTCATGATCTATCCATCGGCGCGGCTTTCGATTGCGAATATCTCACTCAGCAGGCCATCGCGGGCCAGGCGGCTGATCTCGATCAGTGCCTGTCCGAAATCGAGAAGGTGCTTGAGCTGACCGATGGATATACAGTGACACCAACGAACGGCACTTGACTGACTCGATCTCGCGTTCCTGCCGTGGAGCGCGGCATTGTGCGAACGGCTGTGTGCCTCCGGCCCCACAGATGCGATCGAACCACATCCACCCCAAATGATCCTGCCATGAACCGCTTGCCTGTTCTGATCCTGACTTTCGCATTGTCGACTCTGGCGTTCGTCCTGGTCGTCGTCTTCTTGAGGATTCCGTTCCCGTTCTTTTCGCTCTTGAGTTACCAGGATGTGGTCGGTCTCCTGCCCCCGTTGGTGTTCATACCGATCTATTGGTTGATGTTCAGGTACGCGGCTTCGACTTCGAGCCCGGGTCAGGAAGTGGCCTTCATGATCCTGGCGGCTCTCTGGGTCGAGGGTCAGGCCATGCACCTTGTGGCCAATTCGATCGACAACCTCATCGCGGCGCTGGCCAGGACCCTCGTGGTTGATCTCCGCCCAAGCGACGTCTATCGACTGTCGCTCTTCTTCGACGAATACCTGGGCCACTATCTGATGCATGTGGGCATGCTCGGTCTGGCGGCGTTGCTTGTGTACCGCGAGTGGCGCGCGCCGGTTGGTTTCGTGGCCACGCGATGGGCCATCGTCCCGGCTGGAGTGATCTACGGCATCGTCTACTTCTGCCTGTTCATCGAAGGTGGCACCGTCGCCTTGGGTTTTCCGTTTGGCGTGGCGATCGTGTTGCTCGCCTTCGTCGTCGGACGGAAGACGATGCCGCGGCGCCCCGTGCTCGCGTTCTTCGGCCTTGCCTGTCTGGTGGCCGTCATCTTGTTCGCGGGCTGGGGGCTATACTGGAGTGGCTTTCCGCAATTCTCTGAAGTGCGTCTGTTGTAGACGCAGCATTTCATCGAGCGCCCGCCAGGGAGCCCGCCACCATCACAGTCCAGCATGGTCGGCAGGTTTCTGGTCCGCCAGATCACAAAGCCCTCAAACATCATCGGGCCGCTGGTGCTCGGGCCGGTGTGGAATCGTCGCAACCGGGCGCTCAACGACTCGGCTCTCAAGCTTCTGGCCCTCAAGGCCGGAGATGATGTGCTGGAGGTCGGTTTTGGGGGCGGTTACCTGTTCGGTCAGGCCCTGGCGCGCGTGACTCGAGGCTGCGTGGCCGGGATCGACCGCATCGGCAGCGCGGCTTGGGCCACGGTGATCATGGGGTTTCTGACGGTGGGACGAGGCGCGCAGACCGTCGGACTCCACGTACCGACGACCGACTGTGTCAGGGGCCTCGACGGCATACGCACGTGAGGCGTCGGAGGAACAGAGTTCGCCCCTGGGCAGCCGTCCTTGATGAGATAGAACTTGCGTTCTACAATATGCCCACGAGTCTCTCGTCGCACGCAGCACAGTTATATATGAAGGAGGCCGATCTCGATGCCAGCGTTCTTGAGTGCCGTGACCACGATCTATTCATCCGACATCGCCAGGGCTGCCGCCTTCTATGGTCGCGTTTTGGGCTTCCAGGAAACGTACCGCTTCCCGCGCTCTGGCGAACCAGAACACGTGGAGTTTCGCGGCGCCAATGCCACCGTCGCCGTCAGTTCGGCAGCCGGTCTGAGATCCCACCAGATGCCTGCGGCCACTCGGGGGCATCCCTTCGAGTTGGGTTTCGAGACCGACGATGTCGACACCCTGGTGAATCAGCTGCGGGCCCAAGGCGTTGAAGTGCTCAGGGAGCCCGCCATGAGCCCGGCAGGCAACCGCTATGCCTATATCGCGGATCCGGATGGAAACTGGATTTCGCTCTATCAAACCATCCGCTGACTGCTAGCTCCACTACTTGAAAGGAATGCGGGAATGTCGAAGACGATTGCCATCATGTCCATGTCACTCGACGGTTTCGTTGCCGATCTCAACGACGGAGTTGATAAGGTGTTCGACTGGTACTTCTCGTCCGGGGATGTGCAGGTGAAAACCGGAGGCGAAGGCGGCATGACGTTCAGGGTGTCTGAACCGAGCGCCCGTCACATTCGCGAACTGACTTCCGAATTGGGGGCCGTGCTCACGGGTCGGCGTACGTTCGAAGTCGCCCAGGGCTGGGGAGGAAATCACAGCTGGGGGCCGGCGTTCGTGGTGACTCATCAGATTCCCGACGGTTGGCCGCGCCCCAACTCCACGGTCCATTTCGTGACAGACGGAGTCGAAAGCGCTGTCCGGCAGGCCAAGGCCGCCGCGGGCGGCAAGTCCGTTGGCCTGCACGGCCCTGACATCATCCGACAGTGCCTGAACGCGGGCCTTCTCGACGAACTGAGTGTCGACATCGCCGCGCTGTTTTTGGGCTCCGGCATTCGGCTGTTCGATCATCTCGAAGGCACGCCCTATGTCATTGGCAACCCGACGGTGACTGCGGGCGTCGGTGTGACCCACCTGCGCTATCCGGTCCTCAAGGCGTCGTGAGGTCGGCTGAAGAGCTGTCGCGTTAGTCGCTCACGCACGGCCATGCGCGGGCGGGCTGGTTTGCAGGCTTACTCGAACGCGAAAGGCTTGGCCGCCCCACCAGACGGAGGGCGAGCCGCCGTATACGGCCTTGGGCCGGGGATGAACGTGCGGACAGACGGCCTCTAGGAAGGCCACGTCATCGGCGCCGTGGCAGGGATATCTGTCGGGAGACGGTGTCCGGGGGCGCCAGCACGACGCCCCCGGACACGAGGATGTTTGATGCGGAGATCCGCTGTGCTCGTTCTCTACGAGCGCGCGATGGTTGCGAACACCGACGCCAGCGCCGGATAGAGCAGCCGATACGTTTGATAGCCGCCTTCAAAGGCCGAGCGTTCGCTCGCCGCCGCTGTCGTGCTGGCGACTCGCACCGTGGCGTCGCCGGCCGCTTCGACCGACGGCCAGACGCCGGCGGCCACGCCACCCAGCAGCGCCGCGCCGAAGGCTGCGCCCTCCGTTGACGTCACCAGAGACAGATCTGCCCCAAAGACATCGGCGAGCAGTTGCCGCCAGAACGCGCTCTTGACGCCGCCGCCCGAAGCCCGCACCTGGCCGGCCGACAGCCCCAGGCCGCGCATGAGCTCGAGCGAGTCACGCAGGCCATAGCTGACGCCCTCGAGCACGGCGCGCGTCATGTGAGCCTGCGTGTGTCGCACCGTCAGACCCACGAACGCGCCGCGCGCATCCGGATCGGGATGCGGCGTCCGCTCGCCGGTGAGATACGGAAGGAAGAACAGACCCTCGCTCCCGGCCGGCACCGACGCCGCGCTCTCGGTCAGCACGTCGTAGACGTCACGGCCCTCGGCCGCGGCCTTGGCCTGCGCGGCCTCACCGAGCGCGTCGCGATACCAGCGGAAGCTGCCGGCCGCCGAGAGCATCACGCCCATCCAATGCCATTGACCCGGCACGGCGTGGCAGAACGCGTGGAGCCGCCCCTGCGGTTCTGGCGCGTAGCGCTCGGCTGCTGCGAAGATCACGCCGGAAGTGCCGAGCTGCAGGGAGACCAGACCCGGCCTCACGATGCCCATCCCCACGGCGCCCGCCGCCTGATCGCCGCCGCCGGCCGCGATCGGCGTGCCTGCCACGAGCCCGGTCAGCGCTGCGGCTTCGGCGCTCACGGCCGAGCTGGCCACCGGCGATTCGGTCACCGTCGGCAGCCAGGCGTGTGGGATCTCGAGGGCCGCGAGCATCTCGTCGGACCAGGCCCGCGCGCCGACATCGAACAGCGACGTGCCCGACGCATCCGAGACGTCGCCGAAGAAGCCGCCGCTCAACTTGTAACGGACGTAGTCCTTGGGCAGCAGCACCGTGGCGATGCGCGCGTAGGCCTCGGGTTCGTGCTCTTTGACCCACGCGATCTTGGGCGCCGTGAACCCGGTCAGCACCGGGTTGCCCGTCAGCGCGATGACCCGCTCGGCCCCGACCCGTTCAGTGATCGTTCGACACTGTTGGGCCGTGCGCTGGTCGTTCCAGAGGATGACCGGCCGCACCAGGTCACCGTGCGCGTCGAGCGTGACAAGGCCGTGCATCTGCCCGGTCAGGCCGACGCCGACGATGTCAGCGCCCGTGAGGCCGGCCTGCGCCAGCGCGGCTCGAATGCTCTTGACCGTCGCGTCCCAGAAGAGCTCGGCGGATTGCTCGGTCCAACCGGGCCGCGGCGTCTCGTATGGATATTCAGATGCCGCCACCGTCACGACAGTGCCGGTCTCGTCGATGACGAGGGCCTTGGTCGCCGTGGTCGAGGTGTCGATGCCCAGCAGATATTTCATGGCCATCCCCTCATCGCGCGCCCAACAACACCTCAATGGTCAGTTGATCGAGACGCTCGTACGGCAGCCCGCGCTGCGCGACCGCCGCAGGCTGAAGGTCGCGGCTCTTGAGCGCGGCGGCCTTCTCGGCCGAGTAGGCTCCCGTGAGCGCTGCCAGCGAGCCGTCGTCGGCGTTGATCTCGGCGACCAGGGCCTGGATGTCAGGATCCGCGTTCCAGCGCGCCGCCTTCTCCTTCAGGATCAGGTACGTGCGCATGCAGCCGCGCGCGAAGTCCTTCACGCCCTCATAGTCCTCAGTGCGGTACGAGTGCGCGTCGAAGTGCTTGGAGCCGTTGTACTTCACGTCCTCCAGGAACTTGACCAGGAAGAAGGCGTTCTTGGGATTGGCTGACCCGAAACGGAAGTCCTGATCGTAACGGCCGGGGTTCTGGTCGTTGAGGTCGATGTGGAAGAGCTTGCCGGCATCCCAGGCCTGCGCCACGCCGTGCAGGAAGTTGAGCCCGGCCATCGTCTCGTGAGCGACCTCGGGGTTCACGCCGACCATCTCGGGGTGATCGAGCGTGTTGATGAACGCCAGGGCATGGCCGACCGTCGCAAGGTAGATGTCGCCGCGCGGTTCGTTGGGCTTGGGCTCAAGCGCGAACTTCAGGTCGTACTTCTGGTCGCGCGCGTACTCGCACAGGAAGTTGAGGGCCTCGCGGAAGCGTTTGCCGGCTTCCACAGGGCTCTTGGTGGCGTCGCTCTCGGTGCCTTCGCGGCCGCCCCAGAAGACGTAGACCTTGGCGCCGAACTCGACGCCCAGGTCCATGGCCTTCATCGTCTTCTGCAGCGCGTAGGCGCGCACCTTCGGGTCGTTGCTGGTGAAAGCCCCATCCTTGAAGACGGCGTCGCGGAACAGATCAGTGGTCGCCATCGGCACGACAAGGCCGGTCTCGTCGAGGGCCTTGCGGAAGTCGCGTTTGATCGCCTCGGCCTCGGCCGGCGTCGCGTCGACCGGGATCAGGTCGCTGTCGTGGTAGTTGACGCCCCAGGCGCCGACTTCGCCGAGCAGCCGGACCAGGTCCGCCGACGACTTCGGCTCGCGCACCGGGCCGCCGAACGGATCGCGACCGACGTTGCCGACGGTCCACAGACCGAAGGTGAACTTGTGCTCGGGTTGGGGCAGGTAATTTGACATGAGAGTCTCCGTTGGGCGATCAGCCGCCGATGCGGCGGCTTGATCCTCGAGGATGGCGATTAGTTCGTTGTGTCATTCCGCTTGAGGTAGACGTCAAGCAGAACGGCGAAGACAAGCACAGCGCCCTTGATCACGTACGTGAGCGCCGGCGGCGCGTTGAGCATCTGCAGACCGGTGCTCAGGCTGGCCATGACGAGGCCGCCGATCATGGCGCCCGGGATGGTGCCCACGCCGCCCAACGTCGAGGTGCCGCCGAGGATGGCGCTGGCGATGACGTCGAGTTCGTAGTTGCCGCCGGCGCCGATCGTGCCGTAGCCGACGTAGGAGGCCAGAACGACGCCGGCCACGCCGCAGAGAAAGCCCATCAGCACGAACACCTGGAAGATGTTGCCCTTGATGCTGATGCCCGACAGCCGGGCCGCGTCGCGGTTGCCGCCGATCGCATACGCATATCGCCCGAACCGCGTGTTCATCGACAGATAGGTCACGGCGACGGCCACCAGCGCCAGGAGCAGCACCGGATACGGGATGCCCGGGGCCACTTCATACGAGTTCACCACGGCCACATACACGCTCAACAGGACCGCATAGCCCGCGATCTTGAGGATCTCGACCGGCAGCGAGGGCAGGGGGAAGCCGAACTTGCGCTTGTTGCTTCGGCCGCGCACCAGGTTGAAGATCAGGACGCCGATGATCAACACCACCAGCCCCCAGCTCAACAGCGAAGGCAGGTAGCCCTGACCGATCTCAGAGAAGACCGGTTGATTGGCCGGGATCGTCTTGCCTTCGGTTCGTAGTAACACGAGCCCCTGCAAGATGAAGTTGCTCCCGAGTGTGACGATGAAAGCCGGCACGCGCAGGTAGGCCACGATATAGCCTTGCGCGATGCCCCAGAGCGTGCCCACTGCCAGGCCGACGAAGACCGACCCGAGCGCCGCCACGGCTGGTTGCCCGGGGAACATGGCGTTCCACGTGTTTGCCTGCAAATACGCCACGACCACCGAGACAAAGCCGGCCAGACGCCCGACCGACAGGTCGATGTTGCCCGTCACGATCACCAGCACCATTCCGGCGGCCATCAAAGACGTCACGGACATCTGCCGGAACAGGTTGGAGATGTTTTGCGGCGAGATGTAGCTTCCCTTCGTGGCCACGGCAAAATAGACCCAGATCGCGATCAGGGCCACGATCATGGTGTAGGTTTGGAAGTCCTGTCGCAGCCGCCTGAACAAGCCTGAGGTCGCCGTCTTCTGCGGTTGATTGGTTTGCGTCATGGTTGAATTAGACATGCCCGCTCTTCTCCTGACATGCTTCGGTCGTGGCTCAGGCCAGGCCGGTTGCCATCGTCATGATCCGTTCCTGAGTGGCCTCTGAGATGTTCAGGATGCCCTGTGAACGCCCCTGCCACATGACCATCACACGATCGCTCATGCCGAGGACTTCTTCGAGTTCGCTCGAGATCATGATGATCCCGATCCCGCGCTCGGCCAGCGTATTCATGAGTTTATAGATTTCGAATTTGGCGCCGACATCGATGCCGCGCGTCGGATCGTCCATGATCAGGATCTGCGGATTCGACAACAGCCACTTGGCCATCACGACTTTCTGCTGGTTGCCGCCCGAGAGCGAGCTCACCGGTACCTGCACGCTGGGCGCTTTGACCGACAGTTCCTGGGCGATCTGAGTGCTGGCGGCCATCTCATTGTCTTCGTTCACCGCCAGCGCTCCGCCAAACCGCCCAAGATTCGCCAGCGAGATGTTCTTGACGATGGACTGGATGAGCACCAGCCCGTAACGCTTGCGATCCTCCGGGACCAGGCCCAGCCCGTGCTGCATGGCCGCGTAGCTTCCGCGGATCTGCACGGGCTTGCCCGCAATCTTGATGACGCCGCTCGTGACGTTCGCAAACTCGCCGAACAACGTCATCACGAGCTCGGTTCGGCCCGAGCCCATCAACCCGGCGATGCCGAGGATCTCGCCCTTGCGAAGATCGAACGACACGCCCTTGAGCACCTCGCGGCCGGCCCATTCGGCGTGCAGATCCTGAACCTCCAGGATCGTCTCGCCGGGTTGGCGCTCGCCGCGCGGGAAACGCTCTTTCATTTCACGCCCGACCATCTGGCCCACCAGCTTTTCGGGGGTGAGCTCGGACGTGGGCTGCGAGCTCACGACCTTGCCGTCGCGCAGCACCGTCAACGTGTCGGTGATGCGGAAGAATTCGTTCATCTTGTGCGTGATGTAGATGCAGGTCACGCCGCGCGCCTTGAGGGTCTCGAGGATCTCCATCAGCCGGTTGATCTCGGCTTCCGAGAGCGCGCTCGTGGGTTCGTCGAGGATCAGCACCTGGGCGTCTTCAGAGAGCGCTTTGGCGATCTCGGCCATCTGCATCTGGCCGATGCCCAGATTGCGCACCACATCCTGCGGTCGTACATCGAGCCGGTATTTCTCGAGGATCGATCGAGTTTCGGAGTTCAGTCGGTCCCAATCGATCGAGCCGCGGTTGACCGGCTCTCGACCCAGAAAGATGTTTTCGGCCACGGTCATCGCCGGCACCAGCGTCAGTTCCTGGTACACGATGGAGATCCCCTCGCGCACAGCTGCCTGAATGGAGCTGTTTTGGAGTTTGAGATCCTTGCCGTTGTAGAGGACCGTGCCGTCGTACGTGCCGTAGGGGTAGACGCCGGCCAGGATCTTCATCAACGTCGACTTGCCGGCGCCGTTCTCGCCACAGAGGCCATGGATTTCGCCGCGCTTCACCTTGAAGCTGACGTCGCTGAGCGCGGTGACGCCGGGAAACTGTTTGGTGACGTTGCGAAACTCCAGAATCGTGTCGTCGCTCATGAGTTCACCTGGGCCAGGCAGCCCACCGCGCCCGGCAGAGCGCCGGACGCGGTGGGTTCTTCAGTTGCGGGTCAACGGGCGCGACGCCTTATGGCTTGGCCGGTCGCTCGTTTTCCGGGATATCACGGTAGACGTCATCGTACGTCTGGAAGCCGGATTTGACCACCAGGTCGAAGACGTTGTCTTTGGTGACCTGGAAGACGGGCAGGAACAGCGACTGGACGTTGCCGGTCTTGGTGTCGTCGTTGGTCAGCTCGGCCATCGTGTACGACTTGAGGTCGGGCACGGTCTTGCCGGTGACCAGCGCATCGATCAGGTCGATGGCCTGCGGCACCAGGTTGCGGATGTCCTTGAGGATGCTGACGGACAGCTCGCCCTTGACGATGCTGTTGCAGCCGTCGGCGGTTGCGTCCTGGCCCGAGATCGGGACCTTGCCGGCGAGGCCCTGGGCCTTCATGGCCTGGAGCGCGCCGAGCGCGGTGCCGTCATTGGAGGCCACCACCGCATCGATCTTGTTCTGCTGAGCGGTGAGGATGTTCTCCATGATCTTCTGGGCGTTGGCAGCGTCCCAGTTGTCAACCCACTGGTCGGCCACGACTTCGATGACGCCCTTGTCGACGTAGGGCTGGAGCACCTCATCCTGGCCCTTGCGGAACAGGATGGCGTTGTTGTCGGTCGGGGAGCCGCCGAGCTTGACGAGCTTGACCGGCCCCTTGGCCGCCACGTCCCAGTTGTCGATGTCGAGCGCCTTGAGGACGCCCTGCGCCTGCTGGCGACCGACTTCGACGTTGTTGAAGGACAGGTAGGCGGCGATGTTGGCCGACTTGATCAGTCGGTCGTAAGCCAGCACCTTGACGCCGGCAGCGGCGGCCTTGTCGACCGACGTGGCGGCGGCGTCGCCGTCTTCAGCGACGATGATCAGACCCTTGACGCCCTGAGCGACCATGTTGTCGATCTGGTCGTTCTGGAGCTTGACGTCGTGGTTGGCTTCCTGCACGACGACTTCGTAGCCCTTGGCCTCGAGGGCCGCGGTCATCTGATCGGCTTCTTTCTTCCAGCGTTCCGTCGCAAAGTCCGAGAACGACAGACCGATCTTGACGCCACCACCGGTGGCTTCAGTGGCCGGAGCCTGAGTGGCCGGGGCAGCAGCGGGGGCGCAGGCGCCGATCATGCTGGCGGCCGCAACGATCGAGACGAATTGATAACCAATGCGCTTCAGCGTGCGTTTCATGAACGTCCTCCTAGATAAAGTCCCGCGTGTGAGGCTGTTTGTTGATGTAAATGCTGAAATGATCCAAGTACTCCCTTCTGAGATCAGCGCCGGACCGCGCCGGTCGGGGGTGCAACGGACTCGGCCCGGGTCACTTCAAGAGGCTGAGACAGGATGCGATGAAAGATCGTCGCAATCCCGCCCATAACGCTAGCGTCTTCGCCGTAGGTGGCCACCACGATCTCGGCCTTGTCACGCGAAGCGCGTAGCGCCCGACGCTCCACCTCGGCCGTGAGGCTCGGCATGAGGTACTCATGGCCGACGCTGAGCGCACCGCCGAACACGACCCGCTCGGGGTTGAGGGCATTGATCAAGTTCGCCAGACCGATCCCCAGATAACGGCCGGTCTCGGCAAACGCGGCGCGCGCGACGCCATCGCCTGCGCGAGCGGCCTCCACTACATCGGGCACGGTCAAGCGATCCCAATCGCCGCCGCAAACCGTCGTGAGCGACGATGTCTGTCCGCCTTCGACCGCCGCGCGCACGCGCCGGAAGAACGCCCAC
Source organism: Anaerolineales bacterium (assembly GCA_044226485.1). Classification (GTDB taxonomy): domain Bacteria; phylum Chloroflexota; class Anaerolineae; order Anaerolineales; family UBA6663; genus UBA6663. The sequence continues at coordinate 238,717 of JBGAGY010000005.1, forward strand.
TGGCTGACGAAGGTCTCCCAGCAGCCGAAGTTGCCGCAATTGCATTGCGGGCCGTTGGGGTCCATCGTCATATGTCCCACTTCGCCGGCGAACCCGGCGGCGCCGGGCAGCACCTCGCGGTTGAGGACGATCCCACCGCCGAGGCCGACGCCGGCGCTGACATACAGAACGAAGTTGACGCCACGCGCGGCGCCGAAGTAGCTCTCACCCAAAGCCGCCAGGTTCGCCTCGTTGGCGACCTCGATCGGCAGTTTGAACTTGCGCTGCAGGCGAGCTTTCACGCGCACATCGGCCCAGCCCAGGTTTGGCGCGAAGAGCAAAGTGCCTGCGGCCACGTCGACCAGGCCCGGCACGCCGAGACCCATGCCGAGCAAGCGCATGCCGTGTGCATGGGCTTCCTGGCAGGCGTCCTGAAGCATGCTCTCCAGAAGATCCAGCACGGTCTCCTGTCGTTCGTGACGCCGCGTGGCCTCTCGCCTTCGCCAGACGATCTCGCCGGCGAAGTTCGTCAGGATCACGAGCACAAAATCCACGCCGATCTCGGCGCCGATGATGTAACCCGCCAGCGGGTTGAGGTTCAGGCGAATCGCGGGCCGTCCCACGTCGCCGACGTCTGTGCCGCTTTCGTGAACGAAATCGGACTCGAGCAACTCGCGGACGAGACTCGTGACGGTGGCCTTGTTCAGCCCGGTCAGCTGGGCGAGGTGGGTCCGCGAGAGCGGAGCATCACGCCTCAAGGTCTCCAGAATGAGGGCGATGTTCAACTCCCTCATGTGGGTATGGTCCACATTGCGCATCACGGTTCGGTCCTGCCGAGTCTCTTATGTCCCTGCTCAGGTTTATTTGTTTAGGTAATCAATTAATGGCATCGTACCCTGAATTTCGGCAGAGTCAATATGATCGTTAGTTGGTGAATAAAACATATTTCATCCGGAGCGGCAAATTCGCCGAGAATTCATGAACTTCCGACGTGGGGCGGCCCGTGCGGGGCTGGCAAAAACGGGTGTAGCTGGAGGGCCCGGATGGCCGAAAAGGGCGGGACGGGATGCATCGGCGCGGTGCAGATCCATTCGATGATCGTTGACAGTCATCAAGGCCGGCGTTCAGCCGCACGACTTTTGGGGAGCCTGTGTGCCCGGTGTCGGTGCGAGTCTCAGGCGGCCAGACTCGACGCGGGGCAGGAGAGGAGCGCTGGTGGCCGGCCTTGACGATGCTGGCCCCAGTTTCGCGCGCATGGCAGCGTGACCTGCAGCCCGTCCACAACCGGATAACCGCGTGCAGACACGAACTCGGAGGTCTTCTATGCGCAGGTTGAGACGGCCGTTGTCGGCGAAGGAGGGGTTGTGATCGCCGCCCCGAACTCAATCACTTGCCACGAACAACGCATGTTCTTGTGGACGAAAACGCCTGTTGCGCGAGGGTGGACGTGATCGCTATTGACCCGACGACCGGGATCGGCGTATCCTAGCGCGCGTGACTCGGGCGGCGCCACACGTTTGAGCATCAGAGTTGTCAAGCCGGCGCCATCGACGTCGCCATTCAATGCTGGCGCGATCGACTCGTGAGCGAGCAGCCCTTCGCGGCGCTCTCGCGACTGGATTGCCACAACCGGAGGAATCGCTATGGCTGGCTTCGGACCTGTCGAACTCATCGTCATCCTCGTGATCGTGCTGATCATCTTTGGCGCAGGGCGGTTGAGCCGAATTGGCGGCGAACTGGGCTCGGCGATCAAGGGCTTCCGCGAAGCGATCAAGCCGCAAGACGACACCAAGAGTTGACGGGATCACCCGGGGTGCGGCTATCCTGACCTGGATTGTGACGCCCCGTTTTATCCGGCTGCAGTGAAGTGTGAGGCCGTCTGGTTGACCGGCCTCGACTTCAGGCCGCCTGGCTGAGCCACTCTGACGGCGACCCCGAAAAGACCGCGTCGCTATCGGGCGAGACAGCTGCGACGGCGTTCGGCGTGGCCGACGGCGGTTCTATCGGCCGGGCCGCCCACCTGCGACGTTCGCGCCAGCCAGCCTTCTGCAACGAAGCCGATCGACTCCGCAGTCAATACCTGTCGGTGAGGTAACCCTAACCTCGATCATGTCGCACGTTCGAATGAGCGGCGCGAGTCGGAATCGTGACGGATCGCGCAGCGCGAACCGGGCGCACCGACCTATCGTGCATCGCATCTGATCCTGCCCCCATCGCTGACCTTGAATACATCTGCGAGATCGTCGTCACCGGAAGCGGCGTTGTTCAGCGTCAGGTGATCGGCTTGACCACAGGCCAGAGCACATGCTCCTCGGCCAACCGGGCTCGCGCACGTCGAGTGGACTGCCGAGTCGTGCCCGGTCGGGACCAGGCGACGACTGACTCGGTGCGAGTCGAGTCTCGAAATGCGGCGTGCCTAGAACGCCACCAGGCGTGCCCAGGCTCCGTATTTTCTGCCCCATCTGGGTCTTCAGGATGATCCCGATCGACCCCCTCCACTTTGAGACGCCCGAAATTAGTACTTGACAGAGGCGCAAACCTGCCAATAATGGCTGTTACCGTTCCCGGAAACATTACCGGAAACGATTTCCCTGCAAAGACATGAAACGAGCCTCGAGAACTGTCACCATTCGCGATGTGGCTCGCCAATCTGGCGTGTCAGTGACGACCGTTTCTCGGGTGCTCAATAACCGATTAGACGTATCCGAAGAGACCAGCCAACGGGTGATGTCAGTGGTCCATAATCTGGGCTACGCCTCAAGCCTGGCGGCCCGGGGGATGCGCAGCCGCCAGACCAACGTCATCGGGCTGATCATCCCGGAAGTCGCCTCGCACTACTGCCAGGAAATCCTCCGTGGCGTGAACCGCGCCATTGCCCTGCTCGACAAGAACCTGATCGTCTACACCAGCGGCGTGTTGGAGCGAGAGAACATCGCCGTGCACGAGCGTTCGTCAGTGGCCCTGCTCAATGGCAGCATTGCCGATGGCGTGATCGTGGTGACTCCGACCGCCACGCAGTTCTCGACGGATGCCCCGCTGGTGATCATCGACCCGAACAACGACAACCCGGTCTACCCGGCGATCATTGCGACCAATCGAGAAGGCGCGCTGTCAGCGGTCGCCTATCTCACCAGCCTGGGACACCGCCGCATCGGCCACATCTCCGGCCGACAGGAGCTGATCAGCTCGGTCCAACGCCTGCAGGGCTACAAGGACGCCCTGATGGCTGCCGGTCTCCCGGTGGATGAGGACCTGATCGAGATCGGTGACTTTTCGACTCCGACAGCGATCCCGTGTGCGCGACGGTTGCTGTCTCTGCCCGATCGCCCGACGGCGATCTTCGCATCTAACGACATGACGGCGATCGCGGTCTACCAGGTCGCGGCTGAGATGGGCCTGCACATTCCGCAGGACCTGTCGGTCGTCGGGTTCGACAACTTGCGTGAGGCCGCGTTCCTCTTTCCGCCGCTGACGACCATTGATCAATCCGTTGAGAAGATGGGCGCGCTGGCGATGGAGATCTTGGTGAAGCTGGTCAACGGAGAAGCCCTGGAGGCGAACTCCGCCGAGGCGCGCTATCTGCTCAAGGTTCCGACCGAACTCGTCATCCGGGGTTCCTGCGCGCCGGCATCCCCCTCCGTGTCCATGGAATCCACAGATGCGTTTTCGGCCGTCTCCTGACGAGGCGCTCCGTGATTAAGGCGGGAGGTAGCCTATTGCGATAGCTCTGACACATACTCTCGTGCGGGATGGGTTCGACCAAGTAGTCATGTCAATCGTTCAGAAAGCACAAGGAGGCAGAGATGTCTCAACGAATGAGTCGCCGCGAGTTCATGAAGTTTTTGACCACCACGACGGGCGGCATCGTGCTCGTGTCTTGCGCTCAGCAAGTCACCCCGAGCGCCTCGACCCCAGAGACGATCACCGTCGTGCAGACCCAGGAAGTTGACGTTATCCGCGAGGTCACATCCACACCTCCACCGGTCGTTCTGGAGCCCGTGGCGGATGTGCTCGGCACGTTCCCGCGCCGTGAAACCCTGATTGTCCGCCAACTCACCGGTCGTGTCGGCACGCCCGACAATATGAACCTCTGGGTGGGCTGGAAGTGGCAGGACCGCGGCCTGCAGAACCTGGCCGACGAGGCCATGTGGTCGGTCGACTTCGCGACCGGCCAGATCGTCAACGGCCTGGCGGATGGCGATCCGAAATACAGCGCTGACTTCACCAGCCTGACGATCCCGCTGCGTCAGGGCGTCGCCTGGAACGATGGCCAGCCGTTCACCGCCGACGATGTGGTCTTCACCGTCGAGACCTTGCAGAAGTTCGATGGCCTCAACGGCCACAGCTTCTTCGTGGACAACGTGGCCTCTGTGACGGCCGTGGACGATCACACGGTCAAGTTCGAGCTGAAGCAGGCCAACTCCCGGTTCCACACCACCTTCCTCGATCGCTGGGGCTGCACGCGCATCATGCCCAAGCACGTCTTCGAGAAGGAAGCCGATCCGGTTCAGTTCGCGTTCAACCCGTACGTCGGCTGCGGCCCGTACAAGCTCCATAGCTATGATCCCCAAGGCTTCTGGACAGCCTGGGAAAAGCGCGAAGACTGGGCCAAGAGCCCGACCGGCATCCTGTACGGCGAGCCCAAGCCCAAGTACATCATCATTCAGGCGTTCGACAACGAAGGCGCCCAGATCCTGGCGCAGCTCACCCATGAGCTCGACGTGGCCGAGCTCTCGGCCGACGGCCTCAAGGCGCTGCTCGCTCAGTCGTCGACGTCGCGCGCTTATCAGCCGACGTTCCCGTTCGTGGTCAACAACGACCCGGCGATCACCGGCATCGTGTTCAACACCGCCCGTGCTCCGTTCGACAAGCTTGATGTCCGCTGGGCGCTGCTCCTGGCGATCGAGATCGTCGAGTTCATGAGCATCGCGGTCGACACCACCGGCACCGTCAGCCCGATCCATATCCCGCATCTGGGACCCTATCCCAAGCTGTATCACGAAGCGATGCAGGACTGGCTGAAGTCCTTCACCATCGACGTCGGCGACGGCGAGACCTTCGCGCCGTACGACCCGGATGTGCCCGCTCGTCTGGTCGCATCGGCCAAGAGCCGCGGCTACGTCTTCCCCGAGACGCAGGAATTCGTCGAGAAGGCGTTCGGCCTGGGCTGGTACAAGTTCGCGCCGGAGATCGCCACCAAGCTGCTCGAGAAGAACGGCTTCAAGAAGGACGCGAACGGCCAGTGGCTGCAGCCGGATGGCAAGCCCTGGAAGGTCGTGTTCATGGCGGGCACCGTCCTCACCAACCATGAGGCGCGCAACGCCCTGGCCGCCGTTCAGCAGTGGAAGAAGTTCGGCATCGCGGCCGAGGTGCTCAACACCGAAACCGCCGCCGACCTGACCGCCACCGGCGACTTCGACATCTACGGCGTCTGGCCGGGCCGCGAGCCCTGGGGCGCTGGCCCTGACCTGTATCGCGTGCTCGACGACTGGAATTCGGTCTACATCAAGCCCGTGGGCGAGCGCAACCAGGCCAGCTATGCATCCCGCTGGTCGAGCCCCGAGATGGACGACATCATCAAGCGGCTGCGCGAGACCGATCCGTTTGACACCGAGAAGGTCGTGGCGGTGGGCATCGAGGGCCTCAAGGAGGCCGTCAAGAACATGCCAGGCGTCCCGACCTACGGCTACATCGGCTTCATCGGCTGGGATGAGCAGTTCTGGACCAACTGGCCCGGCAGCGAGAACGCCTACAACGAGCCGTACACCCACTGGCCCAACTTCAAGTACTTCACACCGTTCCTGAAACCGACCGGGAACTAGTACACTGTCCGTGCTCTGGTCAATCTGGGCGGGCCAACAGCCCGCCCAGATTGCGCCCCCGCTGGGCAGTCCGATAACCGACGGTCGTCGGCAGCCGCCGGGCTTGGCCGTCGGATGCGTTGTTCACTTCAATTGAGGTAGGCGCCATGGCGTTTCTGAAGCGGTATCTCATCCCTCGCCTGATCCAGTACGTGCTGGTCATCTGGCTGGGCATCACTGCGGTCTTCCTGATCCCGCGCGTGCTGCCCACCGACCCTGTGACAGCCATGATCGACGTCATGCGCGCGCGCGGCTCGACTCTCGAGCCCGGCGCCATGGATGGCATGATCGCCGACCTGACGGAGATGTACGGTCTGCAAGGCTCCTGGCTCGATCAATACTGGGCCTTCTGGGGCCGGCTGTTCCGGGGTGACTTCGGCGTATCGTTCTTCAACTATCCGGCGCACGTGAATGATCTGATTGCCAACGCCATGCCCTGGACGCTGGGTCTGCTGTTGACGACAACCGCCCTGACAACCATATTGGGCAACGTCATCGGCGGGTTGGCCGGCTATTATTCCAAGAAAACCTGGGCGCGGACTCTGGATGCCGTAGCGATGGTCATCCGTCCGCTCCCCTATTACATCTTCGCTTTCGCCTTGATCCTGATGTTTGGCTGGGTGGTCCGGTGGTTCCCGATCACCGGCGGCGCCTCGATCGGCGCCCGGCCCGCTCTGACCTGGCCGTACATCAGGGACGTCCTCTGGCATGCGTTCCTGCCCGCGCTTTCATTGACTCTGCTGGGCGGGGCTGTGACGTTCCAGACGATGAAGCTGATCGTGCAGAACGTTAATGCCGAGAGCTTCGTTCAGTATGCCAAGCTCAGCGGCGTCACGGAAGACCGCATCGTTGGCAAGTACGTGATCCGCAATGCCTTGCTTCCGCAGATCACGGGCCTGGCGCTCTCGCTGGGCCAGATCTTCAGCGGCGCCCTGATCACCGAGATCGTCTACGGCTATCCGGGTGTCGGGATGTTGCTTTACAACTCCATCATTCGGGCGGACTACAACCTGATCATGGGGATCACGATCTTCTCGATCGTGGGGATCACGACAGCGATCCTGATCGTCGATCTGGCGTACCCCTTGTTCGACCCGCGGGTAAGGTACTACTAAGGAGTCGATCACGTGAAGGTCTTTAGAGACTTGTTCAAGGACTATCGATTCGTCTTCAGCTTCGTGGTCCTGGTTTTTATCGTGATCCTGGCGCTGATGTCGTTCGCATCGCCCTATGATCCGACGCTCTGGAACGTCGTCCCACGGGACATGAAGCCATCGGCCGAGTACCTGCTGGGCACTGATTCGAACGGGCAGGACATCTTCTGGCAGGCCACGTTCGCGGTGCGCAACTCGCTCATCATTTCGCTGATCGCGGGGTTGGTGTCGCGCGTGATCGCCATCCTGGTCGGCATGGTGTCGGGGTACATCGGCGGCAATACAGACCGGGTGTTGATGTTCATCAGCGACGGCCTGCTCGTGATCCCGATCTTCCTGGTCTTCGTGCTCCTGGCGATGTTGCTGCGCGAGTACATGAACCTGGCCCTGCTCGGGTTGATGCTTTCGCTGTTGAGTTGGCCCTGGGACGCGCGTCTGATCCGGTCGATGATCCTGACCCTGCGGGAACGCGAGTTCACAAAGACGGCCATCCTTTCGGGCACGGGCACCGTGAGCCTGGTCCTCAAGGAATACCTGCCCTTCACGACGCCGCTGATCTTCTCGACGTTGATCAACAACATCGCGTTCGCGATCGGGTTGGAGATCACGCTGGCGTTCCTAGGGCTTGTCAATCTCACCATCCCGACGCTGGGGACGATGCTGAACTGGGCCATCACCTATCAGGCGATCCTGTTGGGGCGATGGTACTGGGTGTTGACACCGGTGGTCCTGTCGCTCTTCCTGTTCATCGCCCTCTACTGGCTGTCGGTGAGTATCAGCGAGTATCTGGATCCGCGCACGCGCATCCAGCGTGTCGGAGCGTAACGCCATGGATGCAGTCATCCCCACGAAGAAGAAAGCCATTCTCCGGACTGAGAAGCTCCAGGCGTACTACCTCCTGGACATGCAGGGCACGCAGAAGGTGGTCAAGGCCGTCAACGATGTGAGCCTGACGATCTACGAGAACGAGATCTACGGCATCGCCGGTGAAAGCGGTTGCGGCAAGACGACCCTCCTGAAGGCCCTGTTCAACGACTTCGTCCCGCCCATGCGCCTCGTGGGCGGCAAGATCGTGTATCTCCTGACCGATGGCCGCGAGGTCGATGCGGCTCAACTGAGCCCTGAAGAGATGCGCCAGTTGCGGATGGAGTACATCGCCTACATCCCGCAGGGCTCGATGAGCGTCTTCAACCCGGTGCTCAAGCTGAAGGAGGCCTACGAGGACTTCGTCAGCAGCCATCGCAAAGGCCAGAGCCGTGAGCAGACGTTCGAGTTGGCCCGCCAACAGATCCAGTTGCTGGGGCTGCCCGCGAACGTGCTGGATCTCTATCCGCACCAGCTGTCGGGCGGGATGCGGCAGCGCGTGACGATCGCGCTGGCCGCGCTGCTCAAGCCGCGGATCATGATCGGCGACGAGCCCACCACGGCCCTCGACGTGGTCGTGCAGCGCGGCGCGATCCAGATGTTGATGGCCATCCAGAAGGATTTGCAGAACACCATGATCCTGGTCACTCACGATATGGGCGTCCACGCCAACATCGCCGACCGGATCGGCATCATGTACGCCGGCAAGATTGTCGAAGAGGGGCCGACCGGGCAGATCTTCAAGGAACCGCTGCACCCGTACACCCAGTTCCTGATCAATTCGCTGCCCAAGTTCGGCGACAAGAACGTGCGCACCAGTGTGCCCGGTAGCCCGCCGTCGCTGGCGGATCTGCCGACGGGTTGCCCTTTCCACCCGCGCTGTCCGCATGTCAAAGACGTCTGCCGCCAGCAAATGCCCGGTTTCTCGCATCCCAAAGAGGATCACAAGGTCGCCTGCTGGTTGATTGGAGAAGGATCCAATGGATAAGCTCCTCGAGGTCAACGACCTGACCAAACGGTATTCGCAGGGCAGCGTCCTGGCGCGGATCGTCCTGACGGCCGCTGACAACGTCACCTTCTACATCAAACCGGCCGAGATCTTCACACTGGCCGGCGAGAGCGGCTGCGGCAAGACGACAACGGCCAAGATCGTCCTCGGCTTCGAAGAGGCCACCTCAGGCACGATCCTGCACAACGGCAAGCTGCAGAGCCGCAAGGAGAAGGTCTGGGTCACTGAAGGGGTGCAGGCGATCTTCCAGGATCCCTTCAGCACATTCAATCCGCTGCGCACGGTCGACTCGTATTTCCACGAGACCGTCCAGAACTACAAGCTGGCCGGTTCCAAACAGGAAGAGGTCGAGCGCATCGACCAGAAGCTGCGGCTGGTCGGCCTGAGCTACAAAGAGTTCGCGGGAAAATACCCGAACGAGTTTTCGGGCGGCCAGCTCCAGCGCATCTCGATCGCGCGGGCGCTGGTGACCGATCCGAAGTTGATCGTCGCCGACGAGCCGGTCTCGATGGTCGATGCCTCGCTGCGCATGTCGATCGTCAACCTGTTCAAGAAGCTTCGCGATGAGTTGGGCGTGAGCATCCTCTACATCACGCACGACCTGGCGACGGCGTACTACGTCGGCGACCGGATCGCCATCATGTTCCGCGGCAACATCGTCGAGATGGGCACCGTGGAGCAGGTGCTGATGAACCCGCGGCATCCCTATTCGCGGTTGCTGCGCGACTCGATCCCTCAGGCCGACCCGACCAAACGCTGGACCGATACCGTCTCGCTGTCGGAACTCGAGCAGGAGGAGTACCTCAGGCGCGGTTGCCGCTTCGCGGGCCGCTGCCCGAAAGTCATGGAGGTTTGCCGTGGGGTGGTGCCTGCCGACATCCTCGTCGAGGGCGTGCAGGTGAAATGCCACCTTTATGCTGAGGGCCAGGGAGCCACGAAACCCTCCTGATCTGGTCCATCATGCCTGCGCCCGCGCCCAATCATCCCCTGGGCGCGGCGAGCGGTGTAATGCGGAACCGGAGCGATCGTCCTCGCGGCGTTGAAGATGGTGTCTGTCTTTCGTGAAGGGAGCTGGCCGCATGTCTGGAACGTATCGAAATCCAATCCTGCCGGGCTTCTACCCGGACCCGTCGATCTGCCGGGTGGGCGAAGACTACTACCTGGTGAATTCCACCTTCGAGTACTTCCCGGGCCTGCCGATCTTTCACAGCCGCGACCTGGTTCATTGGCGCCAGATCGGCCACGTGCTGGATCGTCCGTCGCAGCTTCCTCTCGATGGCGTGAGGGCTTCGGGCGGGTTGTATGCGCCGACCATCCGCTACCACAACGGTACGTTCTACGTCATCAACACCCTGGTGGACGGCACGTCGAAGTCCGGCAACTTCATCGTCACGGCGACTGATCCCGCTGGGCCCTGGTCCGAGCCTTACTGGCTCGAGGGCGCGCCCGGGATCGACCCCTCCCTGTTGTTCGACGATGACGGCCGCGTCTGGTACACCGGCAACCGTATCCCGGCCGTGACGGAGTTCGAAGGGCATCGCGAGATCTGGCTTCAGGAGCTCGATCTCAAAACGATGAAGCTTGTCGGCGACACATTTGCTTTGTGGGATGGCGCTCTGAGGACCGGCGTGCACGCTGAGGCGCCGCACCTCTACAAGATCAACGGCCTCTACTATCTGATGATCGCCGAGGGCGGCACGTCGCACGATCACGCCGTGACCATCGCGCGCAGCGCCCACGTCACCGGGCCGTATGAGGGAAACAAGCGCAACCCGATCGTGACCCATCGGCACCTGGGGCTGGATCACCCGATCGTGGGCACCGGGCATGCCGACCTTGTCGAGACTCAGAACGGTGAGTGGTGGATGGTCCTGCTGGCCATGCGCCCGTACGACGGTTACTTCTACAACCTCGGCCGCGAAAGCTTTCTCGTTCCGGTTCGCTGGGAAGAAGGCTGGCCCGTGGTGGCGCCCGGCGTCGGTCGGGTCGAACCGATCGGGATCGCCCCGAACTTGCCGACGCATCGCTGGCCCGCTCTGCCGACGTGTGATCACTTCGAGGCTTCGACGCTCGCGTCCCAGTGGAACTTCCTGCGGACACCGCGCGAGGAGTTCTGGAGCCTCAGCGCCCGGCCGGGGTATCTGCGCCTGAAGCTGCGTCCTGAGCGGTTGTCGGACAGGGCCAACCCGAGTTTCGTCGGGCGACGACAACAGCACATGCGCTTCTCAGCCCGGGCCGCTGTCGAGTTCAAATCCGAACACGCTCACGAGTGCGCGGGGCTGGTCTTATTGCAGAACAACGAGTACCATTTCCGCTTCGTGATCTGCGGCGGGGCGACGCCGACCGTCCGTCTCGAGCGACGCGCCACGCCGAACCCCAATCCGCAGTTGTTGCCCATTCTGACCGGCACTGAATCGTTGCTGGCCGAGCTTCCCATCGAGGGCGAGCGCATCTACTTGAAGGTGGAGGCCGACGGGCAGGCCTACAGCTTCTACATCGCCAACGAGCCGGAGGCCTGGCGGCCGCTGGCCGAAGGTGTGGACGGGCGCCTGTTGAGCACTTCGTATGCCGGAGGGTTCGTGGGCGCCTATCTCGGGATGTACGCCAGCAGCAATGGGCAATCGAGCACCAACACCGCGGACTTCGACTGGTTCGAATACATCGGCCTGGACGAGCGTTGAGCCTGTGTCGAACCTCTTTGGCATTATCGGATAAAGGACACGCTATGACGACCCCCGCTTATCTCGACACCAATCTTTCGCGCGCCGCTCGCGTCGAGGACTTGCTTTCGCGTCTGACCCTCGCCGAAAAGGTCGCGATGATGAACCACCCGACGCAGGGCGTTCCGCGTCTGGGCATCCCGGCCTACAACTTCTGGAGCGAGGCCTGCCACGGCGTGGCGCGCAACGGCCGGGCCACGGTCTTCCCGCAGGCCATCGGCATGGCGGCCACCTGGGACAAGGATTTGATCCACCAGATCGGCAACGCGATTGGCGATGAGGGGCGCGCGAAATTTCACGCGGCCCTGCGCCGCAACGGGCGGACCGATCTCTACCAGGGTCTGACCTTCTGGGCGCCGAATATCAACATCTTCCGAGACCCGCGTTGGGGCCGGGGTCAGGAGACCTGGGGTGAAGATCCCTTCCTGACCGGCGAAATGGCGGCCGAGTTCGTCACGGGCCTTCAGGGCGATCACCCCACGTACCTCAAGGCGGCAGCCTGCGCCAAGCACTACGCCGTCCATTCGGGGCCCGAGCGGGACCGCCATACGTTCAACGCTATCGTTTCGAAGCGCGACCTGTACGAGACGTATCTGCCTGCCTTCAAGAAGCTTGTGGTCGACGCCAAGGTCGAGGCTGTGATGGGCGCGTACAACCGGACGTTGGACGAGCCCTGCAACGCGAGCCAACTCCTGCTCGAGGAGATCCTGCGCGGTGAATGGGGCTTCGAGGGGCATGTGGTCTCCGATTGTGGCGCGTTGACGGACATCCATCGCAACCACAAGGTCACCAACGACGCCGCCGAGACTGTCGCGCTGGCGCTCAGGCGTGGCTGCGACATCGGCTGCGACCAGGTCTACGACGAGATCCCCGAAGCGATCGCGCGCGGCCTGATCACCGAGGCGGATGTCGATCGCGCGTTGGCCCGGACGCTCGGCACGCGCTTCAAGCTCGGCATGTTCGATCCTGACGAGTCGGTGCCGTTCGCCTCGATCGGCCTCGACGTGGTCGCCTGCGACGCGCATCGCGATCTGGCCTATCGCGCAGCGGTCGAGTCGGTTGTTCTGCTCAAGAACAAGAACAACATGCTGCCGATCAAGCCGACGACGCGCAGGATCCTGGTCACCGGCCCGACCGCGACCAGCCTGGAAGTCCTGCTCGGCAACTACTACGGCTTCAACAACAAGATGACGACCCTGCTTGAGGGCATCACCGGGCGCATCCCCGAAGGCATTGTGATGGAGTACCACAGCGGGGCGTTGCTCAACCAGCCGCGCGCCATCGAGCACTCCTGGGCGCCCATCATGGCCCAGTCTTCCGACGTCTCGATCGTCTGCGTCGGTCTGACGCCGCACTTCGAGGGCGAAGAGGGCGAGTCGCTCCTCACGCCGCTCAACGGCGATCGCGCCGACCTGTCGCTCCCGGCCAGCCAGATCGCGTTCATCAAGGAACTGGCCGTCCACGGCGCCAAGATCGTGTTGGTGGTGACGGGCGGCAGCCCGATCGCGCTCGGCGAGGTGATGGAGTACGTCGATGCCGCGGTCTTCGTCTGGTATCCGGGCATGGAGGGCGGCCGAGCGGTGGCCGATGTGTTGTTCGGCGACGCGTCGCCGGCGGGCCGCCTGCCGTTGACGTTCCCCGAGTCGCTCGACCAACTCCCGCCGTTCGACGACTACAACATGACGGGCCGGACCTATCGCTACATGACAGCCAACCCGCTCTTCCCCTTCGGGTTCGGGCTGTCTTACACGACCTTCGCGTACAGCGACCTCCAGACGGAACCGTTGACCGCCGCGGGTTTCAACGCCAGCGTGACCGTCACGAACACTGGGAGCGTCGCGTCCGATGAGGTGGTCCAGTTCTACATCAGCGCGCTGGAGAGCACGTTGCCTGCGCCGATCACCCAACTTGTCGGTTTCAAGCGTGTGCATCTGGAGCCGGGCCAAAGCCTGAGGGTGACCACGCTGGTCAAACCCGAAATGCTGATGCTCTACGACGACAACGGCCAGCAGGTGCTCGACACCAGCAAGTTCCGGCTGACCGCTGGCGGGTGTTCGCCAAGCAACCGCGGTCAGGCCCTGGGCGCCGCCGAGCTCGTCAGCACGGAGTTCGAGATCCGCGAAGCCGCGTTGTAACCCAACACGCCGCAATTGATGGAGTCCACCGACCGACCGCACCCTCGTGCGGTCGGTCGGTGCTTTTTGGGGGGTGGCAGAGCCATCAACGCGCCGGCCTGTGAGCTGAAGCTGAAGCCTGGGCCAGACACCATCTGGATCATCGGCGAACATCCCGAAAAGAAACGCCGGCCGATGCCGTCACGTGCCCAGATACTCGATGAGATACTGCTCCATCACCGGCGTCCACCACTGCCGGTAGCCCGCGCTTGAGGGATGCACATCGTCGGTCATGTAGACGGCGCGGTCGGCGCTGCTGACGGCGTTCATGGCCGGGTTGTTCCATAGATCGATGACGCCGATGCCCCACTTCTGTTGGATCTCGAGCAGCAGGTCGACCATCGCGGCATAACGCGGACTGTCGTAGCGGGTGTTCGTAAAGAAGATGACCGGGGCTTTCCAAGTGGCCTTCGCGTAAGCGATGATGTATTCGATCGCGCCGGCCACTGTCTGTGTGTCGAAAGCCGATGGGTCGAATTGATCCGACACGCTTCCCAGCGGCAGACTCTGTGAGGCGTCATTGGTCGAAAGCTGGCAGACGAAGGCATCGGCCTGTAGAGTCGGATCGATCGTCTTCATGCGAGCGATATACGAGTTCTCATCCTGATCCACCAGGGTGGTACCAGACACGGCCTCTTTGACCGGGATGATGCCGTCCCGCTGCGCGAGGGCCTCGACAAACGACTCCCCATCGGCCGCGGAGCCTTCGGTGACTGAACTTCCGAGGAAGATGATGGTTTTGCCTTGAAGGGGACTCGACAAGGGCGCCTCCGTCTTCGTGACTTCCGGGGTTCTGGTGACTGTCGCCGATGCAGACGTTGTGGGCGCGACGGTCGTGATCGCCACGGTCGTCTCAGGGCTGCCGGCGCCGCAGGCGGCCAGAAACACCCCCGCGCCGACGACGACCGCCAGGGCGGCGAACATGGATGTGATCCGTGGCATGTCGCCCGATCGAGTTGCAGCCATGGCGTCCGATCATAACCCGATCTCTCACCCTGGCTTTGGCTTGTCTGGGCCAGACCTGATCGGCCGGGCTCACAGCTCGATGGGTTGCTCGCCGGAATTCAATGGAAGAGACTTGCCCTTCCAGCGAAAGGTGCCGCTGACGCCCGCGGGCAGGGCGATGCGGCCGCGCACCTGATCGCCCTCAAAATGAAGGGACACATTGATCGCGCCGCGCGGATGGACCAGCGTGGCCGACAGTGTCGCGAGCGGCCCGGGCTGCGGCGCCACCTCCACGTCGGCGAACCCAAACGACGCCGGCCGGATGCCCGCCAGCGTGGCGAAGTCGTGGTACAGCGGGTGCGCGCCCCAGGCATGACAGTCGGAGCGGGTCGGCTCCGGCATTTCGGGCGGCGTCTTGAAGCCCTGACCGGGCAGTTCGAACCACAGGCTCAACCGATCCATCAGCGCATCCGGCCTGCCCAGCACGCGATAGGTCTCGAACAAATAGTGCGTGAAGTAGATGGTCGTGCGGGTGAGCCCTGGGTCGCGCAGCAGATTCTCGCCCGCACGTTGGCGGTCGCCATCCCGCAGCGCGCCAGACAGGAGCGCAAGGCATTGCGTGTGCTCTGAGAAGTGGGCATGCGCCAGGTCGTCAGCCAGCAGCCCGCGCGTCTCATCCCAGAAGGCCGTTCGCGCGGCGTCGGCGAGTTGGGCGCGCGCTGCCATCCAGCGCTTCGCCATCCAGGGGTCGCCAACCATCTCTTCCAGTTGAGCGGCAAGCCCGAGCGTGTAGACGAGGTGCCAGTTGATCACGCCGCTGACGCCTGAGGAGGCCCCGGGCGGAACGCCGATGGGCCACTCGGCCACCCAGTCCGCGAAATTCCAGCCGGGCAGCGCTCCAAGCAGACCGGCCGGCGTCACATGCCCCAGGAACGCGTCGAGCACCGCGCGCACACCGGGCAACAGACTGGCGATGAAGGCCTCATCGCCGCGCCACATGGCGTAGTCATGCACCATGCCGATCCACCACAGTGAGAACGGCGGGATCACCTGATCATCGCGGCCTGGATAGCGGGCGCGCGTGAGCCCGCCTGGGAGGCGCGAGCGCTCGAACAACCGCAAGGCCTTCCGCGGCAGCCGGTCATCGGCGCTGATGGCGTACGTGGTCAGCGCCTCAAGACGGGTGTCGCCGACGTACATCATCTGCTCGTAGTATGGGCAGTCCATATACGTTTCGTGAGCGCACATCTGCAGCCCGCGTACGGCCAGCGGGATGATGCTTTCCAGGCGCGCATCGCTGGCGGCGAAGCGGCTCTCCATCTCAAGCGGATAGCCTGTCTCGATCAGTTGGAAGCCTTCGATGACGAGAGGCTCCTCGGCGGTCTCGACCAGCCAGGCGACGTAGCGGCCGGCGCGCCACCAAAGCGGCTCGAACACGCGTTGCCGGCCGCCGTCTGGCAGCAGCGTGTCGCGGCTGACAGCGAGAAAGGTCAGGCCGTCGACCTCATCCCTCTGGCCCTTCGCCTTGCCCTGGGGGTCTCGGTGGAGGGCCTCAGCCCAGCCAAGAGTCAGACGGCTGCCCTGACCACCCGACACCACAAGGGATGGATAGGCGCACACGTAATCCTCGAGATCGACGACCACCTGGCGACGCGTTCGGGGGGGCACCACAAGCGGCGCCGTTCCGTCCATCAGGGCCTGCCATTGGCTCGCTTCAGCAAGCTGATGGGCCGTGCTGACCACCGTCACCGTCTGCTCGTCGTGCCGGGTTCCCACGGCGACGTGGCGCACCCGGCCGCCGGGCCGTGGCGTGGCCCGTTGAGCCGGCAAGCTCGCGGGCTCGAGGCGATGGATCGGGTGCAGCCCGTACGCATAGCCG
Organism: Anaerolineales bacterium; assembly: GCA_044226485.1. Lineage (GTDB taxonomy): Bacteria > Chloroflexota > Anaerolineae > Anaerolineales > UBA6663 > UBA6663. Next base: position 255,302 of record JBGAGY010000005.1, read on the forward strand.
CCGTACTCGTCTCGCTGCCTGACCGATTCCCACCCGTCGCCTTCGCCATTTTCGATGCCCCACGGATAGAGCGCGCCGTCGGTGGTCTGATTCGGTTCGACAAACCAGGCTCCATCGGCAGCATGTGAGTCGGGCTGCGCGAAACTCAAGCCGGGCACCGATGGGCATTCCCAGGCCGCCACACCGGTGGACACCAGCGCGTCGAACGGCGCGTCGGCACGCAGCAACCACCCGCCTGCCAGGCTGATCTGCGCCAACGGTCCGAGGGCGCCCAGCCGCCACACGAGCGCTGTGAAAACGTGTTCGCCGGCTTCGAGACTCAGGTCGTAGGTTTCGTAGAACCAGATCTGATCGGAGCCGCGCTCGGGCCCGCGACCCACGTCGTGTCCATCGACGAAGAATCGGTAGCGCTCATCGGCGCTGACATGCACCCTCAAGGTCGCCGTTTGCGAAAGCGCGAAGCGCAAGCGGTAGGCCGTCAATTCGGGAGGAGGCGCCACGACCTGGGGCGTCACCCAGACGGGAGCCGCCTGGCGTGTGGCCGGGTTGAACTCCTGGCTCATCGCCAGCGCGTCATGGTCGAGGAGGACCTTCATGGGCGTGTTCTCATCCTTTCGTCGCAGAGATGATACGCTAATCCCACGCGACGACCGTGCCGGATTCGAGTCCATCACCCATCAGGTTCGCTGTTGGTTGCAGGGAGACGCCATGCCGAAAATGAAAATGTACGCCAGCTTCGACGACTATCTCTCGGATCAATCAACCCGGAACCGGGCGATCATTCGCGTGTTGCGAGCGTTTGTCAAACGCCTAGCTCCCGGTCTGACCGAGACCGTCAAGTGGGGCAACGGCTGTTGGATAGGACCCGGCGGACCGACGGCATACGTCTTCTCGGCGTCCGACCACGTGCAGTTCGGGTTTTTCAGAGGCTCGGCGCTGAAGGATCCCAAGGGGCTGCTGGTGGGCAAGGGCCAATACGTCCGACATGTGAAGATCTATCGCCCTGCCGACTTCGACGAACGCGCTTGCGCGGCATTGCTCCGGCAGGCGCTCTGACCGGCTTCACATCTTCGCCCACGCCGCGAGGCTCGTGCAGCTCTGCGATACAGCCTCCCATAGGTCGCCGTCGCAGCAATCGAGTTCGACGATCAGCCAACTGGCGCAGTGCCCGCGCAGCAGCTCCGGATAACCCATGCGCCCGGCGCCGACGGCCGTCATCGCCGACTCGGTGTCTGTCGCGGGCCCGTCCTTGACGTGGATCAGCGGAACGCGCGCGCCGAGCCGACGGAGCAAGGCTGAGACATCGGCGCCGCCGACCCGCGCCCAGTACAGGTCGAGCTCGAAATCGAGATCCAGCGACAATCGAGGCAGCAGTCGCTCGAAGGCCGGCACGCCGTCGACCAGCTCGAACTCGAACCAGTGATTGTGGTAGGCGAGTTGCAGGCCGGCGGACCTGGCTTCGGCAGCAGCGATGTTGAGAAGATCCGCCGTTTCGTCGATGCGATGGCGCGAGGCGAAGTATTCGGGATCCAGCCAGGGCACCACCAGCCGCTTCGTGCCGAGGGCCTCGGCCAGTTCGATCGCCTGCTGTCGCGTGCCACCGATCGGAATCGGCCCGTGGCAGGCGAGGATCTTCAGCCCGAGCTCGTCGCACAGGGCGCGTGCCGCGGCCGGCGTCGTCCCCGGGAACTCGTCGGTCTCGACGCCGGCGTATCCAATCTGCGCGACCCGCCGGAGGGTGCCGTCGAAATCCTCAGTCAACGCGTCGCGGAGGGTGTACAGCTGGATGCCAATGGGGGCGGACATGGTGAACCTGTGTCAGGACTTGATGCTCCCGGCGGTCAGGCCGGCGACGAAGTAGCGCTGCAGCGCTACGAAGATGATGACGACGGGCAGACTGGCCAGCACCGACCCGGCCATGACCAGGTTGGGCTGAAAGACCTCGGCATTGCGTGACACGTACGAGAGCCAGAGCTGCACTGTGTAGTTCGTGTCGCTGCGCAAGAAGATGAGCGGCCCCTGGAAGTCCGTCCAGCTCGACAGGAAGACGAAGATCGCCAGCGAAGCCAGAGCGGGTTGGATGATCGGCATCACGATCCTCCAGAAGATCGCGAATTCTGATGCGCCGTCTATTCGCGCGGCGTCGAGCAATTCGGTCGAGAGTGACCGGCAATACTGACGCATCCAGAAGATGCCGAAGGCGTTGGCGATGCCGGGCACGATCAGCGGCCAATACGTGTCGATCCAGCGCAGCTTCGCCATGAGCATGAAGCTCGGCACCAGCGTCACACTGCTCGGGAGCATCATGGTCGCCAGGATGCCGACGAAGAGCGCATCCCGCCCGCGGAACGACAGCTTGGCGAAGGCGTAGCCGGCCAGGGCGCAGAAGAACACCTGAGTGACGACGGCCACGACCGCCAGAAAGGTCGAGTTCAGCAGGCCGCGTAGAAAGAGCGAGCGCTCGAAGAGCAACGCGTAATTCTCGAGCGTGGGGTGCGTCGGAAAGAGCGGGATCGGAAAGGCGTAGTACTCGGCCAACGGCCTGAACGAGGAGACGACCATCCAGTAGAAGGGCAGGACGAACAGCAGGCCCACCACCGTCAGGCCGACCAGACGCAGGATCTGGCCGCCTGTGTAGCGCCGGGTCAATTCTCGCGTGGTCGTCGGCTGCGCCCCGAGCGCCCGGGTCATCGCTCTACGCCTCCACCGCGTCATCGCTGATGCGCAGTTGCAGCAGCGACAGGACGAAGACGATCACGGCCAGCACCCAGGCCAGGGCCGAGCCATAGCCGTACCGCGCGAAGACGAAGGCGTTCTGGTAGAGCAGGGTGCCTGTGACGAGGCCGGCCTGGCCGACACCGCCCGTCGCGCCGCCGAACAACGCATACGGCTCGGCGAACAGGTTGAACGTGCCGATCGTCGAGATGATGGCGTCGAAAAGGATGACGGGCCGCAGCAGGGGCAGGGTGATGTTGAAGAAGATCTGGGTGTCGCTTGCTCCGTCGACGCGCGCGGCTTCGAAGAGCTCGGTCGGGATGCTCTGCAGGCCGGCCAGCATGATGACCATGTCGTTCCCGGTCCAGCGCCAGAGCATGGCGAGGATGAGGATCGGCTTCATGGTTGCGGGCTCGGCCAGCCAGTTGACCGGCGCAACCCCGAACTGGGCGAGCAGGGCGTTGATCAGGCCAAAGGATTGGCTGAAGAGCTGGCCGAAGACGAGGCCGGTGATCACCAGCGACGTGACCACCGGGAGAAAGTAGACGGTTCGATAGAGGCTGCGGATGATCGTCGTGCGCTCGTTGAGCAACACAGCCAGGACGATCGCCGCGAGGATCATGGGCGGCACCGTGCCGACCCAGATGACGGCCGTGTTCCAGAGCGCGCGATAGAACGACTCGTCCTGAAACAGAGCGAGGTAGTTGCCGAGCCCGATGAACGCGCCAGGGTCGATGCCGCGCCAATCCATCAGGCTCACGCCGAGCGAGAACAGGATTGGAAACACGCCGAATACCACGAACACCAGATAGAACGGCGCGATAAAGGCGTAAGGCGCCCAATCGCGGCGGCGGACGTGGGTTCTGCGGGAGAGCGCGGCCATAGGAAGGCGCGATTAACTCTTGTTGAGTTTGGTCCGGATCTCGGCGGCGGCGGCGCGCATGCCCTCTTCAGGCGTTTTCGCGCCGGTCAGGATCGCCTGCAACCGCAGCCCGACGATCTGCTGAGCCTCGTCGAACCCAACGCCGAACGTCACGGGCGGCGTGTCGCGCGCGATCTCGTCCCACAGGGCGTTGATCTTCTGCCCGCCGAAGTAAGCATCGGCCTGATCCTTGATCTCGTCCAGCAGCGGCTTGTACGCCGGCAGCACCTGGGTCGCGTCATACAAAGCTCGCGCGCCGTCGCCGATCAGCGACATCTGCATCAGATCCCAGGCCGCGCCCGGGTTCGGCGACTGCTGCGGCATGACGATCAGGGTGGGCCAGGCATAGCCGACTCGTGGCCCGCCGGCCTTGATCGCTGGCGACCGCATGAGCCGCCACTGGCCCGAGAGCTCAGGCATCTCGCTCGTCAATTGCAGCGGATACCACGCCGGTGCCACGGTCTGGCAGGCGAGCTTGCCGTTCTTGAGCAGGGCCGTCACCTCGGCCTCGTGCGCGCCGCCGACCGGGTTGCGCTGCACGCCCTTGCCGTCCCACAGGCGCTTGAACACCGCGGCGGCCTCGATCATCTTCGGGTCGTCGACGATCGTGCTCTTATCGTCAGTCGAGAAGTAGAAGCCCGCAAAGCCCTGCTGCAGCGCCAGCACCTGGAACAGGTAGTCGCTGTCGCTGTTGAGGTGATAAAGCATCACCTCGCCCTTGCTGTCGGTCGCCAGTTTGTTGCCGGCTTCGACCAGGTCATCCCAGGTGGCGATGGCGTCCTCGTGAATGCCGTACTTATCCCACAGGTCCACCCGGTACATCAGGCCTTCGGGCTCCGAGTCGGTGGCGATGCCGTAGAACTTTCCGCCGAGCGAGCCGATCGAGAACGTCGGCGACACGAACTGATCGGCGAACGGCTGGGCCAGCGCTGAGAGGTCGGTCAGGCCCGCTGTCACCTTCGAAAGCTTCAGCACGTCGATGGCGCACAGGTCGGGCGCGCCGGTGCCTGCCACGACGGCGTTGAGCAGGTTGGTGTGGACGTCGTCGTAGCCCATCGACTTGATGTCCACAGTGAGGTTCGGATACCTGGAGTTGAAGGCGCCGACCTGGGCCGCGATGCCTTCGGTCGTGCCTTCCCAGCCCCACACGGTCAACGTGCCCTTGGTGTCTGGGGCCGTCGTGGCAAACGACCCCGACGAGGTTGTCGGGCCGCCGCAGGCCGTGAGCAGCCCTCCGCCGGCGCCCAGCGCCATCCAGCGCAGGAACGACCTTCGGCTGAGCGTTGACCGACGCGAGAGCAGGTGGAGCGGAGCGGTCATGGGGCCTCCTTGGTGTGGCCTTCGAGATCGGCGATCAGAGCAAGGCGTTCAACACCTTGTGAATGCCTTCGGTCATCTCCTCGATCGTGGCGTTGTCAAGCTCGGGGCTGATGTCGATGTGCACGGCACGCCCGAGCAGGTCGAGGGTCTGCGGGCAATCGTCCACGCTGTAGCGAATGGGCCGCGGGTGGTTGCGCCAGGGACCGCCCAACGTCGACCAGGTGCGCTGGTTGAGGATCGGAGCCCAATGGGCGTAGACGTGGTAGTCGACCTCGGCCGGCTCGTAGAGCAGGGCGCTCTCAAGGCCTTCGGCGTTGAGGGCATCCACCACAGGCCTGGCGCGACTCAGCTCGGGCACGTAGAAAATCAACGCCACGGCTGCGTCGCCCGCGGGATCGGTGATCCTCCGAAAGGTCACGCCCTTGCGAGTTGCGATGTCGAGGATGCCGGCCTTGACGGCCTCTTTGCGCGCCCGCATGTCGCGCAGAAGTCCGCTCAGTCGAGTCAGTTGCACAAGGCCCACGGCGCCGAGCAGTTCGGGCATGCGGAAGTTGATGCCGGGCAGGATCTGGTCCGCCGGGATGTGGTTGCGTTCTCCGCCGACCACGTCCTGGTACATCTGAATCCGCTTGTGGATCTCGTCATCGCCGGTGAGGACGATGCCGCCTTCGCCGCTGGTCAGGATCTTATTGAACTGCAGGCTGAACGCGCCGACGTCGCCGAACGTGCCAACGCGGCGTCCATGGAAGCTGGCGCCGTTCGCCTGGGCACAGTCCTCGATCACGGCCAGCCCGTGAGATCGCGCGACGGCAAGCAAGGCATCCATCTGGCTGGGAGCGCCGCGCATGTGGACCGGCAGGATCGCGCGCGTGTGCGGGGAGACCTTGCGAGCCACGTCCGCGGGATCGAGTGTCAGCGTGTCATCGACCTCGGCCAGGATCGGCACAGCGCCGACGGCCACGACCGCCGAGGCCGAAGCGATCCAGGTGTAGGCCGGGACGATCACCTCGTCACCCGGCCCAATGCCCAGGCCGGCGAGCCCGCACATCAGCGCCGCAGTTCCTGAGGTCACGGCCACAGCGTGGCGCGCGCCGGTGTCATGAGCGAAGGCTTCCTCGAGTTCCGCGACTCGGGAAGGCCCATCTTCAGTGACGCCGTAATAGCGGAACAGGCGTTTGCGCCGAATCACGTCAACCACAGCGGCCTCTTCGGCCCCATCGAGGCGCAGACCGCCGGGATACATGGGGGGAAGTGGCCCAGCCACGGCCCGCGGTCCACCGTGCAGGGCAAGCGCAGGACTCGTCATCGTCAGTTACCTCCGTCCGGTATATATCGCATAATATGCGATAAATACTTTCTGAGTCAATATATAAAAGCACGAAATCCGAAAATACGCCCGACTTGTGTTGGCCGGGGAGGTTGGAGTGCTATAATGCCCGACGATGAGCGCTTTATCAGGTGGAAACCATCGTGATCGATCATGCCCTTGAGGCCCTGAAAGCCATTCGAAAAGCCGGGCGGCTGACCCGGCAAGACATCGCCCGGCAGCTCAACATCAGTTTGAGCCTGGCGACCAAGATCGCGTCGGAGTTGATCTCGCACGGTTGGGTGACGGGCACGGGCAAAGTCGGCGTGAGCGCGAGCGGCCGGCCGGCCGATTGGCTCGCGTTGGTGCCGCAGTCGGCGTATGCGGTCGGCCTGGACATCGGCGACCACCAGCAGGTGGCGGTCGTGACCAACCTGATCGGGGACGTGGTGGCCGATGTCGTCGAGCCGGCGCTGGTGACCGACGATCGCGCCGCCATCGTCGCGAACCTGCAGACCCTGGTCGATCGCGTCCTGGCGGGGGCCGGCTTGACCCGCCGACAGATCGCCGGCATCGGTGTGGGCCTGGCCGACATGGTCGATCCGGTTGAGCGCGTGTCGTATGGCTGGCCAGACACGCCGGGATGGAGCACGGCCTGGACGGACTTTGCGGTCGGGCAGGCGCTGGACAACGCCTTCGATGTTCCGCACCGGCTGGTCGATGACATCGTCCGCACGCTTGGGCTGGCGGAAGCGCGATACGGCCAGCAGGAGGCATCGCATGATTTCGCCTTCGTGCTGGTGGACAGTGGCGTCGGGATGGCGCTCATGCTCGACGGAACGCCGTACATCGGTCACAGTCGGATCGCCGGCGAGATCGCGCACTTGCAGATTGATCCGCTGGGACAGATGTGCAGTTGCGGAAATCGCGGCTGTCTGCAGACGCTCACCGGCACATCGGCGCTGCTGGTGCTGATCGCCGAACGCCTGGCCGAGTCGCCGATCCGCTCGACGTTGCGTGGCGCTCTTGAGCCCCTGACGGCCGAGGTCGTGATCGCGGCCGCGCAGCAGGGCGATAAGCTCGCTCAGCAGACGCTGAATGACGTGGGCGAACCATTGGGGCGTGCGCTGGCGATGGTCGTGAACCTGGTCGGACCGGCCAGGTTAGTTCTGGGCGGCGCGTTGGCCAACTCCCCTGAGTTCGTCGACGCCACGCGTCGCGCGATACTGGCCAACAGCCTGAGCGTCGCCGGGCGGCGGGTGGCGTTGCACACGAGCCAGTTGGGCCGCAACGCCGGTGCCCGCGGAGCCGCCACGCAGGTGCTCGACGCGTTGTTCTCCGATCGCCATCCGAACCTCACCGATTTCGATGCCCGCAGCGCTCGAGTGGAGTCGTAGGCGGGAGAGACTCTTTCAAGAGTCCCTGAAGATCAGGGTCAGGGATTCGCCGACATAGGTCGCGCGCCGCTCCAGCCGGACGCCGGCGTCGCCGCTACTTTGGTGGACCACCGCGTGGATCTCCAACTCCTGGCGCATCCCTTCGAACCCGCCGGAACGCGCCCCGACTGTTAGCGCTTGCGTGGCGTCATCCCAGCGAAGCGGGATCCAGGCGAACTCGCCCCGCTCGTACGCGTAGCCGTCGCCCGAGTCGTCGTAGAGGTCAAACGCGCCATCGGCGCCCGCGTATACGTGCAGTTCGAGCGGGGCCTCGGGTTGATCGTCGACATGCTGACGGACGGGCCCCATCGGCACGATCGAACCTCCCCGCACAAACAACGGAAGCACCTCAAGCGGCGCGTCGCTCTCGATCGTCTGTCCGCCTTCATAACGGCGTTCGCTCCAGAAATTAATCCACCCGGCGCCTTTCGGTAAGTACACGGAGCGTGTCTGTGCGGTGTCGTTCAGCTGAAGCGAGCCTGGCGCAAACCGCATCGGCCGCGTCACGGGGCAGACGAGGAACGCCGGGCCGAACATGAACTGGTCTCCGACGGTGTGCGTCGTCTGGTCCTCGCGAAAATCGAAGGGCAATGCGCGCAGCGGCGTGTAGCCGCGGTGAGTGGTCCAACCCGCAAGTGAATAGAGATAAGGGAGCAGCCGATAACGCAGGTGCAGGAACCGGACAAGCGAGTCGTACATCGGCTCGCCCGGCTTTCCGAAGCGCCAGATCTCACGCGGCGTGTCGGTGCCGTGGGCTCGAAAGACCGGCAGGAAGGTCGCATACTGGAACCACCGGACATACAGTTCGCGATAGCCCGGGTCGTCGACGCCGCCATCGAAATCGCCGTTCCAGAACCACAGATCGGGTTTGCGGCGCACGAAGAAACCACCGATGTCAGTGGTCCAATACGGCAGACCCGTCACACAGAAGTTCAGACCGTCCGCGATCTGCCGACGCAGCGTTTCCCAGGTGGCGGACACGTCGCCGGACCAGGTCACTGTGGCGTAGCGTTGCTGGCCGAGATAAGCCGAGCGTGTCAGGTTGACCACGCGCTTGGCGTCCGTCGTCTCTCGCTGGCCTTTGTACATGGCTTCCGAGTGAAACAGCGAATAGGCGTTGACCCGCTCGGGATCCAGGTAGCGCTTGGATTCGGCGGTGTTGATCCGCATCCGCTCCTCAGGCTCGGGCTTCGTCGCCCCTTGCCAGTCGGATTCGAAGGGCTCGGTGCAGTCACACCACCACGCGTCGACCCCGTGCGAAAACAATCCCTCGTTGGCCTGCTTCCAATAGCAGGCGCGGGCGGCCGGGTTGAACGCGTCGTAGGTGGCGCGATTGCCGAGCAACAGGCCCTGGTCCTTGAGCTCGCGCCAGTTGTCGCCGCCGGGTCGCAGGATCGGCCAGATCGACACCATCAGGCGAACGTGCCGGGCATGCAGGTCCGTCATCATCTGCGTCGGGTCAGGAAATCGCTCGGCGTCCAGGGTCTTCTGGCCCCAAAGATCGCCTGTCCAGGATTTCCAATCGAGCACGATGCAATCCAGCGGCAGCGCGCGCGACCGGTATTGATCGACGATCTCGAGCAACTCCGCCTGACTGGCGTAGCGTTCCTTCGACTGAAAATAGCCGTAGGCCCACTTGGGCAGGAGCGGGACGTTGCCGGTGAGCCGGCGCAACTGAGCGACGACGTCGTCAAGCTCGGGCCCCACGACGAAGAAGAAATCAAGCTCGTCGTCGACGTCGCTCCAGACGTACGAGCCGAAAGCGTCGTCGTGGAACGTCATCGACGAACAACTGTTGAAGAAGACGCCATAGCCCCGGGTCGACACAAGCACTGGGACGACGGCCTTCATGTTCTGCTGATACAGAAACTGATGCTGGCCGCGGAGGTTGAACATGCCCTCTTCGTGCGAGCCCAGACCGTACAGGGCTTCATCCGGCGCCCATTCGAAAGCCAGCCTCGTGTGGAAGGCCTTTCGATCCAGCACCATGTGCACGTCATGGGCTTCGAAGCGCACACCATCGGCGTTGTCATGGCTCTCGACGACATCGGCATCGTCAAACCGCGACACGTAGACGTCTACGGGCTCAAGGGTCTTGCCGCCGCAAGCAGGTTCGCGCGTCAGCAGGCGGCCCTGACGATCGTAGTAACGGAAGGCCTCCGTTTGTCGGTCGATCACGACTTCCAGCGCGTCGGTTGCGAGGACGAGTTGATCCGACGACTCGCGAACGACGAACCGGGTCGTCGGATCGGGCTCGGCGGTTACGATCGGGCCGGGCTCGGCGCAGAAGTCCGGCGTGGCGCGAAAACGCACCCGGATCGTCTGAGGGGTGAAGGGCGTGAGTTCCAGGTGGCCCCGGGTCGTTTCGATGATCAGGGCGCGATCGAAGATCGCATAGGTCACGATAGACATAGTGGCTCGAATGCGACGTCGGCTGCCCATGGGCGGCGTCGACGTCGTGATTGACAAGGATCGGACGGCGAAAACCGGGAACGCCGCTCAGTGCGAGAACTGCGGTAACCAGCGCGATTGGGCGTCGAACATCTCATCCACGAGCGCGTGAATCTGTTGAAGTGAACACACCGCCGCGGTGAGCGGGTCGAGCATCACGGCGTGATGCACGGCGTCGCGATCGCCGTGGAGGGCGCCGATGACGGCCAGTTCCTGGACGTTGATGTTGGTGCGGTTCAGAGCCGCAAGCTGTGGCGGCAAGGCTCCGACGACGACGCCGTGTACACCGCTGCGGTCCACCAGACAGGGCACCTCTATGCAGCTCTTCAACGGCAGGTTCGAGAGGTGGCCGTGGTTCGGTATGTTGCCGTTGATGCGGACCGGAACACCCGTCTCCATCGCTTCGATGACAGACGAACCGTACTCGTGTGTGCGCGCATCCGGCAGATCGATCGCCCCGTCGATCAACCGCTGAAAGGCTTGATCGGCGCCAGCTTCCTGTGCCAGGCAGTGCCGGAGGTACCCACCGGTTCGGCCGAAGTCGAACCAGTCGTCGCGTGGATTGGCGAACTGCGGCGCGAGTTCCTCAAGCACCCGGCGGGCGTCCTTGCGAAAGTACGGCACGTACTCGCTGGCATGCCCGCTCGATTCGGTGACGAAGTATCCGAAACGGCGCATCAACTCGCCGCGCACGGGCTCCTGGCCGAAGATGTCGTCGCGCTCCAGTGCCTCTCGGATCAGGGGATAGAGATCCTGCGCTCCGCGTCTGAACTCCAGAAAGAACGCCTGGTGATTGATGCCGGCACACACGAACGCGATCTGGTCGATCGGCACCCCGATCCAGCGCGCGAGCATCTCGGACGTCCCCTGCACGCTGTGACACAGGCCGACATGAGGGCGCCCCGAACCATCGGCGACGGCCCAGCAGTTGATGGCCATCGGGTTGACGTAGTTGAGGAGCAGCGCATCGGGCGCGAGTTCATCGAGTTCGCGGCACAGATCCATTAGCACTGGAACGGTGCGTAGGCCGCGGAACACACCGCCTGGGCCGAGCGTGTCGCCGACGCATTGCTCCACACCGTATTTGCGCGGGATCTCGATGTCGAGAGCGTAGGCGTCCAGGCCGCCTTGCTGGAAGGTCGTGATGACGTAGCGCGCGCCCCGGATCGCGTCACGGCGGTCAAGCGTGGCCGTGACCCTGGCGTTCAGGCCACGCTTTGCCACCAACGACTCGACGAGGCGCCGGCTACGGTCGAGTCGCCTGGCGTCGATGTCCATCAACGCGAGCTCCACGTCCTGCAAGGCCGGCGTGAGCAAGATATCGTTGCAGAGATTGCGCGTGAAGACGAGGCTGCCGGCGCCGATCAGCGCGATCCTGGTCATGCGGCACTTCCCTTCCTGCTGTCGGCCAGGCCGGCCCATCGGTCGGCCCTGGTCGACCTAACCCTTGATGGCACCGGAGTAAGCGCCGCCGATGACGTACCGCTGGGCGACAAGGAACACGATGGCGACCGGCACGACCATGACGAGCCCGAGCAGGGCCGCCTCGGCCTGCTGATAGCCGACGAAGACGCCGGGGCTTGGGTTGAAGCCCGGGCGCAGGGCCGACGTGGCCGTGACGAACTGCTGGATTCCGACGGGCAAGTTGAACAATTTGTCGTTGTTCAGCAACACATAAGGCCCGAAGAAGTTGTTCCAGTTCGTATTGAAGTTAATGAAGGCCAGGAGGCCGAGCAGCGGCGCCGCGAGCGGCAGAGCCACGTGCCTGAACAGCTGAAACTCCGAACAGCCATCGACGCGGGCCGCATCGAGCAGCTCGGGTGGAAGGCTTGAGGCATAGTAGATGTAGGTCAGATAGGTGCCGAACGGGAAGAAAGCCGCCGGCAGAATCACCGACCATTCGGTATTTACCAGACGCATCAAATTGAGCTCGAGGAACAGCGGCAGCACCAGCGCGGACGGCGGGAGCAGCATGGTGATCAGCGTGAGCCAGAGCAACAACCGGCGGCCCGGAAAGCGCGCGGTGGCGAGGATGTATCCGGCCGGGATGCAGGTGGCCAGGCCAAGGACCAGCGACCAGGCCGCGTACTTGATGGAGTTGCCCAGCCAGAGCAGCACTTCACCTTTTTGGAAGGCGAAGATGCGATCCCAGGCCAGGGCGACCCGCTCGAACGTGCCGAAAGCCAGCGGGCTCAATGTGTTCAATTCCGTCGCGCTCTTGGTCATGGCCAGGATCAGCCAGAGCAAGGGCACGCAGAAGTACACGGCAAACAGCAGCAGGACCCCCCAGCGGACGAAAAAGCCCAGCACGCCAGTTTCACCGGTAGCCTTGGCCCAGAAGCGCTGCCAGCGCCGCGACGCAGTCATCCCAGAAGAAGGCCGGGCAGGGTTCAAGTCGGTCATGACACGCTTCTCCTCTCAGTTCTCGATCTTGAAAAAGCCCGTCCAACGGATGATCAAATACGCGGCACCCAGGCCGATCGCTAACAGCAGGAGCGAGAGCGCCGAGGCGGCGCCGAAGTTGCCCAGCTCGAACGCGAAGTTGTAGGCTAACTGGTTGGGCGACCAGACCGGCGGCACCGTCGCGCCCACGCCGGTGTTGGCGCTGGCGCCCAGGATCTGGGGCTCCACGAACAGCTGGACGTTGCCTGCAAAGACCAGAATGAACTGATAAATGATGTAGGGGCTGATCAGCGGCAGTTTGATGTGCCACATCTTCTGCCAACCGTTGCAGCCGTCGATGGTGGCGGCTTCCAGCATCTCCGTGGGGATGCCCTCGAGCGCTCCATACTGGATGGCGATCCACATCCCGGCGCCCGAGAAGAAGCCCACGATGGTGAACACGTAAGGCAGACTGCCCGGATAGACGACATCCCTCAAAAACGTGGCGCCGAATCCCTGAAGCAAAAAGCGGAACGGGCTGATGCTCGGGTCGAACATGAAGATCAAGACGAGCACGAGCACGGGCCCTGTCACGGCGCCGGGTATGAAGAAGAGCGTGCGCAAGACGGTCGCCGACAGGCCGGGTCGCATCTGCAGCAACAGGGCCAGAACGACGACCAGAGCGATGCCCAAAGGCACCGAGATCAACAGGAATCCGCCGATGTTGGTCAGAACATCAGTGAAGCGAAAATCCGAAAAAGCCAGGATGTAATTCTTGAACCCCGCCCCGAAGTAGACGGGCAGGCCCGCGCTGAAATCGGCGAAACTCGTGAAGACGGCATAGAGGCCCGGCCCCAGGCCGAAGGCCAGCATCGCCACGAGGTAGGGCAGCACAAACAGGTAGGCGGTCAAATGCCTGCGCCATCGACTCCCGCGCGCAACGCGCGTTCCGGATGCCAGGGGCGCAAGCGGGGCTGTCCGGTTGGTCACAGGCAGGTCCTTTCTTCCCGATCCGTTCGGACCGGGTCGGAGGCGGGGCGCATGTCGGGGATGATCTCCCCCGGCATGCGCCCCGCGGACATCGGCTCCGTGGGGGCAGCCGCGGTGTCGTTACTTGTTGACGTCCACCTGGTAGCCCTGCGCCTGGGCCAGCGGGGAGAGCTGGTCGGCGATGTCGGGCAGCACGGACTCGATCGTCTTGCCGTCCTTGAGCGCCGTCTGGACCACAAGGCTGAACGGCGCGATCAGGTCAAAGCGAGGCCACTTGTCGAGCGGCGTGATCAGCGCCGATGCCTGCTGGTAGACCGGGAAGGGGTCGCTGGCGAAGAGAGCGTTGCTGGCGACCGCCTGCTGCCACAGGTTCTGGATCGGCTTGTAGGCGGGGTAGTTCGTGGTGCCCTTCCAGAAGTCAGGCGACGTGGTGACCCATTGGATGAAGTCCACAGCCAGCTTCGGGTTCTTGGTGTGGTTCGAGACCATCCAGGCCGAGCCGCCCATGGCCGGCGTCTGAGCCTGGGCATCGTCCGCCCACTTCAGCGGCGCAGCGACGCCGAGTTGATGGTCGGCGGTCTTGTACCACGAGCTGTTCTCGTTGCCGCCGAAGACGCCGAACATCCAGGCCGGGCCGGGCATCGCCAGCAGCTTGTTGCTGGAGACGATGTTGGCGAAGTCGGCGCTGAAGTAGTCGGTGGTGAAGAGCGTCTTGTTGGCGAGCATGTGGTCGACGAGCTTCGCCGCGCGCAGGCAGCGCGGATCCTTCGTGTCGATCTTGAGCTCGGAGTCATTCACCAGTTCGTGCGACGGGCAACCGCTGGCGTCGAAGTAGCTGATGAAGGTCCAGCCATCGCCGAAGGTGCCGAGGTAGTAGCCGGGGTGTTCGGCGGCGACCTTGTCGCTGAGCGCTTCGTATTCCTCGAATGTGGTCGGGACGCTGTAGCCGAACTGGTCCATGAGCGGCTTGTTGTAGTACAGCACGAACATGGCCAGGTCGTAGCGCAGACAGTAAACCTTGTCGCCGAACTGGCAGCCGGCCATTCCGTCGTAGCCCGCCAGCACGTCAGCGGGCACCCAGGGAGTCAGATCCAGCGGAAGGTGATGGGCGGCGTCCGACACGCGCGCCACGATTCGGGGCTCGGCAAACACGACGTCGGGCCAACCCTGATCAGTGTTGTTGAACAGCAGGGTCTTGGCCGGCAGCTGCTCGCGGTCGACCGTCACCGCGGTGAGCAGGCTGGCCTTGTCGGGATGAGCCGCCACATAGGCGTCGAAGGCCGGCTGCCGATCGGCGTCGATCCAGACCGTGATGGGGGCGTTGTCGTCGTACGGATTGGCGGTGGGCTCCGGTGTGACGGTGACCACGACCTGAACGGGCGTGCCCTCGACGATCTGAGTGACGACCTGCGGTGCCGAGGTCACGACGATCGGCGTCTGGGCCGGCGATGCACAGGCTGACAGGATCGCGGAGACCAGGGCCAGCCCGGCCGCGGATCTCCACTTGTTTTGAGTCATGCTGCTCTCCTTTCAAACGACCAAACGGCGAATCAAACGTTTCGATGGGAACGCGATCCGAACACGCTTCTGGTGTCCGCGGTCACTGCCCACGCCTCTGGCCATATCTGCTCCGATCTGTCCGCGCGAAACAAATCGAAGAAGTCAGCCAGGCGGCGGCGCCGTGCTGCCGCGAACCTTCAACTTCGGCGGGACGAGGACCTGTTCGGGCCCTCGGCTTTCGCCCTTCAAATGTCGGATCAGCATCTTCCCGGCCTGGAAACCCATGTCGTAGCTGGGCCATTCCATTCCGGAAAGCGGTGGAGTAACCAGATCGCTCTCGTCACCGATCGCGATGTCGAAGATCGAGCAATCCTCGGGCACCTTGCGACCGGCTTCCTGCAACGCGGCGATGGCGCCGACCGAAAGCGTGTTGTGCACTGTCACGATCGCCGTGATGCGGGCATCTTCTTCGAGCAGGCTGCGGGCCGCCCAGTATCCGCGTTTGATGGCGAGATCGCTTTCGCGGTAGAGCGGCCGGATCGTGAACTGGCGGGTCGCGATCTGAAAGCCGAGGAGCGCCCGCTTCGCGCCACCCAGTTCCTGGGCGCGCCAGGCTTGAGGAAACGTCACGAAGCCGATGTGGCGATGCCCCAGGCCGACCAGGTACGCATACGCTTCGAGGATGGCTTTCTCGATGTCAAAGTCGATGCACGTGAGGCCGCGGTTGTTGGCGGCACGCCCGATCATGACAAACGGATACTCCTGTTCGCGCAAGAACTCGACGCGCCAGTCATGGAGCGCGATCTGCATGAGGACCAGGCCGTCAGCATCCGCCCCGCGGCAGAGCTTCTTGAGGCCGGCCGGCGTGAGCGCACCGGTGGCCAGGCTGAAGTAGTACTCCTCTTCAGCGGCCCCCTGCGCAATGCCCGTGATGAAGTTCAGCTCAATGAGATTGGACACCAACCGCGGGTTCGAGAGCGGGTAGTGCAGGATGATCGTCCGCGTTCGGCCCGACGCCAGACGCTGCGCCTGAAGATGCGGCACGTAGCCCAACTCGTCGATCACGCGCAGGACGTTCTGGCGCGTCTCTTCGGCGACGTTGTTCTTCCCGTTGATGACGCGCGAGACTGTCATCTGGGACACGCCGGCTCTTCTGGCGACATCTTCTAGCGTCGTGGGCACTTCTCACCCGATGTTGTGTTAGCGCTAACTGGTAACGCTAACATATCAGGGAGTCATGTTAGGAGCAAGCCAAAAACGAGGCCATACCGGACAGAATTGGATTAGATCGAACGACCGCGTTTTCTGGCGGTTCGGAGGGTAGGACCGGTCTCGCCGTCGGGCCGGACGGGTTGGCCAGCCCGCGGCGGCTGATGTGTTGGGCGGCCGCAGGCGATAGCGCGCGGCTACTGGCCCCAACGGAACGGCCCAGCCCGGTCCGATCGGGCTCTCTCGTGGGCCAGCCTTCGTAGGCGTCCGAGCCCGAACGGATCTTCAGCCGGCCGCCTCAGCGCCACGTGCGTGCTGAACCTTGCATTCATCCGGCCGTGACGCTGACACGATGTAAGATACACGCTCATGGCCTGCCGCCTGATCGCGTGGCGACGGCGACCGCACGAAGCGTGTGGCGCCGGGCAAGCAGGCCTGTCGCGCTTCTGTGATGCCGGCCCCACCGCGACACCAGCGAGCGAATCAAGAAGGAGCATGGCGATGCACATCGGACTTCAAATTCCGTCGTTCAAGTATCCCGGCGGCACGGCAGCCATCCGGCCGACCTTGAAGAAGATCGTGACCACGGCAGAGGCCGCGGGCTTCTACAGCTTCTGGGTGATGGATCACTACTATCAGATCCAGGGCCTGTTCGGCGAAGACTACACTGACCCGATGCTGGAGAGCTACACCACGCTCGGGTACCTCGCGGGTCTGACGGAGAAGGCTTACCTGGGCGTTCTGGTGACCGGCGTGATCTATCGCCATCCTTCAGTCTTGATGAAGATGGTCAACACGCTGGATATCCTCTCCGGCGGCCGTGCTTACCTCGGGATCGGCGCGGCGTGGTATGAGAACGAGGCCAAGGGTTTCGGGATCCCGTATCCCTCCACGGCAGAGCGCTTCGATCTGCTCGAAGACAATCTGAAGCTGGCAACGGCGCTTTGGGCGGGTGACAAGATCGCCTTCGAGGGCAAGCGCATTTCGGCGCCGGCCATCACCAACAACCCCCGGCCGCTATCGAGCCCGCATCCGCGCATCTTGATCGGCGGGACGGGCCCCAACAAGACCCTGCGCATGGTCGCCCAGTACGCCGACGCCTGCAATATCGGCGAGTGGGTCGGCGCCGAGAACATGCAGAAATCCCTCGACACGCTCAAAGCGCATTGCGAGGCCCTCGGGCGTGATTACGCGTCGATCGAGAAGACCTGTCTCTGCAGCGTCAACCTGTCGGGAAGCGACACTGTCGCGAGCACGCTCAGCCGGCTCGCGCCGCTCGCCAAGATGGGCTTCAGCCACGTGATCTTCAATATGCCGGATGTGTCCGGCCTGACGTCGCTCGAGGCGTTTGGCAAAGACATCATCCCGGCAGTGGCCGAGCTCTAGTCTATCGAACGCCATGGCACGCATCCTCATCACAGGCTCGTCGGACGGCCTGGGTCGATTGGCGGCGCAGGCCCTTGTCAGGCAAGGGCACCAGGTCGTCGTTCACGGACGCAACGCCGCACGGGCGCGCGACGCGTTTCAAGCCGTGCCGGGCGCCGAAGCCGCCTTGATCGGCGATCTGGCCAATCAGGAGGAGACGAAACAGCTGGCTGCCGAGGCCAACGATCTGGGCCGGATCGAGGCGGTCATCCACAACGCCGGGGTATATCAGGCCTCGGGCAAAGACATCCTGGCCGTCAATACGCTGGCGCCCTACATCCTGACATGCCTGATCGACACGCCCAAGCGCCTGATCTATCTCAGTTCGGGCATGCATCTTCAAGGTGACCCCTCCTTGAAGTCAATCGCCTCGGGCAAGGGGACGTGCAGCTATTCGGACTCCAAGCTGCACATGGTGCTGCTGGCCAAGGCCGTCGCCCGCAAATGGCCCGGCGTCTACTCCAACGCGGTCGACCCCGGTTGGGTGCCGACCAGGATGGGCGGGCGCGGCGCGCCGGACAATCTCGAAAGAGGATTCGAAACACAGGTGTGGCTGGCGACAGGCGACGACGAAAAGGCCAGGGTCAGCGGGCGCTACTTCTTCCACAAGAGCGAGTCCCGCCACCACACTTCAGTCGACAATCCTGCCCTGCAGGACCAACTCCTCAGGGTCTGCGAACAACTCACTGGGGTGCACTTCCCTTGAGCCGTGCCCGCGTGCGAACGGACCATGCGATGGCCTGCGAAGCCTTTCGCGAAACCATTGAGCTGATTGTGAAGCGCAGAGTCACGCGTGCTGAGTTGTCGCCCTTGAGGCGTGCGAGGCACTGCTTCATGGGGTGCCATCGCATTCTCCCATCGACGAGCGGCAGACCCTGAGCCATGCTTCTCGAACACGGCTTCACAGTCACCTATCGTTTCCAGGGCGATGCCGAGGAGGCCCTGGCGCGAGCCAATGATTTGCGCTATGAGCAGACCGTCGAGTTCCCGCCTGAGCTGACGCCCGAGCGCATCGCGCGCTCGATCGTCGGGCAGGTGGTTGGGCATGAACCCGATCCGGCCGGCGGTCAGCGGGTGACGATCGCCTATCCAACCGAGGTGGCCGCGGGCGAGCTGACTCAGTTCTTGAACGTCGTGTTCGGCAACAGCAGCATCAAGCCGGGCATCCGGGTGGAGCGGTTCGATATTTCGGTCGAGGCGTTATTGCCGTTTCGCGGGCCGCGCTTCGGGCGCGCGGGCCTGCGCGCGGCGGTCGGCGCTCCGGCACGCCCGCTGTTGTGCACGGCCCTCAAACCGATGGGGCTATCGCCGGGCGAGCTGGCGCATCAGGCCCATCAGTTCGCGCTCGGCGGCATCGATCTGATCAAGGACGACCATGGCCTTTCGGATCAGGCCTTCTCGCCGTACAACGAGCGCGTGAAGGCCTGCGCTGCGGCGGTCGACGACGCGAATGCGAAGACGGGCTATCGTTCACTGTACCTGCCCAACGTGACGGCTCCGCACGACAACCTCCTCGATCGCGCCTACGGAGCGCGCGAGGCCGGCGCCGGCGGCCTGCTCATCTCGCCCGGACTGACGGGCTTCGATGCGGCGCGACGCCTGGCGGATGATGAAAGACTCAGTCTGCCGTTGATCAGTCACCCGGCACTGCTGGGCAGCTTCACGGTTTCGCCCAACGCCGGGTTCTCGCACTTCGCGTTGTACGGACAACTCGGGCGTCTGGCCGGGATCGACGCCGTCGTGTTTCCGAGTTGGGGCGGGCGCTTCGCCTTCACGCGTGACGAGTGTGCGGCGATCGCGCGCGGCACACTCGAGCCGATGGGCGCGTTGGCGCCATCTTTCCCGGCGCCCGGCGGCGGCATGAAGCGTGAACGCGTGCAGGAGATGCTCGACGTCTATGGTCGCGACGTGATCTTCCTCATCGGTGGAGACCTTCATCGACCCGGACCGGATCTCGCCGACACAAGTCGACGGTTTCGTGAGTTGGTCGAAGCTTGCGCCTGACCCACACCCGATCTGGCCGCAGCCTGAACTTGACCGCGGATGGCGTGGGTAGCGGCACTGACCCTCGCAGGAATCGGGCAGCAGCACGAGCCGATTCGAAAGGCCCCATTCGCCTTACTGCTCGGCGCGCCTCTTCAACGCTGCGGCATGTCGTTGAAAGCCTTCTTCGACGTCTGCGAGCGGAAGGAGCCCGGCCAATGGGCCGCTGAACGTTTCTTGAGTGCTGTAGCGCGTCGGTTCACCGATCACCTGCGTGAGATGTTGTTCGCGCGTGGCGCGAACGAGACCGAGCCGCGCCAGCCCACTCGCATAGCGATAAGCCAGCAAAGCCGACGTCGGTCCGTTGCCCGACATCGTGGGCGTGGCCATGTGCGTCACGGTTTCCCAGGAGTCGGCCAGGCCGCCATTGGCCCATTTCACACGCAACAGGAAACGTGAACCGACGTTGATCGAATCGGGCGCATCCTTGACGGCGATGATGAAGGGGTTCCATTCATGGTAGCGGTTCAGGTCGACCATGACGGACCAGACCTTGTCGATCGAGGCCTGTATATCGATGGAGGCCCGGGCAATTCGTTCTGTCATGTCTCCCCCTGCGCGGCCACGAACATCGCATTTCGGTGACCCGCCGGCCGCGTTCTGTGCCGGCCATCGCGAAGGCCGGCCTGGGCGTCACACCAGTCCGATCCATCTCCACCAGGTGACCTCCACCGCCACGGTGACCAGCAACACGACGAGCGTGAGCGGGATGCCGTACCTGAGCACGTGCCGCGAGCGGTAACCCCCGAGGTCGCCCTGACCGAGAAGGATCACGACGTGGTGAAACGGAAACAAGTAGTGCAGCGACACGGCCGAATAGATGAGGAGCGCGGGAAAGAGCGGGCTCCAGCCGGCTTCCACAGCGTAATGCACCATGGGTGGGGCGATGATGGACATGGAGGCGAGTGCGCTTCCCAGGATCATGTGGATCAACATGGCTGTGCCGGCCACCAGCGCGGCAAAAGCGTAGGGGTCCTGCGGTGGAACTGCCGGTAGGAGCGTCGCGGCCAACCAATCCGACAGACCCGTGATCCGACTCACAGTGCCAATGGCCAGTGCTCCCGTGACGAAGAAGAGGATCGGCCAGTTCACGCCAGTGCTCAGATCCTGCGCGTCGAGCACCCCGCCCACCACGGGCAGCGCGAGACCGACGACCACCAGGAGCGCGACCCAGGCCGGATCGATGCCGTGAAGCGAATCCGTCATCCATAGCAGCAGAGCCAGGGCCAGCCAGGCCAACGTCGTCTTCTCCGCTCTCGTCATCGGCCCACGGGCGCGCTGACTGCGGGTCAGGGCAGCCTGATCGATCGCGATCGGCTCGCTCTGACGAAACACGAGCAGATGCAAACCCAGCATCAGCAGCGAGGCGACCAAACCCGGCACCGCCATGTACAACGGCCACTCCAGCCATCCGAGCGACACGCCGCTGAACCCGAGGGCCGCCAGGTTGAGGGTCGAGTCGCCAGTGAGCAGGATCGTCGACGTCGCCGTCGTCGCCACGAACACCGAGAGTCCGATCGAGGCCGCATCGACGGCGTTCATCCCCGAGAGCGTGATGATCGCCCGCATCAATGACATCAGCAACAACGCACGCGGGAAGGGATGCGGGATCAAGAAACTCAGCACGAAGCCAAGCACATACGTCAGGACAATCAGGCTTCGGTACGAGCTCGCGTAGCGCACGACGAAGAACGCCGCGACGCGTTCGGCGAGCCCGGACTTGGCGACGGCAGCTGCGATGAGGAAAGAGCCGACGATCAACCAGAGCAGCGGCAGCGTCCAGATCTGAAAGACCTGGCCCGGTGTCGCCAACCCCAGGAGCACATAGGCCATGAGCATCAGCAGCGTGGAGTAGGCCGATGGGATGACGTTGAACACCCACCAGATGACGGTGAACAGCGTCACGGCCAACGTCTGGCGCCCGGCCACGCTCAGTTGCCCGGGCAGTGGGGCAAACCAGACGATCGCCGCCGCCAGGATCGATAGCGCCAGCCCGATCAGCCTCCGGTCGAAACGCTGAGTCAAGGAGACCATGAGATTCTTGTCTTCACGAAGCGGGCATTGCGACAACCGTCGTCTTGCGGATGGATAACAGCGCGAGCCCGCTGAAGATCAAGGCGATGCCAACACCGGCCTGCAGCGTCAGGTGTTCGCCCAGCACAAGCACGCCCAGGGTCGCCGCGGTCAACGGCTCGCCGAGAGACAACGTCACAGCGGTGGCGACGGGCGTGAGCTGCAATCCTTTGCCAAAGAGCACATAAGCCAGCGCCGTAGCCATGAGCCCCAGCCAGAGCACGGCGCCCAGACCGTTGGGCAGCGTCAGCCAACTCAGATCCTGCGTGAGCAACAGCGGAGCGAGCATCAGAGCGCCGAGGCTGAAGACCACGGCCATGACCTTCTCGGCCGGGTGTTTCTCAAGGAGGCCTTTGCTGAGGAGTGAAAAAGTCGCATACGTGGCGCCCGCTCCGATCGCCAGAAGCATGCCGAGCGGATCCACGTGGATCTCGCCGCCAGACAGCGCCAGCAACCCGCAACCCGCGACGGCCAGCACTGTGGCGAGTGCCCAGCGGCGGCCCGGATGCTCGCCGCGGAAGAGATACCCCAGCAGGCCGGCCAACACGGGAGAACTGCCGATGCCGACAATCGTACCCACGGCGACGCCGGTCAGCCTGACACCGGCGAAGAACAGCACCTGGTAGGCCGCCATGCAGGCGGCCGCGATCAAGACGGGCCGAATCGCCAGACGCGTTCCGGGCAGCGAGTCTCCTCTGCGCTGAGTGGCCCACCACACGATCAGAAGAGCGACGCCGCCCACCACAAGTCGAAGCGTGCCGATCGCCAGGGGCTGGGCCGCGGCGGGCGCCAACGCCTGTGCCGTGCCGGTTGTTCCCCACAGGATCGCACCGGCCAGGACCAAGAGATACCCTCGTTTTTCCATGACTGAGTGACCGCTGCGTGATGGGGAGCGAAACGACTCGGACGAAGGGCCGAACCCCCATCGGCCCCGTGCCTGCCCATCGGCGATTGATCACAATGGCTGAGTGCCGGGCAAGAACCTGAGTGTAGCCGAACTCATCCAACCCGCGCGACCCATTTGAAAGCCCGCGTGATGCTCACGATCACCCCCCGCGGCTATTCCCCGGCGCTAGCGGCCGGGCGCGGCTACAATCGCAAGGCGATCGTGCCCGTCGAGACAAGCCATGTTGCGCTCGACGCCATCGAAGCTCCCAGGTGTGGGGGCATAGTCACAGTTGCGATCTCTCACGTATGGCCAAACAGCGGTACTCGACTTTTCACAGCATCGTGCAAGGCATTGCGTCGACAACTGCCGGTGCCTGGATCCTATCGCGGACGATGCATCATCTTGATCGATGGTCGCTGAAGCTTACAAGCGATCGGGTCACTGCCGCGGAATGGCTGGCCGGGCTCCCGATTGCGCTGGTCGAGATGACGGGTGCGCGCAGCGGACTACCTCGGAGCGCGCCGTTGATCTTCGTCCAACTCGAAGCCGAGCCTGAGAAGTTGGCGTTCGTCGCGACGAATTGGGGGCGCCCTCGGCTTCCCGCCTGGTATCACAACCTGAAAGCCCACCCCGAGGTCCAATGTACGGTCAACGGGCGACGCCAGACCTATCGGGCACGTGAAGCCTCGGAAGACGAGTATGGCCGCTATTGGCGGGCCGCCGTGGAGACGTACCCGGGATACGAGTCGTATCGCAAAAGGATCGTTGGTCGGCACATTCCGATCATGATCCTGGATCCACATCGAGCGAGTTGATCGCAACACGATCAGGACCGAGTCACGTTCTGGCCACGTGAGGCCCTTTCGAAACGATGGCTGAAGGTGCCTTGCTCGCGCAGCCAAGACGGCGTAGTGGTGTTGTGCGAACGCTTTGACGCACCCCATTCCTGACGGTGACATGTTGCCGCTATACTCCGCGGTCTGGAAGTCCGGGGCGACAAGGGAGAAATGATGAGCGCGAGCGCAGAAGATAAGGTGGCTCTTGACCGAATGCTGTTCTTCAGCGATGCCGTCTTCGCCATCGCGATCACCCTGCTGGTGCTCGACTTGAGGCTCCCGACGGTTGGCTCAGAGGGCGGCGAAGCGGTCTTTCAGCAGGCCCTGCTTGGGCTCCTGCCGTCGGCGATCGGATTTCTCTGCTCGTTTGCACTTATCGGGCAGACATGGATCGAGCATCATCGCATCGGACGGTTTTTGACCGGGACGGATCGCGGCTTGTTGTGGTGGGATCTGGCGCTGCTCATGTTTGTGGCGCTGATGCCCTTCACGACGTCACTGGTGAGCGAGCACTTCGCATCAGGCACAGCTGTCGGGTTGTACGCGGCAGCATTTGGCTTGTTGGGCGTCTGCAAAGTGGGCCTGTGGCGCCACGCTCAACAGCGCGGCCTTATCCACGGCCACCATAAAGAGGTTCAGGAAATCGGGAGACGCGTGTGGGCCACGCCCATCGTGTCAGCGGCCGTCGTGTTCCTGGCGCTCTTCGGCGTGCCTTACGCCTACATCTTGTTCGTCGCGATCCCTGTTGTGGCCCGGTTCCTTGCCACACGGACGTCCCGACAGAGCGCGCCTCCTAAAACACCAATCCACTGATCGGCCATGCTGTGGATGGAAGTGAGCGTTGGCGATCTCCTTAACCCATTCTGCTCTGCCCGCGACCGGATGGCTCTTGAGGTGCGGTATGGCGTCCCTGTGCTGCGGGATGCATCCTGAGTGAGCCGAACGTCACCCATCGTTTCGTTTCCTGGCCCACTGCCGGCAGCACAACGGATCCGATGGCCACGACGCCCACGACGCCCACATCGTCTTGTGATCCGCGCTGATGTGCAGGGTGGAACCAACCGAGGCTGCCAGGGGCATTGCGGACCCCCTGCCTCGGGCTTCGCCTGTGGTCGGAACTTATCGCTGTGCGACACCGCCCGCTTCGGTCTTCGAAGGCTTCCGTTGCGGTTCGGTGTTTCGCCTGTCGCCTAAGACTCCAGATAAAGTTCGCCCGAGTCGTCGTCGTAGGCGAAGAGCTCAGCGTGTCGGCCCCAGTTCACCGCCGTGTCAAACTGTTCCTCGGCCAGGTCGCCGAAGTCCTCGGTGAGCCGATCCAGGAAGAACGACCATTCCACGCGCTGATTGTCATCTCGCTTGAGCGTCTCATAGATCCAGCTTGGGATCGGCAGGCGCAACACCCGGCTCGCGATGATCTCCTTGCGGGCCAGAATGCTCGCTTCGGCGTAGGTGGATCCGAGCGTTGTCACCACGAGGTCGCCGGCCTGGACGCTCAAGAAGCCGAGAAGTTCGCTGGCTTCCACAAGCGGCAGGATGTCGTCGAGCTCGAGGTTGAGATCTCCCGTGATACGGTAGAGGTCAGCGCGGCCCCCTTCATCGACGACCTTTTCGATCAGGCCAGCGATCGCGTTGAGCCGGGCCTTCGGCAGCGCCTGCGTGGCGCCCGGCTGATCCGGCGCCGTGCCCAGACGCTCGGCTTCGGTGCGCGTGTCGCCGGCCACTGCCGCGTACACGCGATCCACCAACGCCTGAAAGGCTGTGTCTTTGCGGTGCCGGGGATGCCGCAGCGGGACCGCGATCTCGGTCAGGATGTGGCCCGGGTTCTTGCCCATCACGACGATCCGATCCGCCATCAACACGGCTTCCTCGATGTTGTGAGTGACCATCAAGATGGCCTGAGTTGGGATGGACTTGTTCAGCCAGAGTTCCATGAGTTCGCCGCGCAGGGCTTCGGCCGAGAGCACGTCGAGGGCCGAGAAGGGCTCGTCAAGACAGAGCAGCTCTGGCTCAACGGCCATGGCGCGGGCGAAGCCGACCTTCTGGCGCATGCCGCCCGACAGTTCGCGCGGGAAGGCCGACTCGAAACCGTCAAGGCCGACGGTGTCGATCAGCTTCAGGGCCCGTTCGCGCCGCTGCTGCGCGGGTATGCCGCGTGCCTTGAGCGCGATCTCGACGTTCTCCTGCACCGTGAGCCAGGGGTAAAGCGCGAACGTCTGAAACACGATCGTGGCATGTGGATTGACCCCGTCGATCGTCTCGCCCCGATACTGGACCGTGCCCCGGGTGGCGGCGTTGAGGCCGGTGATGATGCGCAGCAGCGTCGACTTTCCACAGCCGGAAGGACCCAGCAGACACACGAACTCGCCCGGTCGAAGCGCCAGGGAGACATCGCGCACTGCCGTGAATGACTTGGCGCCGCGGCCATAGGCCTTGTCGACGCCTTCGACCTTAAGCAATTCGGGACCGTTCGACACGGTGGGCATCGGGAGTGTAACCATGGAAGACCTCCTGAGCGCCTATTCGAGGCGGAAGCGTTCTTCGGCGACCCGATAGAGTCGGAGCCAGAACAAGCGATTGATGGTGGCGACGACCAGCACGAGCACGAGCGTCGCCGCCAGGAGCAGGGCGTAGTTGCCCTTGTCGGTGGCCTGCGCGATCAGTGAGCCCACGCCCAGGGTCATGTGCGTCTGGCCGCCGAACTGCACATACTCGGCCACGATACTGGCGTTCCAGGCGCCGCCAGAGGCCGTGATCGAGCCGGTGATGATGTAGGGGAAGAGCGCCGGCAGGATCAACGTCCGCCAGCGATCCCAGGTCGATAAACGCAATAGGTCGGTCGTGTATTTGAGATCCAGCGGGATTGCGGCGGCGCCGGCGATCACGTTGAAGAGCAGGTACCACTGGGTGCCCATCAGCATCAACACCACGGCCGCGATGTTCAGCCCCCCGGGCGCCTGCAGCAGCGCCAACAACAGAACCGGGAAGAGGGCCGTGGCCGGGACGGCGGCGACGACCTGGACAATCGGCTGGAGGATATTGGCCAGACGACGATTGGTCCCGATAGCCACACCAACCGGGATCGTCCAGGCCATGGCGACGAGCAGCGACGTCGCCACGCGCGCCAACGTGGCCAGCACACCCAGGCCGAGCTGGCTCCAATCACCCGGCTGCAGCGTCAGCAGGAGTTGCGCCGCGCGCACGCCACCGTAAAGCGCGATCAGAGCCGCGACGCCATAGATCAAAGTAAGGCGCAGCGAAAATCTGGCTGGCGCAGTGGACGCTTCGACCGGGGCGATACGCGTGGTCGCCACCTGGTTGCCGTCATCAAGCTTTTCGAAGATCGGGTTCCAGATCCGCGCCGCGAACTGCTCGACGATCCAGGCGCGTCCAAGCAACTCGAGGAACCACGACGTCGGCGGCTCGTCGCCCTCGACCATCTCGACCTTGAACTTGTCGGTCCATGCGATCAAAGGCCGCCAGACCAGCTGATCGAGCAGGACGATCACGATGATCAGCGTTGCGAGCCCTAGCAACACAGATGTGAGGTCGCCCTGGCTGGCCGCGGTCTGCAGATAGGAGCCCAGGCCCGGCAGGCGGAAGTCGCGCGCGCCGACGTGGAAGATCTCAGCCGCCATCAAGAAGAACCAGCCGCCCGACCAGCTCATCATGCTGTTCCACAGGAGCCCGATCGCGGCGAACGGCAGCTCGAGCGTGCGGAAGCGAAGCCAGGGCGATAGGCGGTAGATGGCCGCCGCCTCACGCAGCTCCTGAGGCACCGTTCGCATCGATTGATAGAAGCTGAACGTCATGTTCCAGGCCTGCGACGTGAAGATCAGGACGATCGCGGCCAGCTCGGCCGCGAAGGCGTCGGGCAGGAGCGCCGTCAGGCTCAACAGCACGATCGGCAAGAACGACAGGATCGGCACGCTCTGGAGGACGTCGAGCAGCGGCATCAGCACGGCCCGGGCCGTTCGATTGCGAGCCGCCGCGTAGCCGTAGAACAGACTGAACACCAGCGAGAGCAGATAGGCCGCGAACATCCGGCCCACCGACATCAACGCGTACCAGGGCAGGGCCCAGGCCGAGAGCGAGATCTGCGGGCCGGCGACGGTGACGGGCGCTGAGAACGCCAGGCGCGCGCCCGCATAGAGGAGCGTGGCCAGCAGAAGTAGGATAAGGCCGTCCCCCAGTGTGAAGGCAGGGGTGTGCGGCAGCGCAGGGCTGAAGCGAAAGGGTCGCATGATCACCGCCACGATTGGGCTCTCTCGCGCTTGAGGGCGACGAGCCGCAGTTAGGCGGCGAGGTCGGGGTCAGGCCGAGAGGCAGGGTTTCAGTGGGTCAGGAACATCGGTCGTCGGCATTGTTGATCCTGTTGAGAACGAACTCGGCGAGTATAGACCTCGCCCCTCGCACGGGTCAATAAGGAGACCCTTAACGTAGCGTTCAAGGCCAGCCTGACGTGCCGGGCCCGTATCGCAGAAATCCTTCTGCCTCGCAGACCGACGTCCACCCGCCTTGACCGTTTCTGGCTCATCGAGTTTCACCGCCAACTCAAGGAACATCCCGAGATGACCAAGTCCACACAAGACTTGGCCTGGCGTCCGTGTGCCCACGGTTTAATGTTTCGCTCCCGGGCAGGGTCGAGCCAAGCCTCTGATGGCTCCATGGAGTGGAGTATCGCAACTCCCGCGCTCTGCGTCCGGTATCGGACTCACTGAAAAATCGACGGTCGCACTCAGTGACTACTCAGCCCGTTAACGAACTTCATGTGGTGATCGGCGTGGCACACCAGTGTGGCGCGTGAAGGGTCATGCTGTGGTAAAATATATATTGATCAGTACGTGATTTGAGTGGCTTAGGCCGTCAAACCGCTTTTGGTTTGACGGCCTTTTTTTTCCGGCCCGGCCGGAGCAAGGACCTTTGAATGGAAACGAGACTGTATGTTGGCAATTTGGCCTATTCGACCTCGGAGGCCGAGTTGCGCACCTTGTTCGCCCAGGCCGGCACGGTGACGGACGTCGCGCTCATCAAGGACCGCGACAGCGGCCAGTCGAAGGGCTTCGGCTTCGTGACGATGAGCAGCCAGGCCGAAACTCAGCAGGCCATCAGCCTGTTCAACGGCAAGGAAATCGGTGGTCGCGCGATCACTGTCAACATCGCCAAGCCGCGTGAAGAGCGTGGCGGCAGCGGTGGTGGTGGCGGCTTCGGCGGCGGCAATCGCGGCCCGAAGCGCGGCGGCGGCAATCGTCGCTTCTAAGTCGCACGCATGATTGTCCGCCGGTCGCGTGGGGGATGCCCCGCCGACCGGCGGACATTCGCTGACGGACGCTCGACGTCTGAGTCAGTCTGCGCGGAAGGCCGCCGTATTTTCGATTGTTTCATCGGCAGGAGGTGCCATGCGATACCAGGTCGACGATCGCGTTGTCCACATTCATCATGGTGTGGGACGAGTAGTGGGGCTGGTCAATAGTAGCTTCGCGGGCACCGAATCCAAGCTGTATTACGAAATCGCCCTCGGACAAAGCACCGTGTGGGTGCCTGTTCAGCCGGCAGCCTCCGCCTCGGTCGAACTGCGCGCGTTGACCCGTAAACGCGACCTCGAGCAGTATCGCCAGGTGCTCCGCAGCCAACCCGTCAAGCTTTCCACGGATCACCGTCAGCGACGTCTGGATCTCATCGAGATGCTCAAAGCAGGAACCTTCGAAAGCCTTTGCATGATCGTCCGGGACCTGACCGCGCAAAGTCACCTCAAGACGCTCAACGACGTCGACTCCCTGACGCTTCGCCAGGCGCACACGCATCTCATTCAAGAGTGGGCGGCTGCTGAAGGCATTACGGTGGTCGAGGCTACCCGACAGGTCGAAGCGCTGCTCCGCGAACGCTCGCAGGCATCGACTTCTGCCCCGACCAACGGGGCCGCGTCCTGAGCGAAAGAAACGCGGCTTCGATCGGCGCAATCAGGCGGGTGCCTGACTCCGCTTCGGTGGGCTGCCGCAAAGACGGCCTTTCCAGTTATCTCCTTTCGCGACCCCCTCAAGGATCGGCGTGATCGCAGCGCGACTCCTATCGGGTCGCAGCCGATCGCCTGATCTTGTGTGCCCGAGCGTCAGCCGCCAACACGGCCAGGCTGCGGTACAGTATGCCCGTCAGTGAGACGCCTGGCAAGGTCAGCAGCTCTTCGCGCAGCGACCTGACGCCTCATCCACCTAACCCTCGCGCTTGACGGCCCTTCGGCTGGGCCGATCGGCCAGCGTGACCCCCAGTGGGCCATCGGGGAATATGTCGACGCCTCAACCCGCACCTGTGGCGCTCCCACGCACCGCTTTCGATGTGGCTTTGCTTTGGCGTGCACTGGGTTATCTGCGCCCGCAGGCCCGGCTCACCGTCGCTGCCTATGCCGCCACCGTCGGTGTGATCGCCATGAACCTGGCCCTGCCGCAGTTCATCCGTTGGATCATCGACGTGGGTGTTCTGGGCAGACAGCCGGCCGTGGTGGGGTGGGCGGTGGTGGGCCTGCTGGCGCTGACCCTTCTAAAGGGCCTGCTGGTCTACGGCCAGGGACGGTGGAGCGAAGTCATCTCCCAGCACGTCGCCTTCAGGCTACGCAATGATCTTCAACGCCAACTGACGGGCTTGTCGTTTGCGTTCCACAACCGGGCCGAAACCGGCGAGCTGCTGTCGCGAGCGATGCAGGATGTTGAGCGAATCCGCTTCCTCACAGGTCGAGCGACGATCCGGGTGATCGAGAGCGTGCTGCTCTTCACGGGCACGCTGGTCCTGCTGGTGTGGATGAACCCGGGCCTGGCGCTCGTGGCGCTTGCGATCGTGCCGGTGTTGGGCGCTGTGGCGTTGGCTTTTGGGCGTCGCTTCCGGCCCCTCTCGCTGGCGACGCAGCGCCAGCTTGCCGTGTTGACGACACGCGTGGAGCAGAACCTGCGCGGGGGCCGCGTAGTGCGCGCCTTCGCCGAGGAAGCCGGCGAGGTCGAGCGTTTCAAACAGGAAAACGAACGCTGGTTTCGCCTGTCCTGGGAGTCAGTGCGCCTGGAGGCCATCAACCTGCCGTTGATGCTGTTGATCGCCAATCTGGGCACCGTCGCAATCCTATGGGCGGGCGGGTGGCAGGCGATCGAAGGCACCCTGACGATCGGTGAACTTGTGGCCTTCACGACCTATCTCGCGCAGTTCGTCAACCCGATGCGCCAGCTCGGCATGGTCATCCCGGCGATTGCGATGGCGGGCTCAGCCGCTGAGAGGATCTTCGAGATCCTTGATACGACCTCGACCGTCCGCGATGAGCCGGCTGCCAAACCACTCGACAGTGTCGAGGGGCATGTGCGCTTCGAGGGTGTGTCGTTCAGCTATTCGCATAGGCCCGTGTTGAAAGACATCGACTTCGAGGCGTATCCCGGGCAGGTGATCGCCCTGTTTGGCCCGACCGGCTCGGGCAAGTCCTCGATTGTCAACCTGATCCCGCGCTTCTATGATCCGACACGCGGCCGCGTCACGGTCGATGGCCACGATCTGCGTGCGGTGACGCTCAACTCCCTGCGCAGCCAGATCGGCACCGTGCTTCAAGAGACCACGTTGTTCGCAGGGACGGTGCGCGAGAACATCGTTTTCGGCCGACCAGGGGCCAGCGAAGCCGAGGTCATCGCGGCCGCACAGGGCGCGCAGGCTCACGGCTTTATCGAGCGCATGCCGCAGGGTTACGACACGCGAGTGGGCGAGCGCGGTGCCACTCTTTCGGGCGGCCAACGACAACGGCTGGCGATCGCGCGAACCCTCCTGCTGGACCCGCGCATCCTGATCCTGGACGATGCGACGGCCAGCGTCGATAGCGAGACCGAGCGCCTGATCGGGCTGGCCCTCGACCGCGTCATGCAGGGGCGGACGACTTTCGTCATCGCCCATCGGTTGAGCACGATCAAACGCGCCGACCTGATCCTGGTGCTCGACCGGGGCCAGATCCGGGCGCGTGGCGATCATGCCACCTTGATGAGGAACTCGCGCTTCTACATCCAGCTGGTGCAGAAGCAGTTGAAAGGCGAGCCGCGATGACGTTCTCAATCGGATCTCCGTACTCGCCCGGGGGCCCGCGTGGCATGCTCGAGCATTTCGGCGGCGCCGAACACGAGGGCCGGCTCTTCAATGCGCGGGTCGTCGCCCGCATCCTGGCCTATCTGCGGCCGCATGCGGCCGGGCTGATCGCCGCCGTAGCGCTGATGCTCGTTCAGACGGGCCTGATTCTTCTGGCGCCGTACCTCATGAAGGTGGCGATCGACACGGCCATTCCGCAAGGCGACCTGTCTCAACTGGCGTCGTTGGCGGTGTGGACGGGCCTGGCCTATCTCGGTCTGTACGCATCCGACATGGGCCAGAAGTTCATGCTGGGCTGGATCGGCCAGCGCGCCCTGACCGACCTGCGCGCCGACCTTTTCGAACATCTGCAGGCCCTGTCGATGGACTTTCACGATCGCCAGATCGTGGGCGTGACAGTCTCGCGCGTGATCAACGACGTAGCCGAGATCAACGAACTGCTCTCCGAAGGCCTGATCACACTGCTGGGCGACCTGCTCGTCTTGATCGGCATCGTCGTGGTGATGATCTCGCTCAGCCCCGTCTTGGCGCTGCTGACCTTCACGGTCTTGCCTGTGATGGTCGTGGCCACGTTGTACTTCGCGCGTCGCGCCCGTGTAGCGTATCGCGAGACACGGGCCAAGGTCGCCGCCGTCGTCGGCGACCTGGCCGAGGACATCGCAGGGGTGCGCGTGATCCAGGCCTTTACGCAGGAGCGGGCCTCTCAGGCGCGCTTTGAGCGGATCAACGAGGCCAACCGCGACGCCAACATCGATGCGATCTCGCTCTCGTTCATCTTTCTGCCCACGATCGAGTTCCTGGGGATGGCGGCGACCGCCATCGTGTTGTGGTTCGGCGGGCAGGCAGTGCTTCAAAACCAGTTGACGGTGGGCGTGATGGTGGCCTTCCTCGCATACGTCACGCGCCTCTTCCAACCGATCCTGGAGATGAGCCGGATCTACACGACGCTGCAATCCGCGATGGCCGGCGGCGAAGCTGTCGTGCGTCTGTTGGACACACCTCCGGCGGTGGCAGACAGGCCCGACGCCGCCGATCTTCCGCCGATCCGAGGCGAGATCGAGTTCGATCACGTTCACTTCGCCTATGGCCCAGGCGCGCCTGAGGTGATGCGCGACGTCAACCTGCGCCTCCCGGCCGGCGCGACTGTCGCCTTCGTTGGACCAACCGGGGCCGGCAAGACGACGCTGATTAACCTCGTGGCGCGCTTCTATGACGTCACATCGGGAGCAGTCCGGATCGACGGCGTCGATGTGCGCGACGTACGACAGCGCTCCCTGAGGAGGCAACTGGGCCTCGTGCCGCAGGATCCGTTCTTGTTCTCGCGGACCATCGCTGACAACATCCGCTTTGGTCGGTCAGCAGCGACGGACGCCGACGTAGAAGTCGCCGCGCGTCTGGCCAACGCACACGACTTCATCATGACCTTGCCGGCCGGTTACGGCACGCCGGTGCTTGAGGGCGGCGCCAACCTTTCCGTCGGGCAGCGTCAGTTGCTCTGCATCGCGCGGGCGCTCTTGTCCGAACCGCGGTTGGTGATCCTTGACGAGGCCACAGCCAATGTGGACACCGCCACCGAGTCGATGATCCAGGACGCGCTCGAGCGTCTCCTGAAGGGGCGCACGGCACTGGTCATCGCTCATCGGTTGAGCACTATTCGTTCGGCTGATCTCATCTGCGTGGTGCAGGGCGGCGCCATCGTCGAACAGGGCCGACACGAAGAATTGTTGGCTCGCGGCGGGCTGTACAGCACGCTACATCAGAGCCAGTTCGGTTCGGACTGAGCCTGCAGCCTCTTAGAGGTCCCCGTCAGGCCTTCCGATAATGAAGACGGGCGCAAGACAAGAGGGGCCGTGAAACAAACGTTACGTCGCTACAATCTCGGCAGCACGTCTGTGCGATGGGCGCGGATCTTCGGGCTGGTAGTGGCCGTGATCGTCGGGCTGAGCATCGCCCTGTTTATGTGGCCGCAGCCTTTGTTTGCCTGGTCGGTTCGAGAGTACAACCTCGTCCTTTACTCCGATCGTCCGTTTTCTCCTGACGCCGGAAGGAAACTCCTCGATCAGGTGCAGGCCAAGTTGATGAAGTCCGCGGTCTACTCGGCCGACGTCACGTACTCGGCCCTCATAGGTAATAGCGGTTGGCGACGGGCCCTGTACTTCTTCGGCGACGGGCAGGCCGGCGGCCTGACCTACTATCCGTGGTCCACCAACGTGTTTCTGAGCGGTGGCGTGGTGGAGGAGAACCGCAAGACCTCGCCTACCGGGAAGGCCGACGTGCTCGGTCGCGGGCTCGATCACTTCATCGCTCATGAGATCGCGCACGATCTCACCGGAGAACTGATCGGGTGGCAGCGCATGCGCGATCTGCCTGTCTGGGTTCGAGAAGGTTACGCGGAATACATCGGGAGCAGCGGCGGCTTCGACTACGACGAAGCGCTCAGGGCGTACCTCGAGCACGCACCGGAGATGAGCATGCCGCCCGCCGTGCCTTATCGGCGCTACAACTTGCTGGTCGCCTATCTGTTGGAGCACAAAGGCTGGAGCGAAGCACAACTCTTTGACGCGACCCTCAGTCAACAGGACGTGGAAGCGATGTTGAAGCAAGAGGCGCTGGCCGCGCCCTGAGGCCGTGCGCCGATCGCATCAGTGGCAAGCCCTCACGACGGAGCCGTTTCGCTTTCGCGATCGAGCGGGATATCATTCTGCGCTGTCGGGTCTTCCAGAGCTTCGAGATGCGTGAACACAGTGGTGCCGGGAAGGGCGCGACGGATGTCGGCCTCCATGCGCTCGAGCAACTGGTGCCCGGCCAGCACTGTCCAGTTGCCCGGGACGAGGACATGGAAGGATACAAATCGGCGCGCGCCGGCCAGACGTGTGCGCAGGGCATGATAGACGACACCGCCGGTGAGATGGGGCTCCAGCGCCGCCTGAAGGACTTTGAGCTCTTCATCTGGAACTGCGGTGTCCATCAGCCCGGCGACGGCCTTGCGCACGATTCCGACGCCTGAGAAGACGATGTTCGCCGCCACGGCCAGCGCCACAAGGGAGTCGAGTTGTAGCCACCCCGTCGCAGCCACCGCGCCGACGCCCACCAACACCCCGACCGAGGTCCACACATCCGTCATCAGATGATGAGAGCTGGCCTCCAGGGTGACTGAGTTGTGTTGACGACTTGCACTCAACAGCAATCGCGCCACTCCGAAATTC
Source organism: Anaerolineales bacterium (assembly GCA_044226485.1). Lineage (GTDB taxonomy): Bacteria > Chloroflexota > Anaerolineae > Anaerolineales > UBA6663 > UBA6663. Next base: position 290,102 of record JBGAGY010000005.1, read on the forward strand.
ACAAGCGACGCCGCCACCGATACGCCCAGACCCAGCCCGACCTGTTCGAGTGGCTGCGGATTGAACAAGCGCTCGATCGCGGTCCACGCGATGCTCACCGCGGCCACCAGGATCAGGGTCCCCTCAGTCCCGCTCGAGAAGTACTCGGCCTTACCGTGGCCGAAGGCGTGATCTTCATCGGCCGGGCGCGCCGCGATGGTCAGCATCGCCAGCGCCATCAGCGCGCCAATGAGATTGACCACAGACTCCAGTGCATCGGAGAGAAGGCCGACCGACCCCGTCAACCAGTAGGCGGCCGCCTTGAGGCCGATGGTGAAGACCGCGGCTGCGATCGAGATCCAGGCATATCGCGTCAGCGACGTTCGGGGCAGGTTGGCGGTCTGGGTGTCGGTCATGGTTCGTTCTTAGCGATGACGGCGAGTGGTGCGTTGATGATTCGGGTTATTGAAGCCCAGAGCAGATCTGTCGGGGCCCTTCACCATCCAAACGATCACGATGATCATACCTTACCTGCGTCGCGGCACCCGAAATCCTCGCCTGAAGCAAGCGACATGTCAGACGGCCCGCGCGATTCGGCGAAAAGGGTTGTGGTAGCCGGCGCGTTATGGAGTCCGCGGATGACTTGCGCGAGTCGCCTGCCAAGATGGGTGTTTGCACAGAAACACGCCAAACGGCCCCAGTGCTCTTGCGGAATCTGGACGTAGAAGGTAACTTTACGCTGCATGACCGATCCGCTTGATTGGCAGATCCTCGACGCCAAAGCTCCAGAAGAACCAGAGCCGCCACTCACGTCGCCGCCGGATCAGCCCGTTTCTGGAAGGCGCTGGTGGTGGATCGGCGGATTGATCGGGGGTGCCGCGCTCGTGGCGTTGGTCGCACCCTATCTGCTTTCCTCGTCGCGCGAAACCCAACTTCACACAACTGTCAGCGCCGTGGTGGCGAGCGAGCCGCGCATCAGCCCGATTGCGTACGCGATCACGACGCTCGGGCCGCTTCAGGTCGACGCGATCACGGATGTCGGCGACGGTCGTGTCCGGGCGTCGCTCTCGTACACGGCCACCGACGTCGACGGACTGACTCTGCGGTTCACGTTGGACCGGTCGTTGAAGCCCGAGGGCACGCTGCTGGCGTCGGATCCCGCAGCCGTGGATGAGACGGTGATCACACTGCATGGCAGCCCGCAAACGCCGCGAGTCGATCTTGACATCCTGGCCGGGGACAGTGAGTTCATCATTCGAGACGTCGCGCCGTACCTCGAGGATGTCGCCCGGCGAGCCTGCGGCGTCTGGTCGTGCCCGGAAGGGACGACAGCGCGCCTCAGCCTCACTCAAACGTCGCCGGGCGCTGGTGAACAGGCCATCGAACCGCTGGACGGGTCATGGCTGCTCGCGAGCGGGGCAGAAACGCCGGCTCAGACCAGCGTCAGCCTCCCGGCGCCGATCCTTGCCGGCCAGCCCGCGGATCCAGCTTCACTTGACTCTTATCGTCGCCGACTAGCGATGAGGCTTCTGTCGACGCTCGCTCGCCAGTTGGTCGACTTGGCGGGGCAGCCGGGGGCATCGACGAACAGCGCGCTCGTCGCCGATGCTTTGGCCGCGCGGACGGCGGCTCTGCTCAATCTCGAGGCGGCCTCCGTCGGCACCGCGCATCCCGATGCAGAAGATGCCGGGCTGATCAGCGATTCGCCGGCTGGGCCACGGGTCGTGGCGGAGCGCGCGTTGTTGCGCCTGAACGCGTTCCTCGGCGAACCCGGCTCGCCACTCGAACGCGAACTCTGGTCGCGCCTTCAGCGAGCGCCCACCGATGTGATCGGGGCCGCTGTGGAGTTGGCCCACGAGACCCGTCTGCCACCTGAGGCTGTCATGGATCTGGTCTGGGGAGGCGGGCTTACGCATGCAGTGGTCAGGCAGCTCACGCGCCCGGATTGGCTAGCCCAGCTGGCCTGCGTCGACGGCGTGCACGTCGTCGGAGCCGGGGGCCACGGCGCCGTCAAGTGGGATACGCTCGCCGCAAGCCGGGTGCTTGAGGTCGGTCCGCTGTCGGCCGACGGTACGTACCAGGCCCTGGTGTTCGCGGGTCAACCCTTGTTGCTCGACATCGCGTCCGGGCACGTGTGGTGGATGGTCTGGCCCGATCCCGTGCCCGGACGATCGCCGCGTTTTGCCTGGGGTGAATCGTCGGGGATGGGTATCGTCGACACGATGGGGGCATGGGTCGCGCAGATCAAGTTCGACCCGACCTATGCGTCGTTGTTTCGGACGCCAGTGGCCAACTCGGCAAGTTACCGCTGGGAAGGCGGCGTGTACCGAGTCAGCCTGCCGGATGCAACCGGCGGCGACTCGCGCGTGTTCCGCGCACAGCAGGTGACCGACTCGAAAGGCAACGTCGTGGCAGACTGGGGGCTGGCGGCCTGGCCGAGCCTCAACCCACGGACGGGCGAGATCGCGGTGCTCAGTCGCGTCGAAGATCCAACCGCATCCCTCGAATATCGGATCACCATCTACGCCAATCCTACCGACCCGACGGGCAGGGTGGTGTGGCGCAGCAGCGACTTCGGCTGGACGGCCGATCAGACCCTGGCCTGGGCGGCGATCCAGTGGATTGGGGACGATCACGACGTCGTGGGCATCGTGCGCCCGGCGAGTGACGGTTACTACACTCCCTTGCCCGTGGTCTGGCGGACGGATCCCGACACGGCTCAGTCTGTGGAACTGCCCACGCTCAAACTGGCGAGCTCCACCATCTTCGATTTCTCGGTCTCGGCCGACGGCGAGTACGTGGCTCTGGTGAGCGCGGCGGCTCAGGGGCCGGGCACGCGGGCCAGCGTGGTGTCAACCCTGGATGGAGAACTCGTGAACGCTTTCGATCTTCCCGGCGGTCTGCTGACCTGGGCGCCGAGCGGACACGTGTTCGCCTTTGAGGGTGGCGGGCGCCCTGAGGTATACGCACAACCCGAGGATCACGCGCCGATCTGGTCGCTCAGCGACACGGGCTGCGCCAACCTGGTCTGGCGTCCGGCGCACACGCTCAGCAACGCCTCGAGCCTCGCCCCCTGATCGCCGGCGGGCGTCAGGAATTTGAAGCCTCGAGGTCACCGGCGCTCTGGGCAGCGTGCGGCAGACGCACAGCCTGTCTGATGACGAGCGGCCAGGCCAACAGGCTCATGGTCGCTGTCAACGCGATCATGATGCCGAGCGCCACGATGGTATTGCCCCAGGGCATGGAGATCAGCGTCATGCCGAGCGAGCCCATCAGCAAATTGACGCAACCGATCATCGACACCATCGAGCCGGTGTCGCCCGATTGCTGCTCGAGCATCAGGTTGGTGGACGGCGGGCGGATGATGCTCCCGGCGATCGACGATGGAAGGATACACAGCGCGAAGACGTAGGGCGCCTGATTCCCCACAAGCACCACCAACACGCCGCTGATCAGCGAGACTATGAAGGTCGAGCGGATGATGGTCTCGGAATGAAAACGGCGCGACAGCCGCATGTAGAGCATTGGCCCAAGGATCAGGCAGACGGCGTTCACGCTGAAATAGAAACTGTAAACCTGGCTGCTGAGGTGAAACCCTTCCTGATAGATATACGTGGAAGCCGTGACGAAGGCCAGGCCAGAGATGCCACCCAGCGAGAAGAGGAACAACAGCAAGGTGAAGCCGCGGTTCTGGAGCACCTTGCCCAGACGGGCATAGGTCGACCAGAGCGCGCCGGTATGCCGCTCGCGGAGGGTCTCCTCGAGAAGCAGGGCGCACGCCAGGGCAATGGCGCCCACGATGGTCAACGTCCAGAACACGCCGCGCCAGCTTGTGAAGCTGAGGAGCGCGGCGCCGATCATCGGCGCCACGGCTGGCGAGATCATGACCATGGATTGGACGATGGCCAGCACCGACTCGCGCTGTCGGCCGCTGAACGTGTCTTTGACGATCGCCGATGCGACGGCCCCGGAGGCGCTGCCGCCCAGCGCTTGCAGTGCGCGAAACACGATCAGGGCTGTGACGCTCGTCGTAATCGAGCAGATGACGCTGGCCAGCACGTACATCGAAAGGCCGATCAGCAGGATCGGCTTGCGGCCATAACGGTCACTCAACGGGCCCCACAGCAACATCCCGATGCTGAAACACACAAAGAAAGCTGTCAGGGTCAGGTTGATCTGCTCGATCGGCGCCTGCAGGTTCTTGCTCATCATCGGCAAGGCGGGCAGATAGAGATCGGTCGACAAAGGCACGAAGGCTGAGAGCAAAGCCAACAAAAGGATCAACCCTCGAGAGCCGAGGTATTTCTGATGAGGGGTCTGTGTTAATGTCGTGGCCGTCATATCGAAGGGTGGCTCGGGCAATCGTCGGCGCGCCGGGGTAACGCGTTCGGCAATGTCATCGTCCGGCAAGGCCTTGACGAGGTTTGTCGGCGCGAGTCCGCCGCGATCGCCGTCAGAGAGCCGGTCGTTGATCGGTTGATTGGTTGCTTCGGGAGGACGAACGAAACGGGGCCGGCTCACGAAACAATGCGGCCAGTGTACCTCTTAACGCAGCGGGTCGCTTCACCTCTATGGGCCGGATGAGTTTCTTTCACGAGGAATACCTCGTCGTCGGAACGCCGTGTGGCAGCGCGCCGCCGCTCGACTACACTTGCGGATGGGGAGTGGCGAACATGCTTCAAGCCAGAGCATTGACTTGTTCATATGGGTCTCAGCTCGTCTACGCCGACCTGTGGCTCGACCTGCATCCCGGTGAGCTTGTGGTCATCACCGGCGTCAACGGCATCGGGAAGTCGAGCCTCCTGCGGACATTGGCTGGCTGGCAGCCGCCGACGAGGGGCGAGGTTTTTTTCGACGACCCCGATGGCTCCTTGAAAGGCGATGCCAAGCGGTGCCGCCTGGCCTTCGTGCCGGATACGCCCGACTTCTACGACGAGTTGACCCTCTGGGAGCACTTCACCTTCCTCGGTGGGATCAACCATATCGACGGCTGGGAGAACAAGGCCCGCTCGGTGCTGGCCTCTCTGCTGCTGACCAACAGCCTCGAAAGCTATCCATTTGTCCTCTCTCGCGGCATGCGGCAGAAGTTCGCCGTCGCCCTTGCGCTTTTGGTGTCGCCGCGCCTGATGTTGCTCGATGAGCCTTTCGGCCCATTGGATGCCGAGTCCCGACAGGTGGTCTGGAATCTTCTGAGGTCGTACTGCGCCGAGGGCGGCAGTGTGTTGTTGAGCAGCCACGCTCGCCCGACCGAAGGCGTGGCCGATCGCTACGTGTCGCTGACCGACGACAGCCTGCACGGGCCAGCGTTGCCGCTCGAAGCATGAAGTGACGGCCATGTTCACGGACATCCGGCTCTTAGTGTTGTTAGGCGCGAAGCGGCTGTGGCCTCAGCTCCGCTATTGGGGGAGCTTCCTGGGAATCGACTCTGAGTCGCATCCGCTCCTTCGTCTGTACATCAGCCTCTTCTGGCTGGTCTGGGCTGTGGCGCTGGTTTTCCTGGGAGCGCACCAGGCCGAGTTGCTCGGCCGTCAGCTCCAGCCGGCGCTGCGATCGACGCTCGTGGCGGCGTTGCCTGCCTTGATCGGGCTGGCCCAGATCGCATACGCGTTCGATCGCGCGTTCAAGTGTCCTATTCGGCTGGATGCCCCGGACAGAATCTGGTTGGCGCCGTCACGCGTTCGTTCAGACAGCGTCGCGTTGGTCAACGCCCTGCGAGACAGCCTCCCTCCGGTCATCCTGGCGTCGATCGGTTTGAGTTTCATCTACGTGGTGCTCGAGACCTCCATCAGCCCGGGCGCCAACTGGGCTACGGCCGGGTGGGTCGGCCTGTCAACCGCCTGTCTCGCGTATGCGACGCACGCTGCCGTGTGGTGTTTGCAGGCGATCAGTTGGCGTCGTCTGCCCTATCGGTCACGCTGGATCTGGCTGTCAGCAGGCGGTGCCTGCGCGCTGCTCGTGTCGCAGTTTCCCGACTGGGCGACGGCACCCGGGCGATGGCTCGTGGCCGAGTTCGCTGGAACGTTCGGCGTCCTACCGGCCTGCCTGGTCGCCGCCGCCGGCCTTGTGATGACAACGTGTGGCGCGATATTCAGTCGCGAAGTGGATTGGGCGCGAGTCCTGCGGGCCAACCGTCAACGGATCGAGCGATCTCGATACGGCTTCCTGGCGGACCTTTTCGGCCTTCCATCCTTCGCCCAGTCTGAACGTCAGGAGACTGTGTTGCGCAGCTTCAAGCTGCCGATCCATTTCGATGCCCGGTCGGGCCCCTTTCGTTTGTTGCTCACTCGCTCTGCGTTGACGATGTGGCGTCTGGCTCCGAAGAGCCTGGTCGATCCGTTGCTGCGCAGTGCGGCCGTGGGCGTGGCGGTCACCGTCATCTTGCGCGTCACGAACATCGGCGATCTGGCGTCCTGGCTGCTGTTCTTTCTGCTGCTGTTGCAGGGGCGTCGGCTCGGCCTGACCCGTCATTTGCGGATGGATCGCGAGCGCGTGTTCATGCGGCAGTTTACCGGGGCGGGCTCGACCGCCGTGGTTGGGACGTGGCTGTTGATCCCGGTGGGGTTGAGTGTGCTTGGCAGCGGCCTGGCGATGTTGTCGGCCCCGCTCGCGGCCATGCTGCCTTACTTCGTGTTGAGCATGGCTTTGATCCTCCTGATCGCTCTGTGCGAAGTTGCCGAGATCTACAACGTCCCGTTCGTGAAGGGCATTCGCATGCCGTACGAGTACTGGATCTGTCTGGCCGGCCTCCCGATGGCCTGGGTGGGTCTGGCGACTCACAGTGTGCCGTTTGTCTGTCTGGCGGCAGTGGGAACGGTGGTGGCGGGAGTGTTCCAGTGGTTCATGAGCCCGGTCCGGTGACGGGTCTCCATCAAGGCACAGCGCAGGATATGAAAGATGAGTCGAGGGTCCAGGTATTTCACGTTGACGCTTGAATCGCTGAGGGTGCTGGGCGCCTGGGCGGCGGACTGCGCCGAACGGGCGTTGCCGGTTTTTGAGAAGCACGCGCCAGACGATGCGCGACCGCGAGACGCCATCGCCGGCATCCGCGCCTTCGCTCAAGGCGGCCCGCGCTCGGCCCGGTTGCGCAAACTTTCGCTGGCCGCTTTTGCGGCTGCGCGCGAGGTTCGCGATCCGGCCGCCATAGCTGCCGCTCGGGCTGCCGGGCTGGCCGCGTCGAGCGCATACACGCACCCGCTTGTCGACGTTCACCAGACCAAACACGTGGTCGGCCCTGCAGCCTACGGCGCGCTGGCCCTCGAGCTCGCGCAGGGCGGCGATCCGCGCTGGGGCGATCGCGAACTCCGCCGGTCGATCAAGCGCGCTCCGGATGCGGTGCGCGATATCCTGGCCAAGATGCCGGCTCGATCTCCGGGCAAGACGCGGCTTGACGCCCTGATGTACCGGGCCGATGCCCAGCTGTGCGGTCTGGTGGAACGACCGACCGGGTGATGATCAGATGCCGCTTGCGGCTACGACGACCACGTCGCCGCGGCCGGCGTGACGTTGCACAAGGGCGAGTACCCCGACCCTGCACCGTATAATGTCAGCATACTTTTGGCCTTCCAGGAAAGCCGAATGACCACCATCTGCCCCAAGTGCAGCCTGAAACAAAACGATTCGGTCCCGATCTGCGATTGCGGTTTTGATCTGGCCGCTTACCGCCAGAGCCAAAAGGCGCTTCAGCGTGCTCGGCGGGCCGAACAGGCGCCGTCCAGCCGGCTGTGGTTGTGGCGGATCGCCCTGTGGTTGTGTGGTGCGCTCAGTGTGCTGATCGGGCTTACGACCGCCGTGATCTGGTTCGTCAACGGCGGAGATATCTGGACGGCACTGGTGGCGGTGCTCATCGGCTTGATCACGGCTGTCGTCTGCGTCTCGGGCGCCGAAGCTCTGGGATATCTGCTCCGGGTTAGCGCCCAACTGGACGACGTGGCGACGTTGGTTCGACAGACGCGCGACGAAGACGAGCGTGGCCAGCCGGCCTAGCGCTGGCTTGATCTACGTCAAGAGAGGTCGCGCGAAATTGCCTCAACCATCGAGCCGACGAACTCGATGCGGTCTGATCATCCAAGAGGTGAGCGGCGCTGCGCTATCGGACGTTGATGGCCGTCGATTATCGAGAGGGATTCGACAGTGTCACCTTCACAACGAATCGGCCTCGCGAGTGCTGGCCTGTCATTGGCCCTTGTCGGTTGTCGAATTGGTTTAGAACCGGGCCCGACTCCCACGACACCCCCGACTCCCTCGCCTTCGCCGACGGCCACAAGTCAGCCCAGCCCGACACCGTCTGCCACCGGCTCGATCGACGGGAAGTGGCTGCTCTACACCAATGCCGCCATGGGTTTCTCGTTCGAATATCCGGCCTTGTTCGAGCAGCCTGCCTACCAGCCGATCTGCGGTCTGAAGGAATACGACGACCGTGTGGTCGTGGCTGACCAGATCGCGATCTGGTCGGAGGCCGGCAACGGACGCACGCAGGCTCAACTGGCCGATGAGCTGATCGCGAAGGGCGAGCTGCGTGAAGAGGGTCGGCGGGTGACCCAACCTGGCGATCGTCTGACCGTTGACTACCGATTCGGGGGCGTGAATGCCTTCGGCACCCTCACGATCGACGTGTTCGGCGAACGTCTGTACGTGATCGCCTTCAATGCGGGAACCCTGGAGTGCGAAGTTCCCGATCAGGCCGTCGGCCGCTTTGAGGCCCTAGCTCACATCGACAAGACTTTCTCGCGCTTCGCTCCTTCTCCGTAAAGATGCGCTGCCTCGGCCAGTTTCAGGCCGGATAGCCGCGCCACAGATAACCCCTCGGCCTCACATCGCTTCGCCGCGTACTCCGTATCGGCACGGCATTGCCCGCGTCCTTGATCGGACTTTCGATCACTCGCGACCGGCCACCTCTTGCCGGGCTGGCACGATTTGTGCTCCGCCAAAATCACCGAAAACCCTCAAGTCGGCCAGCGTGGTGTAACCATGGATACATGTGAAGATGGGGTCCGCCGCGAACAGCAGGAACTCGGCGTCCGTGACACAGACGCTCTGATGACGCTCTGGCGCGAGCGCCAGAATGGCACTCTGGCCGCGGAGGGCGTGGAGGCCCTCCGACGACTTCTCCTTGATCGGGTGGGGTTTTTGCCGCCTGACCCGGCCGGAGCGAAAGCACCGTCAGCCTTGCAGGCAGCGGTGCGTGGGAGCGAGGCGCGGCCGACGGATCGATCCGACCGCGACTCACTCGTGCCCCCGCGCCGGCTTCGACAGATCCTGGCTGGCGCGCAGGCCTTCTCCTGGGTCTATCTGGCCAGCGGCTTGATCGCGGCGGCCGTTCAGGCGTTGCAGGCGTTCAGCACGGGTGACTGGAGTGGCATCGGCTTCACCCTCCTGAGCACGGTGCTGACCGCGCTGCAGGCCGTGTTCTTCTTCCTGGTTCTGCAGGTGATGGCTGAAGGTCTGTTGCTGGCGCTCGGTATGTCCGGTCGCAGGCGGCGAGCCTCGTGAAGAACGCCGTCGACGGATGCTGCGGGGCCACGGCTGGCATCGATTGCCGCTCGCGGTTGAGGGCATGCCACAACCCAAGGGTGACCTCATGCGGCATGGGACGACCTCCAAATGAGCGGCGACCGAGTCACAGCGCGAGCGATCTTGATCCACGGGCGGGATGTCCTGTTGATGCATCGCCGGCGCGGCTCTGAGGAGTACCACGTCCTTCCGGGCGGCGGGATAGAGGGCGACGAAACGCCACTCGAGGCATGTCGACGCGAGATCCATGAAGAAACCGGGCTCGACGTCTCACATTTGCGCGCCGTTGACTTCGACGACACTATCGCGCTAGGGATGCATCTCTTCTGGGCCGAGGTAACAGACACGCGGGTGCAGCTTGGCGGACCTGAGGCCAGCCGCTCGAACCCGTACAATCGCTACGAACTGGTCTGGGTCACGATCGAAGGCCTCGCCGGAATCGTGCTGCGACCGTTCGGCCTCAAATCCATTGTGATGAAGGTGATGAAGACGCGCTCGTCTTGATCAAGCGTCGCGCGTGGCCCGATTCGTCTGGCCAGATCACTTCTGACAGCGGAACGTCAACCCGGGCAGGAGCCTGACCACACGCATGCCGAGGCCAGGGCTCCCGCACAGACCCAGTCCGGCCTCCGCGCCATGCAGGCGCCCGTTTCCAGGCGTGTGGGTGTGTTGGTCGATCGCTCAGGCTGGGTGTACCCATAACTTGCGATCTGGCCCTCCGGTACTGCGCTTGATCCCCCGATATGTGTCCGCAGACGAACGGCGATTCACTCAGACGGCTGCTTGAAATGAGTTTGGCAGGCGCCCGGCCCGAAGACGCGGCAGCGTCGCGCCCAATCTGTGGATGTCTGCCACGGCGCAGATGAGCCACGGAGAAGAGAACACGCCCCGGGTGCTACAACCGGCCCAACGCCACCTGAGGGGCATACAATCTCCCAGTTGCGTCGATTCCACTGGAGCCCATCATGCTGCCGTATCAACGCGTCTCTCGCAAAGAAATGACTATCACTGAGCTCGCACAGGGTGTCACGCCCGACATCCTGCGTCGCGAAACGACACTCATGAATGATCGCGTACTCGGTTTGATCGCCGAGTGCACCGACGCCGACGTCGTCTTCCGTCCGGTCGACGCCGAGGCGAACGATCGCTACGCCCAGGATCCGTCCGCCGTGAAGGAAGCCTGGACGCTTGGGCACGTGATCGTCCATGCGACCGCCTCATCCGAGGAGGCAGCTTTCCTGGCTGCCGAACTGGCCCGCGGCGTCCCGAATCACGGCCGCTCGCGATATGAGACCGAGTGGACGACGGTGACCACCATCGCGCAATGCCGGCAACGACTTCGCGAGAGTCGACGGATCCGCCTGGCCTCGCTCGAACTCTGGCCCGACCAGCCGAACCTCGAGCTCGCCTATGCGATCTGGGAGGGCGGGCCGGTGGTCAACGCCGTCAGCCGATTCCTGTACGGCCTGGTCCATGAGGCCAGCCACCTCGATCAGATCGCCGAGATCGTGCGGCAGTCACGGGCCGTTCAGGTCGCCTGAGGCCGTCTGGCCTCACCTCGCTTCACGTGGCATTCGAGCGGCCTGCCGGCTGTCGCGACGATCGGCGTCGGAGACTCGGGGATTGAGATCACCCGGGTCTTCGGCGCCGGACTGCTTCCGATTGGTGTGAGTCGGCTAAGCTGCGGCACCTCCCATATATCTTCTGCGAGCCTCGGAACTACATTCGTCCACGACCAACTGGCGGGTCGACGCGAACGCCGGGCCGAGGTGGCTGATCCGGACGTGGTGTGGGGCGCACCCGAGGCGCTCCTCTCGCGTGGAGGAGCGACTGGCTCGGAACACGCCACCCGTTCGTGCGAACACCAACGTCACGTACAATCACGAAATGGTGGAGAGCCGTCCGCCGACCATCGGCAACGGATAGAGACTCTCATCGACTCATGGCGATTTCTGACCAGCACGTTGCGGCGCTCAGGCTCTTGACCAAACGCCTCGAGGGGAGCTCGATCGATTGGGCTCTGACGGGGAGCACAGGGATGGCCCTGCAGGGCGTGCCCCTCGTCGCCAACGACATTGACGTGCAGACGGATGCGGCTGGGGCCTACGCGCTCGCCCAGATCCTGGCGGATGTGGCGCTCACACCGGTTCGTTATCTGCCGTCGGAACGGATCCGATCTCACTACGGCGCGTACGAGTTAGCGGGCGTGCGCGTCGAGATCATGGGCGAAATGGAAAAATGGGTCGACGGAGTTTGGGAGGCGCCGGTTGACGTTCGGCTCCATCGCGATTGGGTGCAGGTGGGGGACTTGAACCTCCCTGTGATGGATCTGCGGCACGAAGTTGACGCCTATGACAAGATGGGTCGCCGCGAGCGAGCCGAGTTGCTGAAGGCATGGTTGGATCACAAGGGCTCATGAGGGCCGCGGACGCAGCCCGGGATGGGCGGCCTGAGACATTTGGCGGCTGAACGTTTTCCCGAGACGGGCGGCCTCTGGCCGCAATCTGGGCGACTTATACTTTTCGTCGGAGATTCGCCAGGATGGATTCGGCTACACAAGACGACGCGATCCAGCAAATCGAAAGGCGTCTGGAGAATCGCGAAACGCAGGACTTGCTTGACATCTGGCGCACCGATGCGCGCCGTGAGTGGTCTGAAGACGGCCTTCGCGCGATCGCGAATATCCTCACGCGTCGGCTCGGCGCTTTGCCTCCGCTCGCTGAGACGGACGAGCAACGACAGGCTCGCGCGCGTCACATCTTGGCGGAGGCAGAAATTGACGAAGAGTCTCACCACACACGGCGCGCCTGGCAACACATTCAGACTGCTTTGAGCATCGCGCCCGATCTGGCGGAGGCGCACGCCGCCGCCGGCGAGTACTGGGATCGGCGCGGTGATCTCGCCGCCGCCATTCGCAGCTACCGCCAGGCGTTAAGGCTCGATCCGACCCTGGCGGAAGCCCGCGAAAACCTGGCCTGGGCTGAGGAAGATCGCCGCAGCCTGATCAGACAGGGCTACGGAGTGTCGGCGCCCGATGAGCTCTGGGAAGCCGAAATCGAGGGGTACGACGAAGAGGCGCCCGATTGGGTGTACTTGGACGGACCTGCCTTGAACTGCCCGGGTCGGCCGGGCCACCGCACGCGCTCGGGCCGTGGCGGGCTCGATCCCATAGATACCTACTGCGAAGAAGGCTATCTGGTGGGCCTGTGGCTGCGACAGCTGGTGACGCTGAGGTTTCGGCCGCGACATCCGATCTATAGGATCGCGGGGTTGATCATCGGCGGTTGGGCCATCATGCCTCTTCTGTTCGTCGCCATGAGCGCACCGGGTGAAGTTCGCAGCACGGCGCGGCTCGTGGTGACCTCAATGTATTGGGCGCCGGGCTTGTTGCTGATCGTCAATCTGCTCATTAGTTTCGTGTGGCCGGCCCCCAAGCACGATTGACCGTCGCCGCCCCGCATCTGAAAGACGGCCCAGCGCTCGGACCCTCTCGCGTCGTTCACGGCGTCGGAATGCCGATGGCCGCGACCTCGTAGGTCAGCGGCGTGTTCATGTCCACATAGTCGATGGCCGAGACGATCACGCCAGTTGCCGTGTCGCCGGGTTGGATCGCGGTCGGCTCGGTGAAGCTCGCCACAGCGTTTCCGTAAGCCGCGACGCCGACGAAATGCCCCTGAGCATCACGCGCCAACACGCGCATGGGGATGCTTTCCAGTGTACGGTCGCTGGTGTTGGTGATTGTGATCTCGGCGCCCAGGCTATCGCCGCCCAGATGGGCCTCGGCGAGATTGAAGAACTCTCCCAGTGTCACCTCGACGTCGAGCGTGTGCTCGACATCCGTGAGCCGCGCGACAGGCGCGACCAGGTCAAGGGTCGCCCAGTCTTGCTTGGTGAGGCCGCTCGTCTGGAAACACACGCACGCCGAAAGCGCGGCCGTCTCGCCGGGCAACATCCATTCGCCATCCCAAATGTAGAACACGGCACTGGGGTTCACGTAAGCCACGTCGCCCGCCGCGGTAACGAACCGCAGCTCGGTTGTTTGGGTGTCCACCCTCACCGCGAAATCGTTGGGATTGCGGATCAGCACCTCGACGTGGGTGTCCGTGTTCGACGGATCGGCCAGGTTGGCGTACGGGAACTCGGCCCATTCCAGGATCTCGAGATCGAGCACAGGCTCCGCCACCGTGGCGGTCGGAAGAGGCGCCTCAGTGGCCGTGGGCGCCGGTGTCGTTGTGGGGGGTTCAGCCAGGAGCGTCGGCGGGGCGTTGCTGGCTTCGGCGCCTCGCGGCAGCGTCGCCGTGGGTCCGCCGACGCTGGCAGTTGAAATCGCCTGCATAGGCAGGCCGCTGCAGGCCAGTTGGGCAAGCATGAGCAACGCGCCGCCAAGATTGATGGGTCTCATGTTCACCTCAGAGCCAAATCAGTCGTGCGCCGAACAAGAACAGGATACGATTTATCCGCATATTGGTAAACGCTCGGGTTCGCGATAATCTGTGTCACTGATGCAGTCGCCGGCTGATCCGTGGCCAAATCGGCTGTCACACCCATCAGTCTCACAGAGTCGACGTACAATGGGCCTCGGCGGATTGACTTGACATCCCCGCGAGCCGACCACGCCTTCATTTCATCTCATCACGTGGGAAAGGGTTGGACGATGACGGCCATGGTATTGGACGGAAAAGCGCTCTCGCAGCAGCTCGAAAAGGAATTGGCAGTGCGGGTGGAAAAGGTCAAGGCAGCGACGGGTGGCCGAGTGCCGATCCTGGCAACGATCCTCGTCGGCGACGACCCGGCTTCGGCCACATACGTGAAGATGAAGGGCAACGCCTGTCGCCGCGTCGGCATGGAGTCGCTCCGCGTCGTGCTGCCGCAGACGACCACCACCGAAGAGCTGCTCGCCGAGATCGAGAAGCTCAACGCCAACCCTGACGTGCGCGGCATTCTGCTCCAGCATCCCGTCCCCAGTCAGATCGACGAGCGCAGTTGCTTCGACAGGATCGCGCTCGAGAAGGACGTCGACGGTGTGACGGCGCTCGGCTTCGGCCGGATGTCGATGGGTGAGCCGGCCTTTGGCTCGGCGACGCCGGCCGGCATCATGCGCCTGCTTGCGCACTACAAGATCCCGCTGAAGGGCAAGCACGCCGTGGTCGTCGGACGCAGCCCGATCCTGGGCAAGCCTGTGGCTATGATGCTCCTCAACGAGCACGCCACCGTCACGATCTGCCATTCGCGCACGCAGGATCTGCCGGCTGTCGTGGCCACGGCGGACATCATCGTGGGCGCGGTCGGCAAGCCGGAGTTCATCAAGGCAGCCTGGATCAAGCCCGGCGCCGTTGTGGTCGACGCCGGCTATCACCCGGGCAATGTCGGCGACATCGAGCTTTCGGGCGTGGTCGACACGTGTTCGGCCTACACCCCGGTGCCCGGCGGCGTCGGCCCGATGACGATCGCCACGCTCATCGCCCAGACCGTCGAAGCTGCCGAACGCGCGCTCTGAACATGAAACAAGCCGAGGGCCTGTGCATCAGGCCCTCGGCTTGTTGATTCTCGCGGCGGGCTGGCCCGATCAGCGAAGCAGCCCGGCATTGCGCGCGACGATCGTGTCCACCCGGCGACGATCGAGGAAAGATAACAGCCGCGGCAGTTGCCAGTCTAGTAACGACCGGCGCAGCACGGCGTAGCGCGTGCGTGGGCGCCGCGTCGTCAACGCCGTGTGGATGACCTCGCCTACGCGCTCCGGCGGCAGCCCTTTGCGGCCATCCTCGACCGAGGTGCGCTTGAACTGGTCGGCGGCGGCCGCGTATTCGGTGGTCAGGTAGAGGCTGATGTCGAGCGCCTCGGCTTTGTCCCAGATGGGCGTGGCGATGGCGCCTGGCGCGACGACGATCACGTCGATGCCGAAGAGCATCAACTCCCGTCGGAGGCTTTCCGACATTCCCTCGAGGCCGAACTTCGACGCGCAGTACGCGCCCAGAAACGGCCCGCCGAGTTGACCGCCGACCGAACTGACGTTCACGATCCGGCCGGGTTGGCCCTTCCGGCCGCGGTCGGCGCCGAGCAAGCCGACGAACGCCTGCGTGACGATCAAAGCGCCGACCACATTGACCTCGATCTGACGTCGAAAGTCAGCGACGTCGAGGTGGATCAGCGGCCCCGGCACGGCGATGCCGGCGTTGTTGACGAGGCCGAACAGCGTCTGGCCTTGCAACGCCTCTGAGACCTGGCGAGCGCCGCGCGCCACGGCATCAGCGTCAGTGACATCGAACACCAGGGGCGAGAACTTCTCGCCCCACGCCTCGCTCAAGCGCGCGGCGTCAGCGAGTTTGCGCACGCTGCCGAAGACCCGAAACCCTTTGGCGAGCAGGACCTGGGCGGTGCCCCAGCCAATACCTGTCGAAACCCCGGTGACGACCACGGCCTTCGCGTCGGATGTCTCCATGTATGCTCCTCGAACGGCACACTTTAGCATGGCAAAGAGTCTCTGGCGGCGTTTGCGCGGTCTCGTAGAGTCTCAGATGGACCGATGTCGTCAGGGTGGGCCGTCGGTGGGTTCGCCTGCCGGGTGCAAGGCTCATGTTCAGTTCGGGCACTTCATCGAACAGCTCCGACTCGGTCTGTCAGCCAGAAGACCCCGATATTTCGGTGAATGGGGTTTGATCGGCGCTCGGTTGCGATCTTCGGCGACCGCTCAGGATGGCGGTTGAAAGCCCAGGCCAGGCTCGACAAACCAGCAGCAAAGCGTGCGGGCTGCTACTATCAAGTCTACAAAAGGGGGACCCCGTGAAAACAACGGCCCAAATCATCTCTATCCTGGCCATGCTCGCCATGGCGCTCGCGATCGGCTACGCGTTCGTGGCCGGCGACTTCGGCCGCGAGGGCGCCATCCTGGGCGCCATGCCTTGGGGAATCGTCAGCCTGGTCGACCTGTATGCCGGCTTCGCGTTGTTCGCCTGCTGGGTCGTCTATCGTGAGCCCTCGCGCCTGGCCGCCGTCGTCTGGGTGATCCTGATCATGGTGCTCGGCAACCTGATGACGGCCGCGTATGTGTTCTGGGCGCTTCGGACCAGCGGCGGCGATCCACGCCGATTCTTCTTCGGAGCCCGGGCCTCAACCGTCGAACGTCCTCGATGAGTCGGGCGAGCGTCAGAAAACCCGGCTGACCAACCACGCCGACAGGTAGAGCCCGAGCCCGAACGCGGCGTGGTTGAGCAGGCTGCGGATTCGAGCTTGCATGGGGTTGGGGGCGGCAGACGCCGCGAACCCGAGGCCCATGGCCGGTTGCATGACAAACAGTGGCGCCAGCACCGTCGCGACCCCGAAGCCCAGGGCCGGGACCAGCGTGGGGCCGCGCAGCCAGCCCTCGCCGACCAGGGCTACGAACCCGAGTGCGAACGTCACCCCGATCAGATAGTGGGCGACCCAGCCGACCACGCATTCGTGCCGCATCTGGCGCGCTGCGCCGATGTCGGCGTGGCGAAAGACCCCGGCCGGCATATGCAGCAACCAGCGCCCCACGAGGCACATGTTGGATGGCCTGACCTTGAAGACGAGCTTCATGACCTGGCCCCACAGGTCGAAGGCCAGCGTCGCGCCGATGCCCATGACAAGCGCTGTGCTGAGTGTGAAAACCGATAGGGTCATGATCGTCAGGCTCGACTTTCGGGGCGCCTATAGCGACGCGGCATGCTGACCCACAGCGACGACGACCTTGGCGCGGGCATGACCGGTCTCCATATACCGGATCGCCTCGGGGATCTGGTTAAACGAGTAGGTGCGATCGATGATCGGCCTCACGCTGCCATCTTCGATCAGCCGTTTGACGACCTCGAGATCCTGCAGACTCAGCCGGGTGCTCAGGATGCCCAGTTGCGAGCCGCCCTTGCGCGACATCAGCGGACCGAGCAGCATTGCCTGAAACATCTGAGCCGCAGAGCCGCCGGCCATCACGTAATGGCCGTCAGGGCAGAGCGCCTGCCTGTATGCCCAGATCGGTTGATACCCGTTGACGGCCAGGATCAGGTCGTAACGCGTGCCGGTCGTTGTCACGTCGACCGAGGCATAGTCGAGCACGTGATCGGCTCCCAGCGTACGGGCCAACTCCAGGTTGCGTGCGCTGACCACAGCCGTCACTTCGGCTCCAAGCGCTTTCGCAATCTGCACGGCAAAGGTGCCGACACCGCCTGAAGCCCCGTAGATCAACACATGTCGCCCACGGCTCAACGGTCGGCGGCTCTGCAATCCCCAGAGCGCTGTGACGGCAGCCATCGGCACGGCCGCCGCTTCTGCGAAGGAGAGGGTGGCCGGCTTCGACAGCAGCAGCCGCTCGGGGACCGCCACGTACTCGGCGAACGCGCCGCCGCGCAGCTCGAACAGGTTCCCAAACACCGCGTCGCCGACCTTGAACCGATGGGCAGCCTTGCCGACCGCCTCGACGCGGCCGGCCACATCTGAGCCCAGGATCTTGTTGCGCGGCGTGATCAGACCCGAGTCGAGGCGGGCCAGAAACGGATCGGCCCGCAGCATGCGCCAATCGGCCGCGTTGATCGACGTGGCCTCGACCTTGACCAGCACTTCGTCGTCTTTTGGAGTCGGCCGATCGATCTCGACAAGCTCGAGGACGTCGGGTGAGCCGTAGGTGTGTCGCAGCATCGCTTTCATGGTCTTGCTCCTAATCTTTCGTATCGTCCAACTGAACGGAGAGGATCGTCAGGCCCAGATCGCGGATCTTGAAGAACACGCCGTGAAGGGCGGCCTGGTCGGCGAGCGGACCGGCGAGCACTGTGGCGCCGTCGTCTTCGAGCGTCAGGGTCAGCCCGTCGAACCAGTCGGCCCAGCGCCTGTCGAGGTGCCCCTTCAGGCGGATCGTGTAGCGGTCGGGCTTGGGGTTGTCGGATGTTCGTGAGCCAGAGTCGTTCATCGCCTGGCTTTCAACCTGTCGTCGTGGGCGAGGCCGAGGCGACGCGGGCCTGCCGGGTCGATCGGCGATGGATGATCCATTCAGCCAGCGCCAGGTTGATCAGCCAGCCTGCGCCCATCCCCAGGGCTTTGCTCAGCGGATCGGGGTGCGCCACGAGCACGCTCTCGACCATGCCCGTCAACACCTGAGTGCCCGCGCCCAGCCCGAGAGCATAGGCGCGCAACATCCAGGCGCGGTGCCCGACGACGTCGCGCCGCCCGATCGTCGTGATCCCCAACACGATCGATGCGATCATGCCGACCCCGACCGCCACTCGAAAGGCAAAGAGCAGGTCGACAGCGAGGGGATAGAACACCGTCATCCACAGGCCCGAGAGGCCCACGGCCAGACCGGCGATGACCGAGACCCAGCCGGCGGCGCGATGCCAGCCGAGCCAGCGCCGTCGATCACCCGTCACGAACTGGAACGCGCCGACGACTGCGTACAAGGCCGAGCTGACGATGTGGATCACGATGGGGAGCGGCGCAGCGAAGAAACGCGCATTGCTCGCCGTGATCTCCGCACCGGTCGCCAGTTGGCTGAGGCGCACCGCGCCAAAGGCCAACGGGAGGGCGCTCAACAGGAGCAGCCCGGCGGGCACAAGCCATTGCATCGAACGATCGGGGGTTGTGGCTTTCATCGTCAGTTCCTTGGTGGGCGAAACGGGTGTCGACTGTGACGCTGGTTGCACGGCCACGCTTACTTGGCGCTGGCCTGACGGACGGAGACGCTGGCCTGTTCGGCGATCGGCTGTGCCACAGCTTCGCGACGATCCGACCAGAGCGCGAAGCCGAGCGCGGCCAACGCAAGGCCCATGGGCACAGCGGCGAGGCGATCGATCGGATGCGAGAACACGGCGGTCACGGTCGCGGCGAGCGGGCCGGAGACGGCCAGCAGGATCGCGGCCCAACGGGGCAGGATGTGAGCGCGGAAGGTGGCGATGCCGAAAAGCAGGCTGCCGAGCATGTACAGTCCGCCGGTAACCTGATAGAGCGTCGTCAACGTCCCAAGCTGGATCGCGCCAGCATGCCCTGTGACGATGCCCAGGAAGCTCTCCACGAACTCAGGAGCCACGGTCGCCAGCACCGGCGAGATCAGGGCTTCGACGAATTGGAAGGAGGCTGTGAACAGATAGAAGAGGCTGAAGAACACATAACCGATCAGGCCGAGCCAACCGACCTTATTGGCCTGTCGAGCGTAAAGGCCGGCCAGGCCGACCAGGCCGAAGTAGCACATCGAGATGCTCACATAGTGGACGTAGACCCAGTTGCTCGTCTTCACCGACTCGAGGAGGTCGGCCGGGTGCACCATCTGAATGACCACGAACAACACGCCGGCCGCGACGGCTGAAAGACCGGCCCAACGGATGAGACTGGAGGTTGACAGCTTCATGAGGCTCTCCTTGCGGGTGAGGCCGCCGGATCGCGACCACACAGACAACGTACACGGCCGCATGGTGAGCCTTCATCACTACGTGTGATGATTGTGGTCGAAGCGTCTGGTGATACACCCGAACTGCGACGGAATCGGGGAAAAGGGTGGCCCTGGCCGGGTCGTGGGAGGTATCAGGCGCCCGGTTGCGGGGAACGTCAGATCAGCCGGAGTTCTTCGGCGCGACGGACGGCCGCCCGACGGTTGTTCACGCCGAGCTTGCCGTAGATGTTGCGGGTGTGAGTGTTGAACGTGTTCAACGACACCACAAGTTGTCGCGCGATCTCGGGGCCGCTGAGCTCCGTGTTGAGCAGTCGAAGCACCTCGAGCTCACGCTCGCTCAACGGCTCGGCCAGCAGCTGGGTTGGCGCTCTGTCGGGAAGGGCCGGCGCGGCCGATGGATCCACGGCGCTCAGCAGGCGGCCCGCATAGCCGGTCGCCTGCCCGCGTGCGGCCGCGCCGGCGCGAAGCAAGTCGGCCATGGGGACGCCCTCATCCAGGAAGATCCGGACGTAACCCTCCGGCTCGGCCAGCGTCAGGGCGCGGTCGAGCGGCGCCAGGGCCGCGGCGGCGCCTTCATGGGTTTGCAGGGCCAGGGCCTGCAGGATGAGGACTTCGATCAGGTTGTTGACGCGACCGCCGGCTTCGGCGGCGCGCTCGAGCCGGTCGAGCAGGCCCTGGGCCGCGCGTCGCGTCGCGTTGTGTCGATCGTCGCGAGCCTGTGCCAGGAGCACGCGCGCGAGAGTGAGATGCTCGAACTCGCGCAGGTAGTCGAGCTCGTCGTCGGGCGACAGATGACGCTCGCGGGCCCAGGCGACGGCGTCGCCCAGGCGGCCCTGAGCCAGGTTGATCCGAGCCTTCCACGCCGCCACGGGGCGCACGTTCGGTGAGAAGTCGCCGTCGTAAAGCCTCTCCGCCTCGTCGAACAACTGGAGCGCGCTCTCCAGATCTCCTTGAGCCTGTTTGATGCGCGCCAGGGTCATCCGTCGCCGCGAAGGGTTCCGCGGGAGCCCCATGTGATCGCCCAGCGCCTGGCCCGCCTGAAGGCACTCGACGGCGGTCGCGAGATCGTTGTGCTCGCGGTGCAGGTCGCTCAAGCCGATGTACATGTCGGCCGTGCCGCGCGCGGCGGCCGCTCCAGGGCTCCGCGAAGCCTGCAGGGCTTCTTGAAACGTCCGCATGGCATCGCGCAGATGGCCTTGTTCGACCTGGATGTCTGCCAGTGTGAGCGCGCAGCCCAGCATGTCGGAGAGGTGGCCGGCCCGCTGTAGCCAGGTGATGGCCGGCACGTAGAGGCGGCGCGCTTCTTCAAGGTCGCCGTGCGTCCAGGCGGCCAGGCCGAGTAGCGCCGACGCCGAGCCCTTCCCGAGGTGATCGTCGTCGGCCACGACGTCGAGCGCCCGGCGGGCATGCCGAAGGGCGCCGGCCAGGTCTCCGTGCACGAGCGCAAACGCTGCCCGATGCACGGAGACTGCGCCCGGAAGCCGGAGGAGCTCGGGTTCGTCCACCACAACCATCCCCGGCGGCCGTCGGCCGGGATACTGCGCGGCATCTTCCAGCCAACGCTCGGCGTCGGCCAATCGGGTCTCGACGCCATCGAACTGGCCGGTCTGCATCAACACGCCGGCAAAGGCAAAACTGAGGACGGGCCTGTCGCGCAACAGATCGTCGGGGAGCGCCCGCAGCCAGGCGAGCAGCGTGGCCTCGTGGCGATCGCGGCGCAGGTCGGGCAAGGCCTTCTCGATCAACTCGGCCGCGCGTGGGTGATCACCCGCTGCCAGAGCGTGGCGGATGGCATCTGGAACCGAGCCGGTGTGCTCAAACCACTGGCTGGCCCGCCCATGCAACGTTGCCACCTGCTCAGGCAGTTCAGCCCTGAGATGGGATCGGAGCATTTCGGCGAAGAGGTGGTGATAGCGGAACCACATCCGACGGTCGTCGAGCGGGATCACGAACAGGTTGCCGCGTTCGAGGGCCTCCAACTGCGCGCCGCCGCCAACCTGGCCTGTGACGGCATCGCAGAGGGCGCCGGTCAATTGATCGAGGATCGAGGTCTCGAGCAGGAAGCGTCGCACCGAGGCTGGCTGGCGCTGCAGCACCTCTTCAACGAGGTAATCGGCGATGTAGCGATGATCTCCCGCAAACGCCTGGATGAAGGGTGAAACGTCCTGACGCCCCTGCATCGACAGCGCGGCCAGCTGCAACCCGGCGATCCAGCCTTCGGTGCGCGTCTCCAGCGCGGCGACATCCTCCGCCGAGAGCGTGAGGCCCATGACCTCGTTGAGGAACGCGGCGGCCTCTCCAGGTGTAAAGCGCAGGTCGGCGGCGCGTAGCTCGGTCAGGTCACCGCGCGCGCGCAGCCGGGGCAACGGCAAGGGCGGATCCGAACGGCTGGCGATCGCCACCTGCAGCTGCCCCGGCAGGTGATCGATCAAAAAGGTCACGGCGTCGTGAATAGGCCGCAGGAGAAGCTGGTGGTAATCGTCGAGCACCAGAAGCAGGTCGTGGGGAGAGCGCGCCACGGCATTGAGGAGCGCCGTGAGAACGGGCTCGCCCAGCGGCGCCTGACCCGCTCGAACCAGGCTTAGCGCCTCGGCGCCCAGGCCAGCATCCTGCGTTTGCAGCGCGGCGGCGACGTAGGTGATGAAGCGTTCGGGATCGTTGTCGTTTTCGTCAAGCGAGAGCCAGGCCACCGACCGCGGCTGGCCCGCCACCCATTCGCTGAGGAGCGTGGTCTTGCCAAAGCCGGCTGGAGCCGCCAGAACCGTCAGTTTGCGGCCCTTGATCGAGCCCTCGTTCAGGCGGTCGAGCAGGTGTTGGCGCGTCACGAGTTGCGGACGAGGGCGGACGGGATAGAGCTTGGTGGCCAGGAGCGGCATCGCCATCCGTTCATTATAGGTCTGCCGCCCGTCCCAGTCCGATGACGCAGACCAGGCCATGCTGACCCGGGCCCGTCGATCGGCCCGGCCCCACTTCTTTCCGGCTCCGGCCCTGACGAATGTCAGCCCGTTTGTGCGTCCTTTACGCAGGTTTTCGGCGACGCTAACCGCGCAAAGAGCCAGATGCCCATATGCTCAAACCGTTATCCAACGACGTGGTCTTTCAAAATCGGTGAGTCAAACAGGTCGAAAACGAGGTAGAGAGGCATGATCAAGATGACTGTAACCCGCAAACTTGCCCTGGGCTTTGGGGGCCTGGCGTTCTTGATGTTGATCCAGGCCGCCATTAACTGGGGCCTGGCGGAGAGCGCCCGGGCGAAAAGTGAAGACGCCCTGACCCGCGGCCATCAGGCGGCCATGCTGGCGCATTCCATCCGCTATGAAGGCGTCCAGGTCTGGCAGTGGCTGACCGATGTCAGTGCAACTCGCGCACAGGCGGGCTTCGACGATGGGTTGACGCAGGCGGAGACGCACGCTGTCGAATTCCGCCGGCTCGTCGCCGAGCTGCGCAATCTACGGCCCGACAAAGCCACCGAACTTGATGCTCTGAGCCGGTCGTTCGAAGCCTTCTACGAAAAGGGCAAGTGGATGTCTGGCCAGTACATCAACGGTGGTACCGACGCGGGCAATGCCGCGATGACCGAGTTCGACTCGTTCGGCACCGACATCTCTGATCGCCTTGAAACCCTGGTGACCGACTTCGGCGACAACGCCGAGGCTTCGCTCGACGACGCCAATCAAGCCGTGCTCAACAGCCGGACCATCGGCGCCGTAGCGGCCGGCATTGCACTGGTGGCCGCTGTCGTCGTCGCCGTGCTCCTGTCGCGATCGCTCGTCAACCCGCTCCAGCAGATGGCGCATGTGGCGCGAGCCCTCGCCGAGGGCGACCTCGATCAGAAGCTGACGATCACGAGCCAGGACGAGGTCGGCGACACGGCGCGCGCCTTCGACGCGATGATGATCTATCAACGCCAAACTGCCGATGCCGCGCGACGCCTGGCGGGCGGCGACCTGACCCTCACGCTGACACCCAAGTCGGAGCGCGATCAGCTGGGCGTGGCTTTCGAACACATGCTCGCGCGGCTGCGTGAGCAGATCAGCGCCGTCGCAGCGAACGCCGGCCAGGTCGACGGCACGGCGCGCCTGCTCGAGCAGGCGGCCGTGCAGGCCTCCGGGGCCACGGGCCAGATCGCCAAGGCTCTGCAACAGGTCACCGAAGGCATCCAACAACAGGCCGCATCTCTCACCGTCACGGCTGCGGCTGTCGATGAGTCGCGGCGCGCCATCGAGGGAGTGGCCCAGGGTGCTCAGGACCAGGCTCAAGGGCTGGCGCGCACGTCGGCGGTTGTCGGGCACCTTTCGAAAACGGTCGGCGGCATCCATCAGGGTGCGCTTCAGCAACTGCAAAACGTGGTCAAGGCCGACGATGCCCAACGGCAGCTGGCTCAGGCGGTGGAGCAGGTCGCCGGCACGACACGCGCCGTCGCCAAGCGAACCGAAGAGTCGACGCGCATCGCGGCTGAGGGCTCCGAGCTGGCGGCGCGCAGCGTGGATGGCATCGATCGTGTTCGCCAGACCACTGAGCAACTGGCCGGACGCGTGCGCGACCTGGCCCGTGGGTCCGCCCAGATCGGCGCGATCGTCGAGACGATCGATGACATTGCCTCGCAGACCAATCTGCTGGCGCTCAACGCCGCCATCGAGGCAGCGCGCGCCGGCGAGCAGGGCAAGGGATTTGCCGTGGTGGCGGAGGAGGTACGCAAACTCGCCGAGCGCTCGGCCATGGCCACGCGCGAGATCACTGAGATGATCACCACGATCCAGAAGGGCGCCAACGAGGTTGGCGAAGCCATGCAGACCACGGGCGGCGAAGTCACTCGGGCGGTGACTCTGTCGCAGCAGGCCGGTGAGGCCTTCGGCGCGATCACGGCCGGCGCCAGGGCGATCGCTGACGGTGTGAAGTCGGCCGCCGATTCCGTGGAAGTTATGCGCCAGACATCCCAGATCGTGCACTCGGCGATGCAGAACGTCCGCGCCGAGGCGGAGCGTAACCGCACCGACGCCGACTCGATGGACATGTTGACCGCTCAGGCCGTCGAGAGCCTCGACACCATCAGCGCCGTGGTCGAGGAGAACACGGCGGCCTCCGAGCAGATGGCCGCCGGGAGCAACGAGGTGTCTCGCTCGATTGAAAACGTCGCCAGCGTGAGCCAGGAAAACAGCGCAGCGCTCGAGGAGGTCAGCGCATCGGCTGAGGAGTTGAGCAGTCAGGTCACGCAGGTGACGCTCTCGGCCACGCAGCTCTCCGACATGGCCCGACGCCTGCAGACGATCGTCAGCGAGTTCAAGCTCCCCGAATCAGCCGCGACGGCAGGCGTAACGGTCTCGGGCATCGCCTGGGACGACTCGATGGCCTCGGGCGACGCCTTAATCGACGAGCAGCACAAGCAGTTGATCGACCAGATCAACCACCTGATGCGCGCCATGGTCGCCAAAGAGGGCAAGAACAAACTCAAGTCGAGCCTCGACTTCCTGCAGAGCTACGTGGTCAAACACTTCGGTTACGAAGAGGACTGCATGGAGAAACACCGCTGCCCGGTGGCCAAGGCGAACAAGACCGCCCACGCGACGTTCGTCAAAAACTTCCTCTCCTTGCGAGCGCGCATCGAAAAGGAGGGACCGACGGCGGCACTGGCGATCGAACTCCAACAAAGCCTGGCTGACTGGCTGGTCAACCACATCCGCAAGATCGACACGAACCTGGGATCCTGCATGCCCCACAAAGTCGCCGTGACGAAACAGGCGGGACGACAGAGTGAGCCGCGCGTCACCCAGTGACCGCTCGACTGCGACGAACACCCTGATGGGCCGCTGAGCACGTCGGCGCCCGCCCGTCAGAGCGCGACACTGAAGAGCGCAGGCCCGAGAGAGAGGTGCGCTCTTCAGTTGTGGGAGTTGGCGAGGTTGCGTGAGCGGTCCTGAGTGGTTCCAGCCCTCGAGCACGCTATAATCAGATCATAGTTGTCTGTAATCCGAGACGTTGGCGTCGCGCCACGTCACGTCGCACCGAACGGTGCGAGCCAGCAAAGCCTTCAGATAAGGAAGCCACATGCTCACAGTCACGTCGCAAGACGGCACGCCCATCGCGTATGCAAAGTCGGGGCAGGGGCCGGCCGTCATTCTGGTGGTCGGCGCTTTCAATGACAGGCTGACCGGCGCAGGGCTTGCTCAGGCGCTGCAGGATCGGTATACCGTTTACACGTACGACCGGCGGGGCCGCGGAGAGAGCGGTGACACAGCGCCGTACGCTGTCGAACGCGAGATCGAGGACCTTGACGCGCTCATCAACGTGGCGGGTGGTTCGGCCTATGTGTTCGGGTATTCGTCCGGCGCAGTGCTCTCCTTGCGCGCCGCGTCGCACGGGCTCGCCATCGACAAACTCGTGCTCTACGATCCACCACCGACCGGACCGCGCGCGCGGGGCCTGGCTGCCCAGCTCGCCGAGTTGATCGCGGCCAATCGCAGGGGCGAAGCCGTCGAGCTCTTCCAGACCGATGGCGTGGGGATCCCGCGGGACATGGTGATCAAGATGCGCGAAGCGCCGTTCCGCCCCGCACTCGAGCGGATGGCTCACACCCTGGTGTACGAGATGACGATTCTGAGCGATGCGGAGATGCCCCCCGTTGTCGCTTCTACCGTCCATGTGCCCACCCTCATCTTGATCGCAGAGAAGAACCCTGAACTCATGCATCAGGCGGCACAGGCGTATGGCCAGGCGGTGCGGGATGGCCGGCTGCAAATGCTGGAGGGCCAGACGCACGACATCGTGCCGGATGTTGTCGCGCCGGCCTTGACCGCGTTCTTTTCGTAAGCGTCAGCGCCTGTTCAAGGACGCGCCCGGGCGAAAGGACCCCGAGACAGCCATGAGCATCGATCGTTCACCGGTCCTGGAACTCCGAGTCGCGCTGACAACAGCCGATTTCGATCGCCTCGTGCGGTTCTACAGCCAGGGCCTGGGCGTCGAGCCCGCGGCCTTGTGGACGACCGATCGTGATAAGGCCATGTTGCTCGAATTCGGCCGCGGCACCGTCGAGTTGTTCGACGACGCGCATGCCGCGGTCGTCGATGAACTCGAAGTCGGCCGCAGGGTCAGCGGAGCCATTCGTTTCGCGCTGCAGGTGCCCGATCTCGACGCGGCGCTCGAACGCCTGCTGGCTCACGGCGCGACGCTGGTCCATCCTCCCGTTGAAACACCCTGGCGCCATCGGAATGCGCGCGTCCAAGATCCTGACGGCTTACAGGTCACCCTGTTTCAAATCCTCGACCCCGAGTGATGCTGCTTCGCCTTGAGACGGTGGGCGGCCAGGGTGGGGTGGATTACAAGCAGAGACGTCCGCTGCCTGAGACGTTCAGAGGAACGTCATGACCACACCACCGGCACCATCCGATCCGGTTCTTCGCGCACCGAAGAAGCCCAGGTCGCGGCTCGCGCGCAGCTTGGCGATCGCGCGGACCGAAGTGCCTGGGTGCGCTGTCCTTTCAGTGGCCGCATGTGTCTTCGTTTTCGGCGGTGCGGGCGGTGAGCCGGCCGATCGCCAGACGTCGGAACGCAACGCGAAAGCAGTCGTGACGGCTCTGGCGGGCAACCAACCCGAACTGGCCCGCCATGCTGGCGACAGAAGCCCGGGCGCACACCAGCCTCAACGATATTCGCTCGCTGGCCGCGACCCTCGCTCAGGCAGGATACAGCGACCCGCGAACTTCAACTCGTCTTTGGGGCGACGGGGAAACAACTGATCGGCTTCGGCGTGTTCCGACACGCTCAAGGCCTCAGTGCGATCCAGAGCACGCTGCTGCAGGAAGGTGATGGCCGCTGGAAGGTGTTGGCGTTTACGATCCAGACCGGCACCGATGCAAAACCCTGGGGGCCTGCCTGGCCGATCCGCCGTAGCCGACACAGCCGGGCCCATCAATAAAGCCCCCTCTCACGCGCCGGCGTCGCGATCGAGACGTCCAAGGCTCGCGAGCATCGCGGCGCCGGTGCGGATGCCGAGAAAGAAGCGCTGGACCTCGATGTTCTCGTTCGGCGCGTGGTTGGCCTCGTCGGCATTGGCGTACGGCACCGTGAAATCCGGGATGCCCAGGATGCCCGTGAACACGTAGTTCGGCAGGCTGCCGCCCATGGCCGGCATCAACAACGGGTCGACGCCCTGTGCCGCTCGAATGGCGGACCGCAACGGTTCGGTATAGGGCGAGTCCATTGGCGTCTTTGACGGATCCATCCCCCCCTGCCAGATGACCTCGACCTCCGGAGCATGTTGGCGGACGTGCGAGACGACCTTCGCGAAGATCTCGTCGGCCGTTTGGTGCGCCACGAGCCGGATGTCGCACTTGGCGACGGCCTCGTGCGGCAATACCGTCTTCGAGCCCGGCCCGCCGTAACCGCCATGAAGGCCGTTGATCGTCAACGTCGGCCAGGCGGCAAGGCGCTCGAAATAGGGCCGGTCGGCAGGCGCGTCGAAGCGCGTCAGCCCAAGGCTGTGGCGGATCTCGCCTTCGTCGATCGGCAGTCTTTCAAGGGCCTCGCGTTCGAGTGGGCTGAGGGCCTCGACGGCGTCATAGAAGCCGTCGATGGTGATGTGGCCCGAGTCGTCTTTCATCGTGCCGAGCAGATGAACCAGCGTCCAGAGCGGGTTGGGGGCCACACCGCCGTAGTTGCCGGAGTGCAGGTCCCGGTTGGCGCCATGGGCCCGCAGTTCGAAGCTGATCACGCCGCGAACACCGAACTCGAGGGTGGGTTGCCCATCCTCGGAGATCGGCCCATCTGACGTGATGACGAGGTCGGCCTCGAGTTTCGCGCGATGCGTCTTGACGAAGTGTGGGAGGTTCGGGCTGCCGATCTCCTCTTCGCCTTCCAGCAAGACGATCACGTTGCAGGGCAGCCGACCGTGAACCTCCAGCAGCGACTCGAGTGCCATGAGTTGGGCGGCGTGCTGACCTTTGTTGTCGCCGGCCCCGCGAGCGTAGACCCGGCCGGCACGCAGGGTGGGCTCGAAAGGCGGCGAGATCCATTCCTCGAGCGGCTCGGGAGGCTGCACGTCGTAATGCCCGTACAGGATCACGGTGGGGGCGCCGGGTTGATCCATCCGACGGCCGAGGATCATGGGCCATCCGGGCTCGCCTGCGGCGTCGACGCGCGCGCCCATTGATGCGACGGAGAGCAGTTCGGATTCGAAGCCCAGACGTCTGAGCCAGCCGACAAGGTGGTCGGCCATCGCCTGCATGCCGATGCCTTGCGTGCTGATGCTGGGGAGCCTGAGGTATTCGATCAGGCGGTTGAGATAGGCGTCGCGTTGCCGGTCGATGTGTTCGTACACAGGGCGCAGGTAGGCATCAAGGTCGGACATGCTTCGGGCCCTCCGAAGATCGGGGCGGTCGACGGTCGTGAACGACCGACAGCCACAAGGCGAAGAGACAGATCATCAAAGCGTGATGACCGCAAGGCCGGAAATGAGAGGTCGGTCTTTTGTTTGTGCTCAGCGCGCCACGATCCGCATGGGCAACCCGTTGGCGGTGCCAAGCACGCCGCGCATCTCCCAATGCGGAGTGTAACCGGCGATCAGGCGTGGCTCGAAACGGCGCGCCAGAAGAGCCAGCAGCAGATGTGACTCGAGCAGCGAGAAATTGTTGCCAATGCAGACTCGCTGCCCCGTCGCAAACGGGTGATAAGCATACGGGTGGCGGGCCGCCTCACGCTCCGGCGTCCAGCGGTCCGGGTCGAAGCCCAGCGGGTCTTCCCAAAAGTCCGGGTGTCGATGCGTATAGTACGGCGACAGCATGATCGAGCCGCCGGCCGCGATCGGATAGCCGTCCAAGGTGTCGGCGCCGAGCGCGTCGCGCACGTAGAAGGGGGCCGGCGGGTAGAGCCGCAGGACTTCCTTGATCACCTGCAAGGTGTACGGCAGGTTATGCAGGTCTTCGACGGTCGGGTAGCGCGGGCCCAACACCGTGTCGAGTTCTTGATGGAGGTTGGCGGCGACCTGGGGATTGGCAGCGAGCGCATACCAGGTCGCCGTCATCGTGCGGGCCGTGGTTTCGTGCCCGGCGAAGAACGTCGTGATCGATTCGTCGCGCAACAGATAGGCGGCCATCGGCTCGCAAGTTTCGTCGTCGCGCGCCCGCATCAATTGCGTCATGAGGTCGTCGGGCCACTCGCTCTCGGGCAGGTCCCGCCGCTTCGCGATCAGGGCGTTGATGTAGGTGTGAACCTTCTCACGGGCCGCGCGGTACGCGCGATTGCCGCGCGTGGGCACCCAGAGCGGCAGTGTGATCCCGCCCTGGATATGGGTGGTGAACGCGATCATCGTTTCGACCGCGTCCTTCATCTCGACGATGGCTTCATCGGTTTCGGTGCTGAACATGGCCTTGAGGATGATCGATGCCGTGACGAGCGTCATCTCCTCGGCCATCTCAATCGTCTGTCCCCCACGGGCCAGCCCATCCCAGCGCTTCTGCAATCGCTCCCCATCGCGCAGCATGATCTCGGCGTAGGCCTGCACGCCGCGCGGTGTGAAGAACGGCGACATCAACTTGCGCTGGCGACGCCAGAGATCGCCGGTGCTGGCGACAAGGCCGTCGCCGATGAGGTACTTGCGCACCGGCTCATAGCTGGCGCGCTTGTCGTAGTTCTGGCGATGGGTGACGTTGATCTGCCGTACCGCATCGGGGTGGATGGCAAGGATCATGTTCCGCGAACCCAATCGAAGCCGGACCGTATCCCCGTATGTGCGCCAGGCCTTGCCGGCGTAATCGAGGAAGCCATCCTTCATCACGCCGCGCAACCCCTCGAAGCGCCCCGGGCCAGGAATCGACTTGACGGTCTCGCGTGACATCGGTTGCTGAGTCCTCTCCAAAATCAGAGGCGGAGGGGCTGCCCCTCCGCCTTTGGCTTGCGTCGATTCTACCGCTCAAGATCGACGTCGGCGGGCATTCCGGGTTTGAGCAGCCCGCTCTCATTGGGAACTTCGACTTTCACGGCGTAGACGGTGGCCTTGCGCCCGGCGACAGTCTGGACGTTGCGCGGCGTAAACTCGGCTTCGCTCGAGATCCAACGCACCGTGCCGGAAAACGTCTGGCCCGGGAACGAGTCGACGCTGACCGTCGCGGCCTGACCGAGGTCGATCTGACCGTAACGATCCTCCGGGACGTAGACCGTCACGGTCACAGGGCTGAGCTGGCTGACCACCATCACGGTGCCGCCAGGCACGACGAGCTCGCCGATGTCGAGATCCCGGGACGTGATCACGCCGGACTGCGGCGCCCGCACCGTGCACTTGTCGATCTGGAGATCGATGACCTTGAGCGACGCTTCGGCCTGGGCTTTGCCGCTTCGCGCCTGCTCACCGGCCGCCTTAGCCTGATCGAGCCCGACCCGCGCGGCCTCGAGTTGCAGGGACTCGCCGCCGGTCTGGAGCATGTTGAGTCGATCCTGCGCATTGTCGAGGCGCGCCTGAGCCGCCGCAACGCGGGCGCGAGCCTCGAGGACCGATTGCGCGGCGTTGCTCGTCAGCATGCCGTCGTAGGCGCTCTGCGCGGCCTTCAATTCGTCGGTGGCCGAGTCGAGCAATGCTTGCGAGGCGTTCTGCAGGTCGGAGTTCTCAGTGGCCGACAGGGCCTGTGTGTCAGTGAGGCTCGCGATCTGATAGGCGACCTGGGCCTGCGCCAGTCGTTTTTCGGTAGACACGAAGTCCGCGTTGCTGGCCTTCTTCAACTCATTCTGCAGATTGGCTTGCTCGATGCTCAGCGCCGCAAGGGCCGCATCGAGTTCAGCCTGCGTGGCGGTCAGTTGCTCGCTTTGCTGGAAGTACCAGCTCGGCACGCTGATGGTGGCGTCGGCGGGCGCGCCCCACACAGCCACGCGGCTCGGCGTGTCTTGTTGCGTGACTGCCTGCCGGACGAGCGCGTACTGGATCTGCGCGCTCTGCTGTTGCGCCTCAGCGGCGACGACGGCCGCGCCGGCCACATCAACGGCCCTCGCGGTTTGGTCGCGTTGGGCCTGCAGCAAGGCGCAGTCGACGGTGAAGAGCACGTCGCCGGCCTGCACCGAGTCGCCCTCTGCCACACTGATGTCGAGGACCTTGCCGCCGATCTCGGCCGTCACGCCGATCGATGTGGCGGCCACCACCCCGGAAGCGCTCAGGCTCGACGCCGCCGGGGCCGGCTCAAACACGCTGCAGCCGCCGAGCGCCAGCGTGACCACGACCGATAGAAGGATCCGAGTGGATTTCATAGATGGCTCCTGATGGATAGGTGCTTGTGAAGACTGACCGCTGACCTCTCAACCGACATGCTCGCGAACACTCAGCTCAACGGCCGGCACAGGTCCGCCGTCTGCGGTCACCTAAATGCGCTTCCTGAATACGAAGATGCTGGCCACGAAGTAAACGATGCTGAGCCCGATCAGCGGCCAGATCGAGGGCCAAAGCGCTTCGGCGCCGACCCCTCGCAAGAAGATGCCGCGCAGGATCGTCAGATAGTGAGTGACCGGCAACAGCTCGCTGTAGATCAGCGACGCCAGCGGCATGCCGTCTCGCGGATAGATCATTCCAGACAGGATGATCGACGGGATCAGGACGATGAACATCGCCAGGTACATCGCCTGCATCTGCGATTGGGCCAGGTTGGAGATCAACACACCCATGCCCAACGAGCCGACAATGAAGATCAGGCTCAGGCCGACCAACTGCCAGAAGCTCCCGGCGATGGTGATGCCGAACAAGAGCTGGCTGAGCGCCAGCATCGAAAGCAACGTGAAGGTGCTCACCACAAGATAAGGGATGATCTTGCCCAACATGAGTTCCCACGGCTTGATGGTGGTGACGATCAACTGCTCCATCGTTCCCTGCTCGCGCTCCTTGACGATCGCCAATGCCGAAAGCAGCAGGCCCTGTAATTCCAGGATGATCGGGATCAAACCCGGGATGATGTAGAGCTTCCGGTCGCCGTTCGGGTTGTAGAGCGTTTTGACGAAGGTGTCGATCGGCAGGCTCAACCCGGCCGCCGCCCCGAGCCGCGTGATGCGCCTGACCAGGATGGTCTGGGAGGCGGTCTGGCCGATGGCGGTCAACTTGAGTTGGATCGTCTGCACGCGGCTAGGGTCGGCGGAGCCATTGACGTAGAGCTGCACCTCGGCCGTCTGCCCGGTCTCGAGGCTGCGCCCGAAATCCTCGGGGATCAACAGCCCGACCTGGGCCTTGCCGGCGTCGATGAAGGCGAGCACCTCGGCTTCGCTGTCGGCCTCGGCGCTCAACTCGAAGTCGTCGCTGGCGGTGTAGTAGTTGAGATAACGCCGGCTGGCGTCGGTCTTTGAAAGGTCGGCGACGACCATCGAAAGGTCGGAGCTCTCGCCGGAGATGCCGAAGCCGAGCAGGATCAACAGCAGGCCGGGCAGCAACAGGATCAGGCCCAGCGTGCGCGGATCGCGCCAGATGTGGTACGCCTCTTTCCGCATGATCGTCCACAAGCGTTCCATTCATCACTCTCCCAACGCATGCGCCGCCGCCGGCTGACGCTGTTGCACCATGTACAAGAAGATGTCTTCGAGCGAAGCCTGGATCGGGTTCAGCGATCGGACGGCGATGCCGCCGTTGTCAAGGCGCGCTGCGAGTTCGGCCGTCTGGTTCGGATCGGCCAGCGACACATGCAGCCGAGCGCCGTGCACAGCCATCTCCAGGATCCCGGTCATCGGCTCCAACATCTCGAGCGCTTGCGCCGGTCTGTCGCAGTCCACCTGGATCAGGGTGCCCGGCATCTGTGCGCGGAGTTCGTCAGGGCTCGCGAGGGCAATCAGGGCGCCGGCGTGCATCATGCCGATCCGGTTGCAGTACTCGGCCTCATCCATGTAGTGCGTGGTCGCCAGGACGCTCGTCCCGTCCCCGGCCATTCGGTAAATCAGGTCCCAGAACTCGCGGCGCGACACGGGGTCGACGCCGGCTGTCGCTTCGTCGAGGAACAACATGGGCGGGCGGTGCACGATCGCGCAGGCCAGGGCCAGCCGTTGTCGCCAGGCGCCCGAGAGGTTGCGCGTCAACGTCTTGCGGTGCTCGCCGAGCCCGGCCATTTCGATCAACTCGGCCACACGCCGGGCGCGGTCGGCCCGTGGGACGGCGTAGATCGAGGCATAGAAGTCGAGGTTTTCCTGCGGCGTCAGATCGCCGTAGAGCGAGAACTTCTGCGACATGTAGCCGATGCGCTTCTTGATGTCCTCGGGTTGTCGGGCCACGTCGAAGCCGAGCACGCTCGCACGTCCGTGTGTCGGAAGGAGGATGCCGCAGAGGATGCGGATCGTTGTGGTCTTGCCGGCTCCGTTGGGGCCAAGCAGTCCGAAGATCTCGCCGCGAGGAACCGAAAAGCTGACGTGATCGACGGCCGTGAAAGCCCCGAAGCGCTGCGTGAGATCGTGGATCTCGATGGCGTTCGTCGTGCTCATGCCGAATGCCCCCGCACGCTGACCAGATGGACGAAGGCATCCTCCATTCCAGGGCGCTCGACCCGCATGAAGTCGACGGGAACGCCCTCGCTGGCGAACGTGCGCTCGAGCGTGCGCATCATCGCGTCCACCTGGCCGTTCTCGCGCGGCACCGCCAGGCGGAGTCGATCTCCGACGGGCCGCCACTCGGCGATGCCGGGCGTGTCACCCACGATGCGGCGCATCTCCTTGCGCGGGCGCGCCTTGAGTTCGATGATGGCGAAGGGCAGGCTGCTCGACATCTCCTCGGGCGATCCGCTGGCCAACAGGCTGCCCCCGAAGAGCATGCCAACTTTGTGGCAGCGCTCGGCCTCGTCCATGTACGGCGTGCTCAACAGCACTGTCACGCCTTGATGGACGACGTCGGTGAGGATGCTCCATAGCTCGCGACGCGACACGGGGTCCACGCCCGTGGAAGGCTCGTCGAGAAGCAGGATGCGGGGCGCGTGGACGAGCGCGCAGCCAAGAGCCAGCTTCTTCTTCATGCCGCCCGAAAGGTTGCCCGCCCGCCGGCCGCGGAAGGCCTCAAGACGTGTGAAAGCCAGCATCTCGTCGATGCGGCTGCGCTTCTTCGCGGTCGGCATGCGGTGGATGTCGGCGAAGAATGCGAGGTTCTCATTGACGCTCAGGTCGGGATACAGGCTGAAGGCCTGGGGCATGTAGCCGATGACTTCGCGGATCGCCTCGGCGTCGTGGACCACATCGTGTCCGGCGAGGCGTGCCTTGCCGCCGCTCGGCTCCATCACCGTTGCGAGCATGCGCAGCGTGGTGGTCTTGCCGGCGCCGTCCGGCCCGACCAGGCCGAAGAGCTGCCCGGCCTGGATTTCGAGGGTCAGATCGTGAACCGCCGGCTTGAGGGCTTGCGGGAATCGTTTGAACAAGCCCTTGGCTTCAATCGCAACATCCATGGCGTCTCTCCACTCCGGCATGGTAGGGGAGTCGCCGTGATCGGGCTAGTTGCCGACCGGCATGGGATCGGGTGATGGGCGTCAATCGGAATGGTGACGGGCGTCACTAATCGCATCACAGGGGATAGACAGGGGGAGGCCCGATGGTATGCTCGATCCATGTCGCGAGCGATCGAGCCCGGCCTGATCCGGGCGTTTCGATACTTCACCTTCATCGCGCTGTGTTATTACGCGATCCTGGTGGTGTTCGAGCTGGCGCAGACGGGGCAGCAGTGGGCCTCGGTCCAGGCACAGTGGTACCTCAACCTGCTGAGCAACCTGGCACTGTTCATTTATCTCTCGTGGCCGAGGCTGGGGCAGCGCCTGGGTTCCTTCTATCTGCCGATTGCCTTTGCATTTTCTGCCGGCAGCCTCTTGTTGAGCACGCTCCTGCTCCTGGCTCCAAGGGGCGCCGATCTTCCCTGGGCTGTGGATCCCAACTGGCTGACCTTTCCGAATTTCCTGGTGACGATCGTCCTGCTTGCCTGGCAATATTCCTACAGGGCCGTCCTGACTCTGATCGTCTGCGCGGCCGTGCTCGAAGTGGCGATCGTGTACTCGCTTGCCGGCGCGATCGACGTCCAGACGCTGCCCCATCTGGGCCTGCCCTTGCTCAGAGCGTTCGCGCTCGGCCTGATCGGTCAAATCGTGTCGCGCATGGTGGCGATCCAGCGGGCGCAGCGGCGTGAACTCGTCCTGGCGAATGTCCGGCTCAGCCAGCACGCTGCGACTCTCGAACAACTGACTCTGAGCCGCGAGCGAAATCGGCTGGCGCGCGAGCTTCACGACACGCTGGCTCATACGCTCAGCGGCCAGGCCGTCAATCTCGAGGCGATCAAGTTGTCGCTGCGGTCGGAGCAGGGCGACGTCGCGGCGATGCTCGATCAGGCCTTGACGACCACCCGCGACGGCCTGACCGATGTGCGCCGCGCGATCCGCGACTTGCGCTCACAACCGCTCGAGGATTTGGGGCTGGCGCTGGCGATGAGGCAGCTGGCCGTGGAGGCGTCGGCGCGCGGCTCGTTCATGCTCGATCTCGACATCAGCGAGCCTGTGCCGGCCCTCGATCCTGCTGTGGAGCACGCCTTCTACCGGATCGCGCAGGAATCGCTCGAGAACGTCATCAAGCACGCGAACGCCACGACCGTCGGCCTTGACCTCTGCCGCGACCACGATCAACTGTGCCTGACGATTTCCGACAACGGCGTGGGCTCCGATCTGCCGAACGTTGATTTCGCCGGTCGACACGGACTAATCGGGATGCAGGAGCGAGCGGCTATGGTGGACGGGCGACTGACGGTCGATAGCCGGCGTGGTCACGGAACGACCGTGAAGTTCTCGTGGACGGTGACGAATGATTGACGTGCTCGTGTGCGACGATCAGGCGATCGTGTGCGAAGGGCTGACGCGCATCCTGAGCTCCGATCCGGAGATCAGGGTGGTGGGCGTCGCCCATGACGGCGCCGAGGCGTTGGGGAAGGTCGGCGACCTGCTTCCCCAGCTGGTGCTGATGGACCTTAAGATGCCGGGCGTCAACGGCATCATCGCCACCCGCAAGATTCGCGAGCAGTACCCGGCCATCCCCGTCCTCGTGCTGACGACCTATGACGACGATGAGTGGGTCTTCGACGCCCTGCACAGCGGCGCGGCCGGCTATCTTCTGAAGGACACGCCTCCGAAAGACCTGATCGCATCGATCAAGGGCACGGTTACCGGCAAAGCCTTCCTTGATCCGGCGGTCACCGGCAAGATCCTGACCGACTATCAGAAACACCCGTCAACCGCTCAACCGTCGACGCGTTTTCAGATCAGCGACCGCGAGCACGAACTCCTCAGGTTGTTGGCCAGCGGGTTGAGCAACGGCGAAATCGCTCAGCAGTTGTATCTGAGCGAGGGAACGGTGCGCAACTACGCCAGCGAGCTTTTCAAGAAACTCGGTGCGTCGGATCGAACTCAGGCGGTGGTGATTGCCCTGCGACACGGCCTTGTCAACCTCGGCGAGATCTAGCCCGCAACCCGGCGCGCGCCGCCAAACGGGGCCGGCGGTTGCCGGGCATCAGGCCCCGACAACCGCCGGTGTGGATCAAACTTAGTTCTGTGGCCGTGTGCCGAGCGTGACGGTGAGGTCCGTCTGCCCAGACTTGCGTAGGACGGTGAGCGTCACGGTGTCGCCCGGATGCTTTTGATAGTCGACGTAGCTGATCAGATCGCCGAACGTGTGAACGGCCTGTCCGTCGATGGCGATGATCAGGTCACCGTCGCCGCGGAGTTGCGTGTCATTCGCCGTCGCGCTGTCTCCCTGAAGGCCCGCCTTTGCTGCTGGCCCATCGGGTACGACGGTCGCCACATAGACGCCATCGGTTTGCTTGAGGCCCAACATCCTGGCCGCCTGGAGCGTGATCTCCGGAGCGCTGCTCATGCCGAAGTAGGGATACGTGAAGTGGCCGTCGCGTATGAGCACTGGAACGATCTCGGCCACCGCGTTGGACGGGATCGCGTAGCCGACGCCTGAGCCGGCGCCGTTCTCGGTCGCGATGGCCCGGTTGATCCCGATCACGCGCCCGCTCAAGTCGAGAAGCGGACCGCCCGAATTGCCGGGGTTGATCGGCGCGTCGGTCTGAAGGATGTCGGCCGATGTGAAGTGCGAGCCAGATTGGGTGGAGCGATTGTCGCTCAACGAGCGATCCTTCCCCGAAATGATCCCGAGCGACATCGAACCCGCCTCGCCGTAGGGGTTGCCGATCGCGATCGCGCTCTGGCCGATCTTGACAGCGCTGCTGTCGGCCAGTGCCAGCGGCTGCACACCCTCCGGCACCTGGTCAACTTTGATGACCGCCAAATCGGTGTCCGCGTCGACGCCGATGGCCTTGCCCTCCACCTTCAAACCGCTGGGGAAGTCGACTTCGATGAATTGCGCGCCGTCGACCACGTGCTCATTGGTCACGATGTGACCCGACGAGTCGTAGACGAAGCCGGATCCCTGCGCGCCAGACCCGTCGGGGTAGCTGACCTTGATCGAAACGACTGACGGGTTCACGCGGGCGTACAGGTCGATGAGCGCCTGCTGCTCGGTGGCCGTTGTCGATTGGATGGTCACGGCCGGCGCGTTGGTGTTGGTCGAAGGGGCGCTGGCCGGCGCCGCTGTGGGTGGAATGGCTGTGCTGATTCGGGGAAGGGTTGCTCCCGGCAGACCGCACGCCAGGCTGGTCGCGAGAATGGCCGTCAGTGGGAAGAGGAGTCGCCTGTTCATAGTGGATGCCTTTCAGGTTCGTATGCTCCGGCCAATGTAGATTCGAATCGTG
Organism: Anaerolineales bacterium; assembly: GCA_044226485.1. Lineage (GTDB taxonomy): Bacteria > Chloroflexota > Anaerolineae > Anaerolineales > UBA6663 > UBA6663. The sequence goes on from JBGAGY010000005.1 coordinate 328,693, forward strand.
AGGCGATTCTGTGCCCATGCTGTGGTAATCATCAGGAACGCGTGCGATCGATGATCACTGAAGCAAACTCCATATTACGGGTGTCAGGCCGCTGTATCGGGTGGTTGGGCGACGCTCCGGCCTTGACTGTTGACAACCGGCGAGGGCGTGCCCGCGGGCCGGTGTTGCCAGAGCACGCCGTCTTGGGGGTGTTGCTGGGGAGGAGAAGAGGCCCGCCGCCCGACTCGATTCGAGCGGCGGTGAGGAGGAGGTGACGCGCCGATGTGCGAGAAGAATATGGCCGTCGATAACGCGCTGGCCTTGGTGGGTCTCTTCGCCAATCGCACCCTTATCGTACAGAATGGACGGCCGTCGCAGGTAAGGGTCCCCTGAGGCCGACCTTAAGCCTGCCTTAAGTGCGCCGTCGCTGGCTACGATCGCTTCACGTCCCGGTCATTGGCTGCAGTTCGGTCGCACGCGCGGCGCTGCGCCTCTGTCTCGTCGAGGCGCTTCTCATCGGGCTGGAGGCCGGCGCGGAAAGCTCCGACCACACGACCCAGCTCGGCACGAAGCGCCCGATTTCGTCCGACACCAATGAGGACTATGGCGAGGATCAACGCGGCCAGCGAATCGATGGGCGGGATGTTCATGATGGTTGGCCTTGCCCCGCGACAGACTCACCTTGGGCTGACGGCCGAGCGGCGGCCAGCCCCCATCGCCGCGGTGTTGGACGAGATCCCGCTCACGTTACGGCCCGAGGCTGTGCCGCAGGTGAAGGCTGCCATAGGGTCGGCCTATGGCTGACTTAACGTGGACGGACTTGCCACGACAGCGCGTCGGATTCTTCTGTTGGAGGGATTACGAAGGAGGTCACGCGACAAGAAACGCGTCTTTCGTCGCGGCTACCCGAATCATACCTGACGCGTCAAAGGGCTTCAACGTCAGCCCAGCCGGAATATCGAGGCGAGGGATTGGGTGGATTCCGCCCGGCACCGATGGTATGAAAGAGGCCCGTTCAAAAGGAGGTATCGATGCGAGTCTTGCTGTCTACGATCGGGTCGCGTGGTGATGTTCAACCGTTGGTGGCGCTTGCGTTGCAATTGCGGTCGCTAGGACAGGATACTCATCTGTGCGTCCCCCCTGACTTTCGCGAATGGATCGAGGGCCTGGGCCTAACGATGACGCCGATCGGGCCGGAGCTCCGCCGGATGACGGCAGCTGCGCCGGCGGCGCCGTTGGTTCGCCCGTCGCCCGAGGTGGCGCGCAGGCTGGCTGAGGAGTCGGTCGCTGCGCAATTCGAGACGGTCTCTGAAGCGGCCCAGGGCTGTGACCTCATTCTCGGCGCGACAGCCCTCCAGATCGCGGCGCGTTCGGTGGCCGAGCACATGAGGATCGGCTATGTGTTCACGGCGATCTGCCCGGCCGTTTTCCCATCTCCGCACCACGCGCCGCCGGTCCTCGGCAGTCGTGGGCACTCACCGTCAGTGGACACGCTTGACTTTGGCGAACTGTGGGCGCGCGACGCCGCCAGCTTTGATGCCATGTTCGGCCAGGCTCTGAACGCCCATCGGATCGCGCTCGGGCTCGCGCCAGTTGAAACCGTGCGTGACCACATCTTCACGTATCGCCCCTGGTTGGCGGCGGATCCCTCACTGGCTCCCTGGCCCGGCTCGTCCGATCTATCCGTCTACCAGTCAGGCGCGTGGCTCATCGAAGACGACCGACCGCTGTCGAACGAGATCGAGGCCTTCCTGGCCGCCGGCGAGCCGCCGGTCTACTTCGGCTTCGGAAGCTTGCGTGCACCTGAGGGCCTGAGCCAGGCGATGATCGAAGCGGCTCGCGCCCACGGACGTCGCGCGATCGTGTCGCGTGGCTGGGCCGACCTGGCCTTGATCGACGACCGGTCCGACACAATGGCCATCGACGAGGTGAACCAACAGGTGATGTTCAAACGCGTGGGGGCGGTCGTTCATCATGGCGGCGCCGGCACAACGACGGCAGCAGCCCTGGCCGGCGTTCCACAGGTGATCGTCCCTCAGATGTACGACCAGCATTACTTCGCCGGGCGTGTCCAGGAGCTGGGTGTTGGATCCGCGCATGCGCCCGGGGCGCCGACAGCCGACTCGCTAGCCGCTGCGCTTCGATACGCGTTGTCGGACACCGCAGTCGAGCGTGCCAGAGCCCTGGCCGCCACCATGATCCGGGATGGCGCAGCAACGGCTGCACAGCATCTGGTCTCAACGGATCTCAAGACGCTTGTCGTTTGATCAGTCCGGTGACGGGCGCGGCTCCGATAGGCTTCCTCCCTCTGTGCCGCAATAACGTCACGCTGTCCGCTCACGGTCCTGTGAGACACGTGGTCGTTTCGCAGCGCGTCGGCTGATGGGGGCCGATACCGTCTGGCTCAGGAGGGTGATAAGGTGTAGGTTCCCATTCGTGGAGGGCTCTCCGTGGACTCGCTTTACCAAATTGAAGAGCCTTTCAGGAAGGATCGGTCGACCATGCCTGTCGAAGCCGCGCATCAAAAGAGGTGGCAGATCTTCGAGGTCATCGTCGGGGTGCCCTACCTTCTCGCAGTTGCCTGGCAGTGGGTTGTGCCGTTGTCGTTGCCGGCAATCCTCCTGGAGCCGCTCGGGCGTTTGATCGCCGTGATCATGATCGGCATCGGCGTCGGCATCGTGGCGTCGGCGCGTCGCGAAATGGCGCGCCACGGCCAGCCGACCGACCCGGGACGCCCGACGCTGACACTCGTCACCAGCGGCGTGTTTTCGATTTCGCGAAATCCGCTATATCTGGGTGGGATCCTGACCCTCGGTGGCCTGGCCTGGGCCTTCGATCTGGCCTGGGCGTTGATCGTGTTGGCGCCGGCTCTGATCGCCTGCCAGATCCTACTGATCGGCCCTGAGGAAGCGTATCTGGCCGAGCGCTTTGGTGACTCGTATCGCCATTACGCGGCGACGGTGCACCGCTGGCTTGGACGGGCGAGGTCGATCTGAATGGGCCACTCGACGACCCGAGTTGGACGGATCCTCAGGCAAACACCAGGGAGTGCTTGACTTCGATGACGCCTATCATGCTCATCACGGGCGGCAGCCGTGGCATCGGCGCCGCCACGGCGATCCTTGCCGCGCGGCGAGGCTTTGCCGTGACCTTCACGTATCAGAACAACCAGGCGGCGGCCGAGTCGGTTGTCGCGTCGATTCGTGCCGGCGGTGGTCGCGCTGAGACGGTTCGGGCAGATGTCGGCATCGAGGCCGACGTCGTGAAGGTCTTTGAGACGATCGACCGCGCCGACGGACGGCTTGTTGCGCTCGTGAACAACGCCGGCATCCTCGACCGGCAGATGCGTTTCGAGGAGATGGACGTGGCACGAATCCGGCGGGTCTTTGACGTCAACGTGATCGGCTCGATGCTGTGCGCCCGTGAGGCTGTGCAGCGTATGTCCACCCGGAGGGGTGGGCAGGGCGGAGCGATCGTGAACATCTCGTCGGCTGCCGCGCGTCTCGGCGCGCCGAATGAGTACATCGACTACGCAGCGTCCAAGGGCGCCATCGAAACCTTTACCATCGGGCTTGCGAAAGAGGTCGCGGCGGAGGGCATCCGCGTCAACGCCGTGCGACCCGGGGTGATCTATACCGATATTCACGCGAGTGGCGGTGAACCCGGTCGCGTGGACCGTGTGAAGTCCATGGTGCCGATGCAGCGCGGGGGCCGGCCGGAAGAAGTGGCGGCTGCCGTACTCTGGCTCGCGTCCGACGAGGCGTCGTACACGACCGGCACCCTCCTGGATGTGACCGGCGGTCGTTGACGTCGTGCGGCAGTTCTGGGCGTTCGGCCGTTAATCTCGGCGGACCGTACTTTTGGGGCCTTCCCATCCGCCCGGGTTGCCGCAAAATGGGCGGTATCAAAGCAAAGCTCTGGCCGCTCGACTTCTGCAGCGCGCCCCTTCAACGACGAACTAGAGAGCCATGTGGTCGATTCGAACCTGCCCGCGCCTTTCACTCAGTGTGCTTGCGCTCGTCCTCGCTACGGGCTGCAGCAGTCGTGATCCTCTGCCCGTGCCAGACATCGCGACGGCCACATCCGAGCCGATCGTTGTCGCCACGCCCACGCGCACACCCGCCGCGGATCTTGTCGCCGAGGCGCGCCCAACGCAACCTGGCACCGCGGTCCCGCTGGTCGGGCTCGGCATCCTCGGCGACAACACACAAGACGAGTATGCGGCGCCCGAGAACGACCGGCCGGCGGTCAACTGGGTCGAGCATCTGGCCCTCGCCGGTCTGCCGCTCGGCAAATGGGGATCATGGGACGACTCTCGCCGAACCGGTTACGCATTCAATTGGGCCCGCTCGGGCGCCGTCAGCTACAACACGCTACACGATCAGGCGCCAGGGCTGTTGCAACAGATTCAGGACGGGCGCGTCTCGCACGTGCTTCTGCAGATTGGGGTCAACGACATGGAGCCGATGGTCTCTGACATCGTGGCGGGAAAGGCCGACCGCGGCGCCCTCGACAGCACTGTCACGAACATCCTCGAGACCGCGCGGCTGATCGATGCCGCCATCCCGGGCCGTTTGATCGTCGCCTCGATGCAGGACTATGTCGCCCTCGATCTGATCCCTGATCCGCAGGGGCTTGTTCTCACGGATAAGGCGACACGTCAGCGGATCATTGACGCCTTCCATTACGTGAATGAGCACGTGTCGGAGGCGATGCAGAAAGACGGGATCCACTGGTTTAACTGGAACGCCGCTATGGACGAACGCCTGGCGGGTATCCGCCAGGGTGACACTTTCGTCCTCGACGGCCAGATCGTCAACATCCGCCAGCGCGGCGTCGATCTCGGCGACGCCTTCGTGGCCGACAACTACATGAATCCGGGCACGGCACTGAGCGGCTTGATGGCACAGCTCTACATCGAAGAAATGAACCGCGTGTGGGGCCTTGACCTGCCTCCGCTGTCAGATGCCGAGATCGTGGCGCGTTCGCGCTGAGGATTCGGGCGCCAGGCGATCTGAAGCACCGCACGAGAATCTCAACACCTCGTCCGTGGTCATCTCCGGCAGCCTGACGCTATGATCAAGGCGGAGGGCTCGCGCAGCCGGATGGGCCGCGAACCCTTAGGAGCGAACCATGGCCCGGCCGACCGAGACGCTTCAGGAGAAGAAATCTCACTACCGCCTCGAGGACATCGTCTCTCGCCATACCGAACTGCACGGATCGGGCGCTGTGCTCACCGGCAAGTGCCCGCTTCATGGCGGGCGCCACAACAGCTTCGCCGTCTACGTGCACACTCAAACCTGGCAGTGCTATTCGGCCAAGTGTGATCGCGGCGGCGATGTGTTCGACTACGTCGGCTATCAGTTGTTCGGCGCAGCCTGGAACAGCCGCGACAAGGCCCAGTTCACCGAGATGCTGAGCCACCTGGAGGGCACACAGCCGGCGACCTCGCGCCCGGCCGCGCTCCCGCAGCCCAAAGGTGCGCGGCCGCTCCCCGGTATGGGCGTGGCCGGTGAAGCGCCTTCGCACTCTGCGCCGCCGTCTCGCCCGACCGAACCGTCCTTGAAGACGCGCAACCTGCTGCGGCTGGCGTCGGGCGTGTACCACCACGAACTGCTCGCCGGCCGGGGCCGCGAAGGCTCGGCGTACGAGTATCTGCGTCAGGAACGCGGCTTCACGCACGACACCATCGTGGGCCATGCGATCGGCTACGCCGGCGGCCAGCACCTTCTGCCCGCGCTTGATCGGCATCATTACACCCTCGCCGATGGAGTCGAGGCCCGCTTGTTCGGGGCCGAGAAGAAGCGCGAATGGTTTGCCGGGCGGATCGTGTTCTGCGAACGCGACCGCGCCGGGCGGGTCTTGCACCTCATCGGCCGCAAGTTCGCGCCCTGGTTGGGCGAAGCGTCGCCCAAGTATCTGTCGTTGAGCGAGATCACCAAACCGCTGTACGGCTACGCGCGTCTCGTTCGAAGCGCCAGCGATCGACCGGTCTTCCTTGTCGAGGGCCCGCCCGATCAGGTCACGCTCAACCAATGGGGCTTCGATGCGCTGGCCAACCTGGGGACGAAGATGTCGCACCACCACGCCGCGCTCCTCGCCGGGCTGCGGCGGCCGCTGGTCGTGGTGCCCAACAACGACGAGGACCCGAACAAGGGCATGGCGGCTGCCATCAAGTGGCTTGACCTGATCGGACACGGCCTGATGCTGAAGTTGCCGTCGGATGTCAAAGACGTGAACGAGCTGGCGCTCCTGCCCGACGGCGCCGCGACCTTCCGACATCTCGTACGCTCGGCTGGCTTTCGAACGAGCCGGGCCGCCCGTGCGTAGCTCTCCTAAGTCAACGCCAGCACGAACACGCTCTCGCTGGTCACCGTCGCGCGCAGCGATCGGTTCAGGCGCTGGTCGTTCGTCGTGATCTCGATCCGCCGTAACGGCAACGAGCCTGCTTCGAGTTTGATCTCGAGGGTCCGCCGCGTGAGCGTCAGAGTGCCCCATCCATTGGCCGTCGAAAAGAACGTCGTGAACGGTCGTCGCGCCCACCGGGGAGCCAGTCGCAGGGTCATCGTCGGCGCCGAGTACGCGAAACCCGATAGGGCCGCGAGCAATCCATAGCTTGCCATCGCGCGGGCGTAGTAGCTGCCGCACTCGTACTCATTCCATGGATTGCGGACGCGGCCGTCGTAGCGCGAGCGCAGGGCACTCACGAGCGTGAGCCCCTCGTCGACGAGGCCTTCAGCGATCATGTGCGCCGCCACCTGATACTCGATCCCGGTCCAGACCTCATCCGAATAGACGAACGGCAACGTCGGCTTGCCGCCGCGTGGCCAGGTGCACAACAGCAGGCCGGGTTCGTTCCCGAGCGCGTAGCCTGGGCGCTGGACGTTGGCGTGTTCGATCAGCGAGGCCTTGAAGTTGTGTTCGAAGACGGACTGCAGGTGTCGGCGCACTTCCGCCTTGCTCAAGGGCGTCTCGACGCCACACTGAAAGGCCAGCGAGGCGCCGATGACACCGTCGCTGAGGCAACCGGAGCCATACTGGTATTTCGGCCCTTCGGTGAGGAGCAGGGCATGCTCGTCGGGATTCGCGAGGCGCTTCTGCTCCAGCTCCGCCGGAGTCGGGCTGGCCTTGAGGCCATTGAGCATCACGGTCTGCTGGTAATACTCGCCATTGAAGAGATGCCGGCTCATGTGTCGGGCGCCTTTGCGCGCGCCGGCCCTGTACCGATGCTCGTCTTGGAGCTCGCCTACCGCGTGGCTGAGCGTGGCCATCGCTGCCAGCGCGGCGACGTAGACGCTCGAGCACATCCCGTCCGGGCCCCAGAACTCGATGTCGTAGGTGTTGTGGTGCGGCTCCATCAACACGCCGAGCTCTTCAGGATCCCACTGCTTGATACAGTACTCGAGGCTGCGCTTGAGCGCTGGATACAGCCCGCGCAACCAGTCGAGGTCGCCCGAGATCTGCCATTCGCGGTGGACTTTGAGGACGGCGCCGAGTTGCCCGTCGGCGGCCGCGTGGAAGCCGTGTTCGGTCGGGCCGTCGGGCAGCGCCGCGCGGAAGGCGACGTGGCCGCGATCGTCCATCGAACGCAAGAGCTCCTGTTCGCGCAGGGTCCGTTCCAGCGCCGGAAACAGGTGCGGGATGGACTGCGCGTAGTTCCAGACATGCGTGCATGACCCCGGGCAGCAGCCGCTCGTGGCGAAACAACCCTCCCAGCCCCACAGATTGCCGTTGGCCTGGCGCAGCACCGTCGGCGACTTGATGATGGCCAGGTTTGCGGACACCGCGTCGAGGACGTCGGCGGGCAGGGTGGACCGAAACAGCGCGTCGTGAAAGGCCTGAGTGCGTGAGCGAAGCGTGTCGAACTGATCGGCGACGTGGTCGAACACGGCCATGGCATCCGGCCAGTGCGCGGCATAGTAGGGCCGCCAGGCCGGCGCGGGCGTGCAGGCGCAATCGGGTCCACACTCCGCCAGGAGCGGGATGATGTTTGGATCGCTCGGCTGGCCGCTCGTCAGATGCGCGTTCGGGAAGTGCCAGGCGATGACGATCGGATACGTGATGCTGGCGCCAGGCTCGAGCGCGCCCTTGAGCAGAAGCGAACCGCCGTTGCGGCCCGGCTGGCCGGCCGCACCACTGCCGTCGTTCGGCGCGAAAGCGCCCGTGCTGATCTCGCGCCAGAGGGCCGAGAGGCTGTCGAACCAGCCGCCGCGGAACCACATGGCCTTGATGAGCGGTGTGTGGCCGACGACTCCCAGCGCGCAGCTCCCGAACTCGGCGCTGTTCGCGTCTTCAACGTTGTCCATGAACACACCGGCGGCGCGCATCGGTCTGTTGCGCGTCAGGCTGAAGTCCTGGCCGTTGTCGCGCGCCGCCAGGTGCGAGAGGTGGTAGCCGAACTCGTAGGCCACCCGTCGGCGGCTCGTGTTGGTGAGCGTGTACTCGAGGATCACACAGGGCAGTGAGGAGTTGTGGTCGTCGAGCGGGATGAACGGGTTCCAGGCCCGCAGCGTGACCTCGAGCGGCATCCGGGCGTCTGTGAGGTGGACCGTGCCGAAAGGATACTCGCCGGTAAATGTGGCTTGACTGAAACGAGGCAGGCCCTCATGCCCGCCATTTCGAAAACCTTGCGCCTTGAGCCCCTGATCGTAGATGTGTTCGATGGGGAGCGGACCTTCGACGAGCCGCGCCAGGTCGCTCGTCGGCAGGTATAGCGTCGCGAAGGCGGTGTCGTGCATGCGATGGCCGTCGGCCCCGGCCGAGGTCGCTGGCGAATGGCGGATCGAAAAATCCTGCAGGCCGCCATATCCATTGAGCGCCAGGCAGCCGGCGCCGATTCCGCCCAGGGGCATCGCGATCTGGTTCAGGTGCTCGCCAGAATAGGCTCGCGACGTGTGCGCCCGATACAACACGGACTTTCGATAAGGTTTTGCTTTGGATGCCATGAGGATCGCTCCGAATGACCATGCCTGCAAATCGCCGGACAAAGCGCCAGGGCAGCAATAGAATACATCGCTCGACGCCCCTCGCGGGAGTTCATTTGGGTCGGTATCCCCCGGTAGACAGTGTTAACCCAAAGTGGAGGTAAGGCATGCAACACACGTCATCGACCGATGCTTCGTCTCTGGTCGTTGCTTTGGCGCACCTGGCGGAGCGGCTGCGCGGTACCCTTCTGCGTCCAGGCGACGCGGACTACGATGAGGCACGCACACCATTCTATGGCGGTTTCGACCGGTATCCTGCGGCGATCGCGCGCGTGGTCGACGCCGAGGATGTTGCCAGGGTCGTGCGCTTCGCGGCCGACCATGGCCTCGAACTTGCCGTGCGCAGCGGCGGGCACAGCCTCGCGGCCCAGAGCGTGAGCGACGGTGGCATCGTCATCGATCTGGCTCGCATGAAGGCGCTCGAGATCGACGTTGACAACAAGACCGCCTGGGCCGAGGCGGGGCTGACGGCTGAGGAGTTCACGAAGCGGGTCGGCGTGCACGGCTTTGCCGTCGGGTTCGGCGACACCGGCACGGTTGGCATCGGCGGCATCACCCTCGGCGGCGGGGTCGGCTACCTATCGCGCAAGTACGGCCTGACGATCGATTCGCTCCTGGCTGCCGATGTCGTCACGGCCGATGGTCAACTGCGGCGGGCCGACGCCGAGTCGCACCCGGATCTGTTCTGGGCGTTGCGCGGCGGCGGCGGCAACTTCGGAGTGGTCACGCGGTTCAAGTTCAGACTGCAGCCGGTCGAGCGGGCTTACGGCGGTATGTTGATCCTGCCCGCCACTGCCGAGGTCGTGACCGGCTTCCTCGAGGCGGCCGACGCCGCGCCGGAGGACCTGTCGACGATCGCGAACATCATGGTCGCGCCGCCTATGCCGTTCGTGCCGGCTGAGCATCACGGCAAGCTGATCATCATGGCGCTCATGATGTTCGTCGGCACTCCCGAAGATGCTCAACGTGCGCTGGCGCCGCTGCGGGCTTTGGCTACGCCGCTCGCCGATATGCTCAGGCCGATGCCGTACGCCGACATCTATCCACCTGAACAGCCGGGCTACCACCCGCTCGGTGTCTCGCGGACGATGTTCACCGACTCGTTTGATCGGTCCAGGGCCGAACGTATGCTGCACGAATTGAGCACGATCAAGGCCATGATGGCTGTGGCGCAGTTGCGTGTGTTGGGCGGCGCGATCGCGCGCGTAACGAACGACGCGACGGCCTATGCCCATCGGCAGCGGCGGACCATGGTGAACGTCGCGGCGTTGTACCAGGACCCCTCGGATCGGCAGCGTCTCGCGGAATGGGTGTTGAGCCTCTCGAGTGTGTTGGCCGGCGACAGCGTCGGCGCCTATGTGAACTTCCTCGGCGAGGATGGGGCGGCGCGCATAAGCGAAGCGTATCCGGCAGGCACCTGGGAGCGACTGGTCGATGTCAAGAGCCGCTACGACCCGACCAATCTCTTCAGGCTCAATCAAAACATCGCGCCGCTGAACGGCGGCCCTGTGGGCTGAGCGATAATCGGGCGATGTCGGGCATCTGGTGGGCGGCTGCGACGGCGCTGCTGGCGGCGCTGGCATGGGGCTCCGGCGACTTCACGAGCGGGCTCGTCGCCCGTCGGGTCGGGTCGCTGCGCGCCGTGCTGTGGGGCTATGCTTTCGGACTCGTCGTCCTCGTCGGGATGGCGCTGCTTCGGTCGGAGCCGCTATCGTCGCCGACCGATCTGGCCTGGGGTGCGCTGGCCGGCCTGGCCGGTATGCTTGGCCTCGGTTTCCTGTTGAAAGGATTCGCGACCGGTCGCATGGGCGTGGTGGCGCCTGTGTCGGCGGTGCTGTCGGCCACGTTGCCGGTCGCGTTCCACGCGTTCACCAGCGAATGGCCGAGCCCGATCCAGATGCTGGGTTTTGGTGTGGCTCTGGTCGGCATCTGGCTGCTGTCGCGGCCCGAGCGCTTCGGTCGTCGACCCGAGGGGCTGGGCCTCGCGATCCTGGCCGGGCTGGGCTTCGGTTCGTTCTTCATTCTGCTCGATCAGGTCAGCGGTGATGCCCAGTTCTGGCCTCTTGTGGCCGGTCGACTGTCCACCGTCGTCGCCATGCTGATCTTCGCCGCGGCGACGCGGCGCACGATCGCGTTCCCCGACGTTCCCATCTGGATGATCGGCCTGGCGGGCATGCTCGACGTCGTCGGCAACTTCTTCTTCCTCCTTGCGACACAGACCGGTCGGCTGGATGTGGCCTCGGTGCTGGCGTCGCTCTATCCGGCGGTCACTGCGCTTCTGGCGCGGTGGATAGCCCACGAGCATCTCGCGCGGATGCAGCTCATCGGCCTCGGCACGGCCATCCTCGCCATCGTCCTCATCACGCTTCCCTCCTGAGCCTGCGCATAGCCATCAAGGGCTGGCTCCGTCTGGCAAAGTGGCCGGCTTCCACTCTGCAGAGCCCGCACGTTCGGTTGGAGCTGCTGACGGATTTTGTAATCGGCCCGAACGTCACTCGCCTTCATCCCGCTGAATCCTCAAGTTGAGGCTGCCTGCCGTCAAGCGCCGCCCGGCGGGCGGGGCGGGGCGCTGTCTATCGAGCCGCTCGCTGGCGAAGCGGGCCGGACTAGTCCGGATCTTCATCTCTTGTGAGCCGGCCCTGAAGCGGCGTTTCCTATAGTCCTCCACATCGAACTCATTACCGATAGGGAGATGCAATCATGAACGCGACGATTTCTAGGAAAAAAGACGCGACCCGAACCAATCTGTGGATCGACGCGGCCCTGTTCACCGCCGTGTTGATCGCCTTTCAACCGCGGCTCAGTGGCCTGGCCCTGCACGAATGGCTCAGCCTGTCGTTCGGCGCCGGCATCCTGACCCACCTCGCCTTGCACTGGCGCTGGGTCGTCAATGTGGTGCGACGGTTCTTCGCCAGGTTGCCCACGCAGACCCGGCTTTACGCGTTGCTGAACGGGGCGCTGCTGATCGCGACGCTGGGCGTCATGGTGAGCGGCATCATGATGTCGGAAGTCGCCCTGCCGGCCCTGGGCATCACGTTGACGGGCGGCCAGGCCTGGCATGCCATTCACGCCCTGTCGGCCAATGCCATCGTCGCGCTCTCGCTGCTGCACGTCGCCGTCCACCGGAAGTGGATCGTGAACGCAGTCAACCGCTACGTCGTCAAACCGATCGTGGGCCTCTTCGAGCAGCCCGCCACGGCCCCGACGACAACGTCGGCCTCGGCGGCGGCACGCTCAATGACCAAGGGCATCGCTGGCTGGGCCATCTCGCTGGCGTCGCTGGCCTGGCTGGTGGGCATGTTCGGCGGCTGGCTCTTCGCGGCGGTTCAAAACAACACCCAATCGACGACGTCGGCCACGACCACCACGACGTCCAATACCTCAACCACCTCCGTCCAGAGCTTCACGGCGCGGACGCGCTCCTCGCAGTAACCCTCTTCGTGTCCCCGTTGAGATGCCGGGTCAGCCCCCACTGACCCGGCATCGTCTGTTGTGCCCACCGAACCACGTTGACCGGCCGGGCGCCCGAACCTTCGCGCAGAGGTAGGCCATGCCACCGCGTTGAACACTTGGGCCTTCCACCGAGGGGATATGCAGCGCGAAGAGATCATCACACAGCACGAAGCCGCCATGCTCGCGGCGGCCTCTGAGTTATTCGGCGCGGCGGATGACGGTTGGGCGCTCGTCCCGGAATATGAAGGCTGCGCCCACCTGGTCTACTCATACACGCATCAGGGTCAGCCGCGAGTTCTGCGGGTATCGTTCCGCCCAGACCGCACCGTTGATCAGATCACCGCGGAGTTGCACTTCGTCAACGATCTGGCCGTTCACGGCGTCCGCGTCTCCACGCCGGTCCTGTCTCGAAATCGGGCAGCCCTGGCAACGATCAAGGTCGACGGCGTGCCATTTCATCTGGTCTCGTTGGTGGTGAAGGACAGGGGGACGCGCATCCCCGACAGCGGCTATCGGTATCGCGACGGCGCGCCTATCGAGGAATACTTCCAGAACTGGGGGCGCGTGCTGGGCCAGATGCATGCCTGCGCGAAGGGCCAACATCCGATCAGCGCCGCGGTGACTCGACCGGACTGGTTCGACCTGCATGCTGCTGAGCTCGACCCGAGCGTGGTCTCTGAGAGCGTTGCTCTCGCCCCGACAAACCCTTTCTGATCAGCCAGTTGGGCGATCACCGCAACTACAGAGAAGTGTTCGACCCATGGGCGCTCGATGATGACCTGGCCACGACCGGTGACCTTGCGCATGATCTTTGGGACACCTATATGGGGTTGCGGACCGGGCTTGACCAGTGGAACCGTGGCCAGCGTGAACGGGCCTTGTGGCAGTGGCGCTTTGGCTTCGAGGCGCACTGGGGCCAGCATGTCACCGGCGCTCTGCGCGCCCTTTCCATGCTGGCGCGACGGTACGAGGAATTGTGGGGCTGAACACACCCCGCGATCACGTCAACAAAGGAGCACGATGTCAGACCTGCCTCCCATCGGACCTCTGGCCGTACGGCATGTGAACCTGCGTGTTCGATCTGCTGCTCGGCCGAGTCCTGCGGGCCGAGGGACGTGGCATGAAGACTGGTTCGTCTGGCACCCGGGGAAGAGAGATGTACTACTCGGTGGGCAACCTGCATTTCCAAATACCTTCGTACGGCACCTACGAACGCCTGTCAGACGCCCCTTCGGCGCGAGCGTACTATCTTCCGATCAGCAAGACTCTGTTGAAGGTAGAGTACTTATGAGATCAGTGTTGGGTGGCCGCGCTCGCGTGGTATCGAGACGCAAGGATGCGGGTCGGCCAGCCTCTACCTGATCACAAAGGCGACAGCTGCACTCCAATCGTGTGTGACCCCTCTCATTGTTCTCACTCATCTTGGTTACAATGAGCACAGGGGGATTACTAACCATGTCTGAGCTAACCACATCCCAAAAAGAATCATTGGCACATTTTGTCTTGGGGGCAGACAGGCTTGAGAAGGCTGTCACAGCCCTGTCGGAGAACGAACTCGACTATGCCAGCGCGCAGGGTGAGTGGACCATCCGACAGATGGTGCACCACATCGCCGATGACGGCGATGCGTGGTCGATGCCGTTCAAGAAAGCCCTGGCCACGCCCGGTGCGCAAGTCCGATTCGAAGGCTTCCCAGGAAACGATCCTTGGGCGGCAGCCCTGGCGTTTGACAGACGGCCGATCTGCGCGTCGGTGGCGCTCACTAAGGCACACCGTCAGCACATGAAGGATCTGGCAGAGTGTTTCGCGGATGCCTGGGAGCGAAACGTGATGATTGTGGATGATCAAGGACGTGACGTGCAGGCCGTCAGCGCCGAGCAGATCATTCACATGATCGACGAGCACCTGACGGAACATCTGGCCGCCATTGAGTCCATCAAACGACAGCACGCGCTCGGTGGGTAGGCGGCTCTCGTCAAAGGAAGTCGGTCGGATGGCTCTCCAGGATCGTACAAGGCGTTGGTTCATGGCGGCCCATGCCTGGCTGCTTCGAGTGAGCAACGGCCGTCTGGGTCACCAATTGGGGAGCCAACGGATCCTGCTGCTGCACACCACCGGGCGCAAGTCGGGCAAGCAGCGGGGGATCCCGATCGCGTATTTCCGTCAGGGTGACCAATACGGGATCGTGGCATCGAACTGGGGCAAAGATCAGCAGGCCGAGTGGTATCTGAACCTGATCAAGAACCCAAAGGCCGTGTTGGCGATCAATGGGCAGACCCTGACAGCGGTGGCGCATGAGGCGAAAAACGGCGAGTATGACGCTTGGTGGAGTTTCGTGACGGCGCGCCACACACCGTACCTGGACTATCAGGCGCAGGTGCAACGCCGCATTCCGATCATGGTGTTTGATCTCGATCACACGCCGCGCTCTCCAGGCTAGGGAGCCGCTGGCGGCGGACCGACAACGGCCCTGTCGAGGGCCAGAGAAACACAACCGGCGTATGAGCTTGCACGGCCGTGATCACACGCGATCACGGCCGTCGCGTTGGTCGCTGCCCTGGGATGGGTCACCCGAACCTTGGACGCTTCTGACATCGACAGCCGCGCACAGCCCGGTGAGGCTGGGGGCGCTTCTGGCGGGCTCCCTAGGAGAACATAACGTGCAGAGGCGGCTACCTGGGCCTGGGTTGGGCTGGCCGATCCCGGGCGCCGGGATGAATAAGTTGTGCTCTGATCGGTGATATCTGGCAGTTATGGCGCCTGGGTCGCCGGCCTAGAATGCCCGCATGACCCTCGCTGTCGACAATCCGACCCTCAACGACCTGATCGATCTGGTCTCGCACCACGAAGACTGGATTCTGCGGCGTGTCATCGACTACGCCAAGGTACACGAGTACACGCGCTACACCTCGACCTTGATCGAAGCCTGGCGGATCTCGATCCATTCGCTGAGCGAGGCCATGGCGGAGGTTCTGGCGACGCAAGAAGAGGTCCCGTCTCCCAGCCTCGACGACACCTTCAATGAAACGATCATCGACCAGTTCAGCATCACCGAGGTCCGCAAGCATCGCGCACGCGGCGTGACGTTGGGCATGTTCCTGGGGCTGGTCAAGTACTACCGGCGCGGCTACGACGACCTGGTGCGCGAACAGCGGCTCGAACCCGCCGTCGAGCGCGAGTATCTCGACTTCCTCGGGCGTTTCTTCGATCGCTTCGAGATCGGCTATAGCGTCGAGTGGAACGCTCTCAACGCCGGCCAGGCCGTGGATGAACTGCAGGACCAGAACCGCACGCTGACCAACGAGAAGAACAAGTACCTGACGATCTTCGAAAGCCTCTACGATCCGGTGATTCTGCTCGATCGCCGCAACCTCATCGAGAACATCAATCAGGCCGCTGCCGAGTTGTTCCAGGCGCACAACCTGCCGGCGCATCGCTATTACGATCAGCAACCGGTCGAGGAGGCCTTCCCCTGGTTGGCCGACGAGATCGCGGCTTTCTCCAGGAGCAGCGAGCAGGAACTCGTTGTGGTCAAGAGCCTCGGCACGCTGCAGGGCGAACGCCACTTCCAGGTCAAGATGAAGCGGATGCAGGACGTCAGCGAGAAGTACTGGGGCACCGTCCTGATCCTCAACGACCTGACCGAGCGCATCCAGAAGGAGGAAGCGCTGACTCTCAACCGTGCGATCCTGCGCTGGGTGAACACGCTGGTCGGCCTCAGCCAGCGGCTCTCGGGCGGCGCCGACACCGAGGATGTGTTCCTCGAGGCCATGGGCGCGCTCTACGAACTGACCGAGCCCGACGCTGCGGTGGTGGGACTGTGGGAGCCCGAGGCAGCTCGCTTCAGGCTGAAATACCGGGTGTCGACCAGCGGCGTCGAGAAGATCGACCAGACGTACGTCCCAGACCCAGGCGAGCTGGAGAAGACCACGGGCGCCCGCATGCCCGGGCCCGATCAGGCCCTGGGCCAGGTCGCCGCGATCCCGCTCAAAACCAGCGAGCAGCTGGTCGGCAGACTCTGGGTCGGGCGCGCGCAACAGCGGCCCTTCACGGCGTCGGAGCAGGTGGTGCTGGAGAGCCTCGCGCACCAGATGTTGATCGCGATCGAGCATGGCCGGCTGACCGAACAGATCCAATCCGGGGCTGTGGTGACCGAGCGCGCGCGGCTCTCGCGCGAAATGCACGACGGCCTGGCTCAGATCATCGGGTTCCTCAGCCTTCAGATGCAGTCGCTGGAGTCGCTTGTCAGCCAGGGCAAGCTCGAGGAGACGCAGGCGGAGCTACGCCGCGCGCGCGAGCGCATCCGCGAGGCACAGGCGGAGGTGCGCGAGAACATCCTGAATCTCCGCACGATGCTCTCGCAGCAGGGCCAGGTTGTGCCGTATCTGATCGAACACATCGCGCAGTTCGGCGCGCAGACCGGGATCCAGACCCACGTGCAGCGCCAGTGCCACGCACCCACTCACCTGTCGCCGCTGTGCGAGGTGCAGCTCGTACGCATCGTGCAGGAGGCGTTGGCGAACATCCGGCAGCATGCCAGGGCTCAAAACGTATGGGTGACGGTCGAAGAGTCCGGCTCCGGCCTGACGGTCGACATTCGTGATGACGGCGTCGGCTTCGTGGAGCAGGCGCTCGACAAGCACTTCGGCCTGACGTCGATGCGCGAACGCACCGAGGGCGTCCGCGGTGAGCTTCAGATCACGTCAACTCCCGGCGAGGGGACGTTGATCCACCTGCATATCCCGCGGAATGCCAGCTAAGGAAGCCACACCGATGAGCGAAGCCACACCGAAGCCGCTGCCGCTACGAACCGTCGTCGCCGACGATCACAGGCTCTTTCGCCAGGGCCTGATCTCGCTGATGAACACGCGGCCCGATCTGGTGACCGTGATCGGCGAGGCCGAAGACGGCGAAAGCGCGATCGACCTGTGCCGCCGGCTCCGCCCGGATCTGATGATGCTCGACATCCTCATGCCGCAGGTCGATGGTCTGCAGGCAGCGCGCCATATTCGCGAGCAATGTCCGGATACGGCCATCATCATGCTGACCGCCTCGGAGACCGACGATCATCTCGAGCAGGCGATCCGCCTGGGCGTCGCCGGCTATCTGCCCAAGAGCCTCGACTCGGGCGAGTTGTTCGACCTCGTGCTCGGGATGACGCGCGGTGAGGTCGCCGTGACGCATGCCACTGCCACGCGCGTGATGCGCAACTTGAGACGGATGCGTGCACCCGATCCGATCGAGCAGATCACGAGCCGTGAGCACGAAGTGCTTCAGCTGGCGGCGGCCGGCGAAAGCAATCCCCAGATCGCGGCGCGGCTGCAGATCTCGGTCAACACCGTCAAGGCTCACGTCAAGAGTATTCTCGAGAAACTCGATCTCGAAAACCGGACTCAGCTGGCGGCGTACGCCATGCGCCGTGGCCTGATCGCTCCGGAGGGTGAAGCCCAAGATCGCCCACCTGGGTGATCCCGAAACCGTCGCGCCGAAGGATGCGGTCAGGCGGTGGCAGTGTTAAGGTCTCTGTGAAATCCCGCACAAAGACATTACCGCTGGCGCCAAACCGAAATGACCGCTGAACCTCAAACGCTCCTCGCTCTCAGTCGATTCTTCTTTGCTGCCAACGCCGCTGAACTGAAGGGCGCTTATCTCGAGCTCTCCGAAGCGAACAAGGGCGCCGGGCTTCCGGCTATCGATGACTGGGATGAAGAAGCGGTTTTCTGCTTCAACCGTCTGTTCGTCGGGCCGCGCGCGCTCGTCGCGCCGCCGTATGCTTCGATCTACCTCGACGGCGATGCCACGCGCCTGATGGGGGCCACGACCCTCAAGATCCGCCAGTTGTTCGACATGCTGGGGTTGGCGCTGCCCTGGTTGAACTCGATCCCGGACGACCATGTGGCCTTCGAGCTCGACGCGCTCTGGAAGGTCGAGCACGCGCTGCGGGTGGTGCCCTCCTCGCAGCTCGCTGACTCGCGCGACTACCTGCGTGCGCACCTGCAGGCCTGGGTGCCGGCCTTCGTGGCCAAGGTCCAGGCCGCCCCCGATCTTCATCCAGCGCTGCTGGCCGTGAGCCAGGCGCTGCTCGAAGCCGTGTTCAACACCGAGCCCGCCGACGCCGAGCCCGTTGGCGCGCCGTGAACTCATCGTTTCATTCCAACTGATCGAGAAAGGAAGGCCATCGATGCACGAACCAACGTCATCGGGCGCCCGCAACATCGAGCTCGCCCTTGGCAACCGGATCTCACGCCGGAGTTTCTTGAAGATCCTGATGATGACCGGAGCGGTGGCGGCCCTGCCGCGCACCGGCCTGCTGCGCTCGTTGTCGCAGGAGGGCCCGACGTTTGGGCGCACGACGTTCGCGGGGCTTGACGCCTATCAGACTTTCCGCAACGCCTGCCCGCGCAATTGCTACGACACCTGCGGCATCGTCAGCTATGTGAAGGACGGTGTGCTCGAGTTCGTCGAGGGCGCGCCCGAGTCGACCTTCACCGACGGCGGGCTGTGTGTGAAAGGCTACGCCTACCCGCGCACCGTCTACAGCCCAGACCGGATCAAGTATCCGATGCGTCAGGTCGGCCGCGGCTCCGGCAAGTGGGAGCGCATCTCGTGGGATGAGGCCCTCAACGCCATCGCCGACAAGATCCTGGAGATCAAGGCCAAAGACGGCTCGCTCCTCGGCATGGCGCTGACCAAGTACTCGGGCAACTTCGGGATCACGCACTACGGCGTCGAGGGCATGATGTCGTCCCTCGGCTACACCACGCGCTTCGTCGGCACGCCGTGCTGGCCGGCCGGCATCGACGCCCAGAACTATGACCTGGGCAACATGTGGTGCAACGACCCTGAGGACATGGTCGAGAGCAAGTACATCATCGTCTGGGGCGCCAACCCTGCGTATTGCTCGGTGCACTCGCTCAAGTACATCTACGAAGCCAAGAAGCGCGGCGCCAAGGTCGTGGTGATCGATCCCGTCCTGACGCAGACCGCAGTCAAGGGCGACGAGTACTGGCAGGTCAAGGCCGGCTCTGACGGCGCGCTGGCGCTGGGCATGGCGCGGCACCTGATCGACATGGGCCTGGTCGACCGCAGCTGGGTCGCGGCCAACGGCTTCGGCTACGACGAGTTCGAGGCCTACGTGAAGGCCAACGTCACGGTCGAGTGGGCCGCCGCACAGGCCGGCCTGCCCGTCGACGTGGTCAAGCGCGTGGCCGAGGAGTTCGCGACCGCTCGCCCCGCCACGATCTGGATCGGCTATGGCATGCAGCGCCACATCAACGGCGGCGCCAACGTGCGCGCGATCGACGCGCTTGTGGCGATGACCGGCAACGTCGGCAAGCCCGGCGGCGGCGCTCGCTACGGCCACCTTTACACCTGGGGCTTCAACTACAACGCCATGGTCCAGGCCACTCCTGAAGGCTCGGTCGGCTACACCGGCGCGACCGGCCCCAAGGGCGAATTCGACACCGGCCAGGGCGCCGACGTCGCGGCGAGCTACACCGATCGAACGTTCAACATCAACAAGATCGCCCAGGAGATCCTCGACTCCGACGAGCCGCCGGTGCGGCTGCTCTGGATCGCCAACAAGAACGTAGTCAGCCAGGACTTCGACAAGAACAAGATCCTCAAGGCCTTCGAAAAGCTCGAGATGATCGTGGCCGTCGATCTGTTCTTCAATCCGACGGTCGAGCAGGCCGACATCGTGCTGCCGACTGTCACGCCGTTCGAAGACTGGACGGTCAACGTTTCGTACTGGCACTACTGGATACATCTCAACGAGCAGGCCATCAAACCGCTCTTCGAGACCAAGTCCGACATCGAGATCGCTTCGGCGCTCTCGGGCGTGCTCAACGCCAAGCAACTCGGCTCATGCACGTTCCCGCAGAACATCGACGCGAAGGAGATGATGATCAAGGAGTTCAACGACGGGATCTACCAGCTCTTTGGGATCACGTCGTGGGAGGATCTGCGCAAGGGATCGGCCAAGGCCAAGCTGCCTTCGTCGGCGTCCTGGTCGGATCTGAAGTTCTCGACGCCGTCTGGCAAGTACGAGTTCAAGTCTGAAACCGCCCAGACCAACGGCCACACGGCGCTGCCCGAGCACAAGGTCGGGCGCGAGGCCTACGCACCGCTGCGGCTGCTCACGCCCCACGCCAAGCACGGCCTTCACTCGCAGTTCCAGAACCTCGACTGGATGCACGACGTGAACCCCGAGCCGCTCGTGTACGTGCACCCCAAGACGGCGAGCGCCAAGGGCATCGCCGACGGCGACACCGTTCGCGTCTTCAACCCGACCGGCGAGGTGAAGCTGAAGGCTCAGCTGACCAACAACGTGCCGGCCGATACCCTGCTGATGTACGAAGCCTGGTTTGGGGCCGCCAACGGGTTCAACGTCAACCTGCTGGTCGACGACGTGTCGTCCGACATGGGTGCTTACAAGACCGGCTCGCCAGGCGTCGCGATCCACGACCAGTTTGCCGACATCGAGAAAGCAGCGGCCTGAAAGGCGACGAAAGGATGAGCGCGTGGAAAGACCGTAGATGGCAGACTGCGGACCGCAGACCTCTTGGCCAGGTTGTCGACTGGCGCCATCAAGGTCTGCGGTCAGCCGTCAGCGGTCCGCGGTCAATTGACACCCGCTCGTCCAGGAGAAAAAACCCATGAGCAAACGCTACGCATTTCACGTCAACATGGCGCTGTGCATCGGCTGTGACACCTGCGCCATGGCGTGCAAGAACCAGTACCACCAGGACGCCGGGATCGTCTGGCGCAAGGTCTACCCGGTCAGCGAGGAGATCTACCCACACCGCGACCGCGCCTGGATGTCGTTGGCCTGCAACCACTGCGACAACCCGCCGTGCCTCGAAGGCTGCCCGGCGGCCGCGTACAGCCAGCGCGAGGACGGCATCGTCGTCCATCACCCCGATCTGTGCATTGGCTGCCAGCAGTGCCTGCACACGTGCCCGTTTGGCGTGCCGAAGTACAACCCGAACACGCGCAAGGCGGAGAAATGCAGCCTGTGCTGGGAGCGGATCGACGCGGGGCTTCAGCCGGCGTGCGTGCAGGGTTGCCCGACCGGCGCGCTCAGCCTGATCGACCTCGAGACCTTCGACGACCCAAGCGCGATCCAGTTCCCGCCCGGCTTTCCGCATCGGCCGGAGGTCGGCCCGTCGACGCGCTTCACTATGCCTGAGCAACCCACCATCGTGCGGAGGGAGTCGTGATGGAAAACCTGTCTTTGCCCCTGATCCTTTTCACGTTGTTGACCCAGGCATCGATCGGCGCGGCGGTGCTTGCCGCGGTGCGCCAATGGCAGACGGCGGATGGCCCGCAGCGCCCGATCGCCGAGTGGGGCACGATTGCGGCTCTGCTCGCAGTTGGCGTGTTGGCGTCGTTCTTCCACCTTGGGCATCCCGAGGCGGTCTACCGCATCGTTTCGAACGTCGGCAGCGCGTGGCTGAGCCGCGAGATCCTGACGTTTGTGGTGTTCGTCGTGCTGGTGGCGCTGGCGTTGTGGTCGGCCTGGCGTGGGCCGGTCAACGGCTGGCTGATGAAGGCCATCGCCGTGGTCGGCGTCGTGGCGGTCGCGATGATGGGCATGACCTACGCGCCGGCCGGGCAGCCGGCGGTGCACAACATCTGGCCGTTCGTGTTCTTCATGCTGACGGCGTCGACGGCTGGCAGTGCGGTCGCCAGCTACTTCGCGCCTGAGAACAAGCACGGATTGGTGGCCTGGGTGTTCTCGACCGGCGCACTGATCAGCCTTGTGATCTACCTGGCTGTGCCGTGCGTCTGGCTCTCGGGCGACGCCGTCGTGGCCGCTACGGGCAAGGCCTTCCTGACCTCGCCGCTGTACTGGCTTTTCATCCTGGTCGGGCTTGTCGCGCCGTTGGCTGTCGTGGCCCGCACGCGGCGGATCCCGAGCTGGCTGCCGGTGCTCGTCCTCTTTGGCGAGTTCGCCGGCCGGGCGGCGTTCTTCATGTTGATGCTCACATCGGGCAGCCACATCGGACTTCCGTACTGACGTCAACGCCCATGGGGCGGGGCGATGCCGAGCGTTGAGATCTCGGCGTCGCCCTGCCAACTCTGATGATCGACTCACTTACCGCGTTGTACGCAAGAAGTGCCGAACTGCATCGGCATCTGTGCCCGCGTCAGGTGTTAGGCGTGCGCATCGGCCTGTTGGGCGGGGCGCTCCTGAACCTGACCGTTCCCCAGAGCGACAAGCGTCTGTTAGCCATCGTCGAGACTGATGGCTGTTTCGCCGACGGCGTCGCCACGGCCACCAACTGCTGGGTAGGGCGTCGGACGATGCGGGTTGAGGACTTCGGCAAGGTTGCCGCGACGTTCGTTGACACGCAGACCGGTCGGGCGGTGCGAGTCTGGCCCCGCGAAGACTCGCGTGTCCGCGCGCCACACTATGCGCCTGAAGCGACGAGTCGCTGGCAGGGGCAACTGCTCGGGTACCAACGCATGCCGGCCGAAGAACTGCTCAATGCGTGCGACGTCCGTTTGCGCACGGATGTGGCGGTCTGGGTCAGCCGGCCGGGACTGCGCGCCACCTGCGACCACTGTGGCGAAGAGATCCTCAATGGCCGCGAAGTCGCCATCGCAGACCAGACGCTCTGCAAATCCTGTGCGGGGTCTGGGTACTACGATTGGTGTATGGACGCGCCCCTTTCGCCGGCGATCTCCTTTGTTTCTCCTGAGGTCTGACTTTGATATCAGTCGCACGGATGGCCCTCAGGCTCCTGGCGGCTTCTGACGTCCTGGATGCCGGGCACGTATCGACGCGCAGGGTGTCAACGATCCTCGCGTTGCCGTGCAGCCTGCGATGTGCACTTGTCTGACAGTCACGATGGGGAACTACGGTTTCGGGTCTCATCAGGATTCGTTGACCGGGCTCGCCGCGTTGACCGCCGTTGCCCGTATCGCTCCGGCCAGGGCCTGCACGGAGATCCGCAGCGCTTCCTGGCGGATCTCCGGCACGAGCTGCCGGCCAGGTAGCCGAATAACGGACGGCCGAGGTCATTCCGGGCTGGCCAAAGAAACAAAAGACCCACAGGAACACCTGTGGGTCTTTGTGTGTCGGGGCGGAGCGATTTGAACGCTCGACCTCTCAGTCCCGAACCGAGTGCTCTAGCCAAACTGAGCCACGCCCCGCGACAGCCCGCAGAGTATAGCATAGCGGAGGGCGCCTTGCAAACCGTAGCGTGAAATGGGAGGGGCGTGGACTACGGGCTCGTGCGTTAATCGCTCCTTTCTCATCTCCCCTCGCTCCTGCGTCTTGGCACGTTATAATGTCAGCTTGTCTGTAGCCCCGTGCCGTGAAAACGGCGACTTCTGGAGGAGTGAGTGGCCAAGAAATCGAGCAAGAAAGTCCGCGTCGCGATTATCGGCGTCGGCAACTGCGCTTCGTCGCTGGTGCAGGGTGTTGAGTTCTACAAGAACACGAAAGAGAGCGACCGCGTTCCCGGCCTGATGCACGTCAATCTGGGCGGCTATCACATCCGTGACATCGAGTTTTCGGCGGCCTTCGACGTGGTCGATACGAAGGTCGGCAAGGACCTGAGCGAAGCCATCTTCGCTCACCCGAATAACACGATCAAGTTCTCGGATGTGCCGAAGCTCGGGGTGCCCGTGCAGCGCGGCATGACCCACGACGGCATCGGCAAGTATCTGTCGCAGATGGTCAAGAAGGCCCCCGGGCCGACGGCCGACATCGTGCGCATCCTCAAGGAGACCAAGACCGACGTCGTGGTCAGCTATCTGCCCGTTGGCTCTGAGATGGCCACCAAGTGGTACGTCGAACAGATCCTCGAGGCTGGCTGCGGCTTCGTGAATTGCATCCCGGTCTTCATCGCCTCCTCGCCGTACTGGTCGAAGCGCTTCGTCGAGGCCGGCGTGCCGATCGTCGGCGACGACATCAAGAGCCAGGTCGGCGCCACCATCACGCACCGCGTCCTCGCCAACCTGTTCAAGGACCGCGGCGTCAAGCTCGATCGCACGTATCAACTGAACTTCGGCGGTAACACCGACTTCTTCAACATGCTCGAGCGCGAGCGCCTCGAGTCGAAGAAGATCTCGAAGACCCAGGCTGTCACCTCGCAGCTCGACTTCGAAATCGACGACGAGAAGATCCACGTCGGCCCGTCGGACTACGTGCCGTGGCTGACCGACCGCAAGTGGGCCTACATCCGCCTCGAAGGCACGACCTTCGGCAACGTCCCGCTCAACGTCGAACTCAAGCTCGAGGTCTGGGACAGCCCGAACTCGGCCGGCGTCGTGATCGATGCGGTGCGCTGCGCCAAGCTCGCGCTCGACCGCGGCATCGGCGGCCCGATCAAGGCGCCGTCGAGCTATTTCATGAAGTCGCCGCCCGAGCAGTACACCGACGAGATCGCCAAGCGCAAGCTCGAGGATTTCATCGCCGGAAAGTGACGGCCAGCCGGCCGCTTAGAAAGCCATGATGGAGAGCCCAAAGCCCAGCGCGAAAGCGCCGACGGTCACCGATTGGTTTCGAGTGACGTTCAAAGGGGTGGTGGACCCGATCGCCGATTTCTTCAATCGGCTCGGCATCCATCCCAACTACATGACCGGCGCCGGGCTTGTGCTCAACGCGATCGGGGCATTCTTCATCTCTCAAGGCTCGATGACGCTTGGCGGGATCTTCATCCTCATCGGCGGCCCATTCGACGCCCTCGACGGAACCATGGCGCGTCGGCTCAACCAGCCGACGCGCTTCGGCGCCTTCGTCGACTCCATCACGGACCGCTGGTCCGAGATGCTGATCCTGCTCGGCCTGGCCTACTTCTATGCGTTTGGCAACGACCCCAACGGCCGGTTGAACATCATTCTGGTCTTCCTGGCCATCATGGGCAGCGTGATGGTGTCGTACACCAAGTCGCGCGCCGAGTCGTTGGGCTTTACGGCCAACGTTGGGGTGATGACGCGGCTGGAGCGCTACCTCATCATGGCGCCGTGTCTGTTGTTCAATATCCCCTGGGCCGCGATCTGGATCCTGGCGATCTTCGCCAACTTCACCGCGCTGCAGCGCACCTGGCACGTCCGCAAGCAGGCCTATTCGAAGCAGGAGGATTGAGGCTTCCGTGTCATCGGGCTTCAGTTCGTCGACCCGACGCCTGACGCCAGTGGCCTGAGGCCTTGTTGGTAACCATGTATATCGATCAAACCGGCATCCACCTCGGTCCGATCTTCTTCCACTTCTATGGCCTGATCCTCGTGTCGGGCGCGTTCGTCGCGGGTTGGCTCGCGGCGCGCGAGGCCGCGCGCACGGGCCACGATCCCGAACCGGTATGGGATGCGCTGCTTTGGGCCCTGTTGGGTGGGATCGTCGGCGCGCGCATCTGGCACATCCTGACTCCGCCGCCCAGCCAGGGCGTCGACGTCTGGTATTACCTGAACCTCACCAACCTGCTGCCCATCTTCCAGTGGGGCAACATCAACATCCAGGTACCCGCCGCCTTTGCTGTCAACAACGGCGGCCTGGGCATTCCGGGTGGCGTGATCGGCGGCGTGTTGGCGGTGTGGATCTTCTGCAGGCGCCGCAACATCCCGTTCGCCAAGTTCGTCGACTGGGCGGCGCCTGGCCTGGTGCTTGCTCAGGCGATCGGCCGTTGGGGCAACTACCTCAACCAGGAGTTGTACGGCGCGCCCACCACGCTTCCGTGGGGGTTGGACATCGATGCCGCCCATCGCATCCTCGGCTATACCGATCCGGCGCTGCGCTTCCATCCGCTCTTCCTTTACGAGAGCATCGGCAACGTCCTGATCTGCCTGGGACTGCTCTATCTGGCCCGCAAGTCCACGCACTGGCTGAAGGACGGCGACCTGTTTGTCATTTATCTGATCGCTTATCCGGCGCTGCGCTTCTTCCTGGACTTCCTGCGTCTGGATAACAATCAGACCCTGGGCATCAACACCAACCAGGTGATCATGCTCGTCGTCGCCATCGCCGCGAGCGCCTTCCTCGCTCAGCGCCACCGCCGCCTGCGCCGACATGAGTTGCGGGCGCGCGAAGGCACTCCGAACGTGGAACGTGAAGTGGAGAGCGCGGAGCGTGAGGCGGGGAGCGCTGGTGCCGAAAGCGACGTGACTTGACCGGTTCGTTCGCTGTCGCAGCCTGACCCTCCCTCTTCAGCCATGTTCATCGACCAGACCGGCATCCACCTCGGACCGTTGTATTTCCATTTCTATGGATTGATCATGGTCTTCGGGGCAGCAGTCGGCGCGTGGCTGACCGCCAAGGCAGCTGAGCGCGCCGGGCACGACCCCGAACCGATCTGGGATGCCCTGCTGTGGGCGCTTGGGGGCGGCATCATCGGCGCGCGCCTCTGGCACATCTTCACGCCGCCGCCCAGCCAGGGCGTCGACGTCTGGTACTACATGAACCTCAGCAACACGCTGCCCGTGTTTCAATGGGGCGACTTCGTGCTCAGGTTGCCCGCGGCGCTGGCGATCAACAATGGCGGCCTCGGCATCCCCGGTGGCGTGATCGGCGGCGTCCTCGGTGTCTGGATCTTCTGCAGACGCCGTAACCTGCCGTTCGCCAAGGTCATCGATTGGGCGGCCCCCGGCCTGGCCTTGGGACAGGCCATCGTGCGCTGGGCGAACTTCATCAACCAGGAGCTGTACGGCGCGCCGACGACGCTCCCCTGGGGCATCAACATCGACGCCGCGCACCGCGTACTTGGGTTCACTGACCCGGCGTTGCGTTTTCACCCGCTCTTCCTTTACGAAAGCATCGGCGACGCTTTGATATGCCTCGGCTTGCTTTATGTGGCGCGCCGATACATCAACTGGCTCAAGGATGGCGACGTTTTCGTGATTTATCTGATCGCCTATCCGGTGTTGCGCTTCTTCCTGGATTTCCTGCGCCTCGACAACAACCAGACTTTGGGCCTCAATACCAATCAGGCGATCATGCTCGTCGTGGCGGTCGCTGCCGCCATCGTGCTCGCCCAGCGGCACCGGCGGCTTCGGCGGCATCAGCTCCAAACCCTGCGATCGTAGAGCCGGGCGCGACTGACGCGCCACGCTCTGCGACATAACACCCTGGTACATCTGTCGCGTTGGGGATCGATGGACTGGGCCGTATAATCTTCGATGCGATGATCGTCGCAGATCAACTGACCAAGCAATTCGATACGTTCACGGCCGTCCGCGGGATCTCGTTGCAGGTGCCCGCCGGATCGGTGCTTGCATTGCTGGGCCCCAACGGGGCCGGCAAGACGACCACGATCCGCATGCTGACGTCGATCCTCAAGCCGACGTCCGGCTGGGCTCGTGTGGCCGGCTTCGACGTGGTCACTCAGGCCGAAGAGGTCCGGCGGCGCGTAGGCGTCCTCACCGAGCATCACGGCCTCTATGCCCGCATGCGGTCTGAGGAGTATCTGCGTTATTTTGGCGATCTGTACGGGCTCGCCCCGCAGGTCACGCGCGAGCGGTCGCAGCACCTGCTCGAACAGTTCGGCCTGGCCGACGCTCGCGACAGGCGACTCGGCGAGTACTCGAAGGGCATGCGCCAGAAACTGGCGTTGATTCGCGTGATGCTGCACGACCCCGACGTCCTGGTCCTCGACGAGCCGACCTCGGCCATGGACCCGGTCTCCGTCCGCGCCGTGCGTGACGCGATCGAGTCGTTGCGCCGCGAACGTCGCACGATCCTGCTTTGCACACACAACCTTCACGAGGCCGAGCAGCTCGCCGACCAGATCGCGATCATCCGACGTGGCGCCATCATCGAGCTGGGCACGCCGACCGAGCTCAAGCGCAGGCTGCTGGGTCCGTCCGTCTTCGAGTTGCGTCTCGCCGCTCCGCTCAACGGACTCGCAGCCGGGCTGGCCGAGCGCCTCGACGTGGTCGGGCAGGGCGAGAGCTGGATCCGCTATCGCACTGACGAACCCGAAGTGATGAACCCGGCCACGATCGCGTGGCTGGCGGAACGACGGGCGCCCGTGCTCGGCCTGGCCGAGGTCGAGCGCAGCCTTGAAGACGTCTATCTGCAGGTAGTGGAGGCGACCGATGCGCATTGACCCGCGCCGACTGGCTCTGAGCCTGCGCCGCATCGTGATCGTGGCGAAGCGCGAGATCCGCGATCAGTTCCGCGACTGGCGCATTCTGACGCCGATCGCGATCTTGACCCTGATCTTCCCGTCGCTGATGACCTTCACGGCCGATCGCATGATCCGCTACGTCAACGCCACCGGCGGCGCGCTCGACGGCGACCGGCTGGCGCCGTTCCTGATGATGGTCGTCGGCTTCTTTCCGGTTGCGGTTTCTCTCGTGTTGGCCCTCGAAAGCTTCGTCGGAGAGAAGGAGCGGCTGACGCTCGAACCCCTGCTGGCCACGCCGCTCACTGATCGCGAGTTGTTCGTCGGAAAGGCCCTTTCGTCGATGCTCACGCCGATCGTGGCCAGCCAACTCGGAATCGCGGTCTACGTCAGCGGTGTCTTTTTTCAGACAGGCTGGCTGCCGGCCTTCGATCTTTACGCCCAGGTGGCGTTGCTGGCCGTCGTTCAGGCGGCCGTGATGGTGTCGGCCGCGGTCGTGATCTCGTCGCAGGTGACGTCGGTGCGTGCCGCCAATCTCCTGGCAAGCTTCGTGATCATCCCGTTCGCGATGCTGATCCAGGGTCTGACGGTGCTCATGCTCTGGGGCGAACTCAATCTGCTGTGGTGGATCATGCTCGGCCTGGGCGCCGTGCTGGTCGGGCTCTGGCGGATGGGCGTGCGGCTCTTCCAACGTGAAGAGCTCCTTGGCCGCGAGCTCGACAGGCTCGACCTGCGGGCGGCCTGGCGGTTCTTCGCCAGGGCTTTCGTCGGAGACCGACAGCCGCGCGAGGGCGTGTGGCGCTGGTACCGCCGTGAGGTGCTGGGCGCCGTCGGCCGGACGGCGCTGCCGATCGCGTTTGTGGCGATCGCTCTTCTGGCGGGCACCAGCCTTGGCTACATCGAGGCCGGCAACTATCGAC
Organism: Anaerolineales bacterium; assembly: GCA_044226485.1. Taxonomy (GTDB): domain Bacteria; phylum Chloroflexota; class Anaerolineae; order Anaerolineales; family UBA6663; genus UBA6663. The sequence goes on from JBGAGY010000005.1 coordinate 358,099, forward strand.
TCCCTGAAGAGGTCACGCGCGACGTGGCCTTCGGCGACATCGCGTCTCGCTTCGACCAGACGGGCATTTCGACGCTCAACGGCGCCGTGTGGATCTTCCTCAACAACGTGCGCGCGATCGGGCTGGCCTCCCTGGCCGGCATCGCGTCATGGGGTGTCCTGGCGTTGCTGCTGCTGATGATGCCGCTCGGCATCGCGGGCTTTTTGTCGGGGCAGCTGGCCAGCTTCGGCGTCAACGCTGCGACGTTCTTCGGCGCGTTTGTGTTGCCGCATGGCGTCTTCGAGATCCCGGCTGCTCTGATCGCCGGCGGCGCCATCCTGCGCATGAGCGTCAGTTTCCTCTCGCCGCCTCCCGGGCGCACGATCGGCGAAGCCTGGCTTCTCTCCGTCGCCGACTGGGCCCGTATCTACTTGCTTGTCGTGATCCCCTTGCTCGCTTTCGCCGCCGTCTGTGAGGCCTACGTCACGCCGCAGGTGGTGGTGGCCGTTTTAGGACGCTAACAGGCGAGGAGCGAAGGGCGAGTCCGCCCTTCGCTCCTCGCTTTCTGTGCGTCACGGCATCATCAATTCATCTTCTTCATCACGCCCGGCCAGGATGGCGGGCACGAAGTCGCGGCGCTTCTCCATCTCGGCGACCGCGCGGCCCTTCTCGAAGAGCGCGCCGGTCGGGCAGACCTGCACGCACTTGCCGCAGCTGGTGCACGACTTGGCAAGCCCCCAGGGCGTGCGCAGCTCGGCCGTGATCAACGTGCCCGAACCGCGGCCCATCATGTCCCACACGTGAGCGCCTTCCACTTCGGCGCAGACCCTGACGCAGCGGCCGCAGAGCACGCAGCGGTTCGGATCCATGCCATAGCGCGGGTGCGTGGTGTCGACCTGCAGCCGCGGATACTGGTACGGGAAGCGGATGTGATCGATTCCGTTCTCGACGGCGAGCGCCTGCAGCTGGCAGTGCCCGTTCGAGACGCAGATCGAGCAGATATGGTTGCGCTCGGCGAAGAGCAGTTCGAGCGTCATCCGCCGCAGCTCCTTGAGTTCCGGCGTCTGCGTGCGCACCTCCATGCCCTCGGTCACCTTGGTGACGCAGGCCGGCAGAAGCTTGTTGCTGCCGACGACCTCGACCAGGCACATGCGGCACGCGCCGACCGGCATCAGGCCTTCGAGGTGGCACAGGGTCGGGATGCGGATGCCGTGCTCGCGCGCGACTTCCAGGATCGTCTGATCGCCCGTGGCGCCGACGTCGCGGCCGTCGATGACGAGTGTCTTGACACTGGCGTCTGTGCTCATCGGATCACCTCCCCCTCGGATGCGGAAGCCGTCTCTGCCGCGATCTTGCAGACCCCTGACGGGCAACGATGCTCGACGACGTGAGCGAGATACTCATCGCGGAAGTAGCGCAGCGTGCTCAGCACGGGGTTCGGCGCCGATTGGCCAAGCCCGCACAGGCTGGCGCGCTTGACCATCATGCTCAGGCTCTCGAGCCTGTCGAGATCCTCGAGCCCGGCCTCGCCGCGAGCGATCTTGGTCAGCAGTTGGTGGATCTGCACGGTGCCGGCGCGGCACGGCACGCACTTGCCGCACGACTCGGTCATGCAGAACTCCATGAAGAACCGCGCGACGTCGACCATGCAGGCCGAGTCGTCGATGACGATCATGCCGCCCGAGCCCATGATCGAGCCGAGCTTGTTGAGCGTCTCGTAGTCGACCGGCTGGTCGATGAACTCCGCCGGGATGCAGCCGCCCGACGGGCCGCCGGTCTGGACGGCCTTGAGGGCGCGATCGCCCGGGATGCCGCCGCCGATGTCGTAGACGATCTCGCGCAGCGTGATGCCCATCGGCACTTCGACCAGACCTGTGTTGCGCACAGCGCCGGCGAGCGCGAAGACCTTGGTGCCCTTGCTCTTCTCGGTGCCAATCGCGGCGAACCACTCGGCGCCCTTGCGCATGATGGTCGGCACGTTCGCGTAGGTCTCGACATTGTTGATCAGCGTCGGGCTGTGCCACAGGCCCTTCTCGGCCGGGAACGGCGGGCGCGGTCGCGGGTTGCCGCGGCCGCCCTGGATCGACCCGATCAACGCCGTCTCCTCGCCGCAGACGAAGGCGCCGGCGCCAAGCCGAACCTCGACGTGGAAGTCGAAGCCTGTCTCAAGGATGTTGCGTCCGAGCACGCCCATGCGTTCGGCCTGCTTGATCGCGATCTTGAGGCGCTTGACCGCCAGCGGGTACTCGGCCCTCACGTACAGGTAACCTTCATGCGCGCCGACCGCAAACGCAGCGATAGCCATGCCTTCGAGGACGCGATGCGGGTCGCTCTCGAGCACGCTTCGATCCATGAACGCGCCGGGGTCGCCCTCGTCTGCGTTGCAGACCACGAACTTGCGTGGTCCGGCGGCCTTGGCCACAGTGGCCCACTTCACGCCGGTGGGGAAGCCCGCGCCGCCGCGGCCGCGCAGCCCGCTGGCTGTGATGCGCTTGATGACCAGCGACGGCGTCATGTCGGCGAGCACTTCGGCGAGTGCCTTGTATCCGCCGACCGCGATGTACTCTTCGATGCGCTCGGCGTCGATCACGCCCGAGTTCTCGAGCACGATCTTCTGCTGACACTTGAAGAACGCCTGGTTGGGGTCGAGGGCGAGATGCTCAGACGGCGCCTCGCCGAGGTGCGCGATCATCTCGGGCGCATCGGCAGCGGTGACGAACTGATGCAGATGGCCCGACGGCTCGGCGGCCACAAGTGGGCCGGCCTGGCACATGCCCAGGCAGCCCACGCCCTTGATCTGGCACGACACGCCGCGTGCCTTGGCCTCGGCCTTCAACGCCTTGACGACCTCGTCGGCGCCGGAGGATACGCAGCCCGCGGCCGTGCACACCAGCAGGCTGCTCGCCGCCGTGTTCGCGCGTTCCTTGTCGGCGACTTGAGAAAGCATTTCAGGTGTTGTCATGACGCCATTACCTCTTCCGCATCGAGTTCGACTTTGACGTGCTCGCGCAGCGCCATGCGTTGGACGTTTTCGAGCAGAGCAGGCGGCGTGATCTTGGCTTCGACGTTGCCGTCGAGGACAGCTGCCGGAGCGAGCCCGCACGAACCGAGGCAGCGCGCAGTCAACAGCGACACCTTCCCGTCGGCCGTGGTCTCGCCGGGCTTGATGCCGTAGCGATCGTCCATGGCCTCGAGCAGATGGGCCGCGCCCTTGATATAGCAGGCGGTGCCCATGCACACGACGCAGGTGTGCTCGCCCGGCGGCTTCAACTGGAAGAAGTGATAGAACGTCGCCACGCCATACACGCGGCTCAGCGGCACGCGCAGGCTCTCGGCCACGAAGCGCATGGCGACTTCGTCCTGATAGCCGAACGTCGATTGCACGGTGTGCAGGGTCTCGATAAGGGCATGGGCCGCAAACCCGTACCGCCGCATCGTGGCGATGACAGGCTTCCAACGCTGATCGTCATTCGGGGGTTCGGGATGGATCGACCGAGCAAGCATGAGGGCCTCCTGGAAATGAAAAAGGCCGACACATCGTCGACGCCACAATGGGCAATCACGATGTGTCGGCCTACAGGGCAACCCGTCGTCTGAAGTCGACGACGCTTCGCTTTGTCCGCCGAGTGAATGGATACTGGTCGCCGCGCCACCCTGACGCACGCAACCGGGCCTACCTGACTTTCTGCATGATACGAGTTGGGTGGCCCTAACGGCTAGTGAAGATTGTCACAAACGGGGCTGTCAACCGGAGAGCGGGTGTCAACGCCATCCATAGCGTTCGTCAATGCGCTCGTTGAGGACGAAGACGAACACGCACTCGCCGGTGCCCACATCGATGTCGCTGAGGATGCTGTTGACGTGGCAACCCGTCGCGCCCTGTACGATGCTCTCGAGGCGACGGCGAGACACTTCCAACAACTCACGGCGAATGCGTCGAACGAGCTCTGGGCCTTGAGGAGCCGAGGCGAGGGCGGTTTCTTCAGGCGTCAACACGCCGCGGGCCATGATGACGACGAGGTTCTCGACAAGGTGGGCGCGCGTTTCAATGGGGCCACGGCCCAGCTGCTCTTTTTCGAAACGCAGCAGGGCATTCGCGAGTATCGCTTCGAGTTCGCCGCGAGACGGTCGACCCATGCGTCACCCGGCCCACACCACTATCGACCAAGACAAACGTGCGATCCTGTTTGACGCGGCTGCAGGTCAGCTTAATGTACATCTTTCGGGTGATTTTGTATAACATGCAAATCGACCCCGTTTGTCAGCAAAGAGCCGTCAACCGCGGGCGGCGGCATGCGGGGCCGTGGCGCGCACAAACGACGACGGACGAGGGCCTGGCGTCAGCCTTTGGCGCATCGAGGGGCCTGGGCGCGAAGGGCATTTCGTGCTCCCGGGCGCCAACGTGCTAGAATCTCGACATGGCCGATGTGACAGTGACACGGGTGATCCTCACCCGACTTGAACCCGGAACAACCTGGCAGGTCTCCCCGCAACGCCAGGCGTGGCGGCCTCCAACCGACGTTTACGAAACCGAAAACGAGTATGTGATCGAGATGGACGTGGCCGGCATGCGTCGCAACGATATTCAAATCGCGTTGCAGGGCCGGCGGGTCTTCATCGTGGGAGTGCGTCGCGCGCCGCGTGGCGAGCTGCGAGCCTACCACCAGATGGAGATCAACACCGGCGAGTTCCGCGCTGTCGTGGACCTGCCGGACGCCGTCGATGCGACGGAGGCCACGGCGACCTACGAAGATGGGTCGCTGCGGGTCGTGATCGCCAAGCAAGGTCCGCGGCGCATCGACGTCCGCTGATTCCGTTTTTCGCCATGCCCAACCTCAAACGCACAACCCCCGGCCATCGGCCGATCCTGGCGCAATCGCTCGAGCATTTCGAGCTGGGTCCGCAAGCGCTGTTGCTGCTGGCCCTGCCTGAAGCCGTGGCCCTGACGGCGAGCGAAAGCGAGGATGTGCCGCCCGCCAGCCCGGAGCCGACCGAATCGCCTCTGGAGAATGGATCGACCGTTGTCAACGTCGGTGACTCGCCGGCGCCTGAGGGCAGCGAGCTGGTCCTGCCCGAGACATTGCCGATTCTGCCGTTGCGCGGCACAGTGGTCTACCCGCTGACTGCCGTGCCGCTCACCGTCGGACAGCCGCGCTCCATCAAACTCGTCGACGACGCCTCCGTCGGGCAGCGCATGATCGGGCTTGTCGCGTCGCGCTTTCCCGATAAGGAAGAGCCCGCCGCCGAGGACTTGTATGAGGTGGGCACCGCCGCCGCGGTTCTGCGCATGTTCCGAGCGCCTGACGGAACGGTCCGGCTGCTGGTGCAGGGCGTCGCTCGCTTCCGCGTGCAAAGCTACGTCGATCGCGAACCGTATCTGCGCGCGCAGGTGCAGCAGGTTCCCGAACAGGTCGACGAGGGCCTCGAGATGGAAGCCCTCGTGCGCAGCGTCCGCGATCAATTCGCGGCTGTGGCCGATCTCGTGCCGGCCATGCCTGGCGAACTGAGCCAGGCCGTCGCCAATCTCGAAGACCCGCGTCAGCTCATCTACACGATCGCGACTTATCAGCGCATGGATCTGGGCGAAGCTCAGCGCCTGCTCGAACTCGATTCGGTCGCCGACAAGTTGAAGCGGTTGATGGGGCTGCTCAACAACGAGATCGAAGTGCTGACGCTGGGCCGCAAGATCCAGTCCGAAGCGCAATCCAACATCGAGAAAGTCCAGCGCGAATACTTCCTGCGCGAGCAGTTGAAGGCCATTCAGCGTGAGCTCGGCGAACAGGACGAGCAACAGGTCGAGGCCGAGGAGTTCCGGGCCAAGATCGCGGCCGCCGGCCTGCCCGATGAGGCTCGCAAGGAGGCCGAACGCGAGCTCAGCCGCCTCGCCAAGTTGCCGACCGCTGCCGCCGAGTACGGCGTCATCCGCACATACCTCGACTGGATGACAAGCCTGCCCTGGAACAAGGGCACCGTCGACAACCTCGAAATCCCGCATGCGCGCGCGGTCCTCGACGAGGACCATTACGGCCTGCAGGACATCAAGGAGCGCATCCTAGAGTTCCTGGCGGTTCGCAAACGCAAGGCCGAACGCGCCGCCACTGAGCCCGCGTCGGATGCCGTCAACACCGATCCTGTGCGGCGCGAACGCGAGGGCGCCATCCTGTGTTTCGTGGGTCCGCCCGGCGTGGGCAAGACTTCCCTGGGCCTCTCGATCGCGCGGGCGATGGGGCGCAAGTTCATCCGGCTCGCACTCGGCGGCGTGCGCGACGAGGCCGAGATTCGCGGCTTTCGCCGCACATACATCGGCGCCATGCCGGGCCGCATCATCCAGAGCCTGCGTCGCGCCGAGAGCCGCAACCCGGTCTTCATGCTCGACGAGGTCGACAAGCTCGGCCAGGACTATCGTGGCGACCCGGCCTCGGCGCTGCTCGAACTGCTCGACCCCGAACAGAACCGCGAGTTCCGCGATCACTATCTGGACGTGGCCTTCGATCTCTCGCAGGCCCTGTTCATCACGACCGCCAACACGCTCGAGACCATCCCGGGCCCGCTGCGCGACCGTATGGAGATCATCACGCTCTCGGGCTACACCGAAAACGAGAAGCTCGCGATCGCCAAGTCGTACCTGATCCGCCGGCAACTGCGCGAGAACGGCCTGGCCCCGGGCGAGGTCGAGTTTGAGGACGAGGCACTGCTGGCGATCATTCGCAACTACACGCGCGAGGCCGGTGTGCGCGGGCTCGAGCGTCAGATCGGCGCCTGCTGCCGCAAAGCCGTCACGCGGATCGCTTCGGGCACCGCGACGCCGGTTCACATCGCCGCCAAGACGATCGCGGATTTCCTCGGCAAGCCCGACTACTACTTCACCGAGGAGATCGAGGAGCGGACCTCGCTGCCTGGCGTCGCGACCGGGCTGGCGTACACGCCGGTCGGCGGCGACGTGCTCTTCGTGGAGGCGACGGGGATGCCCGGCAACCGTGGCCTGCAATTGACCGGCCAGCTCGGCGAAGTCATGCAGGAGTCGGCCCGCGCGGCGTTCAGTTACGTGCGCGCCAACGCGAAGGCGCTCGGCCTGCCCGAAAAGTACTTCGACACTCACGACATCCACGTGCACGTGCCGGCTGGGGCCACACCTAAAGACGGGCCGAGCGCGGGCGTCACGTTGGCGACGGCGCTGACCTCGCTGGTATCGAGCCGGCCGGTGCGCGCCGACGTCGGCATGACGGGCGAGATCACGTTGCGCGGGCAGGTGCTGCCGATCGGCGGCGTCAAGGAGAAGGTCCTGGCGGCCCATCGGGCTGGCCTGCGCACCGTCATCCTGCCGGCGCGCAACGAGAAGGACCTTGACGACGTCCCGGCCGAGATCCGCAAGCAGATCACCTTCATCTTTGCTTCCACAGTGCCGGAGGTCATCGAAGCCGCGCTCGAGCGCAAGGATCGCGGACCGCGGACTGTGGACCGCAGACCTCGCAAGGCAGGGAAGGCGAAGGCGCGTTGACCGATCCTGCCGACCAGGGAGCGATCGCGCGGCGGCTCGTTCGGCATCAATGGTCGGGCTGAAACGTCGGGTCTGCCGTCAACGGTCTACACGTCCGTTTGCGCTTTCTGCGGGCCCGTCTACAATTGTTCTATCTACCGTTCGCGGAGACCAATTTGCCCGCAAAGATTATGCTGGTCGACGACGACCGCACCCTGGCCAACCTGATCAAAACCCTGCTCGAGCTGGACGGCTTTTCGCCCATGGTCGTGTCCACCGGCAGTCAGGTTGTCCCTGAGATCACGAGACAGCAGCCCGACGCCGTCGTCATGGATGTGCACCTGCACGACCGGCACGGCCTGGATGTGCTGCGCGACATCCGCGCGACCTATGGCATGGAGTCTTTGCCCGTGATCATGGCGTCGGGCATGGATGTTGAAGACCAGTGCATGGCCGCCGGGGCCAGCGCCTTTATCCTGAAACCCTTTCCACCAGATCAGCTCGTCGAGTTGATCAACAAACACCTTCCGAAACCCTGATTACAGCGCGCCGCAAACTCGGCGCGAACGACTTATGGCCAGACAAAGCAAACGCGCCGCCAATCGAACCTGGCGCGTCATGGACTTACACCTTCACACCCCTGCCTCGGCAGATTATCAGGAGCCCAAGGCTTCTTACCTCGACATCCTACAACGCGCCGAGGCGCGCGGACTCGACATCATCGCCTTCACTGACCACAACACGGTGGGCGGCATTCGGCGCATGAAGGACGAGATCCGCGAGCTCGAGTTCCTCGAGCGATTGGGTCGCATCCTGCCCGACGAACAACGCCGCCTGAACGAATACCGCCGGCTGACCGAGAAGATCCTGGTTCTGCCGGGCTTCGAGTTCACTGCCACGCTGGGCTTCCACATCCTCGGCATCTTCCCGCCCGACACGCCCGGCCGCGAGCTCGAGCATCTCCTGCTGACGCTCAACGTGCCGCGGGATCAGATCGACCTGGGCTCCGCCAATGTCGGGGCGACGTCGGATGTGTTGACCGCCTATCGCCTGATTCGAGATGCGGGCGGCATCGCCATCGCCGCTCACGCCAATTCGTCGAACGGCGTCGCCATGCGCGGCCTCGGCTTCGGCGGGCAAACGCGCATCGCTTACACGCAAGACCCGACCCTGGCTGCGCTCGAGGTGACCGACCTCGACCAGAAGGGCAAGCGCGGCACGATGGCGAACTTCTTCAACGGCTCGAAGCCCGAGTATCCGCGCCGGATGCACTGCATCCAGGGCTCCGATGCGCATCGTCTGCGCCGCGACCCCAACAACGTCAAGAACCTGGGTGTCGGCGACCGGGCAACCGAGGTGCTGATCGACGAGGTGACCTTCGAGTCGCTGCACGAGCTTTTCGCGGGCAACGACTTCGCGCGCACACGCCCGCACAGCGCGACGGCCGAGAAGGAGTTCGACTACATCCAACAGGCCCGTGAAGAGGGCGCCAACATCGTCCAGAGCTTCCATGAGGGAGCCCAGGCGCGCGGCGGCAAGCAGTACGGTGTGGTGGCGGACGTGTGCGCCTTCGCTAACACGAACGGCGGCACGATCTACATCGGCATCGGGCCAGACCCCAAGCAGGCGCCGGTCGGCGTGCCGAACACGCAGCAGACGATGGCCGAGTTGGCCAAGGCCATTGAGCGCATGATCACGCCGCATCTCGACTGCGCGCTCGACACGCTCGAGAGTCGCGGCAAGACGGTGGTGCGTGTCCTCGTCCCGCGCGGCGACGATCAGCCATACGCCATCGACGACAACAAGATCTACGTCCGCGAAGAATCCGAAACCTCGCTGGCTGTTCGCGACGAGATCGTCCAGATCGTCCTTCGGTCCGTGGGCCGCACGCCGATCACCCAGCCGAGCCTGCCGCAGACCCCTGCGGCGTCGGCGCCCACAACCGCTCAGCCTTCACAGCCGCCGGCCGAACTGGCGCAGAGCCAGGCGCCGGCCACGGCGGGGACCAACGGCCATGCCAAAGGGCTGAACGCCCCGCGGACCGGCGTCGAGATCGTCGAAACGTTCGAGCGCGAGGGGCAGCGCTTCCACACGATGCGCGACCTGCGTAACGGCAACCTCGTCAAGAACGTCACCCTGCAGTCGGCGCGCAAGCTGTGGCATTACGCGCTGACCGAGCACGAAGCCGGCAAGCTCGATGTCAACCACATCAACTGGCAGGGCGATATCGCGCTGCTCAAACGCCACGTGCGCGGCGGCGTGCAGCGCTATGACATGGCGCAGCGGACGAGCGGCGGCGTGCGAGTCTACTACGGGGTCACCTCCGACGGCTTGAGCGGCGATTGGGCTCATCTGGTGGGCAGCGACGACGAGGCTTGAGTGCGTACGGCGTGGACGCGCTACCGCGCCGACCTCCTCTGTCTGGCCGGGCTTCTGATCCTGACGCTGGCGTTCTTCTGGCCGGTCACCCTCGGGCTGGGCTACATCCCGCGCGGCGGCGGCGACCTGGCTTCGTTCCTCTGGCCGACGTATAGCTACGCGGCCCGCGCCTACACCTCTGGCCGACTGCCGCTGTGGAACCCGACGTTGTATGCCGGAGCACCCTTCGCCGCCGACCCACAGACTGCGGCGTTCTACCCCCTCAACCTGATCGCTTACTTCATTGCGCCGGGCTTCCCGTACATCGTCCTTGAGGCGCTTGTGATGGTTCACGTATGGCTGGCGGGCGCCGGCATGTACGCGCTCCTGCGCGTCTGGCTCGGCCCTGCGTCGGAACGCGTTGCCGCGCTGACGGGAGCCGTGGCGTTGATGTTCTGCGACGTCTTCGTGATCCACGTCGGTAACTACAACATCATCGCCGCGGCCTGCTGGCTGCCGTTTGCGTTGGCGTCGCTGCATCGCTCACTGAACGGCGGCGGCGCGCGGATGCGTGTGGCGGCGGCGCTGCCGCTGACGCTTTCGATGCTCGCGGGCCATGCACAGATGACGATCATGGTCTGGGGCACAGTGGCTTTGTACGGACTCTGGTCGATGGCCGGCGTCGCCCGATCGGGTTGGCAAGCGGTCGGGCAACGGGCCGTCGTGAGCCTGCAGGTGCTTGGCGTGGCGGCCTTGCTCTCGGCCATCGCCTGGCTGCCGGCTGCCGAACTGCAGGGCTACACGGCTCGCGCCGCGCTGACCTATGCCCAGGCCACGGAGTTCTCGCTGCCCTGGCCGGGACTCGCCGGGCTCTTCTCGCCGTTGCTGGTGGGGCGCGGCAGCGGAGACTTCTGGGCGCCGTGGCAGCGCGTCGAGGCCGGCTACGTCGGGGTGGCGACGCTGATCCTGGCGGCGTTTGCCCTGGCCCGTCGGCCGTCAGCCGTCAGCGCGTTTCTGGTCGTGATCGGCGTGGGTGGGCTCGCGCTCGCGCTTGGGCCAAACACGCCCGTTCACGGTTGGGTGTACGACCTGATCGGTGTGTTTCGGGGTCTGCGCGTGCCGGCGCGGTTCATTTTCCTGACGGACTTCGCGCTGGCCGGGTTGGCCGGCCTGGCCATGCAACAGCTCGCGACAGCGGCCGGGCGTCGTTGGTGGTTGGCTGGGTTGGTCGTGATCCTGGTTGGCGGAGGCGCGATGGCGTACGGCTTTGGGGCTGCGACTGCGGCCACGAGCTCGAGCCAGTCGCCGTGGCTGGCGGCCGGGGTGTCGGGCGGCCTCGCGGCGGTCGTGGTGCTTCTCGGCGCTCGCAAATCCGGCGTGGCCCGGTGGCTGCTATGGGCGCTGCTTGTCGCCGACCTTGTCGGTCAGGGATCCTGGGTTGAGATCGACACGGCTGATCCGACGGTCGGCTTCGATCATCCTCAGGCGCTCGATTTCCTTCAGTCGCGCGATCGTCCGACGCGCATTGATATCGCTGCGACGGCCGTGGCCCCGGATATGGCGGCGCGGGCCAGCCTCGAAGACATCGGCGGCATCTACAACCCGCTCGGGCTGGCCGCGATGCAGACCTACCGCGACTCGTTGGGCTCGCGCGGCTCGGACCGTTACGACTTCCTCGGCGCGCAATGGGTCGTGGCCGACAAGGGCCAGCCGCCCGCCGACGACCCGCAGATCGTGCCGGTCTTCGTCGACGATCCCGCGCTGGATGTCTACTTGAACAACGGCGCCCAGCCCCGGCTGTCGCTGCGTGCCAGCGCCGAGATCGTCGAGACCGGCCTGGCCCTGGCGCGGCTGACCGACCCCGCCTTCGACGTCCTGCGCACGGTGCTGATCGAGCCGGTCGTGTCCACCGAGCATGGACAGGCCGGCACGGCCACCCCGCCGCGTTGGGATTCCGCCGGCGCTGGGACGACGGGCAGCCTCCTCCTGGAAGCCTACGACCCGGAGTATGTGAGAGTCCGCGTCAATACGGCGGCGCCGACCTGGTTGGTGCTGGCCGACGCCTGGTATCCGGGCTGGCGCGCCACGGTCGACGGCGAGCCCGTGTCCGTCTACAGGGCCAACCTGGCGTTTCGGGCGGTTGCGCTCGAGACGCCCGGTGAGCACGTGGTAGAGATGGTGTTCGTGCCGGCGTCGCAGGCCCTGGGAGCGACGATGGCGGTGGTGGGTATCATGATGGCCGTGGGCGATGTGACCTGGGACCTATGGCGGCGACGCGAGGAGACGGCGCGGGCGTCGCACCGACGCCGCAACGGCCTGGATGAGGGCGGCGACGTGGGAGCGTGATGCGACCCGGGGTCGGGGGCAGCAGGCTCCAGGCAGCGCGCGGGTCGACGTGATCGCCCAACGCATGATATCCTCGGCCCCATGGCCACCCGACATCTCACCGAGTTCGAGCAGCAGGAAGCCCGGCGCGTGTTTGGCGATGGACTTGATTACACACGTGTGCGGGTCGTTGAGAAAAACTACTTCCCGAACTTCGTGGCCGACATCGGGGCGGCGCTTCAAGGAAAGAAGCGAACCTGGGACAACGCCATCACGCTCGGGAACCACGTCATGTTCCCGCGGCCGTTGAAGACCGATGCAGCGATCGTGGATGGCGGCGACCTCATCGATATCAGCTGGCTGATGCACGAACTGACGCATGCCTGGCAGTTCCAGCAGGTCGGATGGCGCTACCTGTACGAGACGATCAGTGTCCAGATCAAGATGGGCATGGAGTGCTACAACTACCAGGGCCAGCACCCCTCAAAGGCCAAGGCCGTGCGCGAGGCCTGCGAACGCAAGTACGACATCGATCACTTCAACCTCGAGCAGCAGGGCGACTTCGCTCGAGACTACTACTACGCACTGCGCATGAACACCGAACACGACGCCTGGGAGCCCCTCATCCAGTCGTTTCGCGTGAAGCACAATCCCCTGACGAAGCGAAAGCGCACTGCAGACGCTGCCTGATCAGGCGAAGCGACGAACGACGACGGACGAAGGTCAGTCGTCCGCTGTCAACTCTCGACGCGCGGGCGCTCGGGACGCAGGACCTCGGTCGCTTCGACGCTCTGGACCTTGCCCTTGAGTTCCACCGGACCGATGGATTTGAGGTTGAACTGGCCTTCGACGGCGCGCGCGGTTTGCGGGCCGATGATGACCCGGTTGGGCCGCGCGATCGTCTGAAGACGTTGCGCCGTGTTGACGCTGTCGCCGAGCACCGTGAACTCGATGCGCTCGTCGGTGCCGACGTAGCCGGCCATTGCTGTGCCTGTGTTGATGCCGATGCCCATCTCGGCCGACTCGTTCTCGGCCATGTTCAGCGAGTCGAGCCGCTGCAGCATCTCGAGCGCGGCCTTGACGGCGCGTTCCTCCGGGTTCGGCCGGTTCGCGACGACCCCGAAGACGGCCATCAGGCCGTCGCCCATGTACTTGTTGAGCAGGCCGCCGTTGTCGAAGACGACGTCGGTCATCTCGTGATAGAAGCGGTTCAGGATCTCGCTGAAGCGCTTCGCGCCAACACGTTCGGCCAGCGTGGTCGACTCGCCGAGGTCGGCGAAGAGCACCGTGATCGTGCGCTCGGAGAGCGGAGGCAGAGCGCCGGTCTGCAAATAATCCTGCAGCAGGTACTCGGCCTCGGGCGGCGACAGGAAGCGCTGCAGCAGCTGGCGGATGCGCTGCTCTTTGCGGACGTGCTCGAGCAGCCGCGTGCGTTGGATTGTCAGAGCCGCCTGGTGGCTGATGGCCACGGCCAGTTGAAGGTCGCTCTGATCGAACGGACGCGCGAGCGGTCGGGTCTTGTAGACGTAGATCAGGGCCACGACCTTCTCGCCGCTCATCACCGGAACGCACATCGCCGAGCGGATGCGCATGAGCACGGCGGATTTGCCGAGCTGCGGGTTGGCCTGCGCGTCGGGGATGATCACGGCCGAGCGTTGATCGAGCGCCAGTCGCGCGATCGACACAGGGAAGCCCAGGTCGTGAAGCTGGCTGAAGCGCTCGGCCAGGATCACCTGGCATTTGTCGGCGCCCATGGCCACGCGCATCATGTCCGACACCTCACGCAGCGCCGTGTCGAGGTCGATGACCGTGTTGAGCCGGCTCGCGACTTCGTAGAGCAGCACCGCATGATGATCGAGCGACTCGAGCAACAGGTCGCGTGTCAGAGGCTGCGTGCCGGGCAGCGAGATCACCTCACTGCCGGGGCCGGGCTCTGTGTCGCGACGCGTCAGCGTCAACACATGCTGCCCGATGCGCACCTGATCTTCAGAGGTCACGCGGCGCGGTTGGGTCACGCGTTCGCGATTGACGAACGTGCCGTTGGTGCTGCCCACGTCGACCAGCACGATCGTCTGGTCGCTGGGGTCGAGGTGAAGTTCGGAATGATTTCGAGAGGCCGATTCATCGGGAAGCGGGATATCGCTGTCTGACTTCCGCCCGATGGTGGTTTTGCCAGGCTTCAGGACGTATTCTCTTGGCTCTCCGCGCGGCGACCGTACCGTCACAATCCACATAGAAGTCCATCCAGTCGTTGGTTAGACCACGGTTATTCTACCCGAGCGACAGGCTTCCTGAATGCTCAAGAAGTACCGTAGTTCCGAAGACATAACCATGCAACGAATGTGCCAGGGCGCGTAAAACGGGCATGAACGTCACCGTTCAATCCAGGGATTTCGTACTGTATCTGTCTGGGCGGGCTCGACGGGTTGCGCCAGTGTAGGCCTGGACATCATCTTATGCAAATCCGGAGCCATTGGCTCCGGGAATTAAGTCCCGTCATCCTGGTGGTACACCTTCGCGTGAACAGCGGGCTCGGCCAGGATCGGGTGGGACACAACCGTCCTGGCGTCACTGAGGATTCTGGCGGCTGGCCGCGGCGCGAGATCCACGCCCCGGTTGACCTGTGCTCGGCCTCGCTATAATTCCACCCATGTCTCTGGCGCTGTCGGGCAACGATTGGCTGGCCCCACTGGACGAGGCGCGTCGCACCGGCCTGAACGCCATCTGCCTGCGTGCTTCGGCGTTAGGGATGCGCGTGGCTCTGGTAGGCGGTTTCGTCCGGGACCGGCTCCTCGGCCTCGCACCCGACGACTTCGACCTGGTGGTCGAGGGCGATGCAACGACGCTGTCGCGCGACCTCGAAGCGTCACTGGGCGGAGCGCTGCGAGTGCACCGGCCATTTGGGACGGCGACCTGGCAGGCGCCCGACGGCCACTTGTTCGACCTCGCCAGTGCAAGGCAGGAGGTGTACGCCTCTCCGGGCGCGCTGCCGACGGTGACCACGGGCGCCACGCTGCTGCAGGATCTGGCGCGCCGAGACTTCTCAATCAATGCCATGGCATTGCCCCTGACGGTGGACGGGGTCGACGAGCTGCTCGATCCCTTTGAAGGTCGACAGGACCTTGCTTCTGGCTGTGTGCGCGTTCTGCATCCACTCAGCTACATCGACGATCCCACACGCCTCTTTCGCGCGGCGCGCTATGTGGCACGCTACGGCTTTCGCCTCGATGCCGGCACGGCGGCCCTGGTCGGCTCGGGCATCGAACATCTGTCGGACCTGAGTGGCGATCGCATTCGCCATGAACTGACGCTCATCGCGGCCGAGCGCACTGCGCCCGCGGCCCTTGAGTTACTGGCGGAGCAGGCGGTGCTGGGCGGTATCCATCCGGCGTTGAACTGGACACCGCAAGAGAGCGCGGCCTGGTCGGACGTCGCGACGGTATCGACATGGCCGACCCCGGCGGATGACATCGACCCCGACGACCTTCGACTCGCCTGCCTGCTGGCGCTGGCGTTGCGCAGCTCGCGCGACGCCGATTCGGGGGCCGGTGATGCCTGGGGCCGCGCGCTGGCCCGGCTCAACCCCAATACCGTCGTGGCCCGCGCGACGATGGAAAGCCTCGATGCGGACCCGGCGGTGCCCGAGCTGCCCAGCGACGTCGTGGCGCGGCTGGATCCCCTGAGTGACGTGAGTGTCCTGGCGCTCGCCGTCGTTCGACCGGGCTGGCGCGCACAGGCTGAACGCTACTGGAGTGACTGGCGCCATGTGCGGCCACAGACGACCGGAGACGAACTGATCCGTCGCGGTCTGCGGCCCGGCCCGCGGTTTCGGGAGTTGCTGTGGACCCTGCGCGCCGCGCTGTTGGATGGTTCTGTCTCGCCGCAGGAGGAAGTCGCCTGGTTGGATCGAGCGCTCGCCGAGGAAAAGCCATGACCGCTACCGAGCAGGACTCCGACGTCCGACCTCGTGATCTCACCATTCGCCCGGTTGAAGCGCGCGACCTTGCAGCACTGGAGTGGGATGGCCAATATCGACACTATCGGCGCGTCTTCAAGGCCAACTTCGACGACATGCAGCGCGGCCAACGCATGTTGTGGGTCGCCGAGTCGGATGGCGTGCTGATCGGTCAGGTCTTCGTGCAACTGCTCAGTGCCGACCCTGACTACGCTGACGGTGCGCGGCGGGCCTACCTCTACGCGTTTCGCGTGCGCCCCGAATGGCAGGGGCACGGCATCGGCACGCTGTTGATGGAGCACGCCGAAGCGGATCTTGTGGAGCGCGGTTTTCGCGTGGCGGTGATTGCTGCCGGTCGGGACAATCCGCGGGCGAAGTCCTTATACGAGCGCCTCGGCTATCGGGTCTTCGCCGAGGATCCGGGCGAGTGGAGCTATGTCGATGACCAGGGCAAGACGGTGCGGGCGTCGGAACCAGCGTGGCTGATGCAGAAGGTCCTGGCGAGTCGCGCGGGAAGTCATGCCGAGCGCTGACGCGGACCGCTGGAATGCTCGCTATCGCGAGTCAGCCGGTCGGGATCCTGGGCCGGCACGCGCCTTCCTCGTCGACAACGCACAGGTGCTACCGCTGCAGGGTTGGGCCCTCGATGCGGCGATGGGGCGCGGCGCAGCCGCAGGGTTTCTTCTTCAACGTGGTCTGAACGTCATCGGGGTAGACATCTCGCGCGTGGCCGTCGAGGATGCCCGGCGCGCGTGGCCACGTCTCCACGCCGTTGTCGCCGATCTGACGGCCTTCGGCCTGCGCGACGACTCCCTCGACGTGATCGCGAATTTCTACTATCTCGAGCGCAGCCTTTGGCCGCAGTACCGACGGATGCTGAAGCCGGGCGGGGTGCTCGTGATCGAAAGCCTGAGCCTCGAGATGCGCTCCATCCACCCCGAGATCGATCCGGCTTATCTCCTCGAGGTCGGCGAACTCGAACGAGCTTTCGGCGATTGGGAGGTCCTGGCCCGTCGGGCGGGCTGGCATACCGATCCGGGTCGCTCCCCGCGTGCCACTCGCGGGCTCATCGTTCGCCGTCCGCCGTGATCGGCGTTACATCCGCGACAACACCTGAGCCACGATCTGACGGATGACGGCATCGTCGGCGACGGGCTGTTGTGGTTCCTCGTTCGTCAACACGATCTTGATCGCCTGCTCCCGGGCCGCGTTCTTGAAGATGTCGTAGGCGTGGACGATCTCGTCGAGGCGGAAGTGGTGTGTGATGAGCCTGGTCGGATCGAGTTTGCAGGCCTTGATCATGCGCAGCAGCACCGGGATCGTATTCGTGTTGACCACGCCCATCCGGATCGTGATGTTGCGCGTCCACAGGATCTCCTTGTGGAGCTCGACGCTCTTGCTGTAGATGCCGATGTTGGCCATGCGCCCGCCGGGGCCGATGATGTCTTGAGCGAGCTGACAGGTGGCGGGGTTTCCGATGACCTCGATGGCGACGTCCACGCCGCGCCCGCCGGTGAGCTCCATGATGCGCTCGTAGGCTTTGCCATCGCGGTTGTTGATCGTCGTCGTCGCGCCGAGTTCGCGGGCTTTTTCGAGGCGATGGTCGTCAAGGTCCACCACAATCGTTTCGGCCGGCGAGAAGAACTGCGCGGCCATGATCGTGGCCAGGCCGACGGGGCCGGCGCCGAGGATGGCGATGGTATCGCCGAGGCCGACTTCGGCCTTCATCACGCCGACTTCAAGGCCGGTCGGGATGATATCGGCGAGCATCAAAGCCGCTTCTTCGTTCATGCCGGCCGGGATGCGATGCAGGCTTGAGTCGGCCAGCGGGATGCGCGCGTATTCGGCCTGCAGGCCGTCGATGGTGTTGCCGATCTGCCAGCCGCCGCGTTCGCAGCTCGAGAACGAACCTTTGCGGCACGAGTCGCAGCGCCCGCACGACGACGTGCAGGGGATAATGACCCGGTCGCCGACCTTGAGGTCCGACACGGCCGATCCGATAGCCGTGATGACGCCTGTCGCCTCGTGGCCGATGATGCGGCCCGGTGTCACGGTCGGCACGCCGCCCTTGAGGATGGCGAGATCAGTCCCGCAGATCGTGGTTTTGCTGACGCGAACCAACACGTCGCCCGGATCCTGCAGTGTCGGCATGGGCCTCTCCTCCCACGCGATCTGTCCGGGGCCGTGATACACGAGCGCTTTCATGGGTCTCCTTGGCGCGGGTGTCGGGCAAGGTCGTGCCTGCCCCGCGCGAGCGTCTCACCAGGGTAGCGGGCGGCCATGCCGGCGACAATCGCCAAAGCGTTGGGAGATATGCACTTTTCGGCTGAGGCAGAGGCTCTCGGAAGGGCCGGATAAGCCGATTGGCGGGTTGACAGCCCTCACCGCCCTGGATATACTTCTCCCATATCCCCCCCCCAGGGGGGAGGGGGTAAGGCGAATACCATGGAAACCACCAAATCCACTGATCTTCTCCGGCGCGTCAAGAGCGTGAACGGCCACATGCGGGCCGTCGAGCGCATGATCGAAGAGGACGCCTACTGCATCGACATCATCAAGCAGATCCAGGCGGTCCAGGCGGCGCTGAACAAGATCAGCGTACAGATCCTGGACAACCATCTGCATTCCTGCGTCGTCACGGCCGTCAACTCCGACGACACTCGCGAGCGCGAACGCGTCCTGGTCGAGATCGCTGACGTCTTTGAAGCGGCCACCAAAGTGTAAGCATTGCTGAGGGCGGACAACGATCCATCAGCAATCGAATATCAACCCGTTCCTGCCTAGGAGACCCCATGACCACCATCACCCTCAAAGCCCCCGCGATCTCGTGCCAGCACTGCGTGCACACGATCAAGACCGAGCTGGCCGACGTCGGCGGTGTCGCGTCCGTCGATGCCAACGAGAAGACCAAGCTCGTCACGGTCTCGTTCGATGCGCCTGCCACCCAGCCCGAGATCGAGGCCAAGCTGGCCGAGATCGGCTACCCGGCAGAAAAGTGATCCGACGGCTTCAGGCGTCAGGTGTGTGGCGTCAGTGGGGCGCCATGCTGCGCTCGACGGCGCGGCTCACACCTGACGCCTGAGGCCCGACGCCTGAAGCCTTTCCCATGACGACCAAACACCTCACCGTCCCCGTAACCGGCATGACCTGCGCGAATTGCGCCGCCACCATCGAGCGCAATCTGCGCAAGCTGCCGTCCGCCCAAAACGCCACAGTCAACCTCGCGGCCGAACGCGCATCGCTCGAGTACGATCCCGCGCAACTCAGCCTCGACGACGTGATCGCGCGCATCGAACGGGCGGGCTACGGGATCGCCACGGGTGAGGCTGTACTGCCCATCAAACGATTGAGCGACTCCCAGGATGCGGCCCGCCTCGAGGGTGTGTTGCGCGGGTCAGAAGGCGTGCTCGGCGCCACCGTCAACATCACGACCGAGATAGCCACGGTGCGCTATGTGCCGACCCTGGTCAGCCAGGCCGACCTGCGCCGCATCGTCCAGGGCGCGGGCTTTGAAGCCGTGGTGATCGAGGGCGACGTCGAGGACGTCGAGCGCCTGGCCCGCGAGCGCGAGATCGCGCATCAGCGCCATCTGCTGCTTGTCGGCCTTCTGTTTGCGGTGCCCGTGTTCATGCTGGCGATGAGCCGCGACCTTGGCTTCCTCAACGGCTTCTTCGACGGCATGATGCCCGGGATGCTCATGCCCGGCATGGGCGTGACAGCGCCTTGGTTCAACTGGCTGCTGTTCGCCCTGACACTGCCTGTGCAGTTCTACGTCGGCCGCCAGTATTACGTCGGCGCGTACAAGGCGCTGCGCAACGGCGCCGCCAACATGGATGTGCTCGTCGCCGGCGGCACGAGCGTGACGTTCCTGTACAGCATCGGCGTTCTGCTCGCGACGACCGTCTTCGGCACAAACGTCCTCGGCGATCACGTCTACTTCGAGACCGCCGCGGTCATCATCGTCTTGATCGTGCTCGGCAAGTATCTCGAGGCGCGTGCGAAGGGTCAAACATCTGAGGCCGTCAAGAAGCTCATGAGCCTGCGCCCGAAGACCGCGCGACTGCGCGATGCCGACGGCGTCGAGCGCGACGTCCCGGTCGAGCAGGTGCGCGCCGGCGACGTGGTCGTGGTGCGCCCCGGTGAGCAGATCCCGGTCGATGGCGTCGTCCGCGACGGCCGTTCGACAGTCGATGAGTCCATGCTGACCGGCGAACCCTTGCCGGTGGCGAAAGGCCCGGGCGCGCCCGTCACCGGCGGCACGTTGAACAAGCAGGGCCTGTTCGCCTTCGAGGCGACCCGTGTCGGCAAGGACGCGGCCCTGGCGCAGATCATCAAGCTGGTCGAAGAGGCTCAGGGCAGCAAGGCCCCGATCCAGCGGCTGGCGGACCAGATCTCGTCCATCTTCGTGCCGGGCGTGATTGGAATCGCGCTGGTCACGTTCCTTCTTTGGGGCGTCTTCGGCAGCGACGGCTGGGTGAGGGCGCTGATCAACATGGTGGCGGTGCTCGTCATCGCCTGCCCGTGCGCACTCGGCCTGGCGACCCCGACGGCGATCATGGTCGGCACCGGCAAGGGCGCCGGGCAGGGCCTGCTGTTCCGCACATCCGAGGCGCTCGAACGCGCGGCTCGCACGACCACCGTCGTGCTCGACAAGACGGGCACGATCACACGCGGCCGCCCGACAGTGACAGATGTCGTTCTTCCTGAGCCCGCTCGACGCCTGGCCGGTTTCGATAGCGAAGACTCCGTCGTCCGCGCGGCCGCATCGGTCGAGAAGGGCAGCGAGCATCCGCTGGCTGAAGCCGTGATCGCCGCAGCGACCGAGCGCGGCCTGGCGCCGGCCGAGCCGGTTGGCTTCGAGGCCGTTGCCGGCCAGGGCGTGCGCGCCGAGGTCGACGGCCATCAGGTCGTCGTGGCCAGCCCGCGTTGGGCGCAGTCGCTCGGCCTGGATCTGGCATTTTGGGCCCAAGACATCGCGCGGTTGCAGGCCGAAGCCAAGACGCCCATGGTCGTCGCGGTGGATCACGCGCCAGTCGGCCTGATCGCCGTCGCCGATGCGATCAAAGACGGTTCGGCCGAAGCTGTGGCGGATCTCAAGCGGCTCGGGCTCGAGGTGATCATGCTGACCGGCGACAACGCCGCGACGGCTCAGGCGATCGGGCGCGCGGCCGGCGTCGATCGCGTCATCGCCGATGTGCTGCCAGGCGACAAAGCCGCGGCGGTCAAGGATCTGCAGGGTTCGGGCAAGGTCGTGGCCATGGTCGGCGACGGCGTCAACGACGCGCCGGCGTTGGCACAGGCCGACGTGGGCATCGCCATCGGCACCGGCACTGACGTGGCCATGGCGGCCGCGCCGGTGACTCTGATCAGCGGCGACCTGCGCGGCGTGTCGCGCGTGGTGTTGCTGTCGCGCCAGACGATGCGCACGATCCGCCAGAACCTGTTTTGGGCCTTCATCTACAACATCATCCTCATCCCCGTTGCGGCGCTCGGGCTGCTGCAGCCCATCCTGGCCGCCGGGGCGATGGCGTTCAGTTCGGTCTTCGTGGTCACGAACTCGTTGCGACTGCGCGGGTCGCGTCTCTGAGGAGGGCTGCATGGCGATGTCCGGTATGCTGGCGACTGTCGTCGCCCTGGGAATCTGCGCGCTGGTGGCCGTCGCGGTCGTGGCCGTGGTCGTTGTGTTGGTCACACAAAAACGAGTGCGTTGAGACCGTCGGAAAGGAGTGTCTGATGAACGTGCGTCTCCGGTTCGGGCTCGCGCTCGGCGCAACGGCTATCCTGGCGGTGGGCTGCGCCAGCCAACCGCAATCAGTCACCGTGACGATGAAGGAGTTCGCTTTTGATCCGGGTACCGTGGAGGCCGTCGCCGGCCAGCCGCTCGCGATCACGCTGGTCAATGACGGCACTGTGGAGCACGACTTCGTGGTCGAGGCGATCCCACACCGAGACCTCAGCCTCAGGGGCGGCGTCGAGATGGATCACGGGACGACCATGCACATGGACGACGAGGATTTGCATGCCGCCGTGGCCGCAGGCACCCGCGCCACCCTGACGTTCACGCCTGAAACAGCAGGCGAGTACAAGATCGTGTGCACGGTCGCCGGGCATCTCGAATCAGGCATGGAGGCGACCCTGCTGGTCCGCTGAGCCTGCCTTTCGTGGCATTTCACCTATGGCGCCGCATCCCTGACAGTAGATTCATAGGGTGCAAGCGACGCGAGGTTCGAGTTGGAGGGCGACATGGAGCGGCCGGGATTGACGATTCTATATGGCGGGATGATCTGGCTGGCGGCCTTCGCGGTGTCGGTCCTCATCTATCCGCTGCATGCGACGCAACGGCCCTTGTTCGAATCGATCATGCCGGTGACGCTTGCGCTCGCCACGACCGGGCTTGGCGTCGATCTGCTGCGCCGGCTGACAAAGGTCGGCTGGCGAGAGGGATTGGTCGTCGGCTTTATCTGGTTCGCGGTCAACGTGGCCATCGACGCGCCGCTGTTCTTGATCGGCGGGCCGATGCAGATGACGGTGATGGACTACGTCAAGGATATCGGTGTGACGTATCTGATGATCCCGATCATCGCCGTGGGCCTCGCGATCCGGGTGACGACCGACGCGGGTGTACGATCCAGGTAGAGCGGATCACCGCCAGGCTGTGAAGGGAGGGGGCATGTTTGAGTTGCCCGAAGTCCAGACGTTGGCCACGCAGATGGGCAAGGCGCTCACCGGCAAAATCGTCGAGGTGGGTTCGCTGGGCACTGTGGCCCATCGCTTTGTCTGGTACAACCGCCAGCCCGCCGAGTTCGCGGCCCTGACGCATGGGCGTGTCGTCGGCGAGATCCGGGCGAGGGGCCGCTGGCTTTTCGCGGCTCTCGAGCCCGGGTACGTCCTCGTCCTGGGAGAGTTCGGCGGGAAGGCGCTTTATCATCAGGCCGGCGAGCCGCGCCCGAGCAAGCGTCATCTGCTGCTCGAATTCACCGACGGAACCGCGTTCTCGGTCACGACCCAGATGTGGGGCGCGATGGATCTCTTCGTCGCGGGCGAGGAACTGAAGCGCCAATACATAGGCGACATGCGGCCGACGCCAGTAGACGCAGCGTTCACACTCGCGTATTTCGAGTCGCTTATCGGAGAGGTGTTGGCTGGCGAGAAGCGATCGGCCAAAGCATTGCTTACGCAGGATCAACTGATCCCGGGCCTTGGGAACGCCATCGCGCAGGACATCCTGTTTCGTGCCGGGCTGCATGCACGCCGCCCTGTGGCGGACCTCACCCGATCCGAGAGGCAGCGGCTCTTTCGTGCGATCCGCAAAACGGTCACCGACGTCATCAAGCTGGGTGGTCGCAACGACGAGTACGACCTATACAACCATCCGGGTCGATACGTGCGCCTCATGTGCAAGGACACCGCCGGCCATCCCTGCCCGGCGTGCGACGCGCGGATCAAGAAAGAAGCCTACCTCGGGGGAGCCTGTTACTTCTGCCCGAACTGTCAGCCGCTCAAGCCGAGCGCGTAGCCGTCGATTAGCCTATCGTTCGCGGGCCGCATGCGTCTTGATTGCTCGCTCAACGGACCGACCACACCAGAGGATAGACATGACCAAGCTGGATCTCAAGCGCGAACACAAGAACCTCTATTCAGCCTCCGCGTCGAAGGTTGACATCGTCGAGGTGCCCACGCTTCGCTATCTCATGGTCGACGGGCAGGGGGATCCGAACAACAACCCCGCCTTCACGGCCGCGATCGAGGCGTTGTTCTCACTCTCTTACACGTTGAAGTTCGCGATCAAGAAAGGGCCGGTCGGCCTCGACTATGTTGTGATGCCGCTCGAAGGGCAATGGTGGGTCGACGACCTTGCCGCGTTCAGCTACAGTGACCGTTCGGGCTGGCGCTGGACGGCCATGGTCCTCCAACCCGACGCCGTGACACCCGAACTCGTCGCCGAGCAAACCACCGTGGTGGCGAAGAAGAAGAACCCGGCGGCCTTGAGCCTGGTCCGCTTTGCCGAACTGACGGAAGGCTCTTCTGCTCAGGTTATGCACCTCGGACCCTTTTCGGAGGAACCGCCGACGATCGAGCGCCTTCACGCCGAGATCGCGGCACTGGGTTACCGCCCGGTCGGGAAGCACCATGAGATCTATCTCAGCGACATGAACCGGACCGCGCCCGAGAAGCTGCGCACCATTCTGCGCCAGCCGGTAGCTTTGGCTTGAGCGCAAGGGAGGACTTGATGCCACGCCCAACGACTAAGAAGGGATTGCTCGCCCTTGCGCGAGAGCGCCATGCCGCGCTCGACGCCTTCCTCGAAGGTCAGAAACGTGCCGCCCTCAACCAGACCCACCCCGCGACGGGCTGGTCCGTCAAGGACGTGCTTGCCCACCTGACGGCCTGGGAGCAGATGGTCCTGAGTTGGTATCTGGCTGGCCTGCGTGGTGAGGTGCCCGCGATCCCGGCCGAGGGATTCACCTGGGCGCAGCTTCCCGCGCTCAATGCCCGTATCTTGAGGCAATTCCACAACCGATCACTGGCTCGCGTCCTCGCCGATTACCGTGCGTCCTACGCAGAGACGATGGCCCTGATCGAGAGCATCAGCGAGGCAGAGTTGTTTGCGCGCGGCCAGTTCGCCTGGACGGGAAAGCACACGCTGGGCGATTTCTTCGTCTCCAACACGAGCAGCCATTACGCCTGGGCGCTCAAGCTGGCGAAGCAATGCGTCAGACCGGTCGCGCGTTGACCGAGGCACCGGATCCTGAGTCGACGAGCGCACGTGGCACGCCACCCGACGTGTAGGGCGCCGATGCCCGCCCACTCAGGAGCCCGAGTCAGATGTACATCAATAGCTCCGTCGTTACGAGGATCCGAATTCGCCACATTAGGGGGGATCATGCCTGAACAGAGCGCAATGAATGAACACGCCCTATCTGGCAATGTCCTTCGCGATGTCCATGTGATGGACGTGAGATAGCAGATCGCTGTATTGAATGCGCTGCAGGATAAGTTTGACCCTCAGGTCGCACAGATCGTGGAACAGACGAACAGCGCCTCTGTCTCCCAGACCTATCTGACGGGGGCAACGGGCAAGGGGTCTATTGATGCGTTGATCAACTTGTTGTGGGAGCCATTGCGGTCAAGAGGATATGAGTTCGAGGTGACCCAATCAGACGCGGGCGTTCGATGAAGCGTACGGCCTTTCCATGGGCGAGGCTGTATCGAAACCTGGGCGGTGCGGATTGGGATTATCGTCTGTATTGAGCCGTCGATGAAGATCTCGTCGAGGCGTTCCATGCACACATGGGATTCCGGCGAACCAAGACCCTGATGGCGGGCGACGACTCTCGAGATCACTTCTGCTTTGTGAAGCGGTGGGCCATATGTCCAACGCTTGAGGCGCCGGATGTCCACACGGCCAGCCCATCCCTGCTAGTCGTCCTTCGCTGAGCCGCGATCCGCAACCGGTCCGCGTTTGACGATCTCCTGGGCGAGCTCGAGGACTTCGCGTTCGAGGGCAGGCGGATCCAGGATCTCGACGGTTGTGCCCAGGCCGAGGACGCGCGTGCGCGCCTCGTCCTGCGAGCTGAAGGTGACGCGCAGGGTGGACCAGCCGTCACGGTCGGTGTCGTCGAGCCGCTCGTAACGGCCCTCGAAGAAGCCGGGGAAGTACCAATCGGCACTGCGATGGACGCGCAACGTCGCCACGCAAAGCGCGACGCGCGTCGTTGACTCGCGCTCGAAGACCGCGCACGCCTCGCGCCAGAACGCCACCAGATCGAAGTCGGGATCGCGTTCGAAGGTCTCGCCGAGGATCTCGACGCGGCGCAGGCGCCCGATGCGATAACTGCGCCAGTCTCCGTTCGGCTTTCGCCCGATGAAATACCAGACGTTGGCTTTGGCTACCAGGCCGTAGGCATCGAGTTCTCGCATTTGCCAATCGGTATCGACGGCGTGATACTCGATCCGCACCCGGCGATCCTGCCACACGGCGTGCTGAATCTCCTGAATGAACGGAAGACCTTCTGAGGCCTGGAACCAGGGCGTGGGGTCGATGTAGACGCGTTGGCGGACGCGTTCAGCCTCGGCGCGTTGTGAAGCGGGCAGCGCCGCCAGCAGCTTGAGCTGTGAGTCCTGGTGAGCGCCGGCCAGCCCGAGATCCTTGAGCGGCCCCGCGCCCGACGAAGCGAACAGAGCGCGCACCTGATCGCCGTTCAGGCCGGTGAGCGTGACCCGATAGCCTTCATCGAGGAAGAGCCCGCCCTCCTGGCCCGTTTGAGTACAGATCGGCACCCCGCTGAGGCTGAGCGCCTCGACGTCTCGATAGATCGTTCGCTCGGAGACGTTGAGCTCGTCGGCCAGCTGGCGAGCCGTCAGCCGGCCCCTGGCATTGAGAAGGAGGACGATCGAAAGCAGGCGATCGGCACGCATCGGCAAAGTCTACCATTGGCGAAAGGGCCGGATATCGAGAGCGGGAGAGGGGCGTCCAGCTCCGGCGCTGAGGCTCAGTTTCCACTCCCAATGTCGTAACCTGACCAAATCGAGTAAGATACGACCCGGATTTCGCTAAGGTATTCATAAGCTTCTATCGGTACACTGACCCCATGTCTTCCCGCCGCACGTTCCTGAAAACAACCGGTCTGGCCCTGGCCGGCGCCGCGTTCAGTCGCTATGCCCGACCCGGCACGCCGGCCGCATTGGCGCAGGGCCAGTTCCCCAGCGGGCCCGACGTCCGCCTGGGCCGGGTCGCCTGGCCGTGGGGCGTCGACGTCCTCACGCGCCCGCGCCCTGACGGCCTTTCCGTTCGCACTGTAATGCCCGACGAACTGGTCGAGCTCCGCCGCGACGTCGTCGGTCTGGGCATCATGCCGCACAATCACGTCTGGTACGAACTCGACGACGGCTACATCTACAGTTCGCATGTCGTGCCGACGCCGAACTGGCTCCAGACTCCTCCGGCAGCTCTGCCGGCCGCGGGTGCCTGGGGCGAGGTGATGGTACCCTACGTCGAAGGCCGTGCCGAGCCGAACCCCGACGCCGCGATCAAGTACCGCATGTACTCGACGGCCATCTTTCGCCTGTTTGAGATGGTGCCGGGCACCGATGGTCAGGTCTGGTATCGCGCCGGCACCGAAGTCACGCCGTTCATGTACGCACCGGCCAACGTCTTTCGCATCGTCGCGCCTGAGGAGATCGAGCCGATCTCGCCGAATGTGTCCGACAAGATGCTCGTGGTCGACCTGAGCCGCCAGACCATCACCGCCGTGGAAGCCGGCGTCGAAGTGTACCGGGCGCAGATCGCCTCAGGCGCTCAGTTCTTCGGAGAAGATGGCAAGACCCTGCAGGGCGGCACCGGCCTCGGCCAGAAGCCGCTCTGGCAGAAGCGCATCTCCCGCCAGATGCAGGGCGGCAACCTCGAGCACGGCTGGGACATACCCGGCGTGGCCTGGGTCGGTTACTTCGCCGGCAATGGCGAGGCGCTTCACTCCGCTTACTGGCACAACGATTTCGGACGGCCCAAGTCGCGCGGGTGCATCAACATGCGCCCGGCCGACGCCAAGTGGCTGTTTCGCTGGACGCTGCCTGTGGTGACCTACGATCCTGGCGACATCACAGTCGGCTGGGAGAACCGTGGCACCATGGTCGACATTCGCGTGGAGGCCTGACCGATGGATGGCACACAAATCCCCATGGGTCTGGCCTTCCTGGCCGGATTCGCTTCGTTCATCTCGCCCTGCGTCCTCTCGCTCGTGCCCGCTTACGTCGGCTACTTGAGCAGTCGCGCGGTTACCGTGGGCGAGGGCGGCACAATGACTACCGAGAGCCGTATGGGCACCTTGGCCCACGGCCTGTTCTTCGTGATCGGCTTCAGCGTCGTCTTCGTTCTGTTGGGGCTCGGCGCGAGCGCCGTCGGGCGGGCGACCTACGACGCCATGAACGACCTGATCCGCATCGGCAGCATGCGGATCGGCCTGGCCCAGATCGGCGGGCTCGTGGTGATCATCTTCGGCCTGCACACGATGGGCGTGATCAACATCCCGTTTCTCGAATACGACACGCGCCGCCAGCAGCCTCCGGATCGGCGCCTGGGCTACCTGTCGTCGTTCTTGATGGGCGTGTTCTTCTCAGGCGGCTGGGCGCCCTGCGTCGGACCCGTCCTCGGCGCGGTGCTGACGATGGCGCTGCAGAGCCAGGACGTGACGCGCGGCGGCTGGTTGTTGTCTGCCTATTCGCTCGGCCTGGGCATCCCGTTTTTGATCGCCGCCGCCGGCATCGGCAGCGTCAGCGATCTGCTCAAGCGCTACCGCAAATATCTGCGCTATGTCTCGATCGTCACCGGCGCGCTGCTGATCTTCATCGGAGTGCTTCTGTTGACCGATAGCATGGAGCTCTTCACCCGTCTGTTCCCGGTGGCCGACATCCAGATCTGGATCGACAGTCGGATCGTGGCTTTCTGGAACAGCCTCACCGGAGGCTCAGCTCCGTGAGCGTTCAACCCGTTGCGGGCGGCCCTGCGCCGCGTGGCGTGCCGCTGTGGGCTTATGCCCTGATCGGCCTGTCGATCGGCCTGGGTATCGGCGCGCTGGTATTCTTCCAGCCGCAACTCTTCCCTGTTCAGGATAACGCTGTCGTGCAGCCGACCCTACCGTCAGCTCCGGCCGCCGTGGTAGGGGCGCCGGCTCCGGACTTCGAGCTCATGGATCTGAGCGGCAACACCGTCAAGCTGTCGGACTATCGCGGCAAGGTCGTGCTCGTCAACTTCTGGGCGACCTGGTGCGGGCCGTGCAAGGCCGAGATGCCGCTCCTACAGGACCGGTACACGACGCTACAAGGCAACGGGCTCGAGATCGTGGCCGTCAACATCGGCGAGGACGAGGATCTGGTTCGCCCCTACGTGAAGGATCTCGGTCTCGACTTCGCCATCGTTCTCGATCCTGAGCTGGCCGTGAACGACGAATATCGTGTCCTGGGCTACCCGACGACGATCACTGTCGATCGGGATGGCAACGTCGTGGATGTACATGTCGGCGCGTGGCTTGACGAACAGCTCGACGCCGTTTTGAGTCGACTTGGATTTGGAGGCTGACGATCGCTCATGCCGCTCGAACAAACGCCTGATGGAAAGCTGCGCGCAACCGGCGGCGCACGCTCGACCGTGCTCGCCGTCGATCGTGTCCTCCACGGAGTGGCCCGCCACTGGCTGGCCGTCATCAACGTCCTGGTGTTCATCTACGTCGGCCTGCCTTTTCTGGCGCCCGTGCTGATGCATTACGGCTTCGATCGGCCCGCGCGGCTGATCTATGCCGCCTATGGCCCGCTCTGTCATCAGTTGGCCACGCGTTCATGGTTCCTGTTTGGCGAGCAGACGAACTACCCGCGCGCTCAGTTCATGCAGCTCACGGGCCTCGACATGAACACTACGGTCGGCATCCTGGCCGCGCGCAATTTCATCGGCGACGCCACCTTCGGGTTCAAGACGGCGTTCTGCCAGCGCGACATCGCCATCTACGGCGCCATCCTGATCTTCGGCCTGATCTACTCGATCCCGGCGGTGCGCAACCGCGTGCGCGCGATGCCCATCTGGTTGTGGGTGCTGATCGGCCTGATGCCGATCGCGCTGGATGGCTTCTCGCAACTCTTCTCGGAATACCCGTACACGGCCATCCCATTCATCGGCCAGCTCTTCTCGTTCCTGCCTGAACGCGAAAGCACGCCGGAGCTTCGCACGCTCACCGGCTTCCTCTTCGGAGTGTCGTGTGCGTGGCTCGCCTTCCCCTATTTGCGCGAGTCGTTCGAGGATATGACCAAGCAACTGGGCGAAAAGCTGGCCCGCGTCAACGCAGCGGGTTGATAAAGACGAATCAAAAGGACGAATGACGCAGGTTGTCTCAGACAACCTGCGTCATTCGTCCTTTTATTCGGAATCTCTCACGTCAACGCGCCGAAGATCCACAGGCCGACGACGGCCGCTGTGAGTTCGAGCGGGCGATCGAGGATCGCGACGAGGCCGGTGACCCACGAGTGCATGACGAGGTAAGGCGAGAGGCACGGCGCGGCTGCCATGGCCGGCTGCATCTTGCGTGAGCGGTACGAAGCCACCAGGAGGGCGAGCCCGACGGGCAGCGACATCGGCCACAGGCTGCTATTCCAACTGCCGCTCACGCCCAGCAACTGTGAGAACCTGAGCGGCCACAGCCCGAAAATCAGGAACGACAGACCGAAGGCGACGGCCACGGGGCCGAAGACTTCAAAGACGCGCGTCGCTCCGCCGTCACGCCAGGCCTCGACCAGCCAGAACAACGCGACGCCGAGCCCGATGTGCGGTTTGAGCACGACGAAGAAGAGACCGATCTGCGGCGGGAGGATGAATCCCAGGATCGGCAGAAAGTCGACGTTGCCGTTGTACAGCCCGTCCAGGACGAGCGGCGAAAGCAAGAAGACGATGACCGACCAGGTGTGCCCGTGGCTCAGTCGATGGGCGATGACCGCGTAAGTGGCCAGCCCGGCGACGAGCATGATGGCCCGCCCGACCGACTCGGGCAGCCAGGCGAGCGGCAGCATCGGCAGCAGCGCCCACGGCGCCATGAAGAAACTCGGCACGACGTCATATGGGGAGCGGCCCTGCCACACGGCGCGGATCGCGGGATAGAACGTGTCGGTCCAATCGACGCCGGCCGGCAGACGCGCGGCGCCGAGCCAGATCACGACCGGCAGGGCGATCGCCAGGAGGACCAACTGGATCCAGGCGCGACCGCCGCGGGGCAACCGCGTACGCCAGTCGTTCCAGCGAACGATTGTTGGAGCGGGCGTGGTCGGCCCGGCGGGCGGGTTCACCGATGGTTGATGAACCGCCAGCTGGCGCCGAGGCCGATCAGAGCCCCGCAGAACGCGAGCACTCCGAGCGAAGCCTGAACGCCGGTGGTGGCGCTGATCAGGAACGCGCCCGTCAGGGTGGGAATGGCCAGGGCCACGAGGACAAGTCCGGCGGTCTGAAGCGCGGTCTGGGTGGCGCGGATGGGGGTCAAGCGGCGTCTCATGTCAGGCTCTCCCGTTCAATGACGTTACCGAATTCGTCGAGCAGTTCCAGGTCGCAGGCCGAGAACACCTCGGGCCTGGCCTGCACAAACACACCATTGGTGATCGGCACCACCTGGGCCTGGCCGTCGGGCCAGGTCAGGCGGACTGCGACGCCGGACGCGCTTTTGCCGAAAATGGCGGTCAGGGCGCTGGCCTCGCTTCCAGTTAACGTTCCGACGAGCAGGCTCTCACCCTGGCACCGGCCGTTCAGCGGTTGATCGAGGCTCTGCGTGCTCTGCGGTTTCCAACCCAGACCGTCTGGCGTCACGAAAGCGGCCGCCAGATGGCACACGGTTTGGCCGTGATCGTCCATCAGCCACTGGTACACAATGACTTTGCCGCCGGCCGCATCGACGGTCGATGCAATCGTCGCGGTTTCCGGGCGATAGCCGGCCGGCGTGGGCACGTATTCCGGGAGGTGGTTCAGGGCTTCCTCGGGTGTGGCAGGCATGGCCCGACAGCCGGCGAGGACGAGCAGGCTGAGAAGATGAACATAAGTCAGGAGGCGTTTGGTCAACATACGCTCTAGACGTCCATGTAACAAGATTGGTGCCAGCCGATGATGGCAGAGGCGTCACAGTTCGGTAACAGGCCGCGATTTGGCCAGCCTGGCCGGCGATGCCGTGAAGCGCCTGTGGCATACTGGCGCCATGGACAAGCGCATCCTGGTGGTCGATGACGACGGCGCGATCGTCAGCGCATTGACGTCGCTTTTCGCGCGAGCCGGCTACGCCGTGGAGGCAGCCCGCTCGGGCACCGCGGCACTCGACATGCTGGCAAAGCGGCCGGATCTTGTGGTGCTCGACTTGATGCTGCCTGGCCTCGACGGCTATGAGGTCTGTCGCCGGATCCGACACCAGGAACGCTACATTCCGATCGTGATGCTGTCGGCACGCGATGAAACCGACGACCGCGTCCTGGGCCTTGAACTCGGCGCCGATGCCTACCTGACCAAACCGTTCGAGCCCGGCGAGCTCCTTGCCCAGGTCCGTGCGGTGTTCCGCACGGTCACGGCCCGTGAAGGCGGGTCGCGCGGGCCACTGGCCGTCGGCGGCCTGCGCCTGTGGGACGCGCAGCACCATGTCGAGGTCGACGGCCAGAAGGTCGAGCTCTCGCCGAAGGAGTTCGAACTCCTGCGCCACTTCATGCGCCATCCCGGCCAGGTGTTCGGGCGCGAGACGCTGCTGCGCGAGATCTGGGGCTATGTCGTCGAGGTGGATTCGCGCACGGTCGACACGCACATCCAACGCCTACGCGCCAAGATCGAGCCTGAGCCGGCGGCTCCGTCGCGCATCGAGACGGTTCGCGGCTTCGGCTACCGCCTCGCCGCCGACCCGGCCGGACGCTGACCATGACCGCGGGGCTCGATCTCAACCTGGCTTTGGGCCTTGGCCTGGTCGTACTGGCCGGCCTCGCTCTGGCCGCGGCCTGGCTGGACCGACGCATCAACCCGCCGATCGTGCCCGGCACCACGCCGGGCGAACTGCAGGCCCGCGCGGCCGGTGCGCCCATCGGCATCGTCATCGCGGATCCATCGGGCAGGATCCGTTTCGCCAACGCACCGGCGGCCCGCAGCCTTGGCCTCGATGAGGGTGAGGCGCGAAATGGGGCTGCGGCCCGCAGCCCCGGCGCCGACGACCCGCAGCTCCGGTCGTGGAGCGAAGCATGGCGCGAGGACTTCGCCGCGCTGAAAGCCTCCGACGGCGGCAACCCGTATCGCGTCGTCAATGCCGGCGCCGACCGCGCCTTCAGTTGGTGGTTGTGCGCGTTCGGCGACTGGGTGCTCGTCCTCGTTCAGGATCTGGCCCAGGCGTCACGCGGCGAACGAGTCGCTCGCGCCTTCCTGGCCGATCTCTCGCACGAACTGCGGACACCGCTCACCGCGATCCTGGCCCACCTCGAACTCCTCAAGGATCCGGCCCTCCCGGCGCCGGCGCATGACACGTCGCTCCGGCTCGTGCATCAGGAGGCCACCCGCATCTCGCGATTGGTGCAGGATCTGCTGACGCTCAGCCGGCTCGAGGCCGTGGCCGAGTTCGACCTGCGCGCCGTCGATGTGCTCGTGGTCGCCGAGACGGCGGTGGCGGATGTGATCCTCGAAGCCGAGAGGCGCGACATCGCCATCGACCTCGAGGCACGTCGACCGTTGCCGCGAGCCCTCGCCGACCCGGATCGACTACGCCAGGTCTTCGTCAACCTGCTCGACAACGCGGTCAAGTACTGCGGCCCAGGGGATCGCGTCACCGTGACGTTGAGCCCGCACAACGAGTCGCTGTGTGTGGGGGTCTGCGATAACGGTCCTGGGATCGCGGCCGAGCATCTGCCGCATCTCACGCGGCGTTTCTATCGAGCGCAGACCGACGGCTACGGCAGCGGCCTCGGCCTCGCGATCGTGCATGAGATCCTGACTCGTCATCACACCGTGCTCGAACTGACCAGCCCGCCTGCCGAAGGTCAACACGGCCTGAGGGCCGCCTTCGTGTTGCGCGTGGCTGACGGCGCTGCGACGGAGGTCGGGCATGCTTAGGCTTCTGCGAGGCGTCAGTCCGCGGCGTCTCTGGCCCCTGGCGGTGGCTGCGCTCGGCCTGATCGTGTTAGCCTGGCGGCCCTTTGAAAGCCAGCTGGCTCTGGTGCCGCGCAACTGGGAGTCGGGCCAGGCCTGGCCGCGCTTCCAGCTGTTGACGCCGGAAGCGCGCCCCGGCGAGACGGCGCGCCTGACGGCCGTCGACACAGTGCCCTGGGCGTACTTGCTCCTCGAGGTGGATCGTCAGTCGGCGCGGCTCGTCTCGATCGTGCCCGACGCGCAGGCGGGCACGTGGACGTGGACCTGGGAGTATCGCGTTCCCGAGGCCGTTGGCTACAGCGTCAGCCTCTACTACGATTGCCACACCGGCTGTCGTGAACGTGCACGCGTCTTCCTCGGCCAGCAATCGACGGCGCCATCCCGGCCGCTCTCGACGCTGCGACCGACCAAACTCGGCGTGGCGTTCGCCAGCCTCGAGCGCGACTGGCATGGCCGCAGCGGCTGGGTCCTCGAGTTGACCTACGCGCAGGCAGCCGATCAGGACTACTGGGGCGTCGACGATCTGTCGGAGCGCGTGCGCTACTGGGCAGGTCAGGGGCAGCGCGTGCTTGTGAGGGTCGACTACGCCCAGGGCCAGCCGCTGCCGCCACGCGACGATCCGCGCGCCCTGGACGACTACCTCGCCTACCTCAGGCGCCTTGCGCGCGACGAGCGGTTGCAGGACACCTATGCGTTCGTGATCGGAGCGGGGCTCAACGTGGTGGGGTCGGCTGAGGATGCGCGCGCCCGGGCGGCGACGCCCGAGTGGGCCGCGCGGTTGATCAACGGCTACGGCCTGCCGCCGACCCGCACCGACCACGCCGTCGGCGTGATTCGCGCTGAGAGCTCACAGGTCCGCGTCCTCGTGGGCAACGTTCGACCGTGGGCCGAGGGCCTCGATGGCGATCGCGTGGTGAACGCGAAGACGCCCTGGCTGAACTACTTCAACACCCTGGCTGCGGAGCTAGACGCATCGATTCTCGATAAGCAGTCGGCCGGGCTGGCTGACGTCGCGCCGGATGGATTCGCGATCTCAGCGGTCGGGCGTGTGGCGATGGCCGAGGCACTTGGGTATGCGGCCGCCGGCGAACCCGCGATCGATCTGCCGGTGGCGAACTGGGGCGGGGCGCAGGGCGGTTTTCGAGTCTATCGCGACTGGCAGGCGGTGCTCACTGCCTATCCCACTCTGGCTGCAAAACCGCTGTATCTGACGGCGGTCAACACGTTCGTGCCGGACGGCACAGAGACACCGGCCGAGAACTATCCCTCGGGCTGGCTGACGGCCGCCCTGGCCGAAGTCGAGGCCCAACACCAGATTGAAGCGCTCATCTGGTTCGCCGACACCTCACCGACCGACTCGCAATGGGTCTCGTTTGCGCTGACGCTTCCGAAAGGCAACCTGATCGACGCGGCGCGCGAGTTCGATCAGTTGCTCCAGCGGTAGGGCTACGAGAGACGAAGGACGAACGACGAAGGACGAAAGTTGAAGAGCTCCTCAACTTTCGTCATTTGTCTCTCCCTAGATCGTGCGCCAGCGCCACTGGCCGCCGACCATGGTCGCCACAGACGTGATCGTCGGGAGGTTCGCCGGATCCACCGTGAAGGGATCTTGATCGAGGATGGCAACATCGGCGAGCGACCCGGGCGTGAGGCCCTGCGTCAGGCCGGTCATACCCCCGGCCGACGCCGCGCCGCGCGAGTAGCCGCGCAGCGCTTCAGCGATCGTCAGGCGTTGCTCCGGGAACCAGCCGTCGACGCCGGGCCAGCCATCGACACGCCGGCGAGTGGCGGCTGCATGGATGCCCGTCCAGGGGTTGAGCGACTCGATGGGGGCATCGCTGCCGCAGGCCAGCGTCGCGCCGCCGTCGAGGACGCTGCGCCAGGCATAGGCGCCGGCGCTGCGGGCATGGCCCCACAGCCGTTCGGCGACCGGCCCGTCACTCGTCGCGTGCAGCGGCTGCATCGACGCGACGATCCCCAGCGCGCCGAGCCGTGCCAGATCGCCGGCCTGCGCCACCTGCACGTGTTCCACGCGATAGCGCTGGCGGATCCTCGGCCCGTATTCCTTCAGCAGGTGCTCAAAGACGTTGATGACTTCGTGGTTGGCGCGGTCGCCGATCGCGTGCACGGTGAGGGCGAAGCCACCTCGAGCGGCGCGGCGGCCGATCTCGTAGAGTTCCTCGGGATCGGTGACCATCACACCGAGATTGTCGGGTTCGCCTTCATACGGCGCGAGCATCCACGCCGTGCGTGGCCCGAGCGCGCCGTCCATGAAGACCTTCACCTGGCCGAGCCGGATCCACTCGTCGCCGAAGCCCGGGCGCAGGCCGAGAGCCAGCGCCTGCTCGAGATAAGCGGCGCGCACGGTCTTGACCACGCGGAGACCAAGCCCGCCGCGCTCGCGCAGGATCTGCCAGGCCGCGAGGCTGCGGCGGCCGTCGAAGTCGTGCACGCCGGTCAGGCCCCAGCGCCAGGCGTCAGCCTGCAGGTCAGCATACAGAGTAGCCAGTGCCTGTTCCTCGAGGGGCGGGATTCGTTCCTGGACCAGCGCCATCGCGGTCTCGAGCAAGATGCCCGTGGGCTCACCCTCTGCGTTGTGCAAGATGCGCCCACCCTCTGGATCGAGCGTGTTGGCCGTGATGTTGGCGATGCCGAGCGCGCGGGTGTTGACCCAGGCGGCATGCGCGGACTTCACCTGAAGATAAACCGGATGGTGGGGCGCGACCCGATCGAGGTCCGTGGCCGACGGAAAAGCGCCGCCCCAATCGTTCTGGTTCCAGCCCTGGCCCGTGACCCACTGGCCGACCGGTGTGCGCGCCGCGGCCTCAGCGACGCGTTCGAGGCACAGCTCCAGCGTCGGGGTCTCGGCCGCCACTGCCTGGCGAGCCAGGGCGGTCAACTCCATGTGCATGTGGGCGTCGATCAGGCCCGGGATCACGGCCCGGCCGCCGCAATCGATGACCTCCGGCTGCGAGAGCTCGGCGCGACAGTCGCTCTCGGAACCGATCGCCACGATGCGACCGTCGCGGATCGCCAGGGCGGAGCCGGCTGTGTTCTGAGAGTCCAACGAGTAGACGCGGGCCCCCCTGAGCAACGTCTGGCTCATCGGTGTTTGTGCGCCACCGGCTCGGGCGCGCCGTACAGATACCAGAAGGGATGCTGGGGGAACTCGTCCTGGTGATCGGGCCACAGGGCCGGACCCTGGCGCCACATGCCGCGCAGGGATGAGTCGAGCGCCGGGAGCTCGAGGGCCTCGGCCTCATGCGCGAGTTCGGGGAAGCGCTCGATCAAGAGCTCGATGATCACGCGCTGGGTCACGTCATTGGCGAACTGCGCACGGCCGGTGCCGATCTCGAGGTCGGCGAGATGGTCGCGCCAGAGCCTTACGCGTTGCGGCAGTTCGTGCC
This sequence comes from Anaerolineales bacterium, assembly GCA_044226485.1. GTDB lineage: Bacteria > Chloroflexota > Anaerolineae > Anaerolineales > UBA6663 > UBA6663. The sequence continues at coordinate 395,229 of JBGAGY010000005.1, forward strand.
GCGCCTTGCCGGCGGCGGCCGTGTGCCAGTCGGCCAGAGACTTCTCGGCGGAGGCGAGCGCTTCCTGCGCCTCCTTGACCGGGGCGAGCCGGCGCTTCACGAGCAAATACTGACCCAGGCTGAGTTGCGGAAGGCCGGGGCCGCCAAGCGGCCAAAACGTGGCATGCGAAAGCAGGTAGGGCTCCAGGTCTTCGGCCATGCGCTCGAGGGTGCGCAGATCTGTGCGGGCGTCGGTGGTCATCGTCGCCTCCTTTGGTGTGGATGGAGCCTGGATCGAGGGTGCGTCCGATCCACTCTGATTCTATTCCACGCGGCCGCTCGCGTCACTACCAACCGGCAGGTGAACGAGATGGCAATCAGCGTCGATTGTCAGGACGTGGCGACGGTCGGGTTGTCGGGGCGCGCGGCGATCTCGGCCAGGGCCGCGCGCACGGCTTCCAGCAGACGCTCGCGCGAAGTCGGCTTGACGAGATATTGGATGGCGCCGGCTTCGATCCCGGCGGCGAGGTCGTCGGCGCGGCCGCGAGCCGAAAAGACGATGACGGGCGGGGCGGTTCCTTCAGCACGAAGCGTCTTGAGCACGTCGAGGCCGCTCATCTGCGGCATCATGACGTCGAGCAGCAGCAGGTCGGGTTGCTCCTGCCGCGCCATCTCCAGAGCCTCGATGCCGTTGCGGGCTTTGAGCACGCGATACCCCGCCCGCCCGAGGGTGATCTCGAGCAGGTCAAGGGTATCGGGTTCGTCGTCGGCCACCAAAATGGTATGAGCCATGGCGTGTCAGAGCATCAACCGGAGCGGTTCCTCGAGGTTCTTGCGGATCGCCTGGAGGAACTGCGCCACCTCCGCGCCGTCTGTGACGCGGTGATCGGCCGCGCAGGTCATCTTCATGCGCGTCCCGACCACGATCTGGCCGTCCTTGACGACGGGCAAGTCCTTGGTGGCGCCCACTGCCAGGATCGCGGCCTCGGGTAGGTTAATGATAGCCGTAAAGTGCTCGATGTCGTACATGCCCAGATTCGAGACGGTGAAGGTGGAGCCTTCGATGTCCGCCGGCTGAACCTTGCCGTCGCGGGCGCGCGCGATCATGGGCTTGGTCTCGGCCGCGATCTGGCTGATCGACTTGACGTCGGTGTCGCGCGTGACGACCGTCAACAGGCCGGCCGGCATCGCCACAGCAAAGCCGACATTGACGTGGCCGTGGCGCACGATCTTGTCGCCGCCGAAGGAGCTGTTGAGGTTCGGGAACTGGCGCAGCGCCAGCGCTGAGGCTTTGAGCACCAGGTCGTTGACCGACACCTTGCGGTCGTCGGACACCATACCGTTGACCTGCTTGCGCAGCGCCATGGCCGCTGCCATATCGACCTCGGTGGTCAGATAGATGGCCGGCACCGAGCTCGTGCTCTCGAGCATGCGCCGGGCGATGATGGCGCGCAGCTTCGTCAGCGGCACTGCCTCGTCTTCGGCCGTCACGGCCACCGACGCCACGCTCGGCGCCTTGCTCGGCTGCGCGGCGGCCACAGCCGGAGCGGTTTCGGTGGCCACACTGCCGCCGGCCGCCACAGCGGCCTCCACGTCGCGCTTGACGACGCGGCCGCCCGGGCCGGAGCCCTCGATCTGGGCGAGCTCGACGCCGGCATCGGCGGCCAGCTTGCGAGCGACCGGCGATGCCATGACGCGCCCGGTTGGGGTCGTGGCTGCCCGGGCTGCCGGGGAGATGACGGCCGCGGGAGCGGTGGCCGCGCCGGGGGCCGGAGCGCCGTTGGGCACGGGCGGCTTCGCCGACGGCTGACCCGCGGAGGGCTGGACCTTGGCCGGCTTGGCGGCGGCCGGATCCTCAGCTGCCGGCAGGGCCGCAGCGGTGCCGGCGCTGGCTGTGCCGGCCGTCGCGGCGTCGGCAGCCTTCGCCGATGTCGCCGCCGGCTGGACCCCGGTCAGCGCGGCCACATCGACGGTTTCATCGGCGCCGCCGATGACGACCATGGGCGAGCCGACGGGCGCGGCTTTGCCTTCTTCGATGACCCAGGCCTTGATGGTGCCGCCCAGGTAGGCCTCGACCTCGATCGTGGCCTTGTCAGTTTCCACCTCGGCGATGATGTCGCCCTTCTGCACGGCATCGCCGACCTGCTTCACACGTCGAACCAGCGTGCCTTCCGCCATATCGAAGCCCAACTTGGGCATGGGGACGATTTCGGCCATACTGCTTAGTCCTGTAGTCGAATAGTCTCGTAGTCAGGTAGTCGGTCTCGCAGTCGACGACTCGACTACAAGACCACTGGACTACCCGACTATTTGACTGTTTCCTTCACCGCCTTGACGACGTCGTCGACGCTGGGAAGCGCGTAGCGTTCCAGCGCGCCGGCGTAGGGCAGGGGGACGTCCTTGGTGGCGACGCGTTTGATCGGAGCGTCGACGTAGTCGAAACACGTCTCATAGAGCCGGCTGGCGACTTCGGCCCCGACGCCGTACATGGCCCAGCTCTCCTCGACGGTGACGCAATGGTTGGTCTGCTTGAAAGACTCGACCACCGGGTCCATGTCGAGCGGGCGCAGCCAGCGCAGATCGATCACCGTGCACTCGATCCCGTCTTTCGCGAGCACCTCGGCCGCCTTGAGCGATGTGCCGACCTGCTTCGAGTACGAGACGATTGTGCAGTGCCGGCCTTCGCGCTTGACCTCGCTCTTGCCGATCGGCAGAACGAAATCCGGATCGTCGGGCACGTCGCCCTTCTCCGAATACATCGTAGCGCTTTCTACGAACATCACGGGGTCGTCGGTGCGCACCGAGGCTTTGAGCAGGCCCTTCATGTCGCGCGCGTTGCTCGGCGCCACGACCTTGAGGCCGGGAAAGTGGGCGAACAGGTGCTCGACGGTCTGCGAGTGCGTGGCGCCCAGTTGACGGCCGCCGCCCGACGTGGTGCGCAGCACCATCGGGCACTTGAACTGGCCGCCGAACATCGACCGGACCTTGGCGGCGTGGTTGACGATCATGTCCATCGCCAGGAAGGCGAAGTTGATGCCCATGATCTCGGCGACCGGGCGCAGGCCGTTCATAGCCGCGCCGACGGCAGCGCCGGCGATGATGCCCTCGCTGATCGGCGTGTCCTTCACGCGCTCGGGGCCGAACTTATCGAGCAGGCCTTGCGTGGCGCCATACGTGCCGCCGAACGCGGCGACTTCCTCGCCGAGCACCACGATGGAGTGGTCGCGCTCCATCTCCTCGGCCAACGCGGCGGAGATCGTCTTTGCGATAGTCAGAGTTGTCATTGTGATCTGTTCTTGGTTATTGGCTGTCCGCTATTGGAGACTGACCCCTCAAGAGCCGTTAGCCAATCACTCAAGGGTGATGTCCGTGTAGATGTCGTTCAGATCGGGCACCGGCGAGGCGTCGGCGAAGGCGACGGCGTCATCGATGATCGCCTTGACTTCGTCGTCGATGGCGTCGATCGCCGCGGGCTCGATCCCGGCCTTGAGGAGCACGTCCTCGAACTTGCCGATCGGGTCGTCGGCCTGCCACTTCTTGATCTCGTCGGCGGTGCGATAAGCGCGCTGATCGCCCATCGAGTGGCCGCGGTAGCGGTAGGTGATGATCTCGAGGAAGTAGGGGCCGTTGCCGGCGCGGCAGTGCTCGATGGCCTTCTGCGTCTTGGCGTAGACGTCGAGCAGGTTCATGCCGTCGGCGACGTCGCTGGGGATGTCGTAGCTGACGGCCTTGTGCGCCATCGACGTGGTCGCCGAGACCTTCTCGATCGGCGTCCACATGCCGTACTTGTTGTTTTCGCAGATATAGACGACCGGCAGGTTCCAGGTCTTGGCCAGGTTGAGCGACTCGTGGAAGTAGCTGATGTTCGTGGCGCCGTCGCCGAAGAACGTCAGAGTGACGCCGCCGGTCTTCTTGTATTGTTCGGCCCAGGCCAGGCCTGTGCCGAGCGCGATCTGGGCGCCGACGATGGCGTGGCCACCCCAGAACTTCAGATTGATGTCGGCCAGGTGCATCGACCCGCCCTTGCCCTTCGAGCAGCCGTCGACACGCCCCATCATCTCGGCCATGGCCACTCGCGCCGACATGCCGCAGGCCAGGGCCGCGCCATGATCACGGTAGCCTGTGATGACATTGTCGTTCGGGCCGCGGGCCGCGATCGCGCCGACGCCGGTGGCTTCCTGGCCGATGTACAGGTGCATGAAGCCGCCGATTTTGCCTTTTTGGTAAAGCTCTTCGCACTTCTCCTCGAAGAGCCGGATCTCAACCATCTGGCGGTACAGCTCCAGCAAGTGCTTGTGGTCGAGAGTAGGGGCGGTGGGGGGTTCCGCCGCGGAACGCTTGTTTTTGGTGGGGGAATTCGTTGCCATTTGTGCCCTTCTAAAGCCGACAAAATATTATAACCAAGTCGGGCGACTATTGCCACGCTTGGACAGGCTATTCAGATGAGGGCCCAATTAGGGGAGGGAGAGCGAAGAAGCGAGAGGCGAGGGGCGAAGGGCGCGGTAGCGTTCGCCCCTCGCCCCTCGTCCTTCGCTCCAGTGGTCGTCAGGCCAGGTTGGCCAGGAACCGGATGTACGTCTCGATGCCCTTGAAGTACGTGGGCAGGTGTTGATGCTCGTTCGGGCCGTGGATGTTGTCGTCGCGCATGCCGAAGCCGAGCAGGACGGAGTCGACGCCCAGTTGTTCCTTGAGCATGATCACGATCGGCACGCTTCCGCCGCCGAGTTCGAAGACCGGCTTGACGCCAAAGGTCTTCTGCAGGGCCTTGCTCGCGGCCTTCATGTAAGGCGTGTCAGTCGGCGTGAGCGCGCCCTTCGAACCGGCCAGGGCTTTCAGCTCCCAGCGGATCGACGACGGCGCGTTCGCGGCCAGGTACTGGCGCAGTTGCTGCTCGACCTCGTCAGGATCCTGATCGGGGATCAGGCGGCACGAGATCTTGGCCATGGCTTTGGCGGGCAGGACGGTCTTCGAACCTTCGCCGGTGAAACCGGAGAGCAGGCCGTTGACCTCGAGGGTGGGGCGGGCGCCGACACGCTCGACGGTGGAGTAGCCCTTCTCGCCGTGCAGGCCTGGCGCGCCGGTGATGCCCAGCCAGGTGGCTTCATCGTAGGGAAGTTTCGCGAGCTGACGGCGTTCCTTGCCGGTGATCTTGCGCACCTTGTCGTAGAAGCCGGGCAGCGTGATCTTGCCCTTCTTGTCGTGCATGCCCGCGATCAGATCGGCGAGCGCCTGGCCCGGGTTGTAGATCGAGCCGCCGAAAGTGCCCGAGTGCAGGTCCTGCGAGGCGGTGTGGATCCAGAGCTCGAAGTACGCCAGGCCGCGCAGGCCATAGACCATCGAGGGCTGGTCGATGCCCATGATTCCGCTGTCGCAGTTGAGGACGAAGTCGCTCTTGAGCAGGTCCTTGTGCTCGGCGATGAAGGCCGGCAGGCTGGGCGAGCCGATCTCTTCTTCACCTTCGAAGAAGACTTTGACGTTGACCTCGAGCTCGCCGTTCTGCAGCAGGGCCTCGAGCGCCTTGAGAAAGGCGTGGCCCTGGCCCTTCATATCCGAAGCGCCGCGGGCGTAGATGTAGTCGCCGCGGATCGACGGCTCGAACGGGCCGCTGTGCCATTCGTTCAACGGATCGACGGGCTGGACGTCGTAGTGGCCGTACATCAGCACGGTCGGCTTGTCGGCCGCCTGGAGCCATTCGCCGAAGACGACGGGATGGCCGGCAGTGGGCATGATCTGGACGTTGATCAGGCCCATGTTCCGCATCTGGTCCGCGACCCATTCGGCGCAGCGCTGCACGTCGCCCTTGTGCTCGGAGAGCGTCGACACACTCGGAATCCGCAGGTATTCCTGATATTCCTGGAGGTAGGCGTCATGTTGTTTCGCCGCCTGGCGAAGGGCTTTGGTTGGGTTCGACATTGTCACTCCTTGGAGAGAATTGGCTCGATTCTACTGCGGTTTGGGCTGTGATATCCTCGCGACTATGCAATCGGGCCGAAGACTATGCAGCGTGTGCGGCGCCAGCGTGAGTGCCGCCGAAAAAACGTGTCCATCGTGCGGGGCCGACCTGACCATCGTCGGCGCCCGAAAACCGGTTCCGCAGAGGAAGCGGGGCGGCTCGGCGATGATCCTGTGGGTCGTCGTCCTGCTGCTCGCCCTGGTCGGACTTGGAGCATTCGCCGTCTGGCCGATGATTGGCCCGAAGCCCACCCCGACAGCCACCGTGGCCGTGGCCGTCGTGCAGCCGACGGCGACCGCCACGTTCGCGCCGACTGCGATCCCGACGCTGACTCCGGTGACCCCCGAGCCAACCGCGACTCCGGCCGTCATCACGCACACGGTCAAGGCCGGTGAGACACTCGGCGGCATCGCGCGCTTCTACGGCGCCTCGATCCAGGACGTGTTGACGCTCAACAACCTGAGCAACGCGAACATGGTCACCGTCGGCCAGAACCTGCTTATCCCGGTGCCGGCGTTCCAATCGAGCGGCCCCACGGCCACGCCGTCGCCGCTGCCGTCGCTTCCGGCGCCTCTGCCCAATGCCCCGACCGACGGCCAGGTCTTTGCCGCCGCCGATGAGATCACCCTGAGTTGGGGGGCCGTCACGACGCCCATGGAGCCTGATGGGTATCAAGTCGTCGTTGAGGACGTCACCTGCATGTGCGGCCGACGCCTGACCTTCGTCGTGACCGAAACCAGTTTTGTCATGCCCGTCGACCTGGCGCCCTCCGACAAACGGCCTCATCTCTTCGCGTGGTCGGTCGTGGCTGTGCGCGCCCAACCGACCGCCGATGACAAGCCGCCCATCTACATCGCGGCCGGCCCGGCCAGTGTGAACCGCACGTTTGTGTGGAGCCCGTAAGCTCAAGAAGCGAAGGGCGAAGAGCGCAGAGCCACACGCACGGACGGGCAGCGTCAACGCTCGACGCCTCTCGCTCCGCGCCTTCTGGTATACTCCTACGTCGCGATGTCAGACCAGGGACCTTACGTCGAATCAGAGGCCGTGAACGGCGAGCACGTCAGTTTGCAGGGCGGCAGCGCCTATGTCGTCAAGGCGGGCGATGCCAGGCTCGAGCAGAGCGCTGCGAACACGGTGTATGCGCAGGACCTGACGGCCCAACAGTCGGGCCTGGCCTGGGCTGAGGCCGATCACGTCAAGGCCGAGTTGAGTGTTGTGGGCTACGTCCAGGCCGAGCATGTCGAGGCCGATCGGAGCGTGGTCGGCGGCGTCAAGGCGCGTTCGGTCAGTCTGTCGCATGGCACGGCCAGCGTCGTCATCGGCACCCAGGTGGAGTTGAAGGACGCCTCGGCGTTGCTCGTGATCGGGCGCGCCGTCGACGGCGAACCGACCATGTCGTTCAACCCGCAGATGGCCGTCGTGGCCGGCGCTGCGGCCGGGGTCGTGCTCGGCGCGACCATGTGGTTGTTGGGTCGCTTGTTTTCCAAACGTTGAAGTCGAGCGCGAATGAGCGCGCTCGTTGAACGGGGCGAGGGTATCCGCTAGCGCGGAGAGAGGCGCTCCAGGAGCATGTGAGACATGTCTGAACTGGTTTTGAAAGCGGAACGCCGCACTGTCAGGGGCAAGCAGGTTAAGGCGCTGCGCCGTGAGGGCATCCTGCCCGGCGTGGTCTACGGCCCGGCCAGCGAGCCGACGGCGATCCAGATGAACACGCGCGAGGCCACCCGGGTCATCCGCAGCATTCAGGGCACCCAGCTGATCGATCTCGTCATCGACGGCGAGACCAAGCCCGTGTTGTTGCAGGACCTCGAGCGCCACGCCATCCGCGGCGACTTTGAGCATGTCGACCTGTACGCGCCCGACATGGACAAGCCGCTGAAGGTCTACATCCCGATCAATGTCACCGGCCAGTCGTTCGCGGTCAATAGCCTCTCCGGCGTGCTCGTCCGCGGCATCACCGAGTTGCACATCGAGGTGTTCCCGCGCGACCTGATCTCGAGCGTCACCGTCGACATCACTGCGCTGCAGGCGATCGGTCAGTCGATCACGGTCAAGGACGTGGCTGTGCCCAGCAACGTCAAGGTCCTTGACGATCCCGACACCATGCTGGCGCGCGTGACCTACCAGTCGAAGGAAGAGGACCTCTCCGCCGCGCCGACCGTGGCCACCGCCGAAGTCGAAGTGGTCGAGAAGGGCAAGAAGGAAGAGGAAGAGGGCGCTGCCGAGTAAGCCCGGCGGTTCTCCATTCGTCATCGACGCGGCCCTGGGCATCCCCTGGGCCGCGTTTCGTTTTCCGCGATAACGCGCCCGAGTCGCGTCGGGCGAGGCCGTTACAATGTCCTGGGCCGAGGCGCTGCCCCGGTTTCAACCCTCCATGACCACGCCCTCGTCAAGCGGCCGTGCGCCGCTGCTAACGCCGTTGCTGCTCTGGTTCCTGTTCGCCATGATCCTGGCCAACATCGCCGGAGCCATGACCAGCATCCTGACGCCGTTGTATTTGATCGAGCTGGGCGCCACTGTCGAGCAGGTCGGCCTCGTGTTTACGCTGACCTCGGTGGTCGTGTTGGCGCTGCAGATCTTCGGCGGCTGGATCTCGGATTCGATCGGCCGGCTGCGCGCGATCGCCATCGGCAGCATCGGCGGCGTGATCGGGAACATCGCGATGTGGCTGGCGCCGAGCTGGCCGTGGATGCTCATCGCGCTGTCGATCAATCAGGTTCCGTATGCGCTCGTCGGGCCAAGCTTCAGTGCCTTCATCGCCGAGAACTCGAGCGAGTCGAATCGAGGTCGCGTCTACGGCCTGACCGAGACCATCTATCAGGTAGTCGGCGTCATTGGCCCGCCCCTGGGCGGCTGGATCGCGGGCGCGTACGGCTTCAAGCCGATGCTGCTCGTCGCGACAGCGCTTTACACGGCGGCTGCCCTGCTGCGGATCTGGATGGCGCGCACGATGCGTTCGGACGCCGACACAGAAGGCCGCCCGGCCTTGAACCTCAACTCGCTCAAGGACGGCGTGAAGGTGGTGGCGTCGCTCGTGGCGGGCGGCGGGGTCGTCACCTGGATCTTCCTGACCGACGGCGTCCGCGACATCGCCTTCAGGCTGTCGAGCGAGCTGCAGCCCGTGTATCTCGAGAAGATCGGCGGCCTGACCCTGACCGAGATCGGGTTGCTCAGTTCGGTCTTCTCGGGCGCCATGATGTTGACGCCGCTGCTCTCCGGCCGTCTGGCCGATCGTTACGGCGAGCGGATGCCGATCGCGGCGGGCTTCTTCGTGATCTTCATCGCCTACGGCGTCTTCGTCCTCTCGAGTAACCTGCTCGAGTTCAGCGCAGCCTGGGCCCTGTTCGGCGCCGGCGTCGGCGTGTTGAGCCCTGCCTATCAATCGTTGGTGTCGAAAGTCGTCCCGCGTAGCTCGCTCGGCCTTTTCAATGGGTTATTCCAAAGCAGTCTGGGGTTCGTGTCGTTGCCGGCTCCCTGGGTCGGCGCTTTGTTGTGGGAACACTTCGATCCGCGCCTGCCGTTCGTGATCACGGGCGTGCTGGCTGCGGTGACGATCGTGCCGACCTGGTTCAAATTCAGGCTGCCGGCCGGGCCTTCCGACGCGGTCGACAACCCGAACTGATCGACGCGGGGAGCCACCAGATAAAGGGGGGATACATGTCATCACAGCACATCGTCTGTTCGCTTCAAGAACGCGCGCCTCAACACACGCTCGTGATGCGGACGCGCACGATGGTCGAGGCGCTGCCGGAGTTCGTCGGGCAGGTGATGGGCGCCGCAGCGATGCAGCTCATGGGCCACGGACAACGTCCGGCGGGCCCGCCCTTCGTGGCCTATCACAACGAAGATATGAGCGATCTCGACGTCGAGGTGGGATTCCCCATCGAGGCGCCGTTCGAGGGCACAGGTGCTTTCTCGATCAGCGAGATCCCGGGCGGAAAGTACGCGGCCTGCGTGCACGTCGGGCCGTACTCCGACGTCGGCGCCGCATACGAGACGCTCGCCCAGTGGGTCAGCGGCCAGGGATTGGTGCCGACCGGCGTGATCTACGAGATCTACCTCAACGACCCTGAGCAGACGCCGCCCGAGGAACTCCAGACGCAGATCCTGTTCCCTTTGCGCGACTGATAGGCGCTGCTGGTTGCGGGTGACGCCGGAAGGATGGCTCTGCTTTCGCGCCTTCCGCAGCCGTCAGTGGTTCTGCCAGAGCCACCTCGCCAGGACTGCCACGCACACCAGCGCCCCGACCCAGACCGCGATCACGAGCGCGGCGCCCCAACGCCGCAATGCCGTCGATTGAGCCATCGCAGCCTCGGTGCGCTGACGGGCGTCGACCATGACCTGCGCCGGGATCAGGCGAATGGCCAGGGCAATGCCGAGCGGGACGACGATCAGGTCGTCGAGGTGGCCGACCACCGGGATGAAGTCCGGGATGAGGTCGATCGGACTGGCTGCGTAAGCCAGCACAAGCGCGATCACGACTCTGGCGCTCCAGGGGACGCGCGGGTCGCGGGCCACGCTGGCCAGGGCCAGCATTTCGCGCTGGAGCGCGTCGAACGATTTCTGCCAGGAGAAGGGCACGGGCTTTCTCGCTCCGTTCACGCATCTCGCCAGACGTCGAGGAGGTTGACGATCATGCGCGCGCTGGCGCCCCAGATGTCGTAGCCTTGAAACGGCCAGTGGATGACCTCGAGGCGCGGCCCCGGCACTGGTGGATCGCGGTACTCGACCACGCGATGGGCCGGGTCGGCCAGCCAGCGCACCGGCACTCCGAACACCGACGACAGCTCGAATTCCGAGAGGCGCAGAGGCACAGGCCAATCGATGCGGGCGACAACCGGTGTGACGCGATAGCGCGTGATCGTGATCAGGTCATCAAGGTAGCCAAGGACGTCGACGTTCTCAGGCTGAAGCCCGATTTCCTCTTCGGCCTCGCGCAGCGCCGTGGCTATTGCGTCACGATCATCCGGATCGGCGCGCCCGCCGGGGAAGGCCACCTGGCCCTTGTGGGTCGACACCGATTCGGTGCGCTGGGTCAGCAGCAGATGCCATTCGTCAAGGTCGAAGAACAATGGCACGAGGACGGCTGCCGGCCGTGGCGACTCGATCGTTGGTGCAGGGCTCGTGTCGCCGGGCGCGCGCGAGTCCCATTCTGAACGCGGCGTGGTCGGTCGGGCGCGCAACCGCCCCCGAAGGGTATCCAGGTCCATCGGGATCGCATGGTAGCCGATGTCTCGCGCGCCCGCCACAGCGAATGCGTCAGCCGATGATGGCGTTGACGCAAGCAGGGTTTCGTCGCGTTCCGTCGAGCGTGGAGCAGTAGCCTACACGTGGCAGATCGTCACGGAAGAGCGCCTGAACGGCGGCGGTGGCGCCTGCCTTCAGCGCGGCTATCATGGGCGCATAGGGGGAGCCAGATGAGCGCTGTCACGCGAACACACTTCATTCTTTACGTTCAAGATCAAGAGGCCAGCCGGGCTTTCTTTGAGGCCGTGCTGGGTCAGTCGCCGACGCTCCATGTGCCTGGCATGACGGAGTTCACGCTGTCGCCGACGACCGTGATCGGACTCATGCCGGAGCGCAACATCGAGCGGTTGCTGAATCTGGCCGAGGGCTCGGCCGCATCGTCGGGCCTTCGCGGTGAGCTGTACCTGATGGTCCTCGACCCCGAGGAATGTCATCGGCGTGCACTCGCCGCCGGAGCGCGCGAACTGAGCTCGCTCGCGGAGCGCAATTGGGGTGATCTTGCCGCGTACTGCGTAGAGCCGAACGGATACGTGCTGGCCTTCGCGAGACCTGTGCCAGGCTCCCCCGGCGCCTGAGGCGGCTGACTCTGGAAAGCGGCAGATCCAGCGTCGGACGATCGTCACTGGGCGGGGCGTTTCGGATGGCTCAGAATAACGGTGGTTCGGCTTCAGCCGTCGATTGGCTGACTCGAACTCGACATATCCTTGCTCGATCGACGTGCCTCGTCACCATACCGATGAATACGCTGAATATCATCCGTCGCCTGTCGCTGACGTTCGTGATTTTGCTTGCGCTCGTTCCGGGTCGCAGCACGCGCGCGGCAGCGGGCGATGCATATGTGTCGCCGGTCGGTTCCGACCTCAACGATTGCCTGACGCCGGCGACGGCCTGCGCAACGGTGCCGGCCGGGTTCGCCAAAGCGACGGCCGGAGCGACTGTCTACATCGCGGTCGGCACGTATACGGGAAGCGGCAATGCGGTCCTCGTCTTGAACAAGGACATCACGCTGAGCGGCGGCTGGACTGAGTCGTTCTCTGCCCGCTCCGGCCTATCCACGCTGGATGCTCAGGGTCAGCGGATCGTGATCCTGGCCTCGAATTGCCTGACCGGTGCGGTGACGGCCACACTCGACCGGATCGGGATCGTCAACGGCTACACGGGCGCGGAAGGGGCCGGGATCATCCTGGGTTGCACGAGCCTGACGGTAACCGCCTCGCGATTCGCCGGGAACTATGCGGGCGGATCCTTTGGCGGTTCCGCGGTGTATGTCAGCGGCAACTCGACTCTACGCATCGAGCAAAGCCTGATTGATGCGCGCCGCGCCGGTCATCCCGATTCTAGTTCAGCCATCTACAGCGGCGGGCAGGTCACCCTCATTAACACGACGATGTCTGGTGAGGGCAGCTCCGACGTCGCCGGATTTGGGATTCATACGTTCGTCGGCAGCCTGACGCTGCGCCAGGTGACCCTTACCGGTTTTGCTCAGGGGCTGTACGTCATCGCAACCCCATTGTCGATCGATAACTCGATCCTGTACGGGTCGAGGTTGTCGGATTGCTTCAGAGACACTGGCTACGGCGGAGTCGTCACGCTGACCGGCCGCAACTACTTCGGGAAGCAAAACGGCTGCAGCCCGCGATCTGAAGATCGTGTGGGTGTCAACCCCTGGCTCGGCCCGCTGTCTGACAATGGCGGGCTAACCGCCACTCATGCGCTCCCGCCTGCCAGCCCCGCTCGCGGTGACGGACTCACCTGCGCGTCGTCCTCGACAGTGGATCAACGAGGTGCATCGCGGCCGGCGGCCTGCTCGCCCGGGGCCTATGATCCGTTGCTCAATGTCGCCATGTCAGTTGCGGGTTCGTTCAAGCCAGGCGGCACAGTGACGTACACGCTCCAGGTCGCTCCGTTTGGAGCGAGCGCACTCAACGACGTCTCTGTCGTCGACGAACTCGAAGCACCGCTTCTGGTTGTTCCGGGGTCGGCCACCGCCAATGTCGGAGCGGCCGCGATTTCCGGTAATCGGGTGACCTGGGCGGGATCGGCCGATCCGGCTTTGCCCGTGACGGTGACATTCCAGGCTCAAGTGGATGCCACAGCACCCCGCGGCCCGGTGACCAACGTCGCACGAGCGACCTGGAACGGTTTCGCCGACCTCAGCAATGCCATCGCCGCCGATTCGTTCGAGCATCAATACCTGCCCGGCATCGCCAGTCGATTTTGTCGCGATCTTCGTGACGATTTCAGCGATCCAACTAGCGGGTGGCCGGTCTTCGAAAGCAACCTTCGCCGTTTGGAATACCTCAACGGCGAATATCGACTGTTAACCAAGCAAGCCGGCTACATTTACCTGATGTCGGCGCCTTCGTGTCCGCGCGAAGTCTATCAGGTCACGGCCGATATGCACTGGCAGGGCGCAGCTGGTTCAGATATCGGCCTCATGTTCGGCGACGACCGTGACCAGGGCCATGTCTACCTCTTCCTGATCGACACCACGGCCGCTGAAGTCAGCGTGATTCGGTTTAACCCGGATGGATCGGCGACAGGTTTGTTGGGCGGCAATAACTCGGACATCCGAACCGGAAGCGGCGTCAACCAACTCAGCGTCACGGTCGATGGTGGAGCCATCTGGCTGGAGCTCAACGGTCACGCGCTCACGCCCCTGTGGGGCCAATCGCCGAAAGGCCTGACCTGGGTAGGGCTTGCGGCGGCACCCTACCTTTCACAACCTGTCGTGGATGCCCGTTTCGACAACTTCAACGTGGTGACCCTCAACGTGGCCGGCAGCCCGGCGGCGGTCGGCTCGGAGACCGTGGCGGACTTGCCCGAGCTCGTGAGGCCCTGGCACTCGATTGCTCCAGATGATGCACCCTGATTGATGGCAGTTGAACTCGCGCGGCCGGCCTGCGGAATGGAATGGTGGGTCGTCGGGTGTGAACCAACCGTTTCTTGCCGGGCCTAACCGTTCGACACGGGGTGACTTTCTACAATCGGGACATGGCACCCGATCTGTCCGGCTTTGGCATCGACCTGTTCGCCTTCCTCAAGGCGGCGTTGATGGCCCAGCCTGTGGTCAGCGCGCTCGGCATCGGCGCGGCCTTGCTCTGGATCGCCGGGAACGTGTTCACCCTGGCCTTTCAGAACACTCGCGCCTGAACGCCGCCTCGTCGCGCTCCAACGTTGTCTCACCGCCCGACCTGCCGGGTTCTCGTCGGGCTGACCGCCAGTCGAGGCATTGTCTCCATGCCTCGACGCAGCCCCCCTCCTTGCGTCGATCCCGTCTGACTGCGTCGTCCCGACTCACCCTGAGGTGTCGCGAGAGCCGCTTCCCCTCATTCGCAGTAACCAGCCTGACCGTCGTCACGGCGCCAGGGCCGGCCGATTGGCCCCGGTGTGGTTCACGCCGTGACCAGGTGTCGGGGACGTTGTCAGGACGTCGTCGTTCGGGGTCCGACTTCGGGTCGAGCGGGGCCATGTTCTTCGAACCCGGGCCCAAGCTCCTTCATAGGAGTCCGATCGTGGACCAGTCAGGTCGGGCGTGGTTCCCGGAGGCTGCGCCGTGCGCGGAGCCATTGCTCAGCGCGCTGCAGGGGTCGCGTGGAGAGGCGCACGATTCGAACGCGCCCGACCTTTTTCGTCCGCACAAGGCCACAGGTCTGCAACACATGCAGATGCTGCAGGAACGACGGCATCGCCATCTCGAAGGGCTCGGCCAGTTCGCTGACGGCCGCCGGGCCGCGGCTCAAGCGCTCCACCACGGCCCGACGTGTCGGATCAGCCAGGGCACGGAAGATGGGCCCGAGGTCGGTGAAACGGTGAGGCATGCGCCTGACCATATCGTCTTGGTCCGCGTCTGTCTGGCACCCTCGCTTGTCAGCCGCATCGGTTCTCTATAAGATAGTGCGTACCGGCGCCTCTCAACCCTGGCGCGGTTCGTTGTCGGACATCCCCTCAGCGCCACACAAGGCCTTCAACGGTTCTATCTGCCTTATCCGCATGAGCTATCGTGGCGGCCGCCACCGGCCGCAGGGAGGCACGATGGATATCATCAAGTTCCTCGGAGATATAGTGAGGAGGTTTGGCCCGGGAATCTGGCCGTTGGCGTTGTCGGTGATCGTGATCGGAGCGGGCGTGGGAGGCTGGTTGCTGAACAACCGCATCGCCACCGTGCAGGATCAGAACGCGCTGCTGCAGGAGGAAAACCGGCTACTCCGAGAAGCCGCCGCACAACTTCGGATCGGCGACGACCTTGAGCAGGCGTTCGATCCCGCCGTCCAGATCACGTCGCCCCAAAGCGACGCCATCGTGCCGTCCGTGTTCGATCTCTCAGGCGTGTATGCCGATCTGCCTCGCGACAGCGGCCTCCGCGTCTTCGTACGCCATGGCGAAGACAAGGGGACGTTCCCGCAGGACCCCGTCGTGTATCTGGAAGAAGAGAAGACCTGGCGTACGCGCGTCGACATCGGCAACGTGCAGGGCGAAGCCGTCACGGTGATCGCGGCGCTGGTCGGGAAGGACGGGCAGGCGCTTTACAGCTTCTACTTCAAGGTCGGGCGTGCCACGGGTCGCTGGGTCGGTCTGGATTCTCTGACGGCCGACGTCGTCGAGCTCGACTCGATTCGGGTCGTTCATCAATAGGTGCCGACCGGGGCCCATGCGCGGCAGTGCGTGCCAGGATCGTCGACCCGGGCACGCACTGCCGTGCATGGCAGGCGCGAGGCTCGGCGGCGCGCCTAGGCCGATGGCACCTGTCGCCGGCCAGGTCGTACGACGGTGGTCAGGCCATTCAAGGCGAGCAGGGCGATCAACGTCAACGGCACACCGACCGCAAACGACACCGTCGGCCCCCAGACGTCGTAAGCCGCCCCCGCCCACAACGGCCCGAGCACGCTCATCAGGCCGCTGATCGCGGTGCTGACGCCGCTGAGCTGCCCCTGCTCGTGGTCACCCACGTGATTGGCCAGGAGCGTGCCCATCGTCGGCCAGATGAAACTCGTGACGCCCTGTGTCAAGGGGTTGAGCGGGTACAGCCAGGCCAACGACGGCACGAGCACCCATGCCGCGGTCCCCACGGCGAGGCTCACGAGGCTGAGCATCGCGAGTTGTTTCTCGCCGAAGCGCTTCACGGCGCGGTCGACCAATGCACCCTGAACCAGGGCCGTCGCCAGGCCTCCCAACACCAGCAAGATCGCGAGCGCGCCCGGCGTGATGGCGAAGCGATCCAGCAGCCACAGCGACGCGATGCCGTTGTTGCCATCGAACACGAATGCGAACAGCGCGTTGACGAGCAGCAAACGGCCGATGACCGGTCGCCGCACATACTGGGAGATTGAGGCCAGCGGATTGAGATCCGCGGCGCGTAGCGGACGGTTGTCGCGCTTCTGGAGTGGAAGCGACTCGGGCAACACGAACCAACCGACGGCCGCGGCCAACAGGGCCAACGCACCGGCCGCGTAGGCCGGCGCCGCCAGGCTGATCACACTCAGCGCACCGCCCAGAGCGGGTCCGAGGATGAAACCCAGCCCGAAGGCCATGCCCACCAGCGCGAAGTTCTTGGGCCGTTCGTGCGGCTCGGACACGTCGGCGATGTAAGCCGACGCGATCGAGACATTGCCGCCGGTGATTCCATCGAGGACGCGCGAAGCGAAGAGCACCGCGAGCGACCCGCCGAGGCCGAAGAGGAAGTACCCGACGGCGGACCCCAACAGACAGAGTAGGAGCAAGGGCCGCCGGCCGAAACGATCCGAGAGCCTCCCGAGCGCCGGCGTCGACACGAACTGAGCGGCAGCGTACAGCACGGGCACCAGGGCCACCATCAGCGCGTCGGCACTGTACTGGCGGACGACGAATGCCTGCACCGGGAAGAGCAACGTCAGGCCCATCACGTCGAGCAGCAAGACGGCGAAAATGAACGACAGCGAGATTCGACGATCCACAGGTTTTGAGGTCGACATGTTGGTCTCCCTGGCAGCCGCTAAGCGGCCTTGTGCAGCACCACGTCGAAGCCGATGTCATCCAGCGTGAAGTCGCCGGTCTTGAACGGCGTCGCGGCGATCATGGCCTTCATCTGGGCGATGCTGTAGGCGCTTCGAAGCAGCATGTGATCGAACGTGAAGCGCGTGAACCAGCGGTCGATCGGGCTGAGGTTCATGCGCGCCACCTCGCGGCCGATGCCCGCGGAGCTCGCATCGCTGCGCAGATCCTGGATCCAGGCAAAGCCGCCGGGCTTCAGCACGCGGTGCATCTCGGCAATGGCTTTGACGGGCTCGCTGAAGTTCTTGAACGCTGCCTGGCAGAAGACCGCGTCGAAGCGTGATGCCTCGAACGGCATGGCCGAGGCGTTGCCGTGGCGGAAGTCGATGGCCACGCCGGCGCGCTGGGCGTTGGCGCTCGCGATCTCCACGAAGCTGCGGCTGATGTCGAGGCCCGTGATCGCGAAGTCGCCGAGGCCGGCCAGGGCCAGACAGAAATAGCCCGGCCCCGGAGCAACTTCGAGGACGCTGGCGCCCGGTGCCAGTCGAGCGGCCAGCGCCCGGGCCGTCTCGATCTGGCGGCTCTGGTTCTTGCCGGTCGACCCCGCATACCAGCGCGCGATCGAGCCCTCCATCGCCATGCCCTTGTAAGCCTTCGTCTGTGTCATGCCTCGGTCCTCCCGGTTGTCTGAAGTCGCGGCTCATCTCCGGCGAATGCCTTCAGGTGCCTGCCGGCCCAATGTTCGAAATCATGTGGCTCACGCCCCGTCACGGCCTTCACGGTGTTCGCGCGATAGGCTCCTTCTCCACGGCGAAGCAGAAGCGTGAGGTCACGCAGTCCATCGGCGATTTCGACCGGCATGCCGTGTGCCAGCAGCTGGCGATGCTCCTCCTCGGGCGAGATCTCGATCAGGCGGAGCTCGCGACCCAGCAGCCGCGCCAGCGTCGCCACTTGCGCGCGCGGCGTCGTGATAGTCGGTCCGGTCAGCGGATAGACCTGGCCTTCGTGGCCGGGCTGCGTCAACGCGCACACGGCCACGGCCGCCACGTCGGCCGGATCGATCGGCGCAACGGGTCCGTCGGGCGCGGCGTTGAAGATGACGCCCTGCGTTGCGAGCATGCCGGCCCACATCAAAGCGTTCGACATGAACTGGCCGGGGCGCAGAAAAGTCCACGCCAGGCCCGACTCTCGAATGAGCGCCTCCCGGCCGGCATGCCAGCCGCCGATGATGCGCGCGTCGCCGAACGCTGCCTCGTAGGTCGACAGCTTGACGATGTGGCGGACGCCAGCCACCCGCGCCGCGGCGATGGCCTGTTCGACGTGGCTGTGGGCCAGGTCGAGGAGGAAGAGCCGGGACGCGCCCGCCAGACCTGCCGCCAGGGCCCTGGGGTCGTCGAGATCGCCGACCGCGACCTCCACACGGTCAGCGAGGTGGGCGACTTTGGCGGGGTTACGGACGTAGACGCGCACCGGATGACCGCCCGCCACCAACTGGGCGACGAGCGCCCGGCCGACCGTGCCGGTGGCGCCTGTGATGGCAATCACGCTGACCTCCCATTGAAGGGCGAAGCGCCGCGCCCAAGTGGGGTTGACAGGTCGGATGTGGTTTGAAAGTCTGTCATGTCGTTTTCTCCTGTGTGGCGACCTTAGGGCGGGATCGGGCGCTGCTTCATCACCCGGAGCGGGTGATCACGCGGGTGATTGCCACGCGGTGATCGATTCGTATACTCGAGCCATGGTTCGTCTTCGACCGCCGATCGCCAGCGACCTGCTGGCCGTCAAGCTCATGCCGCCGACGGTGCCGCCGGGTCATCGACCGCGGCCGGAACTGCTTGCGCGACTGGATCAGGCGGTCGAAGGGCCTTTGACGTTGGTGCGCGCACCCGCCGGCTATGGCAAGACCAGCCTCGTGGCCGCCTGGGCCGTGGCTCAGACGGCGCCGATCGCGTGGGTCAGCCTCGACAGCGACGACAACGACCCGAGCAGGTTCTGGCGCTATGTCCTCACAGCCTGTCGCTCGTTCGGCGGCGACGTGGCAAAGGCCGCGCTGGCTGACCTGTCTGGGCCGGCGGCTCCGCCGATCGATGGGGTGCTGACGGCCTTCCTCAACGAGCTGCAGGCCTTGACCTCGACGCACGTGCTCGTCCTCGACGACGTGCAGGCCTTGACGGATGCCGAGCTCCTGACGCAGGTCGCATGGTTGCTGGCCCACCAGCCGGCGTCTCTCAGGCTTGTGCTGATCGCGCGTCAGGAACCGGCGCTCGGTTTGGCGCGCTGGCGCGCCCATGGCGACCTGACCGAGATCGGCGAGCCGGACCTTCGCCTGACGCCGGCTGAGGTCGCGCGCCTGCTTGAGGCAGCCGGGCGCGAGGCGTCGCCCGAGCAGGTTGCCGACTTGCTCGCCGCGACTCGTGGGTGGCCGGCAGCCGTGAGGCTGCTCACACTGCATCCCGCGCCGCAGGGCGTCGCAGTCGTCGACAACCCCGCGCTCCTGTCCGACTACGTCGCCGAGCAGGTGCTCGACTCGCAACCGCCGACCGTTCGCGACTTTCTGCTGCGCACCTGCCTGTTGCCGGCCGTGACCGGCGAATTGAGCGACGCGGTGACCGGTCGTCACGACGGAGCCGCCGTGCTGGCCGAGCTCGAGCGACAGGGCCTGTTCCTCGAGTCGTTCGGCGGCCCCTCAGGGCAGCGCTGGTTTCGCTTTCACCGCTTGTTTGGAGAAGCGTTGCGCGTTCGCGCCGGATTGGAACTGGGCTCCGCGGCGATCAAGGCCGTGTGGGCCCCGGCTGGTGAGTGGCACGAGCGGATGGGTCAGCCCGAGGTCGCCGTCGACGCCTTCCTGACCGCCGGGCAGCCCGAGCAGGCCGCACGCGTGCTCGATCAGATCCTGGCGACGGCCCCGCAGACCGATGGGCGACGCCTGGCGGACTGGGAGGCGAGGCTGCCGGAGTCCGTCCTGCGCGATCATCCCCGGCTTGCGTTTGAACTGGCGCACATGCGCCTGTACCTGAGCGACCGCTACTCGCCGGCCACCACAGCGCCGGTCGAAGAGCGATTGCGTCTGGCTGAGTCGGCCTGGGCTGCCGCGAACGATCGCGCCGGCCTCGGGCGGGTGGCGTTGCTCCGCGCCAGCCTCGCCTTCTGGCAGGGCGACCCGGCGCGCGCTGTGGCGCTGGCACAGCAGGGCCTGCCGCTGCTGGCCCCCGACGACCTCAACTGGCGCGGCATCGCGCTCAGCTACATCGGCGGCGATGCGTGCCTGGCAGGGCGGCCGCTCGAGGCGCTGCCCATCCTGCTCGAAGGCGCCACGCTGTGCGACATCGCCGGCAATCGCTACGCCCACTACGGCGTGTTGGATTTCATCGGCATGGTGGCGTTGCAGCAGGCTGAGCCGCTTCAGGCCGAGCACCATTTCCGTCGGCTGCTCAGCCTGGCTGAGGAAGATGAACGCTATCTCGACGACCAGGCCCATGCGAGGCTCGGCCTGGCGCAGGTGCATCTTGAGCGAAACGAGTTGGCCCTGGCCGACGAGGAACTCGCGACGGCCCAGGCCATCGCCGAGCGTTTGAGCGAACCGCGCATCGATCTGCAGGCGACCCTGTTGAACGCTGAGCTGGCGCAGGCGCAAGGCCGATCGGCGCTGGCGCGTTCACGGCTCGACGCGCTGGCGGCGCGCACCCGTTGGCCCAACGATCTGAGGTCGGTGCGCCTCGCTCAGGCGCTGCTGGCCTGGCAGATGGAGGATGTCGTGGCTGTGCGCCGCTGGCGCTCAGGTCTGCGGCTGCTGCCGCCACCGCCGACGGCGTTGTTCGCCGAGCGCGAAGATCTGCTTGTGCAACGCCTTCGCGCCGGAGAGGGTGAAGACACGCTGGCCGCGCTCGACCGCCTGCTCGACGCGGCGCGCGATGCCGGCCGCGTGCAGAGCCAGCTGAGCATCCTCGTGGTGCGCGCGGCCGCCCTGGCTCGCCTGAAGCCCGAGGCTGCGCCGGGCGCGCTCGCCGAGGCGCTGCAGCTGGCGCAACCGCGCGGACTGCGTCGGGTCTTCCTCGCTGAGGGCCGACCCGTCGCGCGCCTGCTTCAGGCGACGCTGCAACGCCTGACGGATAAGGCCGCCGCGGCCTTCGCGGGTGGATTGCTGCGAGCCTTTCCGGCTGCGCTGGTCGACACGCTTGCCATGGAGGGCGTGCCCCTGGCCGAACCGCTCAGCCCACAGGAGCGACGCGTTCTGCGCTTGCTGGCGGCCGGGCTTTCGAACGCCGATATCGCGCGCGAGCTGGTCGTGTCGCCGAACACGATCAAGACGCAGCTTCAAAGCCTGTATCGCAAGCTGGCCGTCGGCAACCGGCAGGATGCCGTCTCGGCCGCGCGGGAGCTCGACCTGCTATGAGCGTCGACGCGATCACCCCTCGCCTGGCTGCGAGGTTCATCCGCACCATCACCTGCCCCGGGCGATGCGCGCTCACCCGGCTCGGGCGCATCCTCATGGGCAGGAGGACATCATGACCCAACGAAGTATGCCCCTCGAGGGCGCTCAATCCATCGAAGTTCGCGCGGGGGTGGACGTACACGTGCTCGGCACCGACGCGCCGACGGTTCATGTCAGCAGCCAGGGGTTCTGGGGGCTGACGATCGAGCGACGCGGCGACGTCATCCGCGTGTCGCTCGGCGGCACGGGCGAGGTGCGCGTTCCGCGCGGCGTGCCGCTCCAGGTCCATGCCGGTCGATCCGCAACCATCGAAGGCGTCACCGACGTCGTGCAGGCGTACACGGGCTGGAACCTGAACCTGACCTCCACCGCCACGCTTCTGCAGGCCAGTGCCGGCGGCGCGATGAGCCTGGTCTGCGCGCGGCTCGGCCCGGACCTGGCCAAGGTGGGCGTCGGCCGCGATCTGCGCTGGCAGGTGGCCGAACTGAACGACGTCCGCCTCGCGATCCACGACATCGGCGGGCGCTGGGAGATCGCCTTTGGCTCCGGCTCGCGCGCCCTGCAGCTCAACGCCGGCGGAGACGTCACCATCGTGACCTCGCAGCCCTATCGCGTGACGAGCCCTAACGGCATCGTCGGCCTGGTCGAGACGCCCGCGCCGGCGAGCCCGGCTGGATGACTCATGCGCATCGACGCGACCCTGGTCCGCGCGCTGATCGCTTCGCAGTTCCCGCACTGGCAGGAGCTGGCGGTCCGACCCGTCGACCTGGATGGCTGGGACAATCGCACCTTTCGGCTCGGGAACGCGCTGTCGGTGCGCCTGCCGAGCGCCGAAGGCTACGTCCCCCAGGTCGAAAAAGAGCAACGCTGGCTGCCCGCACTCGCGCCGCAACTGCCGTTGCCGATCCCGTCGCCGGTGGCTCTCGGCCAGCCCGGCTCTGGCTATCCCTGGCCATGGTCAATCTATCGCTGGATCGAGGGCTCACCGGCGGCGGCCGCACCGATCAACGATCCGGTTCGTTTCGCGACCCGTCTCGCCGACTTCCTGCATGCGTTGCAGGAGGCCGACGCCTCGGGCGGCCCCGCTGCGGGCGCGCATAGTTTTCATCGGGGTGGAGCGTTCAGCGTGTACGACGATGAAGCGCGTCGCTCGGCCGCCATTGTCGGCGACGAGTTCGACGAGCGGGCGATGAGTTCAGTGCTCGACGCGGCGACGCGCACGTCGTGGAGCCGCGCGCCCGTCTGGGTGCATGGCGACGTCGCCGCCACGAATCTGCTGGTCACGGACGGCGAACTGAGCGCGGTCATCGACTTCGGCTGCAGCGCCGTCGGGGACCCCGCCTGTGACCTGACCATCGCCTGGACCTTTTTCTCGGGTGAGGCCCGGGCGGCTTTTCAGCGAGCCTGGCCAGACGACCCGGGCCTCTGGGCCAGAGCCCGCGGCTGGGCGCTCTGGAAAGCCCTGATCACGTTGGTCGGCGCGCGCCGCGAGGGGCGGCAGGCGGTCGCTCAGTCAGCGCGGGCCGTGATCGTCGCGGTGCTTGACGAGCACCGGCGGGCCTGAAGGCCGGTGCTGCTGGCGCTGGCTCCATAACCGCCGTTAAGACTCTGAGCCTACAATACTGCCTCGATAGAATCGGCGGCCTCCACGGGCTCCGATGTGCGAGGCCAGACATGACGACATCCCCATCTCCGACACCGACGCGGATCGACCCGGCGACGCGCATGGGCCGCGTGCACTACACGGCCGCCGACCTGGATCGGCAGATCGCGTTCTATCGCGACAGGCTTGGCTTTCAATTGCTGTGGCGCGATGGCGATACCGCAGCGCTCGGCACCGCGCAGCGCGAGTTGTTGCGGCTGACGCAGGTGCCCGGCGCCCGCGCCGTTCGGCGCACGACCGGCCTGTACCACACTGCCTTTCTTGTGCCGACGCGCTGGGAGTTGGCCCAACTCATCCGGCGCATCGCCGAGACGCGCACGCCCATCCAGGGCCACTCGAACCATGGAACGCATCTGGCGCTCTACCTGCCCGACGCTGAGGGAAACGGCATCGAACTGGCCTGGGACTTTCCGCGGGACGTCTGGCCGATGCGCAACGGCCAGCTCTACCCTGACGGCATGACGCGCGCCGGGATCGACATCGACGACCTCTTGGCTGAGCTCGAGCGCGATCAGCGCCCCTGGGAGGGGCTGAGCGCCGAGACCGTGGTCGGGCATGTGCACCTGCACACTTCGACCCTCGACTCGGCCCAGACCTTCTATCACAACATCCTCGGCTTCGACGTGACGATGCGCAGCGAAGAGTTCGCGGCCGTCTTCGTCAGCGCCGGTGGCTACCATCACCACCTCGGCCTCAACGTCTGGAACGGCGTCGGCGCGCCGCCGGCTCCGCCCGGCTCGATCGGCCTGCGCTACTTCACAGTCATCCTCCCGGATGAGGCGGCGCTGCAATCGGTCGTTGGGCGCCTTGATGCGGCCCGCCACACCCTCGTCCGCGTCGATGACGGCGTCTCCGTCACCGACCCGGCCGGCGTGAGCGTGCTGTTGACGACACAGGAGAAGTGAGCGGCGGGGGTCGAGGAGCGAGGGGCGAAGCGCGAGGGGCGACGGATTTCGGACGACGGTTGTCGGACGACGGTTTTCGGACGAAAGACGAAGGTTGAACGGCCATTCAACCTTCGTCTTTCGTCATTCGTCCTTTGTCTCCTCCTACGCTTTTGCCCTGAACTGGAGTTCGAACAAGTTGGCGTAGAGGCCGCGCTGCGCAAGCAGATCGCGGTGGCGGCCCGATTCGGCGACACGGCCCTTCTCGATCACGAAGATCTGATCCGCGTTTTGGATCGTCGAGAGGCGGTGCGCGATCACAAGGGTCGTGCGTCCGTGCATGAGCGCCTCGAGGGCTTTCTGCACGATGGCCTCCGACTCGGAGTCCAGCGCCGACGTGGCCTCGTCGAGGAGCAGGATCGGCGCGTCCTTCAGCAGCGCGCGCGCGATCGAGATCCGCTGGCGTTGTCCGCCCGATAGACGCGTGCCGCGTTCGCCGATGATCGTCTGGTAGCCGTTCGGGAAGTCGACGATGAAATCGTGGGCGAACGCGGCGCGCGCCGCGGCCTCGACCTCGGCGTCGCTGGCGTTCGGCTTGCCGAAGCGGATGTTGTCCATGATCGTGCCGGCGAAGAGATACGCGTCCTGCGGCACATAGGCCATGCGGTCGCGCAGATCGGTCAACCTGAGCGCGTCGATCGAGTGCCCGTCGACCCGGATCACGCCGCGCCGCGCCGCATATCCCCCCAACAACAGCTTGAAGATCGTGCTCTTCCCGCCGCCGCTTGGCCCGGCGAAGGCGACCACCTGGCCGGGCGCTGCCGCGAAGGACAGCGAGTCGAGGACGTCGGCGCCGCTGTCGTAGGCGAAGCCCACCTGGTCGAAAGCGATCCCGCCGGTGGGTTCACCCTCTGCGGAAGGAGCGGCGAGCGCCGGCGTTGACGGCGCGCTCAATCGCTCGGGCTCGGTCGGCTCGTCGAGCACCTTCAGGAGCCGATCTCCCGCAGCCAGTGCGCCCTGAACACGGGTCAGCGTGCCGCCGATGCTGTAGACGAAGTACGCGATCTGGTTGCTGAGCTGCACAAGGCCAATCAGGACGCCGATCGTCGTCTGTCCGGTCAGGACGAAGTACGCGCCGATCGCCATCGAGACCAGGCTGAAGAACCCGCCAAACTCGTTGGCCGCGGCCAGCGAGGCCTCCATGCGCGCCCGGCGGATCGAGCGCTCGAGCACCTGATCGTTGGCGGTCTCGAAGCGCGCGAGGATCCAGTCGCCCAGGTTGAAGCTGCGCACCACGGCCCAACCGGCCAGCAGGTCGGTCATGCGCTCGCTCTGCTGCCCGAGAGCTTCCTGCACCGCGTCGCCGATGCGCCGCAGCGGCCCGGCGAACAGGGCGTTGATGATCAGCGGCATCAGGCTGGCGACCACGATCAGGACCGTCAGTTGCCAGTTCAACCAGAGCATGAAGACCGCCGCGGAAATGCCCTGCGCAGCCGCCTCGAAAAGCATCATCAGATCGTCCTGATACGCACGCTCGGCTGCCGTGACGTCGTTGGTCAGGATCGAGAGGGATTCGCCGGAGTGGTGGCTCTCGTGATAGCCGAGCGGCAGGCGCTGCAGGTGGCTGAAGACCAACTCGCGGATGTGGGCTGTGCCCTCAGCGATGGCCGAGCGCCAGACATAGACGACGAACGGCGCCACGAGCAGATAGCCGAGATAGAACACGACCCACTGCACGAGAGTGCCACTGAACAGCGCCACATCGTTCGTGACCATCGCGTCGAGCGAGAGCTTGGCCACGTAGGCGATGTACAGGCGCTCGATCGTTGAGATGCCGACGCGGCCGATCAGGCCGATCACGTACTTCGTACGGACCGGGCCAAGGAGCGCCAGCAAGCGCGCCAGGCTCGAGCGGAAGGGTGAGAGCGAGGCTAAGCGCCTCGAGACGGCGTTGCTCATGACGAGGCATCCTTGCCCGCGGCGTCGTCGTCAGCGACAGTGTCGCCCGCGACGGCGTCGTCGAACTGCCGTTGATAGAGGTCGAGGTAGACGCCGCCGTGCGCCAGGAGTTCGGCATGCGTGCCTTGCTCCACGATCGCGCCGTCTTGCAGGACGAGGACGCGGTCGGCGTTCTGGATCGTCGAGAGCCGGTGGGCGATCACGAGCGTCGTCCGTCCGGTCGAGAACGACTCGAGCGCCTGCTGCACCAATGTCTCCGACTCGGTGTCGAGCGCCGAGGTCGGCTCGTCGAGCAAGAGGAGCGGCGCGTCCTTGAGGATCGCGCGCGCCAATGAGATGCGTTGGCGCTGCCCGCCCGAGAGCCGGCCGCCCCATTCGCCGGCGTTGGTGTCGTAGCCCTGCGGCAGGCCGGCGATGAAGTCGTGGATATGGGCGAGGCTCGCCGCGTGCTCGACGTCGGCATCGCTGGCGTCCGGGCGTCCGAGGCGGATGTTCTCGCGCAGGCTGATCGGAAACAGATACGTGTCTTGCGCCACCAGCGCCATCTGCGCTCGCGCGGCAGAGAGCCGCCAGTCGTTCACGTCAGCGCCGAAAAGGCGAAGCATGCCGTTGGGCAGGGGGTAGTAGCCCAGCAATACTTTGACCAGCGTCGACTTGCCGCTGCCGCTCGGCCCCACGATGGCCACCGTCTGGCCGGTCTGGACCTCGACCGTCACGTCTTTGAGCACCGGCTCGGTCGAGTCGGCGAAGGCGAACGTCAACCTGTCGAAAGCGATGGCCGGGCCGCCGGTCGGCGCCGTGACAGCGCCTTCCGTGCGTTCCGGCGCTTCATCGATCAGTGCGAAGACGCGTCGCCCGGCGCCCGTTGCCTCGCCGATGCCGGCCAGGATGTTCGGGATCGATGAAAGCGGGTTGACGACGAAGTTGAGCAGGTTGATGAACGCGAACAGCGCGCCGAACGTGACCTGGCCCTGGATGACGAAGTAGCCGCCCAGGCCGATGGCCAGGATGAACGGCGTAATCGACATCGGCAAAGCGATGCCGTCGATGATCGAGCGCAGCCGCGCGATGTTCAGGCCTTTCTTGAGGGCGGCGCGATTGGCCTCGTGGTAGCGCGCGTCGAGCAGGCCACTCAGGTTGAACGCCTTGACCACCATCGAGCCGGCGAGCGCATCCTGAGCCACGCTCACTACGCGGCCGACCTCGGTCTGCATCTCTTCGCTGCGTTTGCCGATCGGAGCCGTCAGGGCCGAGATCGCGATGAAGATGAGCGGCGTCAGGATCGTGGCCGCGAGCGCCAGGATCCAGTTGACCGAGACGATGTACGCAAACGCGGCCACCATGCGCACCGACTGGCCGATCAGGTCGATCATGTGGTTGGCCAGCAGCAGCTTGAGCTTGCCCAGATCCGCGTTGAGCACCGACAGCAGATCGCCGGAATGTCGCGCTTCGAGCGTCGCGACAGGCAGCGTGGTGCTGTGTTTCGCGACCCGACCGCGCAGCCGCGCCAGTGTGCCTTCGCTGAACTGGCCCATGCCGCGGACCTTGCCGTACATGAGCGGGACGTTGGCCAACGCCGTGCAGACCGCCAGGCCCACATAGGTCCAGAACGCCGTCGGATCCTGCCGCGTGACGGCTTCAAAGAAACCGCGATTGAAGTGGTTGCCCAGGATCAGGAGAGCGGCCTGACCGAGGTCGAGCACCAGGGCGACGAAGAACCAGCGCCGGTCGCTGCCCGCGACGGACAGCAGGCGCCGGATCATCGGCCAGGCGGAGTCGCGTGAGGGGGTGGAAGGTGTGGTGCTCATGTCGCCGAACGCGTGGCGACCACGCGCGAGAACCCGACGGTGCGTCCCTGATCGGCCTGCAGGATGGCGAGGCTTTCTGGATCCTGGCGATAGCCGCCGTCGCGGCAGACCTCGAGCCAGAGCTGCCAGTCTCGCCAGCCCTCGGGCACGAGGTCGGCATGGGTCACCGCCACACGGCCCGTGCGCGACCAATGCGTGCGCCACCATTCCGGGCTGTGGAAGCTGGCCCAATCCCACGGCCAGTGCGCGGCCAGGTGTTCGGGGACGCCGTCGGTCAATTCCTCTCTGAGGCCGGGCACGACGATTCCGATCTGGCCGCCGGGCTTCACAAACTTCGTGAAGTAGCCGATGTACAGATCGTCGGTGCCGAAGTAGTGATACGCGTCGAGGCTGATCGCCGCGTCGAAGAAGCCTTCGGCGAAGGGCAGGGCGTGCGCCTCTGAGTGGATCGGGTAGACGCGGTCAGCGACGCCCGCGGCCTGAATGCGGCCCCAGTTCTCGGTCGCCCCGATCCACAGGTCCGTGGCCCAGACCTGCACGCCGAACTCGCGAGCGAGGAAGATCGAGCTCAGCGCCATGCCGCAGCCCATATCGAGGACGCGCATCCCCGGACGCAGGTCCATCACCTGCGTGGCGGCTTCGGCCAGCCAAAGGACGTTCGGGCCCATGAGGTGTTTGAGCACCCACTCGGGATCGTAAACAGACGCGCGCGGATACCGGTCGAGGCGAAGGCGTTGGGCCTGTTCGGCGGTGAGAGGCATGATCGGAGGACTCCAGGGATACGGGTGTATACGCAGAACGGCTCCCAGTGTAGCAAGATCCGCGATCCGGCACTATTCGTTCGGCTATCAACAAGCTAACGGGCGCGGTCGACCGGGATCTGTCAGGGCCGAGTCAGGCCTGGATCAGCGCCAACACGTCGGCGCAGGTTTCATCGAGCGTCTTGCCCGCTGTGTAGACGACGTGACGGGACAGGCTGCGGTTTGAGGGGTGTCTGAGGAAGTGCTCGTTGATGTTGGGCTGCATGTCCGGCCCTGGGCCGCCGCGTTCCGTCAGGATCCGCAGCGCTTCGTCGACGTCGTCCGTGGGCACGAGCAATACGACGTTGGGGAATGGGCTGAGCGCGCGCTTTACGCGCTCGAACAGGCCGTCGTCTTCGAAGACCGAATGGCCGGCGCCGAACGAGATGACGCCGCTGGTGTGCTCGCTCAACACGCGTTCGACGGCATGCGCTTCGAACGGCTTCCAGTACTCGTAGAGCTTCCAGAAGCCGCCCGCCTCGACGCGACGTTTGGCCTCCGCCTCGTCATAGCCGATCTCCTTGTAGTAGCCCCAGCGAAGCTCATCGAGCTCGAAGTGCGGCACACCCAGGCGTTCGGCTAGGCATTTGGCCACCGATGTCTTCCCGGCGTTGATCGGCCCGATCAAAATGATCGGCCCGATCATTTTGATCGGCCCGGTCCGGTTCACGGCTGACGAATTGGTCATCGGAAGGTCCGCTCCCAGCCAAGCGGCCGTGATCACCGCCCATGGCTCAGGGTTGTTTCACATCCAGTTGAATCGTCACAGTATCGCCCTGATTGAGATCTTCGGCGCGCTGGACCACGACCTTGATCGGGACGATGTAGCCGCCATCCTTCGGGAACAGAGAGGTCGTGAACGTGGTCTTGCCGATACGCACGGTCGCCGGGATCATGCCCCAGCCGTACGTCACGGTCTTCATGATGCCGCGCAGCATCTGACTGTGCTTGGGCGGCACTGTCACGAAGAGGTAAGGCGCCGGTCCGCGCCAGAACCAGATGTCACCTGTGAACGTGATCGTCAGAGTCTTCATGCGTTCCTCGACGACGCGATCCCGCGCGCCGTCACGCAGCCGGCCCAGGGCGATGCTGATTGATGAACAGGTGCAGCTGCGCGGCGTGTTCCTGGACGTGTCTCAGCGTGTAGATCAGGAGCTCGCCAAACGGGACGTCGCCCCACGAGAAGCGGCAGATCCGCGCGGCGCTCTCCGGTGTCAGGGCCGCGATGGTCTCGCGGCATCGCGTCCGACAGAGCTCCAGATAGCCGAGCAACTCCTCGCGCGAATACGTGCGCGGCAGCGTCTCACCGGCCCTCATCTCGACGAGGTCGAACGGCGGCGGCGGAGCGAAGCCTTCTTCAGCACCCGTCAGGTACAGGTCCAGCCAGAAGAGCGCATGATAGCCGAGATACCAGAAGGCACCAAAGCCTTGCGCCACCCATTGGTCGGGCTCGTCCTCCCAGAGCCGCGCGCTCCACAATGCGTCAGGGCACTCGCGCAACGCAGCGCGCAGTGCATTGATCGCCACCTCGAACTGACGCCAGAGCATGTCACCATCGACGATCCACCCGGCCATGGTGCTCTCTCCTTTTCGTTCGCGCACGTTTCGCAGTGACGCGGCCTCATCCTGATTCACAAACAGGGCGATTTCCGCCCTCTTTCGGCAACGCTGAACGCAGCCCGTGGTCGCGGCTAGCGAGTGGAAATCACCGGGTCGGGCCGAGGCATCGGCGCTGACCTCAAGCACAAGCCCACCGCGATCCCGGTGCCGATCGACGCGATGGCGCCTGTGATCGCCGGCGACAGCCAGCTCGCCTCAACGTCGCCGCCGGGCAGCGGCAAGGCCGAGGCTGCCGCCGTCGCGATCGCCCAACCGAGCGCGCTGCCAACGGTCCAGACGGCGAGTCGACCCGATCGGCCCCAGAGCGCCACGCCCTGGCCCAGGCCGAGCAGCGCACCGAAGGCGAGGCCGTAGAGCAACTCATCCCACTGCAGACGACTGGCCCCGATGTGCCAGTCGAGCAGTTTGAGCGGCATCGGCACCACGGCTGCCAGGGTCATGGCCACCAGCGACGCGAAAAGCCAGCGGCCGAGCGAGGGCGTGATCAAGCGGACGACGATCCATTGCAGAAGCGCGATCACGACCACAGAGGCGAGGAGGCTGAGCGCATACGCGACGGCCGCTGCGTTGCCAGACCACATCGTCGTCGCCATCCTCAGCGTCGTGTTCGTGGTCCAGGCCGCCAGCATCCAGCCGGCGCTCGAGAGCACGATCCATTCAACGGCTCGCGGCCATGGCTTAAGTGTCGAGTCTGTGTGATGGATCATGTGTATGGCCCTCCCTATCTCAAAACCTATTGCCTCTGGTTTTCGCACGTCGCTCCCGCTGTGTCAAGCATAACAATCGACGCACAGGATCTGCAACCGACCTTACAGGCCTACGTACAGACCAACAGCCCACACAACCGAATCTCTCAACCGAAGGAGTTGGTATCTGGATCATGTCTGCTCCAACCTCACCCCCTGCCTCGCGACGCTGTTGGCCGTTGACGATCGTGGTCGCCACCCTGGGCGCCTGCGTGATCGTGCCCGCGTGTCTCTTCATCGCCATTCAACTGGATGCCGGCTACTGGTTCCTGCTGCGCCACGCCGCCGGCGTTTCGGCTGTCGAGGCGCAAGACCTGGCGCAGCCGAGCGCCATCGATGACTCGTCGTCGGGCACCGCGCCGCTCCCGGCCGATGCCACCGCGGCCGAACGGGGCGGGGCGCTTTTCGCCGCAGAGAGCTGCCATAGCTGTCACTCTCTCGAGCCCGGTCGCACGCTTGTGGGGCCGTCGCTGGCCGGCGTCGGCGAACGCGCTGCCTCGACGGTGCCGGGTCAGACCGCTGAGGCCTTCCTGCATCAATCGATCGTGGATCCCGACGCTCACGTGGTCGACAGTTTCCCCGCGCACGTCATGCCCGGGAACTTCGAGCGCAGCCTGACGCCCGAGCAGATTGATGACCTCGTGGCGTTCCTGTTGACACAGTAGATCGGTTGTAAGCGGATGGAGGCGGTTGTCGCTGACGATAGGTGTGGAGCGCCGACCTCCGTCATCATCCGAGTCGACCGGCCACGAGAGTGGCTGTGGCCTGACGCCTTGGCCCGGTACAATCCGGCCATGGACGAGGGCGCATGCCAAAACATCCGGCACTGAGCACGCTGGGCAATGGCCTGACCGAACCGGGGCCATGGGCCCAGTTCACCGCGATCGCGCCGCCCTGGCTCACGTTCCGGGCGCTGCGTTCGTCGAAGCGTGGCCATGGCTGAGCCCGACGTCGCCGGGCGACCGGTTCCCGACGACGCCGCGCGGCTCGTCGAGCGTGTGCTGCTTCAGCCCGTTGTGGGCGTCGCGCGCTTTCGAACGGGGCTCGACCACTTCGTCTACGACGTGCTCCTGGCCGACGGCCGACGCGTCGTGGCGCGGCTCTCGGAGCGCGGCCCTGAGCCGCTGCGAAGCGCCGTCGAGTGGTCGCAGAGGCTGCGCCCGCTCGGCGTGCCGCTGCCCGCGATCCTGCATGCCGACCTCGCCGCCGAGCACACGCCCTTCGCGGCCCTGCTGCTCGAGCGACTGCCGGGGACCGACCTCGGGCACATCATCGACGACCTCGCGCCCGACGAGTTACGCTCGGTCGCCACGTCAGTCGTCGATGCCCAACGCCGAACTTCGACGCTGCAGCGAGGTGTTGGCTTCGGCTATGTCGCCTCCGCCCAGGGGCCCTTTCCTCACGCCAGCTGGAGCGACGTCGTCGTTGAATCGCTGGCGCGCAGCCGCCAGCGCATCGAGCGGGCCGGGGTCTTCGACCCGGAGCGCGTCACGCTCCTCGAGCGCCGGCTGGCCGCGCACCGGCCGTACCTGGATCGTGTCGAGCCTGTTGCCTTCCTTGACGACACGACCACCAAGAACGTTTTGGTGGATGCCGGCAGGCTCAGCGGCATCGTCGATGTTGACGTCGTCTGCTACGGCGACCCGCTCTGGACGTTGGCGCTGACTCGCATGGCGTTGCTCAGTGGCGAGCATGCGTTGACCTACACAGCGTTCTGGGAGGACCTGCTCGACCTGACCGACGAGCAGCGCTCGATCCTGACGTTCTACACGGCAGCGTTCTGCGTCGACTTCATGGGTGAGATCGGCCAGCTCTTCAACCAGGCGGAGCCGCTTCGTGCCGCTCCCGGCCGCATCGAGTTGCTCAACCGCATCTATGCCGGCCTGATCTGAGGCCGACTGTCCGTGCTCCGTGGCCGCTCCCGCCCTTGAGTCAACTGTCGGCCTGTGTTATCATCTCCCGCGCCCACCAGCCCCCATCGTCTAGTGGACCAGGACGCGGCCCTCTCAAGGCCAAAACTGGGGTTCGAATCCCCATGGGGGCACACAAAAACGGCAAAGACGCACAGGGCGCGAAGAATCGGTGTGATTCTTCGCGCCCTGTGCGTCTTCGCCGTTACAGCGCCCGCTTTCGCCCGAGATCGAACGCGCCGACCAGCAACACCCCGGCCCAGCCCGCCAGACACAGCGGCCAGCCTGGGCCTGTGGGCGCCAGGCCGATCACGGACTCGGCGAGCGGGCGGGCCAGCCACCACGACCAGAACGTCAGGTGCGCGCCGCCCAGGGCGAGCGCAACCAGCCCCAGACGACCCCAGCCGACTGGCAGCGCCACCGTCGCAACGCCGATCGCAAGAGCCCCGACCGCCAGCAGCCATTGGCGCTGCCACTCGGCTTCGCGCCAGCCGACGAGCGCGTGCGGGAAGTACGGCAGGGCTGTGAGAAAGCTGGCGATCAGGCCGAGCGCCAGCGCCCAGGTGGTCTGTCGCGTCAGCCAGGTGCGCCACGGCACTCCGGCGCGAGAACGTGAGAGCGCCAGGCCAAACCCGATTGTCAGGCAGGCCGCGATCGACACGAACGACAGCCGCTCCACAGGATACGCCCGATACGCCACGTCCGGCGTCAGTATGACCCAGTCGCTGAGCTCGAACGCGTTGAGCTGCAGGCCGGCCGGTTCGGGCGCGAGCCAGGGCAACCAGAAGCCCAGCAAGCACAGCGTGAGCGCGACGCCGAGCGGCCAGTTGGAATAGCGTGGCGATGCCATCTTGAAGGATCGATCAGGGTCGTTGTTGGCCGTGGATTGCGCCGATGACGCGGATCAAGAGCCGCTCACGCACAATCCGCGTCATCGGCGCAATCCGCGGCCCAAACTCAGCGCCATTGTCCCAGACTCGCGAGCCTTTGCCTGTGTCGCTGTTGTCACAGTCGCCTCAGCCGTGCAACGTCGCGTCGATGCGTTCGCGCAGGCGGGCGTCGTCTTCGGCCTGGGCGGCCAGGAACTGATCGAGGGCGACGGACCCGCGCAACCGGAGGGCGAGCGGCGCGACGGCGCGCACGTCATCGAGCCCGGCCTCGGTTCGTCCGTCGGCCGCGGCGTGGGCGCGCGCCGCTTCGAACACCGCGAGCTCGGCGCGCAGCGAGCCGATTCCGAGCGTCTGGATCAGGGCCAGACCACGCGCCTCGGCCTCGGCCGTCAACGCCACCCCCGGCAATCGCTCCCGCGCTGCCTGCACCTCGCTGCGCATAGCCATGACCTCAGATGCGTAAGCCACGGCGAAGGCGCGTGGGTTGGTTCTGAAGGCCCTCGCCCGATGATAAGCCTCAAGCCGATCATCGACCTCGGCCAGGCCGGTCACGACGACGCGCAGACCAAACCGATCCTGGATCTGCGGGCGCAGCCGGCCTTCCTCGGGGTTCATCGAACCGATCAAGATGAAGCGCGAACGGTAGGTGGCCGACACCGGCCCACGGCGCACGACGGCCACGCCCTGGGCGGCCGCGTCGAGGATCGCATCGACGACGTCGTTGGCGAGCAGGTTGACCTCGTCGACGTGCAGCAGGTTCTGATCGGCCTGCGCCAACAGCCCACGCCGGATCTGAACGCGACGATGCGCGGCCGCGCGCTCATCGAGCCCGCCGACCACGTCTTCG
Source organism: Anaerolineales bacterium (assembly GCA_044226485.1). Lineage (GTDB taxonomy): Bacteria > Chloroflexota > Anaerolineae > Anaerolineales > UBA6663 > UBA6663. The sequence goes on from JBGAGY010000005.1 coordinate 429,934, forward strand.
AGACGCGCGTTGAGCGGCAGCTCGACCAATCGACAGCCATCGTCATAGGTGAGGGGATCGCCCTGGCCGTACTTGCGCGCACAGTCCGGACAGACGGCATCGATCCCGCCGGCCTCGACGTCCTCGGGCAGGCAGCCGTACGGGCACAGCGAGCGCTTGACGATCGGGGCGAGGTCCGCCAGGGCGCGCACGGCCGTGGTCTTGCCAGTGCCGCGCGCCCCGACGAGCAACACGCCGCCGACCGCGGGGTTGATCAGGGCCAGCAACAGCGCGGTCTTCATCTCGGTCTGCCCGACCAGCGCCGCAAACGGAAAGCGCACGTCGTCCGCCAGGCCGCGATCGCCGGGCATCACGGCCTCGGTGAAGCGCCGGCTCGACACCTGGTCGAGCAACTCCTGCAGCGTCAGCGGAGAATTCGGTGTATCGCTCATGAGGATTCCATCGCAGATGGTTGCCGTCGATGGGCTGTTGGAACGCCCATCAACCCTTCGAGTTCGACGTTTCCAATTACCTGCTTGCCAGGCGCCTTTGTCGCCGCACCATCGCTTCTTCCCAGCGCGCGCGTTCGGCGTCGCTGGTTAATTCGAGCGCGGGGACCGCAACCGGCCGGCCCTCGCGATCGATGGCCACGTAGACGAAGTAGGCGGTGTTCGTATGCGTCGTCGCGCCGGTGAGCAGGTTGACGGCCGTCACAGTCAACTCGGCCTCCATCGACGTGCGACCCGCCCAGGTCAGTTCGGCCGCGATCGTCACCAGATCGCCGAGCCGGATCGGTTCATGGAAGACCAGCTGATCCACGGCCACCGTGACGACCTTGTGCCCGGCGTGCCGGATCGCGGCCGCCGCGCCGGCCTCGTCCATCAACTTCATGATGTGCCCGCCGTGCACGTTGCCGAGCGTGTTCGACGAATCGGTTCCCATCAACTGGCCCAGGCTGACGCGGGAGTCAGCGGGCGTTTTTGCTGTAGACATGGCGGGCGATTATAGAACACTTGCTGACCGTTGGCCGTTGACCGCGGATTGACACCCTGCTCAGAGCTCAGCCGTGACCCACCATCCGACCGTACAGGCCGAGTAATTGCCTCGCCGAATCTTCCCACTTGAAGGACGCGGCGCGCTGACGGCCGCGGGCGATCAGATCGGCGCGCAGGGCCTCATCGGTGTGCAGACGAGTGAGCGCATCGGTCAGGGCGGCAACGTCGTAAGGGTCGACCAGCACGGCCGCGTCTCCGGCGACCTCTGGCAGGCACGACGCTGTCGAGGCCGCCACGGGCGTGCCGCAGGCCATGGCCTCGAGCATCGGCAGGCCGAAGCCCTCGTAAAGTGACGGATACGCCAGGATGCGCGCTGCCGAGTACAGCGCCGGCAGATCGGCGTCGTCGACGAAGCCCGCGAAGGTCACCCGGTCGCGCAGGCCGTGCCGCTCGACCGCCGCAAAGATCGAGTCGTACAGCCAGCCTTTGCCGCCCGCGAACACGAGCCGGATATCCTGATCGGGCATACGCGCCACCGCCTCGATCAGGCGCACGTAGTTCTTGCGCGGTTGCAGCGTGCTGACCGCCAGGATGAACGGCGCGTCGCTGAGCCGATAGCGAGCGCGCACCGCCGCCAGCGCGGCCGGGTCGCTCACCGGCGTGAAGGTGTCTTCAACGCCACAATACAGCACCGTGATCTTGTCGGCCGGCGTGCCGTACACCTCGATCAGGTCGTCGCGCGTCGCCCGCGAGTCAGCCAGCACGTGATCGGCGCGCGCCACCGAGCGTGGCACCACGGCGTTGAGGTACGTCAGCAGCCCCGGCGCGGCGGAGCCCGGATCGCGCACAAACGAGAGGTCGTGCACGGTCAGCAGCTTCCGCGTTTCAGGCCGGGTGGGGGGCAAGGTGAAGTCGGGCGAGTGGTACAGATCCACATGACCTGTGAGCCACTCCACCGGCGCGGGCACGCGCGCGCGGCCCCACAAGCGCGCGAGCCAGATGTCGTGGAGCGGCAGTTGTCGATGCTTGAAGTTCGGCCCCAACTGCGGCAGCGCATGGCGCGGCTCGCGGCTGGCGAAGAACAACGAGTACTCGTTCGTCTTATCCACGCGGCTCAGCGCGCGCAGCAACTCGCGCGTATACCGCCCGATCCCGCCGCCCTGCGTCACCGCAGCGGTCACTTCCATGCCGATTCGCATACCGGCGATTCTACTTGGTGCTGGTTTCAGAGACAGTCCAGAGGATTCTTGCCACGAATGTCGCGAATTCTAACGAATCGACACGAATTCATCGGCGAGCGATCCGTGCGGCTGCTTCCGCGGGCCGCCAGAGCACGACGCTCTCAACGAGAAACAACCTCATCCGAGTCATTCGTTCAAATACGGATGAATTCGTGGCCAAAGAAAAACGAGTCACAACGGACTCCGCGGTCTGTCGTCTGCGGTCGTCCTCAGCGCTTTCGCCCGGCGAGGGCGCGCTTGACGTGATCGATGAGGGAGTTGGCGTTGATGGGCTTGGTGAGGAATTCGTCGGCGCCCATCGAGCGGGTCTCGTCGCGGGTTTCTTGATCGGCCTTGGCCGTCAGGACGACGATCGGCAACTGCTTGGTCGGCTCGTTGGCGCGCATTTTGCGCAGGATGGTGAAGCCGTTGATGTCCGGCATCATCAGGTCGAGCAAAACGAGATCGGGACGGTTGGCTGTCAGCCAGTCGAGGGCTTCCTGGCCCGAGTTGGCGACGTGGGTGTCGAAGCCGGCGCTCGTCAGGATCAGCCGGATGATGCCCGACAGATCGACGTCGTCGTCGACAACCAGGATGACGGGCCGGTCAGCGTTTGACATCCCGATAGGTCCAGTAGCGATTGACAAAGAAATTCCAGAGCATCAGGGTGCCGACCCGCGTCATCAACGCGAGGTTGCCGGCGATGTTGAGCTTGACGCCGGAAGGCAGCATCGCCTGAAGATTCGCGGTGGCCACGATCGGCTGCCAGAGGGCCAGGGCCAACGTGAACACCGGCACGCCGACGATCAGGCCTGCGACGCTGACGATGAAGAACTTCGTGATCTTCTTGGCCTGGTTGGCGCCGCGCGCCTCAGGATAGATCCAGAAGTAGTTCCAGATGAAGTTGCTGAGCACCGCACACGCGAACGACAGCGACTGCTCGATGATCTCGGGATGGTTGGCGAAGTCGAAGATCTGCGGCAGGCCCGTCGGGATCAGAGTCGCCAGCGATCGACCGATGCCAAACGTGTGGAACAGGTTGAAGCCGCCGAAGTCGACGACGAAACCGATCGCGCCGACGATCAGGAACTTGATGAAACGTTTGCGCTCGGTCGGCTGTCGGCGGGCAGCAGCCAGGACGGCGTTAAGGGGTCGTGCGTTGCTTGCCATAGACCAGGGCCAGCAACCCCAACAAGGCCGCCAGCAATAGATGCATGTTGTTGACGTACAGGTTATCAAACAACTGGTGGAGGCTCAAGTGCGTCCAGGCGCCCATCAGTCCCAACAACACGCCGCGCTCGAGTCCTGCGCTCCGACGCAGTCCCCTCAGCGTAATCCAGACCACAGAGCCCCACAATGCGAAATAGGTCACCAGCCCGAATAGGCCAGTCTCTGCCCATACATTTAGATAGATATTGTGCGCGTGGCCCAGCGCATTCGGCCAGTTCACGAGCCGGTACTGCTCATAAGCGGCACCGTAGTTCCCAAGGCCGACGCCCAGCCAGGGTTTGTCCTGGATCATGGACAGTGCGGCCTGCCAGTGCGCCAACCGCTCGACGACCGCGAAGTTGTCGTTCGAGATCGTCACGCCGCGTACGTCCTGCACGCCCACGAAGTCGGTCGCGCTGGCCAGACGGGCGGCGATATTGGCCGGGATCAGATTGAGGCTCCAGGCCAACCCGGCCACGGCCGCCACGCCGACGACGGCGCTGATCGACCAGCCCCAGCGTCGCGGCAGCAGGATCGCCATCACCGCCGCCGCACCGGCCGCGCCGATCCAGCCGCCGCGCGACACCGAACCGTACAATCCCGCCAGCCCCAACCCGGCCGCGATCACGAACAGCGCCAACTGCGCCCACTCGAGCGGGCGCAGTGCGTCTAGCGCCTGACTGCGCCGCTCGCGGTACGCCCTCCAGCGTTTGGCGACCTCGGCCAGCAGACCCAGCGCCGCGCCGGCTGCTAGCGGCCACACCAGGCCGACGAAGCCTGCATATGGATTCGGTTGTTCGAAAGTGCCGAAAGCGCGAAAGCGATTGGGTCCGATCCGGAACGACTCAAGGAGATCTGGTGGGAAGCCGAGGCTGGCTCCGCGACCGAGGTATTGAACCACGCCGAGGCCGCCCTGCAAGACGGCCAGCGCGCACAACCCGGCGACGAGCCAGCGCCAATCGATCTCGTCGGCCTCGTCGACGACCACGACCACGACCGCCATGATCTGCAACCACTTGATCAGCTCGGGCAGGCCATCGCTGTAGGAGGTCGCGTCGACCAACGAGGCCGCGCCGACCAGCGCGTAGAGGCCAAGAGGAATGAGGAGCGCCGGGGCGTGCAGCGTCAGGTCCCGGCGGAGCAGCTTGCGCGCCGCCCAGCCGGCCAGCGCGATGGCCGTGAAGATCTGGCCGAGGTCGAAGAAGAAACCGGCGTAGCCGAGTCGGGCGAGATAGGCTTTGGTGATGCCGAGGCCGACCGCAAACAGAACGGCGACCAGCGGACGCCAGAGCGCCAGACCGACGATCAGCAGACCGGCTACAGCGACGCCGCCCCACCTGACCGGTAGGATCGCGAGGGCCAGGCCGGCGCCGACAGCGACGATGGCCCAGGCCAACACGGGTCCACGACTCCAGGCCCAACGCGCGGTCATCGACTCCTCAGGCCTCCGGGCCCGGATCCAGGCAGTGGGGCGCGAGCCGCTCAGCCCGTGACCATGGTCTGGAAGTACGTGATGGTTCTGGCGAGCCCTTCTTCGAGCCCGATGCGCGGCTCCCAGCCAAGGATAGTCTGCGCGCGGGTGATGTCGGGCCGTCGCTGCTGCGGGTCACCTTGCGTGCGACCATCCGCCACGAAGTGGATGCCGCCCTTGTTGCCCGTAACGCGGTTGATGGTCTCGGCGAACGTCAGGATCGAGAGCTCGCTCGGGTTGCCGATGTTGACCGGATCGTGCTCGTTGGAGTACAGCAGGCGGACGATGCCGTCGATCAGATCTTCGCAGTAGCAGAAGCTCCGCGATTGGGCGCCGTCGCCATATACGGTCAGCGGCTCACCGCGCAGGGCCTGGCCGACGAAGTTCGGCACCACGCGCCCGTCGCCGAGCTCCATGCGCGGCCCATAGGTGTTGAAGATGCGCACGATGCGCGTGTCGACGCCGTGGGTGCGGTGGTAGGCCATCGTCAGGGCTTCGGCGAAGCGCTTGGCCTCGTCGTAGACGCTGCGCGGCCCGTTCGGATCGACGTGGCCCCAGTAGGTTTCTTTCTGAGGATGCTCGAGCGGGTCGCCGTAGACCTCGGAGGTCGAGGCGAGCAGGAAGCGCGCGTTCTTGGCGCGCGCCACGCCGAGCGCGTTGAGCGTACCGAGCGCGCCGACTTTCATCGTCTGGATCGGCAGCTGCAGGTAGCCGGTGGGCGCCGTCTTCGACGGGCTGGCGGGCGACGCGAAGTGGAGCACCGCGTCGATCGGGCCGTCGAGGTAGATGTAGTCGTAAACGTTGTGCTTGATAAAGCGGAAGTCTTCGCGCCCGATCAGGTGCTGGATGTTGCGGGTGCTGCCCGTGATCAGGTTGTCCATCGCGATCACGCTGTGGCCGTCGGCCAGCAGTTTGTCGCAGAGATGTGAGCCCAGGAAGCCGGCCCCGCCGGTGATGAGGATGCGCATATTTCTCCCGTGATTTGTGGATATCCGGGCGATTGTAGCAGAACGGCCCGTTCACGCCTGCGGGACGATAGTCCCGGACAGGCCGGCGCGTCTTGTTATCGAAGTGCCCGTTGGGCCCCAAAAAGGCCCCGGTGGGGAGTCACGGCCGACGAGCCAGGCGGGCCGTCTGTTCAGCCAGCGCCCGGATGGATAGTCGCTCTTTGCCCGGGATGTAGGTCTCCAGCAGGTCGCCGATCGGGTCTGCCCAGGTCGCCGGCACATCGCGGATCACACCCAGCACCGTGCCGACGAGCCCTCCATTGCAGTCGACATCCAATCCGGCCCGCCCCAACAGCGACATCGTCTCGGTGAAGTCTCCCTGGCCGTACCAGAGCGCGTACAGATCCGCAGCCAGGTTGGGGTAGGCGTGGATCCAGTTGTAGCGCTCGAAGTGGCGATCCAGCACCGGCCAGGCCAGCGCGGGGTCAGCCTCGCCCTTGAGCACATCGAAACAAAACGCCAGCTTGGCCGCGTACTCGCTGCGCGCCGGGATGTAGTGCGCCCCCTCCAGGACGATCGCGCGTGGGTCGTCCATCCCGAAGGCCAGCGCCGGCAGCACGGCGGCGTAGATCTCGCCGTAGACGCCGTTGCGCGCGTGAGAGATCACGCCGTCGAGATGGGCGAGCCGGGCGGCCTCCATTGGATCGCCCGGCGACAGCAGACCGCACACCATGCCCCGCATCTGCGCCCCGATCCAGTCGCAGTAAGGATTCAGGAACGCGCCCGAGTCAGGGGGATAGATGCCAAGGCCCAGGTTGCGCAAGGCCACGCCTTCGGCCGAGACCCCAAACGGAATCTGACGCACCCATTCATCGGCGAGCGCCTCCGAGGTCAAGCCTCGGCCCAGTTTCTCGAAGACGTCGAGCAGGACGAGTTCATACACCACATCGTCGTTTGTGGTCTCTGGCGTTGTGATGTAGCCGCGCACATCGCCATAGACCCGCGCGATCTGTTCGCCGACATAGCCTTCGATGGCGGTGCCGAAGGCGGCGCCGGCCATCTGCCCGAGCCAACCCTGCAGGATACGACCGCCGAATGAGTCCTGCCAGCCGGTCAGCGGCCGATAGCCCGCGCTCGCCGGCATGGCCTCGCGCACGGCTTCCCAATCGGCCGGGTGCTCGTAGGCATGATAGGGATGGCCCTCGATCCTGGGCGCCTCGCGCAGGGCGCGCATGATACGCGCGCTGATCACGCGCAGGCCGGGCAGATCTCCGGCCGCCTCCAGCGCCATGCCTTCAGGCAGCAGCGCCTCCGCCTCGCTCACGTCGTACCCTTGATTGGCCCAGTCCTGCACCATGCTCAAGAAGAACACGTCAGGCGCATACGATCCCGGCACCTTCACGTTCCAGTTCCACCGCAGGAGTTCGTCGCCGTGTGGCCAGGCCACGGCCTCCTTCCATTGCGAAGCCTCCGTCCGCCGATCGACAGGCACGGCGGCCGCTCGCATTTCCCGCTCCATCTGCCAGGCTGGCTTGATCATGTGAGGCGCTTCTCCGAGAGAGGATCGACGTCTATTGTCGTCAACGCCGCGCCGCGCGCCAGTGTTGCCGCACGTGCAACCAGACCCTCGCGGCTGGCTCGGCCTCGGTCAGGTGCAAACCGCCGCATTTGGGTCTGACGCGCAGGCGTCTCAGATCCATACTCTTCCATCATCCATCGGCGAAATCCGCAGCCAGGGCCTCCTGCCGAATGCGAGCGGTGGATGCGCTCCGTGTGAGAATAAAAAAGGCGCGTGGGTTTCAACCACGCGCCTCTGATCGATGCAGTTGTGTGGGCGGCCGCAAGGGTCGCCCCTACAGGGTCAAAACAATCCCCAGTCCGCGCCGGCGCCCTCTTCCATCATCGACGGGTCCCAGATCTCCATGCCCATCTCGATCTTGGCGGGCGCCTCGGTGACCGACACCACCTTGTTGCGAGTTTGCTCCAACATGGCCGGGCCGTAGGGGCAGAACGGCGTGGTCAGGATCATCTTGATCCATGACGTTTTGTCTTCATTGAATCCGAGGTCGCGGACGAGGCCGAGCTCGATGATGTTCAGCCCGATCTCGGGGTCGACGACTTCGCGCAGCGCCGCGCGCACGGCCTCTGACTTCTCGGGGTCCTGAGTGTCGGATTGCCAGACAAGTTTGTTTGAAGCAGCGGTCTGAGACATGTACCAGGTTACTCCTCTACGATGGGCTTGGCGCCCTCGCCGTTCAGTGTCGGGCGGATCAGGAACTCGCAGTGCCCGCCGCCTTGCAAGACACAGTGGGTTTGTTCGACGTCGGCCGATAGCACGTGCCGGATGATCGCGGCGTCGAGCTGGCAGACCTCAGGGTGGCGCTGGCCGATGCGCACATAGGGGCAATCGTACTCACTCAGAGCGATCGACTCACCCGTCTGGTTCCAGCGCGTCGCGAAGCCCTCGCGGCCAAGGATGCCGACCAGGGCGTCGAGCCGTTCGGCCTGCGACTTCCCACGGAGTTCATCACGGTGCTGGGCCGCGATGCCTTCGGCCATGCGATTGAACATCTGCTCGAGCGCCTCGGCCGGCAGCATCGACTTGAGTTCATCCATCAGGCGCTCGCTGAACTCGACGAACCGCGTTGGGTAGCGCTCGCGGCCGGCGTCGGTCAACGCGTAATGCAGGGTGGGGCGCCCGACGCCATGGCGAACCTCGGAGGACTTCAAAAGCCCTTCGGCCTGCAGCGCCGCGACGTGATGGCGCACGGCCACAGGCGTCACACCCAGGCATTCCGCCAGTTCCGTGATCGAGGCCTGCCCGCGGGCGCGGACTTCGTTGAGCACTTGCTCGCGTGTGGTGGTCATAGAAAATCGCAATCGCCTGAGCGACTGCCGAAAATACTAGCACAGGACAAACGAAAAATCAAAAGTTAAGATATTTATAGGTTTTATTGACGTGTGGCCCTTCTCTCGTTATAATCCCCGACGTTCAAGACTTCGATCGGCTGCTTGTGGCTGGCACGATGATGGGCTTCAGGGGGCCGAAGATCCGACTTGTCAGGAGATCATGGTTATGAGTTCAGTGCTCGAAATCCGCAACCTGCACGTCTCGGTTGAGGACAAGCCTATTCTGAAGGGCGTCAATCTCACGGTTCAACAGGGCGAGGTGCATGCCCTGATGGGACCGAACGGCACGGGCAAATCCACGCTCGCGTACACGTTGATGGGCCATCCCGGCTACACGGTGACGGCGGGACAGGTCATCTTCAAGGGCCTCGACGTCCTCGAACTCGAACCCGATGAGCGCTCGCGCCTCGGCATCTTCCTGGCCTTCCAGTATCCCGTCGCCATCCCGGGCGTGTCGGTCGCGAACTTCCTGCGCACCGCCATCAACGCGCGCCGCAAGGCCGCGACGCCGGGCGACAAGGGCATCTCGATCCCGGAGTTCCGCAAGCTGCTCAAGGCCAAGATGGACCTGCTGCAGATGAACCACGACTTCGCGGGGCGCTATCTCAATGAAGGCTTCTCGGGCGGCGAGAAGAAGCGCGCCGAGATCCTGCAGATGGCGACGCTCGAGCCCCAGATCGCGATCCTCGACGAGACCGACTCCGGCCTCGACATCGACGCGCTGCGCATCGTGGCCTCGGGCGTCAACACGCTCGCCGGCCCGGAGCTGGGCGTGCTGGTGATCACGCACTACCAGCGCATCCTGAACTACATCAAGCCGCAGTTCGTGCACGTCATGCACCAGGGCCGCATCGTCGAAACCGGCGGCGCCGATCTCGCTCTGCACCTCGAAGAGCACGGGTATGACTGGGTCCGGGAAAAACACGACGCGTGAGAGTCGGCTGGCCTGCCTGTCAGGTAGTCGACTAGTCGCGGGATACCAGACTAATCGACGAGCCGACGAGAGGACAAAGACAAAATGCCTGAAATCGAAAAGGTAGACGTCAACGATCAGTACCGCGAGAAATACGGCTTCCATGATGAGGAGAAGCCGGTGTTCAAGACCCGCAAGGGGCTGGATCGCGAGATCGTCACGCAGATCTCGCAGTTGAAGGGCGAGCCGCAGTGGATGACCGACTTCCGCCTGCGGTCGCTCGAGATCTTCCAGAAGAAGCCGTTGCCGCAGTGGGGTGGCGATCTCAATGCCATCAACTTCGACGACATCTTCTATTACCTCAAGCCGACGGACACCGGGGCCCAGTCGTGGGACGAGGTGCCGGGCGACGTCAAGCGCACGTTCGACAAGCTGGGCATCCCCGAGGCCGAACAGAAGTTCCTGGCCGGCGTCGGCGCGCAGTACGACTCAGAGGTCGTCTACCACAACGTCCAGAAGCACCTAGAAGAGCAGGGCGTGATCTTCCTCGGCATGGATGACGGTCTGCGCCAGCACCCGGACCTGGTCCGCGAGTACTTCGGCAAGACCATCCCGCCGACCGACAACAAGTTCGCGGCGCTCAACAGTTCGGTCTGGTCGGGCGGCTCCTTCATCTACGTGCCCAAGGGCGTGAAGGTGGAGATGCCGCTGCAGGCCTACTTCCGCATCAACGCCAAGAACGTCGGCCAGTTCGAACGGACTCTGATCATCGTCGACGAGGGCGCTTACGTGCACTACGTCGAGGGCTGCACAGCTCCGATCTACAGCACAGACAGCCTGCACTCGGCCGTGGTCGAGATCATCGTCAAGAAGGGCGGACGCTGCCGCTACACGACCATCCAGAACTGGTCGACCAACGTCTACAACCTGGTCACCAAGCGCGCCGTGGCCTACGAAGGCGCGACGATGGAGTGGGTCGACGGCAACCTCGGCTCGAAGCTCACGATGAAGTACCCGGCTGTCTACCTGATGGAGCCGGGCGCTCACGGCGAGGTGCTCTCGATCGCGTTTGCCGGCCCCGGCCAGCACCAGGACGCGGGCGCCAAGATCGTGCACGGCGCGCCGAACACCTCGAGCAAGATCACTTCGAAGTCGATCAGCAAGGGCGGCGGGCGCACCAGCTATCGCGGCCTGCTCAAGGTCTACAAGGGCGCGTCGGGCAGCAAGTCGAACGTCGTCTGCGACGCGCTCCTGATCGACGACAAGAGCCGCTCCGACACGTATCCGTACATTGAAATCGACGAGGAAGACGTGACCGTCGGTCACGAGGCCTCGGTCAGCAAGGTGGGCGAGGATCAGCTCTTCTATCTGATGAGCCGTGGGCTCTCCGAGGAAGAGGCCGCCACCATGGTCGTCTCGGGCTTCATCGAGCCGCTCGTCAAAGAGCTGCCCATGGAATACGCCGTCGAGATGAACCGCCTGATCCAACTGCAGATGGAAGGAAGCGTCGGCTAATAGTCATAGGGTCTGGTCGTCGAGTAGTCAGGTAGTCGGAACGCGAAGGAACGACTGCCGGCGACACGACGACCTGACTATACGACTACTCGACCACAAGACTACTCGACTATGCTCATCGAAGCACCTCAATCCAAGCCCGTGAATGCGGGGATTTTGCCGCGCACGGTGATCACGACGGGGCGCAACGGCGCTCAGACGGCGGCCGCCGAGTTGAAGGTGACGGCCCACGACGTGGCCGCCCTGGCGAAGCTCAAGAAGGACGCGCCCTGGTACACGCGCCGACGCCTCGGCGCGCTCAAGCTGTTCAACGCTCTCCCGATGCCGAGCCTCGCCGACGAAGCCTGGCGCCGCACCGACATCCGCGCCTATCGCTGGGGCGAGGTCGTGCTGCCCGGCGCCGCCGGCAAGCCGAAGGCGGCGGCTGCCCTGCCGAAGGCAGCGGCCCGCATCCCGGGCGCGCTGCTCAAACCGCTGGTCGGCAAGAACCAGGGCGGCCAGCTGGTGCAGGTGCCGGGCGAGTCGCTGACGACCGAACTCGCCGCGCAGCTCAAGAAGCAGAAGGTGGTGTTCACCGACTTCTTCACCGCCGCGAAGAAATACCCGGATCTGCTCAAGAAGCACCTGGGCAAGGTCGTGCCCGTCAACGAAGGCAAGTTCTCGGCCCTGGCCGAGGCCATGACCGACTACGGCGTCTTCGTCTACGTGCCCAAGAACACGCATGTCGAGCTGCCGCTGCACTCGGTGACCTGGCTGGCAGGCAAGAGCCACTTCGGCCGGATCCTGGTCGTCGTCGACGACGGCTCGAGCGCCACCGTCGTGCACGAGACCTCGTCGCCCACGGGCCGCGCCGGCCTGCACGCCGCCACGGTCGAAGTGAAGGTGGGCAAGGGCTCGCGTCTGACGTTCGTCGAGCTACAGTCGCTCGGCGAGGACGTCTGGAACTTCACTCACGAGCGCGTCAAGGTCATGAAGGACGGCCACGTCGACTGGATCTTCGTCGCCACGGGGTCGCGCCTGACCAAGAATTTCTCGGAGCTGGCGCTCGACGGCGAGAACGCCGTCGGCAAGATGTCGGGCTACTACTTCACCGAGGGCGAACAGCACCTCGACCACGACACTCAGCAGAACCACAACGCCCCGCACACGACCAGCGACCTGCTGTTCAAGGGCGCGTTGAAGGACAAGAGCCGCTCCGTCTGGCAGGGCATGATCTACGTCGCGCCCGGCGCCCAGAAGACCGACGGCTATCAGGCCAACCGCAACCTGGTGCTCTCGAAGGCGGCCCGCGCCGACTCGATCCCGGGCCTCGAGATCATGGCCGACGACGTGCGCTGCACGCACGGCGCCACGGTCGGCCGGCTCGAGGACGAGCATCTCTTCTATCTCATGTCGCGCGGCATGACCCGCAAGGATGCCGAACGGACCGTCGTCGACGGGTTCTTCGACCCCATCCTCCAGCGCATCCCCTTCGAAGGCGTGCGCGAGAGGCTGAAGCGGTCGATCGAAGCGAAAATGATGTGAGGTCTCGTCAGGGCGCCGCATGCGTCGCCCAGACTCTTGAGCACGCGCGATGCCCAAGTTCGCCCCCGGTGACCGCGTCGAACTCCGCTGCTGGCACATGCGGCCCAGCGGGTTGACGCGCGACTGGGCGCCGGGGGTGGTCGTGCAGATCGATCAGCGCATGGCCGCAATCGAGTTGAGCGTCGAAGTCTTTTCGAACACCGGCTGGCCCATCGCCGACCGGATTCTCTGGGCCGCGCATGGCTCGCCCAACCTCCGAGCCGCGGCCGCCACGGAGCCCCGCTGACATGATCCGCCGCAAGGCCTGCATGTGTACGGGCGCAGGAGGGCCGTTCGGGCAAGGCTCTTCTGCGGATAGTCTCCATCGGTGATCGACGACTGAAGAGCCGCCGACGCCGATGGGCGCCCGGTGTGTCAATCGTCAATCATCGATGGAGCAACAAGCCATGTCTTACGCCAGACCCGAATTCCTCGTGTCCACCGACTGGGTAGCCCAGCACCTTAACGACCCCAAGGTCCGCATCATCGAGAGCGACGAGGACGTGCTGCTGTATGAGCAGGGCCACGTCCCCGGCGCCGTCATGATCGACTGGCAGCTCGACCTGAACGACAAGGTCCGCCGCGACTATCTGCAGAAAGCCGAGTTCGAGGCGCTGCTGTCGTCGAAGGGCATCAGCAACGACACCACTGTCGTCTTCTACGGCGATAAGAACAACTGGTGGGCCTGTTACGCCTTCTGGGTTTTCCAGCTCTTCGGCCATGAGAACGCCCGCATCATGAACGGCGGCCGCAAGAAGTGGATCGATGAAGGCCGCGAGCTGAGCAAAGACAAGCCCGCCTACGCGCCGGCCCAGTACGTCGCCAAGCAGCGCGCCGACTACCGCATCCGCGTCTTCCGCGATCAGGTGCTCAACCACGTCCAGATGCAGGCGCCGCTCATCGACGTCCGCTCACCCAAAGAGTATTCGGGCGAACTCCTGCACATGGAGGCTTACCCGCAGGAAGGCGCCTTGCGCGGCGGCCACATCCCGGGCGCTCGCAACGTGCCCTGGGCCCGCGCCGTCAACGAGGACGGCACCTTCAAGAGCGAGGCTGAGCTGCGTGCGATCTACGAGGGCGAGGCCGGCCTCAGCCCCGACAAGAGCGTGGTCGCCTATTGCCGCATCGGCGAGCGTTCGTCGCATACCTGGTTCGTCCTGACGTATCTGCTCGGCTACCCGAACGTCCGCAATTACGACGGCTCGTGGACCGAGTGGGGCAATCTCGTCGGCGCGCCGATCGAGAAATAGGCGCGGAGCGCTGGCGGTGATCGAGGAGCGAGAGGCGAAGGGAGATTCGCCCCTCGCCTCTCGCCCTTCGCCCCTCGTTCCTCGCTCCTCCGGTAAAATACACTTGTGACCCACTCGATCGACACCTGCCGCAACGATTTTCCGATCCTGGCGCGCGAGGCCCATCCAGGTGTGCCGCTGACGTTCCTCGACTCAGGCGCGTCGTCGCAGAAGCCCGAGAGCGTGATCCGGGCGATGGACGAGTACTATCGCCTGCACCACGCCAACGTCCACCGCGGCATCCACGTCCTGGCTGAAGAGGCCACGGCTCTCTACGAGGGCTCGCGCGACAAGGTCCAGGGCTTCATCAACGCGAAATCCCGCAAGGAGATCATCTTCACGCGCAACGCCACCGAGGCCATCAACCTGGTGGCATACAGCTGGGCGCGCGCCAACCTCAAGGCGGGGGACCGGATCGTGCTGACCGAGATGGAGCACCACGCCAACCTGGTGCCCTGGCAGATCCTGGCCGGCCAGCTGGACATCACCCTCGATTACGTGCCCGTCACCGACGACGGCCTGCTCGACCAGGTCGTCTACGACCGCCTGCTGGCGCGCGAGCCGAAGCTCGTCGCGTTCACGCATATGAGCAACGTCCTCGGCACGATCAACCCGGTCGAGTCGCTGGCCCAGCGCGCGCACGCGGCCGGCGCCAAAGTGCTGGTCGACGGCGCTCAGTCAGTGCCGCATCTCCCGGTGGATGTGCAGGCCCTCGGCGTGGACTTCCTGGCGTTTTCGGCGCACAAGATGTGCGGCCCGACCGGCATCGGCGTGCTCTGGGCGCGGCAGGAGCTGCTCGAGGCCATGCCCGTGTTCATGGGCGGCGGCGACATGATCCGCAAGGTGACGCTCGCCGGCTTCAAGCCGAACGACCTCCCGCACAAGTTCGAGGCCGGCACGCCAGCGATCGCTGAGGGCGTCGGACTCGGCGCGGCCGTCGATTATCTCAGCGCGCTCGGCATGCAGGCCGTCGCCGCGCACGAGCGCGAGCTGATCGGCTACGCCCTCGAGCGGCTCGAGGAAGTGCCGGGCCTGCGCGTGTACGGCCCGTCGGCCGAGCAGAAGGGCGGGGTGGCGGCTTTCACGCTCGAGGGCGTGCACCCGCATGACATCGCCCAGGTGCTCGACCGCGACGGCATCGCGGTGCGCGCCGGTCATCACTGCGCGCAGCCGCTGCACGAGCGCTTCGACCTGGCCGCCACAGCGCGCGCGTCCTTTTATGTGTACAACACCCGCGAGGACGTCGATCGACTGATCACGGGCCTGTATCGCGTCAAGCAGGTCTTCGCCTGATCGACGCCCGAAACCTATGGACGACTTCTACCGCGAACTGATCCTCGATCATTACAAGAACCCGCGCTTTCGCGGGACGCTCGATCCGCACACCTTTACGTACGAGGACGAGAACCCGCTTTGCGGCGACAAGGTGCGCATCGACGTCCGCCTCGACGACACCGGCCACGTGGTCGAGTCGGCCTTCACCGGTCGCGGCTGCGCGATCTCGCAGGCGTCGGCCTCGATGTTGATGGAGAAGATCCAGGGGGCGACACTGGCTGAGCTGCGCGCCCTTAACAAGGACGACGTCCTCGAGCTGCTCGGCATCGACCTCACGCCCGCGCGCCTCAAGTGCGCGCTGCTCTCGCTCAAGGTCCTGAAGGCGGGCGCGTACGGGCTGAACGGAGAATCCAACCCAGACGAATAGCGAGGAGCGAGCGGCGAGGGGCGATTCTGATGTCGCTCATCGCTTGTCGCTCCTCGCCCTTCGATCCCCCCCGGAGCACCATGACTCTCTACGACAACGTCGACCCTTCCACCGCTGTTTTTGTGGCCGTTGCCACGGTGGATGAACTTCCGAACGGCACGCGCAAGATCCTCGAGGTCGATGGGCGGCCACTGGCCGTGTTCAATATCGCCGGCACGCTGTATGCGATCGCCGACGTCTGCTCGCACGATGACGGCCCGGTGGCCGAAGGCGAACTGGATGGCGTCGAGATCGAATGTCCGCGCCACGGCGCGCGCTTCGACGTGCGCACCGGCAAAGTCCTGTCGTTCCCGGCGATCGTCAGCATCCCGGCGTATCCCGTGCGCGTCGAAGGCCAGACCGTGCTGGTCGGCCTGCCGCCGACGGCCTGAGGATGACGTTCGCGCCGCGGCGGTGATGGTCGGAGGGCGGCGGCGCATACCTGGATGAGGCGACGATGGACCCCGCGCTTCTCAAGAAGGTCGACTGCGTTCGGCTGTACGTCCCCGATCTCGATCAGGCCCTCAGCTTTTATCGCGAACGACTCGGTCTTCGGCTCGTCTGGCGCTCAGACGAGGCCGTCGGCCTCGGCCTGTCTGACACCGATACTGAAATCGTCCTGCAGAGTGAGCGGCAGGGCCCCGAAATCGACTTCCTCGTGGAATCCGCCGACGCCGCAGCCGACGCCTTCGCCCGGGCCGGCGGCCGAATCGTGCACGAACCATTCGAGATTCAGATCGGGCGCTGCGCCGTCGTGCTGGATCCGTGGGGCAACGAACTCGTCTTGCTCGACATGAGCAAGGGCCGCCTGCGCACCGATGACGCCGGGCACATCCTCGGCAACGAGTCGCCGTGAGGGCTGAGTGAAGGCGGGCTCATCCACGGCCTGAGTGGAAAGCCAGCCGGGCAGATGACCCGGAAGGTCGTCAGTGCCCCGGGGAGCAGCCGCGATGACGATGGTCATGTCGTTCGAAAATCAGACCGTGGTCGTAGATGCCCGTGCTCAGGTGATCGATCGGCCACGGCGCCTTGTCGTGGGCGTTGAAGAGGACCTCGGCCGCGGCGTCACGCTCGCGCTCATCACCATCCCCGGCGGCGTGTTCCAGATGGGCTCCCATCAGGGTCAGGGCCCGGTCGAGGAACGCCCAGCACATCGCGTGCGCCTCGACGGGTTCTGGGCCGGTCGCGATCTCGTCACTCAGGCTCAATGGAAACGGGTGATGGGCAGGGCCGCGCCCTGTCGCTTCGTCGGCGAGTCGCTGCCGGTCGAGAACGTGTCGTGGCCCGAAGCGCAGGCGTTCTGTCAGCGGCTCTCGAAGCTGATCGACCGTCGCTGCCATCTGCCTGCCGAAAGCCAGTGGGAGCACGCCTGTCGCGCCGGCAGCCTCGGCCCCTTCCACTGGGGCGACACGATCACGGCGGACCTGGCCAACTACTGCGGCGAGCACGTCTACGCCGGCGAGCCTCGCGGCCCCTATCGCCATACGACGACACCCGCTGGGACGTTTCCGGCGAACGTCTTCGGCCTCCACGACATGCACGGCAACCTGTGGGAGTGGTGCCACGACAACTGGCACGACGACTACTCGGGCGCGCTCGGCGACGGGCTCTCGTGGACGACTCGCGGCGACGAGTCGCTGCGAGTGGTGCGCGGCGGCTCGTGGCACGACGTCCCCGGCGCCTGCCGCAGCGCGGCCCGCGCCTACTACGCGGCCGAGTGCGGCGACGACATGGTCGGCTTCCGCGTGTTTGCCGATCCCGATTGATACACTTTTCTTAGCCTGGCTTTGGAAAGGATCCCATGAACGACCATATCCATCAGCACATTCGCGAGATGCTCAACGCGGGGAACGACCACGATTGCGCCGGTTACGGCGCCGACCACGTCTGCGTCAAGATCGTGGCCTTCGCTGAGCTGCCCTCGCGCTTCGGCGACTTTCATATCGTCGCCTTCTCCGAGGCGCGCGATCGCAAGGAGCACGTGGCCATCGTGCGCGGCATGCCCTGGACCGTCGCGGATGTGCCGGTGCGCCTGCACTCGGAGTGCCTGACGGGCGATGCGCTCGGTTCGTTGCGCTGCGATTGCCGTGACCAGCTTGAAGGCGCCCTGCGCATGATCGGCTCGATGGAGCATGGCATCGTGTTGTACCTGCGCCAGGAGGGCCGCGGCATCGGCCTGACCAACAAGATCCGGGCGTATGAGCTTCAAGACGCCGGGCTCGACACGGTCGAGGCCAACCGGGCTCTCGGCTTCCGCGACGATGAGCGCGACTACAGCGTCGCCGCGCACATGCTCGATTCGCTGGGGATCAAATCGGTGCAGCTGATCACCAACAACCCGCGCAAGATCGAAGGTCTCCAGGCGTTGGGGATCAAGGTCTCAGGCCGCATCCCGCACGTGATCCCGCCGAACCCGCACAACGCCTTCTATCTCGAGACCAAGGCTCTGAAGTCCGGCCACCTCATCGACGCGCACGGCTACCGGCGTCTGCTCGAGCAGACCGACCGGCCGATCGTGGATGGTATGTCTGAACACCAGATCGCTGAGATGGAAGAGGGCCGCTGAGGGCTTGAGGCGCAGCGATGCAATGCGAAACGGCGCGTCGGGATCAGCGCGCCGTTTCGCATTGATGTGAGGGTGTTCGAGCCCTGCGGTCCGAGGGCGCCAATGACCGGCAGCCAGACCCGTTCGGCGAGCGGGAACACCCGGAACGAGTCGTAGCCACTGACGAGATCGGTCTCTGTGTACGGTCCGAGGATCAGATCCGGTCCGTCCCAGCGGGCATCGCACGGTCGGCCTGGTATCGAAGCAATCCACATCGGCGCGGGCGCGGTCGGAGCGCTGATGTCGACGACCGCGCAACGCCCCTCGCTCAGCCCGACCAAAACCTCGGAGTCTTTCACATCCAGGCTCAAAATCCCGGTGGGGCCCGTCCAGGTCGTCAGATCCAGGATGGTCGCGGTCGGCGCTCCGGTCGGCTGCCTGTGCACCACGACGAGTTCGCCCCCCACCATGCCCAGGAGCAGCAGATCGCCCGTGGCGGTTACGTCACCGGCGTAGGCATATTGGCCGAACTCCGCCGCATCGGAGATCACGGGTGCATTCGGCGTCGTCAGGTCGATGGCCCGGGCGTGGCCCGTGGAGGAGTTGTAGATCCACAACAATGATCCCGACAGCGCGACGTTCGTGCCGGTCACCGGCACTGTGGCGATCAACGCCGGTGTCGCAGGCGCAAGGTCGTAGACGCGTGTGGCGTCGGGCTGAAGCAGCGCCAGCGTGTCTCCATCCAGGGCGAGGTCCCAGATCGGGCTGGCCGTGGTCGTGCTGTAAGCGACGGTCGGGGTCGTCACGCCGACATCGTAGAGCGTCCAACGCGAAAGCCCGGACGTCACGGCATGGGGTTCTTCGATCACCAGGTGCAAGGGCGATACTTCGGGCAACGCTGCGACGACCAGGGGTTGAGCGCGATCTGTGATCTCCAGGACCTTGAAGAAGCTGGGTATCAGGCTGTCGTCGGAGAACTCGGCCGTGTAAAGGCGGTCGCCGATGACCTCCCAGTCGACGGCTCCGCCGTGCACGTCGAGGGTCTGCACGCTGGGTTGGACAGCGGTCAGGTCGATGAAGCTGAGGTGTTGCGGCCCGGTGAAGTAGAAGCGATGGCCGATGATCGTGCCCGCCGTCGATCGTGGAATATCGAACGCATGTAACAGTGTCGGATCCACCGGGTCCGCGATGGACCGCAGCTGAGCCTGTTGTTGCGGCCCGTTGGGGCCCGCGTAGGTCAGAAGGGCTACCGTATTGCCGTCGCTGAAGGCGGCCTGGACGCTGAGGCCGGCCGAAGCGCTCGTGGGCGCAGTCGGATCGCTGACGTCCAGGGCATAGACGGGGGACGCAAACTTGAAGTTGGTGCTGATGAACAGGAGATCGCCCACCAGTGCCGTCGCGTTGATGCCCGATGTCCAGGGGGCCAGGATCTCAGTTTCAGCGACGCGGCGGAAATTCGCGCCCGGGGTGGTGTCAAAGACGCGAACACCAAATGTGTCCGTCAGATCGTCGACGGCGAACAGATACGACCCACGGGCCACGAAGCGGCCGGACGTGATGGCCGTGGTGTACTGCGCGATCGTTGGCGCTCCGGGCGTCGCCCCTGGCGTCACGACTGTCATCACGCCGTTCGCGCTGCCCATGTAGATGTTGTCGCCGTCGATGGACCAGCCGTTGGGCGTGGCGCCCGCCAGCCTCCCCGTGGGCTGCGGATCGGCCGGATTGGCCAGCGACACCCATTCGATGTGTGGCGCGAGCGCGAACCGCGGCGTCGTGCGCGGCCACACGATGGCGAGGAGCGTCGAGCCCGACACCGCCAGATCCGTGATCTCGCCGTCGAGCGCGAGGCTGCCGACCTGTTGTTGCCCGACCGGCGCCGTCAGGTCCAGCACGGCCAGATGGCCGCCCTGACTGACATAGAGATAGTCGCCGGCTCCTGCCAGGGCCTGGCCCGGCCCGCGCAGACTCGCCTGGAAGCCCAGGCCCATGGGCGCCGGCGGCGCCGGCAACGCCCGGGCGGGCGCGGGCGTCAGGGCCGCGAGACCCAGCGCGACGGCAAGGACCCCTCTGAGCGCTGAATTGACTTGAAACATTGGATAGCCCCCGACAACTGTATGCCAGGAGCTTAGCACCCTCATCGCGCCGTGTCTTGGGGCCAAAGTCACAGTCTCGGCTAACTTGCGCGATTGCGTCCGATCGGTGACACTCCAACGCTGTGAAACCCACCTCCAATCGTTACCTCTATCTGACCGTCTTCGTCTCGGGCATGGTCGTGCTCGGCATCGAGATCTCGGCGCAGCGACTGATCGGCAACGTCTTCGGCTCGAGCAACCTGGTCTGGGCCAACATCATCGGTCTGATGCTGCTCTACCTAGCGGCCGGCTATTTCCTCGGCGGCCGCTGGGCGGATCGATCGCCGCACCTGCGCACCTTCTACACGATCCTGGCGGTCGGCGCCTTCCTCTCGGGCCTGACGCCCCTGATCGCGCAGCCGGTGCTGCGTTTCGCGGCGGTTGCGATGGGCAGCGTCAACCTCGCGCTGCTCGGCGGTTCGTTCGTGGGGACGCTACTCCTGTTTGCCGCGCCCGTGACGTTGCTCGGATGCGCGTCGCCGTTCGCGGTGCGCCTCGCCGTCGTCGACGCCGCCAGCGCCGGCTCTGCCTCGGGCCGCATCTACGCGATCTCGACCATGGGCTCGCTGCTCGGGACTTTCCTGCCGGTGCTCGTCCTCGTCCCGGCGGTCGGTACGCGCGGGACGTTCTTGATCCTCTCGGGCCTGCTCCTGCTCGTTGCCCTGATTGGCCTATGGCGTTCCGACAGAGGGCGCGGTTTGATGGCGCTGGCGCTGCCCTTGGTGCTGCTCCTCAGCGCCTGGCTGTCGCCGGCGGGGTCGCTGCGCCCGATCGAGTCGCTTTACCCAGGCGCGACTCTGGTGCCCGGCTCTGAGCGCGAGTCGAGTTACAACTTCATCCAGGTGGCCCAGTCTGGCAACACACGCTGGCTTTTCCTCAACGACAGCCTGGTCTATCACTCGATTTACAACCCCAACAACCTGCGCACCGGCGGCACCTTTGATCTCTTTCTGGTGGCTCCGTACTTCAACAAGGAGCCGCGCGTCGAGAACATGGCGCTGGTGGGTCTGGCGGCCGGCACTGTCGCGAAGCAGTACACGGCCGTCTACGGCGCGCTGCCGATCGACGGCATCGAGATCGACCCGGCCGTGGTCGACGTCGGCCGGCGCTACTTCGACATGACCGAGCCGAACCTCAACGTCATCGTCGGCGACGGTCGCTGGGAGCTGGAGCAGTTGCCGGGCAAGTACTCGGTCATCGGCGTCGATGCGTACCGGCCGCCGTACATCCCGTGGCAATTGACCACGCGCGAGTTCTTCGAGACGGTGCGCGGCCATCTGACCGACGATGGCGCGCTGGTAATCAACGTCGGCCGGACGCCTTCGGACCGCCGCCTGATCGAGGCCCTGGTCGGCACGCTGAAGGACGTCTTCCCGTCGGTGCACGTCGTCGATGTGCCCAACACCGGCTTCAATTCGATGGTCTACGCCACAGTACAGCCGACCGACGCGGCGACGCTTGCGGCCAATCTGGCAGCCCTGCCAGCCGACGCGCATCCGCTCCTTCGGGCGGCCCTGACCGACGCGGTCGCCAACGTCCAGCCGACGCCGGCCTCGAGCACGGTCTTCACCGACGACTGGGCGCCTGTCGAGCAGTACGCCGACGCTATCGTCCTCGGCTATTTCCTCGGCGGCGACACCACGGCACTCGGCCGCTGAGCCATTGTTTCTGCCGCGGATTTCGCGGATGACGCGGATTAGGATAGGTCGTCACAACGATAATCCGTGAAATCCGCGGCTCACCTCTTCCTCATGCCTCGGCTTAATGGCCCATTCAGGTCGCCTCGGGTATGATGCTTGTCACATCGACGACGCCGATTGAGGGCGGATTTGTGGTCATGCGGCAGTAGTCGGGCCCTTGGGGGAGGGTCATAATCTCACCTGGCCTCGGCCCGGGCCGTCAGGCCGGGACTTGGCGGTAGAATGGGGCTGTCTTGGATGAAGAAAGCAATGCCTGAAAGCCTCGCGTGGGTTCTGCGGATCATCCTGATCCTGAGCATCCCCGTCGTTCTGAGCCTGACCAACGTGCGTTTGTTGATGACTCCGACTTTTCCGGACGTCGTCTACAACACGCCGAACTTCCCGGCCGACTATTATGGCTTCACCAAGACGGATCGGCTGCTCTGGTCGAAGCGCTCGATCCAGTACATCCTGAGCGATCAATCGGTCGGCGATCTGGCCGACTGGAAGTTCGAGAACGGCGAGGCGGCGCCGCCCGAGTCGGCTATCCATTACACGGCCGAGCGCGGCCCCGAGTTCTTCTACAACGAGCGCGAGGTGTCGCATATGGTCGACGTCCGCGCCGTGACGGGTGGGGCGCTGCAGGTCTGGGTCGCGTCGCTGATCGTCGGGGTGATCGCCGTGATCGCGCTGGCGGGCTGGGGGCCGGCGGGCGCGCTGCGCGGTTCGTTGTTGTTGGGCTCGGCCCTGACGATCGTGTTGTATCTGGGGTTAGTGGCGTACATCGCCATCAACTTCGACTCGCTGTTCGTCACTTTCCACAAGATCTTCTTTGCCGACGGCACCTGGACGTTCTTGTGGTCCGACTCGTTGATCCGTCTGTTCCCGATCGAGTTCTGGATCGGGGCGTTCACCTTTGTGGGCGTCGGGGGGCTGGTTGAGGCCGGCCTGATCGCGGCCGGCGCGTGGTGGTTGTTACCGCAATAATTCATCCTGGGAGGGATGGCATGTCCACTCGGAATCTCGACAAGATCTTCAAACCAGAGCGCGTCGCCGTCATTGGCGCGAGCGACAACCCGTCGAGCGTCGGCTACAACGTGTTGCACAACATGATCGGCACCGGCTACAAGGGCGCGGTGTATCCGATCAACCCGAAGCGCGACTCGGTGCAGTCGATCCCGGCGTTCCCGGATCTGGCCAGCCTGCCGAAGGTGCCGGACCTGGCCGTGATCTGCACACCGTCGACGACGGTGCCCGGCCTGATCCGTCAGGCGGGCGAGGCCGGCATCCGCGGTATCGTGATCATCTCGGCGGGCTTCCGCGAGATCGGCCCCGAGGGTGTGGCGCTCGAAGAGCAGGTGAAGGCTGAGCAGGCCAAGTTTGACGGCATGCGCATCATCGGCCCGAACTGTCTGGGCGTGATCGTGCCGCCGCTCAAGATCAACCTGAGCTTCGCGAACGCCGCGATGCCGAAGGCCGGCAACATCGGCTTCATCTCGCAGTCCGGCGCGCTTTGCACGTCGGTGCTCGACTGGGCGCTGCTGCAGGGCATCGGCTTCTCGTACTTCGTCTCGATCGGCAACATGCTCGACGTGACGTTCGGCGACCTGATCGACTACTTCGGCGAGGATCCAGCGACCGAGTCGATGATCCTGTACGTCGAGTCGATCCCCAAGCCGCGCGACTTCATGTCGGCGGCGCGCGCGTTCTCGCGCGGCAAGCCGATCGTGGCTTACAAGTCTGGCCGGTTTGCTGAGTCGGCCAAGGCTGCGGCCTCGCACACGGGCGCGCTCGCCGGTGAAGACGCCGTGTACGACGCGGCCTTCCAGCGCGCGGGCATCGAGCGCGTCTACGACCTCGACGACATGTTCGACTGCGCGGCGCTGCTCGGCCGTCAGAAGCTGCCGAACGGCGACCGCCTCGGTGTGGTCACCAACGCCGGCGGCCCGGGCGTCATCGCCACCGACAAGTTGATCGGTGAGGGCGGCAAACTGGCGACGCTTTCACCTGAAACGTTGGCCAAGCTCAACGCGACGTTGCCGGCCTTCTGGTCGCACAACAACCCGGTCGACGTGCTCGGCGATGCTCCGGCGGAGCGCTATGCCGAGGCGATGAGCATCACACTCGCCGATCCGAACGTGGACGCGGTGCTCGTGATCCTGACGCCGCAGGCCATGACTGACCCGACCGAGACGGCGCGAATCATCGCGAATGCGGCCAAGGGCAGCGACAAGCCGGTGCTGGCCGCCTGGATGGGTGGTCAGGCGGTGGCGGAAGGCCGCACGATCTTGAATGCGGCCGGTGTGCCGTCGTACGTGCGACCGGGCCCGGCGGTGCGTGCCTTCATGCACCTTGTATCGTATGCGCGCAACCGCAGTGTGTTGTACGAGATCCCGAAGGACGTGCCGGTCGACGTGAACCTGGGTGAGGAAGAGCGCAAGCACCTGATCCCTGACGATCTGTCGGCGGCCGAGCCTGTTCTTTCGGAGTCGGCGTCGAAGAACCTGTTGGCGGCCTATGGCATCCCGGTGATCCGGCCCGAGGACGCCCACACGGGGGACGTGGCTGTGAAGCTGGCCGAGAAGATCGGTTATCCGGTCGTGCTCAAGGTCCTGTCTCCGCAGATCACGCACAAGACGGATGTCGGCGGTGTGGCCCTTAATCTGCAAACCGAGGCTGAGGTGCGCGCGGCGTTTGATCGTATCGTCGCGAGCGCGAAGGCCAAGCGCCCGGATGCAGACGTGCTGGGCGTGACGGTTCAGAAGATGGTCGACACGCGCAACGGCACTGAGTTGATTGTCGGCGCCAAGAACGACCCTGTCTTTGGCGCGATCCTGCTCGTGGGCATGGGTGGTGTGACGGCCGAGCTGTATGCGGATCGCACCCTGGGCTTGCCGCCGCTGAACGAGCGGTTGGCGCGCCGGATGATCGAGAGCCTGAAGTCGTATCCGTTGTTGAAGGGGTACCGTGGTCGCCCGTTGGCGAACCTCGACAAGGCCATCGAAGTGCTCATGCGCTTCTCGTACCTGGTGGCAGATCACCCCGAGATCAGCGAGCTTGACATCAATCCGCTCCTGGTCGGCCCGAAGGACGTGATCGCTCTGGACGCGCGCGTCGTCGTGGACCTGGAGACGATGAAGCAACCCGGTCGCAAGTACTCGCACCTGGCGATCCGGCCGTATCCTGAGGAACTCGTCAAGCAGACGGAGCTGGCGGACGGGACTGAAGTGCTTCTGCGCCCGATCCGGCCGGAGGACGAGCAGCAGTGGCGCGAGTTGATCATGCGCTCGTCGGCGCAGACTCTGCGATACCGCTTCCGCTATCTGTTCAAGGAAGCGACGCACGAGCTGGCGGCGCGCTACGTCTTCACGGACTACGATCGCGAGATCGCGATCATGGCGCAGGTTTGTGAGGAGGACAAGTGCAAATTCGTGGGCGCGGTCCGTCTGGTGGCGGAAGGCGACGGCGAAAGCTGCTCGTACGCGGTGTTGGTGGAAGATGCCTGGCAGGGGCGCGGCGTGGGCAAGCTGCTCTCGGACTATGGCATCGAAGTGGCCCGCAGGTGGGGCTTCAAGCGGATCACGGCTGAGACCACTCACGACAATGGCCGAATGATCCGGGCGCTCCAGGAGCGCGGTTTCAAGCTCGAGAAGAGTGAAGGCACCGAGGCGCTGTTCGTCAAGGAGCTTTAGGCCTGATCCGCTCATAGCGTTCGCAAAACGGGGGCCAATCGACCAGATTGGCCCCCGTTCCGCTTTCTCGCCCCCTGTCGGGCAAAAGGCAGCTTGCTTTTATGTGGTCTGCGCTCACCCAAATGCCACATCTGGGCCCGTCTATCCCCACTGAAGCGACCTCAACGCCGGCAAACCGCGGAGCGGGTCTTTTTGGACCACTATCCCAACCAGCCGTGCCCACCTGACTCCTCGAAGTCCATTCCCGGCAAGTTGCAAAAACATCCCTTTGCTACCAAAATTCCTTCCGATGGGAGTCAGTCTACTGATATGTTGGGCGCTCCCTCGATTGGCGAATTGGTGCCACAGGCAACCGCGTGCGGTCTGGCTCTGTCATGTCCATGTGCCGTCGCCAGAATTGATTGGATCTACGGCCGCAGCACTATTCCGCCATTTCCGGTTAGGAAACTGGCTACATGGCATAATGGAAGTCGTTCCATCGTTGAGACCATTCATTGACGTGACGCGAATGTCTGTCGTTTGGCCGATGATCGTGCTGGGTCGCCAACCGTTGCGCAAGGTGTCTGACTGGGAGTGGTCTGGGTCAATCCCTCAATAGACGTCGTTCTCTTCGTCTACAGTCGAGCTGTCTTGTGGAGGACATATGGCTAAGTGTATTAAGGAAAAGCTGCACAAAAACTTGTGGCGCATCAAGGCAGTGCGCGGCAGCAAGGTAGTGGTCTTCTGTCTTGCCTGTGAATTTGAGTGGGAAAGCAGCAGCGACAAGTTAAAAAGCCTGCCGCGACTTTCCGACGATGAAAAAGGTAGTCATCTGGTGGGCAAACACGATTAATGGCATGCCTCATATCGAATCGCTGGTGTAAGTGATCTCAAACGCGCCCAACGAACGCATGCAGCTGACGTGGCTACTCGGGGCCCCAAGCCGGCCGGCCTCGGCTCACCGGTGCGCCTGCGGGTGATGCGGTCTCGGCTCACCCGCCACGCAGCTGATGCGGGCCGTTAGCCGCTCCAATTCCACGCTGTCATTCGAGGGCCGGTTGCAAGGTGAGGCAAGTCCGATAGGATGTGACTCATGAGGCGTTATCAATCTGCCATATTGCTCGTGGTGCTGGTTTTGGGCTCAATCGGTGCATTTCTGCCTGTGCGGAAGCAGAAGAGCGTACGGTTCTACCCCGACTATGGTTTTACGGTCTGGCAGATGCCCGGTTGGACGCTCGGTCATGACAAACGAAACGGTGCAGTTTGGCTAGATAGTCGGATGGGAGCCACGCGGATGGAAGGCGTAACGAGGGTATTGCTTAGGGGAGGGGTTTGTAGTGAACCAACAACCCTGGGAATAGCCGAGTACTTCGAGAGCGAAATACAGCGAATGGAAATGCTCTATGCCTTGGACCACATCGGAGTGATCGAGGAGAGGCAGGAAATACATACTGACCGGCAAACGATTTCCTGGATCGTGATTGAGCTACCGGCAACGGTCTTTGAACCGAAATCTCGAACAAGCGATGGAAGCGTAACTACGAAAAGGACGCTGAAACGAGTTGCAGTATATGATATTCGCGATACAGATGGGCAGCGATTAACTGCTCATATCTTCTTGGGAGGGAGTGACCGCATTAACAACCAAGCCCGTGAGATTCTATACAGCGTTCGCTTGGTTTGTTCGTGAACGCGTGATGCATCTGAGTGCAAGTCGACGACAATGCAACCACGCGGCTAACGAACGCATGCAGCTGACGTGGCTAATCGGGGCCCCAAACCGGCCGGCCTCGGTTCACTAGTGCGCCTTCGGGCGACACGGCCTCGGTTCACCCGCCACGCAGCTGATGCGGGCCGTTGGGCGGCTCTACCATGTTGAGGAGGGGGCTTTATGTCATTCGTGTCTGATGCCACCATTCCGGGATTGGCGATTGCAGCTGTATTCATCGTGGTTGTTGTGGCCGTGGTCTTCCTGAAGTTCGCGGTGATCATCGTGCCCGAAAGTAATCGGGTCGTGGTCTATCGATTCGGAAAGAGTATGGGCACCAAGGGCCCTGGGATCGTGGCGACTATTCCCTTCCTTGACCAAGTGGCTTGGGTCGATCTACACAAGGGACATCGCTACAAATACAGGGATCTGCTCACAGCTGACAACCGGCAGATCTCATGGGAGATCGCTTTGGAGGTGAAAGCCAGTGGCGGAGAGGCCGGTGCGGCGACTCCTCCGGGCCTGGAGTCGGCACTATCCGAGGCTATCGAAGCCGAAGTGACCGAGATCACGAGAAGCCGACGACGCGACGAGCTACTGGGTCAGAATGAATGGATGCGAGGCCACCTCAAGACGCGTGCCATCAGATTGACCGCGCCTTTGGGCCTTGAGGTAGTGGAGTTGATCGTCGCCGCTATCGAGTGAATGTGCGAATGATGGCGCCAACCATGAGACGGTAGCAAAACCAGGGCGTCGTTCTGCATGGCGGCAAGAAGACTGCAAGGCGCAAACGTTTCTCAAGGAACGATGTGAAGTGAGTGGCAGCCAGCCGCCCAACGAACGCATGCAGCTGACGTGGCTAACTGGGGCCCCAAGCCGGCCGGCCTCGGTTCACCGGCGCGCCTTCGGGCAACGCGGCCTCGGCTCACCCGCCACGCAGCTGATGCGAGCCGTTGGGCGGCTCGGGCCATTTCAAGAGATTGATGTATAGTTCCGCATCATGTTCGCAGCATGCGAGGGGAGACACCACGATGAAGATATTCATTAGTTGGAGCGGAGACCGCAGCAAGGCACTTGCACAAGCTGTTTACGATTGGCTTCCACTCGTCTTGCACTACACTGAACCCTGGATGTCGGATGCTGATATTGAGGCTGGCGAGAGATGGGGACAGGCAGTCGCCAAGGAGTTGGAGGCATGCAACTATGGCGTGATATGCCTTACCCGCGAGAACTTGAGCTCCCCGTGGGTTCTATTCGAGACCGGCGCATTGGCCAAATTGCTTCAAACGAGTAGAGTTACGCCGCTTTTGCTGGATCTAGAGTTCCGGGACTTGGGCGGACCCTTAACGCAATTTCAGGCAAAGAAGGCGGACACACAGGGTCTGAATGACATAATTCAGTCAATCAATCGCAATTCTGATCAGGCAATTACCGAAGCGAGAGCAAAGCAATTGTTTGAAGCATTGTGGCCAGACTTTGAGAAGCGAGTAAAGGAGATTCCCAATCCCGCTGCCCCAACAAAACAGCATACTCGTCCCCAGCAAGAAATTCTCGAGGAGCTTGTGTTGAGCATCCGATCGCTCGAGTCTAGATTTCGTGATCTATCGGATGATGGATTGAGGCCTTCCGCGAGGGCGCGCAGACAATTGCAACCGATGTTGGTTCATGAATTTACCAGAAAGATGGCTGGAAAGACCGGCGACCCTATCGCTTTGCTTGTTTGGGCCAGTGCGTATCGAGATGACTACCCATGGTTGTATGAGCTGGCTCTCGAGACTTACAGGCTACTTCAAGCGGGCGCGATGCAAGAGGCGCGATCTTCGTTAAGGCGGTTTCAGCGCGCGGTGGATGTGATTCGGAAGAATTCATTGACGCCCGACGCATTGGACATGGATTTGCCAGAGCTGCATTTGTTGACGCGACAAATGGACCTGACGCTAAACGATCAATCGATTGAGGAGAGCGAGCAGCGACTCAGGCCCCTAGATTACCGACCAAAGCGCCCAGATCAATAGATTCCCATAGCGAATTCGGCTCGCCATGAGCCGCCCAACGAACGCATGCAGCTGACGTGGCTACTCGGGGCCCCAAGCCGGCCGGCCCCGGTTCACCGCCGCGCCTCCGGGCGACGCGGCCTCGGCTCACCCGCCACGCAGCTGATGCGAGCCGTTAGCCTGCTGCCTCGAGGTCGATGGAGCTCAACTACTCTGGTCGGTGAGGGGTCGGGGCCAGGCAGGTTCGCAAACAATGCCTTGAGAGCGGAGGTATGGCGGGACTACCATGTTTACCCTCATCTCATGTGTCGCGAGTCCTCTGATTGCGGCTCTTTCGTTTGCGATCGCCTTGATAGCTCGCAGGTTCGCAAAATCGCGTGGGCGCGTTGAGGTCGCCACCGCCGTGGGATTCTGCGCGGTGGCCGTTGCGATTTCGCCTGCCGCATACGCGTTCGCGGCAGCCGATGACCTGTACAGGAGTGTTGTCGAACGAGGAGCGGACCTGTCCGAGGAGACGGTTGAGTTGATGACACGTGAACGGGAAGCGGTCTACACAGAAGTCGCCTTCCGAAGCCTATTTGGTGTTCGAGGATCTGCTGCAAGTTCATGGGAGTCGGCGCCCTGCTATACCGCAAGCCGTATTTGCCGAGCAGTAGCCGATATGGACGTTCATCGACCTTCGGAGATCTGGGCGCCCGGATTTGAGAAGGATCTCTGGCTGGCCAGCCTCTTGACTACGCTCGATGCGGTGTTGGTCTTCCTGGCGACCATGGGCATGAGACGTTGGTGGCTCAATCTCAGAAAGAGAGAAACGAGCAATAGCGTGCTCCTGCGGCATACCGCAGGCTAACGAACGCATGCAGCTGACGTGGCTACTTGGGGCCCCAATTCATGCAGGTCTCGGTTCACCGGTGCGCCTTCGGGCAACTCGGCCTCGGCTCACCCGCCACGCAGCTGATGCGAGCCGTTAGGCCTATACTCTAGGTTTATGACTCCAGACGATTTCAAGGCGATCTTGCTTGCCGGCGATCCGGAGGAATTGGTGGATTCCCTGATTTTGCAGGGGACGCCTCCTCACTTTGAGCCTAGTAAGATTACGGCAATCACCCAGCGTTTGTCACATCTGTTTTCTATTCCGGTGACATCTATTGACGTGCGGGTAGTCGGGTCGGCAAAACTTGGTTTTGCCCTAATGGAAAAGCGCTTGGCCGACCACACTGTATTGCCCCGTCTGCGCCCGTTTAGCCCAAATTCGGATATCGACCTCGCTGTCGTAAGTGCCAGTCTGTATGAAATCCTTTGGGACGAGATCTCGACGCATGCCAACGCATCGGCGGTGCGAATGCCCTGGGATTCCGGTAAACTTGGAGATTACATGGTTCACGGATGGATTCGACCGGATCACTTTCCAAGAGGAGTAAGGCTTCGTCGATGTGACGATTGGCGAGACGTCTTCCGACAATTCTCGGCGGATAGGCAACTCGGTATCCGCCGCATTAGTGGAGGGCTGTATCATTCGCTGCAGCATCTCCGAAGATACCAGTTGCGAGGCTTGGCCGCCTGTCGATCAGCCCTGGAGATACAACCATGAAAACGGCTCCAACCAACAAGAAGGTCCGAGAGTTGATTACGATGGTTAAGGAGTCCAAGCTGATTCCCAAGCCGGAGTTTCAGCGTCGACTTGTTTGGTCGCGTGATGACAAGAACCACTTCCTTGACAGTGTACTGAGAGGCTACCCCTTCCCCGAGATCTATTTCGCAGATGGTGAAGTCGACTTGGCAACTGGTCAAGGGACTCAACTCTTGGTAGACGGCCTGCAACGAGTGAGTACACTGCTCCAATACTTTGATGGTGATTCGGCATTGAAGCTGACTTCAGTACCGGCGTACAGGGATCTGAGCGAAGAGGACAAGAAAGCATTTCTGCACTATGACGTGGCTGTGAGAGACCTCGGAGCAATCGATCGCGATCAAATCATCGAAGTGTTCAAACGGCTTAATGCAACGAAGTATTCATTGCTTGATATCGAAATCAACAATGCCGTTTATGCTGGCGCACTCAAGCGTTTTTGCGAGGCGATGGCTGAACGGGATTTCTTCAAATCGCACGGCGTGTTTACACCTCGCGACTTGAAGCGCATGGGTGATCTCCGATACGTGCTGGCTGTCATTGGAACTTTCATTCAAGGTTACTTTAATCGCGATGATGCCTTTGAGGCGCTACTTGATCGCTATAACGACGAGTTTGAGATCGGGCCCGATATTGAAAGTCGTCTTGAGCGAGTTTTCTCATTCTTGGATGAGTGCGCGTTTGAGTCAGAGTCGCGCGCATGGAAGAAGGCAGACCTCTTTACTCTCCTTGTTGAATTGGATCAGGCTTTGAGGACGGGCCCGGACGAATTGCAGCCAAGTCAGGTTCTCGAGCGAATGTCGGCATTCTATAGTGGAGTCGATGAAGCATCCATTGATCAAGTGAGAATTCACTCGATTTACTACAAGGCAGCATTACAGGCCTCGAACGACAAGATCAACCGCGTGCGCCGCGGATTGATCGTAGCAGGGATTTTGGAAGGGGTCACTGATGCCACGATTCTCAAGAGGCTCAAGAAAGAGGGTTTGGCCTGATAGCCTCCGCCGCTGCTATCTCCTGGCTCGGCCTAACGAGCGCATGCAGCTGACGTGGCTACCCGGGGCCTCAATTCAAGCCGGCCTCGGTTCACCGGCGTGTCGTCGGGCAGGTCGGCCTCGGTTCACCCGCCACGCAGCTGATGCGAGCCGTTAGGCGGCCTCCGAGATGACAAGGTTTCAGAATCCTGAAAGGGGAATGCAGCGTGGCCGAATTGGTAATAAAAGAGAACGGGTATCCTTGTCCTGCTTGTGGTTTCTTGACGATCGGCGAGAGCATGTTCGGCTCGTACAACATATGTCCCATCTGTAATTGGGAGGACGACGCAGTTCAGTTGGCAAATCCCGCGAGTGGTGGTGGCGCGAACCGGGAACCGCTCATAGATTACCAGGACTGGGCGATAAAGGCCTACCCGCTTACCACCAAGGAAGCTCGTGGATATGCAAGAGATCCACTGTGGCGCCCGTTGAATGCTGAAGAGCGAAAGCGTGCTGAGTCCGAAAGAGCGCGCCAGCGCTGGACAAATGGAGCAGTCATGTCCTATGAGGAGGCCTATTGGGTGGTCGCCTGACCACAGGAGGCTCCTCGAAAAGTAGGGCCTGCGATGCTTAACCCTTTATCCAAAGACAGATGCCATACGGCAATGGGATGCATTTGGCGAAGGCGTCTGATTGGGCCGCCTAACCATGGCATGCAGCTGACGTGGCTAATCGGGTGCCCAATGCCGGCTCGGCAGGCTCGCCGGCGAGTCCTTGGGCGGTGCGGGCTGGCTCACCCGCCACGCAGCTGATGCCCGTGCGTTGGGCGGCACGAAGTGGCCACCGGCGATCATCAAGGAGAGGTCATCATGTCATTTGGACTCCGGCGCCAACGGGTTCTTTTCTCGACTGCTGACGCCTCAGCGGCTGATCACATAGAAGGTCCATCCGAAGCGTCCCTACGTGCGGCAGACGCTGAGCAAATGCGGATCATTGTGCAAGCGGATGCAGAAGCACAGCGAGCGTTTATGCATCCTAACTACATGATCAATGGACCGGCCAATCGCATCTTGCATAAGGATGTGCTTGTGGATATGTTGGCTCATGGCAAGATGGCCAGCGACTATTTCGAACGAGTGATCGAGGATCTGGCTATCACAGGGAATGTTGGCGTTGTGATGGGACGGGAAGTGGTTCATCCTGCCCCGACGAGCGAGCTTGGCATGCTCCATGGAGACAAGGTTCTGAACCGCCGTTTCACCAATGTGTTCCTGTTCGAAGCTGGAACGTGGCGGTTCCTGGCACGCCAAGCAACCATCGTCACCTGAGCCAATAACGGATTACGCCTGGAGTTGGTCTGGGTCGAGACCATGAGTCGCGGAAGGGAGCGCAAGCACAGGGCGATCGCGGGGCGGCAACTGTTTCGTATTGGCCGAGGTGGACGTGTAGGGCAAACTGTGGGGAGACAACCTTGGCCCTCACTAGGCCATGGTACAGACCGGGTACATGGGTAACACATAGACCGGCAACATGGGTGACACTCTGGCCGCAGAATCAGGGCTGGGAGGACCGGCCCATGCCCTGGAATGTGAGTTCACCCATGTCCCAACGTACCGACTTCATCCGAGACCTTGAGCAGGGTCTCTTCACCTTCTCAGACCTCTGCGCCCACTATGGCGTCAGTCGCAAGACCGGCTACAAGTGGCGCACGCGCTTCCTCCAGGAAGGGTCACCCGGCCTCGCCGATCGCAAGCGCCGCCCGAAACACTGCCCGCACGCCACGCTGGCCGAGATCCAGGCCCGCGTGGTGTCCGTCCGCAAAGCGCATCCCTTCTGGGGGCCGCGCAAGGTCAAAGCCTGGCTCGAACGCCGCTTTCCTCGCACCGCGTGGCCGGCCGCCAGCACCATCGGCGATCTCCTCAAGCGCGCTCATCTCGTTCGCCCCCGGCGGCGTCGCACACCACCGGGTCACCCGGGGAAGCCCCTCACCGTGCCCGAACAGCCCAACCACATCTGGACCGTGGACTTCAAGGGCGAGTTCCTCACCGCCGATGGCGTCTACTGCTATCCCCTCACCGTGGTCGACTCCTTCAGCCGTTACCTCCTCGGCTGCCAGGCCCTCCCGGCTATCGCACTCCCCTTCGTCCAGCCCGTCTTCACCCGACTCTTCTCCGAATTCGGCCTGCCCACCCTGATTCGCTCCGATAATGGCGTCCCCTTTGCCACTCAGGCGATCCTGCGCCTCTCGCGCCTGCAGGTCTGGTGGCTCCATCTGGGCATCCGCACCGAGCTCATCGAGCCCGCTCGTCCTCAGCAGAACGGCCGCCATGAACGCTTTCATCGCACCCTCAAGGCCGAAACCGCTCGCCCACCGGCCGGCTCCCTCCGTGCTCAGCAGCGCGCCTTCAACCGCTTCCGCTTCATCTATAACGCCGAGCGCCCGCATGAAGCCCTGGACATGGATGTCCCGGCTCACCACTATCGCCGCTCCGCCCGGGCTTTCCCCGAGCACTTGCCCGATTTCCACTATCCAGCCCACTTCGAGCTGCGCCGCGTGAGCCGCGATGGCGCCATCCGCTGGAACAATGGGCTGCTCAACATCTCCCACGTCCTGGCCGGCGAAAACGTCGCCCTCCAGGATGTTGCCGATGGCATCTATGCCGTTCACTTCGGCCCCCTCGTCCTCGGCCGCTTCGACGAGCGCCTCCTCAAGCTCTCTGGCCCTTACCCTGAGAACCACCGACGATGATCCCTACGCTTCTCTGCCGCGCTATACTCGCCTTACCGCCCCCAAGGGGCGCCCGGGAACCCTTTAAGGTTGTTACCCATGTTCCCGGTCTATCTGTTACCTATGTCCCCGGCCGTTCACATCGGCCGCCCAACGAACGCATGCAGCTGACGTGGCTACCCGGGGCCCCAATTCATGCCGGGCTTGGTTCACCGGCGCGCCTTCGGGCGACGCGGCCTCGGCTCACCCGCCACGCAGCTGATGCGAGCCGTTAGGCTGCTCAAGGGCCGTACGGGGATAATGCGAGGTTCAGGTGAAGGGCGTATCCGGTAGGGTTAAGTCTTTCTTCGCCGTGGCGCTGGGGGTCTGCCTGATCGCTTCAGTGGCGCTCAATTGGGTCTTGTACCAGCGAGATCGAGCCGATTACGCCGAGATCCACCGCGTCCGGCTCGATCCCCTCGGCCTTTCGGCGGTCTGGCCGACTCCGGTGGAAAGCTCGCCTGAAGCGAGTCTTCCGGTAGCGGTCATGTACGGCGATTCGCGTGCTCAGGATTGGCCGACCGGAGCGGTCGTATCGGGGTACAGGATCGTCAATCGCGGAATCGGTGCTCAAACAACCGCCCAGGTTCTTGGCCGTTTCGATGCCCATGTTGTGACGGAACGACCAAGCGTTGTGATTATCCAAGTCGGTATTAACGACCTGAAGGCGATACCGCTGTTTCCGAGCGAAGAAGAGGGGATCGTAGCCAATTGCGAGATGAACATCCAGGAAATCGTAGACAAGTCCCGAGCGATAGGTGCCCGGGTCGTTCTGAGCACCGTGTTTCCGGTGGGTCGCGTGCCGATTGAACGGCTTCCGGTCTGGTCCGATCGAATTCCAGCCAGTGTCTTGGAGGTGAACGAGTTTATCGGATCGCTCGCAGGTCCAGACATCGTGGTGTTGGATGGCTGGACGATCCTGGCCAATGAGCAGGGCCAGATGAGGCCGGAGTATAGTCTTGACACCCTGCATGTCAATGCGTTGGGTTATGAGGCGCTCAATACCGAGCTTGAAGCCGTCTTGGAACAGCTCAACCAGTGAGAGGCTTTGGCTCGGCGGGAGTGGGTCGCAGCCTAACGAACGCATGCAGCTGACGTGGCTAACTGGGGCCCCAATTCAGGCCGGCTTCGGTTCACCGGCGTGCCTTCGGGCGACACGGCCTCGGCTCACCCGCCACGCAGCTGATGCGGGCCGTTAGATGGCCTCACAGTTGGAGGCTCGCGAGGTCCATAAAGGTTGGCAGGATGAATCGGATGGACGCACTTCCTTTGTCGAATGAAACACCTCGATTGCTCGTTCGGCGGTACCGGGCCGAAGACAGCGCCTGGTATTGGCGGGTGGGCCAACGCAACCGCGACCACCTGGCTCAGTACGAGACAGACAATCCGATTTGTGCGCTCGAATCCGAAGAGGAAGCCAAAACGCTACTGGAGGGCTTCGTCACCGCCTGGCAAGAAGGTCGGGCCTTCTTCTTGGGCGCCTTTCTGAAGTCAACGGATGAATTCGTCGCTCAGCTATATGTGGGGCTTTCCAATCCCGGCGTGCCTGAGTATTCGATCGGATACTTTGGCGATGAGGCGCATGGAGGGCACGGGTACGTGACCGAGACGGTCCAGGTCGGGCTCACGATGTGCTTTGAACACCTGGGAGCACATCGTGTTCGGTTGGAATGCGACGATCAAAACGTCAAGAGCATAGGAGTAGCCAAGCGGTGCGGGTTTGTGTTGGAAGGGCACATCCGCGAGAATCACCGACACGCAGATGGAACGTTGACCGGCACATTGCACTTTGGCATGTTGCGCAGCGAGTGGGAGGCCCGGCGAGTCTGAACCTGGGCCATCTAACGAACGCATGCAGCTGACGTGGCTAACTGCGGCCCAAGCCGTGTCGGCCTCGGTTCACCGCCGTGCCGTCGGGCGGGTCGGTCTCGGCTCATCCGCCACGCAGCTGATGCGAGCCATTAGACGCTCCCACGGCGTAAGGGGATATTGACATGCCAACAGGTGAGCTATCTCCCAAGCTATCGGGCCTGGATCTTGAGCACTTCATGTGGGAAGCGCTGAAAGAGGCTGAGGCGGCTGGCATGGCTGGCGAGTTACCGATCGGATCGGTAGTTGTTATTCAGGGCGAGATCGTGAGCCGAGGACGTGCTGA
This sequence comes from Anaerolineales bacterium, assembly GCA_044226485.1. Lineage (GTDB taxonomy): Bacteria > Chloroflexota > Anaerolineae > Anaerolineales > UBA6663 > UBA6663. The sequence goes on from JBGAGY010000005.1 coordinate 466,941, forward strand.
GCACAAGCATCAGCGGAGCCAGATCAGGCATGCGGAGATGAACGCTCTTCTGGCCGGTGGAAAACTGCTTTGGGACGACTTTCGGAACGCAGTATTGTTCACAACGGTGGAGCCCTGTCCGATGTGCCTAGGGGCGGTGGTGATGGCGGACGTTCCGCACATCGTTTTTGCAGCGCATGACGCGGTTGTCTTTTCCAGAGCTACGCTGGAGGCGAATCCGTACGTCAGACGCCACATCCAAACCTTCTATGGAGGAGTGTTGGAGGCGGAGTCTTGTGAGTTGATTGGTCGCTTCGACCCTGTCATGCTTCAATACATCAAGACGGGCCGGATGCCGTCATAGTGGAATCGGGGCAGAAGCCGTGAGCGATCATCAGCGCCGGGCTAAGCCAAACACGCGCCTAACGAACGCATGCAGCTGACGTGGCTACTCGGGGCCCCAGTTCATGCCGGCCTCGGTTCACCGGCATGCCATCGGGCGGTGCGGCCTCGGTTCACCCGCCACGCAGCTGATGCGAGCCGTTAGGCTTCCGCCACCGGGCGGTCTGCGATAGGGAAGTGTCGCCTGCCGGGCGTTGTCGAGGCGCCTGGCCGTTCGAGGTTGAGTCGGGCGCCGGGTTGCGCTCGTTCGCGGGCCGGCGGTATGGTCGAGGTTCACGCGGCTGCCGGTCTTGGTCTCAAGCGAGTCTCTGGGTCGAAACGCTGCGCACTGGGTTGGGTGCGCCATTCTGACCGGCCTTACAGGTGTGTTCAGGGCAAAGATGCCTCGGCCGTTCCCTGTATTTCGTGCTCCGCTCCCTGCCAGAGTGCGCGCTTGAAAGCGCCGCCGCTGCGAGTCGAGCAGCCCGCCGGCCCTTGCCGGGCCAGTGGTTCGAGGCTTGTTCGAGTAGAGTTGAGTTTGCTGGCGAGTCGCCGACGGCCAACGTTCAGGCGGTTGTGCTTTTGGCGAGGTTGGTGCGGCAAAGCGAAGCCTAACGATCACATGCAGCTGACGTGACTACTCGGGGCCCCAAACTAAGGTGGCAGGCTCGCGGAAGCGCCTTCGGGCGACCGTGAGCTGCTCGCCCCGTCACGCAGCTGATGTGGGCCGTTAGGCCGCTCGAAATCGCGTAAGGGGGGAGACCCAACATGAACGAAAAGTTCAGTTTGGCGATAGACAAACGGTTGTGGCAGCCTTCGCCGCTTGTTGGCCAGGTCGTGTTGGTCACCAGTCTCAATCCCGATGGTCAAAGCAATGTTGCTCCGAAAAGCTGGATATCGATGATGAGTATGGAGCCGCCGGTGGTTGCGCTGGGATGCAATCTGTCGCACTGGACGGCGAAAAACATCCTTGAGCGATATGAGTTCGTCATAAACGTTCCAGGTGACGACTTGGCCGACCTCGTATGGCGATCAAGTCAGGTGGCCCACCCACGCCCGGTTGAGAGCATTGGACTTACGGCGATGTCGGGCCGGCAGGTCAAGGCGCCGCTGGTCGCCGAGTGCCGGGCGCATCTGGAATGCACTTACGTGCAGCATGTAGTGTTTGGTGAGGAGGTCGTGTTGTTCGGCAAGATCGTTGCGGCGTCGGTTGATCGCGAGGCGAGAGCGGCGCAGGACGCCTATTCGTACCTGAGGCCGTTCGTCTTTCTGGAGGATGGCACGTACGGGGTGATTGAAAGAGCCAAGCGCGTGAGCAGCCAAGTGTCGTGAGGGCCCTATTGCGGTCTTCTGTGGCGAAGTGCGGCCTAACGAACGCATGCAGCTGACGTGGCTAACTGGGGCCCCAGGCCAGGCTGGTCTCGGTTCACCGGCGCGCCGTCGGGCGGTGCGGCTTCGGCTCACCCGCCACGCAGCTGATGCGTGCCGTTAGGCTTCCGCCACCGGGCGGTGAGCGGAGCTGATGTATCGGAAACGCTGGCGGGAGTCGGTCGCCGGCGAGCCGGGCCGTTTCGAGGGGAGTTCGCGCCAAGTTGTCGCCAGGCTCCGGGCCGGCTGTGAGTCGTCGGGCAACGCGGCTTCCGGGCCGACTCACAATCAAGCATTCGGGCCGTTGCGCGGCGCACCGAGTCGGTTGGCTGTTCACCGCGGCCCAGCCGAGGTGTGATCGCGGCCGAGATTCGTCGTACAGCATATGGTGTGCTCGCGTCATATGGCGCCTTGGGCCGCTGCCGGTCATCGTTGCGCCGCTTGTATACTCGTGGAGTTGGTCGATGGCGTCGCCGCTGGTTGGCTGAAGCGGCCGCCGGCCCTGCGTTTTGGCGGCGTCTCAGGCGAAAGCGTCATCGAGCGCTGGCCGGTGTACCAGAGCCGTTGATTCTGGCTTGGCTGGCGAAGAATAGCGAAGCCTAACGATCACATGCAGCTGACGTGACTAATCGGGGCCCCATTCCGGCTCGGCAGGCTCGCGGAGTTGTTGCCGGATCGACCGCGCCTGCTCGCCCCGTCACGCAGCTGATGTGGGCCGTTAGCCGCTCACTCGGCCAGCCAATGAAGTACCATGTCCACTATGAAGACTTACTTGGCTCTGAGGATGTCTCACTCCAATCCACTCCCGGAGCCGTTTCGGGACGACGATGTGAGATACCCCGACGAGCTGGTAGAACACTTTGTTCGCGAGTTCACCCGCCCAGGGGATGTCGTTCTGGATCCTTTCGCGGGATTTGGAACGACGCTACAAGTTGCCGAACGACTGGATCGAGTTGCTTTCGGGGTCGAGCTGGATTTCTCGAGGGTTGCTTGGGTCCGAGAGAGTCTGCGCCGGCCTGAAAACCTGTATCAAGGGGACGCGCGAACCCTGGATGAACTGAAAATACCGCCGGTTGATCTTGCCATGACGTCTCCGCCCTACATGAACTGGGGTGACATCGAAGACCCGTTGAGCGCCTATCAAGTGGAAGGTAAGGGTTACCAAGCCTATCTCGAAGGCCTATCTGGGGTGTTTCGCCAAGTGCAGGAACTGCTGAAACCGGAAGGAAAGCTGGTGATTGAGGTTGCGAACCTGAAGAGTCGAGCTGGCGTGACGACTCTCGCTTGGGATATCGGGCGGTTGGTGGCAGGCATAATGAAGTTCGACGGCGAAGTTGTCGTGTGTTGGGATCACTATGGGTATGGCTACGATCACAGCTACTGTTTGGTGTACTCGCGCACCAAAGCCGGTAAGCAAAGGCGCGGCTAACGAACGCATGCAGCTGACGTGGCTAATCGGGGCCCCAAGTCAATGCCGGTCTCGGTTCACCGGTGTGCCGTCGGGCGGGTCGGCCTCGGTTCATCCGCCACGCAGCTGATGCGGGCCGTTAGCTGGCTCCTGGAGGACATATGTTTAGCAATCCACGGAAGCTCGCCGCCACCGTTGTGGTCGCATTGCTAATGGCTCTGTCCGGCTTTGAGGTTAGGGGCACCGTTGCGGTGGGACAAGGGCAAGAAAGAGAACTCCTGCCTTTTGTTGCCCAAAGCTGGTTGCAAAAAGAGATCTACGGATATCTCACCCTAAACGGGCGACCCCTGGCCCATGCCAGCGTGTACTTTTTCAACGGTTCCCAAGCGTTTGGAGGGGCTCAATCGGATGAGCAGGGCTTCTACAATGTCCTGCTTCGGCCCGAGTATCATGAGGGCACGACGTATGGTGTCCTGATGATCGCCGCAACTGGAGATGCGGGTCAGCCCACGATCGTTCAGCGAAGAGTGAGTGCCTACCAATGGCCAGAGGAACTGGCTATCGAAACGATTGCGATGGATCCGATCGATCTCATGGCGCCGTTGGAAGGGGCGATTGCTCCATGTAACGCAGAAACGCAATTCGTTTGGCGCCTACCCGCAGCGATCGCGTCAGAGGTGTCGAAGGTGGAGTTGGAGATGGGCACAGTTTATACACACAATCAGCACACCTACGGGCCACCTGGGATCAAAGCCGATGTTACGGGGCAAACGTCGGTGCGCCTCACTATTCCGTGTGGTGCAACCTTCGACGACTTGCGGGCTGGGGTTCCATACTATTGGCATATTGGTGTGACCACGGTGAGCGGTTTGTATCGAACGACGAACGATCGGGAGATAACCTTGAGTGACCCATGAAGGCGTTCTCAGGCCGGCGGCCAGCTAACGAACGCATGCAGCTGACGTGGCTAACTGGGGCCCCAAGCCAGGCCGGTCTCGGTTCACTGGCGTGTCGTCGGGCGACGCGGCCTCGGTTCACCCGCCACGCAGCTGATGCGAGCCGTTAGCCCTCTGGAAGATCCTGGTAGGATGCTCGAAATGCCCGTTGAGATTTCTCACCCTACGCCAGAGGACCTGAGAATCAGGTATTCATCGGGCTATGTCTGGTTGCTGGCCAGGATAGGCATTCTGGTGATCGGAGCGGCATTGCTGGTCTACTTCAGAGGGCCTGAATGGTTGCCCGTGTATGTGGGATTTGCCGCCGTGGCGGTCTCGTTCTGGGTAGTGACCTGGACTGTTGTGGATGTGGAAGTGAGCCGGAACCGGCGAGAGCTAACCGAACGCAAGGTGGTGTTGATGGGCCTTGCAGAGATGGGTCCCCAAGTGACACTGCGATTTGATGAGATTGAGGGCATACGGCAAAGGGTGACCATCACGCATCGCACGGATCTATATCGGGTTGAAGTGATTCTGCGAGGTGGAGAGTTCCGATTACTTTCGGTGCCGTATTGGGGAGCCGAGACCTGCGCAGATCATGCGGCGAAGATTGCCGAGTTCGCAGATGTGCCGTTGGCGGCGCCGATCGAGGTCACCCTCAAATCGGGTCTCTTTGGGTCTCGGTAGGCGTACTCATGGCGAAGTTCCGGGCTAACGAACGCATGCAGCTGACGTGGCTAATCGGGGCCCCAAGTCAATGCCGGCTTCGGTTCACCGACGTGCCTGCGGGCGACACGGCCTCGGCTCACCCGCCACGCAGCTGATGCGAGCCGTTAGCCGGCTCCTTCAAACTCGCTGGTTGGTTGGCCAGAAATAGATGTGGAGGGGGCAAGAATGATGTTGACACCAGGGGTCGTTGGAATAGCCGTGGTCGTGGCAGGCATCGTCATAGGGGTTTTTCTCGTGGTGAGGTGGCGCGAACTGCGGAGCCATAACCGACGTTTCTTGAGTTCCGTGCTCGCCGTGCAAGTTCTCTTGCTGGTTGGTATTGGCTACACTTTCTGGCCGGAGCTACCGTCGAGCCAAACGACGGCTCTGAGTGTGGCACGCTTGTTTCTAGGCAGATGGTCCGACGGACACATCGAAGAAGCCAAACATATGATGGCTGGAATCAAGGTCGAAGAGGCTTGGCCGATCCTTGACGATGCCTCGCACGCACCGCAGAGCTGGGATCTCGAGTGGTTCAATCCGCGGAGCCGGGTTGCGCTCGGCCGGGGTGAACTTGCGACGGGAGAATCGGTCGAGATTGCGGTGTTCATAGACTGGGACTGGCTCAACAACACGTGGAAAGTGACAGGTGTCCAGTACACGACGACCGATCAGAAACACCCGGTTGGGATCTACCTGATCTACGATAATGGGTCATACATCGTCTTTACCTGGGGGTTGGCTCTGGCCGGGTGGGCAAGCATCGTGATAGGCGCTTGGCGGATACGCGTTTTGTGGGTCGCATGGGGCAAACGACATGGCCAAAGGATCATCACCAGCTGAAGGCCGGCTAACCATGGCATGCAGCTGACGTGGCTAATCGGGACCCAAATCCAGCTTGGCAGGCTCGCGGAAACGCCTTCGGGCGATGCGGGTGCACTCGCCCCGCCACGCAGCTGATGCCTGGCCGTTGGCTGGCCTCAAACCGGGGTCCATAATCACAGGAGGCCGTATGGCTAGAAGGTCAGAACGCAGCAAGCAACCCATTAAGTCGATCGAAACTGCTGTTGATCGCACGACGGTGATTGCCGTCACGGTGTCAGATTATCGGTATCTTCCGGGGCTCGCCGGGCCAAGGAATGATAGCCGAACGATCCAGAAGATCTTCGTTGATGATGCGAAATTCGCGTGTTTCGACAAGAGCCAGTTCAGGCTGGTGGAGAACCCAAACGCGCAAGCGTTTCGAGACTGTATTTTGGATTATGTAGAAACTCGAAGTGCATCGGGGGATGTGCTGGTTCTGTACTTCTCCGGCCATGGATGCGTGATCGAGAGTGGCCAATTTGGATTTTGCCTTACCGACACAAGGATGATGCCTGGTGGCGACACCGTTCTGCCGTTGAGTGCAGTGCTATTTCGGGATGTCATTCATACTTTGGTGTCTGCGAATGTGCACCCAGTATTCATTGTTGATGCTTGTTACAGCGCAACCATCGCCTATACAGGCTCTATTGCGACAACCTCGCGGATGCACGACGAGCTCCAAAACCTGGCGGGCGGTTCGTATGGCCTTATTTGCTCGAGTAGTTCAGATCAAACCTCTCTTGATCTTGATGACGGCGGAGTGTTCACCCAAGCCTTGTATTCAGTGATCAAGCGCGGTATAGGGACAGACGCGTACAAGTATTGGCCAACATTAACCCTGAGAAACCTCGTGAAACCAGTTCAAGAGGCGGCCAGCCGAATGGGCTACAGACTGCCAAGGTTTCACGTCAGCCCTGATCTTCCAGACATACCAGTGGCACGCAATACGAAGTATCGGGAGGACGTGATCGTTTTTGGCGGTTACCTGTCTCGGATCATTGAATTGTTGTGGAATGGCGGCAGTCCTCAACAAGCGACATTGCTAGAAATCCAGACCAAAATCAGTACAGCTGCCTATGCCAATCATTCGAAGCTCAGTCTCGCGCCCTGGCGTTTGTTGGAAGATGGTACGGGCGGGAACCGGTCTCGTCGATTGACCAAACGGGGCGAAGAATTCGCAGCTCGGAAGATCACAATTCCTTCCAAGATCATACGCGACTCAAAGAGCGATAGGTGGATACGACATCCGGACAGTCATCCCATTCGGTATGAAGGCTCATGAGGATCAAAGTCCGAGAAGTCTGATCTGGCCAGCCAACAATCGCATGCAGCTGACGTGGCTACTCGGGGCCCCAAGCCGGCCGGCTTCGGTTCACCGGCATGTCGTTTGGCAGCACGGTCTCGGTTCAGCCGCCACGCAGCTGATGCGAGCCGTTAGGTGGCTCCTCCGGGCAGTTGGCGAAACCCGTCAATGCGGATAAGCTCCACGAAGAGGAGATCAAGTATGCAAATCACAGTCGAACGGCCGTCGCGGCCTGAGCGGGAGCTAATCCGTCGCATGATGGAGCTCTATCTGCATGACTTTTCCGAGTTCGAGGGAAGTGACCTCAACGAACACGGGGTGTTTGGTTACGGAGACCTCGATTACTTCTGGTTTGAGGCAACCCACGCAGCTTACATCGTGCGGGTCGATCAGCAGCTCGGTGGCTTCGTGTTGATAGATAATGAAGTGGTTATAGAAGACAACGAGCGATCGCTCACGGAGTTCTTTGTCTTGCGGAAGTACCGTCGGAAGGGAGTCGGGCGCGCGGTTGCACAACGGGTCTTTGATGAGCTGCCGGGCAAGTGGGAGGTGCGCGTGATCGCAGCGAACACGCCGGCGCAGGGTTTCTGGCGCCGTGTGATATCGGACTATACAGGCGGTCGGTTTGACGAGCGCGAGTTTACGAACGACGACTGGACGGGGCCGGTCTTCTGGTTCGAGAACCGTTCGGGTTGAGTTCGGCGCGCAGGAGGTGAGTCTGGCTGTTTTGTCGGGCAATCGGTGGCCGGCCGCCACCTAACGAACGCATGCAGCTGACGTGGCTACCCGGGGCCCCAATCCATGGCGGACTCGGTTCACCAGCGCGCTGTCGGGCGGCGCGGCCTCGGTTCATCCGCCACGCAGCTGATGCGAGCCGTTGGGCGCTCCCTTCGACAACTGCATTGGCGCAAATTGCGACTTGGCCGAATTCTGGGCATGGTCATTCACCAGTAGGCACTCTATGTACGTTCTATCTCGTTTATTGATTTTGAGCACCGGATTGACTCTCGGATTGTGCGCATGTGGCACGGTTGTTCCATCGACACCGTTGAACCCCACCACTGCGAGTGCTGTGCGTTCACCGTTGCCAACCACTGTTCCCTCAGCGCACCCAATTCAAACACCAAGGAGCCTCAGCGAGCCAACACAGGCCTTGATTCCGGTGGCAAGCCTGATGCCCAGCGCCATACCCACGTTGTCCATGAGCGAGTCGGATGCGTTATTGCTTCACTTGTCTCTCAATAACCAGGGATGCCAACTCCCATGCTGGTGGGGTATCCAGCCCGGCCAGACCTCATGGACTGCGACCGCCAGGTTTTTGTCTACTTTTGCTCTTGCGATCAAGCCAGATGACGGTGCGGAATCTGTCTTGCACACCGCATATTTCCGGTATCCAAGAGAAATCGACCCCAACGCAACGGAATCATCAACCATTGCGATTGCGCACCATTACATGGTCGTTGACAACGTCATTACGAGAATCGAGGTGAATCCCGGTCTGATCCCGAGCTACACCCTCGCAGGTATTCTTGGTGTGTACGGCGTTCCCGAGGAAATCCGCCTTCGCACCTACAGCCAATCTCGAGAAGGCGACCTCCAATTCGATGTGGTGCTCTTCTACCCTGATAGTGGGATGCTCATCCGATATGCAACCCAAGGTGCGATTGTCGCCGATCAGGTTATGGGTTGTCCCCAGGAGCAGCCAGCCTCCGTACTGGCGCTTTGGGCGCCGGAGCAGGGGGTGGCGTTTTCCGACGCTGCCCGCCGAACGATCAATATCCGAGATGAACAGGATTGGGTGTATCGTCCTCTCCAGGAGGTGGCCAACATGTCGATAGACGCGTTTTCGAAGACCTACAAAGAGATCAACGCTACCGCGTGTTTGGAGACATCGAGAAACCTATGGCCTGCGCCGTGAGCCAAAGCGACCAATGCGTAGTCGGCCACCAGAGCCTCGTTGATTTTGGTCAGAGGGGAGCCAACTCGCGCCCAACGAACGCATGCAGCTGACGTGGCTAACTGGGTGCCCAAAACCGAGCGGCTTCGGTTCACCGACGCGCTTTCGGGCGACACGGTCTCGGCTCATCCGCCACGCAGCTGATGCGAGCCGTTAGGCAGAGCTCGTACAAGGTTCGATATGAAGAAGTCTGCACTCCTTTGGTTCTATGCCGCCTTATTGATGGCTTGTGCACCGGCTACCTCAACCGGTGTTCCACCATCGCCCGATTGGCCTTCCACGAAACCGGTCAGGTCAGCGACTTCGATCATCGAGGCCGCTGGCTTACCGACGGCCTTTGCTACCCCTACCGTTAGGCCATTGTTCACGGCCACGGCTCGACCTTCTCCGGTTCCGCCACCCACGCCTCGTCCTACGGAACCCGTAGGCGTGCCGCTATGTCCCGATAACCCGATGGCAGCCGTGGCCGGATTTCGCGGTGAGATGCCTGACCTGATCCAGAAAATCCAGGCGTATCTTGAGTCTGGCCAGCCCATCGATGAGTTGGGAGCTAAATTCACTCAAGAGTCAGAAGAACCGCTCAAGAATTATGTGGTGAACGCAGTCGGGGTTGACTTCGAAGGCGATGGGACGAACGAAGTAGTCGTGGGCATTACCAACGGTAACTGGGCTGCATCGGGTAGCGGCGCCTTCATCTTCCGCCGTTGCCCACCAAAAGGGTATTCTGTGTACTATGCGAATCCTTCGCCAGACTACGACGGCCTCTATGAATCTGAGAGGGTTCGGCTGATGCCGGTTCAACTCCTGGCAGATTCGGGCTCGCAATTGATCGCCCGGTACGATCTTTCGCTTAGCGGTCGATGCATCGAAAGCACCCTTCTAGGAGTGCGAGTGGACGAGCAGGAATGGAAGCCGTTTTTGGCCGATACGGTTGGGTGCGATAGCCGATTCATGTCGATCATTTCCGATACGGTCGTCCTTGATCCGGGCGACGATGGCCGCAGAGGGTTGCAGATCGTTGGCGATCGCCAGACCGGTTGGGGGATAACGATCTTTGCGCATCGAGAGTCGCGGGTACGCTACTCATGGCAAGGTGACTGGCTGGCATTCTCCGGAGTGGAATTCGGGGTGGGGCAAAACCGTTTCCAGATCCTGGAGGACGCTGATGCAGCCCTAGATCGCGGAGATGGCCCCGGAGCTATCGAGTTGTACCGACAAGCAGCCACCGACACAGGCTTGCGGGATGTTGTATCGTGGTACGAGTACGACACCCTGGGCGTAGGAGGCGCTGATGACGCAGAATACGCCCACGCTCAGAGCATCGCTCGGGCCTATCAATCGGCCTTTGCTGGTTTTCGGATGGTAGTTCTCATGTCAGCTGAGGGAGAAACCGATCCAGCCCAGATTGAGCTAGGTAAGATCAGAAGCCAATACACGGAGGGACAACCAGGGAACGAGTTCATTGCTTTGGCCGAGATCTATTTGTCCGCTGTTATCGGCGGTGTGGAGCCAGATGGAGCTTGCCAAAAGGTCAACGAGGCAGTGGCATCAGATTACCCGAATCTGACGGGCATTGATGGCCACGTCGGGAATTGGGGTGATTATGGCGAATATACAGTTGACACCATCTGCCGGCTACCCTGATCTGCTCTGCCTAACAACCGCATGCAGCTGACGTGGCTACTCGGGCCCCAATTCATAGCGTTCCCGGCTCACGAGCGAGTCGTCGGGCGGAGCGGCCTCGGTTCACCCGCCACGCAGCTGATGCGAGCCGTTAGCCCGCTCCCTATGGCACATAGTGTGATTCGCTGAGGTCAAAATGAATACGAACCGCATAGTAATAGCTGTCGTTTTTATCCTCGGCACTTCTTCATGCGTTGCCTATCCCGGCGCGCTACCAAGCGGAACACCCGAGATATACCGCGATTCTCGGACTGCGACGTCGACTCCGAGGCCAACACCCACGGCTGAGCCAACAAAAACTCACCGGCCAGCCACGGAAACTGCCCCTCCGAAACCGACAAGAGTTGAATTCCCGCCGATACCGACGATGGACATTCCGGCCCAATTGGACCGCCTTCGCGCCACTGAGGAAGTTGGGCGGGTCCTTTGGAGTGGGTCGATATCGCTCTCTGTGTTTGAGCGACTGGCCCGAGAAGTATCGCCCGAGCGAGAGGCCATTCAAACGGCAAACTACTACGCAACGGTGACGACCTCTGCGCGCCCGGCGATTCTGGCGGCATATTTCTATGAGACTCAGGACAGCGATGCGGAACGCGGGCGGTTCTTGCTGTATGAGCTGGGCGGCAAATATGGCGAGGAAGTCATAGCGCCATTTGTATACAAGCTGGATCTACCCGTTGATCGCATAGCGGGACACGAGTCCTATGGAGACCTTCAGACGCTCCAGGCCAATCTTGAGATCCAGTTTGAGTCACCGATGCTCCCGAATTTCCTGAGCGCGACGGTCTTCTCGACCCAGATCTGCAAATACGATGATCCGGAAAGCCGACGACTATGTGCTGAACTTGTGCGCGAGGGATTGGGATTGCCCAGCGACGTGGATGCAGCGGAATCGTTGTTGATGAACCAATGGCGGGCCGCTATGGAAGGCACCGAACTGAAGATCGGTGACGTTCATGAGCTTGTCAGTAGCCTTGATGCCCGCAGTGTTGAGTGGTGGAACGACGAGCGTATTCGGTTGTTCGCACTGCCATTTGTGAGAGTCTGTGTTCCGGACCCTGATGGTATTTGTAGCACGTACATAACCTACGAGTTGGCCGTCGATACATCGTTTGCGGAAATACTTGAGCCATAATGCTGCCAGCGGCGGGCTAACAACCGCATGCAGCTGACGTGGCTAACTGGGTGCCCAAAACCGGCCGGCCTCGGTTCACCGGTAGGCCGTCGGGCGGGTTGGTCTCGGTTCATCCGCCACGCAGCTGATGCGAGCCGTTAGCTGGCACCTAACTGCAAAGAGGGACTTGTGACTAGCCGGATAAATCAAGACCAAGTGAGCCGCGCGTAGCAATGACTTGTTGGAGCCAGACCGAGAAGCTGGGTGCAAACGGGAGTGATTGAGGAGGAATGCCGGCGGAGAGGCGAAGCATTTCAAACAGGTCGTGATCAGTGTCCTCGAAGTAGTAGATTGCTCCGAAGGTTCTGGTAACGTCGGGATTTATCGACATCATCCATTGGTGATGGCCGCTGCGGCCCCGTTCTTCAGTGTATTCTCTGCCCAGGTTCGCAATCGGCATGACGGGAATATGGGCGGATGGCAAATGTCCTTGGAACGCCTCGCTGAATATCGAACCGTGATACTCACTTGCGAAGAGACCAATACCGTCGGCGGAAAGGTTCCAACCATTCTCGAGGTCGATTGCGAAGCCTCCGCACACTTCCTGAAATGCCTCATAATCTTCGGGCAACACGCATGGTTCAATACTGCGTTTGATAGTGATGAGATGTTCTGCGGCGGCCTTCTGAAAAGTAAGTGCTTCAGAAAGATAATCGAGAGACCAACCAGGAGATTGGGCGAGCGCCAATCCTGCAGTGATCACCTCGATCGGCTGTGCGAAACCAATATCAACTTGAGACCCCGGAAGAGCTTGTAAGGCTTTGAGAAGGTTGGTTAGTTCCTGGCGAACATAGTTGGGCATAGGAAATACCTGGCAACCATTATTGCATCCACTCGACGATGCTTGTATTGTAGTATGTGTCTGGCAAGCCGGGTACGAGGTCTTGGTTGGGCCTGTCCAGGCCGGCCGCCAGCTAACGAACGCATGCAGCTGACGTGGCTAATCGGGGCCCCAGGCCGGTCGGCTTCGGTTCACCGACGTGACTGCGGGCGGTGCGGCCTCGGTTCACCCGCCACGCAGCTGATGCGGGCCGTTGGGCCGCTCTTTCAAGTATGGGTTTCACAACAATCGCAATGAAGATCTATCCAGCAACGGCGATCCGCATCCTCGTTCTTCTAGGGGTGCTTACTGCCTGCGGTTACCAAACCGAACCGACCCCCGGCTTTGTCCCTACACTAAGTGCGATTCCGCGCGTATCACCTTCCGCCGTATTTGCCGTAAGCCCAACGGCGCCAATTCCTAGCCCGACCTTCACCGCAAGTCCCGCGCCCCGGTCGACCATTTACCTGGCAACGGGCACATTTGCCTATTCTTCTCCAAACAATGCTCAGATCTGGCGTGTTACTGACACAACTGCCGACATGATTTATGAATTGCTGCCTGTCAACGCGGCTGACCCCAACGTTCCTATTGCCGTCAAAGAATCCATCGCCGGGTATCTCGGCGTGGCGCTGGACTCTGACCATCTTGCAGAGGTCTTATTGCAACCGTTCGTTGATGAGTTGGCGCTTTCCCCGGAGAAAGACCGATTGGCCTGGACAGAGGGCTATTATTGGATGCCAAATCCACAGGAACCCATTGAATTCTCGTTTGTACGACTTCATCTTTACGATCATGAACATCTCATCGACGAAACCCTTGGTTGGACAAGTGACGCGAGCTTGCGGCATTTGGTTTGGTCCCCGGTAGGCCGTTACCTGGCCTACATCACCCGGTACGAAAACTCGGATGGCATCCAGATAGGCAACGTCCAGTTGTGGGATACGCAAACCCAAAGTGTCACCACAGTCGGCGAGGGATACGTAGCAGCCTGGTCCCCCCAAGGGGATCAATTGGCCGTCGACAACGTGACTGGGGCCGACCCTCACCTCACGATCATTCCAATTGACGCGCCCGATAGGGCGACTAGCGTGAGTATCTACTGGCGAGGTGGGTTGTCAGGTTTCAGCTGGGGGCCGACGAACAATGCATTGATTGCCGCGAGAGGTGTCGATTCTTTCTCTGGCAATGAACGGCCGGGATTGTTCACTATTGGGCTTGAACCCTCTTCAATCATCGGATTTCCGACGCAAACAACTGACATCCTGGATAATCCGCGCTGGTCGCCAGATGGTCAAAACTTGGCGGCAGAGGCGAAGATAATGCCTGGCGACAATCCAAGCAAGCTCCTCGTCCTAAGTCCGAGTGGCGAACTGGTCCAGCAATTCGATCTGATGGACGGTTATAGGCAACAATGGCAGTGGTCAAGCGATAGCCAAGCCATACTTCGGTATGTAATTCGTACAAGTTCAACAAAGGATGATTTGCAGATCCTTTATCCAGCAACGGGTCGTATCGAGATCGTGAATCTCCCGAGAGAAGTCGCTACAGGCATCGAGAACGGTGTGCTGTTCATGGTGATGGCCGTATGGTAGCCCCAATGCGGCCCAACGAACGCATGCAGCTGACGTGGCTACTCGGGGCCCCAAGCCAGGTCGGGCTCGGTTCACCAGCGTGCCTTCGGGCAGCGCGGCCTCGGTTCAGCCGCCACGCAGCTGATGCGAGCCGTTAGGCTTCCGCCACCGGGCGGTCGTCGCGGTCAAGCGTGTCGCCTGCCGGGCGGCGCCGGCGTGGCTGGCCGTTCGACGTTGAGTTCGGCGCCAAGTCGTATCCGGTTCGCGGGCCGGCGGCTTGGTCGAGGTTCACGCGGCTCTGACGCTGGGTCGCAAACGCGGCTCCGAGCGAAAACGCTGCGCACTGGGTTGGGTTGCCATTTTGGCCGGCCTTACAGTGGTGCTCAGGTTAAGGGCGCCTCGGCCGTTCCCTGTGTTTCGTGCTCCGCTCCCTGCCAGAACGTGCGCTTGAAAGCGCCGCCGCTGCGAGGCGAGCAAGTCCGCCGGCCCTCGCCGGGCCATTGCGCAGAGGCGTCGTCGGGCAGAGTTGAGTTGGCTGGCGAGTCTCCAGCGGCCTAGGTTCAGGCGGCTGTACCATGGGCGGGGTTCGCGAGGCATAGCGAAGCCTAACGATCACATGCAGCTGACGTGACTAATCGGGGCCCCATTCTGGCTTGGCAGGCTCGCGGAGTTGTTGCCGGATCGGATGCGCCCGCTCGCCCCGTCACGCAGCTGATGTGGGCCGTTGGCCGGCTGCCACTAACTAGAGAATGAGACATTTGGCGATGAGATATACCCTGCTAATGATCTTGACCGTGTGGGCAGTTGTCGTATCGGGCTGCACCCAGCAAAATGCACCGAACACTCCGTTTTATCCGACGACAGAGTCCCCATCAGCGACCAGGACTGTTCGTACCGACGATCCCACTGACACCCCATCAGCTCCGGATTTCCTGGTTGTGTACTCGCGCATCTCCGAGGAAAGGGTAGAGCTTTTCGGCCGCACAGTCTCGGGTGAAGACATTCGACTCACGACAGACGAGTTGACCCGCGAGCCACTGGCGTATGCGCCTGAATCGCGCGAGATCATCTATGTTTCCGTTGCGGACGACTCTGGTCAAACGCTGAAAGCAATCAGCCTGAAGACGCTTGCCGTCCGAGGATTATTGACCAATCCCGCGCCCGTTGTTTACTCCCCGGTTGTTTCTCCGGATGGAAGCGAGGTCGCCTATGAGTATGACGATCCGCAATCTGACCGGGCCATTCGGAATACGCGCATCATTTCTCTGGTTGACGGTGCCGTCCATGAAACCATTGAAAATGCATACTCGCTGAGTTGGTCTGCAGACGGCCTCGGTCTCGCGTACGTGGACTGGTGGCCCCACGAGTCTGAATCGACACGTCATATTCGCGTCCGGGGTTTTTCCGAAACGGACCGGGAGATCCGCGCACCGCAGGATGTGGAGTTGATGCAAGTGGCATGGAATGGCTACCGCGACGAGTTGCTGGCAATTGGTGAACAACCTGTGACGCAGCCTAATCTGTACCGGGTTGATCTATCCACTGGCGATTTCCATCAGCTGACTGTTGACACCATGGTATATCCTCCCGTTGTCGTATCGCCTGATGGGGCTAGTTTGGCATATGTGTCCTGGCCCAATGAGGGCAACCGACTGTTTGTCATGCGCAATGACACTACAGCCATACAGGAGTTCGACTTCCCGACGGGCTGGTATCTTGAACCGACCTGGTTTCAGGATGGACGTTACGTGGCGCTGAAGGCCATAGTATTTGCGGGCCTGCCACCGAAAGATCAGATGTATGTCGTCGACACCCACGATGGAACGTGGTCTACCGTGGGTGAGGCGTTGGTCGATGAGGTGATCATCCGAATGGTGATCGTGCAATAGTGGGGTTCGGCGCAGCCAAGGGCCGGCCAACGAACGCATGCAGCTGACGTGGCTACTCGGGGCCCCAATTCATGCCGGCTTCGGTTCACCGGCTTGCCATCGGGCGACGCGGCCTCGGCTCACCCGCCACGCAGCTGATGCGAGCCGTTAGGTGGCTCTCCAATGGACCGAGGCAAGCGTCTACGGAGGAGGAACTCGTACTCATGGACCTGAATCGTTTGATCCCCGGCTTGGGTGAGGTTAGGTTTAGGGCGTATTTGTCCATCGGACAGGTTCAACAGGCGCTGGAGGCGGCGGAATCTTCACCGGAATCCGAGCAATCCATGCTGACCGATTTGATCTTGGCGACCTTGGTTGAAGGTCCGCAATTCACAGCCGCAGAGATGGCGCAACAACCACCCGGCACATTCACGGCGCTGACCGAGGCCGCAGTTGAGATCCTCGAAATCGAGGCAGAGTATTCGCAGTTTGAGAGCGAGAATGATGTTCGGAAGCGTTTTCGGCTCGCGTTTCTTGAGAGCGAGCGGAAAAGTTACGAAGGACTGGCCGCTACCCTCAATAACGCAGTGTCGGAGCTTGTAAGTACCAGTGGGTTCTCAGTCGTTCGCGATGCAATCGCCAGTATGGCCGCGCTGGACCTGAAGATTACAGAGCCGTTGTTGGGTTCGGTGTTTTGGGAAAATCGACTGGGACTTGCCGCAATCGCCTCCGACATTCTTCCGTCGAAATTCGACTTCATGAGCGATTTCGCATCCAAGGTCGAGATTGCAAGTGGATCGACCTTGGCTAGTCTTGTGGAGTCGGCAGCAAGACTGCCAGTCCCAGAACCTTGGCTTCCTACAGCACTCGCGTATTCTGGCCTTGATGCCCCTATGCTTCACAGTCCGACGTGGATTTCGGCCAGCAAAGCTGGTGAAATAGCACAGGCTCACGATGATGATACGGAGGAGGCGATCTCGCGAAAGCGCCTCGTCGATGCGTATGACATTCTCTGCGAACTCGAGCAATCGCTGCGAACCGTGATCGAAGTTAGGTTGAAATCCTTACACGGGGATCAATGGTGGAAAAGAAGCATACCTAACGATGTCAGAGAGGGTTGCGAGGGTCGGAAACTCGAAAAGGAGGCTGACCCAAAGGCTGGGCATCATCCATTAGCCTATGCATACATGCATGACTATCGGAAGATAATCGTACGCAAAGACAATTGGGCAAACGCGTTTCGGACTGTTTTTGGAAATGCTACTGAGCTGGAAGCGTGCTTCAAGTGGGTTGGGGACGCGCGCGACTCAATCGCCCATAGCCGACCTATCGATTCCGACATGCATATGATGTTTGTGGCGGGCGCTCGTTGGATTCAAGTTCGGCTTCGAGGCGCGAAGCTCACCGAAAACACGGCCGCCACCTAACGAACGCATGCAGCTGACGTGGCTAATCGGGGCCCCAATCCAGGCCGGCCTCGGTTCACCGGCTTGTCGTCGGGCGGGTCGGTCTCGGCTCACCCGCCACGCAGCTGATGCGAGCCGTTAGCTGCTCCATCTGTGTGGGTGATCACCTAAGGCGAAGCGGGTGACTCGACGGAGTGCGATATGAGTGGGTTACAGAGAGTCAGGTTGGGATTGGCGGGCATCATCGCGCTTCTACTATTGGCGGCATTTGACCTGCCCGTATTGCGTGCATTCATGCCTGCGGTGGCAGCTGATGGAGCCGCTGCAGCCGTGGCAGGCATTAGCCTGAGTTTGCTGATCACTTCCAGGGTCATGGAACGCGGAAACCCATTTGGTTTCACACTGATCGCCTCCGCGATGGTCGCCAGCATCTATCGATTGGGCCGAGTCCTTATGGGCCTCGGTCTTGTGAGCCCCACGGAGGGGAACCTTGATCCTCTCGTGTGGGTCACCACCCTGGTCATCTTTGGGGGTCCATTTCTGGATTTCATGGCTTGGGCTGGAAAGCCGCGGCATGCGTCATCGAAGGCAAAGGCGCCAGACCTCAATGAGCCGCGAGAAAGCCGGTGATGAAACGATGGGCGTCCTGAGCGTTCAATCACACGCGCAGCTAACAAACGCATGCAGCTGACGTGGCTAACTGGGGCCCCAAGTCCGGCCGGCCTCGGTTCACCGGCGTGCTTTCGGGCGACACGGCTTCGGCTCACCCGCCACGCAGCTGATGCGAGCCGTTGGCCGGCTTCCTAATGGCGAAAAGGAGTTTCTGCAATGGACAAATTCCTGGATTGGCAGACCCTTTCTAGAATAGACACGATCTTCGGAGTGATTGCCGGAATCGTCATGGTGTACACTTTCGCGAAATGGATCGGGCGGCGGTTGACTGCATTGGCGAGCTTCCTGCCTTATGCACTCACAGGCGAGAGCGACTATGATCGCTCCATCAGCATCCTGCGCCGCGTCGCAAAATGGCTCGGTGCCTGTGCAATCTGGGCGCTGATGGGTGGACTTATCGGTGTTGTTTCCTTCGGTTTGACTAGCGGGTTATTTCTTGGTTCCATAAGTTGGCTGCTGGTCGGTGCAGCAATGGGCGCGATTTTTCGTGGAATTCTAGTGCCCAGTGGGTTAGCGATGTTTCGGTCTTTCGCGTCGGCAACACTCCGGTCTCAGAAGCGCAGAGCGGACTTTGACCGCCAACGTGACCGTGTAGAACGTGAGATTGAGCGCAGGAGGCATTGATGGCTACGATCCGTGATTTCATATACTTGAATGTCGAGAGCCTATACTCTGTCTATTCGCAAGCCTTTGAGGGGGTAACAGCTTCCATAGTTGAATCGCTAGTTGGGTCACACGAATCCACGGAGTCGCCTCGAAAGCTACCATTGCCTCTCGGCAGCGATATCGAAACAAAAGTCATCGAGGTGAGCCGACGAACAGAAAACAAGTTTCTGTACGATCACATGTATAACCAATTGGAGGATCGCCTAGGCAATGCGATTTATAGCGTCATTGGTCAGGGAGAAGAGGCTCTCGACTCCGGTGTTGCTTCCAGTTTCGCAGTCAAGGTTTCGGGCACGGCCGAGATAGAGGATTTCCACTGGGTTGGCGAACTTACATCGAACTTCAATAAGATCGGCTCGGCGCTTCACTACATCACGACTGCCTCCTCCAGTAAGGAAGAGTATGCGAGTTTGGAGTTGGAGGAAAGAAAGCTAAGAGCGCGCGTGGAAGGCGCTACCGATCGAAACGAACGTTCCCGGGCGGAAAAGGCGCTGGAGACGCACAAGCTTAGGGCCGAAGAGGCGTTGTTAACATCAGCGCGAGGGCGAGGATTGGGGTTGAATGAGCGCTACCTGGCCGATTTATCTTATTTGACGGCACTGTTCTACCCTGACCGCCTGGATGTCACTGTGATGGCTCCATTTCCAAATTCGAGGGTGGCTTTCCGCGCCGTGTTGGACAAACGATGGTTGAGAATTGATCCCAACATGCTGCGTTCATTGTATGGGGGCTCGGCAACAAACTGGACAATTGTGGGCAAGGTCACTCGAAAGTCAGAGCAACCAGCCGGAAGCGAATCCGATTCGGCCACCGACACTCCGCCCAATCGATCTCTGCGTGACGCTTATCAAGACCTGATGCGACAGGGCATGAAGTTTGAACAGACCTTTACTTTGAGCAATATACGCGAGGAATACATTCTGTCACCGCTCGCGGTCTATCGTCAGCAATCATTAGATTGATCTGTTGTTCCTGCCTGCCGTCGCCAAGGTCAGGCTGCCGGCCAACGAACGCATGCAGCTGACGTGGCTAACTGGGTGCCCAAATCCGGCCGGGCTCGGTTCACTGGCGCGCCGTCGGGCGAGGCGGCCTCGGCTCACCCGCCACGCAGCTGATGCGAGCCGTTAGCCGGCGCCTCACGACAACGGTGGTGTCATCTCATGCGTCTTCGGACAAGGTAGAATGCCAATATGACTGGCTAATGACGGCAGTATCGCTCCGACGGCTGCTGCCATAACTTGATGCGCATGCCTCAAATTTCGGCACCGGAGTGTTCGAATCGGACCGATCGCGTAACGAGGACGTATGCCAAAGAACACGAGCACGATTGCACTGTTGGGCTTTCTTCAAATCATTCTAGCGGCCGCTTTGGGTTATCTTGCCAGTGAGTTGGCTGAGGTGGTTGTCCTAGACAAAACGCTGTTGTTCGTCGGAATAGTCCTTCTCTTTGTGCTGTTAGGAATCATCTCTGTGATGTTAACGCGGGCCGAAAATGGGATGCCCTTGCTGGGCATTGGCGGAGTCGCGCTGCCATCGATGCGGAGCTCTCTCGCAATAGTTGTGACCACATTTCCATTTGCCATCGCAATTGGCGTTGTCCTCCAATCCTTGTCCCTTCTCTTGATTAGCCGAGGCGTAATTGACTTGTACCCCCTCCAGTACATGATCCACTATTACGAGGTCCTTGCGGGACTGGCAATTATCGTATCGATTATCGCCTTCAGGGCATTACGACGAAGTTACCTTCTCATGTTCGCTTATTGTCTCGGAACCTCTGTGGGTGTGGCTACAACACTGTTGTTATTCCGGCCTTTTGAGCAGAGCCCCTTTGAAACCTACATTGGGTGGCTAGCTTTCACGTCGATTGTGGCGTTATTGCTCAGAATACGATCTCTTAGGGAGTTCTTTTCATCAACATATCGGCGCCTGTCGCAGGGGTAACCGGTAAATGCGTCGTTCGTTGGCCCTGTTGCCGGCTAACGAACGCATGCAGCTGACGTGGCTAACTGGGGCCCCAACTCATGGCGGCTTCGGTTCACCAGCTTGCCTGCGGGCGACGCGGCTTCGGCTCACCCGCCACGCAGCTGATGCGAGCCGTTGGCCGGCCTCATAGATGTAGAAAGGAGCGGCGAAAGGATCACCATGGCGCCAGCATACAAACGAGCTAAGCAACGGCGCTTTTCCGTGAGATGGTCTGTCGGCTTCCTCGTCCTGTTGTTGCTGCACGCCATGGTGGTTTATGTGGTGATTCCGAAAGGATCTGGATACCAACCCAACTGGCAATCGAATTACTCAGCGTTTCTGAGTTGGATGATCTTGTCCGTGGGTTGTCTGCCGCTGGCTGGCCTCGTGGGAACGATCGTGGCGGCCGTTTCGAGAAGCTCTGCTCATGTGATTGGCAGCCTGATCTTGCTGGTTCTGGGTGGAGTCGGTGGATTCAGTGGCGTGGCGATGGTTGGGTGGCTATCGATGGGCGGCGGACCCGCGAAAACCGTCGCGACCGCCCAGAATGGCACAGCTGAATTCCGCTTGGATTATCACTTGGCTGGTGATCCGACGACAACGGTGTACATGGTGCGGGAGTGCACATTGGATGATTTGTGGTGCCGAAGCCTGGGCCGTGCCTATGGTTACATGGGGATCCAGGAGGTCGAGCCTGCTACGATCCAGCCGGAACCGGATGGCACCTTGGCGATCGCGATTGGCGGGATCGTACGTGCGATCATTCGCGATGGAGGCCTACAATGTCTGGAAGCAGGCACGCTATGTAGTCCAGACTGAGCTGTGTATTGCGGTCACCAGCGAGTCTGATCTGGCCGGCCAACGAACGCATGCAGCTGACGTGGCTAACTGGGTGCCCAAATCCGGCCGGCTTCGGCTCACCGGCGCGCCTTCGGGCAGCCCGGTCTCGGTTCATCCGCCACGCAGCTGATGCGAGCCGTTAGGCGCTCCCTCTGACATGAGACCCGTCGAGTCAAGGCGTTCTTGACTCCTGCCATGCCATAATGTGAACGCGAGTAGGTCGACATGGATCTAGCGATGCGGTTCTCAGATTCAGTGCGTGCACACTTCGCGTTTCTCATCGTGGAGCATGGGTGCGAAGTCGTCCAGGACGCGTATGTTCGCGATATCGCCTCATATGAGGTTGTGTATGAGCGCGAAACACGTCGCGCGCGGCTCCGTTGGGGATTGAAAGATGGCCAACTCTACTTTGCTATCGAACGAGTCGACCGTCGCCCACGTGCCGCAGGAGGTCAGACGCGAGAGGCAGACACCTTCTACATATTTGCCCTTGCGCGTTACCATGAACCGAGCATAGACCTGCATCTGTTTGGCTCAGAAATGAGCCCGTATGACGCCGACTCGCAACGACTTGAGCTGGCGGTTGAGCGGAATGCCCAGTACTTGCGGCGGTACGGAAGCGATATCTTGGCTGGTCGATCCTGGTTCAACGCATCCCGGAATCACATGGAAGTCGATGGGCTTCATGGATAGAACACGAGACGACATCATGTCAACTAATACGCGCCTAACGAACGCATGCAGCTGACGTGGCTAACTGGGGCCCCAGACCGGCCGGCTTCGGTTCACGAGCGTGCCTGCGGGCGACGCGGCCTCGGTTCACCCGCCACGCAGCTGATGCGGGCCGTTGGCCGGCTACTTCGGTTTGAGAGTCTATGACGATGGGTGTCGTTCAAGTTGCTGATCGGGCGATTCACTACTCCCTCTTGGGAAGTGGCGGACCACTCGTCGTCTTGGAGGGCGGGCTGGGAAGCACGCTTTCAGATTGGTCAGCGGTTCAGGCGGCTGTGGCCGAGTTCTCGGCAGTATTCAGCTACGATCGGGCGGGTTTGGGTCGGAGCGCGCCAGCGCCGACGCCTCGCACGTGCCATGAGATGGTCCAGGACTTGAGAGCGGTATTGGACGCAATCGGGCGAATCGGCCCGGTTGTCGTTGTTGGACACTCGATGGGCGGGCTCCTGGTGCGGTCGTTTGCCGCCCGATATCCGTCCGACGTGGTTGGAATGGTGCTGGTCGACGCGTCTCATGAGGATCGATACGAGCGGTTCGACGAAGTGCTCTCCGAGGAGTTGCGAGAGCGGACACGCCGGTACTTGGCCGATCCGGCGCGCAATTCGGAGCAATGGGACGTGCCGGCGTGTCAAACGCAGGTTCGTGAGAGTGGCCGAGCGTACGGCTTTCCACTGAGGGTGCTCGCTCGTGGAGTTCCTGATCAACCGTCAGCTATCTGGCCCTCGGAGGCACTGCAGAAGATCGAAGTCGAATTGCAGCGACAGACGACCCGGCTGTCGACCAATTCCAGGTTCGTGGTCGCCGAACGGAGTGGGCACTTCATCCAGCGCGATCAGCCTGAACTGGTGGTTGACGCCATTCGTGAGATCGTTGAGATGGTGAGAGCTGAACGGGCTGATCTCGACTCAACCGAGATCATCGATACAGGCGGCCGGCCAACGAACGCATGCAGCTGACGTGGCTAACTGGGGCCCCAAGTCATGCCGGCCTCGGTTCACCGGCGAGTCGTCGGGCGGGGCGGCCTCGGTTCACCCGCCACGCAGCTGATGCGAGCCGTTAGGCCGCTTCTTCAGTGACAAAGCATGGCTCTATGACAGACAAAACGGATCACATATTGTTTTCTGTGTTGTATTCATTGTCAGGTCTCTTGGCGGCGGTCACGCTGGGGACTCTCGAATGGAATCACATTCCCTATGCGAGGGGCGTAAGCATCTTGATACTCGGCCTGGGAATCATGACTTCGACCGAATTCGTTCATTTTCGTGCGGGGAAGCCGGGATTGTGGTTCGGTACCGAACAGAGCGTGCTACGCAAAGTAATCACGGTAGCGGGCATGATCCTGTTTGTGATGTTGGGCGCCCTCCTGTTTGAGATAACCCCAGCCCGTCATCCCGAGTTTGACGGCAATTGGCGGGTCATTTTGTGGGTTGTATTTGTCGGCGTATTCGTCATTAGCCTGATCGACGTGGGTCGTCGGATTCGAGAGCGCTCCTCTGGTAATCACGGGTCAGGCCGCTCACAACACTGGTAGGCAGTCAGCGGCGAGTACGTTCGATATGCTTGATAACATATGTGGGTCTACTATGGCACGTGGCGGCCTAACGAACGCATGCAGCTGACGTGGCTAACTGGGTGCCCAAGTCCGGGCGGTCTCGGTTCACCAGTGCGCCTGCGGGCGGAACGGCCTCGGTTCATCCGCCACGCAGCTGATGCGAGCCGTTAGCCGGGCTCATATATGGAGAGTCGGCATGCGAGCGTCCGGGCCGTGTGACCCAGTCATCGACGGTGTGACCTTTTCCGGAGTCGTTGATTCGAAAGCCGAGCAGCGTGTGGATGAGCTCTTTGAGTTAGATCAAAAAGATCGGCAAACGGAGCCCATCGACTGGAGTCGCGTCTCTCGGGCCGACCGAGAACGTCGAAGGGAGGTCTTGGAGCTCCTCCAGGCGGGTCGAGTCAATGGTGCAGAAAGCTTGTATGCGGCGGCATTCATCTTCCAACATGGCGATTGCCCAGACCATTACCGACTGGCCAATGAACTGGCCAAGCGTTCCATCGAAGCGGGGTACGATCGAGCACGGTGGATCTATGCCGCGACATTGGATCGGTACTTGTTGAGCACGGGTGAGCGCCAGAAGTTTGGCACTCAATATCTGGTGGTACGGGGAAGGTGGCAGCTCCAACCCCTTGATCCGGCTACGACGGATGAGGAGCGCGCGTTGTATCATGTGCCGCCGTTGGTCGAAATCCGGGCTCGAGAGGGCCAATGACGCGCTGTCGGCCGTAGTGCAGGCGAAGGCGCCTCTTCCTGCCCGGCTAACCAGGGCATGCAGCTGACAGGGCTAATCGGGGCCCCAAACCACCTTGTTTCGGTTCACGACCTTGCCGTCGGGCCGGTCGGCCTCGGCTCATCCGCCCTGCAGCTGATGCCCGGCCGTTAGGCTGCTCTACACGGTTTGATCCTGATCCGTTTCGGGAGGGGGGATATGGTATTTCCGGTAGCTACAGCTCAGTCCATAGCGATGGATGCATCACAGTTCTCAAAGAGCCTGGCGTCACTTCGTCTCCACTGTCTTCTCGGAAAGAGCCGAAACAGAGATGAATATCGGAAGTACTTTTTGGCTGTAAAGCGCCGGTACTATTTCATGCAAATGCGAGTGTCTGAAAGATCCCAAGATCATCGGTGGAAAGATCCAGTCGTTGACGAACTATTGCTGGGAATTGAAGATGCGCTGAATGCAGTCGAGTTTGGCGATCTCAGTATGAAGAGGATTGTGAACCTGATCGCAGTTTTCGAAGTAAAACATGAAGATGAGTTTTTGCTACGATGGGTGAATGCACACGAGCGGGAGTCGGCGTATTTTGGCATTCGAAGGCCGCTTCGTAACGCGGTGATAGACCTACTGTTATCGCGGCAATACGAATCCGCTATAGTTGCGGCATTCAAATACCTAGACGGACAGATTCAGAAGGCAACGGGCGCTACTCCACACGAGCACTACGGGGAATCGCTGATGAACCATGCATTTGCACCCGGGAAAGGTAAGCTGCAGTTGAACTCCAGCGAAAGCGAGCAAATTGGCCTGCGGAACCTGTTCTCCGGCGCAAATGCTGTTTTTCGAAACCCGTCGGCACATAGGTTTGTGCACTATGATCAGTATTCAGCGCTTTCGGTGGTTTATCTTGTCTCTGCACTGTCTGAATTGGTTGCGTCATTCAAGCAAAAACGGAAGGGAAAGGCTTGACGCTTCAAGCTCGGAGAATGAGCTTTTCTGGCGGAATTCAAGCAGGCAGCAGCCTAACGAACGCATGCAGCTGACGTGGCTAACTGGGGCCCCAATTCATGGCGGGCTGGCTCGCCGGCGAGTCTCAGGGCGATCGCGCCCGCTCACCCGCCACGCAGCTGATGCGGGCCGTTAGCTGGCACGACAACGCCGGCGTTTCGTCGCCGATTGGCAACGAGCGCATTTCAAGGCGTCGAGCCGACTCGGGCCGGCAATCGGCTGGCTTCGTCGTCGAGTTGGGCTCAACAGACCGAGGTTGGCTCGCCGAGAGTCGGGCGGCACGAGATATCGGCTCGCAAGTGGGCTGTTGGCGGTCGTGTTTGGCGAGCCGAGTTGGCCATACGCAGGCGGGGCGTTAGCCGTGTTGAAGGTCGCCGGCCCTCACGCGGGCGAGCGCCTGGTTCTCGCCGGGTCACGGGCCGGCGGTTTGCCCGATGGTCACGCGGCGGCTGGTTGGCCGGTGCTGGAGAATAGGGCAATCAGGTCGGAGGTCGCGGCGCACGAAGGCGCGTAGCCGTTCAACGCGGCCCGTGTGCGAAAAGGCCGGCAGCCGTCACGCCGTAGGCGCGGGCCGCTGCGAGTCATCGTTGCGCCGCTCGCGGCTGGCGAGCTTGTCGTCATGGGCGCCGCCGCTGCGAGTCGAGCCTGGCCGCCGGCCCTGCTTGAGCTGGTGGCATACTTGTCGTCGGTGAGGCGGGTCTCTTGCAGCCTGCCGCCAGCTAACAATGGCATGCAGCTGACGTGGCTAATCGGGACCAAAATCTGGCTTGGCAGGCTCGCAGTTGCGCTTTCGGTAAACCGGGGCTGGCTCGCCCCGCCACGCAGCTGATGCCCAGTCGTTGGGCGGCTCGTTTTCTTGGGAGGGGTTATGGGCAAAGTAGAGCAAACGCATCATGAACTCACTGAATCTCCAAGGAAATGCGGTCATTGTGGAACAGAGACGACGATGCTAATCGTCTGCTCAGGCGATCACCGAGTGGACGAGGAGATTGAGTGGATTGGTCCGATTTTCATGGTGACGACTTACGATGTTTTGCTTTGTCCATCATGTAATGGCGCCAACGTCTATGCAACGATCTTCGACTCTGAACATTTCGGAGGGGCAAGCGGGGACGATTACCTCGTCAATACGCAGATCCTATATCCGAACCCGAGGCTCGCAAATCTCGACTCATTGCCGAAACTGGTCGAAAAATCCTATTCTATTGCGTTCCGATTGCGCAGAATTGAGCCAATTGCTTCTGTGGTGTTTTCCCGAAAGTCAATAGAAGCCATTTGCGTGGATCAGGGAGTGGACGGCGCCAATCTTCGAGACAAGATCGACGCACTAGCCGACAAGGGGATTATCCCGCCACTGTTGCGAGATGCTGCCCACTCTGTTAGGTTGATTGGAAATGACGGCGCACACGAGCTTGACCTGGATATCGATCGCGGAGAGGCAGAGTCTCTTTTGGCGCTTTGCGAGGCAATAATGGCCTATGTTTATGAAGCGCCGCGCCTGCTGAGGGAGGTTGAAATAACTGTCAAGAAGAGCCGAAGCAAGAATCACACATAGTCATTCCGACCGTGCTGCGACAAGGGCCGCCCAACGAACGCATGCAGCTGACGTGGCTAACTGGGTGCCCAAATCCGAGCGGCCTCGGTTCACCGGCGCGCCTTCGGGCGACGCGACCTCGGCTCACCCGCCACGCAGCTGATGCGAGCCGTTAGCCCGCTCCTTACGCCACATAGTGTGATTCTTTGAGGTCGATATGAATATCAATCACCGATTCGTTCCAATATTGCTTGCCATTGTGTTGGCTGCGTGTGCGCCCGGCCGAGGCTCTTTGCCTCACGAAACGCCGCGCGTAGGAAGTCAAGATGCGCCGACCGTGGCGTCGACTCCCATGCCGCTCCCTACGGTTGTACCCACCAAGACTCAGCGGCCTGCCACCGAGACCTCTACTCCGAAGCCTTCGGAGACCGCGTTGCCAGCAGTACCGACTATGGATATCGAAGCTGAACTGGAACGACTGCGCGTTACCGAGGAAGTTGGGAAGGTGATCTGGAGTGGATCCATTTCTCCCGTCGTGTTTGACCGATTGGCACGGGAGGAGTCGCCTGAGCGATAGGCTATACAGACGGCGAACTCTGCAACGACGGTAACGATCTTTGCGCGCCCAGCCGTACTGGCTGCATATATTTACGAAACCCCAGACAGTTCGGCGATACGCGTGCGCTTCCTGCTTTATGAGTTGGGCGGAAAATACGGCAAACAGGTCTTCACACCCTTTGTTTACAAGCTCGACTTGCCGATTGATCGCCTCGCTGGGCATGAGGCCTACGGTGATCTCCAAACGCTTCAGGTCAACCTCGAGACCCAGTTCGAGTCCCCGATGCTCCCCAATTACCTGAGTGCGGCCGTCATTTCGGCCACAATCTGCGCAAATACTGACGCGGACAATCTACGTCTGTGTGCCGAGCTTGTGCGCGAAGGTGTCGCTTTACCCGGAGATGATAAGGCAGCGGAAGCGCTACTGATGAACCAGTGGCGGGATGCCATGGAGGGTACCGAACTGGAAATGGACGACATCCGAGGGCTTGTAAATAGTCTGGATGCCAGTGGAATTCAATGGTGGAACGACGAGCGCATCCGGCTATTTGCCTTGCCAGTTGTGCAAATCTGTGTACCAGACTCTGATGGCATCTGTGGTACCTACATTACCTACGAGTTGGCCGTCGATTCGTTATTTGCGCCGACACTTGAGCCATAATTCGGCCAGCAGCGGGCTAACGAACGCATGCAGCTGACGTGGCTACTCGGGGCCCCAATTCATGTCGGCCTCGGTTCACCGGCGCGTCTTCGGGCGACACGGCCTCGGCTCACCCGCCACGCAGCTGATGCGGGCCGTTGGGCCGCTCCACAATGGGCGGGCGGAATTCTATCGGAGAAGAAACATGCGTATTGCCGAAGAGATTCGAAAACAAGGCTTCTTTTGGCTTCCGGAAAATGCTGAAAAGCGATTGCCTGGCGTCCTTCGGATTGCCGATGGCGGCGACATCTTTATCGAGGTCGTTGGCCTATTTGATGAGAGTATTGAGGGCCTAAATCGTGCCCTGAACGGTGATTATGAGTTGGGAAGAGTTGTCGGGCATGTTGACGACTATGGCGCTGCGACATTTGATGGAAACAGATATTCACGGGTCACTCTTGGCGTCTCCGGTGGTATTACCCAGGCCTCTGTGCGATCGACGTACGCCCTCTTGGGCGCCGCCTACGATCAATCCGAGCCCGTGACATTCCGGAGCTTCCGATTCTCCGTTGATGGCCTAGAAGATTGGGTGAACGTAACCGGTATCAAGAGCTCAACCAAAGCCAATGGTAGCGGGGCAAGTATCACCTATCGTGTGCCTGCTGATATCGATATTGGTTCGATTGGCTCAATGAACCTGCGCCTCACGTTTGGGTGGACCGTTTCTGGATTGGGTTCTCGGACAAACGCCGGTATAGGTCATAAGACGTACTTCGAACTGGGCGCCGACAACGAATTGCCGCTAGAGAACTACATTTCCGCGGCACGACGAGTGGCCAATTTGGTGAGTTTTGCTGCCGACGTGAGTGTTTGCCAAGGACCAGTTACAGCGCACTCCAAAGCCGTCCAACGTGAAAAGCCTACTGGAGAGAAAATCGAGTGGCCGGTCAAGGTGTTTTATCACAGCCTTCCTCACAGTAGTAGTATTCCAAAAGTTGAACGGCATCGCGTTTTGTTTGACTTCCAACGGATAGCCTCAAACCCGAGTCGGGTATTCCGTGCCTGGTTCGATGCCTATGAGGTCGTGAAGCCCGCTCTTGATCTTTACTTTGCGTCTCGACCAGGCGAACTAACGTACCTTGAAAGCCGATTTCTCGCGCTTTCGCAAGGACTCGAGACCTATCACCGCCGAACCAACCGCGACCGTGTAATGAACGAGACGGAGTATCAATCCCTCGTGTCAGGACTCCTTGAGACATGTCCAGAAAGCCGTCGT
Organism: Anaerolineales bacterium; assembly: GCA_044226485.1. Lineage (GTDB taxonomy): Bacteria > Chloroflexota > Anaerolineae > Anaerolineales > UBA6663 > UBA6663. The sequence goes on from JBGAGY010000005.1 coordinate 496,530, forward strand.
GAATGGTTGGCTGGCAGGTTGGCATACGGTAACGAGCCGAATCTGCGGTACAGACTAAAGAAGATCATCGAGCCACTCAAAAGCCACTTTGGAAACAGAAGGAATCGTGAGAGGCTTGTCTCCCGCATTGTCGACACGAGAAACTACCTCACTCATTATGATGAGGCAAATCAACTGAAAGCAGCGTCTGGATACGAACTATGGATTTTGTGTCAGCAAGCCGAAGCAGTGTTTCAATTGCAGCTCCTTAGGTTATTAGGGTTCTCGAATGAGGAAGTGAAAGAGATTGTTTCCAACAGTAATTCTTTGCAGCGAAAGATCCAGGCGGATTAGGGTTATTCATGTGCCATCAGCCACTGATGAGGTCGCTTTGGTCCTGGGCGGCCCAACGAACGCATGCAGCTGACGTGGCTAATCGGGTGCCCAAATCCGGGCGGCTTCGGTTCACCGGCTTGCCTTCGGGCGACACGGCCTCGGCTCACCCGCCACGCAGCTGATGCGGGCCGTTAGGCCTCCGCCTCCGAGTGGAGTATGTTTCTGGTTGGACTGATACGCAATACGAACGAATATGGTCGAATTGAGGGAAGCATGAACAAGCTCTCGGTGCGTGTGCTTGGTGTCGCACTCTTACTGTCTTTCCTGGTTGCCGCATGCCCAACAATCGCAGTCTTGCTTACGCCAAGCCTTACTGAGCCCGAACCGGTCTTCGTGATCACCATATATCAGTCAGATCCCAGGAGTGCTTTCGTAGTTCGAGGTATTGGAGAGACAGAAGACCAGGACCACGCGGATAGCGCTGGCCTCCAATTCACTTTCGACGAGCGCAGCTTGATTGAAGCAGATTGGTCCCAGCGAAGGCTTGTATTTGACGGCTCCGGCGTGGAGAACCTCGACCCCCCGAACTGGATATTTGCGCCTTTGAATAGGTTCTCGGTGTCGTTCAATGGCGATCTATGGGCAGAAGGCGAGGTGGTCACTCTGCTGTCCGCCGCGGGGCATGATAATCCTGTGCTCTACTTCCCCGGCTTTGTTTCCCAAGATGGGCGCCTCGAGATGCGGTTTCTTGATGGCTACAACATGCGATTTCCACAAAGGGATTTGCCTCTATCGTCCACCCGCGCTGATCAAGATGCCGCGATAGGTGCGTTTCTAGATGAGCTAGATCCTCAACCATGATCAACGAGCACAGAAGCCAATATCGCCCGTGGACATGTCAGCCGAAAGTACAATCTGAGCGTTGCTAGGTTTTCGGAATACTCGCCAGTGAGTGGCTGCCAGTCGATTGCGTGATCCCAGCTTGTTCGTATTTTGGTCTGGCTGGTGTGGCCGAGCGAGGCCTAACGAACGCATGCAGCTGACGTGGCTAATCGGGTGCCCAAGCCAGCCGGCTTCGGTTCACCAGCGCGCCTGCGGGCGACACGGCCTCGGTTCACCCGCCACGCAGCTGATGCGAGCCGTTAGGCGGTACCTCCGAGTGAAACGGAGTCTGCTAGACTTGCACGTAGATACAAGGCTGATCTTGAGCATCTGCGAGGACTTCCTGCTGATTTCGTGAGAGTCGCCGATGAATATGAACCTCTTACGTACACTGACGTCTTCTCCGACCGGGCCAGTTTCCTTTCTTCGCTTCCTGCGACTTGCATTCGTCAGCCAAGCATTGATAGCCATTCCCTATTGCATAGTCGCCTGGCTGATTGGTGCACCTGTGGGCTCGTTGTTTGTCATTCTACTGGGGCCCATGCTGATCGCTGGTGCACCACTGATCGCGTTCATCAGCTGGCTCGTGGCGAAAGGATCCAACTGGTCGAATACGAGGTATGCGGCTCTGGGCACAGCTGGGCATGGGAGCATGATTTACGCCTTCTATTCGTTGATGCTAGTTGCGATTCGTTACGGAAGCACGCTCCCAGGCGGGTTTTTTGTGGTCGCTTTTGTGGTGTTGGCCGTGGGGCTGAAGTTTCTGTTATTTCCCTACGGGAAGTTCATAGTGAGTAGGTTGGCTCCTGAACTGCTGCCGCCTCAAAGCAAAGCACCGCCTAACAATGGCATGCAGCTGACGTAGCTGATCGGGGCCCCAACCGGCCGGGCTGGCTCGCAGTAGCATCTTCGGGCGAGCCGGGTGCACTCGCCCCGCTACGCAGCTGATGCCTGGCCGTTAGGTGGCTCCTTGCCATTTGAGAATGGTATTCTCCAATGAACAGTCAGTCCGGAGAGAGAAACATGGCTAAGATCGTCAAGAGCGGCGATTGTGGCAACTCGCCAAAGAACGCCCTCCTAGAACGAGTCTCAATCGCATTTGCGCTAGGTGACTTTGAGAGTGTGGAGTCCGAATTGGTCGAAGACATCCAATGGAGTATCGTGGGCAGCGAGAGTGTGCGAGGTATTAGTCAGCTCGGCAAGGCATGGGAACGTCAGAGGCGGAAGGCAGTCAAGCGGGTTGTGATTCGCCACGTGGTCAATCACGGCAAATCCGGGGCAGTAGAAGGTGAACTCGAGCTTTCCGATGGTCGGCACATCGCATTCTGTGACTTCTGCGACTTCGGAAGCGCAAAAGGGACAACGGTGGGTCGAGTGTCGACGTATCGAGTTGCCCTGTAAGGCGACGCGAAGAGAAGAGCCAGCCGGGGAACCTGGGCGGCGTTGGGTTTCCAGTCAAGCCGCCACCTAACGAACGCATGCAGCTGACGTGGCTAATCGGGGCCCCAAGCTGGCCGGCCTCGGTTCACCGGCGCGCCTTCGGGCGGGTCGGCCTCGGCTCACCCGCCACGCAGCTGATGCGGGCCGTTGGCCGGCTACTTCGGCTACGGGTTGCGCTATCCAGTCAAAGGAAAACACATGGTGACTGACTCCGATGCATTTGACAGCCATATGGAGACGTGGAAGCGAGAAGAGGCTATGCCGTGGGCGAGAATTCGCCGAAAGGTCGAGCACTCGAACCTGGTCCGACACGCAGGCGATTCAGGGCTCAAGGTACTCGATGCGGGCGGTGGAAACGGCTACGCCTCCCTGCCATTTGCTCGCAACGGCTGTTCTGTCGTGGTGGCCGATTACTCCTCACAAATGATCGCTTTCGGTCAGACAATGTGCTCAGAGCTTGGTCTTGGTGATCGAATGCGGTTTGTGGCTACGAGCTTGCAGGATATGGGGTCAGCGATCTCAGATCAAGACTTTGACGTCGTCCTGTGCAACAATGTACTGCAATATGTAGATGACCTCCATAGTGCGGTTCAGGCGATCCTTCGGCCGCTCAAACCCGGCGGGCATGTGGCGGTTATTTGCCTGAATCGATACTCCATACCCTATCACCAAGCGTTCTTGCGGGGTGATCTTGTCGCAGCAAAGGCAGCGATAGGCGTCGCCGAAACCAATACGATATTCGAGACGGTCGCTCGCGCGCTGTCGTTGGATGAAGTCGTGCATGCACTTCAGGATCAAGGCTGCGCAATCGAAGCGGACTACGGACTACGATGTCTGATCGACTATTGGGGAGATAACGAGCGCAAGATGGTACCGGCCACGTTAGCGCAGTTGGAGGAACTTGAGTTCGCCTTGACAAGGGAATACCCGTACAAACTCTTGGCCCGGTTCTTTCAGGTGATCGCCAGGAAGCGTTGAATAATGGCCTGTGTGGGTTGCGCTGGTCCGTCGGCCGGCCAACGAACGCATGCAGCTGACGTGGCTAACTGGGGCCCCAATTCATGCCGGGCTCGGTTCACCGGCGTGCCTGCGGGCGACGCGGTCTCGGTTCACCCGCCACGCAGCTGATGCGAGCCGTTAGCCAGCCGTCACCTTGAGGCTAGTTTTGGCGAACGGGCCTCGAAAACCTGTTGATCCGATTGGCTCTTGATATCATTGCATACCCAAACAGTCGCCACCACTTCCGCCTTTCTGTAGAGAGTGAGGAAACAAATGGCCGCTCATCGCATGTCACGCTTCGAAGTCTTTATCGGAACCTGGAATACGACGGGCGAGGTTTTTGCGACGGAAAACGCTCCAGCTACCGTATTGTCTGCGACCGATTCCTATCGTTGGTTTCCTGGAAAGCAGTTCATCGTGCACGATGTTGACGCTCGATTCGGCGGGAGCGTATCACGGTCGATGGAGATCATGGGCTATGACAAAGCCGAAAAGAAGTACGTGGCCCGATCGTTCGATGATCAAGGCGTGACGGAGGTTTTTGATCTGACCCTCAACGGAAAGCGATATCGAATTCGCGGTGAAGCCGTTCGTTTCAATGGGTTGTTCGACTCAGAAGGGACCCGGCTTGAGGGGTTGTGGGAGATGAAGGGGAAGTTGGGATGGCAACCCTGGATTCAGTTGCTGCTAGAGCGTGCGTAGACGACATCTAGGCCTGGCCTGATCCGGTCTGCGAGACATTCGACGGCTTGCGATCATTGAACGAAGTGGCGTTCTTTGGCTTATTGCGCGCTCGCTGATGACGCGACAGATGGTCGAGAAGAGGCCTTATCTGAGGTTTTCCCGGCCGAGGCGCCTGATCTGGCTGGCTAACCATGGCATGCAGCTGACGTGGCTAATCGGGTGCCCAATTCCGGTTTGGCAGGCTCGCCGGCGCGCCTTCGGGCGGTGGCGCCGGCTCGCCCCGCCACGCAGCTGATGCCCGTGCGTTAGGCAGCCTCATGCCGGAAGTGAGGAATCCAGACAAAGTGCTTGTTACCTGGATAGGTTGACCCAATTCGCGCCGTCGGTGGAGCAGCCCAGGCTCTCAGGTCAACCAACTACCTCTACATTCGCACTAACGATCCAAGCCGAATCTGTTCTAAGATCGCGTCGGGTCATATTTACGTCCGGAGGTCGTTATGTTTCGTCGTGGAGCCGCCGTCAGCTTTTTTGTCGGTTGCCTGGTTGCGTGCGCGCCAATGGCTGAACCGCTGTCCTCCGAGCTGCCGACCCTGGCGCCCACGATCATGCCACCCCCTTCCCAGCTTAGCGCGACCCTTCTGCCCTCGCCAACCTATACGCCACTGTCATTGATGGGGGAGGCGGTATCCGCAACGCCGAGGCCGACTCATGAATCGATGACCGAAACGCCATCTGTCACCGTTCAACCGACCCTGACCCGGCGGCCGGCCGAAGATCCGGCGCGCACCTGGACACCGGCTGCGCCCGATGACGTGAGTTATAACGATCCGATGTACGACTGGCAGTGCATCTCCATCGTGTCGCTCGCCGAGCAGGTTCTTCTGGACGAGGCTCGCAAGCAGGCGGCCGCCACGATCGAGCCGGCTTTTCCCGCGTATCCGTACCAGATGCTCGGCACCTATTTGGGCGGTGAGTGGGACGGCACGCAATGTTGGCCGTCCTACGCGCGCGATTACTTGGACGATTGGAAACAGGCCAGAACCGCGACCTACGATGTGATCGTCCGGGCGCTGCCCGAGCGCATCAGCGGCGGGCCGTTGGCGCTGAGAATGACGCCCGCGCAGATCGTGGTCGAACTTGAGCCCATCGTCGCGGCCTCGCAAGCAGACCTTGACGCCTTGATGCGGGTCTTCGCCGCGCACACCGACTACTCGCTATCCGAGTACCAGCAGTCCACTAAGTGGACGCACGAGTTCGTGATCTCGGTCGCCGATCCCAACCTCATCCTCACATCCGACGCCGCCTACGGCACACTTACGCCGAAGCCCTGAGCCATCGGCCTGCCTGGTTCGCCGCGTGTATGTTTCGAGGCTTTCGATTACAGACGGATGCAGGAAAGGATCTTGGTTTCCGCTCACCGTGGGCACGTGTTATTCTGGCGATAACTGAATACAGCCAGGCGGCGGAGGCGCCTCCTTGGGCTGCCTAACGAACGCATGCAGCTGACGTGGCTACTCGGGGCCCCAAGCCGGCCGGCTTCGGTTCACCGGCGCGTCTGCGGGCAACACGGCCTCGGTTCAGCCGCCACGCAGCTGATGCGAGCCGTTAGCCAGCTCCTTGTTCCACATGCACTGTACAATTGCCTGCTGTAGCGCCTCGGAGGGCGTTTCACGTTGCGAATTCGCGCGAGATCGACACCACGATCATCAAAGGAGTTTGCATAGATAACCAGAGTACACAGAGTCTCGACGGTGTATTGGTTGCAGCCGGCAACGACCGCTTCGGTGACTATCGTGGCCTTGGCGTCAGCACAATCGCCTTCAAGGTCGTTCCAGCGGATAGCAGCGGCATATTGATCCTGGAGAACACTTTTCACGCCCGCGGAGGCCCCGCACGGCACCTGCATCGGGATCAGGATGAGTGGTTTTACGTGGTTGAAGGCGAGTTTTCGTTTGAGATAGGACCGACCGGCTATGTGCTGACTCCTGGCGACACCTTGTTTGCACCGCGAGGTATTCCACACGTATGGGCCTTTGTCGGACAAGGGCAAGGGCGCGTTCTGGTTGGGTTTTCGCCAGCCGGGCAAATGGAAGCGTTTTTCCGCGAGGTCACGAAGGCCAATGCGATGCCGCCACAGGACCCGACGTTGTGGCATGACCACGGCATGGAGCTGATGGGGCCGCCGATGAAGGTCGGATAGCAGAGGTTGTCTGGCAAAGCGCTGGCTAACGAACGCATGCAGCTGACGTGGCTAACTGGGGCCCCAATTCGTGGCGGCCTCGGTTCACTGGCTAGTCGTCGGGCGACGCGGCCTCGGTTCACCCGCCACGCAGCTGATGCGAGCCGTTAGGCCGCTCGGAACGCATAGGGGGAACTCCCATCGCCGGTAGTGACACCGTTGAAAGGCCAAAGGGGAACGTGAATATGAAGGTGTTGGCGATTGAGAAGGAAGTGGAGGGAGTCGCACCAGATCAGTTTCAGGCTCACCTGAAAGCTGAGGCGGCGAAGGCGTGGGAGTTATACCAAGCAGGTACCATTCGTGAGTTGTATTTCCGCCAGGATGCCCACAGCGCGGTACTCGTGCTGGAGTGCAAGGATGTTGAAGAAGCCAATACCGTGCTGTCAACCCTTCCCCTGGTCAGAGAAGGGCTCATCGCGTTCGATATTGTGCCGCTTGTGGCATATCCTGGGTTTTCCAGGTTGTTTGCTGAAGCCTGAACCGCACAGTGCGGTAGCAGCCAACGGCCGACCGCCCAAGGCGGGGGTTGTGGCGCTTCTGGCAGCGGCCTAACGAACGCATGCAGCTGACGTGGCTACTCGGGGCCCCAATTCGGGTTGGCCTCGGTTCACCGGTGCGGCTTCGGGCGGGTCGGCCCCGGTTCACCCGCCACGCAGCTGATGCGGGCCGTTGGGCGGCTCCACAGAGTCGAGTGGGGAGACGCGGTTTATACTAGGTGCCACATGCGATTACTCCCAATTCGAGCACTCATAGTAGGGTTGGAATCCTTGGCATTCTGGCCCCTTGTGGGAGTCATCGGCCTACCGTTTGCTGGTTTCGCCCTGGTTGTGCCGAGCCTGACGTTCGTATTCTCACATAAGGATGTAGGTGTATTCGGCCTTGCAATCGCAGCGGTCTATGGGGGGTTCTGCGGGTTCTGGATAGGTGTCATCAATTCCATTCAATTGGCCGACACACCGGTCAAGTCAAGGCACTGGATCCTGGCGACCACAATTGGCTGGGTTGTCGGCTCTGTGGTTGTGGCTGAGTTACTCATAGCCGGCGCAATGATGGCGCTGGGTCAGATGTTGGGCGGCGCGATGCTGTTTTTCTTGCTTGTGGTGCCGATTAGCGTATGCACTTTGATTGCGCAGCATGTGTACGCCTGGACGTTGCGTTGGCCAATTGGTCGGGACAGATTGATTGGCTTACTCTGCGGCATGGTCAGCCCTCTTATCGTATCGATGGTAGCCCTGCAAACTGGTAGAGAAACGAACATGATTGAAATGCTCATGTACTTGGCCGGGCTGATGGCAATCTGGGGCTTCGCTGATGGCATTCGCATGTGGATGCTATCTCGATATCAGGTTGTTTCTCCAGATCAGGTCGCACTCTGAGCAGTGATCGTGTCTTGGCGGGTCCTGATGCCGCCCAACGAACGCATGCAGCTGACGTGGCTAATCGGGGCCCCAATCCGTGTCGGCCTCGGTTCACCGGCTTGTCGCCGGGCGGAGTGGCCTCGGTTCACCCGCCACGCAGCTGATGCGAGCCGTTAGCCTGCTTCTCGTCGCGAAAGGAGTGACGGCCACAATCCGTTCTAGAATTGGACGATGCCGATCAGTATCTGGAACTTGCTCAACACGACGCTTCACGTATTTGTCATTGGCCTCGCGGCGTACATGATCTATCTTCAGTATCGCTTTTCGCGATGGCCGCGGGTCCGTGGGATCATCACACGGTCGACGATCACGACGCGCGATATGCGGTCGATTGATGAGGAACGCAAGATCTTCAGACCCACGATTCGCTATGCGTATCAGGTCAATGGCCAAGCGTACGTTGGGCGGTGGGTGCACCATCATTCCAGAAGGTTTCCGCTGCTAAACGAGAATCGGTCGATGGATCGGGCAAAGGCAACGCAGTCGGCTGGCCGATTCCCCGTGGGGACCGAAGTTGAGGTCATCTATAACCCTGCGGATCCCGCGGATGCCTTTCTCAAGTCCGGTTGGGGATGGATTCCCATTGTGATTCTGGTAGCGTTCAGTTGCTTTCTGTACGTCGACCTATGGTCGTACGGCTTGGTGCCTTGGGTGTTTCCTGGTGCAGGCTAACCATGGCATGCAGCTGACGTGGCTACTCGGGGCCCCAATTCATGTCGGCCTCGGTTCACTGGCGCGCCGTCGAGCGGCACGGCCTCGGCTCACCCGCCACGCAGCTGATGCCCGTGCGTTAGGCGGCCTCAATCAGGGACCACGCAGCCCAAATCGAAGTGTTGCGATGAAACCGGAATGTGCCAAGAGAATCGTCAAGACCGCCTTCCATTTGGGGTTCCTTGTACTTTCGCTCTACATCCTCAACTATGTGCTTCTTTTCACCGCAGGGCTATATGCTAGCGGTAGTCAAGTGCCGAACGCTCTACAAAACGTGCCGATGAATAACCATGGCATCGTGGTCTACATCACAGTATGGCAGGAAGCCCAGCGATGGCTATACATTGTCAGCATACTTACGGGATTTGCGGCGCTTATCATAGGAGTCATCTACGTTCGCGACCGACACGATATCTGGATCTTTCCGCGCCTACGCAACCAGAAGTAGAATGAGATGCATACGAGGAGCAGCAGTATCCTGGGCCATGATGATCCGTACCAAGCTTGTACATACAAACAGATGAGGAGACGACAACGAGTCATATCTGGCCGCCTAACGAACGCATGCAGCTGACAGGGCTAATCGGGGCCCCAATTCGGAGTCGGCAGGCTCGCCGGCGTGCCTTCGGGCAGAAGCGCCCGCTCATCCGCCCTGCAGCTGATGCGAGCCGTTAGCCAGCCCGTATAGAGGAAGGGGAGCGCAAGCATGAAGGCCCTCACTGTTGACCTTACTTCGCATCTGGTTGCCGCAACAATCAGTGTCATCGCGTTGACGCTTGGCCCCATCGTGGCATACCTGGCACTTGTCGTCGTCGGACTGGTGATGCAGGGCGATCCTGGCGGGATACTGAACTTCGTTCTCGTTCCCTTCGGGTCATTACTTCTGGCTATAGCGATCTCGGCCCTCATACTGCTGCCGTTGACAACTCTGATCCAGGTGGCTTGTGACAAACTAAGGTTGTCGCCCTGGGTTCCGCTGATCCTGATGTTTCCGGCGAGTTTTCTGGTCTTTGGCGGCATTGGCTGGAGTTGGCTCCAGCCACCAGATGCCGGGCTTTTCTGGAGCATAATCACCGTGTGGTGTTTCTTGGGTACCGTGAGTTTCGCCGTGTACTGGATTCCGTTGATTGCGTCTCGGGCGGCGGTCGGTACCGCATTGGACGTAGGAACAGGCGCATTGAGCTTGATCAGCGGGCGAAGGCGGAGGCAATAGCCAGCAAGGCCTTTGGTCAGGTGTGGGCCTCAGCAGCATGGTGCTGGCTAACGAACGCATGCAGCTGACGTGGCTAATCGGGCCCCAATCCGGGCGGTCTCGGTTCACCGGCGAGTCGTCGGGCACGTCGGCCTCGGTTCATCCGCCACGCAGCTGATGCGAGCCGTTAGGCTTCTGCCTCCGGGCAGTGGTGCGAAGCTGACGTAGTGGTTGGCGAGCGGGAGTCGGTCGCCGGCGCGTCTGGCCGTTCTGAGCGGAGTGCGCGCCAGTTCGTCGCCGGGCTCCGGGCCGGCTGTTGGGTCGA
>JBGAGY010000019.1:0-89994 GCA_044226485.1 Anaerolineales bacterium
GTGCGAACGACGAGTCTCGGTCCATCAGACTCGTCGTTCGCACTCCCGGTATCTTGGGAAAACCGTTGCCCGCTTTCCAACCCAATCTCGATTGAGTGAGAAGAAATGCGGAGACGACGGCCCGATTTCTCTGGTTGTCGCCGACCTGGGTCGCCCACTACATTGAAGTCGCGCTCATCGCGCCCGTCGTCTGTGGGGGATGACGGCTCTCCCAGTGGAATGATCTTATGTCTGACGCCTCTCAATCGAAGCCAATGGATCGTCGATCGTTGCTGAAGGGAGCGGTGCTGACGGCTGCATCGGTGGCTCTGGCTGCCGGGCGAAAATCGGCCCTCGCGCAAGACGGAATCACAGACTCAGAGGGTGCGCCGATCGATGCGCCCATGACCGGGCCTGACGTGCCGGCCAACCTGGCCGATGATACGGCCCCGCCGTTCTACCTCGATGGGCTCGAGGCCTTGACGCCGCAGACGCCGCCGCCCATGGCCAACATCGTCCTCAACCGGCTGTGCTACGGCCCGCGCCCAGGCTCCGTCGACTACGCCAAGTTCGCGGCCATGCCCGGCGCCACCGATGCCGAGAAACTCGTTTCCTGGGTCGATTGGCAGTTGAACCCCGCGGGCGTCGGCGACGCTGAGTGTGACGCGCAGATCAACCGCCTGAAGAACGGCGGATTCGTGCCGGCAGCCGACAAGTGGCTCACGTGGTTGTGGGCCGATCACATGAACGGCAATGGCGGTCGTGAAGTGCCTATCGAGAACGTGCGCGCCCTGACCGTGACGCGCGCGGTGTTCAGCCAGCGGCAGTTGTACGAAATGATGGTGGAGTTCTGGCACAACCACTTCACCATCTATGCCTGGGACTACGCCTACGCGTCGGCGACGTGGGTGTCGTACGATCGCGACGTCATCCGCGCCAACGCGCTCGGCAACTTCCGAACGTTCCTGGAAGCCGTGGCCAAGAGCCCCGCGATGTTGTTCTACATGGACAACTATCTGAACGACAGGGGCTCGAACGAAAACTGGGCGCGCGAGCTGTTCGAGGTGTATGGCATGGGCGCTGAGAACTACCTCGGTTCAGCCCTGCAGCAGAACCAGGTGCCGGGGTATCCCAACCCGGTGGGGTACGTCGACGCCGACGTGTACGAGGCGGCTCGCGCCTTTGCCGGCTGGCGCGTGCGCGACGGGATGTGGCCCTACGACGCCGAGGTCCAGAAAGACAACGGCACCTGGTACTTCTATCCCGACTGGCACGATCGCTTCCAGAAGACGGTGCTCGGTCAGTTCATGGCGGCCGATCCCTCGGGCGACGAACACGGTCGGAAGGTTCTTGACCTGATCGCCTATCACCCGAAGACCGCGAACTTCATCTGCCGCAAGCTGATCCGCCGTTTCATCACCGACAACCCGCCCCAATCGCTTGTCGATTCGGCGGCGGCGGTCTTCGTGGCCAACGCGACGGCGCCCGACCAGATCAAGCAGACGATGCGGCACATCCTGCTCTCCGACGAGTTCAAGACGACCTGGGGCATGAAGATCAAGCGTCCCTGGGAATATGCCATCGGCATCCTCCGCTCGACGCTCGCCACGGTGCTGCCCGAATACGACGGCTTCTATTGGAACTACGACGCCATGAACCATGCGTTGTTCTCGTGGCGCCCGCCGAACGGATATCCGGACGTGGCAAGCGCCTGGATCAACACGAACGGTCTGCTGACACGCTGGAACTACGCCAACCGCGCGTTGATGGGCTACATCGACGACTACAACAACAGCGGCCAGGTCAACGTGGTCGAGGTCGACATCCTCGCCCAGACGCCGGGCGTCACGATCGTTGACATGGTCGACGGCTGGATCAATCGCATCCTTGGCCGACCGATGTCGAGCTCCGCGTACCGCGACGAGCTGTTGCGCCTATTGGGCAACGGCGCGGGGCCGAACTCGACGCCGTCGAAGAACACAAACGACTTCAAGGCCCGCCTGCGACACATGGTCGCCTTGATCTACATGAGCCCTGACTGGCAGTGGCGGTGAGGGAGGATCACGATGGTCAAAATCAGCCGACGTGGCTTTCTGATGGGATGCTCGGCCGCGATCGCGGCCATGGCGGGCTCGCGCATCACCAACCTGGCCTTCGCAGCGCCGAATGCGGCCTCCGAAGCGCCGGGCGTGCTGGTCGTGGTCTTCTTGCGAGGCGGGTGGGATGCGCTGAACGTCGTGCCGGTGATCGGCGGCCCCGATCGCGGCTTCTATGAAGCAGCACGCTACAACATCAAGATCCCGGCCAGCGGCGCGGGTGCGGCTTTCAATCTCAACGGCCAGTTCGGGCTTCATCCGTCGATGGGCTCTCTCTACGAGATGTACCAGTCGAAGAAGCTGGCGATCGTGCACGCGACGGGTCTGACCAGCGACACGCGCAGCCACTTCGACGCCCAGCAGTACATCGAACTTGGCACGCCGGGCGCGAAGTCGTCGAGCACGGGCTGGATCACGCGTCACCTGCAGAGCTCACCGTACGGGTCGTCCGGCATCTTCCCTGCGCTCTCGACCGGCGGCGGCCAGGCGATGTCGTTGGCCGGCTTTGAAAACGCCGTGGCCATGAACGATCCGTCGAGCTTCAACCTCGATGGTTGGGAGAACTACGTGGCCAACCAGCGCACGGCGCTGCGCACGTTCTACGCCGGTGCGGGCTTCCTCGACGCTGCCGCGCGCGAAACCCTTGACACGATCGACCTGATCGAGAGCACGGCGCCGGGCGACTATGTGCCCGCGAACGGCGCAGCCTATCCGCAGAACTCGTTCGGCGACAACCTGCAGTCGATCGCCCAGTTGATCAAGATGAACCTGGGCCTGAACGTGGCCACCGTGGACCTGGGCGGCTGGGACACTCACGAGCATCAGGGGAACTCGCCGACTGCGAACGACCAGAACGGCGGGTATCTGGGGAGTCAACTCAAGCCGATGGCCGACGCCCTCAAGGCCTTCATGCTCGACCTGGATGGAAGCTGCCCGAACTGGGCCAATCGCACAACGGTCGTGGTCATGAGCGAGTTCGGTCGCCGTGTGGCGCAGAACAGCAACGACGGCACTGACCACGGCCACGGCAGCGCCATGTTGGTGCTCGGCGGCAGCGGCATCAAGGGCGGCGCCGTGTACGGTGCCTGGCCCGGCCTGGCCACGAACCAACTGTATGATCGCGCCGATCTGGCTGTCACGACCGACTACCGCCAGGTGCTGGCGGAGCTCGTTCAAAACCGGCTGGGCAATCCGAACGTGGCGACCGTCTTCCCGGGCTTCACCCCCGGGGCGTCCCTCGGTATTGCGACCGCCACCGGCGGCGGCACGCCCCCGGCGTTCCCGGCCAATCTGACGCAACGCCTGTACGTGCCCATCGTTCGCAAAGGCGCGGGCTGCTGAACGATCCTGCGCGTCGTCACTGGATGGACCTACACGTCACGGCCGACCGCCGTGACGTGTTCGTTTGGCGAACCCCGCTATGAAGACACGAACGCGCCTCTCGATGTTGATGCTCGTGGTCTGGCTCGGTGCGGGTCAGGCAGCGGCCGCGCAAACGTCGCCGCGCACGATCACGATCTCGCCGCCGGCCTCACCCAGCTGCAGCGAGGAGTTCGAGACCGTCGCCAACACGTTGAAGGCCGGCGACACCCTGATCCTGACGGGCGGCCTGTACACTCAAAGCTGTCGCCGACTGCTGAGCGGTCTGCAGGGCACTGCCGCGCAGCCCATCACCATCAGGGCCGCGAACGGCGAGCATGTGATCCTGGCTCACCCCGAGACCGGCGGCGCCGGTAACTACGATCAGAACAACCTCGAGATCGAGAACAGCCGCTACCTCGTCATCAGCGGCATCGACTTCCAGGGCGGCGACGAGGGCATCGTCTTCCTGGGCTCCGCCAACGCGAACATCACGCTCGAGCACAATCGCGTCCACGACACGGGCAGCGCGGCGCTGGCGCTTAATCGCGGCGACACCCGCGCCTTCATCATCCGCTTCAACGAGATCGACCACACCGGCCGCGCCACCAGCTACGCGCCCACCGGCGAGGGGCTTTACGTCGGCTGCAACAGCGCGGCGTGCGTGGCGCAGGGCCACGTGATCGACACCAACCACATTCACGATCTGCGCGCGACGAGCGGCGGCGGCAACGACGGCATCGAGGTCAAAGCCGGCTCGGGCGGCAATCAGATCACGAACAACGTCATCCACGACACCGTCGACGGCACGCGCTTCCCATGCATCTTCGTCTATGGCGGGGGAACGGCGGCGAACGTCGTGGCGGGCAACGTCCTCTGGCACTGCGGTCAGGCGATCCAGGTGGCCGCCGACGCCGACATCTACAACAACCTCATCCTTAACTCGGACGAAGGCATCTATGCGCGGTCGCACGCGCAGGTGCCGCAGGTGCGCAACGTGCGCATCTTCCACAACACCGTCTACGGCCACAGCGACGACTGTCTGCAGATCCGCTGGAACGGCGCGATCGGCACCCTCTGGCTCGCCAACAACGCCTTCTACTGCGAGGGCGGGGTGGCCGTCAACGGCGACGCGCTCGGCTCGGCCAGCGTGGCCGCCAACGTCGTGGCGGGGTCGGTCAGCGGCGTGGCCGTCGATGGGGTCAGGTTCATCGCGGGCGGCTCGGCCGCCACGGCCTTCTCGGCGCCGGCGGCGCTCGACTTCTGGCCGCGTCCTGATTCGACCCTGCTCGGGCGGGCGGTCGCCGCCTACTCGCTCTCCCTCGACTTCAACGGCAGCCTGCGCCTGGCGCCCTACGACGTCGGCGCCTACGAAGCGGAGGGCCTGGCCGCCAACCCGGGCTGGGCCTTAGCGCCGGGCTTCAAGCAGCTTCTTGGCCAGCAGCCGCCCGGCGGGCTCGCTGAACGGCTGTGGTTGGCCGCGCTTTCACGGTGAGGATTTCGCCGCGGATGACGCGGATTTCGGGAAAAGACGTCGCGGATGGTCAGGGGCATTTTGGTCCGCCATCAGTCCTTCCTGCATCCGCGAAATCTGCGCAATTCGCAGCAAGAATCCTCAAGCCAATCAACCGAGCCGGTGAATAAGTTAGGGTACCGTATGCTAAAATCCCGCGCATGAAGTATCACGTGTGGACCGAGGGCTGCCAGATGAACGTCGCCGACTCGCAGCGGGTGGCGAGCGCGCTTGAGGCCCTGGGTTACGTCGCCGAAGCCGAGGCCGAGCGGGCCGATGTGATCGTGCTCAACACCTGCGTCGTGCGTCAAAGCGCCGAGGACAAAGCCTATGGCCGCCTGACGTCGCTGCTGCCCCTCAAGCGCAAGCGCCCGGATCTGGTGATCAACCTCATGGGCTGCCTCGTAGGCGTACGCGGATCCGATGTGCTCAAGAAGAAGCTGCCGATGGTCGACGTCTTCTCGCCGCCCTCGGAGCCGGGGCCGCTCGTGCGCTACCTGCTCGAGCGCGAGGGCCATGACCTGGCCGAGGCCGAACGCCTGCAGCGCTTCGCTTATCAAGATGAAGCCACGACGGTGCTCAACACGCAGACCGGCGGCTACACGCTGCCGGCGCCGGAGCGTGGTCGGGCCGTGACCGCTCACGTGCCGATCGTGTACGGCTGCTCACATGCCTGCACTTTCTGCATCATCCCTTACCGCCGCGGTGTCGAACGCTCGCGACCGGTGGGGGAGGTGGCCGCTGACGTGCGCGGCCTTGTGGACCAGGGCGTGCGCGAAGTGACGCTGCTTGGCCAGATCGTCGACCGCTATGGCCTCGACATCGACGACGGCCCGACCCTGTCGAGCCTGCTGCGCGCCATCCACGACATCGACGGCCTCGAACGCATTCGCTTCCTGACGTCGCACCCGAACTGGATGACCGATGATCTGCTGCGGACGGTGGCCGAGTTGCCCAAGGTCTGCGAGCACATCGAGGTGCCCGTGCAAGCGGGCGACGATGTCGTGCTGGCCAACATGAAGCGCGGCTACACCAACGACGACTACCGCCGCCTGATCGACAGGATCCGCTCGATCATCCCGAACGTGTCGATCGGCACCGACATCATCGTCGGCTTCCCGGGCGAGACCAGTGAGCAGTTCGACGCGACCTACCGGCTGCTCGAAGACGTGAAGCTCGACGTCGCCCACCTGGCGCGATACTCGACCCGGCCGGGCACAGTGGCCTCGCGTCGCATGGTCGATGACGTGCCCGAGGAGGAGAAGGTCCGGCGCTTCCAGGTTCTCGAAGCGCTGCAGGAGCGTGTCGTCGCCGGGATCAACGCTCGCCTGGTCGGCCAGCGGCAGGACGTTCTGGTTGAGGATCAACATAAGGGCAAGTGGCGCGGACGCACTCGCAACAACAAACTTGTCTTCTTTGAGGCGGCTCCTGGCGACGATGCCGACCTGCGCGGCCAGACGGTTGCTCTGACCATCACGCAGGCTGGCGCGTGGAGCATGCAAGGCGATTCAGTGAATCGGTGACGGGTGGAGCGAGGGTGCTCACCACCCATCCACACAATTTCTTCTGGCAGATTTACGGATTCCCGGTTATAACCAACCGACAACGATGGCGGGATGGTCATGCGCACGATCTTGATTGCCGACCGGGACGCCGACTTCGCGTCGTTTCTGGCGCGTGAGCTGGAGGCTCAGGCCGGTCTGCGCGTCCTGGTCGCCAACAGCGCCGCGTTGGCGTTGCAGCGCGTTTCCGAGATCCGGCCGGACGTGGCCGTGATCGATGCGGATCTGCCCGAAAGCTCGCTCGACGATCTGCTCAATCGGCTGCGCGCGCATGTCCCCGAACTGCCGGTCGTCCTGCTGCCTCTCCCCGGCCACGTGACGACGCCCAATCAGGTCCAGGCTCAACTCAACAAACCGGTTTTCTTGCCCGAGTTGCTGAGCGCCATCGACTCGCTGGCGCCCGAGATCGGTCCCGGGCTGACGGCCATGTCCAACGCGACGCCGCCCGGGCGGCTGGCTCGCCGGTCGCTGGGCGAGATGACCGCTGGCCTCAGCCATCCCTCGCCGGACCCGCGGCTCCTGGCGGCGCCGCTCAATCGTCTGAGCCAGGAACTCCAGAACGACCCCGTTCTCCTGACCGAGGGCGAGTTGGTGCTGGCGGCGGCCGGAGTCGTCGCCGATGCGGCCGAGCCGTTGCAGCGCGCCATCGCGCACGCCTGGGCCGGGCAGTCGGATACCTCCGAGGTGCTGCGCTTCGCGAACGACGGCGCGGCTGACCGCTATGCCCTCTACTCAGTGCGTCTGATCGGCCAGCGCCTGCTCTCGATCGGGGTCCGCTCGCGTCTTCCGCTGGCTCAGGTTCGCCGCGCGGCGCGAGTCGCGGTGCGCGAAGTTGAAGCCCTCTTGAAGTGACCGCGGTCCGCGGCCTGTCGTTCGCCGCCGGCGGTCGTCCATTGCGTCAGCAATTACAATAAGCCCATGGCGAAATCGCGAAAGACCCTCTACCTGATCGACGGGCACGGCCTGGCGTACCGAACCTATTTTGCGTTGACGGCGGCATCGGACGGATCCCGCTGGGTGACCAAGAGCGGCGAACCGACCGCCGGCACCTACGGGTTCGCAGTCAAGATGCTCGACTACCTGGCCGAGGCGCCTGACTATCTGGCCGTCAGTTTCGACGTCGGGCGAACGTTCCGCGACGATCTTTTCGCCAGCTACAAGGGCACGCGCGAGAAGATGCCCGACGACCTGCGCGTGCAGATCGACCGCATTCGCGATCTGGTGGCCGCCTTCAACGCGCCCATCCTGACGGCTGAGGGCTACGAAGCCGACGACGTCTTGGGCACCGTGGCGCGCAGCGCGGCAAAGGCCGGCGTGCAGGTGGTGATCATCACCGGCGACCGTGACCTGCTACAGCTGGCCGATGAAGGCATCACCATTCGGCTGGCAGGGCAGAAACTCAAAGACTCAAAGGACTACGGCCCGGCCGAGGTGCAGGAACGCTTCGGCCTGACGCCCACGCAGTACATCGACTACAAGGCGCTCGTCGGCGACACGTCCGACAACATCCCCGGCGTCTCGGGCGTCGGCGACAAAACGGCGACCGAGCTGCTGCAGAAGTACGGCTCGCTCGACGCCATCTACGAACACCTTGACGAGGTCGCCAACCGCTTCAAGTCGAAGCTTGAGGCCGGCCGCGAGTCGGCAGCGCTGTCGAAGAAGCTGGCCACGATCGTGACCGACGTGCCGCTGGCTTTCGAGCTCGAGGCTTGTGCAGTGCGACAGCTCGACCGCAATCGCCTGTTCGAGTTGTTCAGGATGTTGGAGTTCAGCTCGCTTCTCAAGCGCCTGCCGGGCTCTGATGACGCGCCTGTTGAAGAGACGCCGCCGCCGCAAACCGGCGGGGTCGTCACCGCCTCGGGCCAGATGGGCCTCTTCGCCGTGCCGGTCGAGCCGAACGCCAATCCCGCGCCGACCGAGGCCATCATCGTAGACGATGCCAAAGGCCTCGAGGCGTTGGTGCGCGACCTGAGCGCGGCGCGCGCCGTCGCGTTCGACGTCGAGACCGACGGCCTCAGCCCGGTCCGCTCGAACCTGGTGGGCATTTCGCTCGCGGTGCGCGAGGGCCAGGGCTACTACATCCCCGTCGGGCATCGCGAGGGCCAGCAGCTGCCGCTGGGGCAGGTGGTCGAGGCGCTGCGCAGGCCGCTCACCGACTCGAAGCTGCCCAAGCACGGCCACAACATCGACTACGACTTCATCGCCATGGCGCGGGCGGGCATCCGCGTCGGGCCGCTCGGCGTCGACACGATGCTGGCCGAGTGGCTGACCGACCCGGCCTCGCACAGCCTCGGGCTGAAGAAGCTCGCCCTCGTTCGGCTCGGCGTCGAGATGACCGAGATCACGGAGTTGATCGGCACCGGAAAGAAGCAGATCACGATGGACCTGGTGCCCATCGAGCGCGCGGCGCCCTACGCGGCCGCCGACGCCGACCTGACGTTGCGGCTGGTGCCCGTGTTGATGAACGAGGTGTCGGCCAAACACCAGGCCGAGCTGCTGCGCGACCTCGAGATGCCGCTCATCCCGGTGCTGGCGGATATGGAGATGGCCGGCATCAGCGTGGATGCGGATTACTTGAGCGAGCTGGGGACCGAGATTCAGACCCAGCTGCAGAAGGTCGAGGCCGACATCTATCACCTCGTCGGCTACAGCTTCAACATCAACTCGACCCAGCAACTCTCCGAAGCGCTGTTCGGCAAGCTCGGGCTGCGCCCGCCGGATCGGTCGCGCAAGACGGCGGCCGGCAAGTTCTCGACGGCTTCGGATGTGCTGGAGGATTTGCGCGATCGTCATCCGGTGATCAACCTGATCTTCGAACAGCGCGAGCTGAGCAAGCTCAAGTCGACGTACGTCGACGCGCTGCCGACCGAGATCAATCCGGCGACCGGCCGGATCCACACGTCATTCAACCAGGCCGGCGCTGTCACGGGCCGCATCTCGTCGTCTGAGCCGAACCTGCAGAACATCCCGATCCGCACCGAGCTCGGGCGACGGGTGCGCCGCGCATTTGTGGCGGCGCCGGGCACCGTGTTGATCTCGGCCGACTACTCGCAGATCGAACTGCGCATCGCCGCGCATGTCAGCGACGACCCGGTGCTCAAGGCCGCGTTCGCCGAAGGGCAGGACATTCACACGGCGACGGCGGCGGCGGTGCTCAACCTGAAACCCGAGCAAGTCAGCAAGGACCAGCGTCGGCAGGCCAAGACGATCAACTTCGGCCTGCTCTATGGCATGGGCTCGTTCATGCTCTCGCGTCAGGCCGGGCTCACGCTCAGCGAGGCCGACGAGTTCATCAAGCAATACTTCGCGCGCTTCCCGCGCATCCGCGAGTACCTTGACGGCACCAAGGCCTTCGCCGCGACGAACGGCTACGTGCAGACCCTGATCGGCCGGCGGCGTTACTTCCCCGGCCTGACGGGCGATGCCGGAGGCGGGACGCGCGAGGCCGCGATCGCCAAGGCCCGCGCCGAGCGTGAGGCCATCAACGCGCCGATCCAGGGCACGGCCGCCGACATCGTCAAGCGCGCCATGCTCAACATCGGTCCGGCCCTCGACGCCGCAGGTGTGGACTGCAGGCTGCTGCTGCAGGTGCATGACGAACTGGTCTTCGAATGCCGCAAGAAGGACGTCAAGGCCGCCAGCGCCGTGATCCGCGAGGTGATGGAGAGCGCCTTCACGCTCTCGGTGCCACTGGGTGTCGAAGTACGCAGCGGACCGAACTGGGATGAGATGAAATAGGAGTCGCCGAGGGTGCCCTGGATGTCGCCCATCGTGATCACGCCCTATCGAACGGAATGGCCCATCGAGTTTCAGGCCCTGGCGCGGCGCATCCGCGCTGCCCTGGGATGGGCAGCCTTGCGCATCGATCACATCGGCTCGACGTCGGTGCCCGGGCTGGCCGCGAAGGACATCATCGACGTACAGGTGACCGTGGCGGAGCTGACGGACGAGATCACGAACGCCTTGATCGCGGCCGGCTTCCTGCCCAACGAGCGTTATCTGCGTGACCACGTTCCGCCCGGCATGAACGCCGAGCCCGCCGAGGCGTGGTCGAAGCTCTTCTTCAGGCCCGCCAACGGCGCGCGCGCCGCCAACATCCACGTTCGGGTCGCGGGCCGGCCGAACCAGCGCTTCGCTCTCCTGTTCCGCGACTACCTCCGCGCCAATCCGGCCTGCGCCGAGGCGTACGCCGAACTCAAGCGCCTGCTGGCCGACAAACTGGCCGACCCTGCCACGTACCCCGACGTCAAGAACCCGGCGGTGGATCAGATCTACTTCGCGGCCGAGGCCTGGGCGGCTGTCGTGGGCTGGCAGCCCGGCCCCGCGGATGCGTGAGGGCGGACGGCGGACCGCAGACAGCAGATGTGGCGCCTACGGCGTTGACGAATAACGAATGACGAACGACCAGGGCAGAGAGGCTTTTCAGTCCATATTCCCTGAGCCTTGGCGATGCCAAGGTAGTCCGAGTATGAGGCGGCGGCAGCGACTTGTTGACCACCACCTCGACCCGGTCCGTGTTGACTTATGTCCTCCAGGGGGCGTCGAGGCGGGCGAGTCTGACGGCCGGCTTTGAACGGCTGGGTGTGGGGCAGGCGCCTTCTATCCCGGTTGGCAGTCTTGGCCTGTCGTTCTGCCCAACCAAGCCCCCCAGAACCACCGCAACGGCACATAAATTGCACATGTAAATTCAGGGAATAGGGCCTCAGTTCCGCTAGACTGACGTAACGATCCGTCATGCCTGGAACTGGCGCGCACGCCGGGTCCTGGCACGCCTACGGGCGGGGCGGGATCCGTCACAGACTGAAGCAAACTATGACTGGTCGACGCGACGTATTCGAGCAAGCCCTTCAAACCGGTCACGCTGCCGCCTGGGACGGGCAGTGGGATCAGGCCCTTCAGGCCTATCAGACCGCTGTCACCGAGTTCCCCGATGACGGCGCCGCCCTGAACGCCCTGGGCCTGGCTCTGTACGAAAAGGGACGCCTCAAGGAAGCCCTTGGCGTTTACCAGAAAGCCGTCAGCAAGACCCCGGGCGACCCCGTCGCGCCCGAGAAGTGCGGCGAGATCCTCGAGAAGCTGGGTCGGCCGCAGGAAGCCGGGCAGGCCTACCTGTACGTGGCCGAACTGCACATGAAGCGCCAGGACATCGCCAAGGCGGTCGTCACCCTGGCGCGCAGCGTCCGCGCGACGCCCGACAACCTCGGCGCCCGTTCGCGGCTGGCGCTGGCGCTCGAACGAGGTGCCAAACCGCAGGCCGCGGCCCTCGAGTTCATCGAGGTCGCCAGGCTCTTCCAGAAGGCCAACGATCCGGCCAAGGCCAACGCCGCGTTGCAGCGGGCCGTCCAACTCAGCCCGCAGCTTCCGGAGGCCCGCGAAGCTTTCACGCGGTTGAAGAACGCCCAGCCGATCCCGACCTCGATGCGCGGCGTCGAGTTGGCGCTTGAGGCGCCGGCGACGAGCCCGATGCCCATGACGCCGAACCCGCTCGGCGTGTTCGCCGAGGCGAGCGCCTCGGCGCCGCCGGTGCGCAAAGCCAACGTACTCGAGCAGGCGCGTGAGACGGCGCTGACACTGCTTGCCGAACTCCTCTTCGATGAGGATGCCGACACGACCAAGACCGCTTCGTCGGTCAGCGCGCTCTCGCGCGGCACCGGCAGCCTGCGAAACGCACAAGGCCAGCGCGCCCACGCGATCATGTACCTGGGCCAGGCCATCAACGAGCAGTCGCTCGGCAGCCGCGAGGCCGCCCTCAACCTGTACACCAACGTCCTGCAAGCGGGCCTCGATCATCCGCTCGTGCACTTCATGCGCGGTGTGTTGCTCCTCGACCTGCGCAAACCTCAGGAGGCCCTGGCGGCCTTCCCGCCGGCTGTCGTGCACAACGCCATCGCCACGGGCGCGAATTATGGCATGGGCGAGGCGGCGCGTCAGATGGGGCAGGCGCGTCACGCCTTCCATTACTTCTTCGACGCATTGAAGATGCTCGACGTCAGCCTCGCGCCGGCCGATCAACAGGACGCGATCGCTGAAGGATACGACACGCTCTCCGAGTCGTTCACGCGGCTCACCGATGAAGAGCTCGGCCGCATGCTGCCCGGCGTTCAGCACATGCTCTCGGGCGAGAACTGGGAAGAACGCGCCCGCACCGCCCGCGGTCAGCTCGATCGAGACGGCGGCGGCGGCACGCTGGCCGACCTGCTCGCGACGCCCGGAAACGACGCAGCGATGGAATCGCTCCGCAAGATCGAAGAGCACATGCGCAAGGGCCTGTATGCCACTGCGATGGAAGAGGCCTACTACGCCCTCGATACGTCGCCGACGTACCTGCCCGTGCATATCCGCATGGCCGAGATCCTCACGGCCGAGGGCCGGCCCGAGGCCGCCGCGCAGAAGTTCCAGGTCGTGGCCGCCACCTACAAGGCCCGCGGCGAGATCGGGCGCTCGATCCGTCTGCTCAATCGCGTCCTCAATCTGAACCCGATGGACATGACGGCCCGCGCTGAGTTGATCGAACTGCTCAAGGGGCAGGGCCAGATCGCCGACGCCATCACTCACACCGCCGACCTCGGCCGCACGTACTACGAACTGGCCGATCTCGACTCCGCGCGCGACCAGTACACACGCGCGCTCGAACTGGCCCAGAAGTCCGGCGACCGGAACTGGTCGGTCAAGCTCCTGCATGAGATCGGCGACGTCGATGTCCAGCGCCTGGCCTGGCGCGACGCGCTCAAGATCTACGAGCAGATCAAGGCCCTATCCCCAAGCGATGAGCGCGCCCGCATCGCCCTGATCGATCTCTACTTCAGGCTCGACAATCAGCGCGCGGCCGTGGCCGAGCTCGACGACCAGCTCAAGCACCTCATCTCGAGCCGCCAGTTCTCCAACGCCACTATCCTGCTCGAGGAACTGTGCTCGAGCTACCCCGGGCAGGGCGCCATCGTGGCACGCCTGGCCCGCGTCTACCAGGACCAGGGCCGCAAAGCGGATGCCATTGACCGCTACGAGGGCCTGATCGAGCTGCAGATGCGGTCCGGCGCGAACGCCCAGGCCCGCGAGACTATCCAGGCCGTCCTGGCCCTCAGCCCCGAGGACCCGGCGCCCTTCGTGCGCCTTTTGGGACAGTTGAACTGACAGCGGACGGCAGTCCGCGGACCGCAGAAGGCGCCTTCTGCGGTCCGCGGTCTACCGTCCGCCGTCCCTCCCGACTTGCCGCTCCCGCCCCAAAAGCGTAAACTGATAAGACTGTGACGGAATTCCTCCAGGAGCTGGCCTATTTCGCCAGCCAACTGACCTGGATCAGCGCGATCGACATCGGCCTGGTCGCTCTCGTGATCCTCTCCGTGCTGCAACTCGTCCGCGGCACGCAGGCCGCGGCATTGCTGCGCGGCATCATCTTCCTGATCATCGTCATCACGCTGCTGACCCAGATCCTGCGGCTGCAGGCGTTTTCGTGGCTGCTTGGCACGATCCTGCCGGCCCTGGTCGTGGCGATCCCGGTCATCTTCGCGCCCGAGATCCGGCGCGCGCTCGAGCGGATCGGCCGTGCGACGGTGCTGCTCGACCGCCAGCTGCCGGAGGGCGAGGCCGATGCCGTCATCGACGCCCTGGCCACCGCTGCCCACCGGCTGTCGGAACGCCGCCACGGCGCCCTGATCGTGATCGAGCGGCAGAGTGGCCTGAAGGAATACATCGACACCGGGATGCGCCTCGACGCATCCGTGACCGCGCAGTTATTGCTGCAGATCTTCTACCCAAACACGCCCATGCACGACGGCGCTGTGATCATTCAGGGCAGCCGCATCACGGCCGCCGGCTGTGTCATGCCGCTGACCACCAACCCGCAGGTGACCGGGCGTCAGATCGGTCTGCGCCATCGTGCCGCGCTGGGCACAACCGAGGCCACCGACGCTGTCGCGGTCGTGGTATCCGAGGAGACCGGGATCATCTCGGTCGTCCACAACGGCCACATGATCCGGCCGCTCGATCGCGAGCGACTGCGCAACGTGCTGAGCGCGTTCTACAAGCCGGTCAGCGATCGCTCGTTTGCCGGAACGGTGCGCAGCCTGTTGCGCGCGGCTCGCGGGAACAGCAGTCGCAATAATGTTAACGGCTCGGCCGCTCGTGCGATGGCGGCCGGGCGGGACGGCGCTTCGACCGAAGAATCAAAGCGCGTCCGTGAAAAATCCGAGGACTAGGCCTCGCTCGTCAAAGGCGCCCTGGCGCCGCAGGATCGACGGGCTGGGGCGAGACGGGACAACGTCGTGAAACTTGATTTCGCCGTCAGCATCTTGCTGGCGCTTGTGCTCGCCGTCCTTGTCTGGTTCGTGGCGGCCAACGAGCAAGATCAATTCATCGAGCAGCGTCTGCCACAGCCGATCTCGGTCCGGTTTGCTTCGTTGGGCGAAGGCCTGATGAACATGGGCCCGCAGTCGGTGCAGACGACCGTGACTCTGCGCGGGCCGCAGAGCCTGCTGAACACCATCGACCCCGCCACGATCGACGTGGTCGCCGATCTCACGGGCCTTGGCCCGGGCGAGCACGACGTGGAGTTGCAGTACAACCCGCCGACGCCGCTCAGCCTGGTCAGCCTGTCGCCCCAGGTCGCGCGCGTCCGCCTTGAAGCCGTCGAGACGCGTGTGATCGACATCCAGTTGCAGCAAAGCGGCGAGCCGTCGACGGGTTTTGAGGCTGGAACGACGCAGCCCTCCGTGATCACGGGCACCGTCACCGGGCCGACATCGCTTGTCGACCGCGTCAGCATGTTGGCCGCCCCGTTCAGCATCGCCGGCGCGCGCCGCGACGTGGTCCAGGCGATCGACCTGCGCGCCCTCGACGTCCAGGGCCAGATCGTGCCCGGCGTGACGATCGAGCCCAAACAGGTCGACGTGTCTGTGCCGATCGTCACGCGGCCGGGCTACCGTGAGGTCGTCGTGCGCGTGATCCGTCCCGACGAGCCGGCGGATGGCTACTACGTGTCGGGCGAGGTCGCCTCGCCGTCGGTCGTGACGATCTCGTCGAGCGACGCGCGGCAAGTGAACGATCTCCCCGGCTTCGTCGAGACCGAGCCGATCAGCATCAAGGGCAGCACGGAGAACGTGATCAAGAAGGTCGGCCTCGTGTTGCCCGAGGGCGTGACGGTGCAGGGCGAGCCGGCCGTGACCGTCCAGATCCTGATCGAGCCGATCATCATCAATGTCACTATCCCCTCGATCCCGGTCGAGCCGATCAACGTCGAGGCCGGCTTCAACGCGCGGGTCGAGCCGGAGACGGTCTCGGCCGTCATCCGCGGTCCTGTGGCGCTGCTGAATCAATTGAAGGCCGAAGACATCCAGCTATCGGTGGATCTCTCCGGCCAGACGACGGCCGGGACGTTGTTGTTGACCCCCGAAGTGGTCGCCGTGCCCGATAACCTATCGGTCGAAAGCATCCAGCCGGCGCAGGTTCAAGTGGTGGTCGCGCGCGGGCCGCGTCCCACGCGCACGCCGACGGCGCGGCCCACCTTCACGATCACGCCAACGCCGACGCCGACGTTATTGCCGCTGTTCACGCCGACGCCGACGGCCACCGCGACACCGCAGTAGCGAGGAGCGAACGGCGAAGGGCCAGGAGCGGCGTTACCGCATCGTGTTGGCGGCGTTCGCCGCAGCCATCGCGTCCGTTATGTCGACGCGCCGCCATGTTCATCGCGTTGTCGAGTTCATCCCGATTGTCGTAGGGGGGCGACGCAGGCGTCGTCCCCTGCGTCGTTTGCGGGTCAGGTTACAATTCCACCCCATGTCCAAGCCCATTGTCGCCATCGTCGGCCGTCCCAACGCGGGGAAGTCGACGTTTTTCAACCGCCTGACCGGTGAGCGCCTGGCTGTCGTCGACGATACGCCCGGCACCACGCGAGACCGCCTTGTGGCCGAAGCCGAATGGAACGGCCGCACCTTCGATGTCATCGACACCGGCGGCATCGAGCCGTTGCCCCGACCGAGTTCAAGCGGGCCGGCGTTGGCCGAGGGCTCGGCGCAGTTCGTGCCGCAGATGCGCGCGCAGGCCGAGATGGCCATCGCCGACGCCGATGCCGTCATCCTCATGACCGAGGCCAAGCTCGGTCTGACCGAGGCAGACCGCGAGGTCGCCGAGATCCTGCGCCGCTCGCAGAAGCGCGGCCCGGACGGGGCCATGCATCCGCCGGTGTTGCTCGCCGTCAACAAGACAGAGTCGGACGTGGCGCAGCAGTCCGCCTATGCCTTCTACGAACTCGGCATGGGCGACCCCTATTTCATCTCGGCTTTGCATGGCACTGGCATCGCGGATCTGCTCGACGCGCTCGTCGCTGCGCTGCCGCCGGCGCCCGAGGTCGAGGCCGATGAGAGCATCAAGATCGCGCTTGTCGGGCGCCCGAACGTCGGCAAGAGCTCGCTGCTCAATCGACTGCTCGGCGAGGAACGCGCGATCGTCAGCCCGGTGCCCGGCACCACCCGCGACGCCATCGACACGCCGCTCACCTACAACGGCGTCAAATTGACGTTGATCGACACGGCCGGCATCCGTCGCCGCGGGTCGATCGACCCAGGCGTCGAGAAGTGGAGCGTCCTGCGCACGTTCAAGGCGATCTCGCGCGCCGACGTCGCGTTGCTGGTGATCGACGCTCAGGATCCTTTCAAGGCTCAAGACGCGCACGTCGCCGGATTCATCATCGACGAGTCGAAGAGCGTGGTGGTGCTTGTCAACAAGTGGGACGTGATCGAGAAGGACTCGAACACAATGCAGGCCTACGCCGAGCGTCTGCGCACCAACCTGCACTTCCTCGACTACGTGCCGGTGCTGTTCGTCTCGGCCAAGACCGGGCAGCGCACCGGCCAGATCCTCGACACGGCGCTCAAGGTGCAGGAAGAACGTCTCGTGCGCATCCCGACATCGGCGCTCAACAAGCTCGTGCGCGCCGCCGTCGTCCGGCATGCTCCGCCCTCGAAGGGCGGGCGGCAGCTCAAGATTTCGTTTGCCGAGCAGGTGCGCGTCAACCCCCCGACGATCCTGTTGCACGTCAACGATCCCGAGCTCGCGCACTTCACGTACCGACGCTATCTTGAGAACTCCGTTCGCCACGAATACCCGTTCACAGGCACGCCGGTCCGCCTGAGCTTCCGCAAGAAGTCTTGAACGGCCTGCACGGCCTTTTGGATCTTTGCCACGAATTGCACGAATTGATTCGAATTGACACGAATGGAGCCAGCGTATTCGCGTCAATTCGAATCAATTCGTGCAATTCGTGGCGATCTTCTGTGACGGCTGAAGGCGTATACTGGCCGGTAAACCGAACCACGAGGTCCAGACATGAGCCGCACTCCCGAACAAATCGCAGCCTGCATTGACCACACCCTGCTCAAGCCCGAGGCGACGCCCGCGCAGGTCGAGGCTTTGTGCGAGGAGGCCCGTCGTTATCACTTCGCGTCGGTGTGCGTGAACCCGACCCACGTCAGGCTGGCCGTGCGTGAGCTGAAGAAGTCGGGCGTCAAAGTGTGCACGGTTGCGGGCTTCCCGCTCGGCGCAAGCACGCCTGAGATGAAGGCTTTCGAGGCCGAACAGGCGATCGCCCAGGGCGCCGGCGAGATCGACATGGTCATCAACATCGGCGCTGTCAAGGCCGGCGACGACAAACTGGTGGCCCGTGACATCCGCACCGTCGCGCGCGTCGTGCACGCCGCCGGCAAGATCCTCAAGGTCATCCTCGAAACCGCCCTGCTCACCGACGACGAGAAGCGCCGCGCCAGCCTGATCGT
This sequence comes from Anaerolineales bacterium, assembly GCA_044226485.1. Lineage (GTDB taxonomy): Bacteria > Chloroflexota > Anaerolineae > Anaerolineales > UBA6663 > UBA6663. Next base: position 18,278 of record JBGAGY010000019.1, read on the forward strand.
CAAGCGTGCCGGCGCCGACTTCGTCAAGACCTCGACCGGCTTCTCGACCGGCGGCGCCACCGTCGCCGACGTGAGCCTGATGCGCGAAACGGTCGGGCCGAAGATGGGCATCAAGGCCGCCGGTGGCGTTCGCACCCTGGCCGATGCAGAGGCCATGCTCGATGCCGGCGCGACGCGCCTCGGCACCTCCGCGGGCGTCGCCATCATGAAGGGCCTCAAGGCCGAAACAAGCTATTGATTTGGGCCATTGGCGCTTGAAGGCTCAATAGCAAAAAGCTCAACTCTTGATGTCTACGGTTCGCCGCCTCACCTACATCTTGCTTGCGGGTCAGGCGGTCAGTTCGGCCGCCTACCTGGCGTCAACGACGGTCGGCGCGCTGGCCGTGCTCGAGCTGAGCGGGCGCCACGAACTGACCGGCGTCGGGGGCTTCGTGTACATGCTCGGCAGCGCGGGGAGCGCGTATGTGGCCGCGCGCGGCATGGAGCGCATCGGGCGAAGGCTTGGGCTCGCGGGCGGGTTCCTCATCGGCGTGGCTGGCGCGGCCCTGGCGGGTTTCGCGATCATGGGCGGTCTTTTCGTGCCGTACCTGATCGGCTACCTGCTGCTCGGCGCCGCGCGCGGCATCACGGAGCAGAGCCGCTATGCCGCGGCCGAGATGGTGCCGGCCGAGTCGCGCGGGCGCGCGATCAGCACCGTGGTCGCCGGCGGCACCTTTGGCGCGATCCTGGGCCCGAGCCTTGTCGCGCCCCTGGGTGAATGGGCCCGCAGCCTTGGTCAGAACCCGCTGGCCGGGCCGTGGTGGCTGGCGGCCGGCGTGTTCGCGCTGACCGCCCTGATGCTCTTCATTTTCTTGCGGCCGGATCCGGTCGATGTCGGGCGCCAGCTTCGCGTCGACCGCGAGGCGGCGTCTGAAACGATCGTGGTGGGCGAGGCGCGCCCCTGGCGCGAGCTGCTGGGTCTTCCAAAGGTCCGGGCCGCGTTGGCTGCGCTGGTGTTGGGCCAGCTGGTTATGGTGATGGTCATGGCGATGACGTCCGTCCACGTCCACGATCACGGCGGGCAACTGGACGTCATCTCGCTGATCATCACGTCGCACACGCTCGGCATGTTCGGGCCGTCGTTCTTCAGCGGCGGCCTTGTCGATCGCTGGGGGCGCGTGCCCATGATCGCCCTCGGCAGCGTGCTTCTGATCGCGGCGTGCGCGCTGGCGCCCGCCTCGCTCGATCCGTTCTTCATGTCGTTCGCGTTGTTGCTGTTGGGCCTGGGCTGGAACTTCACTTACGTGGCCGGCGCTGCGCTCCTGACCGATGTGCTCACGCCGATCGAGCGCGCGCGCGGGCAGGGCGCGACCGAAGTGCTCGTCAACACCGCCTCCGGGCTCGGCAGCCTGGCTGGCGGGCCGCTGATGGCGCTGGGCGGCTACGGTTTGATCTCGGCCATCGGCCTGTTGATCGCGTTCGCGCCGCTCGCCCTGGCCGGCAACCTGTGGCGGGTCAACCGCGCCCCGGCGCTCGACGCCTGAGCGCCGCGCTGCGTTCAAATCACGAGCGACGAAGGACAGGGGGTGAATGGCCATTCACCCCCTGTCCTTCGTCTTCTTCACCCGTCGATCGACTCAGCATCGTTCAACACCGAGTCCGCCCAACGGCTGACGCCTTCGCAATAACTCTCGGCGCTGCTGAGGTCGATCGTCGCGACAGTCTCCGACCACGCGAACCCGATCGCCTCATCCATCCGCGTCCCATCGGGCTTGAGCGACCAGCCCTTGAGGCTGGTCACGCCTGAGGCGCGGATGTGGCGCTTCAGGCCTTCGACGTCGACGCCCTCGCGCAGGTGTTTGCGCAGCAGCCTGCGCATCTCGAGCCAGCCGCGCCGCGACAGCCGCGTCGCGTGCTGCAGCATGTAACCCGCGACCGTCAGGTGATGGACGACGCCGTAGGCCGGGTCCACGAACTCGCGCTCGAGCATCAGGCCGAACTGCGTCGCGCAGCCCTCGTTCTCGGCGTAGAGGCCGCCGCACTCCTGGCATCTGTAGGTCATAGATCAGGCCTATCGTGCCGGAAAGATCACGCCCGGCGCAAGCTTGCCGCCCGGATCCAACGCGGTCTTCACCGCCCGCATCTGCGCCACGCCGGCCTCGCCGAAAAGCTGGCGCAAGAGCGCCTGTTTGGTGGGGTTGCGGCCGACGCCGTGCTCGGCCAGCGGGCTGCCGGCCATGGCGGTCACGATGCGTCCGAGCCGCAGGATCGCGGCCTGTCCGGTCTCAGCCTGCTCGAGCGTGGTGGGCAGTGCGTTGGGATGCAGATTGCCGTCCGAGATGTGTCCCCAGATCGCGTGCGGCAGACCGAGCCGACTGAACTCGCCACGGAAGAGGGCGATCATTTCGCTCAGGTGCTCGAAGGGCACGATCATGTCGGCCGCCACCTTGCTGATCCCCGGATCGCTTGTCCGCTGAGCATGGCCGATGCGGGCATTCACGGCGAGCGGCACTGCCGCGCGCAAGCCCATGATCTGGGCGAACTCTGCGGGGGCGCCAGGCAGGGTGGCTTCGGCACACACTGTCGCGCCGGCCGCCTCCAACAGCGTACGCCAGCGGGTCGGCGCGCCAGGCCCGGCCGACGCGAGCGACTCGCGTTGCACGATCAGGGCGGCGCGGGCTTGATCCGGCAGGCGCAGGCCCGCGGCGCGGTCGGCGCCATCTTCGCGGATCAGGTCGAGCGAGGCGGCATCGATGAACTCGATGGCGCAGACGTCGATCCCGTCACCGCCCCGCCAGGCCGACTGGCCCTCGCTCCGCAAGGCGGCAGAAAGCTCGAGGGCATCTTGCTCATTGGAAAGACACAGGAGCGCCGCCGTCGTGAGTGGCGCGGGCGTCACGGTCTTGATGATGACTTCAGTGATGACGCCGAGTGTGCCCTCGGAGCCGATGAACAGATCGACCAGATCCATGCCGGCTGCGGCGTAATAGCCGGCTGAGAGCTTGGCGACGGCGGGAAGGGGATAGGACGGCACGGGCACCCACACAGTCGAGCCGTCCGGGCGGACGATCTCGAAGTGGCCGTTGGGGTGGGCCGTGCATCGGCCGCGTTCGAGTTCGAGCACGCTGCCGTCGGCCAGCACGACGGTGAGGCCGTCGATCCACTGGCGCGTGGAACCGTACTTGAAAGTGGCCGGCCCGGCTGCGTTGGTCGATGCCGCGCCGCCGATCTGCGCTCCGGCATAGGCCGGCACGGGAGGATAGAAGGCATCGTGGCGCGCGAGGTGGGCTTGGAGTTCGTCGAGCGTCAAGCCGGCCCCGACGCGCCAGCGTTCCGCATCGACCCGCTCGATACCGCGCAGGCCGCGCACTTCCAGGACGGTCTCGCCGCGCGGTGTCGCGCCGCCGGTCAGCGACGATTGCGACCCGATCGCCAGTACCGTCGCCGAGGATTTCACGACGCCGATGACCTCGGCCAGATCAGTCGGCTGCGCGAGCGCCGTTGCATAACCGCCCGAGACGTGAGCGGCATCGTGGAGGACGCGCTCGATCGCGACGCTGTCTGTCTTCAGCGGGATCGAGCGTGGCGCGACGGCGCGACTGTGGATGCGATGATCGCCGGACATCTCGTTCCCTCATGAACCGTCAGCCAGCGGCGCGACATGATAAGGCGCGCGCATATGGCCGTACTCGGTGTCCATCTGGGCCAACTGCAGATGGCCCGACAACTCATCGTTGACGCCGTGCCAGTACGTGTAGTTGTCGAGCACCCAGATGCCGGACTCGCGCGTGCCGTTGCCGCTGGCCTTGATGCCGCCGAACGGCATGTGCGCCTCGGCCCCGGTCGTGCTGTTGTTGATGCTCGACATCCCGGCCTGGATCGTTTCCTTGAATTGATACGCCCACATCCGGTTCTGCGTGTAGATCGCGCTTGACAGCCCGTAGTCGACGCTGTTGGCGGCTTCGATGGCCTCGTCGATGCCGTTGACGGTGACGAGGTTGACCGTCGGGCCGAAGACCTCGGTCTCGAAGATCCTCATGCCCGGCCTCACGTCTGTCCACACGGTCGGCCAGCCGTACAGGCCGGCGGCGGGGTCGCCGCGGAAGCCCGACGGTCGATGCGCCTCGGTGATCCGGCCCTGTCCATAGGCGAGCGTGGCGCCATCCGCGCGGCCCCAACCGTAGTGCGCCTCCCAGGCATGGAAGAAGCGCTCGTTGATGAAGGGCCCGTAGAGGACGTCATCGAAGAGCCCGGGGTCGCCGATCTTGATCTGCGCCACGGCGGCCATGAACCTGGCGCGGAAAGCATCAGCGATCGGTTCGTCGAGGATCAGGTTGCCGAGCGACGTGCAACGCTGGCCGGCCGTTCCAAAGGCCGCCCAGAGCGCGCCGGACACCGCGTTGTCGACGTCGGCGTCGCGCATCACGATCATCGGGTTCTTGCCGCCCAACTCGAGCGTGGGGTGGGTGAGGTTCCGGCCGGCGATCGCGCCGATGTGTCGGCCGACGGCGGTGCTGCCCGTGAACGCGATCTTGTCGAGCCGGCGCTCGTCGAGCATCTCGACCAGGAACTCGCCGGCCGCGCCAGCGCCGCCGCCGAACACGACGTTGAGCACGCCGTCGGGCAGCCCGCCTTCTTCGAACAGGCGCGCCAGCGCGAACGCCGTGGCCGGCGCGTCTTCCGACGGCTTCCACACGATCGTGTTGCCGGTCAGCAGCGCCGGGATCAGCTTCCAGCTCGGGACGGCCACCGGGAAGTTGCCGGCCGTGATCACGCCGACAACCCCGAGGGGGCGTCGATACGTCATCAACTCCTTGTTGCGCATCTCCGACGGCACGGTCTGGCCGTACAGGCGCCGTCCTTCGGATTGGAAGAAGTGGCAGGTGTCGATGGCTTCCTGGACGTCGCCACGCGCCTCTTTGAGGGTCTTGCCCATCTCGCGCGACATCAGCCGCGAGAGCGACTCCTTTTCGCGTTCGATGGCGCGGCCGATCTGGCCGATGATCACGCCGCGCACCGGTGCCGGCGTGCGGCGCCAGCCCGCCAGCGCCTGGCGCGCCGCCACGCAGGCCTCGCGCACCTGGTCGAGCGTGGCCTCGGGAAACGTCGCCACGAGGTCGGCGTGCCGGCTGGCGTTGCGCGACTCGAACGTCGCGGGGCTGTGAACTTCCTTGCCGGCGATGATGTGGCCAAACGTTCGAGCGCTCATGAGCCTGACCTTTCGACCATTCTGATCGGTTCCAAATCGTGGCGGATTGTACTTAGATCGTGGCGATCTGCCGAGGCCGTGTGGGTACGCCGGGCCATCGCGTCTCATGTTCGAAGAACCTGTGCGGGTCGCGACTCAATGGCCACGCGCACGGGCGGTGTTCGGAAGAACGTTTGTGCGGCGGATGGCGCCGATTTCACGGAATGTTGAGCCGCCTTCTCGTCCATGACGTCTCGAGACTGCGAATTAGGGCGCGTCCCACCCGGTTTCATTGATATCGTGAGGGGTCATATCCCCATCAGGAGACACCGATGTCTGACTCACGACGCGACTTCGACTTTTTCATGGGCACGTGGCAGATCCATAATGAGCGCCTGGTCGAGCGACTGAAGGGCTGCAGCGACTGGGAGACGTTCGAGGCGCGCGGGCAGGCCTGGCCGCTCCCGGGCGGGATCGGCAACTACGACGAGTTCATGCCTGTCGATTGGCGACCGGGCTTCGTCGGCATGTCGCTGCGGTCGTACAGCCCGGCGACCGGCCTGTGGAGCATCTACTGGCTCGACAACCAGACGGGCGGCCTGGACGGCGCCGGGAACCTGCTTCCGCCGGTCGTCGGGCGCTTCGACAACGGCGTCGGCATCTTCGAGGGTGACGACACGTTCGATGGCCGGTCGATCCGCGTCCGCTTCACCTGGTCCGACATCGGTCCGGACAGCGCGCGCTGGCAACAGGCCTTCTCGCCCGATGGCGGCGTCACCTGGGAAACCAACTGGATCATGCGGTTCACGCGGTTGTCATGACGCCAGGCTTGAGCGAGCGAGTATCGACCGTGTCACGGCGACGACTCACAGCGTGTGCAACCGATCGACTCGGGCGACACCTTTCGTATAATCGCTCCATCGATGGGTGTTCCGCATGCAAGGAGTTGCCATGGACAACAGCTGGAGTTGGGCCAACCTGTCTGAACCGCAACTTGAGAAACTTGCCGAAGCCGAACGCACGCTTGGGGTCGACTACCTGTTGGCGTTCGAGTCGGGCAAGGGCAGCGCCGCGCAAGGCGCCCTCGCGCGGGCGATGACTCGCAGCCTTCCGATCGCTTCACTGAATGAGAGCCAGATCGAATGCCTGCACGGCCTCGAGCAGCAACTCGAACGTGTCGTGGTGGCGTACGGGAAACGGTAGGTCGGGGCGGCAGGGCGTCGAGTGAACGCTCCTGCGTGTGGGTTGGTCGGCCGCAGTGCGTCTCGCCTCTGGCGCCCCATGGCCCGTGTCAGGCAGTGCTCCCACGGCCTGACACGGTGGCCGGCGATAAACTGAGCCGAGCGTTCCCGGAAGGATGCCGTTGCACTGGCGGCGATCCCGCGTGTTCCGTGCCGCTCGGCTCTGTGTCTCCGCTGTTGTTCGGCGACGCCCGCGCATCGTCCGGATGGCGCGGACGCTGGCGCTAGAAACGGCTCGCTCTCCGTTCCCGGCGCCGTCTGCTTCTCACACCGTCCAATCGAGCACGACTTTGCCGCACTCGCCGCGGACGAGCATCTCGAAGCCCGTCTTGAAGTCGGTGTAAGTGAGATGGTGCGTGATGACGTTGCGCACCTGCAGGCCGCTCTGCAACATGGCGATCATCTTGTGCCAGGTCTCGAACATCTCGCGGCCGTAGATGCCTTTGACTGTCAGCATGCGGAACACGATCTTGGACCAGTCGACCGGGAACGGCTGGGTGGGGATGCCGAGCATGGCGATTCGCCCGCCCATGACCAGGTGATCGACCATCTGGACGAACGCCGACGGCGCGCCGCTCATCTCGAGGCCGATGTCGAAGCCTTCCCTCATCTTCAGCCGCGCCATCACCGCCTTGAGGTCCTCTTCGGCGGTGTTGACCGGCACGACGTCGGCGACTGAGGCAGCGAGCTGCAGGCGGTGCGGATTGATGTCCGTGATGACGACGTGGCGCGCTCCTACGTGACGTGCGACGGCGGCCGCCATGATCCCGATCGGGCCGGCGCCCGTGATGAGCAAGTCCTCGCCGACGAGATCGAACGACAGCGCGGTGTGCACGGCGTTGCCGAGCGGATCGAGGATCGCGCCGAGGTCGTCGTCGATGTCGTCGGGCAGGGGGATGACGTTGAAGGCCGGCACGCGCACGAACTCGGCAAACGCGCCAGGGCGATTGACGCCGACGCCCTGGGTCTCAGGGTCGAGGTGGAAGTGGCCCGAGCGGCTGGCGCGGCTGCGCATCCCGACGACGTGGCCTTCGCCCGACACGCGCTGGCCGACCTGGAGCGTGCGCACGCGTTCGCCGAGTTGGACGATCTCGCCCGCGTATTCGTGGCCGATGATCATCGGCACCTTGATCGTCCGCTGCGCCCACTCGTCCCACTTGTAGATGTGGCCATCAGTGCCGCACAGCCCGGTCTTGTGGACCTTGATCAACACATCGTCCGGCCCGATCTCGGGCACGGGGCAGTCCTCGAGCCATAGACCGCGTGTGGCCTGCGCCTTAACGAGTGCTTTCATTGTGACTACCTCTTGATGATCCGAAGCCAAGGGTCGAATGGGTCGCGGATGTGCGCTCCTCGCCCTTCGCTCTTCGCAACTAGATGATACCCAACGCCTTCCCGGCCTCCGTGAAGGCCGAGATGCCGAAGTCGATGTCTTCTGTTGTGAGCGCCGCAGACATCTGGGTGCGAATGCGCGCCAGCCCGCGCGGCACGACCGGATAGAAGAAGCCGGCCACGTAGACGCCGCGCCTGTCGAGCTCGGCGGCCAGTCGCTGGGCGCGCTGGGCCTCGCCGAGCATGACGGGGATGATGGGCGTCTCGCCAGCGAGCAACTCGAAGCCGGCTTCGGTAAGCCCGGCGCGGAAACGACGCGTGTTGGCGAACAGGCGCTCGCGCAACGCCTGGCCGTTCTCCACAAGTTCCAGGGCTTTCATCGAACCGGCGACGATCGACGGCGCGAGGCTGTTCGAGAACAGATACGGCCGGGCGCGTTGTCGCAGAAGATCGATGATCGGCTGGCTCGCGGCGACGTAGCCGCCCATCGCGCCGCCCAGAGCCTTGCCGAGCGTGCCCGTCAGGATGTCGACGCGATCGCCGACACCCGTGTGTTCGGGTGTGCCCCGGCCTGTCGCGCCGATGAAGCCTGTGGCATGGCAGTCATCGACCAGCACGATGGCGTTGTACTTCTCGGCCAGAGCGCACACGCCCTGCAGGTTCGCGATGATGCCGTCCATCGAGAAGACACCGTCGGTGGCGATCAGCTTGAAGCGTGCGCCGTCGCGGTCCGCGATCTTGAGTTGATCTTCGAGGTCGTCGAGGTTGCTGTTGGCGAAGCGATAGCGCCGCGCCTTGCAAAGGCGGACGCCGTCGATGATCGAAGCATGGTTGAGCGAGTCGGAGATGATCGCGTCGTCCTGTCCGAGCAGCGGCTCGAACACGCCGCCGTTGGCGTCGAAGGCCGCTGCGAAAAGGATGGCGTCGTCCTTCCCCAGGAAGCGCGCGATCGCGCGCTCGAGTTCGCGATGCAGAGCCTGCGTGCCGCAGATGAAACGCACGGATGCCATGCCGAAGCCGTGCGTGTCGAGCGCGGCGTGCGCCGCCGCGATGACCTCGGGATGATCCGCAAGACCAAGATAGTTGTTGGCACACAGATTGAGCAGGGGCCGTGAGCTACCGTTGAACTGGATCTCGATGCGGGGTCGCTGAGGGGTCACGATCAGGCGCTCGCGCTTGAGCAGCCCCTCGCGTTCAATGTCCATCAGGGTCTGTTGAATGTGTTCCAGAAAAGGGGTCATAGACGCTCCGAATCAGCGGGGTATATAGAGTATACGCCGTTTGGGGGATCGGTCGGCAGCGATGTCTGTCAGCATTTGCCTCAACGCGCCCTGTCATGTGACAAGTGATCTTGACTCTCACCGATCCCGATCATACAATTAGTTCAATTGTACAACTCATTCAATTCACGTCATGCTGATCCAATTAGACGCGCGTAGCCGTGTGCCGATCTTCACGCAGGTCGTCGAACAGGTGAAGGGGATGGTCGGTGCCGGGGTGCTCAAGCCCGGCGACCAACTTCCCACCGTTCGTCAGCTTGCCGCCGATCTGCGCATCAACTTCAACACGGTCGCGCGCGCCTACCGGGCGCTGCATGAGGACGGCGTGATCTCGACCCAACAGGGGCGGGGCACGTACGTGTTGGACCAGCCGCTGCCCAACGTGGGCGCCCAGCGCGAAATCCGGCAAGCGAAGTTGACCGAGCTCACGGCCCGGTTCGTTCGCGACACTGAGCGTCTGGGCTACTCGGCTGACGAAATTCGCAAAGGCATCGAGCACGCGCTGTCGGACTATCCGACGGTCAATGGAGGTTGATCATGTTTTCGTCTCGTCGCAATGCCACACAGGCAAGCCCTAAGAACAACGACTCGGGTCGGGCCAGCACCACCTCGGCCCAGCGCCAGGCGAACGGTGTGTCATTGACCCTGTTCCTTGTGTTTCTGTTGCTCGGTGTCGTCTTCGCCATCGTCGGCACCAATGTCCTCGGTCTGACCGACGACATGGCCGGCATCGGCGTGCTGGTCTTCACCCTGATCGGCACGTACTTCCTCTTTGCGTTGAAGATCGCCAATCAATGGGAGAAGGCAGTCGTGCTGCGCTTCGGCAGGTTCCGCGGGCTGTACGGCCCTGGCATGTTCTGGATCGTGCCGATCATGGACAGCGTGTCAACCTGGATCGATCACCGCACGATCGTCACGCCCTTCGCGGCGCAGAAAACCCTGACCCGCGACACGGTGCCCGTCGACGTCGATGCTGTGTTGTTCTGGGTCGTCTGGGACGCGCAGAAGGCCGCGCTCGAAGTCAAGGACTACGAGGCCGCCGTAGATTGGGCGGCGCAGACGGCGCTGCGAGACATCATCGGCAAGATGCTGCTCGCGGACCTGCTCGTCGGTCGTGAGGCCATCGACCAGGAGTTGCAGAAGATCATCGACGAGCGCACGACGCCCTGGGGCGTCAGCGTCACCAGCGTCGAGATTCGCGACATCGTCATCCCGTCGACGCTCGAAGAGGCCATGAGCCGTCAGGCGCAGGCCGAGCGCGAGCGCCAGGCGCGCGTCATCTTGGGCGAGAGCGAGAAGCAGATCGCCGCGTCGTTCGCTGAGGCGTCGCACGCCTATGCCGACAACCCGACAGCTCTGCACCTGCGCGCGATGAACATGCTCTTCGAAGGCCTGAAGGACAAGGGCGCCCTCGTCATCGTGCCGTCGTCGGCGGTCGATACCATGAACCTGGGCGGCATGTCCGGTATGGTCTCCCTGGCGAAAAGCGCGGGGCGCTTCCCTGGCGCTGAACCTCAAGACACGTCCGCCTGATCCGGCGCTGTGGAAGATGTCGGTCGACGCGTTGAAAAGGCCAGAATGTTACTGATCCAGCGGGTGATCTTCCACTAGGATCACTCGCTGGACCGTTGTCAACGGCCTAACTCGCTCTTGGAATGGATTGACCCTATGCTGACTGTCACCTACACGCTCAACTCCGTCCTGATGATCGTTCTGCCGATCATCCTGGCCGTCTTCCTCGTGCGCCGGCTCAAGACGCGCTGGAGCCTGCTCCTATGGGGCGCGCTCGTCTTCATCGTCTCGCAGGGCATTCGGCTGCCGCTGCTGTACGGGCTGACCGCTTTGCTGGCCGGCAAAGACATCATGTCCAAAGAAGCCGCGGTGATCTTCAACATCGTCTTCTTAAGCGTCACCGCCGGCCTATTCGAGGAGAGCGGGCGCTGGCTCGGCTATCGCTTCCTCGTGCGCGATGCGCGCACCTGGGAGGACGGCGTCACCTACGGCGCCGGTCATGGCGGCGTCGAGGCGATCATCTTCGGCGGCCTGGCGGGGCTGACCGTGATTAACATGTTTCTTCTGCAGGGCATGGACCTGTCGACGCTGCCGCTGACGGCCGATCAGCAGGCCCAGACGGCCGCGTCGGTAGCCGCTTTCTGGTCGGTTCCTTGGTACATGTCGGTGCTCGGCGCGGTCGAGCGCGTGTTCGCGTTGTGTCTGCACATCTCGTTGTCGGTGATGGTGCTGCAATGCTTCGTGCGCAAGAACTGGCTCTGGTGGCTGGCCGCTATCGCCTGGCACGGCCTGGCGAACATCATCGGCGTCGGGTTGGCGCAGGCCGTTGGGCCTGTCGAGGCCGAGGTGGGCCTGGCTGTCGTCGCGGTGATCAGCCTGGCGATCTTGTTCGCGCTCCGTAAGCCTGCTGTGCCGGCCCAACCCGTCGAGGTCGTGGCATCATGATCAAGATCGCGGGATTGAGCAAGACGTTCGCGGGCAGCGAAAAGGGCACGATCGTCGAAGCCGTCAAGGACCTGACGCTCGAGGTTGCCGAGGGCGAGGTCTTCGGCTTCCTCGGCCCGAACGGCGCCGGCAAGACGACGACGGTGCGCATGCTTTGCGCCCTGATCGCGCCGACCTCCGGCAGTGCTTCGATCAATGGCCACATCGTCGGGAAGGACGATCAGGCCATCCGCCGCACCGTCGGCATCCTGACCGAAACTCCGGGCCTCTACGACCGGCTCAGCGCCGAGGCCAACCTGAAGGTCTTCGCCGAGCTCTACGACGTGCCCGATCCTGACGCGGCTGTGAAGCGTTATCTCGGGTTGCTGGGTCTTTGGGATCGGCGCAAGGATGCGGCCGGGAGTTTCTCGAAAGGCATGCGCCAGAAGCTGGCTATCGCGCGAGCATTGCTCCACGAACCGCGCGTGCTCTTCCTCGACGAGCCGACCAGCGGCCTCGATCCCGAGGCTGCTCGGCTGGTGCGCGAGTTCATCGGTGAACTGCGTGGGGAAGGGCGCACGATCTTCCTGACCACGCACAACCTCGACGAGGCCGATCGCCTGTGCGACAGGATCGGCATCTTCAAGACGCGGTTGATGGCGGTCGATACGCCCGCTGCGCTGCGCCGCACCCTGTACGGCCGTCAGGTGGTCTTCCATCTGGCGCGACTCGACCCGGCCTGGATCGACGCGGTCGCCGGCCTGCCTGGGGTGCAGGAGGCCCGCGCCGTTGAGGGTCGGCTCGTCGTGCGGCTCGATGACCCCGAAGCCACAAACCCCGCGATCCTGCGCGAGTTGATCGCGCTGGGCGCCGACGTGCAGTTCGTGGGCGAGCTGAGGCATTCGCTGGAAGACATCTATCTGCGCTTCGTCAATCACGGCGCGGAGGCAGGCTCATGAAACACATCCGTACCCTGATCGGCAAAGAGTGGGCCGAGGTTTTCAAGAACCGGATCGTGATCTTCACGGTCGGCGCTCTGCCGCTGTTGATGGCCGTCCTGCCGCTCGGCATCCTGCTGTCGTTGAATGGCACGTCTTTCACGGGCGGGGACACGACGGACCTGCCGCCGTCGATGATCAAGGCCTGCGGCGCCATCTCGATCGGCGAGTGCTTCCAGGTCTACATGCTCAATCAGTTCCTGCCGCTGTTCATGATAATGCCGTTGTTCATCCCGATCGCGATCGCGTCTTATAGCATCGTGGGCGAGAAGACCACTCGCAGCCTCGAGCCGCTCCTGGCGACACCGATCACGACCGAGGAACTGTTGGCTGGGAAGGCACTGGCGGCGGTCATCCCGGCCGTGCTGGCTACGTGGGGCAGCTTCGCGATCTTCTTGATCGGCCTGCCGCTGGTGGGCGCCGGCAGTGCCGCGCTGCTGACGGCGCTCAGCCCGACCTGGTTCGCGGCGACGCTTCTGATCGGGCCGCTCGTATCGGTGCTGGCCGTGATCTTCGCCTTGATGGTCTCGTCGCGCGTCAACGACCCGCGCGTGGCCGAGCAGATCTCGGGCGCCCTCGTCATCCCGGTCATCGGCCTGATCTTCGCGCAGTTGGCCGGCGTGCTCGTGGTCAACCTGCAACTCATGGTGACGGTGGCGGCCATTTTGGCGGTCATCGACGTGGTCCTCATCTTCTTCGGCGCTCGCTTGTTTCAGCGCGAGGTGATCCTGACGCGATGGAAATGAAAGCTCGAAACCAAAGCCTGGTCTTCATCATCTGCCTGCTGGCCTGGGCTGCTCTTGTGGGCAGCGCCGCCGCTCAGGAGTCGGAGCTCACGCTGTACGTGCGCCGTAACTTCGGCTACGGCGGCGGCAGCCAGATCCAGGGCAACTTCCGCTGCGAGATCGAAGGGCCGGTTGACATCACCTCGGTCACGTACTACGTCGACGATCAGGTGCTGGCGACGACGACCGAAGCGCCGTTCACCGTGAACTTTGAGACCGACACGTACCCGCACGGCGTGCATGAGATGAGAGCCACGGCGCTCACGGCTGACGGGCGCACCCTGACGTCGAACACGCGCAAGTTCGAGTTCGTCGCCGCCGAGGTCGGCTGGCAGGTCGCTGGCCAGATGGGTGGCACGATCCTGGCGGTCGTCGGCGGCGCGATGCTCGTCGTGTTCGGGCTGCAGACATGGTTGGTGAACCGCGACCGGAAGGCCGGCGGCAAAGGGTACGGCCTTTTCGGCGCAGCGGTCTGCCCGAAGTGCGGCAAGCCCTTCGGCATGCACCTCTGGGGTTTGAACGCGTTGGGCGGCAAGTATGACCGGTGCGACCACTGCGGAAAGTGGAGCATCGTCCGCCGCGCCAGTCCGGCGGCGCTGGCCGCAGCCGAAGCCGCTGACGCGCCGGCTGCGTCGATCCCGGCGGCCGAGGCCGTCAAGGAGCGCGAGCGGCGCCAGATGGATGACACCCGCTACTCCGACAACCTCTAGAGTTGCCGGTTTGGACAAACGACGGGGGTGAGAGCAGGGGGTGCACCTCGGCTTTCACCCCTTTTTCATGGAATTCTCATGCAAGATCAGGTGTGACATGGGCCAATTCGGGGAGGGCCGCGCAGCGCATCGCATTAGAATGGCGAGCGTATCAGGCATCAACTCTGCAACGATCCTTGTGCCGGATGTGAGCATCTTTCGGCAAGGCCGTGCGTCATAGAAACGTCCAACCATGAACCTTGGTGAAAACATCCGCGTCGCCCTGCGCGCCCTAGGCGCCAACAAACTCCGCTCCGCTCTGACGATGCTCGGCATCATCATCGGTGTCGGCGCTGTCGTCGGCCTGTTGGCCATCGGCAACGGCGCCTCGGCGGTCATCACCAACCAGGTCCAGGGCATCGGCTCGAACCTGGTGCAGGTGGTGGCGGGGCGCATCCGCCAGGGCGGGCAATCCACCCAGGGCACGCTGTATCTCTCCGATTACAACGCCCTGGAGCGCGAGCTCAAGAACGTGGCCGGGATCGCGCCGCTGGCACAGGCCAGCGGAACTGTGACATACGAACGCGAGACCCTCTCGGCCCAGGTCACGGCCAGCACGCCGGCCTTCCTCCAGGTGCGCAGTTATGAGATCGCGCGCGGCCGTTTCATCACCGACGCCGATCGCGACCGAGGCTCGCGGGTCGCTGTCATCGGCAGTGAGACAGCCCGCCAGTTGTTCGCCGGTCTGAACCCCATCGGGCGGACGATCAAGATCAACGGCGTGCAGTTCGATGTGATCGGCCTGTTCGTCACCAAAGGCGGCGGCGGGTTCGGCAGCGCCGACGAGATCATCGTCATCCCGCTCGAGACGGGCTACGAGCGCCTCTCGGGCTCGACGACGGTGCGCAACGGCAAGCAGACGCTCAGCGGCATCAGCATCTCGGCCTCGAGCCCCGACGTGCTCGATCAGGTCAAAAAGGATCTCGAGCGCATCATCCGCCGCGAGCACAAACTGCGCAACGGCGACACCAACGACTTCACGATCTTCACGCAGGCCGAACTGCTCAGCACGCTTGGGACCATCACGACGACGCTGCAGGTGTTCCTCGGCGCGATCGCGGGCATCTCGCTGTTGGTGGGTGGGATCGGGATCATGAACATCATGCTGGTCTCGGTCACCGAGCGCACCCGCGAGATCGGCCTGCGCAAGGCCGTCGGCGCACGCCAATCGACGATCCTGGGCCAGTTCCTGGTGGAGACGATCGTGCTCAGCCTCGTGGGCGGGACCCTCGGGATCGGCCTCGGCCTGGCGATCGCGTTCGGCGTGACGGTGGCCAATTTGATCCAGGCGCAGGTGACGTGGGAGTCGATCGCCCTGGCCTTCGGCTTTTCGGCGGCCGTGGGCCTGTTCTTCGGGATTTATCCGGCCTATCGTGCGTCGCGGTTGCGGCCAATCGAGGCTCTGCGCTACGAATGAGGCTCGAAGGCGCTATGGTTTGAGGTGGTTGATTTGGGCAGCGCCGGGCAACCGGCGATCTCCTTGATAGACAGGCTGTTTCGAGTCGACCTTTATGGTTGATCGTTGGAAACGTGGGGATCTCTCACATGATCATCCCCAGTGTCCACACATATTGCACACAAACCGGCCCTATGCTCGGGATCGATTGATTTTGAGCTGATTGGACCCTAACGCGCGCTTGCGCGACTGACGGAGGAGTTGAATGAACGAGAAGAAGAATCGACCGCTTGGCCGCTGGGCCGGCGCCCTGATGGCGGGCGCGTTGATGGTGGCAGCCTGCGCGCCGCAGCAACAGCAGCAGCCCACCAACGCGACGGTCACCACCATCGACACCCAGAGCGCTGTCGAAGCCTCAGGCCCGATCGAGGCCGAGCAGAACGCCTCGGTGTTCTGGCGGCTCTCTACCGGCACTGTGGCCACCGTCAACGTCACCGCGGGTCAGAAGGTGAAAGCCGGCGACGTGTTGATGTCGGTCGACATCGTGACGGCGCCCCAGAACATCATTCAGGCCCAGGCAGATCTGATCACGGCACAGGACAACCTCAACACGGTGCTCGAAGGGCCCACTGATGACCAGATCGCCGCCGCGCGGCTGGCCGTGGTTCAGGCGGAAGAGACCTACACCCATACGCAGCGCTCGCTCAACAACGTCCTGCACCCCGATATTGCCTATTACGAGGACCAGGTCGCCCGTGCTCAGGAGCGCGTAACTTCCGCGCAGTCAGCGGTGAATGCTGATCAATATCAGATCAGCCTGCGGAATGCGACGGATGCCCTGAACAGCGCTCGCAGCAACCTGGAGCAGTGGCAGCGCCTCGAGGATCTGTACCCGGGTTATGGCGTCCAGCATGGCGACGGCCTTGTCAACGCCCAGACCCGCTTCCAGCGCGCTCAGCAGGATTATGACGTCGCTGTCGCGAACGCCCAGAACTCGGGCACCAACAACGCGAACACCCTGGCCGACGCGCAGGACGCCTTGAAGGACGCTCAGGCCAACCTTGAAGCTGCCCGGCGCGGCCCCAATCAGGAGGACGTCAACCTGTACACGGCCAAGGCCGATCAGGCCAAGGCCGCCCTCGACAAGGCGCGCAAGGACCTCGACGATCTCCTCGACGGCGTCAACGACGATGACCTGGCCAAGGCCCAGGCGGCCGTCGACGCTGCGAAGGCCACCGTGGCGCAACTCACGCTGACGGCTCCGTTCGACGGCGAGATCCTGGCGGTCAACTACCTGCCGGGCGACCCGGTGTCAAACACCGAGGCGGGCGTCGTCCTGGCGCGTCGCGACAAGCTGCACATCAACGTCAACGTCGACGAGGCCGACATCACGAGCCTGTCGATCGGCGACGCCGTGGCCGTCACCTTCGATGCCATCGACGGGCTCGAGCTCTCGGGCTCAGTGGCGAACATCAATCCGGTCGGCGTCTCGACCCAGGGCCTCGTGCGCTACACCGTGCGCGTGGACCTCGACTCGACCGATCCGCGAGTGCTCCTGGGCATGACGGCTGACGTCAGCATCGTTACAGCCTCCGAGCGCGGTGTGCTCGCCGTGCCGATCGACGCCGTCCAATCCGACAACGACGGCGAGTACGTCAGCCGCGTCAAGGCCGATGGCACGATCGAACGCGTCGCTGTCCAAACCGGGGCGGTGCAGGGCGACCTCATCGTCGTGCGCGGCAGCCTGTCGGATGGCGACACGGTGCAGGTGCCCGTCGTGGAATCCCAGAGCAACAGCCCATTCGGACGCTGAGGCAGGCACACGCATGATCGACATCACAGACGTCCGTAAGATCTACAAGATGGGCGACCAGGAAGTCCGCGCCCTGGACGGCATCGACGTCCACATCGGTAAGGGCGAGCTGGCAGCCATCATGGGGCCTTCGGGCTCGGGCAAGAGCACGCTGCTGGCCATCCTGGGTTGCCTCGACACGCCGACGTCGGGCACCTACAAGCTCGACGGCCTGGCCGTCGAGAAGATGACCGACAACCAGCTGGCCGACGTCCGCAACAAGAAGATCGGCTTCGTCTTCCAGCAGTTCATGCTCCTGGCACGCACGTCGGCGCTCGAGAATGTGATGCTGCCGCTGACCTACGCGGGCATCACGGGGCGCGAGCGGCGGCGGCGAGCTGAGGAAGCGCTCGAGCGCGTCGGCCTCACGGAGCGCATGCACCACAGGCCCAACGAGCTCTCCGGTGGCCAGCAACAGCGCGTGGCGATCGCCCGCGCGCTGGCCAACAGCCCCGCCATCCTGCTGGCCGACGAGCCGACCGGCGCGCTCGACAGCAAGACCGGCGCCGACATCATGGCGCTGTTTCGGAAGCTGCATGAGCACTTCGATCAGACCGTGATCATCGTCACGCATGATCCCGGCATCGCGTCGCAGACCAATCGCACGCTGCGCATCGCCGACGGCAAGATCGTGGGCGACGAGGCTCACGTCAACGGCCTGTCCGCGAACGGCATGACCGAGGCGGCCACAATCGCCGCCCATTAACGAGCAATCACCATGGACTTCGTTGAGAACATCCGCATTGCGCTGCGCGCGCTAGGGGCCAACAAGCTCCGGTCGACGCTGACGATGCTCGGCATCATCATTGGCGTCGGCGCCGTCGTCGGCCTGCTGGCCATCGGCAACGGCGCTGCGGCGTCGATCACGTCACAGGTGCAGGGCATCGGCTCAAACCTGATCCAGATCATCCCGGGCGAGATGCAGAGCGGCATGGGGCGGGCCACCTCGAGCACCGCCGTCCTTACCATGGGCGACTATGACCGCTTGAGCAAGAGCCTCAAGAACACGGCCGGCATCGCGCCCGTCTCGCAGATCGGCGCCACAGTGACGTATGCCAACGCCACCGACAATCAGACGGTCACGGCCACCACGCCCGATTACCTCGTGATCCGCAACCGTGAGATCTTGCGTGGTCGGGCTCTGACCGCCGCTGACGGCGAACGCGCGGCGCGCGTGGCTGTCATCGGCACCGAGACGGCGCGCAAGGTCTTCGACGGTCTCGACCCGGTGGGCCGCACATTCAAGATCAACGGTGTGCAGTTCGAAGTGGTCGGCCTGCTGGTGGAGCAGGGTGGTTCGGGCTTCGGCAGCGCCGACGACATCGTTTTGATACCGCTTGAGACGGGCTTCGAACGCCTGATCGGGTCGTCATCGATCCAGAGCGGTCAGCGCACGATCAACAGCATCGTTGTCTCGTCGGCCACGCCAGAGCTGCTCGACACCGTCACCGGCGACATCGAGCGCCTGCTGCGTCGTGAGCATAAACTCACGACAGGTCAGGACAACGATTTTTCGGTCTTCACTCAACAGGAGATCCTGTCGACCCTGGGGACGATCACGACGACGCTGCAGGTGTTCCTCGGCGCGATCGCGGGCATCTCGCTGTTGGTGGGTGGGATCGGGATCATGAACATCATGCTGGTCTCGGTCACCGAGCGCACTCGTGAGATCGGCCTGCGCAAGGCCGTCGGAGCTCGACGCAACATCATCCTGGCCCAGTTCCTGACCGAGACGCTCGTGCTGAGCATCTCCGGTGGCCTGCTGGGCATCCTGTTTGGCATCGGCATCGGTGCGATCACGACGGCCACCGGCATGCTCACGGCCCAGGTCACCTGGGATTCGATCGCCATGGCCTTCGGCTTCTCGGCCCTCATCGGCCTGTTCTTCGGCATCTATCCCGCCTATCGCGCCGCCAACCTGCGGCCGATCGAGGCGCTGCGCTACGAGTGAGAGCATTGGCGATTGGTCGTGGGCGATCGCAAACACCATCACCCACAACCAATCGGCCAGCGCTTATGGCCAACCGCCCATGAAGAAGGTTCTGGTCGTCGACGACGAACCCAAGCTGGCGGCGATCGCGCGAGACTATCTGGTCGCGGCGGGGTTCGAGGTCGTGGTGGCGTCGGATGGCCCGCAGGGCCTGGCTTCGGCGCGCCGAGAGCGACCCGACCTGATCGTGCTCGACCTCATGCTCCCCGGCATGGATGGCCTCGACGTGTGCCGCGAGATCCGGCGCGAGTCGAACGTGCCGATCATCATGCTGACCGCTCGCGTCGAGGAGACCGACAAGCTGATCGGTCTCGAGCTCGGCGCCGACGATTACCTCACAAAACCCTTCAGCCCGCGCGAGCTTGTCGCGCGCGTGCGCGTTGTGCTGCGCCGAACAGCGGGCGGAACCCCACCCGAACTGGTGCGCGCCGGCTCGTTGACGCTCGATCGGGCGCGTTACCAGGCGGATCTCGAGGGCCATTCGCTCGAACTGACGCCGACCGAGTTTGAGATCCTGTCCACGCTCGCCAGCCAGCCGGGCCGCATCTTCTCGCGCGATCAACTCCTCACCGCCGCGCACGGCGTGTCGTTCGACGGTTACGAGCGCGCCATCGACTGGCACATTCGCAACCTGCGGCGCAAACTCGAGGGCGACGGCGAACACGACGCCGACCGCGCCCACATCGTGACCGTCCATGGGGTCGGGTACAAATATGTCCTCTGAGCGCATCGCTCCGGTGATCGCGCCGCCCGACCCGCGGGCCTCGACCAAGCAGATACGCGGGCGTTTGTTGGGCCTGTTGGGAAGCGCGCTCGGCCTGACGCTGCTGACCGTGGCGGGCATCCTGGTCCTGATCGGCGTGGCCGTCGGCGTGATGTTCCACGAAGGCGTCCCGCCCTTCCCAGATCAGATCGGCCGGCTCCGAGGCTATTACCAGACGAACGGTTCCTGGCAGGGCGTGCAGTCGGTCTTTGACGAGCGCTTTTCCAACTGGGTCCTGATCGGATCCGACGGCCTTGTCTACGCCAGGGGCAAAAACTACGGCGGTGAACTTGGCGAGCCGCTCTTCCGTTCGGACAACCTCGAATTGCGCGTGCCGTTGCGCAGCGACGGCCAGGTCGTGGGCGAACTCGTGACGTTCGGCGGAATCGGATCTTTCAATGACGTCCTGATCGACGTGATCCGTCAGATCGGTTTCGTCATGTTCCTGCTGTTCCTGGTTCTGGCCTTCTTTGCAGGCCTCGTGGCCTATCAACTCGCGCGGCGCTATGTGGATCCGTTGGCGGATGTCATCGCCGCGGCGCAGGCGGTGGCCGGCGGGCAGTTGTCGGCTCGCGCCCCTGTCGGCGGCACGGTCGATCTGCGGGCGCTCAACGACAGCTTCAACCACATGGCCGACGCGCTCGAACGCAGCAACCTTGAGCGCCGCGAGTTGCTGGCCGACGTGGCCCACGAACTGCGTACGCCACTGAGCATCGTCCAGGGCCGACTCGAAGGCATGGTGGATGGCATCTACGAGATGACGCCCGAGCAGATCGCGCCGGCGCTCGAAGAGACCTATCTGCTTGAGCGATTGGTGGACGACCTGCGCACGCTTACCCTGGCTGAGAGCGGGCGGTTGCGTTTCGACATGCGCCCCGTGCAGGTCGTCGACGTCGCGACGCGCGTGGTCGACGTCTTCCAGGCTCAGGCTGTGGAACGTCGGATCGGTCTGACACTGAACGCGCCGGCCGCGGTGCCGCTGGTGCTCGCTGATCCCCAGCGCCTCGAGCAGATCGTCGGCAATCTCGTCGACAACGGATTGCGTTACACGCCGTCGGGCGGTCAGGTGCGACTGGCGATCTCACGGTCGGCGAAGGGCGTCGAGCTATCAGTGTCGGACACGGGGCCGGGCGTGCCGCCCGACGAAGTGGACCGGGTCTTCGATCGCTTCTGGCGTGGCGAGAAATCGCGCGCGCGCTCGGCGGGCGGCGCAGGGTTGGGGCTCGCGATCGTGCGGCAACTCGTCGAGGCGCAGGGCGGGAAGGCCCGAGCCGCCTCACCGCCCGGCCAGGGCTTTGAGATCGTCATCGGCTTTCCGTGCGCGGAACCCGGTTAAACGTCGCGCGCCGCCACTCTGTATCGAGTTGGCGGCGCGCATGCTTTCGACCTGACGTCGGGTGGATCAGCCGTTCAGCGAGCTCTTGGCGGCCTGGATCAGGGGCGTGATCGAGGCGAAGAGAGTCTCGAATTCGTCGCTCTTGACCTTAACGACCTCGAGGGCCGCAGGCTCAATCAGATAGTTGCTGGTGTCTTGACCGGCACCGATTCCGTTCTTGACCAGGACGGCGTCTGCGACATGCAACACGGAGGCAAGTTTGTTGGCCGCGCCGCCTTCGCTCGGGTGGTGATGGTGCGCGATTGCGTCGACCATCAGACTCGGCAGGTTCCAACGCTTGGCCACGGCGGCGCCGAGCGTGGCATGATCGATCCCCAGATACTGGCTCTCAAGATCAACGGTCGGCGATGTGCGGGCGTTCATGTTCGGGATCGCCTCTTCCTGAAGAAGCGAGTCGAGCGCCAGCATGCCGATGTCCGCCAGCATGCCGGCGGCGTAGGCTGCCTCGCCCAGGCCTGGCCCGACGCGGTCGGCCAGGAGGCGCGAGCCCGCTGCCATGCCGATCGCGTGAGTCCACAACTCGCCGCGGTTGAGGCCATAGCCGGGCAGGGGTCGGTTCATCAGGTACGACACCGACGCCGACAAGAGCAGGCTCTTGACGTTTTGCTGGCCCAGGAAGTTGACCGCGTGTTTCACCGAAGCGATGCGATGCGCCGTGGCGAAGTAGGCGGAGTTCGCCAGCCGAAGCACCATGCCCGTCATGGCTTCGTCGAGCGCGAGGACGCCGGCCAGTTTGTCAGCGTCGTAGCTCGGGTCGCTCACGAGCGCCAGGGCCTTTTGAACGGTATGGCCCATCGGGGAGAGCTTATCGATCTTCTGGATGAGCGGCTCGAGGTTAATTTGAGTTTGCAGCATGACGACGCCTGTCTCCGCGGCGGAATTGGTATCTTGTTATCTGCCAAGTGCGCACCATCCGCCATAAGGGGCCGGTAAATGTTGGCCCTTGAGTCGCCCATCGCGATGAGTCGTTTACGCGTAATTCGTCTGCCAGGGAGAACAAACACAGCGAGGCCGCGTCCAATCGGACGCGGCCTCGTTATGCGAAAGGACAGAGTGGTCGTGTCAGGCCGCAGTCGGTCGGGCGGCCACGGTGCGGATGACGTCGAGCAGCTGGTCGAGGGCCTGATACTTCGAGACGAAGCCGCGGGCGCCGGCCGCCTCGGCCCTGGCGCGCACATGGTCGTCGTCGTGCATGCTCAAAATCACGACAGCGCTCGACGGCGCGACCTCGCGCATGCGTTCTGTGGTCGCGATCCCGTCGAGGGTCGGCATGTCGATGTCCATCAACACGATGTCGGGCTGAAGCACAGGGGCCAACTGAAGGGCCGCTTCACCACTTTCGGCCTGGCCGACGATCGTCACATCGGGCTCGATCCCGAGCCAGACACTGACGGCCTCGCGCATCACGACCTGATCGTCTACAAGGAGCAGCTTGATCATTCTCAACATCTAGGAAAAAGGGCGCAGGGAGTGCGCTCGATGAACCTAGTTTATACTCAAGTGGGTGAGGCGCCATCCCACCGATGGCCTAGTACCGCAGCAAACGGGCGCCTTTTTCATAGGAAAGCGGTCCTATGCTCAAAGTCATCTACGATTCCCGTCAACTTCTGCACGACACAAGCTCGCTGACGATCCACGGCCAACCCTTCTTCGAGGTGCCAGAACGCGCGACCATCTTGCACAGAGCCCTTGAGGCCAGCGGGCTGTGCTCGATCCGGTCGCCGCAAGATTATGGATTAGGGCCGATCGAGGCGGTGCATGCTCCGGATTACTTAGATTTTCTCCGAACGATTGCGGAGGCCGGGCTCAGGTATCGGCACCAGCCCGGTCCTGCCCCGGTCATGGGCGACGTATTCCATTCGCCCTTTGCGCGGCGCGTGTCGCCGCACCCGTGGGCACAAACCGGGCGCTATGCGTTCGACATCGAAGTGCCCTACTACCCGGGCACCTGGGAAGCGGCAGTGGCCAGCGCGCATTGCGCCCTGACGGCCGCCGACCTGGTCATCGGTGGCGAGCGCGCCGCCTATGCGCTCTGTCGGCCTCCTGGCCATCACGCGATGCGCTCTCAGGCGGGTGGCTACTGCTATCTCAACAATGCCGCCATCGCCGCGCGCTTCCTTCAGCAGCGCCACGCCGGCATGCGCGTCGCTGTGTTGGACTTCGACTTCCATCATGGCAACGGCACTCAGGAGATCTTCTACTCCGATCCGAGTGTGCTGTATGTGTCGCTCCACGGCGACCCGGATGAGGAGTACCCGTTCCAGTGGGGCGGGGCCGACGAGCGAGGCGAGGGGCCGGGCCTGGGCTATAACGTCAACGTCCCGCTGCCGACCGGCACTGATGAGGCGCGCTACCTCGAGGCGTTCGACGACAGCCTCGCCACGATCCGCGACTTCGCGCCGATCTTCCTGGCGGTTTCGGTCGGCTTCGACATCGCGGTCGGTGATCCTGCCGCGATCAGTGATGGTTTTAAGATCACGGCGAACGGCTTCCGAGCTCTTGGCGAACGGATCCGCGCGCTCGATCTGCCGACGATCCTGATTCAAGAGGGCGGCTATCGATTGGATACGCTGGCCGAGAACGGCCTGGCGTTTTTGGGAGCGTTTGCTTAAGGTGATGCAGACGTCAAGGAGCTGAACGAACCAAAAAGGGGCTGATCATGTGATCAGCCCCTTCTGCTTAAGTCTGAATTACGGGTGCGTCGCCAACCCGCCGGCGTCTCTTACGCCTTCGCCATCGCCCCAAACAGCGCGCGCATCTGGTCCAGCGAGGCGTCGTCGACGACGGCCAGCACCTCGTCATCCTGTTGGAAGATGAGGCCGCCGCGCGGCACCTGCACGGCGCCGTCACGGATGACAGCCGCGATGACGGCGGTGGGCGGCAGCGGAAGATCCTTCAACGCCTTGCCGACCATCGGTGAACCCGACGGCAGTTTCTCTTCGACGAGCGAATACTCACCGCGGCGCAGCTTGAGCAACGTCATCATGTCGCCGAGCGACATTTCTTCTTCAAGGAGCTTGGCCATGACGTCGGCCTGGTTGACGCTCACATCGACGCCGAAGTCGCCGGTGAAGAGCCAGGCGTTGCGCGGGTTGTTGACGCGCCCGATGATGCGACGCACGCCGAACTGGAAGCGACCCAGCGCGGCGATGACCAGGTTGTCGGCGTCGTCGGCCGTGACCGCCGCCAGGACTTGCGCTTCTTTCAGGCCGGCCGTCTCGAGCACCTGCGGGTCGGTCGGATCGCCCTCGATGATGACTTCGGTCGGAAGCTCACGGTGCATGGCCGACAACCGCTCCGCCGACGGCTCGACGACGCGCACGTTGTGGCCCTCAGCGAGCAACAGCGCTGCCAGGTGTTGGCCGGTCCGGCCGCCTCCAGCAATGATGACCTGCATGGTGGATGTCCTATTTCTTCGAAGCGTCAGGCTTCGCGATGCGTTCGCGGAGCGCGACGGTGGCGTGATCGCGGGCCGACACCAGGATGATGTCGTTGTCTTGGATGACGGTCTCCGGCGTCGGCAACACGCCCTGACCGCTGCGCTCGAGCGCGACCGCCAGCACCTCGGCGGGCAGGACCTTGGCGACAGTCTGGCCGACCCAGTGCTCGGGGACGCAGACTTCGTAGACCTGCACTTCGCCGCTGCCGGCCGAGTGCACGCTGCGCATGCCAGGATGCAACAGGATGTCTTCGATGCGCTGCGCCGCCCATGACGACGACGCGATCGTGCGAATGCCGAGCTTCTCGTAGACCGGCGTGCGTCGCGGGTTGTACACCCGCGCGACGACGTGATCGAGCTTGAAAATTTCCTGAGCCATTCGCGCGACCACGATGTTGACGCTGTCGGACGCCGTGGTGGCGGCGAGCGCATGGGCTTCGCCGATGCCGGCGCGCTTGAGCGCCGTCTGATCCATGCCGTCGCCCTGCACAGTGCGCCCGGTGAACTCCGAGCCGAGCCTGTCGAACGAATCCTGGTTGGCATCGAGCACCGTCACGCGATGCCGTTTGGCGCACAGGGCAAGAGCCAGCTCTGCGCCGACGCGGCCGCATCCGACGATGATGATGTGATGATCGCTGGTGATGGAAGTCATGAACTCTCTATCTCGAGGATCGCGAAACCAAATCCTGTTCGGATCGACCCCGGACTGTACTCTTAGGCGCAGTCGGTGTCAAGCGAAGAACGCCCGAAAGCCCGCTGCGCCCGGCTGTGATGATTCGACGACATCGGGGGCATCGAACGCCTACCGGCCCGATTCTACCGCGTTCGCTCGGACGTTGAGTTGGCCTTGACTGGATCTTAATCGCCCTCTGCTATGACAGGCTCATGGTCCACTCATGTGACACAGAATCACCCGACGCCCTGACGCTTCTTCCCGGGCAGGCTGTGCATCTCGGCCATAGCTGCGTCCTTCTCGACGTGGCCGGCCTGAGGCTGCTGCACGACCCCGCCACCCTTACCGGCTACGCCACGGGGCCGTTCGCCAACCTGACCACCAGCGATTGCCGGTTGAAGACCTACCGGCCGCTCACAAACGTTCCGGCACTCATCGGTTCGCCTCGAC
Source organism: Anaerolineales bacterium (assembly GCA_044226485.1). Taxonomy (GTDB): domain Bacteria; phylum Chloroflexota; class Anaerolineae; order Anaerolineales; family UBA6663; genus UBA6663. The sequence continues at coordinate 44,225 of JBGAGY010000019.1, forward strand.
GGCTTGCTCAGGCCGCGGACGTCGTCCTGTACTCGCATATGCACGCCGATCACTTCAACGCGGGCGTCTTGTTGGAGTTGCTGGCGCATCGGCCCGATCTGAAGGTCATCCTGCCGCGGGGCGGTTCGCGGCTGTTGCGCTCGCCCCGCCTCGAGCTGCCAGGGATTATGGAGAGCGCCCGCAGGGTGCTCGCCCGGCTCGAATGGCTCGATACGTCGCCAGCCGGGCTCGAGGCCTTCCTGCGCTCGACCCCGATCGATCTCCGGGGCGCCTTCCTGTCTGAGGTCGATGATGGCTCCGTCGTGGTGCTGCGCGAGAGCCCGCGGGTAGAGCTTCGGGCATTCGCTGTCACGCATCCGCGACCGCTCATGTGGGTGCCGACCCCGTTCGAGGCCGCCTTTCCCCCGGTGCTGGGCTACGAGATCGGTTATGACGATGAGGGCGTATGGCGGCACGTGCTGCTCGTCGGGGAGACGGCGCTGGATGCCGGCGTGCTTCAGAGGATCGCGGATCGCTCCGCCTCGGTGACGTCGGTCTTTCTGCCGGTGGATCTGCCCCTCGGCGGCCGCTGGCTGGCTCCCTGGTACGAGCACGTCTGCCACGCGTCGCCGCGCTTCCTGGCGATGGCGGCTCGCCTGGCCGGGCCGCACGCGACCATCATCCCGATCCACCAGGGCCTGTGGTGCTACGACTTCGACCCTGGCGACGTCCCGGAGCTTCAGCGGGGCGCAACGGGCAGGGCGCTTTCGGTCGCCGACGCGTTGGCGGGCGCTCGGGCCCAGCGGCGCTTTGGGCCGGCACGTCTTCGGGCCTGGCAGACGCTGACCGACACCCTGGCGGCGTTTCAGCCCACAGCAAGGATCGCGGACCCGGAGCCTGGAGCGCCCTTCGCGCTCGACAGTGGCCCTGCAACGGCGCAGGCGACTCCGATTGGAGGGCTGCTCAGCGTCGAATGGAGTCCTTTGGGCCTTATGCCAGCGCCGGTCTGAGCCGGGCGGCTACTGCAGCCCCGCCAGGGCTGCCTCGGCCTGAGTTCGCGTTGGGGCTGAGGCCGCTCCGCCGTAGCCCTGGGTGGATAAGCCGCCGCAGGCATTGCCAAGACGCAGGCAATCGAGAGGAGCTGCGCCCTCAAGCCAGGCTGTGAGGAAACCGGCGTTGAAGACGTCGCCGGCGCCGGTGGTGTCGACCGGCGTCACGGGCAGCGCCGGAGACTGCACGAACTCGCCGTCCTTCCAGTACGCGGCGCCCAGCGCGCCGTCCTTGATCACCACCGCTCCCGTCTCGCTCTTCAAACGCGCCCCGGCTTCCACAACCGTTCCCGCGCCGGTCAGCCGCATGGCTTCCGTCGCGTTCGGCATGAAGAGGTTGACACGCCTTAGCGACTCGAGCACGCGGGTTTCAGCGAGACTTGTGCTGTGCTCCTGACAATCCATCGAAACTGTCGCGCCGTGAGCATGAGCGGCGTCGAGGGCCGCGCGGGCCGTCGGGCCGGTCGCCAGGCCGGCCAGGTGCAGATGCCTGAAGGTCACGCGCTCCATGGTGGCCATCGTGAGGTCGAGGATGCTGGGCTCCGGGTCGACGTAGCTGATGAACGAACGATCCTCCGGAAATGACAGCGAGACGGTGACGCGCTGGAAGGGTCGGTCGAGCCATTCGATCAGGCCGGTGTCGATGCCCTCGCGTTCGAGGTGCTCGAGGACGATCCGGCTGAACACGTCGGTGCCCAGGCGCGCGATCCAGCCGACCTTCAGGCCGAGGCGCTTCATCGCGAAAACCGTGTTCAGCGCGCCGCCGACGGTGACGGTGAGCGAGTCTGTGTAGATCTCGGTGCCGAGCGTCGGCATCCGCGGGACGCCGCAGAAGACGACGTCGCAGAAGTAATCGCCGGGCACGAGGACGTCGTACGTCGTCATCGGCGCCAGGCCCCCACCAGTTCCTCGTGGGCCGAAAGAAACGCGTCGACGAGTTTCTCGGCCAGCGGGTACGAGCCCACGAGCGGGTGCGCCGTCAACGCTTCGATGGCCAGACCGACGTCGCGTTTCAGCGCAGCCTGAGCGGCCAGCCGCTCGTAGGCCTTGACGGCCTTCATCAGCGCCAGGCGGTCCGCCGGCACTTCGGCCACGGGCTCGGGCTTCACGCCCCTGGCGTCGACCCAGCAGCCGATCTCGACGACGTCATCGGCGTCCATCCCCGGAATGGCGCCGCGGTTCGGGACGTTCAGGCCCGTGTACATCGGCGCATCGTTCTCGATGGCGGCCACGCAGTTCATGACCACGCCCGAATAGCCTTCGTCGTCCGGGTCGCCGGTCGGCGGCTGAGGCGCTTCGGGCTCCTCGATCCTCGGACGCGCCTCGCCCTTGGGACGAGCGTGGGCCATGTAGGTGGCGCCGCGCGCGTTCATGGCCGCGTGGTAGGCGGCCAGGCCGGCCTCGGGATCGCCATGCAGGCCACGCAGTCGCTCCAGCATGCCGCGCGTCAGGCGCAGGGTCTCTTCGCCGCGGGTCTCGGGCTTCTTGAGCAGAGCGGCGAGCGCCTCGTCGCGGTGATAGAAGTAGTGCAGGTATTCGTTGAGGAAGGCGCGCTGCCATTCGATGAGGCCCGGCGCGAACATGCTCAGGTGCGTGCGGCTGATGAAGCGTTTGTCGGCCAGAAGGGAGGGGAAGACCTCCTCGCCGCCTTGGCCATCGGCGTCGACGCCCACGCGCACGCTCGGGGTCCACGACAGGTGGTTGAGCCCGTACACGGTGTGATGAACCTGGCGCTCGGGGACGCGCAGGTAGTGGCTGACGGCGTGCTGGGCGCCGTTCGCGCTGTCGCAGATGCCGAGCACGTGGTCGAAGCCCGAGTCGTGCAGGGCCTGGGCGACGAGCCCGGCCGGGTTGGTGAAGTTGTAGAGCCAGGCACCGGGGGCCGCGACCTCTTTGACAAGCTGTGCGTACCCGACGATGGCCGGGATGCTGCGGAGGGCCATGGCGAAGCCGGCCGCGCCGGTCGTCTCCTGGCCGAGCACGCCGAGGTTAAAGCAGATCCGCTCATCCGTGGCGCGGCCCTGCTCGTTGCCCGGACGGATCGAGGTGACGATGTGTTTGGCGCCCGCGATGGCCTCGCGCGCGTCGGTGGTGAAGTGCAGGCTGAAGGGCGCGTCCTTGGCCAGGTGCTGGCACAGCCCGCCGATCAGCTCGAGCTTCTCGGCATCGATGTCCATCAGCCAGAGCTCGGTCAGGCCCAGGCGGGCTGCGCGTCGGATCAAGGCTGGGATGAGTTGCGGCGTGCGAACGCTGCCGCCGCCGATGACAGTGAGTTTCATAAAGCCATTATCCGCGAAAACGATGAGGCCGGGGAATAGCCCCGGCCTCATCATGCACAGGCGAGCGGTCAGGCCATTTCAATACCATGAGCCTTGTTTTACACGGATCACACAGATCGGCACGGATGACGCGGAGCGATTTCCGTTGGGTTCCGTGTGATCTGTTGCCATCCGTGCCATCCGTGTACCTGATCCCGGCCTTGTCTTCAGGCGACTTTTTCGAACTGGCTGTTGTGCAGCTCCGCGTAGAACCCGCCCGCCGCAAGCAACTCTTCATGAGTGCCCTGTTCGACGATGTCGCCGTGACGCATGACCAGGATCAGGTCGGCGTCGCGGATGGTCGAAAGGCGGTGGGCGATGACGAAGCTTGTGCGGTTCTTCATCAGCGTGTCCATGGCCTTCTGGATCAGGATCTCGGTGCGGGTGTCGACCGAGCTGGTCGCCTCGTCGAGGATCAGGATCTTCGGGTCCGCCAGGATGGCACGCGCGATCGTGAGCAGCTGCTTCTGGCCCTGCGAGACGTTTGAAGCCTCTTCGTTGAGGACCATCTGGTAGCCGCCCGGCAGCGTGTGCACGAAGTGGTCGACGTGCGCGGCCTGTGCGGCGGCGATGACTTCCTCATCGGTCGCGCCCGGCCGGCCGTAGCGGATGTTCTCAAGGATCGTGTCGTTGTACAGCCACGTATCCTGGAGCACCATGCCAAACAGCTTGCGCAGGTCGCTGCGCGTGTAGTCGCGGATGTCGCTGCCGTCGACCAGGATCGCGCCTGAGTTGACGTCGTAGAAGCGCATCAGCAGCTTGACCATCGTGGTCTTGCCGGCGCCGGTCGGGCCGACGATGGCGACCTTCTGGCCGGGGTGTGCCACAGCCGAGAAGTCGTTGATGACGATCTTGTCTTCGCTGTAGCCGAAGTGGACGTCCTGGAACTCGACGTGGCCCTCGGGCTGGCTGACCTTCACCGGAACGGTCGTCTCAGCGACTTCCTCGGGCTCCGCCAGGAACTCGAAGACGCGTTCGGCGGCGGCAGCGGTCTGCTGCAGGATGTTTGAGATGTTGGCCAGCTGCGTGATCGGCTGCGTGAACGAGCGCACGTACTGGATGAAGGCCTGAATGTCGCCGACGGTGACGGTGCCCTGCACGGCCAGCCAGCCGCCCAGGATCGTCACGGCCACGTAGCCCAGGTTGCCGACGAACATCATGATCGGCATCATCATGCCCGACAGGAACTGCGACCGCCAGGCGGCGTCGTAGAGCTTGTCGTTCGACTTGTCGAAGGTGGCGATGCTGGCGGCCTCGCCGTTGAAGGCCTTCATCACAAGGTGGCCGCCGTACATCTCCTCGACATGCCCGTTGACGTGGCCGAGGTAGTCCTGCTGCTGCATGAAGAACTTCTGCGACTGGCTGATGATCAGGCCGGCCACCGCCATCGAGAGCGGCACGATCAGGAGCGCGACGAGGGTCATCATCCAATTGATCGAGAACATCATGCCGAGGATGCCGACGACGGTCACGACCGACGTGATGATCTGGGTCAGGCTCTGGCTGAGCGTCTGGTTGACGGTGTCGACGTCGTTGGTGATGCGCGAGAGCACCTCGCCGTGAGTCGTTTTGTCGAAGTAGGTCAGCGGCAGCCGATTGATCTTCTCGGCGATGTCGCGGCGCAGTCGGTAGGTGATGTCCGTCGAGACGTTGGCCATGATCCAGCCCTGCAGGTAGCCGAACAGGGCCGAGAGCAGGTACAGGCCGAGGACCGTCAGCACGATCTGGCCGATCGAGTCGAAGTCGATGCCGCCGGTGCCGGCGAGTTGGGCCATGACGCCCTCAAAGAGCTTGGTCGTGGCCTGGCCCAGGATCTTGGGGCCAACGATGTTGGCCGCCGTCGACGCGATCGCGAAGACGAAGACCACGATCACGGCCACGCGATGCTGGCCGAGGTAGGCGATCAGTTTCTTCATCGTCCCGCGGAAGTCGCGGGCCTTTTCGCCCTTGGTGAATTGCATAGGGCCGCCGGGGCGGCCGAAGCCGCCGCGCGGGGCGCCGCCAGGTCGGTGCATCATGCCAAAGCCTCCTGCGCGAGCTGCGACATCGCGATCTCGCGATAGATCTCGCAGCAGTTCATCAGTTCAGCGTGGGTGCCGCTGCCCACGATCCGGCCCTCGTCGAGCACCAGGATCTGTTCGGCGTTCTTGATCGTCGAGACGCGCTGGGTGACGATCAGCAGCGTGCTCGATTGCGTGTGCTTGTGCATCGCGCGGCGCAGCGCCGCGTCGGTCTTCAGGTCGAGCGCCGAGAAGCTGTCGTCGAAGATGTTGATCGCCGCCTTCTTGACGAGGGCGCGCGCGATCGACAGTCGCTGCTTCTGGCCGCCCGAAACGTTCTGGCCGCCCTGGGCGATGTCGGCCGCCATCCCCTCTTCCTTCGAGGTGATGAACTCCGTCGCCTGGGCGATCTCGGCCGCCAGCTCGAGTTCCTCGCGCGTGGCTTTCTCGTCGGCGTACTTCAGGTTGCTCTCGATCGTGCCCGAGAAGAGCACGCTCTTCTGCGGCACGTAGCCGATCTTCTCGCGCAGCTCGTGCTGTGTGACTTCGCGGATGTCGAGGCCGTCGATCAGGATCTGGCCGGCCGTCACATCGTAGAAGCGCGGGATCAGGTTGACGATCGTCGACTTGCCCGAGCCTGTCGCGCCGATCAGGGCGGTCGTCTGGCCGGGGTGGGCCGTGAAGCTGATGTCGTGAAGCGCGTCTTCGTCGGCGCCCGGGTAGCGGAACGAGACGTTGCGGAACTCGATAAGGCCGGCGAAGCGCTTGCCGAAGGTCTGCGGTTTCTTCGGGTCGTTGATGGCCGGCTCGACTTCGAGCACATCGGCGATACGGTCCGCCGATACCGAGGCGCGCGGGAGGATGATGAACATCATCGAGACCATCAAGAACGACATGACGATCTGCATCGCGTACTGCAGGAAGGCCATCATGTCGCCGACCTGCATCTGGGCGTCGGCCACCTGATGCGCGCCGACCCAGATGATCGCCAGCGAGAGGCCGTTCATGATCAGCATCATCACGGGCATCATGATCACCATGACGCGGTTGATGAACAGGCTGAGCGAGGTCAGGTTCTTGTTGGCCTTGTCGAAGCGCTCTTCTTCGAAGGGCTCCATGGCGAAGGCGCGGACGACCATCAGGCCGGCCAGGTTCTCGCGGGCCACGAGGTTGAGCTTGTCGACAAGGGTTTGCACCATGCGGAACTTGGGCAGCGCGACGGCGAACACTGTGCCGATCAGGCTGACCAGCACGCCGACGGCGACGGCGATCAGCCACCACATCGACGAGTCCTGCTGGATCACTTTGATGATGCCGCCGATGCCCATGAGCGGCGCGTAGAAGACCATGCGCATGGTCATCACGGCCACCATCTGGATCTGGGTGACGTCGTTCGTCGAGCGCGTGATCAGCGATGCCGTCGAGAAGCTGTCGAACTCGGCGTTCGAGAAGCTCTCGACCTTGCGGAAGACGTCATGGCGGATGTCGCGCGCGACGCCGGCCGCGGCGCGGGCCGACAGGTAGCTCACCGCGATCGTGCAGGCGGCTGAGAGCAGCGTCAGGCCGAGCATCCACATGCCGATGTTGATGATGTAGTCGCTCTGGACTTTGCCGGTGTCGACGCCCAGAGCCGTGTATTCGGCCTTGACCACTCGCGCCGCGGCCTGGACGATCATCTTGTCGCCGAGCGCCGAGAACTTGTCGTTCATGGCGTCGGTCACCGTCTTCATGGTCGAGGCCGGCATCTTGCCGAGCAACGCGAACACGTCCATGCCGGCCGGGATCTTGGAGAGATCAAAGCCCTTGACATTGGCCGCCATCTGCGCGGCTTTCTCGGGGTCGGCCAGGGCCTCCTCGATGCCGTTGACGGCCAGCAGGGCTTTGGCGAGCGCCGGGCTGATCGCGTCGATCGAGGCCTGGTCGAGCGGCTTGATCACGTAGATCGCCTCGTTGGCCAGGGCCGGGTATTTGCCGACGTAGTTGGCGGCCTCGGGCGAATCGGGCGTGATCAACGTATAGGCGTCGAGCACTGTCGCCTTGTCCTCGGACGAGAGGAAGATGACCACGCGATCCATCTCGCTCTTGCGGATGGCCTCGGGCAGCGCGGTTTCGACACCGCCCTGCTGGATGCCGGTGTTGACCATCCGCGACAGATAGTCGGGCAGGGCGAGGTCGAAGTTCGCCTGCGCAAACAGCAGGAAGATCGTGATCAGCACGATCAACAGATAGGGTTTGACGTACTTGGCAATACGCAGCATGAAACGGGTACCTCAGTGAGCCCGCGAAACGCGGGAATACGAAAGAGCAAACGGATCAGGCCTCGGGCGCGGAGTCCAGGTCTCGGGCGCGGCGGACGAGGATGTGCAAGGCTTCGGTCACGGTCTCGAGCTCGGGCTCGGTCAGCGTGTGCGACAGGTCTTCCACCCAGCGCTGGCGCGCCCGCAGGCTGGCCTCGAGCAGCTCCCGACCGCGATCGGTCAGGGCCACGTTGCGGACGCGGCGATCGTTCGGGTCTTCGGTGCGCGTGATCACGCCTTGCTGAACGAGCCGGTCCAACAACTGGCTGGTGGCGGCGAGCGTCGTCCCCATCTCCTTGCTGATATCCGACATCGGCAGGGCGCCCTGTCGATGGATCCGCATCAGGGCCCCGATCTGGGGCATCGAGAAACCCGACTCGCGGGCTTGAGACATGAACCGCTGCATAGAGCGAGCCATGAAGATCTCGGTCCATTGTCGGAAGGCGTCCCTAAACGCTTCAACAGGATGCACTATCAACCTCCTTGAATATATAAGCGGGCTTAACTATATGGTCCTGCTAAACATCGATCAAGCCCCTTTTTGGGCCAGTTTGGGCGTCAAGAGGGCGATTTCAGGCGTAAAGTGTCAAGCCAGGTTTCATCTTGCGTCAGGCATGCCTTTTCGATGGTCAAACTCAGTTGGCAGGAAGAGCATCGCGAGGTAATATGCACGATGTATCGATAAGTGTGCAATTTGTGCATTACCTCTTCCTCAGAAGGCCGTGTATGCCCGAAAGAGACGAACGCAAACAACAAATCCTGATCGCCGCCGCGACCGTCATCGTCCGACTGGGCTACGACAAAACCACCATGGGCGACATCGCGGCGGAAGCCGGCGTGAGCCGCCGGACCGTTTATCTGTACTTCAAGGGCAAGGACGAGCTCTTCGAGGCGTTGTTGTCTCAGGAATGGCTGCACTACTCGCGAGCCTGGTTGGAGGCGATTGAGGCCGACCCGCGCGGCGGGACCCTTGGAGGCTTCTACCGGGCGCTCAATCGGGCGGTCAACAGCCGTCCGTTGATCTCCGCTGTCATGCGGAGGGACCGACGGGTCATGGGCAACTATTTGCGTCAGACGGACAGCGTCGCCGCTCGCATGGCTTCGGGCCTGAACACCTCAGACTTCGTCAGGGCGTTGCAGGCGGCCGGCGCCGTCCGCCAGGATGTCGATGCCGCTGTGCTGGGGCACATCCTCGAGATCCTGTCGTATGGACAGTTGACGATCGGGGAGTTCAGGCCGACGGATCAGTTCCCCCCATATGACACCGTGATCGATGCTCTGGCCAATCTGCTGGACCGCGCGTTGCTGCCAGAGGGCGCAGACAGCAGCGATGCGGGCAAGGCTTTCTTCCGACAGTTGGCGGCCACGGCCCGCGCTCAGATGGAGCAGATCGCCCAGCTTGCGGAAGAGCCTCCTTCTCAAAGCCAGGAACACAGTGGGGCCGGGGACAACGCATGAAGCGTCGCTCACCGCGAGGCCTCCTCAAACACCAGGTATGAAGCAATGACAACCACACCTCAAACGAAAACCTCCACGAATAGCCCGATCGCCGCTGTCCTCTTCTACGGGGTGTCGATCATTCTGCTGCCGCTCTTCCTGATCGGCTACGTGGTCTGGATCGGCGCCATGTTCACCCGTCGCAAGTCGAGTGCCTCGGCCACAGCGCAGGCGCCGCTGTTTGCGCGCTGGCTCGAGCACCACATGGGCACACGCCCGGATGAAGGCGCCAACAGGATGCTGCCGGTTGCCCCCGGCATCCCGTCATTGGGATGGCGCCTGGTGGGCGGCACTATGCTGGTGGCACATCGCCTCAGCGGCTATGTGCCTGACACACTGCGCTACCCCTTCGAAGGCGAGGTCACGATTCAGAATCAGGGCGGCGCCCGGCAGACCTTCTACGACCGAATCGTCCAGGACTATCTCCCGTCTGTCGGGCAATTCGTGATCCTGGGCGCCGGCTACGACACGCGCGCCCTCAACCTCCCCAAAGATACGCCTGTCCGATCGTTTGAAGTCGACACCCCGGCGACGGTCGCGGGCAAGCGCGCGACGTTGGCGAACGCCGGCCTGGACACGAGCGGTGTGGCGCTTGTCGCTGCCGACTTCGAGCACGAAGATTGGCTCGAGAAGCTGATCGAGGCCCGGTTCGACGCCCATCGGCCGGCGCTGTTCATCTGGGAAGGCGTGACGCCGTACCTGGATCGACAGGCCGTCGAGGCCACGTTGAGGAAGATCGCCGGCCTGGCGCCGGGCACCGTCGTGGCGTTCGACCACTTCACCACGGAAGTCCTCGATTCCAATTCGCTGATGATGCGCTCCATTCGCGCGTCGCTCGGCGCGGGCGGCGAGCCTCTGAAGTTCGGCATCGAGGCGACGCCACCGCTGAGGAACCAGGTGGTGGCGTTGCTCGGCTCTTGCGGCCTCGAGATGATCGAGCAACGCACCCTTGGCGTTGAGACAGGCGGTAAGCGCGCCTGGGGCGGCTTCGTTGTCGCGGGCGTGCGGTCAGAAGGCGCTCAGGCCTGATTGCCAGGGCTTCACCGCCCATCGAGTCATCCAGAGCGACTTACCGTATCCGCTGTCTGGATCCTCCAATGAGCGTGAAGGATCTCCTCCGAAGACTCGCGTGCCTTCACGAGGGTGTTTTCTACAGCTACCGAGTCCGACAGGAGATCCTTCGCGCTCAACACAGTGGAATCCTGCCCACGAGGTTTGGGCGCTCTGGATGACATGGACGGAAGAGCCGAGGCGCAGGGAGCCGGGCGGGCGGCCCTGGCGGGCGGGCGACGCATGCGTCGCCACCACGACGAAATGATCTGATGCTTCGTCGTTTCGTGCCTGTCGGAGGATGCCGTAGGGGAATACAACCCTGTGCATCAGCGCTATCCGTGGCCATCCGCGAGATCCGTGTACAAACGAATGGGTTGATCCTCGATCAACCCGTTCACCGAAAACAAAACCGGCCGTGAGGGCATGCCTCACGGCCGGTTGGCGTTCGAACGATGAACGTCAGCGGGCGGGGATGAGCCGAACCGTGACAATCTGGTAGGGCGTCAGGTCGATGCCGACCGAGTCGCCCGAAACCGTCAAGGGATGCTGATCTTCCTCGAGCAGGTTGCAGATGTAAGCCTCGGCCACCGGGAAACCGGCGCTCAGGGTCACGCGGCCGCGGTTCCGCTGGTGCTCGTAGAGGCGCGCGATCACGCCGCGTCCATCCTCAGCGCGCTTGACGGTCTCGATCACGGCCCACGAGGAGTCGAGGGAAACGAGCGAGCCTGTCGCTGAACCACCGCCGGCGGTTCCGCTGACGCTCTTGAGGATCAACGGATCGTTGAGGTCATAGGCCGCGGCGACGACTTCGCCGCGCCAGTCGCCGTCGTGGGGCAGCAGGCTGTAGGTCATGCGGTGCTCGCCCTGGTCGGCCTGCGGGTCGGGCTGCGTGGCGCTCTTGAGCAGCGTCAGGCGCAAGACGTTGTCGAGGACGTCGTAGCCGTACTTGCAATCGTTCAGCAGCGCGACGCCGTAGTTGCCCTCGCTCAGGTCCGCCCACTTGTGCGCGCAGGTCTCGAAGCGCGCCCAGTCCCACGAGGTGTTGCGATGGGTGGGGCGCTGGACGTTGCCCCACTGCACGTCGAACGTGGCGGTCGGGCTCATCACGTCCACCGGGAACGAAGCCTTGAGAAGCGTGTGGTGCTCGTGCCAGTCGATCCAGGTGTCGAAGTCGAGGCGCGCGCTGCCGGCCCAGAGCTGGATCTTCTGGATCAGGCGGCTCTGGCGGTACTGGCGCTCGACGGTCACCGTCGCGCGCAGCGGGCCGCTCTCGGTGATGGCGATGGCGGTGACGCCTTCGATCTTCTCGAAGCGGTCTTCGTAGTAGATGTCGATGTCCCAGGCGTCGAAGTTCATCGGGCGGTCTTCGAACGCCAGGAGCGAGTTGGCGACCACGTTCGGCGCGAGCACCTCGCGGTTGCGTAGCTTATCGGTGAAGCGCTTGATGTCGCCGTTCGGCGCGATCTCGACCCGCACCTTCGAATTCTCGAGGACGATGTGCTCGCCTTCATGCTTCGCCGAGACGGGCTGAGCCGGCGTTGCGGTTTCGCTGCTCGCGCCCAGGCCGACGACCGAGTACGGCGCCAGGCCCGGCACCTCGACCAATGTGCCGCCGGCCACACGCTGCGTGGCCACGGCCTTGCCGTCTGGCCCTGACAGCGCGCCGACGTCGCCGGCCAGCAGGCCGATGCGTGCCCCGCCGAACGAGGTCGGGTTGGCGGCCAGGACGCGCGAGCCGGCGGGCAGCGTCGTTGCCAGCGCCTCGAGCGCGCCGTCGCGGGCGGCCGCGCCCAGTTCGTGGATATGGGCGTAGTCGCGGTCGCTGTCGACGTAGACCGGCCCGATCGAAGAGCCCGGCAGGATGTCGTGGAACTGGTTGAGGCAGGTCAGTTCCCAGGCCTCGGCCAGCTTCTCGGTCGGGTAGCTCGCGCCGGCGCGCTGCTCGGCCAGTGCCGCCAGGAACTCGGCGTCGTGCAGCAGGAACTCGCTCTTGCGGTTGTTGCGCTTGTTGCGCGCCTGGCTTGTGTACGTGCCGCGGTGGTACTCGAAGTAGAACTCGCCGTTCCACACCGGGAGCCTGTCGCTGAGCTCTTCCTCGATGCGGTCCATGTACTCGCGGACCGTGCCGGAGCGGACCCGCGGCGCGCCGGGGTGGCCCGCGAGGCGCTCGACGTTCTGGATCATCTCGCGCGTCGGCCCGCCGCCGCCGTCGCCGTAGCCGTACGCGGCCAGCAACTCGTTGTAGGTTTCTTTCTGCTTGAAGTTCCGCCAGGTGCCGAAGACCTCGGAGCCTGAGAGCACGGCATTGTAGGTCGTGGCGTGCGGCAGGTACTCGTCGCCGGCCGGTGTCGTCAGGAAGTGGGTCAGGATGCGAGTGCCGTCGAGGCCCTGCCACCACAGGATCTGGTGAGGCATGGCGTTGTACTGGTTCCAGCTCATCTTGTGCGTGATGAAGTACTTCATCCCCGCCAGTTTGATGAGCTGCGGGAGCGCCCAGCTGTAGCCAAAGGTGTCGGGCAGCCAGAGCACGGGTGTGTCGACGTCGCCGAAGTGCTTGCGGAAGTAGCCGCGGCCGAGCAGGAACTGGCGCGCCAACGACTCGGCGCCGATGCAGTTGGCGTCGGGCTCGACCCACGTGCCGCCCATCACCTCCCAGCGGCCCTCAGCCACGCGCTCCGTGATCTGCGCGAACAGCTCGGGGTAGTGCTTCTCGGTGTAGCTGTAGAGCTGAGCCTGGCTCTGCGAGAACGTATAGGTCGGGAACTCGTCCATCAGCCGCAACACGGTGCTGAACGTGCGGCCGGCCTTGCGCACGGTCTGGTCGAGCGTCCACAGCCAGGCCACGTCGATGTGGGCGTGCCCGGCGGCGACGATGTCGACGTCCATCGGGGCGCCGGCCTGCGCGATGGCGCTCTTCAGAGCCTCCAGTGCGCCGGGCACACTGGCGTAGAACTCGGGCCCGCCGATGGGGTCGCGCGTGTCGAGGATGCGGAAGGCCTGGTCGAGGGCGTTGAGCAGCCGGCCCTTCACCGGGTCCTCATCGCTCAGCTGCTGCGCGACTTCGTACGTCACGCGGGTTGTGGCGACCAGGTCGCGCGTCGGCGGGTCGATCTGGACGATCTGGCAGGTGCGCATCAGCAGCTTCGTGCCCTCGGGCTGTGGGACCCAGCCGCCGATGCCCGTCCAGCCGTGCAGGGCCAGCGCGTGGCTCTTGCCGTCGCGGTAGTCGTCGCGCAGCCGGACCTCCTGATGGTGCCGGTCGCCGGCGGCGTAGGGCTGGCCGTCGATGTAGACCAGGGTCTCCGGGTGGCTGAAATCGCCGGCCTCGCCGAGCGGCAGGTAGAGCGCGATCGGGCGATCGTCGCCGGCCCAGGCGCCGGGCACCTGGAAGCAGCCGCGCATGGCGAAGTCGAGCCGCCAGTCACCCCAGTACGAGTTTGGCGCGATGACGTCCCAGCTCGAGTCGTCGACGTCGGCGCCGATCGGCGGGGCGACGTCGGGCCCGCTCAGTTTGGTGAAGCGGAACGGCTGCAACGGCTCGCGTCTCGCATAGACCAGGGGCATGATCAACTGCAGTCGCTGCGCGATCTTCTGGGGCGTCCAACGGACTTTGTGTGACACTGCAAGACTCCTCGTGAGACTAGTGATAGGCAAAAACGGTGCTCCGGTGGACGGGGCGAGCCCCGTCCACCGGAGCACCCCGTTTTTTGCCAGATTTCCTACCGCGCTATGGCGGGCTCGTACAGATAACAGGCCGCCTGATGCCCGGGCACGTCGACCGCGAAGAGCGGCGGCTGGGCCTCGAGGCAGCGATCCATGCGCTTCGGACAGCGCGGGTAGAAACGGCAACCCGTCGCCGCCGATGTGCGCAATTCCTCTTCAGGCGGCAGGACGATCTGACCCTGCCAGTTGACATCCGGGTCCGGCACCGGCACCGAATCGACGAGCAGTTGTACGTACGGGTGATGCGGCTTGTCGATCACGTCCATGGTCGTGCCCGTCTCGGCGACGATGCCCTGGTACAGGATGAACATCTGGTCGCCGATCTGGTACGCCGTGCTCAGGTCGTGCGTGATGTAGATGAACGAGATCCCGTTCTCGCGCTTGAGGCGCATCATCACCTCAAGAATCGACGCGCGCAACGAGGCGTCGACCATCGATACCGGTTCGTCGGCCACGATCAGCTTCGGTTTGACCATGTAGGCGCGGGCCATCATGATCCGCTGGCGCTGTCCCCCGCTCAGCTGATGCGGATACTTGCGCAGCACGTCTTCGCCGTGGAGGCCGACGACGTTGAGCGCTTCCTCGATCAGGTCGCGGTTCTGCGAGCGACTCCGGCCGAGCTTGAAGTTGTCGAGCACCAGGTCGAAGACGTGCTCGACGCGGTAGAACGGATTGTAAACGCCAAACGGGTCTTGGAAGACCGCCTGTACCTGCCTGTAGTACTCGCGTTGCTGCGCGGCGTTGGCGGTCGACACGTCCTGGCCCTCGAACAGGATCTGTCCAGAGGTCAGGCGCGTAAAGCCGAGGATGACCTGGGCCAGCGTCGATTTGCCGCTGCCGCTCTCGCCGGCGATGGTGATGATCGAGGCCGGCTCGCTCGGGATGACCAGGTTGAAGTCCTGCAGCGCCACGGTTTCGTGGCGTTTGCCCGCGGCGCTGCGGCCACGGTAGATCTTCGAAGCGTGACGGATCTCCAGGAGAGGTTCAGGCATGGCTGCCGACCTCCTTCGATGGCCCCGGCACCTCGGGGGTCTCCGGGTAGAGGTGGCAGGCCGCCCACTGGCCCGGCCCGACCAAACGGTGCGCTGGCGGAACCGAGCGGCAGATGTCCATCACGTGCGGGCAGCGCAGCTGGAAAATGCAGCCGGGCGGCGGGTTGCGCGGGTCGTGGGTGATGCCCTCGCTCGACTTGAGCGGCTTGCGCTGCTTGAGCGACGGCACCGACTCGATCAGGATCTGTGAGTACGGGTGGCGCGGCGTCGCGAACATGGCGCGCACCGGCGCGATCTCGACGACTTTGCCGGCGTACATCACGGCCACGCGGTCGACCATCTGCGCCATCAGGCCCATGTCGTGGCCGATCATGATCATCGACATGCCCAGGTCGTCTTTGACCTTCTTGATCGTCTGAGCCACGACGCGCTGCACGACCACGTCGAGCGCGCTGGTCGACTCGTCGGCGATGATCACGCGCGGGTTGAGCGCGATCGCCATGGCGATGCACACGCGCTGCTTCATGCCGCCGCTCAGCTCGTGCGGGTACAAATCGTAGACGCGCTCGGGCAGGCCGACCCGGCGCAGCAGGTCCATGATCTGAGCGCGCAGTCGATCGGGGCGTTGCCCGCCTTCGTGGGCCTCGATCGCGTCGGCGATCTGGCTCGAGACCTTCATCGTCGGGTTGAGCGAGTTCATCGCGCCCTGTGGGATCAGGGCCAGTTGGGTCCAACGGATGCGGCGCACCTGCTCCTCGGAGAGCTTGAGCAGGTCGCGTCCGCCGAGCACGACCGAGCCGCCGACGATCCGGCCAGGCGGGTTCACCAACTGCAGGATGCCCATAGCCGCCGTCGACTTGCCGCAGCCCGACTCGCCGACGAGGCCAAGCGCCTCGCCCTCGAACAGGTCGATGTCGACGCCGTCGACCGCCAGCACGTCGCCCTTGGGCGTTTCGTAGTAGACGCGCAGGTCGCGCACGCTCAGCACCGGCGCGCCCGGCTGAGAGGGGGCCTTCGGCGTGCTCATTGGGCGGCCCGCCTCAGTCGCGGATTGGCGATCTCGTCGAAGCCAAGGTTGATCAACAGCAGCCCGATGAACATCAGGGCGAGCATGATTGTCGGCAGTCCCCACCACCACCACATGTTGCGGAGCAGGGCGGCGGCGTTGAGCGCGAAGTAGATCGTGCCGCCGAGGGTCGGCACGCGCTGCGGGCCGAGGCCGAGCGTCTCGAGGCCGACTGCCGCCAGGATCGCGCCAGTGGCGTTGCCGATGAAGCTGGCGAAGATGTACGGGAACAGGTTCGGCAGGATCTCTTTGAACATGATCGCGAAGGTCGACGCTCCCGAGAGCCGCGCCATATTCACGTAGCCGCTCGAACGCATGCTCAACACCTGGGCGCGAATCAAACGAGTCGGCGTCGGCCAGGCGAAGGCCGCGATCAACAGCGCCATCGTCGTCAGGTCGACCTGGCGGATGAGCGACTGGATGACGATCAGGACCATCAGCGACGGGATCGTCACCGTCACGTCCGACATGAGCCGGATGACGTCGTCAAGGCGGCCGCCGACGAAGCCGGCCGTGAAGCCCAACACCACGCCGATCGTCATGCCGACGCCAGCTGCGATCACGCCGACCAGGAACGAGTTCGGCGCGCCGACGATCATCAGCGCGAGCATGTCACGTCCGGAGTTCTCGGTGCCGAGCGGGTGCTCCCACGTTCCATCCTGGCCACGCGTGTTGACGAAGCCGACCGGCGGCAGGTTCAGCGGCGACTTGCCCGAGAAGGCCAGGTCCGTGTTCCATGTGAACCTGCCGATCAGGCCGGCCAGGAGGATGAGGACGATGATCGTGACGCCGCCGACCAGTTTGGCGTTCAGCCACGGCGTGTCCCAGCGGTTGAAGCGCCCCATGCGGCGGGGCAGCGGTCCGGCGGGGCCGCCGACCGGGCTGCCCGCGTTGGTGAGCGAAGACGTGCTCATCGTCAGGCCCTCTCGTAGGAGATGCGCGGGTCGATCAGCGGATAGATGAGATCCATGATGAGCACGGCCAGGGCCGTGATCACGATCAAGATGAATGATGCGCCCTGGATCACGGGGAAGTCCTGGCTGGTGATCGCGGCGAAAATGATGTTGCCCATGCCCTGATAGGCGAAGATGTACTCGACAAGCACCTGGCCGCTGACCAGGGTGCCCAACGTGATCGCGAAGGCCGTGACCTGCGGCAGGATCGCGTTGCGGACGAGGTAGCGATAAAGCACGTAGAAGGGTTTGAGCCCCTTGGCGCGCGCCAGTTGCACATAGTCCTCGCCCTCGACAGTGACCATCATGCCGCGCATGCCGAGCGTCCAGTAGCCGAAGCTGACCAGGATGATCGAGAGCGCCGGCAGGATCGCGTGCCAGATGACGTTCTTGACGAACGGCCAGGTGAGTTCGACCTGCATGCCCAGGTCATAGGCGCCGGCCAACGGAAACCAGTTCAGCATGAACGCGAAGGTGTAGATGAGAAAGATCGCGGCCAGGATCGACGGGATCGAGGTGAAGATCATGGTGAATGGGATCACGGCCCGGATCAACCCCGGCGTCTTGCCCCAGACCATGATCGCACCCAGGAAATTCCCGATGAGGAAGGAAATGGTCACTGCCACGAGGAGCAGCCCGACCGTCCATGGCAGCGCCAGCGCGATGATATCGGACACCGGCGTCGGGAAGTGCGCCAGCGAGTACCCGAAGTCAAGGCGAAGCAGGTTGCTCATGTAGCGCACATACTGCACAGGCAACGGGTCGTTCAGGCCGAAGCGTTCCTTCCAGCCCTCGATGATCTTTTCGGAGTTTTCGACGTGGCCGCCGCTCGACGACATGCGCAGGATCATGGCCGTGATCGGGTCGCCCGGCGCGAGCCGTGGGATCAGCCAGATCACCGACGCCGCGATCCAGACCGTGAGCACGAAAATGCCGAGGCGCTGCGCGATGAAGCCGACGGAGTATCTGCCCATAGTGCCTCGTGAGGATCGTGGAGCGTGGAGCGAGGAGCGTAGAGCGAGCACGCTACCGCGTTATGGCGCGGCCTCGCGTTCGCTCCACGCTCTACGCTCCTCGCTCCACGTCTGTTACTGTCCGGCCTTCTTGAGGTTCAGGATGATCTGGTGGGTGCTGTTCCACCAGGTCGCCGGGTGATTGTAATTGTTGTCAGCGGTCGGCCAGCCGGTCCAGTAGGTGGTGTCGAAGGGCACCAGTTTCTCGGCCTGCGCCAGCGGGATGACCACAACCTCGTCGGACACGTACTTGTAGGCCTCGGCCACCAGGCCCGGGATCTGCGGATCGCCGAGCGGCAGCGTGCCGATCTGGTCGACGATCGCGCTGTAGGCCTTGGCGCCCTCTGAGTTCCAGCGCACGTAGTTGGCCGACGCGCGCTCGCCGATCGGCATGTAGCGGCTGACGTTGAGGGAGTTCATGGAATTCCATGGCTCGTTGACCGAGCCGCACTGCTCCCAGTTCCAGGCCGCTTCGAAATTGCCCATGGCCAGGTTGTCGCCGAAGGTCGAGCCGGTGAGCGGCTGGCTGACGGCGTCGATGCCGGCCGAGCGCAGCTCCTCGACAACTTCGTTGTTGCTACGCGTGTACTCGGCCGTGTCGTTCGGCACCTGGATGGTGACCGCGAGGACGACGCCGTCCTTCTCGTACAGGCCACTGCCGTTTAGCGCGTAGCCTTCGCCTTCGATCAGGGCTTTGCCAGCGTCGACATTGGCGGTCGCTTCGGTGCCGTAGCCGGCGTTGACGACCGCGTCGATCACGGGGTTCATGCCGCCGTACTGCACGAACATCGTGCGGGACGGTTCAGTCGTGCCTTCGTAGGCGATCTCGATCATCTTGGCGCGATCGATGATCAGGCTCACGGCCTTCCTGAGATTCACGTTGCTCCACGGTTCCTTCTCGAGGTTGAAGGACAGCTGCCGCGGGCACGGGTCGGCCCAGGCATAGGGCAGGTCGGCGTGCCACGCAATGACTTTCGGGTTCTTGGCCTGGATGGCTTCGAAGGCGCCGAGCGAGACGTTCATCGCGCTGTCCAGCTGGTTGCTCGACATGAGCAGCGCCTTCTGATCTTCTGAGGCCGCGATGACCCAGATCAGGCGCAGCGGCTCGGGCAGGGCATGGAAGCCGGTCTTGGCGCCCCACCAGTTGTCGTCACGATCCCACACGAACTGGTTCGGCGACGCGGTGGTGAGCTTGTACGGGCCCGTGCCGATCGGCCAACCCTTGGCCTTGTCGTAGAAGGTGAAGGTGAACGGATCCTGGCCTTCCCAGACGTGCTTGGGCATGATCATGACGCTGCCCCAGATGCGCACCGAGAAGTAGTCGAGCTGGAAGCGCGGGTTCGGCTCGTTGAGCGTGAACACCACGGTCTGCGCGTCGGTCTTCTCGACCGACTTGACCCACTGCTGCATGTTGGCGGCGTTATCGAGCGACGAGGTCGTGTCGTCGAGCAGCATCTGGATGGTGAAGACCACGTCGTCAGCGGAGAACGGCTGGCCGTCGGACCAGGTCACGCCCTCACGCAGCTTGAGGGTCCACACGTCCTGCGTCTCATTCGGCGTGAACTCGGTGCCGAGCCAGGGCTGGATCTCGCCGGTCTCGTAGTTGAGGATGAAGAGCGGTTCCCACATCGCCTGATGCGCGCCCTGATTGCGGTTGGTGCCTGGGACGAAGGGGTTGAAGTTCTCGGGCGCGGGAACCGAGGAGTTGTCGATGTCGAAGATCACCGTGTCTTCGCGCGCGACTTCGCCAGTGCCGCTCGGGGCGGCGGTCGGTGCGACGGCTTCTGTGTTGGCCGGGGCGGAGGTCTCGCCAGGTGCGGCAGTGGCCTGAGGGGCCGTCGTCGCGGTCGGCGTGGTGCATCCCACCAGGAGCGCAACGGTGACCAGGAACGGCAAAGCTGCGGCTTTGATGCGCCGTGAACGGATGAGCATCTTCTTTTCTCCCTTTTTGGACTGTCAGAATGGAACGACGGGCAGGGACGGGCGGATATGTTTGAGTGGCGACCTCCTCCTATTCTGTTTCAGATCGATGGACCGCGACGCCGCCAGGCTTCGACGCGACGCCGTTAGGCTTCGCCGCGACGCTGCCAGGCTTCGCCGCGACGCCGCTAGGCTTCGCCGCGACGCCGCTAGGCTTCGCCCGAGACCCGCAGCGGCACCGTCGTCGAACTGCGCAGGCGGAGGCCAACCGGTACGACCTCCGTCCGAGGCGGCTGAGTGTCCCCTTGAAGACGATCGATCAACATGCGTGTGGCCTGGCGACTGATGGCCGAGTGATCCTGAGCGACCGTCGTCAACGGGGTCTCGAGATGAACGGCGAGATCGATGTCGTCGAAACCCGTGATCGACACCGCGTCAGGCACCTTGATGTTGAGGAACTTGAGGACGCGCATCGCGAGGACGGCGATGTAGTCGTTGACGGCCACGATCGCGGTCGGCCGGGCAGGGGCGTTTAGGATGTGGTCCTTGAGTTGTTGGAACTCCAGGCTGTTGTTGTCGAGCGAGGCGCGCAGGGCCTGATGCCCGACAGTCTCCCGGCCGTCTTGCCCGATGAGCCAGGGGGCCTGCGGGGCCAGCCCGGCCTCGTGCAACACGTCCTCGTAGGCATGGAAGCGTTCGGCCACCGGCCCGATCGCCATGAGAGGATGCGACAGGAAGACGATGCGCTCATGCCCGAGCTCGATCAGATGCTGCACCAGCGTCCGCATGCCGGCGACGTTGTCGCTCGTGACGAAGTCGTGCTCGAGGCCCGGGATGTGCCGGTCGATCAGCACGATGGGCATCTGAATCTGTTGATAGCCGTCGATGCGCCGCTGGGCGGCGATGCTTTCGTCGAGGCTTGGCCATAGCAGGACGCCGGCTGTGCCGTCTTCCTGCAGGCGTTTGAGCACCTGCACTTCGTCACGCGAATGGCGGATGTGGCTGAACACGATCCCGTAGCCGTTGGCCCGCGCTTCGAGCTCGGCGCCCTTGAGCAGATCGAGGGCTTCGGCGTCATCGAACCCGCAGGTGACGAAGGCGATCAGCCGGTTCCCCGCATCGCCGCCGCGATTCGCCACGAATGTGCCTTTGCCGGGGACGCGCGCGATCAGGCCTTCGAGCTCCAGTTGTTGGAGGGCGAGCCGCACGGTGGTGCGGCTGATGTTCAAGTTGCGGGCGAGTTGGTTCTCGGACGGGACGGCGCCACCGGGCGCCCAGCGCCCGGATAGGATCAGCTGCCGAACCTGCGTGCGCAGCTGAACGTGGAGGGATATGAAGCTGTCGTGCGATAACTTGATCTGATTGATCCGATCCACTATCAGCTCCTATACCAGCCTGTATCAGGCTGTATGTACAAGTAGTGATAGCATACGTCCGATGGGTGAGTCAAGTGGTCATTATGGTTGAGCTAAGGAAAGTGTATCGCTTCAGCTCGACATAGGGTGGGCCCTCCGGGTCTCAGCCTGCGAGATAGGTCAACGTGAGGTCCCGCAACATCTGGCCGTGCCTGCGTAGCCCGGCCTCATCGCTCAGCGCGGGGAGCCGTATCAGTTGATCGTAGACTTCCGAGAGGCGGAGCCACTCGACGACCTGCTCGTGGATCCACTTGTTATAAGCCAGGGGGTACGTCCGGCGCGCGATGAAGAGGCCCTGCAGGAACTCCTGATGGGCCTTGTAGAGCCGGTCGAAGGCCTGAAAAGGCAGGCCACGTTCGAGGAAGAAGGGCACGTGGTCGAGGTCATACAGGCAGGCCTCACGCACCATGCTCAGGCGCTTCGCTCGGAGGGGTTCATCGTAGAACGGCAGCCAACGTGATCGCAACTCCTGCAGGGCGGGGCCGGGCTCTGTGATCGCCACGGCATAGGCCAGGTGATTGCCGACCTCCAGCTCGAATCCGTCAGGACCACCGCCGTCGTCCCATTTCGCCGGCGAGTAGCGGCCGGTGATCACGTCGAGGTGCACGTGCGCGAAAGGTCCAGTGGCGAGATAAGCCACTATGTCCGAGTCGCGGGCGGCGAGATCCGCCCAGCGCGCCTCGAGGCTGACCACGCCGGCGGGGTCGAGGTCAGTCGCGCACAAGACGAGCATGTCGAGGTCGCTCGCGGCCACGGCGCGACTGCGAGCAATCGAGTTGGAGACGAGCACTGTGTCGACCCGCGGGTCGGCCGAGAAGGCCGACGCGATGGCGCGGGCGGCGTGCGCATGCAGCTCGGTCGGGTAGGTGAGTCCTGACATGAGGCTGACTGTACCGCGAGCGACAGGGTCGGGTCCAGTCCCGAATGCGCCCTCCTCCGAAACGACAACAGCGCGCGATCCGGTTGGACCGCGCGCTGTTGATGGAGAGAGCCTGCTACAGGTTACGGCAGGAGGACGTTATCGATGACGTGGATCACGCCATTCGATGCGGCCACGTCGGTGGCGATCACCGTCGCGTTGCCATTGAGCACCACCTTGCCATTGACCACCGCGATGTTGATCGTGCCGCCCTGAGCCGCCGTGGCGGACGTCAGGCCGACGACGTCGGCGGCCATCACCTTGCCGGGCACCACGTGGTACAGCAGGATGTTGCGCAGCGCATCCGGATCCTTGAGCAGCGCCGACACCGTGCCGGCCGGAAGCTTGGCGAAAGCGGCGTCGGTCGGGGCGAAGACCGTGTACGGGCCGGCCGAGCGCAGGGTATCCACCAGGCCGGCGGCCTTGACCGCCGTCAGCAGCGTGGTGAAGTTGCCATTGAGCGTGGCCACGTCGACGATGTCGAAGGGCGGCAGGATCACGGTGTCGATCACATGGATGACGCCGTTAGCTGCAGTGATGTCCGTTGCCGTCACGGTCGCGCTGCCGTTGAGCACGACCTTGCCGTTGACCACTGCGATCGAGATCGGGCTGCCCTGAACGCTCGTCGCCGAGGTCAGGTTCACGACGTCCGCGGCCAGGACCTTGCCCGACACCACGTGGTAGGTCAGTACCTTGGCCAGCAGGTCGGGGTTGGCGAGCAGCGTGCGGAGCGTCGCCGCCGGCAGTTTGGCGAAGGCCGCATCGGTCGGCGCGAAGATGGTGAACGGGCCGGAGCCCGCGAGCGTGCCGCCCAGTTTTGCGGCGTTGATCGCGGTGATCAGGGTGTTGAACTGCCCGGCCGCTGCGGCGCGCGCCAGTAGATCGGGCGTGGGCACAAACAGCGTCTGCCCGACGAAGATCGTG
This sequence comes from Anaerolineales bacterium, assembly GCA_044226485.1. Classification (GTDB taxonomy): domain Bacteria; phylum Chloroflexota; class Anaerolineae; order Anaerolineales; family UBA6663; genus UBA6663. The sequence goes on from JBGAGY010000019.1 coordinate 67,343, forward strand.
TCGCCGCTGAGGCCGTTGGCCGCGCGCAGGGCCGCGACCGTGGTGCCGAACTGACGCGCGATGCGCGAGAGGCTGTCGCCCGCCTTGACGACATAGGTTTCACCGCCCGACGGTGCCGCCGGCGTCGTCGGGGTGGTCGGAGCCGAACCACCGCTGAGCGACGGCGGCAGGATGACGGTGTCGATCACGTGGATGACGCCGTTCGTGGCCGGGATGTCGGTGGCCGTCACGGTCGAATTGCCGTTGAGCACGACCTTGCCACCCACCACGGCGATGCTGATCGCCTCGCCCTGGACGGACGTGGCCGAGCTCAGGCCGACCACATCAGCGGCCAGCACCTTGCCGGGCACGACGTGGTAGGTCAGGATCGCGCGGAGCTGCGCCGGGTTGGCGAGCAGAGCATTGAGCGTAGCGCGCGGCAGCTTCGCGAACGCCGCGTCGGTCGGCGCGAAGACGGTGAACGGGCCAGGGCCCGAGAGCGTGTCCACCAGCCCGGCCGCCTTGACGGCCGCCACCAGGGTGTTGAACGAACCGGCGCCGATGGCGCGCTCGACGATGTTGACGTTCGGGATCGTCAGCGACTGGCCGACGAAGATCGTGTCGCCGCTCAGGTTGTTGGCCCGGCGGATCGAGTCAACCGGTACGGCAAAGCGCCGACCCAGTCGCGTCAGGTTGTCGCCAGCGGCGACGGTGTACGTGGTGTCTCCATCAGCGGCCCGGGCCTGGGGCGCAGCTGCTGGGATTACCAGAGCGCTGAGCGCGAGGCCGGCTGCGAGGGCGACGTGCAGCAAAGCGCTAAGACGAGATCGTGCGGTGCGAAACATGGTCTATCTCCTCGGTCCAAGTTCTCCGGCTCAGCGCTCACGGCGCGCGACGCGGCGCTGAGCCGGTATGGCTGAGGTCACCCGTCGGTGACATCAGCTTATACAAAGTGTGTACGGCATAGTTGTATTGCAGCATTGGTCAAGCGTCAACGATTCTTCATCAAACGCTCATGGCTATACAGAAGATGAGAGATGCGTGAAGCGCGGCGTTGTTCGAATGAGGAGGGTGTCGTATCAGCCGGGATCGATCGGTGGCAGCTGACATTCAGGCGTGCCCCGCGTGAGCGAAACCCTGATGCCTGTCGCCAAGGTTGGGCAACCAGCTCGCCCAGCACGTGCAGCCTGACTGTGCCCGCGCCCACGTCCCCTCATGGGGTGTAGCAGCCCGGCCCTGTTGGCTTAGAGGCCTGCCCCATGAGCGCGCACGTTTGTCAGCCCGACTCGCCGGCCCTGGAAGGCGCCGTCGGCGAAGGCACCGGCCGTCATCAGGCTGCGTTCGAACGCTCTCGCGCTCATGCCCTGAGGCCGTCCTGGCCGCTATAATCATCAGGTCTCAAGACATCGAACGCGAGGTGAGCCCATGTCAGTTCGTATGGTGAAGTGCGTGAAGCTGGGCCGCGAGTTGCCGGGCCTGGCGCGGTCGCCGTTCCCGGGTACGCTGGGGAAGCGCATCTTCGACAACGTCTCTCAAGAAGCCTGGGCGCTCTGGCAACAGCAGCAGACCCTCCTGATCAACCACCACGGTCTCTCGATGTATGACCGTCGGGCACAGGCCTTCCTGATGCAGCAACTCGAAGAGTTCTTCTTCGGCCAGGGGCCCGAGGCCATTGAGGGTTGGGAGCCGGAGAAGCCCTAGATCGAGGAGCCTGAGGCCAGGCTATTCGTTTTCCGGCCTGAAGAATAGGCGACGAAGGCCGAATGACGGAGGTTGAACGGCCGTTCAACCTCCGTCATTCGGCCTTCGTCATTCGTCGCCCGTCATCCGTCCTTCCAACAGCGCCTCGAGAACCAGCGCGCGATAGTCCGGCATCAGGCCCAACAAGTGAGTGAAGCCGTTGAGTTCCTCGGCGGGATGGCTTGTGGTGAGCGCAATGGCGCGCATGCCCGCACGCTCGGCGGCTTGCAGGCCGAAGCGCGAGTCTTCGAAGACCAGACACTCCGATGGCGCGATGCCCAGGCGCTCGGCGGCCTTCAGGAAGGGCTCGGGGTGCGGCTTGCCGTGGGTCACGTCTTCGGCAGTGATGACGGCTGTGAAATAGCCCTCAAGGCGCAAGGCCTCGAGCGTGAAGTCAAGGTTGACGCGGCTGGCCGATGAAGCCAGCGCGCGCGGCAGACCGGCGGCGGCCACCTTCTCGAGGAAGCCGCGCAGGCCGGGCAGGGGCTCGATCAGGCCGCTTGCCAGACGGGCGCGATAGCGGTCTTCCTTCTCGGTCGCCATGGCCCAGACGCGTTCGTCGTCGAGGTCGGCGCCGAAGTACATGCGAATGATCTGCGGGTTCGGCAGCGACGCGGTGCGCAGGCCGATCTCGGTCGGCGTCATATCGATGCCGCGCTCGCCCAGGTACTCGCTCCAGATCTCGTTGTGGACGTGCATGTTGTCGAGCAACGTCCCATCCATGTCGAAGATCAAGGCTCGGAAAGTCATACCGACAGTTTGACTCCCATCGTCTCAGCGCGCGACGTGATGGCTGGTGGGCTGCGGCGCCTGCTCGGCGAAGGCCTGCAGGAAGGCGGCGGTGGAGCGCATCAGATCGCGCAGACCCTGCACCGAACACCACTCGTCCGGCCCGTGGCTGCCGCCGGCCCAGCCCAGGCCGCCCCAGACAAAGGGCACCCCAAGCACGTCAGTGTACAGATAATACGGCGTCGCCGATGGCTCGATCGGCTCGACCACGGGCTCGATGCCCAGCGCGCGATACGCCGCGAGCATGGCCTGCACCACGGGCGCCTCGACCGACGTGCGCGCGGCCGGATAGCCCGAGTCGGTCAGGATCTCGATGTCCTCGAAGCCCCGTTTATCGAGATGAGCGCGCAGTTTCGCGAGCACATCGGTCATGTCGAAGCCCGGCGGCATGCGGAAATCTGCGGTGGCGCGCGCCTCGTTCGGCAGGATCGTGTGCGAGCCCTCGCCGAGGTAGCCGGACTTGATCCCGTTCAGGTTGAGCATCGGCGCGAACGACAGGCGCTTGACGAGCTCATAAGGTTCAGAGTCGTCCTTGAAGCGCTGAACGCCGAGACGGCGAGCCTCCTCGGTCGGATCGATCCGCTCGGCCATGGAACGCAGCAGCGCCTCGTCGCTGTCGAGCAGCTCGCCGAACGGCGGCACGCCGTCCACAGTGAGCCGCTGCTGCGCGTCGACAAGCGTGTCGAGCGCCTGGATCAGGCGCCAGGCCGGTGAGGCCACCCAGACGCCGAGGCTCGAGTGGATGACATCGCGCGAGCCGCCCCACGCGCCCGAGCGCGCGATGAACTCCAACCCGACGACGCCCTTGGTGCCCAGGATGATGTTCGGCGGATCCTCGGGCTGCCCCTGGCTCCAGAACGGCTCGAAGGCGGCATCGCCCCTGAGCCTGTCGCGGTGATCGCGGTAGAAGCCTTCGAGCGCCAGTGACCCGATCTCTTCTTCGCCTTCGATCGTCCACTTGATGTGGACGGGCAGGCCGTCCGTGGCCTGGAAGGCCTCGATGACGTGCAGCATCGCCATCAGCGGGCCCTTCGAGTTGCACGCGCCGCGTGCCACGATGCTCTCGCCGCCGAGCGGGTGCTGCCAGATCTCGGCCGCGAAGGGCGGGGTGGTCCAATCCTGGTTGTCGACCGGCTGGACATCGTACATACCGTAGATCAGCAGCGTCGGCGCATCGGGCCGGGCCGCCTTCCACTCTGCGAACACGATCGGATGGCTGGCGCGGCCATGCAGCGTCACCGTTGCGCCGCGCTGGATCAGCCAGCCGCGCAGCAGTTCAGCGCACTCGACCACGCCCCAATTCTGGGCCGATACGCTTGGCTGCCTGAGAAACGTCTGCGTCAACGCCAGATGCTCGGGCCAATGGGCATCCAGGTATTGCAGGGCGGCTTGCGGCAACGACATGGTCTCTCCGATCCATGGGTGATGGGGCAGGTGCGATCAACTGATGCAGATCAAGAGCCTTTCACCTGTGACCCATGCCCCTATCCATTGTTGAGTGGCTTGAACCCCTCGCCGAGCGCTTCATGGGCCTGGCCGATGACGACGAAGGCGGAGGGATCGGCATCGTGGATGATGGCCTTGAGTTGGCTGACTTCGGAGCGGCTGACGGCCACGAACAGGATGTGGCGTTCCTCGCCCGAGTACATGCCGGTGCCGGCCCAGCCGGTGACGCCGCGCTCCATATCGGCCAGAACCCGGTCGGCGATGGCCTGCGGTTTGGCCGTGATGATCGTGGCGGCGCGGACGATGCCGACACCTTCAGCCGCCAGTTCGGCCGCCACGCCGCTGACGTACAGCGCGATGACCGCGAACAGCGCCGCCTCCCAGCCGAAGGCCAGGCCGGCGAAGAAGACGATGGCGGTGTCGGTCAGCAGGTAGCTCTGGCTCAGCGGCACGCCGCGCCAGCGGCCCAGCAGCCGCGCCAGGATGTCGGTGCCGCCGGTCGTCCCCTGAGCTCGAAACACAAGGCCCATGCCCAGGCCGCCGATCACGCCGCCGAAGATCGCGTTGAGGATCGGCTCGGGCGTCACGCCGCCTTTGGGTAAGAAGGGCACCAGGGCGTCGACCAGCAGCGAATACGCGACCACGGTGACCACCGTCCGAAACAGGAAGCGCCGGCCGCCCAGGTAGCGCCAGCCGATCAGGAACAGGGGCACGTTCATGATCAGCACCAGCGTACCCACCGGCCAACCGCTCACCGACGACACGATCTGGGCCAGCCCGCTCACACCGCCCGCCGCCAGCCTGGCCGGGATCAGGAACACGTCCATGGCGATGGCCTGCACCAGGCAGCCGATCAGGATCAGGGCATAGTCGCGGATGTACTGGGATGAGGGTGTTGCGGCACGCACAGTCTGATTCTAGCGGATGAGGCGGAACAATCGTTCCGAAGGCGCGTCGGGCGTCAATCAGGCGTCAGGCGTCAGGCGTCGGGCGTCAGGTGCGTGGTATCCGTTCATGCGCCAGCGTCACTGTCCGCTGACGGCTGAGCGCTAACCGCTCTGCCCTCACACCTGCCGCCTGACGCCCGACGCCTGACGCCTGGTAGGAACAGCGTTGGATTTGCCGAAACGACAATCGCGATCATAATGCGAACCAATCGGTGTCCATGACGCGTCGGGAGTGGCGCTGCGCGCACCTTTTCGACGGATTTCATGGACAGGCCCGGACCTTTCGGCGACAGTAAAGCCGTTCATGGCGAAAATGCCCACGAAAAAGCGTTGACTCCTTCAGTTCCTGCTCTGATCACGGAGACACGATGTCAGCTACTCCCCTTCGCACCCTGACCTGCCCAACCTGCGGCGCCCCGATCAGCTTCGCCGACCAGGCCCGCGAGGTCACCTGTCGCTTCTGCGGCAGCGTCATCGAGCGGTCGGACGATGCGCCGACGACCGAAGATCACTCAAACTCCCTGCGGATCGACATGACGGGCGACCACATCCGCGTCGATGCGCCGTCCAGCGGCACCCAGGCTGCGCATAAGTTCGTGATCAAGATGGGTGACGGCGGCCCGATGGTCATCGACATGGGCGACCTGAACGCACTTCGGGATGCCTTCGCGTCGCCGTCTTCAACCTACAGATCGTCTTCGTCGTACAGGTCGTCGATGTCGACCAGCAGCCCGGTCCGGGCCGACGCCTTCACCGGCTCGCTGCCCTCGACGCCGACCCCGATCGTGCGGTCGCGTCGCTCGGGCGGCGGCTGTGGGATGGTGATCGGCCTGCTGGGCACCGTGATCGGCCTCGCCGTCGCAGCGATTGTGGCCACCGGCGCAGGCGCCTGGCTCCTCGGAGGCATCCTGCCCGGTTCCTCGGACACGAACGGGATCGGGAGCCTCGTTCAGGATGCCGTCGATCAGGCGACGACTGGCCTGACGAACACCACGCTCAACGGCGACGTCGGCGTCATCCTGGGGGAGGGCGATCACCCCGGCGCTCTTGTCGTGCCCGGCACCCAGTACAAGGCTTCAGGCGACGAGGCGACGGCGCTCTTCGCCATCGATCCTTCGACCGGCAAGCTGGCCTGGCAGACCGAGCCGTTCCCGAAGTCGGACGAGATCTACCGCGCCCAGATCGTGGCCGACAAGACGCATGTCTTCGCCGTGGTCGGCAACAACCTCTATGCTTTCAAGCGGGCGGACGGCACTCAGGAATGGCGCGCGTCGGTCTCGGACAAGCTTCCGTACTGCGACGCTCCTGGCTGCCTCGCGATCGTTGATGGCAAGGTCATCACCCTGGCCGACGACGGCGTGATGCAGGCCTTTGACCCCAGCGCCAACGGCCGCGAGCTCTGGCGCGCGACGCTCAACAACACGCCGCGCCAGATCTTCACCGCCGGCGACCGTGTGGCAGTGCTCGATCGCGACAGCGACAACCAGGGATACCTGCGGGTCTTCGACGCGGGCGATGGCAATGAAGACGCCGTGCGCCTGAGCTGCGAGGTCGATTCTTTCCAGTCGGATCTTGATGACAGCCCGGTCATCCAGGTCGACGCCGAGACGGGCGATCTGCTCGTTTTCTACGGCACGTTCGGCACCTGCGGCGCGCGCCTCGACGCGGCCTCGCTTGCGCCGGTCTGGAAGATGAACCTGGGCGGCGATGTCCGTCAGCGCAGCTACGAGTCTGGCGTGCTGCTCGACCAGGGGATCTACGTCAGCCTGACGGACGCCGGCTTGATGCTCATCAACGCCGATGCCGGCGAGTTGCTCAAAGTTGTCGAGCTCAAGGACGTCGAAGTGGCGCCGCTCATGGTCCGCGACGGCCATCTCATCCTGCGCGCGAAGACGACGCGCGGCACGGCCCGCTACGAGATCTGGAGCCTGTCGACCACCACGGGCGAACGCGAGTGGACGTATCGGCTGGATGACGAGACCGAGCCGATCGACCCGCCGGGCGCGTCGGGCAGCGCGGCCTGGGACGGCGACACGCGCTTTTCGGTGGCGCCGCTCGACAAGGGCCTGGCCGTGACGGTCTTCCGGGTCTCCGACAAAGACGGCCTGACCGCCGACATCAGCAAGCTCAACCTGGACACCGGCGCCTCCCAGTCCGACAAGCACATCGACCTGGTCAAGACCGACTACATGATGAGCTACGTGCTCTCCGTCGTCGATCGCTCCGACGGCCGGCTTCTGGTCGCCGAAACCACGAAGGTCTACTGGATCGATCTGGCGAACGCCAGCGTGATCAGCAAGTGGCCGTGAGCGCAGGCGAGACTGCGAGCCGGTGAGCCCGGCGCCCTGCGTCGATGAAGGATGAATGACGAAGGCCGAAGAGGGAATGCCCATTCCCTCTTCGGCCTTCGCTTTTGTTGAGGTGCTGTCATCAAGGCGCGCACAGAGAGCGCAGTGCCTGGCCCGACCACTTTCGTCCTTCGTCTTTCGTCATTCGTCCTTCGTCACTCGCCCCTCGTCGCTCCCGGCGCGTTCCCGCGCTCTTCGCTCTCGCGCGCCACGCCTCTGAGGCGCCACAGAACCCTTCCCCACCGCAGCCGGCAATGTCTCAGGCAAGTGGGCACCGTCGGGCAGGTCGGCTGCGACGATGCGACGTAGCTCGGCATCCAGCGCGGGGTCGAGCGGCGGCGACGTGTAGTCGGCCAGCCGCTGGTCGACCTCGGCCCGCGCACGAGCCTGCAGCTCGAGCCCGCCGGCCTTGGCCCACTGCTCGCGGTTGGTCCGATCGAAGACGGCCCCGGGCAGGTAGAGCTCGCGCGGCCAGTGGTTGAGGGTGTGCTCCGCCGTGAGCAAATGCTTGTCGGCCAGGAGCTGGCGCACCAGATCCACGGTCGGCAGATCCTCTTTGACCTGCGTTGAGCGCGCGAAGTGCAGGGCCTGGCCGCACAGTTCGTTGTCGAGGACGAGCTTCTCGAGGCTGAAGGTCAGGACGTAGTCGAGCATGCCGGGCCCGCTGACCGAGTTGACGCCCGCCAGGGCCGCGAGCAACGCGCTGCCGAACGTCTCGGCGCCGGCCTGGGCGTCGATGAACTTCCCTTCGCTCAGCGCCATGTAGCTCTGCGTGGGCAGGCCGAGGTGCCGGGCGATCTCGACGTAGGCCACGTCGAGCGCCAGCGCTTCGACGGCCGCCATGGGCGACTGGGCTGTCTTCATGTGGAAGGTGGCCGGAGCGCCGCCGAAGAGGACCGGCGCTCCCGGTCGCACGAGCTGGGCTAACGTGATCCCGGCCAGCACGTCGGCGACGTGCATGACCGTCGCGCCTACGAGCGTGACGGGCGCGATCAGGCCCATGAGCGTCACCGGCACGATCTCGACCGGGATGCCGGCCTCGACGCAGTCGATCAGGTTCTGGCACGAGTCCTCGCCGTAGCGAAAGAAGCCCGTCGCCGTGATGGTGAAGATCGACATCGGCCGTGCGAACAGGTCGGCGCGATCGTGGCGGAAGAGCGCCTGCATGGCGGCCATGCGCCCGACGCCATGCTCGGTGAACGCGCCGGTCACGACGGGTTTGATCGAGTTGGTCAGCGTGAGATAGAGGCGCCAGGCGTCGCTGACCGAAGGCTCGAGGTCGTTCGTCGAGAACGCCGTCGCGAGGTAGGCGATGTGGGGCAGGCCGTCGGCGAGGCGCACGTATTCGATGAAGTCCCGGGTATTGGCCGGGCGGGTTTCGCCGGTGCGATGATCGAGCACCTTCAGGCCGCTCGATCCCGGCACGAAGTGGACGTTGTCGCCGCCGAGCTCGGCGTGCGGCCGTCCATCACGGTCGTAGAGCGTGAACGAGCGCGGGGCCGACGCGACGGCCCTGTCGATCACATCCGGCGGCAGGCGGAAGCGCGGGCCATCGCCGGCTGTGTCGCTGGCGTCGAGGCCGATGTCACGCAGACGTTGGGCCAGCTTTGGGCCGCGCACCTCCACGCCGATCTCGGCCAGGATGCGTTTGGCTTCGTCAAGGATCGACGGGACAAGGTCAGCCGGCAGGATGCGGATCGAGGGGCGCATGGGGACTTGCGTGCCTCCGGGTTGAACGCCTCATGCCTGCGCGTCGGTCAGCGCGCGGCGGTTGGCCTTGAACAGTCGACGGGCCGGCGGCCCGCCGAGTTCGGTCGAGTCAGCCGACTTCGGCGATGTAGCCCAGGGCAGCCGAGACGCGCGCGGCCGCCCGCGCGACGGCAAGGCCCAGCTCGCGCAGGCGCTTCGTCGTCAGGCGGGCGCTGGGGCCGCCCAGGCTGATCGCGCCGACCGGCAGGCCGCGATGATCGATCACCGCGGCGCCGCAGGCGGCGAAGCCGCGTTCGAGTTCCTCACGAACCACGGCGTAACCGGTCCGCCTGGCCGTCTCGAGCTGGCGGGCCAACGCGCTCCGGTCGGTGAGCGTGCGCGCCGTCCAGGCCTTGAGGCGGCCGGCCTCGTCGAGCCAGGCGGCGCGCGCCTGGCTGGGCAGCGCGGCCAGATAGGCCTTGCCGGTCGACGTGGCGTACATCGGCCAGCGCGTGCCCAACGACGGCGCTGACCCGAGCAAGTGGGCGCTGACGATTTCGGAGACGATGAGCATGTCGCGCCCGGCCGGCAGCTCGAGCGTGGCCGTTTCGCCACTCTGCGAGGCCAGAGTCTGGAGCTCCGGCTGGGCGGCTCGCTCGAGCGGGTTGGCGCGCATGGCGCGCGCGCCGAGCGCGATGGCGCCGGGGCCGAGTCGATAGAGTTCGTCGTTGAGGTCGCGGGCCAGCAGGCCGACGTCCTCAAGGGCGCTCAGCAGTCGATAGACCGTCGTGCGGTTGAGGCCAGTGGCCGCCGCGGCTTCGGAGGCGTTGAGGGTGGGGCGCTGGTCGGTGAAGAGATCGAGCAGGCGCAGCGCGCGCGCCACGGCCTGTGCCCCAGCGGGTCCGTTGTTCATATTATGAACATCCTATTCACGATATGAACATTGTAGGGCCAGGGCGGCGAGGTTGTCAAATGATACTCGATATAGGAAGTAGCCGAATATCGAGGCTCCAACCGCGAATTACAATCCGCCCATGACCCTCTACCTCACCCGCCGCCTCCCCGACGCCGCCCTCCAACGCATCCCGGCCGACCTGGCCTGGAGCATGTGGGCCGAGGCTTTGACGCCCATTCCGCGGCCGGAACTGTTACGCAGGGTCGTCGAGGCGACGGCCCTGGTGACGCTGGTCAGCGAGCGGATCGACTCGGAGTTGCTTGAGGCGGCGCCGTCGCTGCGCGTGGTCTCCAACATGGCCGTCGGCGTCGACAACATCGACCTTGAGGCCTGCCGGGCGCGTGGCGTGATCGTCACCAACACACCCGATGTCCTGACCGAGACGACCGCCGACCTGGCCTGGGCGCTCCTCCTGGCGGCTTCGCGCCGCGTCGTCGAAGGCCACAAGTTGATCGATTCGGGCGGGTGGGGCGCCTGGCATCCGCTCTTCATGACGGGCCAGGATGTGCATGGCTCGGTTCTTGGCGTGATCGGCGCCGGCCGTATCGGCGGGGCCGTGCTGCGCCGCGGCAAGGGCTTTGGCATGCGCATGATCTATCACAACCGCAAGCCAAGCGCACCGCTCGAATCCGATACCGGCGTAGCCTTCCGCTCCCTGGATGCGTTGCTGGCGGAAGCCGACCACGTCATCGTCTGCACGCCGCTGACGGCCGAGACCCGTGGCCTGATCGGCGCGCGCGAGCTGGCGTTGATGAAGCCGACGTCGGTGCTCGTCAACGTCTCGCGCGGGCCTGTCGTCGATGAGGCCGCTCTCGTCGCGGCGCTGCGCGCCGGTCGGCCGTGGGCCGCCGGCCTCGATGTGTTCGCGCGCGAGCCGATCGCGCCCGATCACCCCCTGCTCGCGCTGCCCAACGTGGTGGCGACGCCGCACGTCGGAAGCGCGAGCGTCGCGACGCGTGTGAAGATGGCCGCGCTCGCCATCGACAACGCCCTGGCCGTGCTGCGCGGTGACCGGCCGTTGACGCCGGTGTCGTGATCGGTCGATCGCTTTGATGCCAGGGCGCGAGGTGCTCTATTCGTCGCTGCTGCGGAGTGTTGGGGGTGCAGGCCGCCCGAAGGCGGACGGAGCCTTTCGGGGCTCACGCGAGCGCGGTGCTGTGAAAGACGATCTGGCCTTTGCCGTTCAAATGAAACGTGTCGCTGCCGGCCAGGGTCGTCTGGCGCCCCGGCGCGAGCACCCAGCGGACAACGAAGACGTCGCCGGCCGCCGATGCGTCGAGCACCGCGAGCGTGCTCAACTCCGGCTGACGCAGCAGCGCCTCGTAGAAATCCGATAACGCCTCCACGCCATAACGGGTCTGATGGGTCGAGAGATGAGCGGCTTCTGACGCATACAACTCGACGATCTCGCTCAACCGTCGGCGGCGCAACGCGCCGAAGTAGCGCCGCAACGTGTCGGGCATCTGGGCGCCCGCCTGAGCCGGGTCGGCATCCTTATAGACCTGCTGAAACGTCGATGTGCCGCGCGTCGAGCGCGGCTGCGCGACGGGCCACTCGAAACCCGCGATCACGTCCCAATGCGCCCGGAAATCGAGACGCTGGCCGTTGTGCGCTTCGTCACCGCGCAGGCCGATCTCGTCCCAGCGCCAGATGCTCGCCCCGGCCAGGCCGCTGCGGCGAGCCTGAGCCAGGAACTCGAGCAGCTCGCCCGGCTGTGGCCGCCAGAGCGCCGAGCCGACGGCGCCAAACGGTCGCCGGGGAGGCAGCGCCACATAGGCCTCCTGAGCGGCGACCAGCTGGCGCGCAGCTTCGGCCGGCTGCCCGATCCAAAAGATGTGGGGCAGGTCGAAGTCGGCCAGACGTCGGAACTCATACCAGGGGAAGTGAGGGTGCTCTTCGGGCAGTTTCCAGCTCGAGACGCCTAACGGGATCTGTGGAAGGCCGTCGCGAAGGCAGCGCATGGCGCGCTCGGCTTTCCCGGCGGGGTCGACGGCTCGCTCGAACTCCGTGCGCGCCTCGACGATCAGGCCCACAAGCCCATGGGCACGCAGGGCCTGGGCGCGCGCCACAGCGGCCTCGGCCTCGGCCCTGACGTAATCGTCGCCTGGATCGGGTCGATGGCTCGGGGCATCGCCCAGGAGATGATGCCAGCCCCAGACCTCGACGCCGGCCGACGTGAGTTGCTCGACGACGGCCGCCGCCAGATCCGCGCCATCGGGGCGCACGTTCGCAGGGTCGCGGCCCTCGCCGATGCGCACGATCACGTGACCCAGGCCGGCCTCGAGTGCACGCGCGGCGATCGTTCCGGCCTCGCCTGCTTCGCAGGCGGCCACGCGCTGGATCCAAAGCCCCTTTCCGATCGGCACCCGCATGACGCCATCTTACCAAGCCCCGTTTGGGGTGGGGCGGTAGAAAACGGTAAGAGCGAGGGGCGAGGGGCGAGAGGCGAAAGGCGAAGGGCGAAGGGCGAGGTGCGAAGTATGAAGGGCGCGGTAGCGTTCGCACCTCGCCCTTCGCACCTCGCCCCTCGATTCGGGGGGTATACTCCATATCCCATCGTTAAAGGTGACTCGTGACTTTGGAGAAACGCCCGTTCACTGACGATACGCCGACGCACCCGGCCCTGGCGCTGCTCTTCGAGAAGCTGCCGGCCGACCTTGCGCGTCGCGATCGCCAGTTGATCGAGCGTGCGTTCGACATCGCCGATCGCGCTCATGCCGGGCAGCGTCGCGCTTCCGGCGAACCCTACGTCACGCACTGCATCCAGGTCGCCACGATCCTGGCCGAGTTGAACATGCCGCCCGCCGTGATCATGGCGGGCCTGTTGCATGACACTGTCGAGGACACGCCGCTCACGCTCGACGAGATCCGGCGCGAGTTCGGCGACGAAGTGGCCTCGCTCGTCGACGGCGTGACCAAGCTGGCTCAACTGCCGCGCGTCTCCAAGGACGGCAACCAGCCCATCGACCGGCACGTCGAGAGCCTGCGCAAGACCTTCATGGCCATGAGCGACGACGTCCGCGTCGTGCTGATCAAGCTCGCCGACCGCCTGCACAACATGCGCACGCTGGGCTACAAGCAGTCCGAGAAGCAGAAGCGCATCGCGCGCGAGACGCTCGAGATCTTCGCGCCGCTCGCGAATCGGTTGGGCATCTGGCGCATCAAGTCGGAGCTTGAGGATCTGTCGTTTCAGTACCTCGAGCCTGAACGCTGGCGCGAGCTCTCGGCCCAGATCGCCGAGGTGCAGGACGAGCGCGAGCAGACCATGACCCGCATCATCGACGAGGTCAAAACCGCGCTCAAGGCCGAGGGCATCGAGGGCGAGGTCAGCGGCCGGCCCAAGCACATCTACTCGATCTACCGCAAGATGCAGCGCAAGGGCGTCGGCTTCAATGAGGTCTACGACGTGCGCGCCGTGCGCGTGATGGTCAAAGACAAACCGACCTGCTACTACACGCTCGGCATCATCCACAACATGTGGAAGCCGATCCCGCAGCAGTTCGACGACTACATCGCCACGCCCAAGGACAACCTGTATCAATCGCTGCACACTGCAGTGCTCTACACCGACGGCCGCCCGCTCGAGGTGCAGATCCGCACGCCCGAGATGCACGAGGCCGCCGAGTACGGGATCGCCGCGCACTGGCGCTACAAAGAGGGCGGCCGGCGCGACGAGGCCTACGAGAAGCACATCCAGTGGCTGCGCCGGTTGATGGACTGGCGCTCCGAGGTCTCCGACGGCAGCGAGTTCGTCGACGCGCTCAAGCGCGACGTCTTCAGCGACCGCGTCTACGCCTTCACGCCGCGCGGCGACATCATCGACATGCCGGCGGGCTCGACCCCGATCGACTTCGCGTACCACGTCCACACCGTCGTCGGCCACCGCTGCCGCGGCGCCAAGGTCAATGGCAAGCTCGTCAGCCTCGATCATCGCCTGTCAACCGGCGACCAGGTCGAGGTGCTGACCGCGAAACAGGGCGGCCCTTCGCGAGACTGGCTCAACCCCGACCTGCAGCTGGTCAAGTCGCAGACTGCACTGGCCAAGATCAAGCTGTACTTCCGCAAACAGGAACGCGAGACGGTCGTGCAGCAGGGCCGCGCCATCCTCGAGCGCGAGCTCAAACGCCTGGGCGCCTCCGAGTTCAGCCAGGAGGCCCTGGCACGCTCCCTCGGCTACAAGAAACCCGAAGACTTGCTCTACGCGCTGGGCACCGGCGACGTCTACCCCAAACACGTCGCCGCCGTGGTGCTCGAGCAGGAACTTAACGAACAACCGCAGGTGCTGACGCCGACAGCGCCCGGGCGTCCGATCACGCGCGAGGGCGGCAGCGACGAGATCGCTGTGCTCGGCGCGCGCGGCATGCTCACGCGCCTCGCGCCGTGCTGCCGGCCTGTCGCCGGGGACCCGATCGTGGGCTACGTCACGCGCGGGCGCGGTGTGACGGTGCATCGCGAGGATTGTCCCAACGTCCGCCACCGCAACGAGCCGCAACGCCTGATCAAGGTCACCTGGGGCCAGCTCGAGCGAACGTATCCGGTGCCGATCCGCATCAACGCCTACGACCGCCCCGGCCTGATGCAGGACGTGTCGACCCTGATCAGCAATGAGCGCATCAACATGTCGCTTGTGACGTCGGTGACCAAGGGGTCGTTGACCACCATGGATCTGACCCTCGACATGTCGGATATCTCGGTGCTGCCGCGAGTCCTCGCGCGCATCGAGCAACTGCCCAACGTCATCGAGGCCTTCCGGCCCAAGGCCGGCTGATCCCATCACCCCATTTCATCATGTTGAGCGTCGCCGAAGCCCGTGATCGCATCCTGGCTCAGTTCGAGCGTCTGCCGGCCGAGACCGTCCCGCTGGCCGAAGCGCAGGGTCGAGTCCTCGCCGCAGACTTCGTCTCGACCGAGGCCGTCCCGCCGTTCGCGAATTCCTCGATGGACGGGTACGCCGTGCGCGTCGCCGATGTGCCTTCGGCACCGACCCGATTGCCCGTCTCCGGCGACATCCCGGCCGGCACGGCACCCGGTCCGCTGCAGCCCGGCACTGCGATGCGGATCATGACCGGCGCGCCGGTGCCGGCCGGCGCCGACGCCGTGATCCCTGTGGAAGAGACCGATGATCAGCGCGCCTCCGGTCACGGCCATCCACCGCCTGCGACGATCGAGCTCCGCGCCGTCCCGCGTTCTGGCGACAACGTCCGTGGCATCGGTCAGGACGTTGGGGTGGGGCAGACGGTGCTCGAAGCGGGCAGCCTGCTGGGGCCTGCGGCCCTGGGCGTGTTGGGTGCGCTGGGCGCTGCCACGGTCTCGGTCATCCGACGGCCGCGCGTGGCGCTGTTGTCGACTGGCGACGAGCTCGTGACGGTGGCCGAGACGCCGGGGCCCGGCCGCATCCGCGACATCAACTCGATCACTCTGGCGGCCGCACTGCGCGAGTCGGGCGCCGAGGTCATCGGGCTGGGCATCGCCCGCGATGTGCTCGCCCAGGTCGAGGCCCGGCTGGCCGAGGCGAAGGACCGCGGCGCCGATCTGATCGTGAGCTCGGCCGGTGTGTCGGTCGGAACGTACGATGTCGTCAAATCGGCCGTGGAAGCGCATGGCGATTTGAACTTCTGGAAAGTGAACATGCGCCCGGGCAAGCCGCTCGCCTTCGGCCGTGTCTTTGACCTGCCGTTCTTCGGGTTGCCCGGCAATCCGGTGTCGGCGCTGGTGAGCCTCGAGGTGTTCCTGCGGCCCGTGCTGGCGCGACTGTTGGGCCTCCCCTGGGCGCCGCGAGCCCTGACGGCGAGATTGGCCGAGCCCTACACGTCGGATGGGCGTGAGACCTATCTTCGTGTGCGCCTGACGCAAGAGGCCGAGGGCGCCGTCGCTCATCTGACGGGCGCTCAGACATCTAACCTGATCACGTCGATGGTTCGAGCGGACGCGCTCCTGATCGTGCCCGCCGGGGCCGGGCAATTGCCCGCAGGAACGCCGCTCACCGCGTGGATGATGTGAGCTTTGTCACGGAAGTTCCCCAGTTGACAAAGCCGAAATAACCGGTTTATCTTTAGCCAGTCGAGGGGGGCACACGCCCAATTGCCTGAAATCTTGGGGCGAATCTAGCCCGTTGGTCCGTGGGAGGAATTGAAGGGATGCCGCGTATTCGCTGTCATTACGACGACTGCGTGTTCTTGGAAGACGGCTTCTGTGGGGCCGTCGCCGTCGAAATCGAACCTGACAACGGTTGCCAGACCTTTCAGCGCGACAGCAGCACGACCGAAGAGCCTGCCGAGCGCGATGAGGATTGGGAAGAGGAAGATTTCGAAGAGGAAACCGAAGAGGAAGACCTCTACGAAGAGGATGAAGAAGATCTCTGGGACGAAGACGACGAAGAAGAAGACTACAACTGAGACGTCGTTCAGTCGCCCGAGAAAGAAAAAGGCGCTGCATCGCAGCGCCTTTTCGCTTTCTAGAGAGACCGCCGGGTTCGCGGTTACTTGGGCCGGTTGGCCAGCGTCCGGCTGAGCAGGTCTTCCTGGACGACGCGGTCGCGGCGATCGTTCTTGCCCTTGGCGCGTGACGCGGCCCGGGCGGCATCTTGAGCGCGCTTGAAGGCGAGCTGCATGGCCGTCAGGTTCGCCTCGGGCGACTCGTCTTCTTCTTCAGCTTCGCTCATCTCGGCCAGCTCGACGGCCTTGATGCTGAGCTTGATCTGCTTCTTGCGCGGATCGACGCCGAGGACCTGCACCTGGACTTCCTGGTTGTCCTTCAGCGCTTCCTTGATGTCTTCGACGCGGTAAGCCGCGACTTCGCTGATGTGCACAAGGCCCGGGCGCTCGGCGCCGATGTCGACGAAGGCGCCGAACTTCTCGAGCTTGACGACCTTGCCCGTGAAGCGCTGGCCGCGCTTGAGCTCACCCCACTCGACGCCCAACGGCTTGATCATGGTCAGATCGAGGCGGCCTTGTTCGGCATCGACCTTCTTGACCCACACGGTGACGGTGTCGCCTTCCTTGACCACGTCTGACACGTTGTTGACACGCTCGGGCTTGAGCGCCGAAATGTGCACGAGGCCGTCGCGCCCGACGCCAACGTCAACGAAGGCACCGAATAGCTCGATCTTCTTGACCGTGCCGGTCAATTCCATCTTGGGCTTCAATTCGTCAAGGCGGGTCGGCGCCGCCGCTTGTGTGTCGGTCACGGGTACTTCCTCCAATTACGGGTCACCGCAGGTCGCGGAGAAGAATCTTGCTGGGCGCGCCCCCGGTTTGGCGAGGCAGGAACGGATCGTGCGTCGTCGGGCGTGCAGTCTTCGATTATACCCAGGGCCTTGTATGACTGTCAAAGGTGATTCGGTATAATCGAACGGCTTTCACTATGGCACAACAATCAATCGCCCTCGTCACAGGTGGTAGCGGGTTCGCTGGAACCTACCTCGTAGAATTCCTCCGCACAAGGCCGGATTTGACCGTGTGGACGTGCGATCGCACGGGTCCGAGCCCGCTTTTCGGCCCAGGGGCCGCGGCCCGGCATATTCGCATCGATCTCCTCAACCCGGCTGACGCGCGCCAGTTGATGGCTGAAGTGCGGCCGGATTACGTCTACCACCTTGCCGGCCAGGCCTTCGTCGGGCAAAGCTGGTCTGACCCATGGGGCACGATGGAGATCAACGTCCGTGCCCAGCTCAACCTGCTGGAGGCCGCCCTGGCTGAGCGCCTGAACCCGCGTTTCCTGGCGGTTGGTTCGATGGAGGAGTACGGCCGGGTCGCGCCGGCCGATCTGCCGATCCGCGAGGCGCAGCCGCTGCGGCCCGACAGCCCCTACGGCGTGAGCAAGGTCACGCAAGACATGCTCGGCCTGCAGTACTTCCTGTCGCGCGGGCTGCCGGTGATCCGCGTACGGCCGTTCAACCACATCGGCCCGCGCCAGACGCGGCGTTTCGTCGCCCCGGCATTCGCGTCGCAGATCGCGGCGATCGAAGTCGGCAAGCAGCCGCCCGTGATGAAGGTCGGCAACCTCAGCGCCAGCCGCGATTTCACCGACGTGCGTGACGTCGTGCGCGCGTACGTGCTCGCTCTCGAACACGGCGAGCCGGGCGAGGTCTACAACATCGGCTCGGGCGCGTCGCACAGTATTCGTTCGCTGCTCGACAGGCTGTTGAGCCTGTCCACCGTTAAGATTTCCATCGAGACCGACACGACCCGGCTTCGGCCCGCGGACGTCCCCGACGTCGTCTGCGATGCAAGTCGCCTGCGCGCCGCCACAGGCTGGCAGCCGCGCGTGACGTTCGACCAGAGCCTGAGCGATCTGCTCGATTACGAAAGAACCCAGGTCGACGTCGCCACGCCGTCTGCCTGATAACCACTCATTCGGGGGAATATCACACTATGCCTACTGCAATCATCACCGGAGTTACTGGTCAGGACGGGTCCTACCTGGCTGAGTTGTTATTGGCGAAGGGTTACAAGGTCGTGGGGATGGTGCGTCGGACCAGCACGATCAACTTCGACCGGATCCTGCATATCCAAAACGACATTGAGTTGGTGCAGGGCGATCTGCTCGACCAGAGCTCGCTGGTCGACGTCGTTCGCGAGTTTCAGCCCGAAGAGGTCTACAACCTTGCCGCTCAATCGTTCGTGCCGACTTCGTGGAAGCAGCCGGTGCTGACCGGCGAGTTCACGGCCCTTGGCGTGACCCGAATGCTCGAGGCCATCCGCCAGGTCAACCCGGCGATACGCTTCTACCAGGCCTCGTCGAGCGAGATGTTCGGCAAAGTCGTCGAAGTGCCGCAGCGCGAGTCGACGCCGTTCTATCCGCGCAGCCCGTACGGCGTCGCCAAGGTCTACGGGCACTGGATCACGGTCAACTATCGCGAGAGCTACAACCTGTTCGCGTGCTCGGGCATCCTGTTCAACCACGAGAGCCCGCGTCGCGGCCTGGAGTTCGTGACCCACAAAGTCACGCACGCCGTCGCGCGCATCAAGCTCGGCAAGCAGAAGGAGCTGCGCCTCGGCAACCTCGACTCGCGCCGCGATTGGGGCTTCGCCGGCGACTACGTCAACGCGATGTGGTTGATGCTGCAGCAGCCCGAGCCCGACGACTACGTGGTCGCCACCGGCGAGACGCACTCGGTGCGTGAGCTCTGCGAAGTGGCGTTCAACCGCGTCGGCCTCGATTGGCAGGAGCACGTCGTCATCGACGAGAAGTTCATGCGCCCGGCCGAAGTCGATCTGCTCGTCGGCGATCCGGCCAAGGCCGGCGCCAAACTCGGCTGGGAGCCCGCGGTGACCTTCAAGGGCCTCATCGAGATGATGGTCGACGCCGATCTCGAGGCGCTGAAGACCGGAAGAGAAGTCTAAACATTGGGAAATGGGGTGATGGGGATTGAGTGATGGAGGCCTGCGGCCAGAGTGTGGCCGGGCGTTCAAACCATCGCCTAATCCCCTGATCGCCCAATCGCCCAATTCCTGGAGGGCCTATGCTCGAGGAAGTCACGATCAAATTCGGAACCGATGGTTGGCGCGGCGTGATCGCTGAGGATTACACGTTCGCGAATGTACGGCGCTGCGCGCAGGGTTTTTCGGCGTACCTGCTGTCGAAGGGTTGGGCCGGCCGCGATGTCGTGGTCGGGCACGACAAGCGCTTCCATTCGGAGAACTTCGCCGTCGCGGTGGCCGAGGTGCTTGCCGCGAACGGGCTCAACGTCTGGCTGACCGACGGCCCGACGCCGACGCCCGTGATCGCGTATGCCGTCGTCGACAAGAAGGCGGTGGGCGCGATCAACATCACGGCCTCGCACAACCCGCCGACCGACAACGGCTTCAAGGTGCGCGACCCGAACGGCGGCGCCATTGATCCCGAGGGACTCAAGCTTATCGAGAGCCTGATCCCGGGCAGCGAGGGCGTCAAGAGCATGGCGTACGCCGATGCCGAGCAGCAGGGCCGCGTGCGCAAATTCGACGCCTCGATCGCGTACATCGAGAACCTCAAGAAGCTGGTCGACCTCGACGCGATCCGCAACGCAGGCTTCAAGGTGATGGTCGACGCGATGTGGGGGAACGGCGGCGGCTGGTTCCCGCGGCTGCTCGGCGGCGGCAAGACTGTGGTGGAGGAGATCCACGCCGTGCGCAACCCGTCGTTTCCGGAGATGCGCCGGCCGGAGCCGATTCAACCCAATATCGACGTGGGCCTCAAGACCACGGTCGAGCGCGGCTTCGACGTGCTCTGCATCACCGATGGCGACGCCGATCGTATGGGCATCGGCGACGAGAACGGCAGGTTCCTCAACCAACTGCAGGTCTTCGCGCTGCTCGCTTTCTACCTGCTCGACATCCGTGGCCAGCGCGGCCCGATCGTCAAGACCTTGAGCAGCGGCAACATGCTCGACAAGCTCGGCAAGGCCTACGGCGTGCCGGTGTATGAGACCGGCGTGGGCTTCAAGTTCGTGGCGCCCAAAATGGTCGAGACCGACGCCATGATCGGCGGCGAGGAGTCGGGCGGCTATGCCTTCAAGGGCAACGTCCCCGAGCGCGACGGCATCCTCGGCAATCTGCTGTTTCTCGACTTCATGGTCAAGACCGGCAAGAAGCCGTCGCAGCTGCTGCAGGCGCTGTTCGACAAGGTCGGCGCGCACTATTACGACCGCATCGATACGCAGTTCCCCAGCGATCAGCGCGACAGCGTGCGTCAGCGCGTGGCGGCGGCGAAGCCGGGGATCACCTTCGGCGGCCTTGTCGTCGAACGGATCGACACGACCGACGGCTTCAAGTTCGTCTTCGCCGACGGCGGCGGCTGGTGCCTGGTGCGGTTCTCGGGCACCGAACCGCTGATCCGCGTCTACTGCGAGGTGCTCGACCCGGCGCTTGTCCAGCCGGTGCTCGTTGACGGGCTCCGAGTGGCCGGTTTGCGCTAATCGGAACGAGGAAGCGGGGGAGCGGGGCGCGCGCGAGCGCTCCTTCGCTCCCTCGTTCCTGCGCACCGGAGCTTCCCCGCGTTCCCAAAAGCGCCCTCGCCAGAGTACAATGCGGAGGCATGGCCCTCGTCGACACGCATTGCCACCTGGATTTCCCACAATTTGACGAGGACCGGGACCAGATCCTCGCCCGCGCGCAAATGGCCGAGGTCACGCGGATCGTCGTCCCTGGCGTCGATCTGGAGACCTGTCGACGCGCAGTGAGGCTGGCCGCAACCCAGGCGGGGATTTGGGCCGCGGTGGGCATGCACCCAAACGAACCGGAGGAAGTCGATCCCGGCACCCTGGAGGAGCTACGAAACCTAGCCAACCAACCCAAGGTTGTCGCAATAGGGGAAATTGGGATAGACTTGTATTGGAGAAAAAAATCACAATCGGACCAGGAGCGCGATTTTCGTCGCCAGCTGGCCCTCGCGGATGAGCTGGGGAAACCGGTCATCATCCACGATCGCGAGGCCCATGAGCCGGTGATGCGCATCCTGGCCGAGGTCCGGCCGGCCTGTGGCGGCGTGTTGCACAGTTTTTCGGGCGACCAGGCGATGGCCGAGGCCGCGCTCGGGCTCGGGTTCTACCTTGGGGTGGACGGGCCCCTCACGTACAAGAAGAGCGACGCGTTGCGTGCGATTTTCGCGCAGGCGCCGCTGGATCGAATCCTGATCGAAACCGATGCGCCGTTCCTGACGCCGGTGCCGTATCGGGGCAAACGAAACGAACCAGCCTACGTCCGGCTTGTGGCCGAGGCCCTGGCTGAGATCCGGGGGACGACGCTGGAGGCCGTCGCAGCCGCGACGACGGCCAACGCCGCCTGTCTGTTCCGGTGGGAGTCGTCGGTATGATGACCACAACGATCGCACACACGCGCCCCAAAACCATGGTCGAGCTGCTGGCCCTGGTTCAGCGTGACATGGAGCAGGTCGAAGCGCGCATGCGCGAGACGTCGATCGACCAGAACGAGGCATTGGGGCATGCGATCGAGTACCTGATCCAGGCGGGCGGCAAGCGCGTGCGGCCGGCGATGACGCTCTTGGCCGGGCGCATGCTCGGCGCCGAGCCCGGGCCGCTCGCCTTCCTCGGCGCCGCGCTGGAGATGCTGCACACGGCATCGCTCGTGCACGACGACCTCATCGACGGCGCGCTGATGCGCCGCGGCCACGCCACCCTCAACACGCAATGGAACGCCCCCGCCACGGTGTTGGCCGGCGACTTCCTGTTCGGGCGCGCCGCCGACCTCGCGGCGCAGACTGACAACGTCGCGGTCATGCGCTCGTTCGCGCGAACGTTGATGACCATGGTCAACGGCGAGCTCAACCAGATGTTCAACGGGCGTGGGCACCCGACCCGTGACGGGTACTTCACGCGCATCTTCGGCAAGACCGGGTCGCTGTTCGTGACCGCCGCCGAGGGCCCGGCCTTCCTGTCCGGCGCGTCGCCCGCCGTCGCGACGGCGATGGCCACCTACGGGCGCGAGGTGGGCATCGCGTTCCAGATCATGGACGACATCCTCGACTTCACGGCCGACGCCAGCCATCTGGGCAAGCCGGTCGGCAACGATCTGCGCCAGGGGCTGTTCACGCTGCCGGCCCTGCTGTATCTCGAGGGCCGGCCGGATGACCCGAACGTGGCCGCGCTCCTCGACGGTCATGCCGGCGATGCCGCGCTCGTCGCGCGCGTGGTCGACTCGGTGCGCGAGTCGGGGGCCATCCAGGCCGCGCTCGACGAGGCCCGCGCCTACGTGGCGCGTGGCGTTGCGGCGCTCTCTGCCGTTCCGGACAATACCTATCGACAGGCGCTGGTCGACCTGG
>JBGAGY010000029.1:0-8714 GCA_044226485.1 Anaerolineales bacterium
TCAACACCCGCGCTCCACGCTTCTCATTCCCCACTCTTCCACCACGGGCCTTCACCAGAGTACAATGCGGATGAATGGCCCTTGTCGACACGCACTGTCACCTGGATTTCCCGCAATTTGACGAAGATCGGGACCTGATCCTGCAGCGAGCGCACGAGGCCGGGGTGGAGCGGGTGCTCATACCCGGCGTCGATCTGGAGGCCTGCGAGCGGGCAGTGACCCTGGCGAAGGCCCATGAAGACGTCTGGGCCGCCGTCGGGATCCATCCCACCGAACCCATCGAAGTTGACCAGGCCATACTGGATCGACTTCGAACATTTGCCAACCAACCTAAGGTTGTCGCAATTGGGGAAATTGGGATAGACTTGTATTGGAGAAAAAAATCACAATCGGACCAGGAGCGAGATTTTCGGCGTCAACTCGTCCTGGCCGATGAAAAGGGGCTCCCTGTGATCATTCATGATCGCGAGGCCCATGAGCCGGTCATGGCGGTGCTGGCGGACGTCAGGCCGGCCGCTGGCGGCGTCTTGCACGCCTTTTCGGGCGACCAGGCGATGGCCGACAGGGCCCTGGAGTGGGGTTTCTACCTGGGCGTCGATGGGCCGCTGACCTACAAGAAGAGCGACGCCCTGCGCGCGCTCTTCGCCCGGTTGCCGCTCGACCGGATCCTGATCGAGACCGATGCGCCGTTTTTGACGCCGACGCCGCATCGCGGAAAACGAAACGAGCCAGCCTATGTTCGGCGTGTCGCCGAAACATTGGCTGACATCCGGGGGACGACGTTGGAGGCTGTCGAAGCCGCCACGACAGCCAATGCCGCCCGTCTGTTCCGGTGGGAGTCGCGGGTATGTTGACCTCAACCATCGCACACGCTCGGCACAAGACCATGGCCGAATTGCTTGCCATGATCCAGCCAGACATGGAGCGAGTGGAGAAACGCATGCGCGAGACCTCGCTCGACGAGAACGAGGCGCTGCATAGCGCGATCGATTACCTCATCAAAGCCGGCGGCAAGCGCGTCCGCCCGGCGATGACAGTGCTGGCCGGGCACATGCTCGGTGCGCCCCATGAGCCGATCTCCTACCTCGGCGCCGCGCTGGAGATGCTGCACACCGCCTCGCTCGTCCACGATGACCTGATCGACGGCGCGCTCATGCGCCGCGGCCACGCGACCCTCAACACCCAGTGGAATGCTCCGGCGACGGTGCTGGCCGGCGACTTCCTGTTCGGCCGCGCGGCTGACCTCGCCGCGCAGACCGACAACGTCGCCGTGATGCGCTCGTTCGCGCGCACGCTGATGACGATGGTCAACGGCGAACTCAACCAGATGTTCAACGGCCGCGGCCATCCCACCCGCGACGGCTACTTCGCGCGCATCTTCGGCAAGACAGGCTCGTTGTTCGTGACCGCGGCCGAGGGCCCGGCCTTCCTCGCCGGCGCTCCTCCAGCCGTGGTGCAGGGGATGGCGACCTATGGGCGCGAGGTCGGCATCGCGTTCCAGATCATGGACGACATCCTCGACTTCACCGCCGACGCCAGCCACCTCGGCAAGCCCGTCGGCAGCGATCTTCGCCAGGGGCTGTTCACCCTTCCGGCGCTCCTCTATCTCGAAGGGCGCCCCGACGATCCCAACATCGCGGCCCTCCTCGACGGCCGGGCCGGCGATGCCGCCATCGTCTCGCGCGTCGTCGATGCCGTGCGCAACTCGGGAGCCATCCAGGCGGCCCTCGACGAGGCCAAGGCCTACGTCAATCGGGGCGTCGATGCGCTCTCAATAGCGCCCGACAATGCTTATCGCCATGCCTTGGTCGACCTCGCGACAGCTTTTGTGACTCGGGATCTTTGAGTGATCGCGGACCGCAGACAAAGAAGGACGAGGGTTGAACGGCCGTTCAACCCTCGTCCTTCTTCTTTTGTGTGACGGCTCTCCCGCCCCCGTGCCGCTGGCGCTCGGTCCGCTACAATGGGCAGCGCATGAGCCCGCGCGTCTCGATCATCATCGTCTCCTGGAATGTGGCCGATCTCGTGGCAGATTGTCTGCGGTCATTGCCGCTCGACGATCCGGCCGTCGAGGTCATCGTCGTCGATTCGGCGTCGCAGGATGGCACACCCGCCCGCGTCGGCGCCGAATTCCCGATGGTCAGGCTGATCGCATGCGCGGAAAACGTCGGCTATAGCAAAGGCAACAACCTCGGCTTCGCCCAGGCGCGCGGCGATTACTGGTTCGTGCTCAACCCCGATACCGTCCTCGAGCCTGGCGCGCTCGACGCGCTCTGCGCGCAACTCGACGCCCATGCTGACGTCGGTTGCGTCGGCCCGGCGTTGACCTACGGCGACGGCACGCCCCAATCCAGCCGGCGCCGCTTCCCGACGCTCTCCATGGCGATCTTCGAGACGGCCTGGCTGCGTCGCTTCGCGCCGCGCGGCCTGCTCGAGCGCTATCAGGGCGAGGACTGGGCGAAAGACCGTGCCACTGACGTGGACTGGCTGGTCGGGGCCGCGCTTCTGTTCCGCGCCGAAGCCGTGCGCAAGGTCGGCGGTTTCGACGAGGGATACTTCATGTATTCCGAAGAGCTCGACCTGTGCCGACGGCTCAAGGCGGCCGGTTGGCGGATCGTACATGAGCCGGCCGCGCGCCTCACGCACTACGAGGCGCGCTCGAGCGACCAGGTGCGGCGCGCTACCCATCTGCGCTTCAACCGCAGTAAGATCCGCTACTTCAACAAACATCATGGTCCCTGGCAGGCGGCGGCGCTGCGGCTGGCGCTGCAGGCAGCCTTCGCCTGGCAGACGATCCTCGAAGCAGGCAAGTGGCTGCTCGGTCACAAACGTGAGCTGCGAGCTCAGCGCGTGTCCGATTATCTTTACGTGTTGGTCAGGCTGTGAGGTGAGATAGATCGATGCGCATCGGCTTGCTCACTGGCGAGTATCCGCCGCAACAAGGCGGGGTGGGTGACTTCACCCGCCAGCTTGCCCGCGCCATGGCGAAGGCGGGCCATGACGTCCAGGTGCTGACGACCCGTCGGGCCCCGTCAGGCGCCGGCGTAACGCCCGACGAGGGCGTCTCGGTGAGGCGCGCCGTCGAGCGCTGGGGCTGGCGCAGCCTGTGGGCGGCGCGCGCCTGGGCAGCCGAGCAGAAACTCGACATCGTCAATGTGCAATACCAGGCCGCCATGTACGACCTGGCCGCGCCGATTCACTTCCTGCCGGACGTGGTCGGCAAACCCTGTGTGGCTACGTTCCACGATCTCCGTATTCCGTATCTGTTTCCGAAGGCCGGCGGGCTGAGACACGCGGCTATCACGCATCTGGCGGGTCGATCGTGCGCGGCCATCGCCACGGATCCGGCAGACGCCGTCGAGCTCGTGCGCCGCGGCGTTCGTTCGGTGACCCAGATCCCGATCGGCAGCAACGTCGCGGCTCAGCCGCCGGCGGGCTACGGCTCTGTAGCCTGGCGCCAATCGCGAGGCCTGCGCGCTGACGATTTCGTCGTCGGTTACTTTGGCTTCCTGAATCACTCGAAAGGCGGCGATACCCTGATCGAGGCCCTGGCAGCTCTGGTCGCGGCTGAGCCGAACACGCGGCTGCTCCTGGTTGGCGGGGCGGCCGGGAGCAGCGACGCGACGGATCTCGTTTTCGCCGAACGGATCGCTAACTTGATCGAGCAGCATCATCTGGCCGATCACGTCATCCGCACCGGGTTTCTGCCCGAGGCCGAAACGTCTGCGGCCCTGCTGGCCTGCGATGTCATGGCCCTGCCGTATCGCGACGGAGTCTCGCTGCGGCGCGGCACCTTGATGGCGGCGTTGGCGCACGGCCGGCCGATTGTGTCGACCACGAGCGACGCACTGCCCGACGAGTTGCGCGCCGTCGACACGATCGTGCTCGTGCCGCCTGGCTCGCCGGAGCAACTCGCGCAGGCCTTGCTCGACCTCAGCCGTGACCCGCAGCGTCGCGCTCGGCTCGGGGAGGGCGCCCAGGCGCTCGCGGCGCGCTTCGGCTGGAACGCTATCGCGGCGCGCACCGTGGACGTGTTGGCCGCCTGCCTGACGGATGGCTCGAAGGCGAGGCGCCGGTGAACACGCGACTCAGCCTCGTCGCCATCATCGCCGTGCATCTCGCGCTCGGCCTCGTCTACGCCTGGGCGACTCCGATCTTCGAAGCGCCGGATGAGGGCCATCACGTGGGCGTGATCGAATGGTTGCGCCAGGGCCACGGCCTGCCGGTGCAGGATCCCGCCAACGAGAAGCTCCACCCGACGATTTACGCCCAGGAGGGCAGCCAGCCGCCGCTCTACTATGTGCTCGGGTGGGCCGCCACCAGCTGGCTCCCGACCGGTGACTTCGAGATCGCCCAAACCGAGAACCCGAGGACGCGGATGGGCAATCCGCTCACCACGCACAACCCCAACCTCTACCGACCTCTGGCGGCGCCCGGCGAGACCTGGACGCTGGTGATGACGCTCCGCGGACTGTCTTTGGCGATGAGTTGCCTCACGCTTGCGTTGAGCTACCGCCTGGCCCGACGCATCACGGGAAGCGACACGATCTCCCTCCTGACGGCTGCCTTCGTAGCATTCAACCCGATGGTGCTGTTCATCAACGCGTCGGCCACAAACGACAACCTCGTGATGCTCCTCAACACGGCCACTCTGGTCGCCCTGGCCGACCTGTGGTTTGGAACCGAGCCACTGCGGCTGCGACAGGCCGTCGTCGTGGGTCTGTTGTTGGGTCTGTCTGCGCTGACCAAGCTCAACGGCCTTGTGCTGTGGCCCATTGCTGCGCTCGTGATCACGTACCGCAGCCTGGGGGGCGCCGCGATCTGGGCCGGTTCGCGGGGTCAGGTCTGGCGCAGCCTGACCTCCGGGCCACGCTGGCGGGCCGCCACGGCCGACATCCTTCGGGACGGCGTCGTCGTGTTGGGCGTCGCGTTGGCTGTGGCGGGCTGGTGGTACGTCCGCAACCTCTGGTTGTACGGTGAGCTCTTTGGCACCAACACGATGGTGGCGATCGCCGGGCCGCGCTCCATCGAACTGGTTCGCCTGATCGTCGACGAATGGTACGGGTTCTTCCTTTCGTTCTGGGGCGTGTTCGGCGTGTTCACGATCGTTGGACCGGAGTGGGTCAACACCGTGTTCGCAATCGTCACCGTCGGCGCGATCCTGGGCGGGCTCTGGTCACTATTTCGAGGCGCTCAGGAGCCGCAGGCGTCGACGCCGGGACGCGCATTCGCCGTCGTGCTCATGGTGTTCTGCCTGGTCACCCTGGCCGCCTTGATACGCTGGACGCAACAGACCTATGCGTCGCAGGGCCGCCTGATGTTCGGGGCCATCGCGCCGCTGGCGCTTGCCCTCGCCTACGGGTGGTGGTCCATCGCTCGTAAGGTCCGGGTCGAGGCGGCGGCCTGGGCGGTTCCGGCAGTGCTGGCGGCGATCGCTCTGTACCTGGCGCTCGCCGTGATCAGGCCGCGGTACGAGCCGCCACCGGTCGTGGCCGAGGCGGCGCTGCCCGCCGACCTGCAACGCGTCGAGGCGCGGCTGGGCGATGGGCTCGACCTGATCGGCTATACCTTCGACAACAGCCCTCGCCGACCCGGTGAGGCCGCCTCCTTCACTCTGTACTGGCAGGCCGCGACGAAGCTGACCCACGACGACGTCCTGGCCCTGGTCGTCTATGGCCGCGATCAGTCCGTGCTCGCCCAGATCGACACCTGGCCGGGTGGGGGATCCCTGCCACCCGGCAACATGACGCCTGGCGCGATCTACGCAGACTCGTACACGCTGCCCCTCACGCAGACTGCGATGGCGCCGACGCTCCTGACGCTTCGCCTCGGTTTGTGGCGTGATGACCCAGAGCAACGTTTGCCGACCACCAGTTTCGCCGGTGAGCCGATCCAGGGGCCGACGCTGACGGTCGGCCGGCTTCTGGCCACGACACCCGAAGCCGTGTCGTCTGACCACTCCTATCACGATGCCAGCTGGGGGGGCGTGGATCGCGCGTCCGCCACAGTCCACCTGCGCGGCGTCGATCTTGCGAATGACGGCGAGGTGACTCTGTGGTGGGAGGGTGGCGGCACGCCGGCGGATCAGACCCTGTTCATCCATCTGCTTGACCAAAACGGTCAACAGATCGACCAGGCCGACGGGCCGACTCTTGGCGGCGCCTGGCCGTTGCCGGCCTGGGTGATGGGGCAGCCCTTCTCGGAAGTTCGACGTTTCAATTCGGTCACAACGCCTCTGTCCGGCTCGTACACACTGCGCCTCGGCTGGTATGATCCAGCGGCCGGCCAACGCCTGCCCGCCTGGCGTTCTGACGGAACGCGCTGGGCCGACGATGCCGTCCTGATCGAGATGACGCCGTGAGCCAACGATCCTCTTCGTCTTTGTCGGATCTATCCGCGCGACGCCTCCCGTCTGGAGTCGGCCTTGGCCTGCTCGTCGCGGTGGTGGCGGTGGGCATCGGCGCCGCGATCGGGTTCGCCGGCCCGCTGTTAACGGTCGCGGCGGTGCTCGCACTGGGCGTCGCCGTGATCGTCGTACAGCGCCTCGATTTCGCGCTGGCCGCGACGTTGCTTGTCATCGTGCTCCTCCCGTACGGCTCGGTGCCGTTCAAGATCGTGTTCACGCCGACGTTCCTTGACCTGACGATCGGCGCGGCAGTGGCCACCTATCTGCTTCAATGGATGACCGGCGCGCGTCGGTCGCTGACGTTGACGCCGGCGCATCTGCCGCTGGCGCTGTTCATGGGCCTGGCTCTGTTTGCCTTCGTGGCCGGCATGCCGAACGGCCCGTTGACGCCCAACCTGCTGCGCCAGTTCGCCGAATTGATCATGAGCATCGGCCTCGTGCTGGTGCTGGTCGATCACGTCACGGGCGCTGAGCGGTTGACGGCCCTGGCCCGTGTGTTGATGTGGGGCGGGGCGCTGGCCGGCCTGATCGGCATCGTGTTGTACGTCCTGCCGGTGGATCTGACGAACCGGATCCTGTCGACGTTGAGCCCGTTCGGATATCCCTCCGGCGATGTGGTGCGCTACGTCGAGGACAACCCCGCCAACTATCAGCGCGCGATCGCGACGGCGATCGACCCGAACGCACTCGGCGGCATGCTCGCCATGATCGGCGCGCTGCTGGCGCCGCAGCTCGTCGCGCGCAAGCCGATCGTGGGGCCACGCTGGTTTGCCGCGTTGTTGTTCGCGATCATCGCGGCCTGCGTCGTGCTGACCTTTTCGCGCGGCGCGTTGGCCGCCCTGGCGGCGGGGCTTGCCGTGATCGCTGCGCTGCGCTACCGTCGCCTGCTCATCGTGCTCGTCCTCGGCGGCGTGCTCATGCTCTACCTGCCTGTGGCCCAGGGTTACGTGGAGCGAATCGTCGCGGGCCTGCAGGGGCAGGACCTGGCGACGCAGATGCGATTGGGCGAATACAAAGACGCCCTGACCTTGATCAGCCGTTACCCGGTCTTCGGCGTGGGCTTCTCGGGCACGCCCACGGCGGATCTCTACCTCGGAGTGTCGAGCGCGTACCTGTTGATGGCCTCGCAGATGGGCCTGACCGGCATCGTGGCTTTCGCGCTGGTCATCGCGGCCGTGGCCGGCTGGGCGCTCTGGCGCCGACGCGCCGTCTATGCCGACGCGACCCTCACGCCGATCTGGCTCGGCGCGCTCGGCGCACTGGCCGCGGCGTTGGCGGTCGGCGTCGTCGACCACTACTTCTTCAATCTCAACTTTCAGGCCGCTGGCGCGTTGTTCTGGATCGTGATCGGCCTCAGCCTGGCATCCACCCGCATCGCGACGATGCGCGAATCATCCTCAGGTGCGGTTTAGCAGGATTTGTATAATTCCTGCCACCGGAACCGATCGGCTCAGACACCTGCCTGACCGATGACCCTGTGAAGCGAAGCACCATGAAGATCGAGCGGTTACGACAGTCTGACGTTGACGTCTTTCGAATTGCGGGTCGTATCGATAGCACGACCGCGCCGGACCTCGACGATGCGCTGCACGCAGCGGCTGACGGCTCCGATCCGCGCATCGTCGTCGACCTCGAAGCGGCCGAGTACATCTCGTCGGCCGGGCTGCGAGCGCTCGTCTCGGCGGCCAAAGCCGCTCGACGTCATCAGGGTGACGTGCGGATCGCGCGCCCATCGCAACGGGTGAGTGAAGTGCTGAAACTTGCCGGCCTGGAGTCCATCTTCTCGCTACACGCTGATCTCGACACGGCGGTGGCGAGCTTCGCGGCGGGAGCAGCATGACTCGTCGTCGGGACGCCGAGCTCCGTTTGACCGCCCACTACTCAGAGCTCGAGCGGTTGTGCGCGTTCGTGGCCGAGGGCGCCGATGCCGCGGGGCTATCGGCCCAGGCCCGCGATCACGTCCAGTTGGCCGTCGACGAGGCGGCCACGAACGTCATTCAGCATGGGTATGGCGGCGAAGGCGATGCGTTGTTCAACGTCCGCTGGCGCGCCGACCCCGGTACGCTCACCATCGTCATCACCGATCAGGCTCCGCCGTTCGATCCCGGCAGCATCCCCGACGTTCCCACGCCCTCCAGCGTCGACGATCTTTCGGTCGGCGGCTACGGCATGCGCTTCATTCGCCAGGTGATGGACGAGGTCGACTATGTCTATCGTGACGGCGTCAATCGGTTGACGCTGGTGAAGCGTGGGTAGGTAGCACGAGGGGCGAGGGGCGAGGGGCGAGGGGCGAACGCTACCGCGGTCT
>JBGAGY010000006.1:0-172033 GCA_044226485.1 Anaerolineales bacterium
GGGACAGGCGAGTCGGATAGGCGATCCTTCGCGCTCATTTCGCTGGAGCCCTGGCAGAGAGGCGAGGCGCTCTGGATGACACGTGGACGATGGGGCCTCGGCGCGGCCGCCAGCTGCCACTCTGCGGAGGCGGTTCAATCGCCTGAGGGCATCAACGACAAACGCCGAAGGACGGACGACGAAGGAGATGGACAATTAAGGACGAAGGACGAAGGTTGAACGGCCGTTCAACCTTCATCCTTCGTCGTTCGTCCTTCGTCGCAGTACTGCGGTCTGCCGTCCGCCGTCAGCCCTCCGCCATCACCAGACAGGCCTCAGGCGGGATCGTGACCCGGCGTTGGTCGCCGAGGGCGGGGAGCTGGAGCTGGCGTTCGTTGAACACGTCGATGGTCAGCGGGGCGAGCGGCGTGCGGATCTGCATCCGCACCACGGCGCCCAGGAAGCTGATCGCCTCCACAGTGCCGTCAAGGACGTTGTCGGCGGCGTCGCTGCCGTTCGACCGGGCGACGTCGACGCCTAGGCCGGCCACGCGCAGTTCCTCCGGCCGGAGCATCACGATGACCTTGCTGCCGTTGACCTGGGGCAAGGGCTTCTCGGTCTGCAGGGTGACGCCGCCGAGCCGCACCCGGCCCGCCGCCGCATCGATCACCTCGCCGGACAGGCGGTTGAGCGTGCCGACGAAGGCCGCGGCGAACGGCGTCTTCGGGTAGTTGTAGATCTCGAAGGGCGGGCCTTCTTGCTCGATCTGGCCCTGGTTCATCACCACCACGCGATCCGAAATCGACAGCGCCTCTTCCTGGTCGTGCGTCACGAACACGGCCGTGATGCCCAACCGCTGCTGAATGCGCCGGATCTCCTCGCGCACTTCGGCGCGCACCTTGGCGTCGAGCGCCGAGAGCGGCTCGTCGAGCAGAAGCAAGTCGGGTTGAAGCGCCAGCGCTCGGGCCAGGGCGACGCGCTGTTGCTGTCCGCCGGAGAGCTGGTAGGGGAAGCGTGCGCCGAACGAGGACAGGCGCACGAGATCGAGCATCTCGCCGACGCGCTTCTTGATGTCGGCCGCCGGCATCTTGGTCAGCTTGAGCCCGAACGCGACGTTGTCGGCGGCGTTGAGGTGCGGGAAGAGCGCGTACGACTGGAAGACCATGCCGATCTTGCGCTGGTTCGGCGCGAGCCCTGTGATGTCGGTGCCGTTGAGCACGATCGTGCCGGCCGTCGGCTGCTCGAAGCCCGCGATCATGCGCAGCACTGTCGTCTTGCCGCAGCCCGACGGGCCCAGCAGGCTGATGAACTCGCCACGTTCGGCTGTCAGGCCGAAGTCCCGCACGGCGGGCGTGTCGCCAAAGAACTTTTGTAGGTGGTTCAACTCGAGGAACGACATGGGCTCTCCGTCAGCGCACTGTGGCGTTGGTGGCGGCGTTTCGGCCGGCGAACAGGTCGATCAGGGCCAGCGAAGCCCAGGTCAGCGCATAGCTGATGATCGCCAGCGCCGCGGGCTCGTAGGCCTTCGCCCGGCCGATGTTGTCCATGTACGGGCCGAAGGCAGGCCGCGCCAGGAATGAAGCCAGGATCAGTTCGCCGATCACAGTCGCGAAGGTGATCAGCGCGCCGCTGATCAGGGCGCCGCGCAGGTTCGGAAACACCACGCGCCAGATAACCGTGAACCAGCCGGCGCCGAGGCTCTGAGCGGCTTCGGTCAGGGTGCGCACGTCCATGGCGCGCAATCCCGCGTCGACGGCGCGATACACGTACGGCAGGGTGATCACGATGTAGCCGGCGACCATGAGGATGTCGGTCGAGAACGTGTTGCGCATCATCTGGAACGGCGGCGGCCCGAAGGTGCGGATCAGGCCGAAGACGAGCACGATCGGCGGGATCACGAAGGGCATCAGGCTGATGAACTCGAGCACGGGCCGCCAGCTCGGCATCCGCAGGTGCACCCAATACGCCGTCGGCACGACAAGCGCGAAGCTGGCCACGATCGTCAACAGCGCCCGCTGCACCGAGAACAGGAAGGCGGCCACGAAGGCGGGATCGTCGAGGACGTGCTGGTAGGCCAGCAGACTGATCGCGTCGCGCTGCGCCCGCAGCGAGAAGTCGAGCGTGCCGTAGATCGGCAGCAGGAAGAACAACGTGGCCAACAGGATCACGAACCACGTGAACGGCGAGGTCTTCGGTTTCGAGTTCATCGCAGCCACCGTTCCGATCGGCGCATCAGGGCGCTGTACGCCCCGATACTGACGGCCATGATCGCCACCATGCCGAGTACCATCGCGTAGCCCAGACCAGGGTTGCCGAGCACATCGCCACGCAGCTGCGATCCGATCTGGATCGTGATCAGGTTGAGTTGCCCGCCCGTCAGGACCTGAGCCGTCGCGTAAGCGCCGAAGGCGTTGCCGAAGAGCAGGATCAAGGTGCCCATCAGCGTCGGCATCAGGATCGGCAGGGCCACGCGCAGCCAATACTGGAGCCGGCTGGCGCCGAGGTTTGCCGCCGCCTCACGCCATTCTTTGCGCATGCTCTCGAGTACTGGCACGAGGATGACGACCACCAGCGGCACCTGGAAGTACATGTACGCCACGACGAGGCCCCAAAACGAATACAGGTTGAAGCCTGTGCCGTACAGGTCGAAGCCGAGGTAGGTTTTCATCAACGTCGTCAGGAAGCCGGTTCGGCCGACGACGGAGATGATCGAAAAGGCCAGCGGCACGCCGCCGAAATTCGCGGCGAGCCCGGCGAAGGTCATGATGGCGCGCCGGACCGCCGACGGGATGTTCCCGTAAGCGACGGCCGCGGCGATGAAGAACCCGACGATGGCGCCGCCCAACGCCGTCACGAGGCTCAGCTGAATGCTGTTGACGTACGCCTCGATGATCAGCGTCGTCCGCGAGGCCTCGATGACGTTGTCGAGTGTGAAGCCCCCTGTGATCGTCGTGAAGCTGCCCGTGAACATCCTCAAGGAGGGCAGGCCGATGAATAAGATGGCGAACGTCAAGAACGGCACGAGCCCGATCAGGGCCAGGTTGAGCTTCGGGCGGGCCGCGGCCGACGGGAGAGCTGGCGTGGCTGTGGTCATCGAGGTCGAGGATGAAACCGGCGCCGCGGGGTGGCCGCGGCGCCGGTTTGTGTGATCGATTGGCCTACTTGATGTCGAGCCCGACCGCGTTGTCCCACTGGGTCTTGATCAACTCGCGGCCAGCGTCAAGCTGAGCCGACGAGGGGATCACGGCCTTCTCGACCGTGCCCGCCGGGGGCATCCGCTCGAGCAGGTCCGCCGACGCGGCGTTGCGCGAGCGCAGATCGGCGAGGCGGGCCGGGACGCAGTAGCCCTTCATCCAGGCCTGCTGGCCCTCATCGGAGTACAGGTATTCCATCCACAGGCGGGCCGCCGCGGGATGCGGAGCGTACGCGCTGATGGCCTGGATGTACCAGCCGCCCCACGAGCCCGACTTCGGGTAGACGATCTCGATCGGCGGGTTGCCGGCCAGCGATTCCTTGTTGGCCAGCGCCAGGTAGTTCCAGCGCATGGTGATCGGCGTCTCGCCCTTGGCCACCGTGCTCGGGTTCGCGATGAGCGGCAGCAGGTTGCCGGCGTCGTTCATCTGCTTGAAGAAGTCGAGGCCGGGCTGGATGTTGTCGAGCGTGCCGCCGTTGACGACCGCCGCGGCATACACGGTCTGCGCGGCCATGTTCGAGGCGCGCGGATCGCCGGCCAGGGCCACCTGGCCCTTGTACTCGGGCTTCAGCAGATCGGCCCAGTCCTGCGGGGGATTCTTGACGACGTCGGCGTTGATCTCGAAGACCAGCACGCCGCCGTAGTCCGGGTAGTAGTAGCCCTCGGCATCCTTCGCGCCCGGCACGTCCTGGATGGTGTCCCAGGTCGCGACCTTGTAGGGCGTGATCAGGCCTTCGGTCTTCGACTGCGGGCCGAAGGCCACGCCGACGTCGATGACATCCGGGGCCTGCGGGCCGCCGCTGTCTTTGTTGGCGCGGATCGCCTCGAGTTCGTCGGCCGAGCCGGCGTCGGGATTCAGTTCATTGACCTCGAGACCGTACTTGGCCTTGAAGCCTTCGATCGCGCCGCCGTAGTTGCACCAGTCGTGGGGAAGGGCGATGGTGGTCAACGTGCCTTCGGCTTTGGCCGCCGCGATCAACGCGTCCATGCCGCCGGCATCGGCGGCCGACGCGACTTTCGACCAATCAGTGGCCGGGACCGTCGGCGTGGCGGCCGGGGCGCAAGCGGTCAGCACTGCGGCGACGAGACTCGTCAGCGCGAACGCCCGCTTGCTCAGGGATTGCAAGGGTGACATCTTCTGCTCCTTATGAAATTGTGTCAGTTTGGATGACGCGAACCTGTTTTCCCACGGACGGGTCAATCGTACCTCATTCAATCATTAATGGAAATTGACCTCGGCCCTCGGTTGACGGCCTTGTTCGCGTGTGAGCGCCGCCGACTGTCTCTTGCGGTCAGGCGACAAGGCACTGCGCAAAGCCCGAGCAGCCTGTCTGTGAGGTCCGCGGCAAGCGCACTGACGGGCGATGTTTTTCCATCAAGGCGCTGCCGAACTACAAAGGCGCGCCGCAAGGCGGTAGAATGGGGCCCTATGCCCTCGTTGGATCCGAGACAATTTCGCTACATCATGGGACATTTTGCCACCGGCGTCAGCGTCGTGACGGCCGACGTCGGCGGCGAGGTCCGCGGCCTCACGGTCAACTCATTGACCTCTGTGTCGCTCGACCCGCTGCTCGTCCTGTGGTGTCTCGACAAGAAGACCCGACTCGCCGAGCATCTGCCTCAATTGGTCGGCTACGGCGTCAGCATCCTGTCTGCCGCGCAGCGCGACCTGTCGTCCTACTTCGCCGGTCAGATCAAGGATGGTTCAGTGCCGGCGTTCTCGTTTGAGCCGATGGCGGGCGGGCCGCGCATCGCGGGTTGCGTCGCGGCGCTGGGCTGCCGGCTCGAACGTGTCGACGAGGGTGGCGATCACTGGATCCTGCTTGGGCGTGTCGAGGAGTTGTACTTCAACGACGCCTCAACCGATCCGCTCGTCTGGTTTGGCGGCAAATATCGCGGCCTCAGCCCGTTGGCGTGAGCGGCCGCTCGTGGAGGTGGAGCGTATGACGAATTATCGCAAGTTGGCCTGGTTCGCGCTGGCGCTGAATGTGCTGGTCGTGGTGGGCGGGGCCATCGTCAAATCGACGGGCTCGGGCGCCGGCTGCGGCGAGCACTGGCCGATCTGCAACGGCGAGGTGATCCCGCGGCCGCAGCAGATCGAAACCGTCATCGAGTTCACGCATCGGATGACCAGCGGCCTGGCGTTGATTGTGGTGGCCGCTATGGTCCTCTGGGCCCGTCGCGTCGCTCCGCCCGGGCACCGTGTGCGACGCGCGGCCCACTGGTCGCTGGGCTTCCTGGTGTTCGAGTCGCTGCTCGGCGCGCTCCTGGTGCTTGGCGGCTGGACGGCCATGGACGTCTCGTGGTGGCGCGTCGTGCTGCAGCCCGTCCACTTCATCAACACCATGATCCTGCTGGCCTTCCTGCTGCTCAACGCGTGGTGGGCCGGCGACGACGCCCCGGCCGATTGGCGCGGACAGCCCGCCGGTTTCTGGTGGCGCTTCGTCCTTGCGGCGTTGATGGTGATG
Organism: Anaerolineales bacterium; assembly: GCA_044226485.1. Classification (GTDB taxonomy): domain Bacteria; phylum Chloroflexota; class Anaerolineae; order Anaerolineales; family UBA6663; genus UBA6663. Next base: position 5,641 of record JBGAGY010000006.1, read on the forward strand.
CTCATCAACGGCACGGGCGCCATCATCTCGCTCGGCGATCTGCTCATCCGCGAGCTCGGCCAGAACTATGACGGCCTCGTGCAGTTGCTCTATCAGATGCGGCCGGCGCACCCTGCCATCGCGATCGGGGCGGGGCTCGTGGTCATCTGGCTGACGTTCGACAAGTTGATCACTCCCTGGTCGGCTCCGCGCCGCTGGGCCTGGGTCTGCGTGGCCCTGATCGCCGGCCAATGGGCGGTGGGCCTGCTCAACGTGTGGCTCAACGTCCCGCTCTGGACGTCGATCGCGCATCTGCTTCTGGCGGATGGCATCTGGCTGGCGCTTGTCGTGTGGTTCGCGACGGCGCTCGAGCGCCCCGCGACTGTGCCCGATCAGGCTCCGGCCGCCCCGCTTGGTCGAACGGCGGGCGCCCGCTAACCCATTCGGCTGAAACAAAGAGGACGCGCCCGGGTATCGGGCGCGTCCTCTTTTGTTGTGCCTTCGCGCTGTGTTCAGTAACGCACCGTCTGGCGGGCTGTGACGGCGACGGTCTTGTCGCCGATCGCCGACATGATGTCCTCGGGCAGGTGGAAGACCGAAACGGCGTCCTGCAACTGGCGGGCAAGGTCCTCGAGTTCCTGGGCCGTGGCCGTGACCTGCTCGGCCTGAGCGCTCATCTGCTCGGCCGCGGCGCCGATCTCTTCGGCGGATGCGCGGTTCTCCTCGGCCTGGTTCGAGACCTGGGTCACGGTGCTCGAGATCTCGTTGACCTGCGCCGACATCTCCTCCGTCACAGCGTTGTTCTCTTCGACGACGGCGCTGACGCTGTCAAGGCTGCCCGTGACCTTCGCGTGCAGCTTCACCATGCTGGCGGCCGCTTCGCGGTTGCGCTCGGCCGTGGCGCTCGCCTGCGTGATGGCCGTCGCGAGTTGCGACGACGCCGAGCGCATGGCGTTGATGGCGGAGACGATCTTGTCGACGCGCGTGGCGGTGTCGCGCGAACCCACGGCGATCGCGTCGAAGTTGGCGCCCGCCTGGTCGGTGAGGACGACCGCGGCGTTGACGTCGGTGCCGGCCTGCTGCATGGCGGCGACGGCTTCACTCGCGCCAGTCTGCACGCGGTTCACCATTTCGGCGATCTCACGCGTGGCAACTGCGGATTTCTCGGCCAGCTTGCGGACTTCATCGGCGACGACCGCGAAGCCCTTGCCGTGCTCGCCGGCGCGGGCGGCCTCGATTGCGGCATTGAGGGCCAGCAGGTTGGTCTGCGAGGCGATGTCGTCGATAGTCTCGACGACCACGCCGATCTGGCTGCTCATGCGGCCGAGATCCTGGACGCGCGTAGCCAGTTCATCGGTGGCGACGCGCACCTGGCGCATCGAGTCGACGGTGCGTGCCGCGATCTGGCGACCCTCGGCGGCCGAGTCGGCCGTGCGGCTGGCTTCTCCGGCCATCTCCTGCGTCGAGGTGTTGACCTGAGACAGCGCCTGCTCGAGAGCCTCGCGATCGGCTCCGGCTTTATGCATGCCCTGCGCCTGCGACTGAGCGCCTTGAAGGATCGCTTCGGCGGCGTCGGAGAGTTGGCCGGCCACTGCGGCCGTCTCGGTGACGGCGCGGGCCTGTTCGGCGGCGCCCTTCGCGACGCCCTCGATCGCCTGCTGCATGTGTCGCATGCTCTCGCTCGTGTTGGTGAGCGCCATGGTCTCTTCGTGGAGCGTGCTGACCACGCCGGTGATCCGGCTGGCGACGACAGTGGTCGCCGATGCGGCCTGGCCCGACGCGCCCGAGAGCTCTCGGCTGGCGCGCGCGAGATGCGAGCCGGCTTCGATCGCGATCGACAACGGACGGGCGACCGAGTCTTTGAGCACGGTGTAGTGCTCGGAAAGATCCTGGTCACGGCGCTTGACGTCGATCAGGTCGAGGTTCAGGCCGATGCTCTGAAGATAGTCATAGAAGAAGGCGTCTGCCACCGCCTGCATATCGAAGTTGAACACGCTGAAGATGGCGTGCTCGGCCTTGAGCCGGAAGCCGGGGCGGTACCAGTAGTCCTTGGCCAGGTATTTCCGCGTGAGCTGCTGATACAGGGTGTAGCTTCCCACGTACCACTTGAGGGGCAGATTGATGATGTTGTGAACCTGGCCGACGTGGAGTCGCTTCTCGAAATAAGCCTCACGGTAACCGCCATCTTGAAGCGCTTCCTGGAAAATCTCACGGAAGTAACCGGCTTGCTTCATCTCAAGCCGCGCCCGAAGTTTGTCAAGTGGCATTCCCTTCTTCGCCGCGTAATCGTCGAAGAAGGCGCGCGTTTCACTGAACGCGAACTGGTAGTCGTAGAACTCCTTGGCCATGCGATCGGCCACCTTGTTGGCCCACGGCTGGAGCTGTTTGAGGATCTTGACGTCCTCGGCCTGGATGCCGACGAAGGCGCGTCGAAGCGCGAGGCTTTCATCGAAGATGTGATAGCGCTGTGTGAGATTCGTTGACATGACTTTTCCCCTCGAGCAGTCTAGCCATAATCACCCCTCAGCGGCGAAAAGAACGCCTAAACTCGGCCTAAAGGACGCATTTAATACGTCCATCAGCCGGCTATGGTCAGCCGCATCGACGCTGACCCTGCTTATTGGCATGATCACAACCAACTGGCCATATCACGCGCGCGGGCCTGCCGTGCTCCTTGTTCGTCATCCGCGCTGAGCCTGGGTGAGCGCCGATAGACCACAGTCCTTTGGATGAGGCCAATCGCCTGTGCAGCCGGCTGGCAGGCTCGATCATCGGACGCCTGCGCGGGGCGCCCGCCGAGTGCCGGCCTGCGAAGGGCGTCGCCCAAGGGTTCACTGTGGCCGGGCGGTGTGGAGGACGCCGCCCCGCAGGGCGGGTGGAGAGGCTCAACACCGCCGCCAGACTGAGGATATTATGTAACTATGTGGTCGGACCTGGGACCGATATTGCGAATGCTTTGCATTTGAATTATGATGATGCTACTCGTATAAAGTCGCTCACCTTACGCCTATTCGGAATTCGCAGGGCATGTCAAACAAGTTAACCCCGATTAAAAAAGCGGCGGCCAGCGCCGTCGAAGCCGCGCGAGCGGCCCACAGCCATGCCGCCGAGCCGCACAGCAAGCCGGGCGTGGTGGTCAGTTCCACGATGCGTGATTACCTGTCCGAAATCTATCGGTTGCAGAGTGATCCCAACGGCGCCACGACAAGCGCGTTGGCCGAGCGCCTGAGCGTCTCGCCCTCCGCCGTGGTGCGCATGCTGCGCCGCCTGGATGAGACCGGCCTCCTCAAGCACACCCCCTATCACGGCGTGGAACTGTCACCCGAAGGAACGTTTGAAGCCCTCCGCGGCATCCGCCGCCATCGTCTGCTCGAGGTCTTCCTGGTGAAGGTCATGCGCTTCGGCTGGGACGAAGTGCACGAGGAGGCTCATGGCCTCGACGCCGGTATGACCGACGCGTTCGAGGATCGCATGGACGAGCTCTGCGGGCACCCCACGCACTGCCCGCACGGCGATCCCATCCCAACGCGCGATGGCAAGATCGCGCCAGTGGAGGATGCCCCGTTGCTCGAGGCCGTCGTCGGCGTCAACGGCGGCGTCACCCGCGTGAAGTCTGACGAGGCCGCCAAGCTTCGCTATCTGGCCGAGCTCGGTCTGGTGCCCGGCGTGCCGATCGAGGTCTTGGGCCGCGCGCCGTTCAATGGGCCCATGCGCCTCAAAGTGGGTGAGGGGCGTGAGGCACGCGAACACGTCATCGGTTCAGAGGTGGCGAAATGCATCCGGATCAAGGCGGCCTGAAGGCGACCGACGTCTATCGCCGCTTGCGCGCGGCCGGCTATCGCCTGACGGCGCCGCGTCGTGCTCTGGTGGATGCTCTGTTGGCCGCCGATGCGCCGCTCGGCGCCGAGGAGCTGCATGCGCGCGTCAACGGGAGTGGCCTCAACCTCTCCACCGTGTATCGCAATCTCAGCAAGTTCGTGTTGTTGGGTTGGGTCGAGACGGTGCCAGGCCTCAACGGCGAGCGCCGCTTCGGCGTGCGCTCGGACACGCCTGACGCCATGACCGTCGTTTGTCTGGATTGCGGTCGGGTCGATGCCCTGCCGGCGGAATCAGGCGCGCTCTGTGCCGCAGTCGCCACGTTGGGCTTCAAGCCCGACTCGGTGCGCGTGACCCTCTCGGCGCATTGCGGTTCGGCGGGGCGCGGTGATCACAGCTGTGCGCGCCTGTCGGTCAGTTGCCCGACGTCGGCTCAAGCGCTGCCTGCGTCGTAGCCACAAGCGCCTCCACGTCGACATGTTGGGCGCGCAGCCATGCCCCCACATGGCTATGAGGGCTCTTCAACAACGCCCACAACAGATGCACCAGCGTGGTCAGGCCGTCGATGTCGATGCGGCGCGTCAGTTCGTCGGCGTATGTGAAAACCAGACGGCTTTCGGTTGACCGGTGCAACACCTTGGGCGGTTCGCGATCGACGGTTCGGCGCGGCAGCGGTCCCGTGTTCCAACCCATCAGCGGCAGCTTGCCCGTCTTGCGCTCACGCAGATCACGACGTAGGAGCACAGGGTCGAGCCTCAACGACTGGAAGATCCCCATCAATCGATCCACCTCTGGGACGATCGCGCGCGCCTCGTCGAGTTGATAGCCCAGTTCGGTCAGGGTCTCCGGTGTTTCGAAATCGGCCAGGCGCAACAGACCCAGCATGAGGTGCTCGGGGTCGATCAGACTCCGATTGGCCGTCGCGGCTTCGGTCGCGGCGAGGTCCCAGGCCAGCAACAATGCAGGCGAGAGGTTGGTCACGTTCAGCCTTTGGTGAAGAACTCGACGTCAGGGTGTCTCAAATGATTGTAGCCCATCCCGAGCACCTCGGACGCGGCAACTGACGGCAGACGGCTCATCGAGACGAGCGTGGGCCACGGGTGGCGTGGATGTCGCTGAAGGCTCGATCAGGGCATCGGCACACCGCGTGTGGGTCCGGTTGCACGGCAGCGGTCCAGCCGCGTGATCCGACGCGTTGTCTTGGCCGGTCGTGGCCGCCGCGCGGGCCGCGTGCTATACTCGCCGCGTTTCATGGCAGATTTCGTGAATGAGTCGTCGATTGTCCAGGGCCTCGTGAGGCAGGATCATCCTGCCGATGCCCTGGCCACCTATTACGGTCTGTACGCGCCGGTCGGGACGCGCACCGTATACACCCTTCAGGATGCTCAGGGGCAGCCTGAGGGCTTCCTGGTGCGTGCGCGGACCGGCCTCGACCTCTTCCGTCCGGTCGTGTCCTTTCGCGCCCGCACCGAGGAGGCCGCCGGCCGCCTGATTTCCCAAGGCGTCCCAGCCGGCCGGCCTGTCATCCTGGCCATCCCGGATACGCTTGGCACCTGGGCTTACAAGCATCTGCAAACCCGTGATGCCGAGCTGCACCGCATCTACCGGCTCGAACGCGCCGATCACCAGCGCCTGATCAACGTCCTGGCGACGACGGGCCGCGACCCAAATGGCGCGCCACGCTCCGAGGTCCGCTCGGGCGATCACCTGGGTGCCGTGGCCGGCGTGAACTGGCAGACCCCGCGCTTCGCCGAGATCTACGTCTACACAGACCCGGCTGTGCGCGGGCGAGGGTGGGGCAAGTCAGTCGTCAGCATCGTCTCGGGCCTGGTGCTCGAGTCCGGCCGCATCCCGCTCTATGTGGTGGCCGAGTCTAACGATTACTCCATTCGTCTGGCTGAGGCCGTCGGCTTTCGCGATACCGGCGCCCGTGAGATCCTGGCAGAGGCATTACGGATCGACGGATGACACCATACGCAGGTCGATGAGCCAATCAGCCTGCGTGCTTCGTCCTTCGTCGGTTCTTTGAGAGGCCCGCATGGCACGCGCCTGCTTCACGTTTCCCTCGTCGTTCCTGTTCGGCACCGCGACGGCAGGCTATCAGGTCGAGGGCAACAGCACCAACACCGATTTCTGGCAATGGGAGCACAAGCCCGGCACGATCGCGGCCGGTGAGCGCAGCGAGACCGCCTGCGACTGGTGGGACGGTGGGCGCTGGCGCGAGGACTTCGATCGCGCGGCCGCCGACGGGCACACGGCCCTGCGCCTCAGCGTCGAGTGGAGCCGCATCGAGCCTGAGCCCGGCAAGTGGGACGATCATGCTCTTGACCACTATCGCCAGATGGTCGTCGGCCTGCGCCAGCGCGGGCTGACCCCGCTCGTCACGCTCCACCACTTCGTCAATCCGCTCTGGTCGGTCTCCGATGGCAAGCATCTGTGGGAGGACGGCAGCGGTATTGAGGCCTTCGCGCGCTACACACGCCGCGTCGTCGAGGTGCTCGGCGACTACGTCGACCTGTGGGCGACGATCAACGAGCCCAACGTCTACTACTTCAACGGTTGGATGTCCGGCGCGTTTCCGCCCGGCGACAAACCTTCGATCGGCCGGGCGATGAAGGTGGCACGCAACCTGTTGCTCGCCCACGCGGCTGCCTACCGGGTGATCCACGAGGTCCAACCGCGGGCGCTCGTCGGGCTGCCGATCCATTTTCGCCCGACGTTGCCCGCGCACCCGGGGTTCATGCTCGACGAGTGGGTGGCGCGCACGCAGTTCGAGCTCTTCAGCTCGCTGTTCAACGACGCGATCAGCACAGGGCGCCTGCGCCGTCCGTTCTCGACTCCGCTGGCCGTGCCTGAGGCGAAAGGCACGCTCGATTACTTCGGCCTCAACTACTACACGACCGACCTCGTCCGCTTCGATCCGACCTCGTTCGCTGAGCTTTTCGGGCGTCGAAGCTTCCCGCCCGGCGCTGAGGTCGATGACGCCGGCTGGTACGCCTCGTATCCGCTCGGTATGTTCAACGCCCTGACCTGGGCGCACCGCCAGGGGCTGCCGATCTACATCACCGAGAACGGCATCGGCGACGCCGAAGACCGGATGCGCCCGCGCTATCTGATCGAGCACCTGCGCCAGTTGTGGCGCGGCGTCAACTTCAACTGGGATGTGCGCGGCTATTTCCACTGGTCGCTCGTCGACAACTTCGAATGGGAGCGCGGCTGGACGCATCGCTTCGGCCTTTACGAACTTGATCGCGTCTCGCAGATCCGCACGCCGCGGCGCTCGGCCGAGCTCTATGCCGCGATCTGCCGCCGCCACGCCCTCGACTCCGACATGGTCGCCGACTACGCACCCGAGCTTCTCGAACGCCTCTTCCCTGGATGAGGCAGATGAGAGCTTCATCCGTGCCAGCTGCGGCCAAGGCTTCGCCAGCGTTCAGGGAGGCTCTTCGGCTCCGGCCGTTATAATCGCGAGCATGCATCGCCTACGACTGTTGTGGCTCGTGTCGCTCGTGCTGGCTGCCTGCGGAGCCAATCCCACCGTCGTCAACACCCAGATCCCGCCGACTGCGCCGGGTGTGCTGGCGCCGCTGACGACGCCGGGCGCCGAGGCTGCCTCTCTGCCGTCGGTTGCCACGCAGGTCGCGCGCGTCGCTCAGACGTTGACGCAGCCGGTGCCGATCATGACCCTGGGCGGCGACCTGAGCGCAGATCAGGCCAAAGCGCAGGAGCTGGCGATCGCCGACAAGCGTTTCCAGCGCGACCTGTTCGACCTGCAGAGCGGCGCGCCGCTGCGCAGCGAGATCTTCGGCATCTATCCCTGGCGCGAGAGCGACCTGACCGAGAAAACGTCGATCTGCCTCAACGCTCCGGCGCGCTGTTTCAGGGTCGAGATGTACAACTACGCCTACAACGCCTCGACGTTCGCCACGGTGGACGTGGCCGGCGGGACGGTGCTGGCCGTTCAGTACCTCGCGGCGACACAGCCCGACATCCCGAAGGCCCTTGTGGATCTGGCGACGGACATCGCCATCCACGCTCCCGAGGTGACGACCGCGCTCGGCGTCCAGCCCGAAGCCGCTCACGCCATGATGGCCAACACCAAGACCGCCCTCAGCGCCAGCCGCTGCGAGCGCTCGCAACATCTGTGCGTGGCCCCGACCTTCATGTCCGGCGAGCGCGGGCTGTGGGCGATCGTCGATCTCACTGACTATCGCCTCGTCGGTGTGCGCTGGACGGACCTGGGGCAGGCCTCTGTCGCGCAGCCCGTCACCGAGAAGAGCCTGCAGGACGAGGTCATCACCGCCGATTACTGCGACCGCACCACCAATCTCACACAGGCCGGCTGGTCGCTGAACTTCATCCTGACCAGCTCGGACGGTTTGCGCATCTCGGACGTGACCTTCAACGGCCAGCCGGTTCTGACCGATGCCAAGGTCGTCGACTGGCACGTGGCTTACTCGGCGACCGATGGCTTCGGCTATAGCGACGCCGTCGGCTGCCCGGTGTTCAGCCAGGCCGCCGTGGTCGCAGCGCGGCCGCCGGCGATCTCGCCGATCCTCAAGGACGGCGTCGAGATCGGCGTGTCGCTGCGCCAGGATTTCTGGTCGCCGAGTTGGCCGGCCCCGTGCAACTACTACTACGAGCAGCGCTTCGACTTCTACGCCGACGGCCGCTTCCGCATGATGGCGATCAGCCACGGCCGCGGCTGCGGCAATGACGGCATGTACCGGCCGGTGATGCGGCTGGCCTGGGCCGGGTCGGGCACGCGCTTCAGCGAGTGGACCGGCACAGATTGGCAGGCGTGGGACCGCGAGGCCTACGTGCTCAAGGACAACGAAGCGCGGGCCACCGACGAAGGCTACATGTTCAAGCTCGCGACCGAGAACGGCGGTTATTACATCGAGCCCGGGCGCGGCCAGTTCAGCGACGGCGGGCGCGGCGACACGCCCTACGTGTACGTGACGCGAGCCAGGCCCGATGGCGAAGAAGGCGGCACCGACCTCCCGACGATCGGACCGTGCTGCAACACCGATTACCACCAGGGCCCAGAGAAGTTCATCGAGCCGCAGCCCGAGAGCCTGACCGACGGTGCACCGATCGTGCTCTGGTACGTGCCTCAGATCAAGAACGACGACACGCCCGACCACGAATACTGTTGGGCTCAATCGACGGTGGTCGACGGCATCTTCCGCGTCAACGAGTACCCGTGCGTGGCCGGGCCGATGTTCGTGCCCATCGGGGCCGGTCAGTGACATGACGGAGTCTCGCCGACAGGAGCCTGGGCCATGAGCAAACGTCGATCGACCGGGCAGGGCGGTCGTCGCAAGCCGGATCGGGCAGGGGGCCTCTACCGGGGCTGGTTCGCGCTCGCCGGCGCGATCGTGGGCACGCTGCTGCTGGCCACAGCGGTCTGGCTGTACAACCGGTACCTGGCGCCGGCACCCACGTTCGCGCCGGGGTCGCTGCAACCGGGCACGGCCAACTACTGCCGCGCCATGCCGCCCTTCGCGCTCAATCAGGGCTTCAGCCAGCAGAGTTTCTTCAGCACGAGCGAGCGCCGGATCGAGGGCCTCATCCTGATCGACGGCTCCGAACTGCGCCGCGGCGCGACCTTCCAACACCCGAGCTGGTCGGCGGCCGGCAGCCTTGGCCCGATCCAGCTCGACGGCTCTGGCAACGCCTACGTCGCTCCGGTGCCGACGATCAACGTGCTCGATAACAGCGCCGACAGGCAGAACACGATTTATCGCGTCGACGGCGCCAACGCCGAGATGAAGGCCTTTGTCACCATCCCGCCGGTTCAGGCGCCGGACGACTCGAATCCGTATGGCATCCTCGGCTTAAGTTACGACTGCGATACGCGCAGCCTGTACGCCACGACCGTCGCGGGCTCGACCCGGCTGGCGGAGGTCGGCGAGATCGTGCGCATCGATGCCGCCAACGCGACAGGCGTCGTGGCCGACACGTTCACGGGCGTCGATGCGATCGGCCTGGCGGCCTGGAACGCCGGCGAGGGCAAGCGCCTGCTCTATGGCAAAGCCCGCTCGAGCGAGATCTGGTCGATCGCGCTCGATGGCCGCGGCGGCTTCAACGGCGAGCCGCGCCTCGAGTTCACGCTCGCTGGGCTCGGCCCGCGCGGCGACGACAAAGCGCGCCGCATCGTCATCGACTCGGCCACGCAACTCACCGTCTACGGCATCGAGTTCAGCTACAACCTCATCGCTCCCAGCGAGAAACAACAGACCGCCTACACCTTTGCCCTGAACGCGTCTTCGGGCAAATGGGAATTTGTGCCGGCGGCACCTGACGAGCAGTAGGCAGCGAAGGGGGACCTCGTCTCCTATCTTCACTTGTCCCTCGTCTTGCCTGGGCCCCTTGACACCACGGCGCGGTGCGTCATAATGCAGCCGGTTGATCAACAGGTGGGAGTCGACTCGCAGGCAGCGCCTGCGGCGAGCCGGCTCCTCTTTTTTGTCTCACTCCCACGAGGTGTGTGACCAGAGGAAAGAGAATGAAGATTCCGTTCTCAGGCCGGATCCTGATCCTCGGCTGCGGTTCCGTGTCGCGTTGTCTGCAACCGCTCATCCTGCGTCACTTCGAGATGGACTTCTCGAAGCTGACGATCATGGACTTCGAAGACTTGCGCCATACGATCCCCGATACCATGAACGCCGGCGCACGTTACGTGCAGGACCGCGTCACACGCGAGAACCTTGGCGATCTGCTGAGCCAGTACGTCGGCAGCGGCGATCTGCTCATCGACCTGGCCTGGAACATCGACTGCAACGACATCCTCGACTGGTGTCACCATCAAAACGTCTTGTATCTCAATACGTCCGTCGAACTGTGGGATCCCTACGAGGATGCCGGCGCCGTGTCGCCGCTCGACCGGACGTTGTTCGTTCGTCACATGCGGCTGCGTGCGCTGCGCGACAGTTATGCCCAGCCCGGACCGACAGCGGTCGTTGAGCACGGCGCCAACCCCGGCCTGGTGAGCCACTGGACCAAGGTGGCGCTCGTCGACGTGGCCACCGCCATGCTCGGCCAGAACTTGCCCGAAGACGAGGGCCAACGCGTCGCATTGGCTCGGGCCCTGGCCGATGAGGATTTTCCCGAGCTCGCGCGGCTCACCGGCACAAAGGTCATCCACGTCTCGGAGCGCGACACCCAGATCAGCGATCGACCCAAGGAAGTCAACGAGTTCGTCAACACCTGGTCGGTGGCGGGCTTTCACGAAGAAGGGATCGCGCCGGCCGAGATGGGTTGGGGCACTCACGAACGACGCCTGCCGGCCAACGCCTACGTGCACACCTACGGCCCGGCCAACCAGATCTGCCTGGCACAGATGGGCATGAACACTTTCGTGCGGTCCTGGGTGCCGGAAGGCGGCGAGATCGTCGGCATGGTCATCCGCCACGGCGAGGCATTCACGATCTGCGATCATCTGACGGCCTGGGAGGACGGCGAGTATGGCCGTCGGCCGATCTACCGACCGACCGTGCATTACGCCTATCTGCCGACCGATGCCGCGATCGCGTCGCTCCACGAGCTGCGCATGCGTAATTACGACATGCAGCCGCGCCAGCGCATCATGAACGACGAGATCCTCAGCGGCAAAGACGAGCTCGGCGTGCTGCTGCTCGGCCACGCCCTCAACGGCTGGTGGGTCGGCTCGCAGCTCGACATCCATGAAGCTCGCCAGCTGGTCCCCGGCCAGAGCGCCACAACGGTTCAGGTCGCGGCGTCGGTGCTCGGCGCCATCACATGGATGGTCAAGAATCCGAATCGCGGCATCTGCGTGCCAGACGATCTGCCTTTTCGCGACGTGCTCGCCGTGGCAGGCCCGTACCTCGGCCCGACGCCGTCCGTGCAGACGGATTGGACCCCGCTGAAGAACAGGTTCAACCCGTTCGAGCGCTGGAACGGCGTCGGCCGACCCAGCGACGACGATGTCTGGCAGTTCGAGACCTTTCTCCTGCCCTGAAAGCGCGATTTTCCGAAACGAGCATGACGGGTGTGTTGCCACGCATTCCTCGACGAGTCGCAATTGAGCACGACCGTTGCCTGTCGCGCCCAATCGAAACAAATCGTGGACTACTTGGCAAATCCGAAGCGTTGAAGGCAAGGCGGGAGGGCGCGGTCTGACCTGATTGAAGGTCGCGCCGTGACCGCCTCTCACGTTATAATGTGAGCCGTTCGGAGAGGTCGCCTAGTCCGGTCTATGGCGCGCGTCTGGAAAGCGCGTTGGGGTAAAACCCTCGCGGGTTCAAATCCCGCCCTCTCCGCCAACTGCAACCGCCGCCCTGAAACAGGGCGGCGGTTTGTTATTAGGAGTTGGCCGCCAATCTCCCTACTCGCGATAGTCACCCCGCAGGCGTTCGAGGCGAGCGACGCTGTCGGCCAGGCCGCCCGGGCGGTTGCGCGCGAGCCACTGGTCTTTGTAGTCGGCGATGAGCGTATCGAGGTCGGCGGATAGCGCCGCCCGATCTCCGTTGCCGTGCGCGAACTTCACGCGCTTCGTGGCGTGCCGAAGCAGGCGGGCCATGAGGTCGAACTCGCGCTCAAGCAGGGCGGCGTCGGGCCGCTGGCTGCGCGCCTGAGCCAGCGGCGCCACGGCGGCGTCGATGGCCGCGAGGGTTCGATCGAGCTCGGCGTCGTCGAGTTCAGGCGCCCGATCGAGCGAGCGCTGCAAGGCGTTGAACAGGATCGAGTTGTTGTGAGGCGTGTCGCCCGGCACGCGATAGATGTCGCCGAGGTCGTGGGCCACTCGCCCGAGGACATTGGCTTCATCGGCGTAGGCGTGGAGGTTGAGCGCGTCGACGATGTCGATGTCACGGTTCGCTTCCCAGGCCCAGCTGTACGCGGCGCCGGCCGCGAATCCCAGGTCGTGGGCGGGCTCGGCCTGCCAGTGTCCGTTGTCGCCCCAGTCGGTGTTCAGGAAGCCGATCGCGCCGTGCTCGACGCCCGCTGCCGCTGCATTGCGCAGATTCCCGAGCGCGTTGGTCGTGCGCCCGGCGATGGAATTCCAGGCCGAGGTGCCCGGGCAGACGTAGAACGGAATCCCCGAGGCCTTGTATTGCGGGCAGCGCGTCCCGAAGTCGTGGTCGGCCTCGTAGCCCCACTCGAGCGCGATGACGTCGCGCGGCAGCTCGGAGATCAACTCCGGGTGCTGGATGATGATGTCGCCCCAGAATTGCATGACGCGGCCGCGGCTCTTGACCTCCGCGTGGATCTTGTGGAGGAAGTCGAGATAGACCCGGCCGACCCCGCGTGCCTCGACGTCTGCGCGGCTGCGCCCCTGGCCGAGGTCCACCGTCTCATCGCAGCCTACGTTGAACTGCCGGCTGGTGAAGTGCGGCAGGAGTTCGTCGTAAAGGCCGCGCAGCAACTCGAGGCTGCCGGGATCGCCCGGGCAAAGGCTGAACGACCCCTCCATGCGGATGCCCCAGGGCGTGTCGAAGCCACCGGTCACCTCGGCCAGCGGTCGATAGCGATCGTGGTCGAACCAGCGATGCAGATGTCCGAACGAGTTCTGGTTGGGCACCAACTCGATGTAGCGCTCGCGGCAGAAGGCATCGAGCGCGAGGATGTCATCGCCGGTGAACGGCGAGGCCCTGGCCCAGACTTCCTCGTGTTGCCGGTACGCAAAGGTGTGTTCGGTGTAGAGCTGGAACTGGTTGATCTTCCACCCGGCCAGTCGATCGATCAGCGCGAAGGTCGACTGGAGCGTCGGCACTTTGTCTCGGCTGATGTCAAGCATCACGCCGCGCGCTGCGAAGTCCGGCCAATCATCGATGTGCAGGCAAGGCCAGGCCGCGGGGCTCTGCGCGTCGATCTGCAGCAGCGTGCTGACGCCGTGGAACAGCCCCGCTTCGTCCGGTGCGCTCAACTCGACGCCAGCGGTCGTGATCGTCAGCGTGTAGGACTCCGGACGGCTCTTCAGTTCGGGGCGGAGCCGCAGCGTCACGACCGTGTTGGGCAGGGCCGCAGCGCCACCCGCCTGGATCTCCCAACGGAGCGAGCGCCGCTCGGCGAGGGCTCGTTGCAGGCGAACGGCCGTCGTTCGCAGACCGGCCGGGCGAGCGGCTTCGATCACGATCAGGCCCTGGGCCGGCAGGGCGAACGATCCTTGTTGTGGAAACAGATGTCTGGGTCGCGGTAGCAGATTGAGCGTCATGGCCATCGCATCCAATGAGTGAACGAATGGGTGTGAGAGGCCATTATAGATGTCAGCGAGTGCGCGTCGACCCAAAACGCGAGAGGCCGTGGATCGGCTGCAGCCGACCCACGGCCTCTCTTCGAGCACAGCCTGTGGGCTGAGGAGCCTACTGTGCGTGTTCGATGGTTCGCACGATGTCGTCAGCCCAGATCATGCTGGCGAGGTTGAGGGCCGCGAACAAACCGGTGACGAGCCCGATGGCGGTGATGGCGATCAAGAACCACATGTGATCCTCCTGTCTGCATGTGCCTTAACGCAGGATCGCATGGGATTGTGGCGACCGTTTGACATCCTGGTTACAGAACGGTGACAGGCTGCCTGGCCGTCTTGTCGGCCGTTTCCTACGTGGATTGTCGACCTTCGCGCACAGGCTTGGGCGCTAAGCTTTAGCCCATCTCGACGGTACTTTGATCGTTTGCTCACCCAGGAGGCCCCATGATGCGCATTCACTGGCTGTTGGCTGCGGTATTGTTTCTTCCGGCCACGGCGCTGGCTCAGGCAGCCCCGCCGGCCGATGATGTCGCTGCGCTTCCGACCCAGGTCGCCTACTATCAGGCCGCGACAGGTTTCACGCGACCTGTGTATGTGACCCACGCCGATGACGGAACCAATCGCTTGTTTGTCGTCGAGCAGGGCGGTGTTATCCGCGTGATGACTCTCGAGGATGGCTACACGTTTGAAAAGCCTTTCCTCGACATTCACACGCGCGTGCGCACGAATGCCACCGACTCCTCCGAGGAGGGTCTGCTCAGTGTGGCTTTTGCCCCGGACTACGAGACAAGCGGTCGCTTCTACGTCTACTACACCAATCTGACGGGCGACAACGTCATCGCGCGGTATCACGTCAGCAACGACTCTAACGTGGCAGATGCGACAAGCGAACAGATCGTGCTGACGATCACGCACCCGCTCTACGAGAATCACAACGGTGGCCAGTTGAAGTTCGGGTCCGACGGCATGCTTTACGTCGGCACAGGCGATGGGGGCGGGGTCGGCGACCCGTTCCAGGCTGCGGCGAACCTCAACGATCTGCGTGGCAAGATCCTGCGGATCGATGTCGAGACGGGCTCGCCCACGACATACGTCGTTCCGGCCGGCAACCCATACGCCAACGACGGCAATGCGGCCACGCGCGGCGAGATCTGGGACGCGGGCCTGCGCAACCCCTGGCGCTTCAGCTTCGACCGCCAGACCCACGACCTTTATATCGGCGACGTCGGTCAGGACGCCGTCGAGGAGATCGACGTCCAGCCGGCTGGCGTGAGCGGAAGCAACTTCGGGTGGAGTTGTTACGAGGGCAACAGCACCTACAACGCCGCAAACTGCAACCAGGCGATCACGTACACGGTCCCGATCTTCACGGTGGCCCACCCGATCGCTGAGAGCATCACGGGCGGCTACGTCTATCGCGGCGCCGCGGTGCCGACCTGGCAGGGCACCTACTTCTTCGGCGACTTCGTCACGGGACGGGTGTGGGTCATGCAGCCCGGCGGCGCGTGGACGTCGGCCGAGCTGCCGCGAACGAGTTTCGGGATCAGTTCCTTCGGCGAAGACGAGGCCGGCGAGCTTTACGTGTTGGACTATCACCTGACGGGGAGTGACAGCGTGCTCTATCGGCTGGGTGACCCGGCGGCGTTGACGCAGCGGCTATACCTGACCCAGGTCGGTAAATAACAAAACGGCGGTCAGAGCGACGCTGGCGTCGCCCAGACCGCCGTTTGGCAGGTCGCTTACTTCGCGAAATCCGTCGCCCGCGTCTCGCGGATGACAGTGACCCGGATCTGGCCGGGGTACGTCATGGTCTCTTCGATCTTGCGCGCGATGTTGCGGCTCAGTTGCAGGGCCGCCAGATCGTCGACGCGCTCGGGCTGGACGATGATGCGCACTTCGCGGCCGGCCTGCAGCGCAAAGCTCTGCTGGACGCCGTCGAAGGAGTTGGCGATCTCTTCGAGGCTGCGGATGCGCTTGATGTACTGGTCGAGCGACTCACGGCGCGCGCCGGGGCGAGCGCCCGAGATGGCGTCGGCGGCCTCGACGATGATGGCCTCGACCGACTGCTGCTCGGCTTCGTGGTGGTGCGCGGCGATGGCGTTGACCACCTTGGGGTTCACGTTGTAGCGTTTGGCGTACTCGGCGCCGATCGCGGCGTGGGTGCCTTCGACTTCATGGTCGAGCGCCTTGCCGATGTCGTGCAGTAGGCCGCCGGCCTTGGCCAGCGCCACGTCGGCGCCAAGCTCGGCCGCGATCACACCGGCCAACAGCGCCGTCTCGACGGCGTGTCGGTTCTGGTTCTGGCCGTACGACGTGCGGTAGTTCAGACGACCCAGCAGGCGCAGGATCTCGGGATGTAGCCCCGGCACGCCGGCTTCGAAGGCCGCCTGCTCGCCGGCTTCCTTGATCGACGCCTCGACGTCCTTCTGGGCATCTGAGACCAGCTTCTCGATCTGCGAGGGATGGATGCGGCCGTCGCTGACGAGCTTGCTCAGCGCGCGCTTGGCTACTTCGCGGCGCACCGGGTCGAACGACGAGACCGTCACGGCCTCGGGCGTGTCGTCGACGATCATGTCGACGCCCGCCGCCTGTTCGAAGGTGCGGATGTTGCGGCCGTTGCGGCCGATGATGCGGCCCTTCATTTCGTCGGAGGGCAGGGGGACGACCGAGACCGTGATCTCGGAGACGTGCTCGGAGGCGACGCGCTGGATGGCGAGGGCCACGATGTTGCGCGCGCGGCGCTCGCCCTCGGTGCGGGCTTCTTCCTCGATCTGGCGGATGGTGCGCGCCATGTCCTTGCGCGTGTCTTTTTCGACTTCTTCGAGCAGTTGAGCGCGGGCTTCTTCGCGCGTCATCTCGGCGACCCGCTGGATCTCGGTCAGACGCTTTTCCTGCAGCTTGTTGATCTCGGCCTCGCGCTTGTCGAGGTTGCTCGAGCGTTTGTCGAGCTGAGTGCGGCGCTGGTCGCTCTGCTCGTTCTTCTTGTCGAGCTCCTCACGGCGGCGGGCCAGGCGCTGCTCCTCGCGGTTGATCTCCTGCATGCGCCGGCTGACTTCGGCCTCGGCCTCGTTGCGGATCTTGAGGGCCTCGTCGCGGCCCCTGAGCACGATGTCCTTGGCCTCGGTCTCGGCTCGGCTGCGGAAGGTGGACGCCTGAGCCTCGAGCTCCTTCTCCTTGAGCGTCACGGCCTCAATTCTGGCCTGGTCGGCGCTGCGCTGACGGCCTGCACCCAGCACCCAGCCCACCGCAGCCCCGATTGCCAATCCCAACACAATTCCGACGAGCGGCAGAATAATCGTCAAAGCATCCATGGAATGACCCTTTTTACTCGCATGCGGCCCGGGACATGGCCCGGCAAGCGCATACGCCTAATCGTCAAGTGGGGGTCGCCCCCCGGTTGCGGTCTGCCAGGCCTTTTCAGTGGCCTCGCGAGCGGTCTCGTAATTGAACCCGCGCCGCGCCAGCAGCCCCAACAGCTTCAGCCGGAACTCGGGCCAGGGCAGGGCGGCGAAGCGTCCGGCCTTTGCCTGAGCCAGCTTATCGGCGGCAGCGGCATCGTTCGTGCCGGCCACCGCCGTTTTGATCTCATCGTCGGCGACGCCTTTTCGACGCAGCTCGAGCGCGATCGCGCGCTTGCTGGCCGGTCGGAAGGCTTCGCGGTTCTCAACCCACATCCGCGCGAACTCGGCGTCGTTGAGCAGCCCGTTTCGGGCGAGCCGCTCGAGGGCGGCGTCGATGTCCGCGGCCGCCACCTTGTTCTTCTTGAGGTTGTCGCGCACCTCACGAGCACTGCGCGGGCGTCGGTCGATCAGGCGCAGCGCCCGGTTGTACGCTTCCTCACGCGCGTCAGCGGCCTTGATCCGTTCGATGTCGACTTCGGTCAGCTCCTGGCCGATCCGCAGCCGAACGGCCTCGTTCTTGGCCAGACCGAAGGCGAACGATCCGTCCAGGAAGACGTTGACGCGCGTCTTGTTGCGCGCCTGGAGCTTGAGCGCCGTGACCTTCACGTCGTGATCCTCACGCCGTAACCTTCGCCTGACCTCGTTCGATGTCCGACGCGGAAACGCAAACGAGCCGCGCTCGGACGCTGATGCGCCGGCGGCGGCTCGTGTGATTCGGATGTCTGCGGCTAGAACCAGGGCCGATGTCAGGGACCCTGAGCGACGAACACGACGAACGCCAAAACGCGATCCGAGCGGAGGCCGGGATCGGGATGGCGGAAAAGCGAGTCGGTCAACGTCAGCCTTCGGTTCATGCCAGAACCATCAGCGCCAGGCGCGTGATGTCAGACAAAATCAAACCGTCACACGGTCCGGTTGGCCGGGCCGCCGCGGCGCCACGCCGCATCAATCATCGGTGTCGTCGGGTCCGGGCTTTCCGCCCAGATCGGCGACGTTGTCGCGTACATGGTCGCGCACGGCTGTCTCGATCTCCCTGGCGATCTCAGGATGCTGCTTGAGGAAGGTTTTGGCGTTTTCGCGCCCCTGCCCAAGCCGCGTATCGCCGAACGAGAAGAACGCGCCGCGCTTGACAATAACATCGAATTGGGTGGCAAGATCAACGATGTCACCCATCTTCGAGATTCCTTCATTATACATGATGTCGAACTCGGCCTCTCGGAAGGGCGGCGCGACCTTGTTTTTGGTCACCCGAACGCGGGTACGGGCTCCTACCACTTCCTGGCCGTCTTTGAGGGCCTGAATCCGGCGGACGTCGAGGCGGACGCTGGCGTAGAACTTCAGGGCGTTGCCGCCGGTCGTGGTCTCGGGGTTACCGAACATGACGCCGATCTTCTGCCGTAGCTGATTGGTGAAGATCATGGCCGTATTGGTCTGCTTGATAGCGCCCGTCAGTTTGCGGAGGGCCTGGCTCATCAGCCGGGCCTGCTGGCCCATAGTGGCGTCGCCCATGTCGCCCTCGATCTCGGCCCGCGGCACCAGCGCCGCGACCGAGTCGACGACCACCACGTCCATGGCGCCTGAGCGGACCAGGGCCTCGGCGATCTCGAGCGCCTGCTCGCCGGTGTCGGGCTGCGAGATGTACAGGTTGTCGATGTCGACGCCGAGTTTGGCGGCGTAGGCCGGGTCGAGGGCGTGCTCCATATCAATGTAGCCGCACACGCCGCCCTTCTTCTGGGCCTCCGCCACGATGTGCAGACAGATCGTGGTCTTGCCAGAGGCCTCCGGCCCGTAGATCTCGATAACGCGCCCGCGTGGCACACCGCCGACGCCGAGCGCGATGTCGAGCGATAGCGACCCCGTCGGGATCACTTCGACCTGAAGGTGATTGGCCTCACCCAGGCGCATCACGGCGCCGTCGCCGAACTGTTTCTTGATCTGAGCCAGGGCAGCATCGAGCGCGCGTTCTTTTGCGTTAGCCATATATTCTCCGAATCGCGATCGAGTCTGTGCGCGAGTGTACTATAGGTTGACGACGAGGGTGCAAACGCCGACCTTCGCTTGCCCTGTGCACCCTCGTTTTCAACAATCATGCTATAACACGCGCATGTTGTTCGCCCGACAGCAGACAATGCGCTTGGCGGATCGCCGCGACAAAGAGCAAATCATCAGCCTGATGCAGACGGCGCCCCGGGTTCATGTGCATCTGGATTGGCGGCCCGCAGAGGATTGGCTGGGGGAGCAACCGTTCCTGGTGTTGGAGCGGGGCGAACGCATCGTGGCGGCCATGGCCTGTCCGCCGGACCCGGCCGGTCTGGCCTGGATCCGGCTGCTGGCGACCCAGGACACCGGCCCTGCCGATGCCTGGTGGCCGCGGCTCTGGGCGGCGACCCGCGAGGCGCTGACGCTGTTGAATGTGCGCAACGTGGCCTCGCTCAGCCTGGAGACCTGGTCGGCCCGCCTGCTCGAGGCGGCCGGCTTCTCCACTGACCACGCCATCGTCGCGCTGGCTCGCACCCGTCGCACGCCGCTCGCTGAGAACGACCGGTTGGTGTCGGCGCGAATCCGCCGGGCTGACACTGACGACTACCCGGCGATCATCGATGTCGATCAGAGCGCCTTCCCCGAACCCTGGAACCTCTCGGAGCGGATGTTGCGCCTGGCGCTACAGCAGGCCGAGAACGTCAGCGTGGCCGAACTCGAGGGCCGTGTCGTCGGGTACCAGCTGACGACGCCGAGCCATGCCGGCGCCCATCTGGCCCGACTGGCCGTTCGCCCTGAGGCGCAGGGCCATGGCATCGGCCGTGCGCTCGTCACCCGGCTCATCGCCGAAGATCAGCGCAGCGGGTATGGCGAGCTCACCGTCAACACCCAGGAAGACAACCACGCCTCGCTGGCCGTGTACACGCGGTTGGGTTTTCGCCCGACGGGCGTGCGGCTGCCGGTGTATGAACTTCACTGGTAGCGTTTGCGATCCGCGCCCGGCCTGTTATCATTGCCTGACCAACCTGTGACTCGGTTTGTGCCGAGACCATCACCTGGTGATCGCAGCCATGTCCCGACAAGAATATGCGTTTTTGGCCCGAGACGGCATCACGTTGCAGACCTACGCGTGGATGCCTGTTGGCTCTGCCCGAGCGGTCGTGGTATTGACCCACGGTCACGGCGAGTATGCGTCGAAATACGAGCACGTCGGCCAGGCGTTCTCGTCCGCCGGGATCGCGCTGGTGGCCTATGACCTGCGCGGCCACGGCCGGTCTGGCGGTCCGCGAGGCCATGCGCCCAAATACGAGGCGCTCCTGAGTGATCTACAACGCGTGATGGGGAGGTCCGAAGGCCTCGTCCCCGACGCGCCGCGCTTCCTTTATGGGCACAGCTTCGGCGGTCAGATCACGCTCGAATACGTGCTGCAGCGCCGTCCACTGGTGAGCGGTGTCATCGTCAGCGGCCCGTGGCTGCGCCTGACTTACGCGCCGCCGCCGTGGCGATTGACTCTGGCGCGCGGCCTGGCCGGCGTCTGGCCAACCTTCACGCAAAACACCGGGCTCGACAAGGCCGTCCCCATGACTCATGACGCCGAGCTCATGGCGGCCTATCCTGATCCGCATCTCGCTCACGCGAAGTTGACGGCGCGCCTTGGGATGGACGCGATCACGGCCGGCGAAGACATCCTGCGCCGGGCCAACGAGATCTCGACGCCGCTGCTCGTCCTACACGGCGAGCTCGACGGCGTCTTCGACCCCGACGTCTCGCGCCAGCTCTTCGAGCGCGTGGCCACTCACGACAAGGCGCTCTGCGTCTATCCCGGCATGTACCACGAGATCCACAACGAGGTCGATCGAGCCCAGGTGATCAAAGACGTGATCAGTTGGATCGACGGTCATCTGGGCGAATGACGGGTTCCGTGGCACGCGGGTGAGCGGGGCACTCACAACGCAACGCGACGAATGACAAAGGACGGAGGACGAAGATTGAAAGACCTTTCAATCTTCGTCCTCCGTCCTTTGTCATTCGCTCAACGGCCCAGGCCGATCCAGGCCCCCAGCGCCGACAGCCAAGGCAGCGCCGCCACGATCAGCGGGGCAACGACGAGCGCGGGCAGGTAGTTGCCGACGCGGATCTTGCGCAGATCGAGCAGGGGGCCGATGCCGGTGGCCATCACCAGAACGCCGCCCGCGGCGGTGAGCTCCGTGATCATGTCGGTGCTCAGCAGTTGATTGGCTTGAGCAGCGAGCAGCGAGAGCCCACCCTGATAGATCAAGATGACGATGATCGAGAAGATCACGCCCACGCCGCTGGCAGCGGCGAAGGCCAGGGCCGCGAAGCCATCGAGGACGGATTTGATCGCCAGCAGCTGATAGTTGCCGGTCAGGCCATCCTGGATCGAGCCCAGGATCGTCATCGGGCCGACGCAAAACAGCAGGCTGGCCGTGACGAAGCCGCGGATGAAGCGCGCCGCTCCGTCGGGCGAGTCGCTGCGCGCAAAGCGGTTCTCGAGCCACGCGCCCAGGCTATGGAGCCGATCCTCCACGCGCCACCACTCGCCGAGCAGGCCGCCGATCATGACGGCCCCAAGCGTGATCAGATTGTTGTTCGACTCGAGGGTCATCTTCAAACCGGCCGCGATGACGAACAGGCCCAGGCCGTTCAGGATCGTGCCGCGCACTCGATCGGGCAGGCGATTGCCCAACCCCAGACCCAACAGGCCGCCGATGAGGACGGCCACAACGTTCAGTACCGTTCCGGTCATGTTTCAAGGACTCTTTCTGGATCGCAAGGTGGCGCGGCCATTATAAGGTAGGCGGGTCCGCGGACGGCGCATCGACACGAAGGGCAATGACGAAACGTGAAAGGCTGCTCGACCTGCGCCATTCAGCGTCCGTCCTTCGTCAGGTTTCTCCAACTTGAGGGCAAGACACATGGGCGGCTCGAAACCATTCTGGCTGGGCGTGCTGTACGGGCTGGTGTTGGCGCTGGCGGCGACCGGGTTGTTGCTGGCCGTGGCGCGCCGGCCTGCCGGTGTGCCGGTGGTGTTGGCGGAATTAGCGACGCCGGCGCCCGTGCGCGTGTACGTGCTGGGAGCCGTGGCTTCTCCGGGTGTGTATCCGTTGCCGGCCGATGCTATCGTCGAGGATGCGCTGGCCCAGGCCGGCGGCGCCTTGCCGGCAGCCGACCTGGCGGCCGTGAATCTGGCCGCGGGTGTGCAAGCCGGCGATCGCATTGATGTGCCGCTGTTGCCGCCGACGGCCGAGGCGACTCGACGGCCCAGCGCCACACCGAGCCCTGCGCCGGGCGAGCCCACGGCAACTCGGGCCGCCGGAGGAGGGCCGACTCCAACGGCGGCGCCCACCGCGAAGCCGGGCGCTGCAGCGCCGACGACGACCGGCGGCGGTGGGGCGGCGACGTCACCCACGGGTACAATCAACATCAACACGGCCACGGCGGCGGAACTCGATCGGCTGCCCAAGATCGGGCCATCGATCGCGCAGCGCATCGTCGAGTATCGAGAAGCGCACGGGCCGTTCGCCCGGATCGAGGATCTGCAGAAGGTCAAGGGCATCGGCGCCGCGACGTTCGCGGCTCTGAAGGACTTGATCACCGTCGGGCCGTGACGACCGATTTGGGGGAAGGAGGCGAGGATGGCACGTCTGCACGACATCAAACGGTTGTGGCAGAAGCACGTCCTGGCCGAAAACCGGCGCTCGATCCCGGGTTTGCTGGCGACGCTCGTCGAATGGCCGATCTACACGTTGATGGCAGACGGCCGCCGCTTTGAAGGTCCCGAGGGCGTCACGCGGTTTTACAGCGGGCTCTTCGAAGGCGTGCCCGACGCGACCTTTGACCTCAAAGACGTGTTCATTGGCGAGAACGGGGTAGTCGAGGAATCGGTGCTGCTGGGCACACAGACCGGTGAGCTGTTCGGGTACCGCGCCAACGGCTCAGCGCTCGCCTTGCCGCTAACGATTGTCTTTCCCTATGACGCGGGCCAGGGCCGTTTCTTCGGAGAACGCCTGTATTTCGATCTCGGCACGCTCGAGCGCCAGATCGGCCAGGGCATACCCATCGATGGAAGCTGAATACCACATCCAGATCCTGAAGCGCAGCATCGGCGCGCGGGTCACGCCCGAAGCATTCGACCTGATGGTCGCTGCCAACCTCGGACAGGACTCGCTGATCGGGCTGACGCACCTCGAATATCACTTCGACAGCAACCAATTCGCGCTGGCGCAGGCCTATGTCGATGGGCAGCGGGTGCTGGCCCAGCGCTGGTGGGGCAGGCCCGCAGGTTGGTCCGCCTTTGGCCGATTGAGCCACACCGTGGCCGACTTCTACGCGCATTCGAATTACGTGCGTTTATGGCTGTCGCGCGAGCTCGACGTCGAGGATCCGACGCAGGTCGAGGCTGTGCTGGCGCGGGAGCCGGAGCGCGCGCCGGCGCCGGAGACCATCCCGCCGCTCGATCCCCTTGTCCTGGCGCACCGCGACTTGCGCTCGGGGCGAGTCTACTGGGTGCGCGACATTGTCAGCCTTGTGCCGCCGATCGGGCATGCGTTGAATCGCTGGATGCCGGCTGATTCGCACGCCCGCATGAACCTCGATCATCCCGGGCGAGGCAGCCTGTTTCCATATGCCATGGAGGCCGCCATCGGCAGGACCTTGATCGAATATGATCGCGTGCTTGCGGGGCGCGGTTTGCCGCCTGCGCAAAGCTAAAGCTCGCGTGATTCGCAACGTCATTCCGTTACGCGGGTTAATCAGGCGACTTCAAGCCATCATGAGGAAAATGCGATGACACACGGCCTGTTTTTCGAAGAGTTCCACGTCGGGCAAAGACTCGAAACCGTCGGGCGCACGATCACTGAGACCGATGTGGTGAATTTCGCCGCGCTTTCCGGCGATTACAACCGCATCCACACCGATGCGGCCTTTGCGGCGGGCACGTCGTTTGGTCAGCGTATCGCGCATGGGATGTGCGTGTCGGCGATTGCATCGGGCCTCGTGGTGCGAACCAACATCATGGAAGGCACTGTGCTAGCCTTTCGCGAGATCAACGAGTGGAAGTTCAGCAAGCCCGTGTTTTTCGGCGACACGATTCATGTCAGCGCTGAAGTGACGGATGTCAAAGCGTTGCCGCGTGTCGGTGGCGGCGCCGTGACGATCAAGCTCGACGTCATCAATCAGAAGAATGACGTCTGCCAGTCCGGCAAGTGGACGGTGTTGATGTTGAGCAAGGCGGCCGCTGGCAGCTGACCACTGACCGAGGGTTGCGGGCTGGCTGGCTGGCGACGCCCCTGGCCGCGGTCACCGGGCCGCCGTCCGGGGTCAACCGTTTGCTTGCATTTTGCGGGGAATATCGTATATTCGGCGCCCGTAGGCTTTGTCCAAATAGCAAAGGAGACCAATCCATGGCCGACAAGCTCACCAAGTCCCAATTCATCGCCGCCGTGGCGGAGAAGTCGGGCGTCTCGAAGAAAGAGGCTGCGACCGTGCTGCAGTCTGTGAACGACATCGTCGTTCATCAGTTGACCAAGCGCGGCGGCGGCGAGGTTACGATCCCGAACCTGCTCAAGCTGACCGTTTCGGTCAAGCCGGCCACGCCGGAGCGCCCGGGCATCAACCCCTTCACCAAGGAGCCCACGATCATCAAGGCCAAGCCGGCTCGCAAGGTCGTCAAGGCCCGCCCGGTGAAGGCTCTGAAGGACGCCGTCTAGTCCTGACCCGACGCCTGAATTGGCAAAGGCGCCGCCCCGCTCAGCGGGGCGGCGCCTTTGTGTTTTCGAACCGTGGATCTGTCAATTCCGCCCTGTTATTGCCTGGAATTGGGCCGTATCCATGAGTGGACAGGCGGAAAGGCACCCGCCATCCAACCCTTGGCGAGACCCCCACCTGCCCGCTGCACATCGACATAAACTGCGCGTCGCAGACAGCGGCAGGTTCAGAGGCATCCGAGGCGATGGAGCGGGCCCTCACGTCACAGACGTAGCACCGGTGAAAAACCGACCGCGAATAGGCCAGTCGTAGGGGTGTGGGTCCCCTGGCTAGCCGTAGCCGGGCGCGGCAACGGGTGGTATCCTCACCGGACGTATGAATGAGGTTTCTTTCACAGTCCGCAGCGTGCCCGTCCACGGCCGGGCCATCCTGGCTCCCATGGACGGCTTCTCGGACCTGCCGTTCCGGCTGATCTGTCGCGAGCTCGGCTCGGCCATGTCGTATACCGAGTTCGTCAACGTCGATGAACTGGCGGTCACCCGCAAGCGCGACGCCAAGTGCTGGCGCAAGCTCGAGTTCGACCCCAGCGAGCGCCCGATGACGTTCCAGATCTACGGCCACGACGTCGACCGGATGGTGGTGGTGGCCGAACGCCTGCAGGCGATGACGCCCGGCCCCGACATCATCGACATCAACATGGGCTGCTACGTCCGCAACATCGCCGAGCGGGGCGCAGGCTCCGGCATGCTGCGCTTTCCGGATCGGATTGCCCGGCTCTTCTCGATGCTGTCGAGTCGTCTGCACCTCCCGGTGACGGGCAAGATGCGCCTGGGCTGGGATCCGGCGAGCCGCGTGCACATCGAGGTCGCGCGCATCCTCGAGGACAACGGCGCGCAGTTGATCGCCGTGCACGGCCGTACCAAGTCACAGGGTTACGGTGGGCAGGCGGATTGGGATGCCATTGCTGAAGTGCGCCGGGCCGTGAAGGTGCCCGTCATCGGCAACGGCGACGTCAAGACCGTGGCCGATATCGACCGGCTTCGTGCCCATACCGGCTGCGACGCCGTCATGATCGGACGCGCCGCCATCGGCAACCCCTGGATCTTTGCCGGCAAGGACCGCGAACAGGTGACGCTCGACGAGAAAGTCGCCTTGATGCGCCGCCACCTTCAGCTCAATCTCGACTTCTACGGCGCGCGGTTCGGGTTGGTGTTGTTCCGCAAGCACGCCGCTCGCTACATTCACGGCCTGCCGGATGCCGACCGCCTGCGCGTGCCCCTGCTCACCGCGACGACCGTCGCCCAGTTCGACGACGCTGTCGGCGCCTGGTCGACGGCCGATCCCGTTGGCGTTTGAGGTCCGCGGTCGTCACTTTCTGCCTGTTGGCCTGCCATTCGGATGATCTACAACGCGCCGTCGTCCCGCGTGTCCTGCTCGGCGGCCCGGTCTATACTGCACGAGAGCCTGGGAACTAACGTTTTCAGGGGCGCGTCTTGGTCGGGAATTGAGGAGACGCCCAAGGAGAGCCATGTCCACGCCAAACCCATCGTCGCCGGACCCTGAACGGGAGCGGCCCGATCCCGATCGGGATCGGCGCGACCCAGACAAAGAACAGCCCGGCGCAGCGAAAGAACCGCCGGCCCCTGACCGCAAGCGAGTTGATCCAAACGAGCCGAAGCCGACCGACGACCCGGACAATAGCTCGGGTCAAGCGGAGTCAGCGACGAACTGGCCTGACGAGAACGCTCCGACGATCCGGCTTCCCGCCCCAGACGACTCGATCACCACGACGTCTCCCCGCCGACGCAGCGGCCAGACACCTTCGCGCGGGATGCCGCCCGTCAGCCGCGACCAGACGACCCAGCAACGGCCAGAGATCGACGAACACGGCATGGCGCTGCCGCCCAAGGCCCCGACTCCGGCCCGACAACGACCCACGTTTGTCGAGCCGCGGCCGGTATCTGCTCCGCTCGATGACCCCAATCATGAGCCGACACTCGGCGGCACCACGCGCTGGCATCGCCCGCAGCCGGTGCGCCGCGGGCCATCGCTGTGGCGCTGGTTCCAGTTCCTCTTCATCCTCGGCGTGATTGCCGTGCTGGCGACCGGCGCGATCCTGATCGGCGGTTACATCTACATCGCAAGCGATCTACCATCGGTCGACGACCTTCAGGCGCGGGCGTCGCAGTTCGAAACAGCCCGCATCTACGACTCGCAGAACAACCTGCTCTACGAGATCAACGACCCCAGCGCCGGGCGTCGCACACGCGTCCCGCTCGAGCGCATCTCGCCGTATTTGATCGCGGCCACGCTCGCCACCGAAGACCAGAACTTCTACATCCATCCCGGCTTCGACCCGCTCGGCATCGTGCGCGCCATCTTCCAGAACGTCCAGGCCGGCGACACGGTCTCGGGCGCGTCGACGATCACTCAACAGCTCGTCCGCCAGCTCGTGCTCTCGCCTGAGGAGCGCCTCGAGCGCAGCAACTGGCGCAAGATCCGCGAGATCGTGCTGGCCGCCGAAATTGAACGGCGCTACACCAAGCGCGAGATCCTCGAGCTCTTCCTCAACGAGAACAACTACGGCAACCTGGCCTACGGCATCGAAGCCGCGTCCGAGCTGTACTACAACAAGTCAGCGGCGGACCTGACGCTGGGCGAGGCCGCGATGCTCGCGGGCCTGCCGCAGGCACCGGCTATCTACGACGTCTTCACCAATCGCAAGGTCGTCGAAGGCCGTCAACTGCAGGTGCTCGGCCTGATGCGTCAGCTCAGTGAAGAGCGCAATTGCATCCATCTCGAAGTCGACAACAGCCCAAACCCGGTGTGCGTCGATGTGCCCTCGGTGACCGTCGCGATCTCGGACATGCAGACCCACCAGTTCACGGCGCCGCGTAATGACGCGCGCTTCCCGCACTGGGTGCTCTACGTCCGGCAGCAACTCGAGGCCCAATATGGCCAGCAACTCTATCGCGACGGCTTGAGCATCTACACCACGCTCGACCCGACCCTGCAGACCATGGCCGAGAAAGTCGTGGCCGATCAGATCGCGGTCCTGCAGGACCGCAACGTCACCAACGGCGCGCTTGTCGCCATCGATCCGCGCACGGGCGAGATCAAGGCCATGGTCGGATCTGACAACTACAACGATCCGATCGACGGCCAGATCAACATGGCCCTGCAGCCGCGCCAGCCGGGTTCGTCGATCAAACCGTTCGTCTATGCCCTCGCGATGGAGAAGGGTTGGACGCCGGCCACGCTGCTGTGGGATGTGCCGACCGAGTTCCCTGACGGCACCAACCCGCCTTACGTGCCGACGAACTACGATGGGCTCTTCCACGGCCCTGTGCTCCTGCGCGGTGGTTTGGCGAACTCGTACAACGTGCCGGCCGTACGCGCGATCCAGTTCACGGGCGTCCGCCAGGACGGCGGCCTCGTGCAGTTTATGAACAAGTTTGGCGTCACGACCCTGACGCGCACGGACTACGGCCTTTCGCTCGGCCTCGGGGCCGGTGAAGTGCCGCTTCTGCAGATGACCGGCGCGTACGCGACGCTGGCGCATCAGGGGCAACGCGTCTTCCCGATCTCGATCCGGCGCATCGTCAACCTCGACGGCACAGTGATCTGCGAGCAGCCGCTGACTCCCGCTGATCAGCGAAGCAACCCACCGGCCTGCCAGACGCCGCCGGACGGGTGGGGGCAACCCGTCGTGTCAGCCGAGACGACGTATCTCATCACCGACATCCTTTCCGACAACGCTGCGCGCACGCCGGCCTTCGGCCCCAACTCGCCGCTGGCGCTGTCGTTCCCGGCCGCTGTCAAAACCGGCACGACCAATGACTATCGCGACAACCTGACGATCGGGTACACGCCCGAGCTCGTCACGGGTGTGTGGGTCGGAAACGCCGACTACACGCCGATGGCGGCCGGCACGAGCGGCGTCACCGGCGCGGCTCCGATCTGGAACCTGTTCATGGAGGCCGCGCTCGCCGGGCACAACGTGCCGTTCACGCGGCCCGGCGGCATCGTCGAACGCACCATCTGCACACTCTCCGGCGCCGAGCCAGGGCCGAACTGCCCGCCGGATCGCCAGCGAGTCGAGATCTTCGCGCAAGACAAGTTGCCACTGACGGCCGATCGCGACCTGCAACAGAAGGCCTACATCGATCCGTTTACGAACCTCCGCCAGACCGAGGCGTGCGCGCGCGCCTATCAGGGCGATCGGCTCTTCGAACAGCAGCGCGACATCGTCGATGTTCAGGACGAAGCTGCACGTAGGTGGCTGACGCAGGACCCGAACGGCCAGGCCTGGGCGGCGGCGCTGGGCATCCAGCAGCCGATCCTGTGGTCGCCGCCGCGCGAGTGCTCCGACGCTGACCCGCGCCCGATCATGTCGATCGCCTATCCGCCGGAAGGCGCCAGCCTGCAGCCCGGCATGATCGAGATCCTGGGGACGGCCGGGGCGACGGCTGACTTCTCGTACTTCGAGATCCAGTACGGCATCAGCGACAGCCCCGAGGGCTGGGGGCAGGTGCTCGGCCCGAACACCAATCAGGTGCTCGGCACCGCAAGTCTCGCGCAATGGGATGCGTCGAGCCTGCCCGATGGCCCCGTGACGGTGCGCGTCATCGTTCACGCGGCGAGCGGTGGCACGGCCGAGTACCGCGTCCACTTCAAGATCGAGCGGCCGACGCCGACCACCACACCGACGGCCACTGTCACGCCGACGCCGACCATCACGCCCACACCGCTGCCAACGTCGACGCAGCTGCCGACCAACACGCCTGCGCCGACCGACACCCCGGCGCCAACGGTCACGCTGCCTGCCGCCCCGACGGCGGAGCTGACTCCGCTGCCGAGCGTTGCGCCTTAAGGGCGTGGCGCGGGGGACCCGAGCGAAAGAAGACTCGCTCCGGGTTCCCCGCGCTGCGTTGGCCTGGCGTGTTAGCATTCCCGCATGCATGATGCACAAGTGATGGGTAAAGCGCGCAATGCCGGCGTGCGCCGGGTGCTGTTGATCGTGCTCGCGCTCAATCTGCTGGTGACCGCGGTCAAACTGACTGTGGGACTGATGACGGGATCGCTGGCGATCCTGGCCGACGCGCTTCACTCCTTGATCGATTCATCATCGAATGTCGTGGGGCTGTTGGGCGTGTGGGTGGCCGGGCGTCCGGCCGATGCCAATCACCCGTACGGCCATCAGCGCTATGAGACGATCGCGGCGCTGGGCATCGGCGTGATGTTGGCGCTCGCCGCTTACGAGATCGGCAGCGGCATCTTTCAACGGCTGTGGGGTGGGGCGGAGATCCCAATCGCCGAGCCTGTGGCGATCGCCGTCATGGCCGCGACCTTCGTCGCGAATCTCGCCATCGTCTGGTACGAGACCCGTGAGGGACGGCGACTGAACAGCTCCGTGATTTTGGCTGACGCTCAGCACACGCGAACCGATCTCTTCGTCACAACCTCGGTCGTGGCGGCGCTGATCGGCGCGCGACTGGGTTGGACGTGGCTCGATCCGCTGGTGGCGCTGGCTGTGGTCCTGTTACTCATCCGCGCGGCCTGGTTGATCGTGGGCTCGGCGTCCTTGACGCTGACGGATGCCGCAGTCCTCGATCCGGCCGACGTGACGCGGATCGCGCGCGAGGCCCCGGGGGTGACGGCCGTGCGGGGCGTCCGCTCGCGTCATCGCGGCGACGGCGCCTGGGTGGATCTGGCGATCGAGGTCGACGCTGCGATGGGCACGGCGCAGGCGCACGCCGTCGCGTCCGAAGTCGAGCGGCGGCTGATGGTCACACTGCCGGATGTGGTCGAGGCGTTCGTGCACGTCGAGCCCGTGACGGCCACCGAGCGCAGCTGGGCGCATCTCTCGGCGCGTCTGCGCAGCCTGGCCGACGGCCTGGGGCTGGGTCTGCATGACCTGAACGCCCATGCCGAGCCCGATGGCAAAGTCTCGGTCGAGATGCACGTCGAGGTCGACGCGATGTTGTCGTTGGGCGACGCACATGCGCTGGTCGACACGTTCGAGGCGCGGGCCCGGGCGGCCTTCCCGGGCGTGGCCGACGTCGTCACGCACATCGAGCCGCTGCGCGAATTGATCGAGGATGAAGAGGGGCGCATCGAGCGAGCCGAGGCGGTCGCCGCCACGATCCGGGCCACGGCCGACGGTCTGGCCGGTTCCGGTGCCTGCCATGACATCGTCCTGCACAACGTCGGCGGCCATCTGCTCGCCACGCTCCACGTCAGCCAGCCCGGGTCACTGCCGATCGGCGACGCTCACGCCCTGGCCGAGCGCATCGAGCGCGCTTTGCACCAGGCCCTGCCGCAGCTCGACCGGACGGTCGTGCATATCGAACCCGCGTAGGTCGAGGGGCGAAGGGCGAGGGGCGAGGGGCGAAGGGCGAGGGGCGAGGGGCGAAGGGCGAAGGGCGAGGAGCGAAGGGCGAGGAGCGAAGGGCGAAGGGCGAGGGGCGAAGGGCGAGGGGCGAGGGGCGAGGGGCGAAGGGCGAAGGGCGAGGGGCGAGGGGCGAAGGGCGAAGGGCGAAGGGCGAGGGGCGAGGGCGAGGAGCGAGGAGCGAAGGGCGAAGGGCGAGGGCGGGGCGCGGGGCGAGGAGCGAACGCTGCCGCGCGGCAGCGTTCGCGCCTCGCCCTTCGCCCCTCGCCCCTCGACTTACGGCGTTGCCGTTGGAGAGCCGAGCTGGGTGGCGATGTCGTTGAGGTAGGACTCGCCGTTCTCGAGCTGAGGGCCGAAGGCCGTGTCGGCGATGTCGATCGAGATCGGCACCTGAAGCCGGACGGGCACTTCGGCGTTGATCGGCACCGTGATGCTGACCGGGATGGTCTGTTCGAGGCGCAGCGGCAGCGACGTGCGGATCGGCAGCGTGATGTTCTGCGTGCCGAACCCCGGGACCGAAAGCGGGATGGTGACGATCGTGCTGATCGGGATGGTGTTGCTGATCGGCACCGTGATCGTGCGGCTGATGGGCACCGTCACGTTGACCGGGATGACTTGATCGACCTGAACGGTGTAAGAAATGCTGGCGTTGCGGATCTCGCCGACCGCGGTTGCGGCCTGGGCGGCCGCCTGACCCGCCTGCGAACGAACTTGTAGCAGGGTGTTGATTAGATACAGATTCAACGCCAGCGCCGCAATGGCCACGATCCATAACAGCCAGTAGTCGAGGGGTCGAGAGTTTCCGGAAGTTTGCATGGTTGTGGTCTAATTCTGAATCCAGCGGATAGCTGTCAGCTTGCAGAGAGAGGAAGCTGATCGCTCACGGCTGCCCGAAAGCATACCCGATCTTGGAGCACACGCCCACATGATTGACCTTTGGCGCCCGGACTATTTCAACGCCCACACGGAGGCCATGATCAATCAGCTCAAGCAGCTGGTCGAGATCGAGTCTCCCTCGACTGACAAAGCGAGCGTCGATCATCTGTCGGCAACACTGCTGCCGAGATTGACCGAATTGGGCGCCGAGATCACGATCGACGCGCGCCGAGATTCGGGCGACAACGTCGTGGCGAGCTGGCCGGCGGCTTCCGATCAGGCCACCGGCGGCATTCTTCTGATGTGCCACCTGGACACCGTGTTCCCGCTCGGGACGCTGGCTCGCCAGCCCTGGCGCGTCGAGGGCGGCAAGGTATTCGGCCCGGGCGTCTTCGATATGAAGGCCAGCGTCGTCATGGCGCTGACGGCGCTGAGCGAGCTCCGGCGCGCCGAGCGCTGGCCCCAGCGGCCGATCACGCTCTTGCTGACGTCCGATGAGGAGATCGGCAGCGCGGGCTCTCGCGCCCTCATCGAGCAGCTTGCGGCGCAGCATGCCCTCACGCTCTGCCTTGAACCCTGTCTGTCCGACGGCGCGCTCAAGACAGCGCGTAAAGGCATCGGGGACTTCGAGTTGACGGTGCGCGGTCGCGCCTCACACGCTGGAACGAACCACGCTGACGGGCGGAACGCCATCGTCGAACTGGCTCACCATCTACTGGCCGCGACGGCGCTCACCGATTACGAACGCGGGACGACCGTCAACGTCGGCGTGGTCAGCGGCGGAACGCGCAGCAACGTCGTGCCTGATGAAGCCCGCGCCAGCATCGACTACCGTGTGCCTGACATGGCCGAGGCCGAGCGCCTGGCGACCTGGGCTGCGTCGCTGAAACCCGTGATCGCCGACACGATCATCGAGGTGCAGGGCGGCCTGAATCGACCGCCGATGCCGCGCGACGATCTCATGGTCGCCACGTTCGGCAAGGCCCAGGCGATTGCGGCCGAGATCGGCCTGACCATCGGTGAAGGAAGCACGGGCGGCGGCTCTGACGCCAACTTCGTGGCCCCGCTCGGCGTGCCCGTCCTCGATGGGCTCGGGGCGCGTGGCAACGGCGCGCACTCCGAGCGCGAGCATGTTGTCATCGCCAGCCTGGCCGAGCGAACCGCGCTGCTGGCGGCTCTGCTCACTGCCTGGCCAGCTTGGCCTGACTAACGATACGGTCACATAACCCGGCGTAAGCGCCGTTATGTAATCGAGGTGGTGCCTTGCGTGGTGTCGGTGTCCACAAGTAGGCCAAGGAACGCGCGATTTCGCGATGTTACAGGGTCAATGGATTGGCGATGGAAAAACAGCTCGCTCAGCATCACTTGTATCGTGGCTGTCCGTCCCGTGCGGTGTGCTTGTCCAAGAAGAGGCCATTTTCGCGGCATTTGTGAGTACACATCAGACATAACGGCTGCTACGCCGGAATCTGTGTCTCCAGCGTTAGGCACCCTACCCACAACGCCAGGCTGCTCGAGGGAACTCAGAAGCGCCTGGGTGAAAAGGAAGTGCTCCTCAAAGAGGTGCACCGCCGGGTCAAGAACAACCTGCAGTTGATCTCAAGCCTGCTCAACCTCCAGTCGGCACAATTCACGGACCCGTCGATCAACGATGCTCTGCGTGAAAGCCAGAACCGCGTTCGGTCGATGGCCCTCATCCACGAGAAGCTCTACCAATCGCTGGATCTCGCGCAAGTGGACTTCGCCGCCTATCTCCGCAGCCTCGTCACGTTCCTGGCACCGTCGTACCGGCAGCAGACAGACCGAGTGTCGCTCGACATCCAGGCGACCGACCTGCACCTTGACCTTGAGACCGCCATCCCGTGCGGCCTGATCGTCAACGAGTTGGTGTTGAATGCGCTGAAGCACGCCTTCCCAGACGGGCGGCGCGGCAGCCTCCAGGTCGGCTTCCAGCAGACGGAAACGGGACGAGTATGTTTGAAGGTGATCGATGACGGCGTGGGTTTCGATAAGGATTTCGAGGAGGCTGCCCATACCAGCCCGGGCCTATCGCTCGTGCACAGCCTCGCCGAACAACTCGGCGGCACCATCCATGTTCAGTCCGCCCAGGCGTCGCCTACTCGATCGGGTTCAGGCCAGCCGCCGCCCACAGCCCCGGTGAATCTCCGAGATCGTACGGCACCATTCCGGTCGACCGTGGGCGAGGAGCTCAAACACCCGTCAGGGCCTGGTGAAGCGCCTGTCGGTTGACGGGCTTGCTGACGTAATCGTCCATGCCGGCTGCCAGGCACTCCTCGCGGTCGCCAGCCATCGCATTGGCGGTCATTGCCACGACCCGGACGTGTTGGCCCAGGCCCTGCTCAGCCTCCCAGGCGCGAATTGTGCGCGTCGCAGACAACCCATCCAGCACCGGCATCTGGCAGTCCATCAAGATCAGGGCATAGCGATGGGGTGCCGATTGATACGCCTCCACCGCCGCCTGACCGTCGTTGGCCAGGTCAACCACGTAGCCCAGCCTTTCGAGTTGTAACGTGGCGACCTTTTGATTGACGGCATTGTCCTCGGCCAGGAGCACCTGCGGCCCCTGGCGCTCCAGAGGCGGCGCCACTACGACGACGGTTTCGGATCGGCAGGGCACAGGGGCATCGCCAGATAGGGCCTGGCCCAGCCGCTCGACGAGGTCTGCCCGCCGAACGGGGCGCGCGACGATGCGTTCGACTCCTTCGAGTGACACGTCGGAGATGACGACGCGCGGCAGGGCACTCAGCACCGGGTCGACAGCCAGCTGGTCCACCAAGAGCCTGGTTTCTGGCGCGTCTTTCCACACGCCGACGACAATGACATCGTAGTCGATCCGTTCGCGCAGCGTCGAAAGCGCGCGGGTCGGATCGTTGTGTTCCCTGCAGCTTAGCCCGGCGGCCACGCAATAGCTCGTCAGGACTTCCCGGTTGACACGGTCGGGCTCGATCACGACGGCCCGCCCGTGCAGAGCCGGTTCGGGCGCCGCTGGGCTGGCGGCTTCGAAAGCCAGATGCACAGTCATGGTCGTGCCGACGCCCGGCTGGCTCGCGACCTCCACCCGGCCACCCATCAACTCGGTCAGGCGGCTGACAATCGCCAGGCCAAGCCCGGTGCCCCCGTAGCGGCGGGTCGTGCTCTGCTCGGCCTGCTCGAAGGGACGGAAGAGCCGCGCCAGGGCCTCGGGCGCGATACCGATGCCGGTATCCTGGACGCTGAGGCGCACATGCACCCGGTTGTCGCCCAAGGGTTCGCACACCGCCCGGACCGTGACACGGCCCTGCGACGTGAACTTGGCTGCATTGCTCAGGAGGTTGACCAGGATCTGGCGCACCCGACCGGAATCGCCGATCAGAATCCCGGGGATGGCCGGATCCACAAAGCTGACGAGATGCAAGCCTTTTTCCTGCGCCCGCACCGCCAGCAAGCCCACGGCGCCTTCCACCACGGTCGTGAGGTCGAACTCGTGCGGATCGAGCACGACGCGGCCGGCTTCGATCTTCGAGAAGTCGAGGATAGCGTTGATAATGTCGAGCAGCGCCTGGCCCGAGTCGATCATGATCTGCACGGGTATGCGTTGCTCGTCCGCAAGCCGTCCACCCTGCAACAATTCCGCCATGCCGATGATGGCGTTCATCGGAGTCCGTATTTCGTGGCTCATATTGGCCAGAAAGTCGCTCTTTGCGCGAGTGGCAGCCTGGGCTTCGAAAGTCAGCTCAGTCGCCCGGGCGAGCGCGCGTTCGAGATCGCTGTTGGCCGCGGCCAGGGATTGTTGCATGGACTTGAAGTCCGTGACATCCGTAAATACGGCAATCACGCCGTCGAAATCGCCGTCCAGAAGCCTGGGCGACGCGATCACCAACAGGTCCGCCAGGGTGTGATCGGGCCGCGTGAACCTCAGATCAAACCTGGCCGATGCCTGTTCGGCGAACACACGCTCGAGCTGGGCGGGGATCCCTTCACGCGGCTCCGCCTGTATGAGGCTCGAAAGGTCACGGCCGATCAAGGCCCTGGGATCGACTCCGAGGATGCGTGCCCCTGCCGGATTGATGTATTCGCAGCCCCCGACCCGGTTCATCACGACCACGCCCTGGCCGAGCGCATTGAGCACAAGTTGAGCGAAGTCGCGTTGGGACCGGATCTCGTTCTGCAGCTCCTTGCTCGATGTGACGTCTTCGATCAGGCCGATGACCTGGGTCACGGCACCGCTCACGTCGCGCCCAAAGACCAGGCTGCGGCCACGCATCCACCGCCAGGCCCCCGCCGCGTCGCGTACCCGGTATTCGTTTTCGATGACGGCGCCATCCGGAAGCTCATTCCATTTGCGCAGCGAGTTCTCGCGCGCCACCCAATCATCCGGGTGAGTGTGTGTCTTCAGGAATTGCCGCCAGCCTAGCCGCTGAACGCTGTCGAACGGGTGACCCAGCTGCTTGGCCAGCGATCGATTGGAGAAGATCAAACCGCCGTCGACTTCCGGATGTTGAAGATCAAGGACATAGAGTGCATGCGGTACGGTCTGGGCGATACGCTTGAGAAGCAACTGGCTGTCGGCCAGCTCGTGCTCAGCCTGGTGCGCTTGCTGAAGGCTGCGCGCATGGCTCAGGGTCTGCCGATGGATCACCTCGGCCCAAACGACCTGCAGCAACCCGACCAGGACGAACGAGGACATGACTGACAAGGGCCGCGAGGGGATGAGAACCACCGTCGGCAGGTACAACAGGGCAAACACCAGCATGGCCGCATGGTGGATCCGGCGTTCGTACCAGAAAGCCGCGAGGATCATCCCGGCCGAGAGGGTGACCGCTGCCAGGCCGAAAGGGTCGACCAGGAAGATCCATGCGTCGATCCCGCTTCCGATCAGGACATAGAGCAGCAGGAACTGCCATGGGCTGGGGCGTCTGAGGCCGGGCAGACGCAACCAAGGTCGATTCACTTCGCCCATCACATTGCAGGCGTCGCGACCGATCGCCAAGTGACTTAAGTGTGTGAGCAGAGCTGCGAGGCGGCAGCGGCGCCGGTTTTCACGTCTGATTCACGGGCAATCTGAGGCAAGGCCAGTCCGGGAAGCGGCCTGACTCGGCGGCACGCCAGGAGCCGCCCCGGCTTGCGACGGCTCAGCGCGTAAACGCGAAGCTACCCAGGAAGTCCTCGTACAGGTCCAGCATCTGCTGGGTCGCGCCATGGGGATACCAGAACGAGCTGCAATAGCCCCGCCCCTTGTGGACCGTCATGATGGTCTTGGCGGAATGCATATCGGGGCAGTCCTGGTAATATAGTACGCTGGCCTCACCACCCATAAGGGGTAGCTACGATGGGGACCCAGATCCCGGCATAGTAGCCGTTATGTCGGATGGGCAACGAGATTGCTGGGATAAGCTGCCGCTTCTTAGGCAGCATTTGGGGAGAGTCCCACTTGAATCACGATGCCAACGCTAATAGGCCAAGAATCACAGAGTCGGCATCGCCAATCAGTGGACCCAACAGAAGCGGGCAAAATGAGCGTCTCGACCCTCACCGATGATCGCTGACCATACGTTAGGTTCCACCCGGATTTCATAACGGCGCTTGCGCCGGTTTTTGTGTCCTGAACGTTACTCAACCAGCTTGAGAAGTGGGATGTTCGGCCAACTGGCCTTCGATACAGGAGATAAACCATGCATCGCACCGCGCGCGCCCTGCTGGCGAGTTTTGAGAATGCGGCTGGCGGACTGAGCAATGAGGAGTGGTCAAAGCTCGTTGGACTGTCGGCCAAACCCGTGACCTGGGCCTACGACGTTTGGGACACTTTGGTGGAAGGCCTGACCGACTCGGACAACCATCGCCGCACGATTGCGGCCCAGATCCTCAGCAACCTGGCGGCGAGCGACCCCAAGAAACGCATCCTTAAGGACCTGGATCGGATCATGGTTGTGACCCATGACGAACGATTCGTCACGGCCCGTCATACGCTGCAAGCCGTCTGGAAGATCGGGCTGGCGGGCAAGAAGCAGCGGGAGGCGATCGTCGAGCGGCTCGCGAAACGCTTCGATGAAGCCGCGAAGGAAAAGAACGGCAAACTGGTCCGCTACGACATCGCCGTCGCCCTGCGTCAACTCTACGACGGAAGCGAAGATCCACGTGTCAAGGAAACGGCCACGCGCCTGATCGACACCGAGACCGACGCCAAGTACCGCAAGAAATACCTGACGGCCTGGCGCGGCGCCGCGTAGCATCGCCAGAATGGACTGCGTCCTCGCCGATACGCGCGCCACGACCGCATTGAAAGAACGCGAGTCTGCGGGCGCTCGTCCCTCTGCGCTGACAAGGCCGGCCAACGCGAGCATCGCTCTTCGTACACGCGCGCAAAACCCCACACGATTGTTGTAAGATTGGCTGGATGAGCGTCCGCGCAGCCAGACGGTAGGCTGTGACCTGGTCAACGCCGAGTCCTGCAAGGACTTTTGACCCGGGCGCCGCATCGACGCATCCGCCCGCTCCTGTGGCGCGCACAGGCACCCACGACGGTCAGCCGCGCACCATATCGACCCGCGTTTCGCGGTGAGAAGGCCATCCACTCCGGTGGGGTGGTCAACGGAGCTTCGCACATGGAGGAGGAGAGGACGATGAAGAACGTGATGAATCGCCTGCTGGCCGGAACGCTGACCGCCGCGCTCCTGGCGGCCTGCGCGGCGCCCGCCACCGTTGCGCCGACCACGGCGCCGGAACCCACCGAGGCCGCTGCGACGTCGGTGCCCGAAGCGACTGCAGCCCCTGAAGCCACGGCCGCCCCTGAAGCGACGGCCGCTCCGGCTGAAGCCGGGGCGACCCTGCGCATTGGTATCGGCGCCGAGCCCGAAACCCTTGACCCGGGCGACGCCGTGATGGTGCAGGAGCAGTTCGTGCTGATCAACCTGTTCGACTCGCTGTTGTCGATGGGGCCGGACGCTTCGCTTCACCCGGCGCTGGCCCTCAGCTGGCAGCCGAACGCCGATTACAGCGAATTCACATTCGACCTGCGCAAGGACGTCACCTTCCATGACGGGACGCCCTTCAATGCAGCCGCCGTCAAGGCCTCGTTCGATCACATCATGAGCGAAGGAGTCCTCGAGTCCGGCGGCAAGACGCTGCTCCAGGACCACAGTTACGTCGAGACGACTGTGGTCGATGATGACACTGTGACGATCAAGTTCGGCGCGTCGTATCCGACGTTCCTGCGTGACGCAGCCCGCCAATGGCTGAGCATCTCGTCGCCGACGGCGCTCGAGAAGTACGGGGCGGACTACGGTCGCAACCCGGTCGGCACCGGGCCATTCAAGTTCGTGCGTTGGGAATCGCAGACCGAGATCGTGCTCGAGCGTAATCCTGACTACAACTGGGGACCCGAGTTCGCGGCCCATTCTGGCCCGGCACTTCTCGGCGGGTTGACCTTCCGCATCCTGCCGGATGCCGCCACGCGCCTGACCGCCATCGAAACCAGTGAGGTCGACGTGGTCGCCGATCCGCCGTCGCTCGATGCCATCGCGCTCGCCGATGCCGGCACGGTCGAGATCAAGACCTTCGCGCAGCCCGGGATCCCGGCGATCATGATGATCAACACCGAGAAGGCGCCGACCAACGATCTGAACGTGCGCAAGGCTATGCTCCTTGCGATCAATCAGGATGAACTTGTGGCGACGGCCTTCAAGAGCCTGGGCATCCCGACGTACGGCGTGCTCTCGCCGACGACCTGGTCGTACGACGAAGCCTCGGCAAGCACCTACCGCTACAACCTCGACGAGGCCAAGCGCCTGCTCGAGGAGGCGGGCTGGGTCGACACGAACGGCGACGGCATCCGCGAGAAAGATGGCGTCAATCTGACGATCGATTACCCGACCTCGCCGGTGTGGGAAGAAGCCTTCAACGAACTGTTGGCCGGTTATCTGCAGCTGGCGGGCTTCGAAGTGACGTTGCGGCCGATGGATGACGCCGGCATCGTCAATGAACTGGGCGCCGGCAACTACAGCATGATGTACATCTACTGGGTGCGGGCCGATCCCTCGCCGCTGCGCGTGCTCTTCCACTCGGAGAACATCAACGGCGGCGCGGCCTATAGCCGCTTCGCCAGCGCCGAGCTCGACGCGGCCCTGGCCGACGGCGACGTGCAGACCGACGAGGCCAAGCGCCTGCAGGACTACGTCACCGCACAGAAGATCATCATGGACAACGCTCTGGTCCTGCCGATGTTCACCGTCAACAGCGTGTATCTGATCACGCCGAGCGTCAAGGACTTCACCTTCGATCTCGAAGGCTACCCGTGGTTGTACGACGTGTCGCTGGGATCGTGAATTGACCGCGGACGGCAGACCGCGGACCGCAGACGTGGCGCCCAGGCGCCTAGCGAAGACGAACGACGACAGGCGAAGGTTGACGAGCGCTGAAGTCTTCGTCGTCGGTCTCCCTGCGGTCCGCCGTCTGCGGTCTGCCGCCTCCCGAAGAGGACCTCTCCCATGCGTGGCTACCTCGCGCGCCGACTGGTGACTGCCGTCGGCGTGCTGCTGGGCATCTCGGTGCTCGTGTTCGCGATCGTGCGGTTGGTGCCCGGTGACGTCGTCGACGTCATGCTTGGCACGCGCAACGTCACGGCCGAAGCTCGGGCTGCCCTGCGGGCGCAGCTAGGCCTCGATGCGCCGCTGCCGGTGCAATACATCCGGTTCCTCACCAATGCCGTGCGGGGCGAGTTCGGCGTATCGTTGTCCAACAAGATGCCGGTGGCGCGCGCCATCGCTGAACAATTGCCGCATACTGGCGCTCTGGCGGCGGCCGCGCTCGTTGTCGCGCTGGGCATCGGCTTCCCCCTCGGCGTGGTGGCGGCGCTCAAGCCCGGAAGTTGGGCCGACACGCTGGCCATGACGATCTCGGTCACCGGCCTGTCGATCCCGACATTCTGGCTCGGCCTGATGCTGATTCTGTTCTTCTCGGTTCAGTTGGGCTGGCTGCCCAGCATCTACAAGGCCAACGATCCTCTGTCGCTGGTCATGCCGGCGTTGACGCTCGGCCTGCCCGAGGCGGCCATCATCGCCCGCATGGTGCGGGCCAGCCTGCTCGACGTCCTCAGCCAGGAATATGTGATCGCGGCGCGGGCGAAGGGCGCCGGCCCGGCTCGGGTGGTGTTTCACCACGCGCTGCGCAACGCGCTGATACCTGTCGTGACGTTTCTGGGTCTGCAGATGGCGTACCTGCTGGGTGGGTCGGCCATCGCCGAGACGATCTTCGCCAGGCCGGGCATCGGCCGACTGGCTGTTTCGGCGATCGCGTCGCGCGATTACCCGCTGCTGCAGGGTGTTGTGCTGGTGACGGCTTCGATCTACGTCGTGATCAATACGCTCACCGATCTGACGTATATGCTGCTCAACCCCAAGATCAGGCTGTCATGACGACCCTCGACCCGGCGACCGCGGCGCCGCGCTCCGAGTCGCCCAACGTGCGCCTCGCGCGTCGAACGTTCGCCGGCCCGAGCGCGCGCATCGGCACGCTGATCCTGCTGGTGCTTGTCGCGCTCAGCCTGGCGGCGCCGTGGCTGACGTCGATCGACCCAAACGCGATCAACCCCAGCCAGGCGCTGCAGCCGCCGAGCCTGACGCACGTGATGGGCACAGACAACATTGGTCGCGACACGTGGACGCGCTTCGTGTACGGCGGCCGGCTTTCGCTGCTGGTCGGCGTGATCGCGATCGGCATCGGCGCCACGGCCGGCATCCTCGTCGGGGCGGTGGCCGGATACTTCGGGGGCTGGGTCGACGCTGTGTTGTCGTGGGCCATGGATGTGCTGATCTCATTCCCCGACCTGCTCCTGGCGCTCGCCATGATCGCCGTGCTCGGGCCCGGCCTGATCAACGCCATGATCGCCGTCGGCATCGCGTTCGTCCCGGGGTTCGCGCGGCTGACGCGTAGCACTGTGTTGTCGATCCGCGAGCTCAACTACGTCGAGGCCTCGCGCGCGTTGGGTGCTTCGGATGCACGCATCGTCTTGACGCATCTGCTGCCGAACGCGCTGCGGCCGTTGTTGGTGTTGACCACGCTGAGCATCGGCTCGGCGATCCTCACCGGCGCGGCGCTCAGCTTTCTCGGGCTTGGCGCTCAGCCGCCGACGTCGGAGTGGGGCGCGATGCTCAACGCCGGCCAGAAGTTCGTGCGCCAGGCCTGGTGGCTGACCGTGTTCCCGGGGCTCGGGATCTTCATGACGATTCTGTCGCTCAACCTCCTCGGTGACGCTGTGAGCGATGCCGCAGCCGGGCAGCGGAGGGCGTGAGGCGAAAGGCGAGGCGCGAGGAGCAATGAGCGAGTTGCAGGGGCAGGTCGCCGTGGTGACGGGCGGCAGCACGCCGTTGGCCGAGGCGATCGCCGTCGCATTGGCGCGTGAGGGTGTGCGCGTGGTGATCTCCGGGCCCGTGGCCGAACGGCTTGACGCGGTCGTCGCCGCAGTGGGCGCTGTGGGGGGGCAGGCTCTGGCTGCGCCAGGTCCGCTCGAAACCCTTGGTCAGGCAGAAGCGCTCGTGGCAAACGCGCTCGCGTCGTTCGGGCGACTCGATCTGGTGGTCTGGGTCACGCCGTTTTGGAACGGCGGCTTCATACACGAGCACTCGGTGGCGGTGTGGGAACGTGTGCTGGCCAGCAATCTGCGCGAGCCGTTCCTGCTCCTGCGCGCGACGCTGCCGCATCTGCGCGAGCAGGGGGCCGGCCAGATCGTGGCGGTCGGGTCTGACTCGTCGCTCGCGCCGTACGCGCGGGATGGCGCTTACGGTGTGGCGCTCCACGGCCTTAACGCGCTCATGGACGCTGCGCGCGTCGAGAACGCGGACCGCGGCATCCGCGTGCATGTGCTGGCTCCGGGCCTCGCGCAAACCCAACGCCATGACTCAGACGGAAGGCCGAACCTGACCCACCAGGATGTCGCCGAGTGGGTGTTGTGGGTGCTTGGCCGCCCGGCTCACCTTCGATCGAACGGCCCGATCCTCATCTAGACGTCTGCCACCAACGGCGCGGAAATTCGGCGCGTCGGCATAGCGCGCTGATGTGCGCATCTCTACGGGATCCGCTGACGATCTGCACCGCTATCGCTACGCAACAAGGCTTTGAGCCACTCATATTCACCGGGCTTGACTCGTCGGAAAAATCCGACATATAATCCGGTCATGCCCTCGCAGCCCATCTTCGGAGCATTGGCCAACCCGGCGCGGCGTCGCATCCTCGAGATCCTGAACGAAAAGCCGCGTCCGGCCGGCGCCATCGCTCAGGAGTTGGCCGAGGAGTTCGCTCTGCAGCGCCCGGCCGTCTCGGAGCATCTGCAGGTGCTTCGCGAGGCGGGTCTCGTCGCCGAGGAGGTGCGCGGTCGACAGCGCATCTACAGTCTCAACGCGCAGGGCCTCGGCGAAGTCAACGCCTGGCTGCAGCCCTTCGCCAGGTACTGGCGCGGCAGGCTGCACGCGCTCAAGCGCACGCTCGACAAGGAGAAACCATGACCGAACCTGGCATGATCCAGTTGACCGAATACATCCCTCATTCACCGGCTCGCGTCTGGAAAGTCCTGACGGATCCTGCGCTTCACGCGCAATGGTGGGCCGCTGGGGATGTCAAGGCCGAGGTGGGTCACCGCTTCACGCTTGACATGGGCTCGTGGGGCCAGCAACCCTGCGAGGTGATCGCCGTGGAGCCCGAACGGCTTCTCTCGTATTCCTTCGCGCCCGGGACACTCAACACCACCATCACGTGGAGGCTCGAGCCTGAGGGATCGGGCACGCGCCTGCTCTTCGAGCAGAAGGGCTTCGACCTCGACTCGCCGCTCGGCAAAACGGCTTTCGAAGGCATGGGCCGCGGCTGGCCGGGGCTGGTGAAGAAGATCGCGACAATGGCGTGAAGATCACGATTAGACGAGAAGTCAGGTAGTCGTTAGTCGAGTAGTCAATCGGTCGGAGGTCGATCACTGGCCAACAACTCGCGACGACGCGACTATCGGACGACTGGACTACCCGACTACTCGACTACCTATGCGGCAACCCGAGTTCGGCCCTCAACGAGTCGATGTCCGTCACCCAGGCGATTCGGTTGAGGAAGGCGCTGACGCTGGGGCTGCGCCGGCGGAGAAGGACCACCGTCGG
Source organism: Anaerolineales bacterium (assembly GCA_044226485.1). Taxonomy (GTDB): domain Bacteria; phylum Chloroflexota; class Anaerolineae; order Anaerolineales; family UBA6663; genus UBA6663. The sequence goes on from JBGAGY010000006.1 coordinate 50,152, forward strand.
GCCGACGGGATCCGCCCCGCCGGCGCCGCCGCCTGCTGAAGGCGCGTAAGCGCCATAGAATGCGAAGTAGGCCTGGTTGAGTCTGCGGATCCGATAGCCGTTATCCCAGAACACACGCCGCCGTTCCTCCATATACCGTTCGGCCGCATCGATCTGACCGGCCGCGAGCAATTCGTCGACGCGCACGCGGGTCGTGTGCATTTCGCCGCGGAAGTCGAAGCGCTCTGCGCCCGGCGCCGGCGGGGTGACATCGCGATGCAGCACCGTTGCGAACGACTCCTGACGGACAAGCTCGGGGTAGAAACGGGCGATCACCTGCGCTCCGATTTCGTCGCCGACGAGCGTGGCCGTCGTCTCGTTCATGATGCGCAGCTCGGGTGACTCAAGGTAGCGGATCCCGAGCGGGCGCAGCGTCAGATAATTGTGCGACCATTCGTGCGCCACGACCGACGCGATCCAGTTCAGGTCGCTGCTCTGCGCCACCATGGTGGGGTAGGTGCCGAGCCCGCCGACCTGCGACGAGAGGGCAGAGACGTCAAGCTGCCCGGCCACTCTGGCTTCGAGCGCCACCTGTGTGTCGAGGGTCAGCCCGCCGTCGAGGAGCTGGAGCCAGGTCTGCTCGATGCGATCGCGGGGCGAAATGATCAGGGCCAACGGCAAGGGCGTGAACTGGAACGACACAGGCGGCATGGGTTGGCCAAGGAGCGTCAGGCCTTCGTCGGCGTACACGACCGACACCTGTTCGGAGAGCACGACTTCGGCCAGCGGCGCCAGTTCGGCCAGACGCGCCCGTAGCTTCGCCTGGTCCTGCCGATTCGCCGACGTCGCCGCCAGCGGGTCGCCGACGTTCGGGTCGGCGTACACGCCGGCGATATCCGACTCGACCTGGTCGAGCGAACGGCGCTGGTCGAAGTATTCGCGCACGACGTTCGATCGATCGGCCTCCGTCATGAACAACTGCTCGCCCAGGCTTGCCTGCAGGAGCTTGCCCCACGCGGCCTGGACCGTCCAGCCCAGGATGTCGAAATCCATGCCACGCGTGAACGTCTGCACCCGCGTGTTGATCCGCGCGAAGGGGTCGACGGGGCCGGTCACGCCGCTCAGGAACAACCAGAGCGGGATGAGGGCAAACAGCCCCCAGATCATCTGGGCCAGACGCCTACGCCAGTAGAACATGCGGGCCATGATACTGCCTCGAGCCGGGCGCGCGAATAAGAAAGTGATGCATAATCCCACGCATGAACATCCTGGTGACCGGCGCTGCCGGTTTTCTCGGATCGGCCCTGACCAATCGCCTGATCGACCTGGGACACTCCGTCCGCGGGCTTGATGACCTCTCGGCCGGCGACCCCCAGCGCCTGTCGCCTCAGGTGCTGCTCACGCGCGGCGACGTCAATGACCGCCCCAAGCTGTGGTCGCTGTTGCAGGGCGTGGAGTGCGTGTTCCATCTGGCGGCGCGGGTTTCGGTGCCAGAGTCCGTGCTCTTCCCGAGGGATTACAACACGGTCAACGTCGGTGGCACTGTGACGTTGATGGAAGCCGTGCGCGACGTCGGTGTGAAGCGCGTCGTGTTCGCGTCGTCGGGCGCCGTTTACGGCGAGCAGGGGACTCAGCCGCTGAATGAAGGCCTGTCGCCGCAGCCGGGCAGCCCTTACGCCGTCAGCAAACTCGCGGCCGAGTACTACGTCCGCACGATCGGGCAACTGGTCGGCGTCGACACGCTGACTCTGCGGATCTTCAATGCCTACGGCCCGGGCCAGCCGCTGCCGGCGGTGCACGCCCCTGTCATCCCGCGTTTCCTGCAGCAGGCGCTCAACGGCGGTTCGCTCGTGATCGCCGGCGATGGTCGCCAGACCCGCGACTACGTCTACATCGACGACGTCGTCGATGCGCTCGTCGCGGCCATGACCGCCGATCCGCCGGCCGGCCACGTGGTCAACGTCGGCAGCGGCCGTTCGACTTCGGTGCGCGACCTGGCGACCGCCGTGGCCGCCGCAGTCGGCGCGAGCATCGAGCCGCTCTACCGCTCAACCGAAGCGCGCGGCGTCTCCACGATGCAGGCGGATCTCGATCTGGCGCGTGACGTCCTCGGCTTCGAGCCGCGCATCGAGCTGGCCGACGGCCTGCGCATGATCCTTGCGCAGGATCCGCGCTTTGGCCGGATCAAACCGCAGACGGCCGACCGCAGACCCCAGGTCTCCTAAGCAGACGAGCCACAAATGACGAAGGGCGAAGGGTGTCTCGCGCACCCTTCGCCCTTCGTCATTTGTCGTTCGTGTGAAGTTCAGTACCCGTACTGCGGCTTAAGGATCAGGCCCTCGCAGGCTCCGATCTTGAGGAGGAGCGAACCGTCCGAGCGGATCACGCCGCCGCTGTCTCCGAAGATGGAGTACCAGCCGTTCACGCCGTTGTTCAGGTCGCCAAGGGGAACTGTCAGTGTCACTGGCATGTCGGCGCGGTTGACGGCCACGATGCTGCGATCCTCGTTGAACCAGCGACCGTAGACCAGGACGTCGCGCTCGGCGTGAAGGATGTGGACACCGCCGCGCCTAAGGCTGGCGTTATCTTTGCGGATGCGGATCAAGGCCTGATAGTGCGAGCGGAGATCGGTGTTCCAGCGCTCGGGGTGATCCCACGGGAAGGTACGCCGGGCCTCGTAGTCGGGCATGCCGCCCTCGATGCCGACCTCATCGCCGTAGTAGACGCAGGGCGCGCCCGGAAGGCAGAACATCAGCAGGGCGCCCAACTTGAGCCGATCCACCCGGTTGTTGAAGATCGTCAGCGCCCGTGACGTGTCGTGGCTGTCGAGCAGGTTCATCTGCACGAGCGTTACATCCCACGGATACGCCTGCAGCAGATCCCCGATGCGGGCCGCGACACCGCGAGCGTCGAGCGGGTGGGCCGGGTTGTAGCCCTTGTTCTCGACGAGCTTCGGCTCGATGGCCCCGTTCGACAAAAAGGCCAGGATGGCTTCGGTCAACGGGTAGTTCATCGTCGCGTCGAAACGGTCGCCGCGCAGCCAATCACGGGCCATCGGCCAGATCTCGCCGACGATGTAGGCTTCCGGATTGATCGCCTTGACCCGTGAGCGGAATTCCTCCCAGAAACCAGGGGCCGCGATCTCTTCGGCCACGTCGAGCCGCCAGCCGTCAGCGCCCCGTCGGATCCAGTATTCAGCGATCGACATCAGGTACTCGCGGACCTGAGGGTTGTGCACGTTGAACTTGGGCAGCGCGTGAAGGCCCCACCAGGCGGCGTAGCCGGCGGGCCGTTCGTGGTCGTAGGCGTTCGGCGGGAACTCGTTGACCGTGAACCAATCGAGGTAGGCCGAGCTGCGACCGTTCTCGAGGATGTCGTTGAACTGGAAGAAGCCGCGCGATGAGTGGTTGAAGACACCGTCGAGCACGACCTTGATGCCGCGCCGATGGGCGTCTTCGATCAGTTGCGTGAAGGCCTCGTCGCCGCCGAGCAGCGGATCGACGCGGAAGTAGTCGTGGGTGTGATACCGGTGATTGCTGGCGGATTGAAAGATCGGGCAGAAATAGAGGGCCGTGATTCCCAGATCCTGCAGGTAATCGAGCTTCTCGCGGACTCCAACCAGATCGCCGCCCTTATACCCGTGGACGGTCGTCGGGGAGTCCCACATCTCCAACCCGTTGGGCTTCGCCACCGTTGCGCTCTTCGCGAAGCGGTCGGGGAAGATCTGGTAGAAAACGGCGTCCTTGACCCACTCTGGTGTCATATCGATCCTATCCGTGCCTGGCGTGCGGATGCACACGCGCTGAACAGGCCGCCTGGTCTATTAACGACCGGGTCGAGCAATTGCCGCGTAAAGCGGCCGTATGGAGGTCCAGCTTGCATGTTTTGGGCCGGATCGGCGCAGAGGTAACGGTTTCATTGACGCCTCCGGAATTCGAGCGGTCGGTATGATACCATGCCGCCATGCACCGACTTTGCTTTGTCTGCCTTGGCAATATATGCCGGAGCCCTATGGCTGCCGGTGTTTTCGAGCACCTGGCGAATCAGGCCGGTCGCGGCGCCGACTTCGATGTCGAATCGGCCGGGTTGGGGGCCTGGCACGTTGGGGAAGCGCCCGATGAACGGGCCCGGTCCGTTGCCCGAGCGCACGGGATCCACCTCAACGGCGCCGCTCAGCAGTTCCTGGCAACCGATTTCGATCGGTTCGATCTGGTGCTGGCGCTGGACACCGACATCTTCCGCGGCCTGGAGCGCCTGGCACCCAGCGCAGCCGCCCGCGCCAAGATCCGCTACCTGCGCGATTTCGACCCACAGGCCTCGCACAGCCGCGACGTCCCCGACCCGTACTACGGCTCGACCCGCCACTTCGAGCAGGTCTACGAACTCGTCGACCGCTCATGCCGGGGCCTTCTGGGGGCCTTGACGGCTCCGGGCCAGGCGGCCTGATCACGTTCAGCACATGGCTCTGACCGAAGCCGTTCGAGACGCCCTGGCGGCACTTGGCCTGCGCGACGCTCGCGTAGCCGCACCGCTGGACGGCGGGAGTTTCTCGGTCGCTCTGATCGAAGCCGCCGATGGCTCGCGTGTCGTCGTCAAAGAGGCGGGCGCAGCGCCTCCGGACCTCTTTGCCCGCGAGGCCGACGGCCTGACACTTCTGCGGTCCGTGCCAGATGCCCCGAGGGCGCCTGAGCCGCTGGCGGTCGGCGCGACCTTCCTTGTGCTCGAATACCTCGAGCCTTCGCCGCGCGCGCCGCGGGCCTGGGCGGATTTCGCCAACGGCCTGGCAGCGCTTCACGCCCGCACCGGGCCGGCATTTGGCGCCGTCGCCAACAATTACCTCGGGCCAAGCCCACAGTCGAACCGCACCACGGAGGACGGGCATCGCTTCTTCGCCGTCGAACGCCTGGCGCCGCAGCTGGCCTGGGCCCGGTCGCAGGGCTGGTTGAACGAGGATGATGTTCGCGCCGGGGAGCGTCTGATGCAGCGGCTGCCCGACCTGATCCCCACGCAGCCGGCGAGCCTTATCCATGGTGACCTGTGGTCGGGCAACGTGATCGCGGGGCCGGGCGGGGCGCTCTGCCTGATCGATCCGGCCGCGCATTTTGGCTGGGCCGAAGCCGATCTGGCGATGACGACGTTGTTCGGTGGATTCTCGGACGCGTTCTACGGGGCGTATGCGTCGACCCATCCCTTGGAGCCGGGTTGGCGCGACCGCATTCCGTTGTATAACCTCTACCACTTGCTGAACCACCTCAACCTGTTCGGCGCCAGCTATCGATCAGAGGTGCGTTCGATTTTGCGGCGGTTTGGTGACGCCGCTCGGTAGGTCTTGGCCGATCTGGGTGGACTGTTCGCGGTCAACAAACCAAACGGGCCGGCGCAAACATCTGCGCCGGCCCGTTTGGTTTTCGCTGCGCCATCCACTCAAGGAGTGGGTGTCGACAACCCGTTGATCAACTGCTGGACCTCGGCTTTGTTGGCGTCGGGCGCGGCGGCCAGCGCCTGCTGGGCATAGTCGAGCGCGCGGGCGTTGTCGCCCTTCTGGGCATAGAGCGCAGCGAGCGCGCGCAACAGTTGCCACTGACTTGATCCGAGGTTTTGTTTCGCCACGATCTCGTACTGGGCGATGGCGTCATCGATGCGCTGGACGTTGACGAACGCGACGGCCAATCCCAATCGGATCTGTGTGGCAGCGGTGCCCTGGCCTTGATCGCGGTCGAGCCCGGTCTGATACGCGTCGATGGCCTTGCCGAACTCAGCGCTCTTCACAGCGGCGTCGGTCGTCTGGCCGGCGAGATAGCTGTGGAAGTCGCCGATGTAGAGATAGGTCTGATCGAAAGTGGGATCGATCGCCAGCGAGCGATCGAGCTGCGCCTGAGCGGCCTGCGTATCTCCGAGAAACTGATAGCTGACGATGCTCCACTCGTTCCACAAGCCGGCGTTGTTGGGGCTGAGTCGCGTGGCCTTGTCGTAGTAATCGCTCGACAGCCGGGCATGCTCCTGCTTCGGAGCGTCGTCGCTGCTGGTACGCGCCCATTCGCGGTGCAGGCGACCCAGGTTGGCCGTGTGATCGGTGTTGTATGGATTCAACTGCTGGGCGTCAAGGAGCTCGGATTGAGCGGTTTCGAGCAACGCCGTCCGCTTGTCGGCGGATGCGAGTGATGTCGAGCTCAGGTAGGCGCGGCCGAGGAACAGATAATAGAAGTCCTGCGACGGGGCCAGGGCGATGACCTTTTCATACAGACGCGCGGCGACATCGGGATATCCGTCGGTTTCGATCTGCTGCGCGGTCTTGTACGCGATGTCAGCCTGGATGACGCGCAGGTTGAAGGCCACTGACGCCACAAGCGCCAGCACCGTCGCGCCGGCGGCGGTGGGCCAGACCCAGCCCTGAACGTCGAAGCGAGCCGGAAGGCCGGTCCGAGCGCCCAGCCCGGTGGCCCACAGCGCGCCGACGATCAAGACGACCCAGTAGTAGTTGGTGAGCAGGCCGGCAATGACGTCGCCCGAGCCGAGCAACGCGTCGACGGTGTCGAAGCGCAAATTGGCGAGCGCCACATGTTGATTGGCCTGGATCAGCATGACAAGCGCGGCGCCCAGGGCTGCCAGGCCGGCCGTCGTGGGCACCGCCGACGCCAGCGACATGCCGCTCTGACCCGCGTTCTCCTCGATCACGGCCAGCGTCGACGACACGAGCCAGGTGAAGACGAACAGCATCAGGATGCCGCCGCTGGGCGTCGACCCGTTGTTGACCGCGGTCAGTGAGGTGCTCAGAATAGTGGCAGCGTCGGTCGCGCGGTTCGGGTTGACGATGAAGTCGAAGGCCAGCGTCGCCAGGATGATCAGGGTCAGGCCCGCCGCCGGAACGATCACACCCAATGGCAGGGTGCTCGGCCCGCCGCGCGCGCGCTCGGCCTCGATCGCGCGTCGTCGTCGACGGGCGCTGGCATCGGCGGACTTCGCGGAGGCGGCCGGCGGCGCTTCTGGTTCGGTGACTGTCTTCAGTTGCGGCCAGAGCCAACCCAACACCCACAGCATTGCGACGAACACCCAGAAGTGCGTGCGCGTCGACACGATGGCGATGCCCACGTGTATCTCGAGGAAGTGAGCGACGATCGCGCTGAGCAGGGCGACCATGATGATCGCGCGCCAGCTCTCGAGGTTGGCCGTCCGCTCGGGGCTGGCCCGTAGCGCAAAGTACGTCAGGAACAGCGTCAGGCCGGCGAGCAGCCCGATCGGCAGGCCGATGCCGAAGAGGGGCCAGCCGAATGTGGCCACGAAGATCGCGGACACCAGCACGCCGCCGCTGACCCATAACCCCAGAAACACGCGACCGCGGGTCGGGCTGTCGATCAGGCCGAGCCAGCTCAGTGCATAGTAGAACACGCCGGTGAACACGGCCAGTTCGGCAAGCAGGCCGAGGATGCCGGTGGTCGCCAGCGCGTCGAACGTTTCGTTGTGCGAACGGTCTGGCGACGCGTTGCGCGACTCGAGCGTACCCAGTTCAGGCGGATAGAAGCGGTTGTACGCGACGTGCAGGGTCTCGGGGCCATAACCGACGAGTGGTCGGATCGCGTTCCACGGGTCCGCGCCAGTGATGGGGTTCTCGAGCGGTTCGTGCGGCGCGATCAGTTCGGTGACGCCCGTCCAGATCAAGACACGGACGCGGCCCGTGCCGGATTTGTCTTCGATCTCTGCCGCGATGCGGCAGAGGCGATTGATGCCTCGAACCTCGCAGAGCGAACTGAGCGGGCCGTTGCTGACATTGAGCGCGCCAAGAAAGGCGCCGCCAACCACCCCAAGCGCGACCGCTGTGAGGGCCAGCCAGCGCAGACGGTAGTGCAGGGCGATCAGGATCAGGAAGAAGAAGAGGCCGAGCGCAAACCCGAGCTGCGGGCCGCGGCTTTGGGTGAACCAGATCGCGGCCGAGTCGATCACGAAGATGAAGACGTAGGCGGCCGAGCGGATGACGTTGAGCGTGCCACCGGCTGCCTGCGTCAGGAGCGCCCTGAATCCCTGCGTCATTCGGCCGAGGGCCAGCATGGCCGCCATGATCAGGTACGCGCCCAGGAAGATCGCGTTGCCCATGTGCCCTGTGACGCGTTCGACCGTCTCGCCGCCCCAGGGCAGCGGGTCGAGCTGGTTGCGCTGCAGCAGGCCGTAGAGCGCGATCGGCAGGCTGGTCACGACCACGGCTGTGACGATGCGCTCGACCTGGGTTCGGGTGCGCAGATGGGCCGCCACGGAGAGGGCCAGGACGATGTACGAGAACGTCGTGAAGGTGCCCTGCATACGCTGGTACGAGCCGAAGAGCGAGATCTCGGGCGCCAGCGAAAACAGCGTGGCGATCACGTACACCACGGCGAAGGCGAGGACAGGCACTGCCAGCGGCACCCGCCACCATCCCGACACGCCTGGCATGGGCGGCCGCTTGCCGGCCAGGGCCAGCGAACGCGTCAGCCAGGCAGCCAGGGTCACCAGCGCCAGCGAACGGACGAGCGCGATCTTGTCGGGTTCGAATACGCGCGAGCTGTAGGTGTTGAAGAACAGCGGAGCCAGAACCAGCGCCAGAAGCCAGCAAGCCTCCAGCACGCCTTCACTGAACTTGACCAAACGCATGCGGCGAGCATACCACAGCGGTCGCAAAGCGCCCGTCAGTCAGGCTCTCGCTATGAGTGGACGGACCCGCACGTGTGGATCGATTTGTCAGGCAATGGGCGAGTGAAAGGCCGGGCGGGCCGGGAACACCTCTGCGCTGTCGCGAAGGCCGTCTGAAGCTGTGCGCAAAGGCCCTGGCCCGCGGCGGGCCGCCGCCAACTATGGATCCGCAAAGGAGGCCAACGCAGCCAGGGCCTCCTCGCGTCGATCCCAGGGGACGAAGAGGTGGTCATGATAGTAACCGGCCAGCGGGTTGAGGCTCAGACCGGAGGCGGCCAGCCGCGCGCTGATGGCGGCCAGGAAACCGACGGCGTTCAATGAAGAGTGGACCTTCAGCGTGATCCCGGCCCACTGGGCCTCGGTCGGGAGGCCCGCGCGCTTCGCGGCATCCAGTGACAGCACGACCGTGACGCCCTCGGCCTCGCGGATCAGGGCAAACGCATCCGGCCACAACACGCTGGCCTGGTCCGCATCGACTGTGATGAAGACAAAAGGATGGTCGTGCAACGCGGGCTGCATGGAAGCCAGAAGAAGGTCGAGGTCGGTCTCTCCAACGGTCATGGCGGTGGCTCTTGCGGATCAGCGCTTGCGCGCCAGTGCCTGCTCATAGCCGGCGCGAACGCGCTCGAGCATGCGGTCGGTGGTGAAGAGTTCAAGGGCTCGCTCACGGCCGGCCGCGCCGAGGCGTATGCGAAGGTCGACGTCGCTGGCGAGGTCGCAGAGGACTTCAGCCAAAGAGAGCACGGAGCGAGGCTTCACGACCATGCCCGTGACCCGGTCTTGAACGACAAAGCTCGTGCCGGTGCCGAGCTCGGTCGTCACGCACGGCAGGCCGCTCAACATGGCTTCGACGAGCACCTGACCGAAAGCCTCGGCCGAGCTCACAGCCGGCAGGACGAAGACGTCATGGCTGCGATACAGATCCGGCAGCTCGGCATCGGGCACGCGGCCGACGAAACGCACAAAGGCGTCGAGGCCGAGGCGCGCACTGAGTTGCTGCAACGTCGCGCGCTCAGGCCCGTCTCCCGCGACGGTGAGCGTCACCGGCCGGTCGATCAACGGCAGGGCCTGCAAGAGCACATCGACGCCCTTGTAATGGCGCAGCAACCCGGCAAACAACAGCCGAACAGGTCCGCCTGACGCGCGCGTGTCAGCGTCGACGGGCGAGAAACGGACAGGATCGCTGCCCAGCGGCGCGATCACCACGCGCGGATCGTCGCGCGCGATCCAGCGCGAGCGCTCGGCGGCCCGTGGACTTGTCATGATGACTGCCGCGGCGCCGGAGACGACCCGTCGAAAGAAAGGTGCGTACGCCGTCAGAACGAGGCGCTGCAATGGGCGAGTCGGATCGGCGTGCAACGTGAGCGCGTAGGTCGATCGGGTGCCCAACATCGCAATCTCGGCGACCGGGTAGGGCGAATGCACGTGCACGAGGTCGGCCTCGGCGCCATGCGCACGGTTGTACAGGGCGGGGCTGAGCGGCGTCGACGCCAGGGTGCCGAGGCTTGTGACCCGGTCGACGCTCACGCGATTGAGGACCTCAACCGGGGCCTGCCCGGGGCGACGCGTCACCAGGACGCGCACGTCATGGCCGTCGCGCGCCTGAGCCTCAGCCAGGGCGCGGATGTGGTTCTCGATCCCGCCGAGGATCGGGGCGTAGTCTTTGTAGACGTGCAGCACTCGCATGGCCGATCAGGCCTCGCGCGCCTGCGCGTAAATCTTGAGCATGCGTTCGACCGCCCGGTCCCAGGTGAAGTAGCGCGCCCGTCGCAGACCGCGCTCGATCACAGCCTGGCGCAGCGGCTGGTCATTCAGGGCCTGCATCAGGGTCGCGGCGATGGACTCTTCCTGGGTGGGGTCGAAGTAGACGGCGCCGTTCTGAGTGACATCGCGCAGCACCGGCAGGTCAGAACAGGCCACCGGCGCGCCGCAGCCCATCGCTTCGAGCACCGGGAAGCCAAAGCCTTCGGCCAGAGCGGGATGCAGATACCAGTAGGCGCCGCTGTAGAGCGCAGGCAGGAGCTCGTCGGCGACCCGGCCGAGCAGGCGCACGCGCGAGCCGAGCGACGCGGCAGCTGCGCGGACGTCGAGGTAGCGCGCGTCTTGCGGGCCGCAGATCAGCAGCGGCGGCGCGTCGGCAGGTAGGCGAGCATACGCACGCACCAGCGCGACCAGGTTCTTGTGCGGCTTGTTGATGCCGACCGAGAGGAGATATTGGCTCGGCAGATTCAGGCGCTGCCGGACGTTGCGCAGGGCCTCGGGATCGGCGGGCGCGAAACGCGGCATCAATCCCGGCGCTACAGTGGCGATCGAATCGTCGCGCAACCTGAAGCGCTCGATGAACTCCTGCCGGGCGGCATCGCTCAGGGTCACGATCCGCCGCGCTGCCATGAACGCCAGCCGATGCGCCATCCCGTAGGCGGCCTGCTGCGCCGGCGGCGTCCCGCTGGCCGGATGCAGCGGGATCAGGTCGTAGACCGTGACCACGCTCGGCACGCCCGGAAAGTAGGGCATCAAATAGAAGGGCGAGTGGTAGACGGCAGCCTTAAGCCCGCGTAGGCGTTGAGGAAGCACCCACTGCTGCGCGATGCTGCGCGGGTTGTGAGGCACCGAGATCCGCCGGGCCGGCAACGACCACAGGTCGCGCTCGATGCCGCTCTGCAGCGGATTGACGATAAGAGCGAGGTCGACCGATTTCGACAGCGCCCGTGCCAGCTCGCGTGTATATCGGCCGACGCCGGGGAAATGCGGCGTCGCCGTGCGCGCGTCCAAGACGATCATGATGGTTCAAGTATATGCCATCGGAAAGACGAAGAGAGAATGGCCACTCCACCTTCGTCCTTCGTCTTTCGTCATTCGTCCTTCAGTACGCGCCTGTACACCGCCAGCGTTTGCTCCGCCGCTGCCCGCCAGGTGAAGCGGCTGGCTCGGGTGCGGCCGCGCTCGGAGAGATCGCGGCGCCGGGCAGGGTCGCTCAGGAGCGAGGAGATCGCCTGCGCCCAACCGGCGACGTCAAGCGGCGGCACCAGCAGGCCAGCGTCCCCGACGATCTCGGGCAGTGAGGTGGCGTTCGACACAACGACCGGCGCGCCGCAGGCCATGGCCTCGAGCGGCGGAAGCCCGAAGCCCTCGAAGACTGATGGGAAGGCGAATACATCGGACAGGCTGAGGAGCGCGGGTAGATCGTCATCGGGCACATAGCCGGTCATCAACAGGCGCCGCTCGAGGCCCGAAGCCCGAGCCTGCTCGAGGAACGGTTGATAGAGCCAGCCCTGGCTGCCGGTGATGACTAGATGCACGTCGGGATGCGCGGCAGCGATCGCTTCGAAAGCGCGCAGGAGTGTGATCAGGTTCTTGCGCGGTTCCAGCGTGCCGACCGCGAGCACGAAACGCTCGGGCAGGTCGTAGCGATCCCAGACGGCGGCGCGCACCTCCGGATCGAGCACCGGCGCGAAACGCTCTTCGACGCCTTCAAGGATGACGCTGACCTTCTCCGGCGCGAGCCTGTAGTGCTTGAGCGCGTCCTGTCGTGTGTATTCCGAGACGCAGATGACGTGATCGGCGCGTTTCAGAAAGCGCGGCATCATCCAGCGGAGGAAGAGCCGATTTTGAAGCAGATGATGTTGCGGAAAGTGCAGGTAGGCCGCGTCGTGCAGGGTGAAGACGCTCCGCGCACGTTGGATGACGGGAAGCAGGTGTTCGGTGGCGTGGTAGAGCGACACGCCCGCGAATGCCGAAACCCCGGGCCATCCCGCGTAGGTGGCGGCGGCGCGCAAGCGCCACGGTTTGCGACGCAGGCCGGCGGTGCGCAAGGGCAGGGCGTCGAGCGGCGGCTTGAGGATGCCGTCGCGCGGGTCGTTGACGAAAGCCGTCAGGGGCACGCCGAGATCGACCAGGGCCTCGGCGAGGCTGGACGCGTAACGTCCGAGCCCGCCGCGCTCATGAGCCGCAGCAGAGAGGTCGAAGCAAACAGGTGGATGATCCATCGACATCGTCGTGTTCAGGCCAGCGCTCGCTGGTAAAGCGGCAGGGCCAGGGTCAGCCACAACCGGGCCGGCGCGCCGAAATGCTTTCGATAAAAGAGGCGCAGGCTCCGGCCATACGCCTGTCGCGCCGCCGGGTTCTGGCGCAGGCTCTGGCCGCCGATGTGCGTGACGACCGTCTCGGGCAATCGGCGCACATGCCAGCCTGCCCTGCGTACCCGGCGACAGAGATCTACATCCTCGAAATACATGAAGAACTGCTCGTCGAGACCGTCGACTCTTTCGAGCGCTTCACGCCGCAGTGCCAGGCACGCGCCGGAGCTCCAGTCCACCTCACGCGCCGTGCGGTCGCCCCAATCGTGCATCGATCGGCCGAGCAGGCGCCGCCACGTTCGCAGCATCAGATAGGCGGGCGTCGGGTCGCCGCCGAAGCCGAACGGCTGCGACCGGCCGTCGGGCAACCGCAACTGTGGGCCGCACGCTCCGCAGCGATCGTCGGCGCGCACAGCATTCGCCAGTTGGCCCAGCGCATCCGCCGGCACCAGCGTGTCGCTGTTGAGCAGCACCACCACGTCCGCCTGTGAGTCGGCAACGCGCCAGCCCTGGTTGTTGGCCCGGGCGTAGCCGACGTTGGCGTCGTTGACGAACACGCGCGCGCCCAGGGATCTCGCTCGCGCAGCCGAGTCGTCGGCCGAGGCGTTGTCGACCACGATCACGTCGAGCGGCTCGCTCGCCCCGGAGGGCAGCGTTCGCAGGCAGTCGGCCAACAGGTCGGCCGTGTTCCAACTCACGATCACGACAGCGATCATGGCGACGCCTTACCGCCCCCATGATACGGGCTGTTGCGAAAGTCGAGCAGGTCGGCCGTGGCGCCCGGCCTGAACGCCTTGAAGAAGGCGATGGCCAGCGCGTTCACGAGCCGACCGGGAAGCAGGGCGATGAGCCAGGCCAGCCAGCGCCGCGGTCCTTCCGGCATGCGCGGCTCGATCCACTGCCGGTAGGTGCCGAGGTCATACGAGCCCTTCGCGCGACAGATGAGCAGTGCACCCGGCCGGCGCCACGGTTCTTGCGCGAAGACGGCGCGACGGGCGGCTTCCGACATCGTCGTGAAGGACCAGATCAGCCCGGGCCACAGGAACATCCAGATCTCGAAATACCGCCGTGTCCAGCTGGCGCTTCCGGCCCGGATTTTCAGCCACGGCTTTGTCAGCACGATCGCGTCGCCGGGCAGGGGGGCCTCGAAGATCACGCCGACGTGCCCGAACATCGATCCGACGTAGCGTTCGGGATGCCGCCCCAGCCAGAGCTCGCGAGCGATGACGACAGCGCCGACGAAGCTGAGGTGGTTGGCGGCCTCGATGAACAGGCGTTCGAATTCGGCGGGCGTGAACGCGTGATCGGAGCCGACCGGCAGTTGGCTCGGCGCGATCTGCTCTCGGAGGTCGGCATCATAGATCGCGCCGTTGACCACCACCAGGCTGGGCTGACTCGCCAGCGCAGCGAGCACCGCCGCCACAGCGCCGGGCTCGAGCGCGTCGTCGTCGGAGAGCAGCCAGCAATAGTCGCCGCTCGCCGCCACGACGGCCTTGTGGTAGTCGGCGTCGAAGCCGCCTCTCTGGTCGAGGCGCACATAGGTGAGACGCGGCAATGATGCGCGCGACGCCGCGACGACCTCCGGCGTGTCGTCGGCCGAGGCGCCGTCGACGACCACGACCTCGAGGCCGTCGACCCATTGGGCAGCGATGCCGGCCAGCGTGTCGCGCAGCTGGCGCGCTCGATTGAGCGTCGCGATGCACAGCGACAGCCGCGGCCGATTTGCGTTCAGAGGGGTCGGCGTATCCATCGCGTGAACCACCGATCGTAGGCAGGCGAGAACAGCCAGTCGTAGCGGGTCGTCGGGTCGCCGCGCGAGGTGAACGCCCAGTACAGGTGCATGGTCAACCACGGCAGCGCCTGAGGCAGGCTCGCGATGATCAGCGCCGCCAGGAGCCGCCAGGGCGCCAACCGGCGCGGCAGGATCCGACGCGCGAAGACGCCCAGGTCGTAGACGCCGTTGCCGCGCGCCGTGAAGAGGGCCTGCGGGTGAGCCCAGGGTGCTTCGAGCGCGACGCTTTCGCGCGACTTGCGACTGAACCGGCTGAAGGACCACACCAGCCGCGGCCAGCGGAACATCCAGATATCGAAGCGCCTCGGGCCGTAGGAGATGTTGCCGATGCGACCGCGCAGGGCCGGCTCAGCCAGGAAGATCGCTCCGCGCGGCAGGGTCTCCTGGAAGATCACGCCGAAGTGCACGAAGGCCGAACCGAAGTACGGCGACCGGCGGCGCGCGAGCCACAGCTCGCGATCGATCACCGTGGCGCCGATGAAGCTCAGATGGAAGCCGAGATCGACGAACAAGGCCTCGTCGTCACCTGGCGCGTAACGCCGATCCTGACGGATGGGCACGCGGTGCGATTTCAGCTGGCGCTTGAGTTCGACGGTCCAGTCTTCGGCGTTGAGGACGACAAGGCTCGGCTGTTCATTGAGCGCAACCAGGATGGCGGCGACAGCTCCCGGCCTGACCGTGTCGTCGTCAGTCATCAGCCAGCAATACTCGCCGGTCGCTTCGACAACGGCTCGATCGTAGTCATTGTCGAAGCCGCCGTTGCTTTCAAGGCGCACGTAGCGCACGCGGGCCCTGCCCGCGGCGAATGGCGCGACGACGTCCGGCGTGGTGTCACGCGACGCGCCGTCGACGATGACGACCTCGACGTCGTCAGTCAGCTGCGGGGCAAGCGACTCGAGCATCTCGGCCAGGTAGTCGGCCCGATTGCGAGTCGCCACGCAGATCGAAAGCCGGACCTCAGCCATGCTTCACGAACTCCAATCCACAGACTCCCTCGCCGGGCAGATCCTGGATCGACTCGAACGGTTGGAACAGGTCGGCCACGATCGTCGGTTCGGCCCAGTAAGGATATCGGGCCAGATCGGCTTTGCGTTCGAGGTTGGCGCGCAGAGCGCCCGGCGCGGTCTCGCCGTAGATCACGCTTGCCGTCGGTCGGCCCAGGCTCGCAAAGAAACGCTCCTCGAGCATCGCCTGGTCGTACAGGTACTGCAGGAAGTACGAGCCATCCGCTGCCGGTCTCCCGACGCCGTACGGATCCTGGCTGACGTATTGGGCGACGCCCTGCGCGGCCACCGGCAGTGTAACGATCAGCCGGCTGCCCTCGGCCATCCACTTCCAGATATTTCGAATCGCCGCGGCGGGATCAGGCACGTGCTCCAGCACTGACACGCACGTGACCGCCTGAAAGGCCCCGGCGGGAAAGTCGGCGTCCTCAGCGAGGAGCGAGCGGGTGGTCACGCGTGGTCGAAGCCGCATGCCGTCCACCAGCCGATCGGTCAAGGCGAGGTCCTCGGCGTCAGGGTTGATCAGGTCGACGCTGAGCCCGCGCCGGTCATCGGCCAGCAGGAGCGGCAGCCAGCGCGGAGAGGACACGTCAAGCAAACGCCCGGTCTTCAGATCGGCGAGGCGCCGCCAGGCGAAATCGAACTCGAGGTAACGGGTCGAGTCGAACGGCCAGAACGCGAGCATGTGAAGCACCGTCGCCGGGATCCGAGCGGGTCGCAAGGCCAGGTTGAAGGCCAGACGCAGACAGCGGCCGCGCAACTGAACGCCGGGAACCCGGCGCCGCGCCGCAGCGGCCCAGTGCCACAGCGACAGCGGCATGCACTGCGCCGCCCAGGCCAGGCGTGCCAGGCCGTCCGGGCGCCGGGAGGCAGGAACCTGACGGTGTTCACGTCGCAGCGCGTTCATGCACGCCACCTCGTCAGGGCCTCGACAGCCAGCGCTCTGGTTTGAGGCATCGCCATCGTCGACACGGCGACCGCCAGCAATGTCAACCCGGCGATCACGGTCATTTCGATCCAACCGACCGTGAGCCACCCCTTAGCGAGGTAGCCCGCGAGCCCGACGGCGAGACAGACCAGAAGCGGGCGAGCCACGTCATCGCGCGCCCAAACCCACAATCCTCCGCCGATCAGCCGCCGATGGGTCAGCGGGATCGAGATCGCCATGTAGACCACATTGAGCGCGACCCACAGACCGGCCGCGGCCTGGCCGCTGAAACGCGGCTCGAGGATCAGCAGGGCGGGCAGGAACACGGCGATCAGCACCACGTTCAGGATCACGGCGAGCCGAGTCCAACCGTAGGCGAGCTGCACGGCGTAAGCCGGCGTGCCCAGCGCATTTAGCGCCGCGCCGATCGTCAACAACCGTACCAGCGGCGCCGCCGCGGCCGTCACCAGCGGGTCGTGCGTCCAGACCAGCAGGATCGAATCGGCGAACAGCACGAGCGTGGTGGCGATCGGCAGGATCAGGGCGCTCATCACCTGCGCGCTGCGATGATAAAGCCGGACGGCGTCGTCGGAGCGCGATTGCGCCACAAAAGCCGACAGACGCGGGAAGTCGAGATTGAACACGGGCCCGGCCACCATACCGACGGCCCCGGCCACCGTGTTCGCCAGCGTGTAGTAGCCGAAGTGCGTCAGGTCGAGCGCCGTGCTGAGGACGACTTTATCGATCTGGGTGAGGATCAGGGCGGTCAGCGTGATCGCGCTCATGCCCAGCGCGAAGCGCCCGATCGAACGCGCCAACTCACGACGCGGCCGCGGTGAACGGGCCGATGACGGCAGGCTGCGCCAGAGCGCGATCGCAAGCGCCAGCACGTAGGCCGCGCTCACGACCACCTGCCAGAGGAAGAACGAGACGACGCTCGGGCTGATCATCAACACGACGATCGCGCCGAGGTGGCGAGCTGTGGAGTACGCGGCCCAAAGCGCGTTGAAGAGCACCTGCTTCTGCAGGCCGATCAGCCCGCCTTGATACAGGCTGATCGGCCACTGCAGCATGGTCAGCGCGGCCATGACTACAAGCGCCGAGCGCAGGGTGTCGGTCGAAAGCGCCTCGGCCTTGAACCACGACACGGCCAGCCACGGCGCGGCGGCCCATACGATCAGGCCGAGCGCGAAGGCGATGGCCCAGTAGCCCAGCTCGAGCGTGCGCACGAGATCGCGCGCATCGTCGGGGGCGTTGGCCAGCGTGGAAAGTCGGGCGAGCTCGCGGTTGAGGGCGGGGCTGAGGCCGAGGTCGAAAACCTGGATCAGGGTGGTGAGCGACACGTAGAAGCTCATCAGCCCGTAGGCCTCGACGCCGATGAGGCGCAGATAGGTGGGGACGACGGCGAGACCGAGCAGAGCGGCCCAGCCGGTGCCGAACAGGTTGGCCGCGAGCCTGACGGCGGACCCCGCCGGCCGGTCGGGCAGCGGCGGGACGTCGACCGCGCGGCCGTCGTGTTCGGCTTGCATGCTAGCTGACAGCGAGCAGCTCGACAAGGCGCGCCACGACCAGGTCCATGGCGACTTCGTTGAGCCCGCCCTCGGGGATGATCACATCGGCGTAACGCTTGGAAGGCTCGACGAAGTCGACGTGCATCGGGCGGACGCTCGTGAGGTACTGGTGGATCACCGAGTCGACGGTGCGCCCACGCTCAGAGATGTCGCGCTGCAGACGGCGGATGAAGCGAATGTCGGCGTCGGTGTCGACGAAGATCTTGACGTCAAACAATTTGCGCAGCTCGACGTCGGCGAAGATCAGGATGCCCTCGACAAGGATGACCGGCTGCGACTCCACGTGCACCGTCTGCGGCGCGCGTCGATGATGCGTGAAATCGTAGACCGGGACCTCGGCCGACTCGCCGCGTTGAAGCTGGCGGATGTGCTGGATCATCAGCTCAGTGTCGAGCGTGTCTGGATGGTCCCAGTTCAGGGTGTCGAGCTGAGCGCGGGTGTAGGTGTTGAACTCGTGGTAGTAAGCGTCGTGCGGCACGTAGGCGATCCGGTTGGCGCCGACGCGCTCCAGGATCCGGCGCGCCACCGTGGTCTTGCCCGAACCGGTGCCGCCCGCGACTCCGAGGATCAAGGGGCTGTTCATTGTGCCAATCTTAATCGATTTGACGCGCAGTGTCCGATCTCAAGAAGCCCGCGCAGAGCAGGCATTTTGCTTTTTCGCCGCGGATTTCTTGGATTTTCGCTGAGGGCGGGCAGGCGGAACACCGATGCAAACAGAAACGGCCGAGGCGGATGCCGTCGGCCGTTTTGTGAGCCACCTTCGAGAGTTGAACTCGAAACCTACCACTTACGAAGCGGTTGCTCTGCCATTGAGCTAAGGTGGCGTCTCGTTAAGCGCGGCGAAGTATACCACGACCTCTGCCGATTCGGAGTAGTCATTCAACCGACGATGACGTGCACGGCGCCCATGGATCGTCGGGCTTTCGACGGGGTATCCAGGCCTTTCAGGCGCGTCACCGGCGACACAACATTGCGTCACGAAGCATCCGTCTGCGGCCACCCGATCAGCCATTCTTCGGCGGCGTTGACATCGTCGGGATCGCCAATCAGGCCGACGCGATCGTCGGCCCGAAAGACCACAGTCGATTCGGGGTTGGGAATGAGGTTGTCGTCGCGGAACAACGCCACGACCGAGGCGCCCGTTCGCGCGCGGATGTTGGCCTCGACGAGGCTCTGCCCGACCAGCGGATGCTCGGGTGTGAGCCGCACCCACGTCACCTCGATGCCCTGTGCCGCATCGATCAGGCGATGCAAGATCCTTTGTTCGGCCGGCGTATCGACTGCCAGGTGGTAGTGGTCGCGCCGCACGATGTCGACATACTTCTGGACGTCCCTGATCGACAGCCCAAGGCGAACCAATGTGTGCCGAACGATGGCCAGTCCGCCTTCGAGCTCCGGGTGGATGACATCCTCGGCGCCAAGGTCGGCCAGCCGCGTGACTCCTTCCTCGGTGGCGGCGCGGGCGATGATCGGCACGGAGGGCGCCAGCTGACGGGCAGCGCCGATGATCAACGCGGCGCCGGCTTCGTCGGGCACTGTGACGACGAGGGCACGGGCGCGTTCAAGCCCCGCATGCGCCAGGATCTCCGAGTTGGCCGCGTCGCCGAAGAGGGTGGGGACCTGTAGGCGCTGCAGTTCCTCCACCCGCGCCGCGTCCATCTCCACGACGAGGCGCTGCACGTTGACGTGCCCGAGCACATCGACGATGTGATGGCCGACCCGGCCCCAGCCGACCACGACGACGTGGCCGGTGAGGCCCGCGCTCACTGGCGCCGGAGCTGGGCCGTGGTGGTTGAGGCGCTTCCATAGATTGGGCCAGCGTTGCAGGAACCGCTCGGTCGGATCGATGAGCCCGAACATCAATGGATTGAGCGTGATCGACACCAACGCTCCGGCCAGGATCAGGCCGTACTGGTCTTGATTGATCAAGCCGAGGCCGAGGCCGGCCTGGCCGACGATGAACGAGAACTCGCCGATCTGACTCAGACCGGCGGCGACGACCAGCGCGGTGCGGGCCGGGTGAGGGAAGAGGAAGCCGATGCCGGCCGCCAGGAGGGCTTTGCCGATCATGATCAGGGCCGTCAAGGCGAGCACCTGGCCAGCGTTGCCGATCAGATCGATCGGGTTCACCAACATGCCGACCGAGACGAAGAAGATGACAGCGAAGGCTTCCTGAAAGGGCAGCACGTCGACGCTGACCTGATGGCTGAGCGGCGACTCGCTGACGACCACGCCCGCCAGGAACGCGCCAAGCGCGAGCGAGACGCCGAAGACGGCGGCGGCGCCGAGCGCCGTGCCCAGCGAGACCGTCAGGATGACGAGGATGAATAACTCACGCGAGCGCGTGAAGGCGATGCGCTGGAGCAACCACGGGATGGCCCGCCCGCCGACGACCAACATCAGGCCGATGAAGGCCGCGGCTTTGAGGAACGTCCAGAGGATCGAGCCGAGGTCGCCGTCGCCTGTTGTGCCAAGGGCCGGGAGGGCCACCAGGATCAGAACCGTCGCCAGGTCCTCGAGCACCAGCCAACCGACCGCCACCTTGCCATGGTTGGTGTTGAGCAAGCCGCGGTCCATCAAGCCGCGCAACAGCACGACGGTGCTGGCGATCGAGATCGCCAGGCCGAGGATCAAACCCGCGCTCAGGGTCCAGCCCCACAGTTGGCTGAGACCCAGGCCGAGGGCGGTGGCCGTCAGCATCTGCAGCAGCGCCCCTGGGACGGCGATGTCTCGAACGCGCCAGAGATCCCGCAGCGAAAAGTGCAGGCCGACGCCGAACATGAGGAAGATCACGCCCAGCTCGGCGAGTTGACTGATGGATTGGCTGTCCCCGACGAAGCCCGGCGTGAATGGCCCGATGACGACGCCGGCCATGAGGTAGCCGACGATGGCGGGCAGTTTGACGAGCCTCGCCAGGTAGCCGCCGACGAACGCGACCCCCAACGCCATGGTGATGTTGACTAAGAGGTCGAGTTGATGCATAGGCCCCCCTCAAAGGTGCGCTGAGAGTCAGGTCGCCAACGGCCGTTAGCGGGGCGTTGAAGATGGGTGTTGCGTCGGCGAAACCGACGGATTGGGCGAGAGGGCGTGGCGCCTGGCGGTGCGGTGGGCGGAGATCCGGCGCCTGCGCAGAGCTCCACGTTCGATGCGAAGCGATTCTATCGCCAACCTTCGGTCGGGCGCGGCATTATTCTTGCACGCCGCATAGGATCGCACACGCCGTTTCTTGCGGCTCAAAAGCCCGATGCTATACTGACGCCATGACGTTTGACGGGTGGGGATTCGACGCAGGTTGGCACCTCAGCCAGCCCACGGGGTTCGTGGGCTATATCCTGCTGCTTCTGTACAGCCTGGTGGCGATCGGCATCCTGGCCGCCACCCGCGAAGACTGGTTCAAGCTGAAGGCGAGCCAATGGCTCCTCGTGGTCGTGTTGGCCGGAGCCGGCGTTCTCGCCGCCGAGAGCCTCATTGTGCGCTTTCCGGCCGATATTTTGCCCCCGCCGGGCATCCCGGTCGAGCCTCAGCGGCCTGGCCTGGCGCTCCTGGCGTTGGTGCCGGCCTTCCTGGCCGGCGGATGGCTGGGCATCGGGCCGGCACTGGTGGTCGGGTTCCTGACCGGCCTGACGCGCGCCGGCTTCGAAACCTACGTCGGGTACACGGCTTTCGAGTATGCATTCCTGGCGACGGCCGTGGCCGGCGCCGTGCGCCAGAACTACACAGGCTGGCTGATGGCCACGCTGCGCCGGCCGGCGCTGGCCGGCCTGGTCTTCGGGCTTGGCCTGGCGCTCTTCCTCTTCCTATCCTACTTTGCCTATTCGGAGACGGCCGGCCTGGCCGCGATCGACTACGTCGTGTCGATGGCCTATGCCGCGGCGCCGATCTTCGTCGGGCAGGCTGTGCTGGGTGGGCTGGTCGCCGAAGTCGTGCGCCTGATCGCGCCACGGGCCTGGCCGCATGAACCCGCGACACAGCCGGCGCCGTACGTCCGCAGCCTGAACCGCAAGCTGCTCTTCACGCTCATCCCGCTGTTCATGGTCGGCATCGCCACGCTCTTCTGGGCCGACCTGCGCATCGCCAACGACGTCTCGACCACGCTGGCGCTCGACCAGATGGCCAGCGCAGCCAAGAACGCGGGGCGCGAGATCCCGTTCTTCATTCAAACCGGCGCGAGCATGCTGCGCGAGATCTCGCTCAGCCGCCCCTGGCTGCAACTCGACCCTCTCGATCAGACCGCCGGGTTGTTGCAGTCGATGCGTCAGCTCGCATTTTTCCGGCAGTTGACGCTGCTCGACGCGGGCGGCCAACGCATCGCGGCCGCCGGGCAGACGGCAGATCCCTCGGCGCTCCCGGCCCTCACCGACGCCGATCTGGCGTTGATCAACAGCGCGCTCGCCGGTCAGCCCGCCAACGACGTGCGCGTGGTGATCGGTGAGGGCGGCCAGCCGCTGGCGCAGGTCGTGTTCGTGGCGCCCGTCCTCGACGATGCCGGTCAGGTGGTGGGCGCGCTGGTCGGGGAGACCGACCTGGCGACCAACCCTCTAATGCAGTCGGCGGCGTCGACGCTCGGCAACATCGCCGGCGGCGTCGGCCGCGGCATGATCGTCGACGAGCGCGGGCAGGTCATCTTCCATCCGGACGCTGCCATGATCGGCACGCTCTACTCGCCGACGCCCACCGATGGCTCGTCGCTGGTCAGCCCGCTGACCGAATCGGTGGCTTACCGGGATCGCGCTCCGGACGGCACGCGCGAGATGGTGCTCGAGTACACGGCGCCCGGTCACCCCTGGAAGATCGTGCTCAGCGTCCCGAACGTCGTGGTGCTACAGCTGGCATCGCAGATCGCCGTGCCGATCGTGGCCATTCTGGCGGCGACCGGTCTACTGGGCCTCATTTTTGTGTCGCTCATCGCCCTGCGCATCACGCGCCCGGCCGAGGAGTTGGCGCACGCGGCGCAGATCATCTCAGAGGGCCAGCTCGACCAACCGGTTCGGGTGCACGGCGACGACGAGATCGGTCGCGCCGGCCAGGCTTTCGAGCACATGCGTCAGAAGCTCGATGCGCGCCTCAAAGAACTCAGCCTGCTGCTCCGCGTCAGCCGGAGCGTGTCGAGCAACCTCAACCTGAGCGAAGCCCTTCCGCCGATCCTCGAAGGCGCCCTCAAGGCCACTTCGGCGTCCGGTGTGCGCATCGTCCTCGCAACGTCAGAGCCGCGCGGTCCCGTGAGCACTAACGGCTCCGGCCAGCCGCTGCAAACCTTTGCGGCCGGACCGGCATCCGAGATCATGACCGGGCTCGATCACCAGTTGGTAGAACTCGTGCGCACCGACGGCCGCCTGATCGTCGACAACCTCTCGCGCCCACGTTCCGTGATCGACGCGGGCTCGTTGACCTCCAGGATCGGATCGCTCGTTGCGCTGCCGCTTTCGCAGGACCAGACGTATTACGGCGTGATCTGGCTCGGCTATGACCGCCCGCACGCGTTCTCGGATGCCGAACTGAACTTCCTGGTGACGCTCGCTGGCCAGGCCTCTGTCGCTGTCGCCAACGGTCGGCTCTTCGACGCCGCCGAGCAGGGCCGCCGTCAACTGGCCGCCACACTCGCCTCGACGCCCGATCCCGTCATCGTCACGGACCGCGCCAACCGGGTCGTGCTGGTCAACCCGGCTGCCGAGCAGGCCTTCCGCTTCAGCGCTCAAAGCGTGATCGATCGACCGCTGGCCGAGGTCCTGCCGAACCGCGAACTGGTGCGATTGATCAACGATGGCGTGTCAAAGGACGGCGCTTCGGGTGAATTCCCGGGCGTCGCCGGCCGCGTGCTCTACGCCTCGGTCTCGCCGATCATCAATGCCGACGGCACGGCCATCGGCCGCGTCTGCGTGCTCCGCGATGTCACGCACTTCAAGGAGCTCGACGAGATGAAGTCCGAGTTCGTGGCGAACGTCAGCCACGATCTCCGCGCGCCGCTGACGTACATGCGCGGCTACGCCACCATGATCCCGATGGTCGGTCCGCTCAATGACAAGCAGCGCGAGTTCTCGGACAAGATCATCGGCGGCATTGAAAGCATGACTCACCTGATCGACACGCTGCTCGACCTCGGGCGCATCGAGGCCGGCGTCGGCGTCGAGAAGGAGCCGTGCCGCTTGCAGGATCTCGCCCGCGACGTGGTCGACACGCATCAATCGGCCGCCGCGCTCAAGGGCCTGCACCTGCAGCTCGAGGCTTCCGACGCGCTTCCGCCGCTCTACGGCGACGCGACGTTGCTGCGCATGGCCGTCAACAACTACGTCGAGAACGCGATCAAGTACACGCCGCAGGGCGGTGACATCTACGTCAAGCTCGACCTGCTCGATGAGCAGTTCCGCGTGACGGTCACCGATACCGGCGTGGGCATCGCGCCCGCGGACCAGCAGCACCTCTTCGAGAAGTTCTTCCGCGTCAAACAGCGCGGCGCGTCGAGCGTCAAGGGCTCGGGCCTCGGCCTGGCCATGGTCCGCTCGATCATCGAGCGCCACGGCGGCAAGGTCTTCAGCGACAGCCGCCTCGGCAAGGGCAGCACCTTCGGCTTCGAATTGCCCTTCGAGCGAGTGCCCTCGGCGCCTGTGGCTTCGCGGCGGTAGAGGGACGGCGGACGGCAGACCCGCGCAGGCGTCGAACCTGCCGTCCGACGCCCACTTGACACACCCTGGCGTTTCCGATATTCTTACCCGCAATCGCATAGCATTGTTGCTCTTATCCAGAGAGGCAGAGGGACCGGCCCGTTGAAGCCTCGGCAACCAGCTCGCAAGAGTCAGGTGCCAACTCCGGCAGTACCGACGACATGGTCGTCGATTTCTGGAAGATGAGAGTAGGGATCCCGCGGCGCGCCCCTTCTCACATCCAGAAGGGGTTTTTTGTTCCCCTCTGGCTTCTCTGGTGAGCATGTATCAGGAGAAGCCATGTCTCACATCCCTCAACCCCAACCTACACACGGTCCCCGCGTGCCCGACACGGCGGCGCGGTTGAAGTTCGTCGTCGGTTCAGCCGCCTCGTTGCCCGAACAGACTGAGGCGCCGACACCCCGCGGGGCCTCGACGGCTTCGGTGCACGCCGGTCGCAAGCGCGAGCAACCGTACCACGCGCTGCACACGCCCGTCGTCCAATCGGCCACGTATACGTTCAAAGACACGGCGGATGTGTGCGCGTTCCAGGAGAGTCAGTTGTGGGGCGGGGAGCCGGGGGCCGAGCGGCGCCTGGAGTACGGGCGCTACGGCAACCCGACGGTCGCGGCCTGCGAAGCTCGCCTGGCGGCGCTCGACCACGGCGACGACGCGCTCTTGTTGGCCTCCGGCATGAACGCCATCACCACGGTGCTTCTGGCCATGCTCTCTTCGGGGTCGCACGTGGTCATCGGCGCGGACTGCTACCGCCGGACCCGCCAGTTCTGCAAGACGTACCTGAAGCGCTTCGGCATCACGCACACCGTCGTGCCCATGGGCGATTATGCGGCGCTCGAAGCCGCCCTTCAGCCGAACACCCGCCTGATCGTCACCGAGTCTCCCACCAACCCGTATCTGCGCGTGGTCGACCTGCCGCGCGTGGCCGACATCGCCCGGCGCCATCACGTCAAGACCGTGATCGACGCGACGTTCGCCAGCCCGATCAATCAGCGGCCGCTGGACTTCGGTATTGACCTTGTTGTGCACTCGGCCACGAAGTACCTGAGCGGCCACAACGACTTGCTGGCCGGCGTGGTCGTCGGCGAGGCCGGTTTGATCGACTCGCTGCGCCAGGCCGCCGGCGTGCTGGGCGGCGTGGCCGACCCGACGGCCGCCGCGCTGCTCTCGCGCGGGTTGTCGACCCTCGGCCTGCGTGTCGAGCGCCATAACTCAAACGCCCAACGCATCGCCGAGTTTCTCGAGCGTCAGCCCGCTGTCACACGGGTGTGGTACCCGGGCCTCGAGTCGCATCCCGATCACGCCGTGGCGCATGCTCAGATGCTCGGGTATGGCGGTGTGGTGAGCTTCGAGGTCGGCGAGACGCTCGAGGACGCGAGCCGTCTGATCGACGCGGTGCGTCTGCCCATCATCGCGCCGTCGCTGGGTGGCACCGAGACCCTGATCGAGCAGCCGGCGCTCATGAGCTATTACGAACTGTCGACCGCCGAGCGACTCGCCGTCGGCATCCGCGACAATCTGGTTCGCTTGGCAGTCGGCATCGAGGATGCCGATGACCTGATCGCGGATCTCGAACAGGCGCTGGCGTCGCTGTAAGCCAGACTGACCGCGGCGTTTTCGCGAAACACAAGCGGGGCAGCCCAGATCTGGGCTGCCCTCTTGACATTGAGCGCCGGCCCGCTCCCGACGGTCGTGCTCGCGCTTGCGGTGTTGTTGTTGGGGTTGGGGTCGCCGGTGATGGATCCGACGGTCACCGTGTTTGTCACAGCGCCTGATACTGTCGTCGTCACGCTGATCGTGACCTGAGCCGTGCCGCCGCCTGACAAATCGCCGAGGGCGCAGACCACAGTCGTCGTGCCGGAACATGAGCCCTGCGTCGGCGTGGCCGAATGGAAGGTCAGGCCGGCTGGGAGCGTATCGGTCAGCGTCGCGCCAGTGGCCAGCGACGGGCCGGCGTTGGCGATGTCGACAGTGTAGGTCAGCGCGGCGCCGATGCCGACAGGGTCGGGCGCGTCAGACACGGTCACCGAGAGGTCGGCTGCCTCGGCGATCGTGGTCGTCTGCACAGACCGGTTGTTCCCACCGTTGGCATCGCTGACGTTCGACGACACGCCGACGGTGCTGGTGATCACGGGCGAACTCACGACAGCACCGGCCAGCACGGTGACGGTCACCGTATCGGTCGCACCGGCCGCCAGATCACCTAGCGCGCACGAATAACCATAGCTGAAGATGAGGTCGCAGCCGCCCTGGCTCGCCGTGGCGCTGCTCTCATAGATATTGAGTCCTTCAGGGATCTCGTGCGTCAGCCGGGCGCTGGACGCCGTCGATGGACCGAGGTTCGTAACCGTCAACACATAGGTCACGACGCCGCCCGGCGCGACGGGATCGGGCGAGCCGGTCTGGGTGACGCTCAGATCGGCCGATGCGACGCTGGCGTTGTCAAGCTTGAGCAGGAAGACTTCGTAGTTGCCGTTGTTGGTGGCCTGGTACGGCGACACCAACGGAAAGTCTGTCGCGAACGTCTCGCCCGCGAGATAGATGTTGTCGGCCGAGGCGTCGAGCTGGATACCGAAGCCGAAGTCCGCGCTGCTCCCGCCGAGGTATGTCGACATCGTCAATTGGGTTCCGTCGGCGTTGAGCCGGGTGACGAACGCGTCGGTGAACCCTTCGATGAGCGGATCCGAGTACGACCGGCCGCAGCCCCAGCCGCAGGTGTGCTTCAGGGCGTTGCTGGTCGGGAAGAGAGTCGAGTTCGTGTACCCAGTCAGATAGGCTTCGCCCGTGGATGGGTTGACCGTGATGTCCTCGCCCTCGTCGCGGCGTTCACCGCCGAGGTAGGTGCTGTAGACGCGCGAGGCAGCTCCGATGAGGCTGTCGTTGAACTTCGTCACAAAGGCATCGCCGAACGCCTGACTGCCGTCGGAGTCGCAGTTGGAGTCGGTGCCGCACGTGGTGTCGGGCGCGCCCGCGCTGGTCGGGAAGTCCGTCGAGTACGTGCGCCCCGTCACGTAGATGCCACCCGTCGAATCTGTCTCGATGCCGAAACCGCGATCATCGTCGCCGCCGCCCAGATAGGAC
Source organism: Anaerolineales bacterium (assembly GCA_044226485.1). Taxonomy (GTDB): domain Bacteria; phylum Chloroflexota; class Anaerolineae; order Anaerolineales; family UBA6663; genus UBA6663. Next base: position 77,897 of record JBGAGY010000006.1, read on the forward strand.
GCGTAGATGATGCCTCGGGTCTGTGTGATCGATGGGCTCAACTCCAACGCGAAGGCATCGTAAGCCCCGCCGCCGTACAGGCTCTGTGCCGCGCCGAGCGACAACGGGAAGTCGGCGGACGCCGTGCGGCCCGTCACATACACAGTGTCGGTGATGGCGCTCAACGCGATGGCGCTGCCGCGATCGTCTCCGGTGCCGCCGATATACGACGAATAGGGTAAAGATGCCGAGCCGGACTGGGTCGTCGCGACCCGCGACACGAATATGTCGCTGGCGCCGCCGATGAAATCAAACGCATAGGCATTGCCTACCGTCGGGAAGCCGGCCTCGGCCCGGCCCGTGATCCAGGCGACGCCGCTCGTCGGGTGGACCGCGATGTCGAAGGCGAGGTCGGACCCCGGGCCACCGAAGTACGAGCTGTACAACAGCGTTGACCCTGAGGGGTTCAGCTTGGTCAGGTAGGCGTCGTTCGCGCCGCCCGCGGTGGGCTGGGCGGAGCCTGGCGTGGTCGGGAAGTCGGTCGAGTCGGTGACGCCGGTGATGTACGCGTTGCCGGTGTCGTCGACGCCCAGCCCCAGACCGTAGTCGAGTGCGCCGCTCCCACCGATGTACGTGGCATAGGTCAGGCTCGATCCGGCGCTGTCGAATTTCGCCACGTAGATGTCATAGGCGCCGCTGCTCGCACTTTGAAAGACACCGACGGTCGTCGGAAAGTCGAGCGACGCGGTCAGGCCTGACACATACATGTTGCCGTTGCCATCGACCGCCACAGCGTCAGCATTGTCTTCGCCGCTGCCGCCGAGATAGGTCGCGTAGATCAGCGTCGGATCGAGCGTCAGGGGCTGTGACCGATCGTAGTCGTCTGGCAGTGCGAAGCCGATCGAGCCGTCGGCGTCCACGACGAACCGGGTGGCGACAGCGACACGTCGCCCGTCGAGATCCTGCCAGGCGATGGGCGCACGCTCGATCATCTGTCGGCCGATGTTTCCGTAGGCGGTCGCGGAGTCGAGCCCGGCCGTGACCACGAGGTCGCCGGAGGTTGGATCCACTTGCGGCGTCGCAGCGCCCTCGTAGCGCCAGCGGATCTGGGTCGGGTCCGCCCCAGCGTCGACCAGGTACGTGCCTTTGAGGCGTCCCCCGACTCCCTGATACTGAAGGTCGATGCCGGGATAGAGGTCCTGATAGACGAGCGTGCCGTAGGTCGGCAGGTCGGTATGCCAGCTGTCGGAGGTCGACCCGATAAAGTAGTTGACGCGACCGGGCAGTTGATCCGTCGCCACGATCCGCGCTGATGTGTTGGCGCCGACGAAGGCGAGCCTTGTCACGTCGAGGGTGGCAGCCGTGGCACCGGCCGCAAATTCGTCGCCGAGCGCCGCCGGTCGTCCGATGGATTGGGCCGGCAGCGGGCGCGCTACCACGATCGCAGAGTCGGTGAAGTAGAGCGTGCCGCCCGCGCTCCGCGCCTCGTAGCGCACGCGCGCGTCAGTCTGGCCGTCGTTGGGCGCGAAGGCGAGGGGGAGCGCACTCGAGGCGGCCGTGGCGACCTGTGGCGACGCCGTTGGCCCGGCAACGGAGGCGGGAATCGTCGAGAGCGTCATCCCGATGGCGAGCGAGGCAGCCAGCGTGATGCGCAAACGGGCAGCGAGGGACGCATGGACCACGTGAATGCGCGAAAGCGACATGGCTTCCTCCAGGAGCGCGAACTCCGATCGGTTGTTGGGACGATGGAACAGGTTGCGGGGGCTGCAACCACGCCGGCACTATAGTGGCGGGCCTCATTTGGCGACAGGTTAACCTGGGGGAGAATCGTTCAGGATTACTACTTAGGTAATTGGGCGGACGGGCTGATCGGCCGGCCGGTCTCGGGTACCATTGGGTCCGTGATCGACTCAACTCTCCCTCTCCTCGACCTTCATCGACATCTCGACGGCGCGATCCGTCTGAGCACGATCCTCGACCTCGGGCTTCAGCATCATTTGCCACTGCCGGCGCGCGATCTGGATGGGCTGCGCCCGCATGTCCAGGTCACAGTCCCACAACCGGGCCTTGTCGCCTTTCTCAAGTACTTTCAATGGATGACGGCCGTCCTGGTCGATGCCGATGCCGTGCGGCGCGTGTCCTACGAGAATGTCGAGGATGCGCGCCGTGAAGGCATTGATTACATCGAGTTGCGCTTCAGCCCCTGGTTCATGGCCCAGCCGCACGGCCTAGCGCCCGAAGCTGTGGTCGAGGCGGTCGCGGATGGCGCCGAGGCGGGCGCTCGCGACTTCGGCGTGGGCGTGAAGCTGATCGGCATCCTGAGCCGCCACTACGGCCCCGAGGTCGCGCATCAAGAGCTCGCGGCGATCCGCAGTCAGCGCGATCGCATTGCCGCGCTCGACCTCGCCGGCGATGAGGGCAACTGGCCTGGCCAGCTCTTCGTCGAACACTTCAAGATCGCGCGCGACCTGGGCTGGGCCATCACGGTTCACGCCGGTGAGGGCGCCGGGCCCGAGAGCGTCTGGCAGGCCATCGACGGCCTTGGCGCGACACGCATCGGCCACGGGGTCCGCGCCGCCGAAGACCCGGCGCTCGTCGCTGCCCTGGCTGAGCGCGGCATCGGCATCGAGACGAATCTGACGAGCAATGTGCAGACCAGCACGGTGCCCGACTACGCCAGCCATCCGCTCAAGCGCTTCCTCGAGGCGCGTCTGCTCGCGACGATCAACACCGACGATCCCGGCATCAGCGCCATCGACCTGCCGTACGAGTACGACGTGGCGGCGCCACGGGCCGGGCTCAGCCCTGAACAGATCAAGACCGCGCAACGCAACGCGCTGCAGATCGCGTTCCTTTCGGCTGACGAACGTGCGGCTTTGGTCGCGCGAAAGTCGAAGGCTGGGGCCGGGCAATGAGGCCCACCTATTCGCGCGTCGTCGTGAAGCTCGGGTCATCGACGCTGACGGCCGGAACCCGGCGCATCAATCCTGCCCGGGTGCTCGACCTGGTGCGCCAGATCGTGGCATTGCGTTCGCTCGATGTCGAGGTGCTGCTCGTGTCGTCGGGCGCGATGGCCGCCGGGCGCGAAAGCCTGAACTACCCCGAACTCCCGCGGCATGTCCCGGCCAAACAGATGCTCGCCGCCATCGGCCAGCCGCGCCTGATGGCGCTCTACGAGCAGCTCTTCGGCCTGTACGAAACGACAGTGGCGCAGGTGCTGCTCACGCGCGCGGATCTCGCTGATAGGCGGCGCTACCTGAACGCGCGCAACACGCTCATGGCGCTGCTCGCCAATCGCGTCGTGCCGATCATCAATGAGAACGACACAGTGGCAACCGAAGAGATCCGCGTCGGTGACAACGACAATCTCTCGGCATTGGTCGCCAACGTCGTCGATGCCGATCTGCTGGTGCTGCTGACCGATCAGGTCGGCCTTTACTCTGCCGACCCACGCCGCGACCCGCGGGCCGAGCTCGTGCGCGAGGTCGCGACGCCGGATATTCCGGAGGCGGTGTGGGAGGCGGCCGGGGGCACGAACAACGGGCTCGGCACCGGCGGCATGCTGACCAAGCTGCAAGCCGCGGATCTGGCGCGACGATCGGGCACCACGGTGCTCATCGCGGACGGCGCCGGCGCCGACGTGCTGGCGCAAGCCGCACACGGGACGGCGACGGGCACCTGGTTTCGCCCGGCGGCCAGCGCTGTCGAGAGCCGCAAACGTTACATCCTGTCGGGTGGGCGAGCGCCGGGCGCTGTCACGATCGACGCAGGCGCTGTGAAGGCGCTGCGAGGCGGTGGAAGTCTTCTGCCGGTCGGCGTGTCGGCCGTGGCGGGCGAGTTCGAACGCGGCGACACCGTGCGCGTCCTCGGGCCTGCGGGCGAGGAGCTCGCGCGCGGCATCTGCAACTACGGCGCTTCGGATCTGGCCCGCATCCGCGGCCGGCGCTCGGACGACATTGAGGCCGTCCTGGGCTATCACTTCGGCGACGAGGTCATCCACCGCGACGATCTGGCGCTGCTCTAGGCCCATCGAAGACGAGATCAGACCGGGAGGCGATCGAGCAGGGCCTCAGCCTCCGAGATCGACGCGGCCGTCTCCGGCGCAAACACACCGGCCCGGCCGGAGCGCGTGAGCTGCGTGTCCCCTGAGCCGCCCTGACCCACCACGTGGATGACACGTCCGCTGGGCTGGCGTGCCACAAAGGCCTGAGCCTGCCGGACATCCTCAGCGCCTTTAGGGGTGGCGGGCTCGAACGTGGCCAAATCGGTCACGACGCTGAAGCCCGGCTTGAGCTGTCCGACGCCAACGATCACATCGTCGACGGCGGACAGGATCTGGCCTTCGCTCAACTGGCCTTTCATCTCTACATATAGCCGGTTCTTGTTCGGGTCGATCCGAACGCGATAGGTGCCTTCTGCAATCATGGGGTGTGCTCCTGCGTGGTTCCTCGAGCGTCACCACACCGACGCGAACGTTAGCGCCGGGTTTGACGGCTGAGTGCTTTGTAGCAAATCCGGAGCACTGAGGCTATAAGCTCGCCGTTAAGGTTGGGTCAGCAGGAGCGGATGCCGGCCTTCCGACAAAGCAAAGCCGCCCGCCTCTGCGATGGATTATGCAGAGGCGGGCGGCTTGAGCCAGGCCGGGTTCAGCCAGCCTACGGTGCTGGCGTCGGCGTCGGTTCCGGCGTGGGTGTGACAGGTGTGGTGGCTGTGACGCTCGTCGTGCCGGGCAGTGGCAGCAGATACGTTTGATTCGACGGCAGGTAGATCGTCTGCACGCCGGGCGCGAGTTTCTGAATGTACTGGTAGGTCAAGAGTTGAGGATTCTGGGACAGGACTTCGCTGACGACCCGCAGCGCTTCGGCCTCGGCCTGGGCCTGAATAACGCGCGCCCTGGCATCGGCTTCCGCCGCGATCACGGCCGCGTCGGCCTGGCCTTGCGCGACCTGACGGGCCTGCTCGGCTTCCTGCTTGCGCTGCTCGACCACGAACTGCGCCTGCTGGGCCAGTTGTTCGGCAATTTGTTTCTGCTCGACAGCCTGAGCATACGCATCTGAGAAGCTGATGTTGCGAAGCACGAAATCGACGAGGATCAGGTTCTGCTCGGCGAGTTTCTTCGAGAACTCGTCGGTAATGGTCTGTTCGAGCTCAGCCCGTTTGCTGCTGACGAGTTCCTCGACGCCGTATTGAGAGGCCGCGTCACGCAAGATGCCTCTTGCAAGGGGCCGGACGACTTGATCCTCATAGCGATCCTGCCAGGTCTGGTGCAACTGAACAATCCGATCAGGGTCCGGCTGATAGATCACGGATGCGTCAAACCGGATCTGCTGTCCATCGCGCGTGCGGGCCTCGATCGAGTCGTCCGACATGCCGACCTGGCCTTCACCAAGCGTAGCTGACATCGTATACGTCCGCGGTGAGACGTCATAGATGCGAACCTGCTCGGCGCCCGGGATGATCCAGTGAAGGCCCGAGCCTAAAGGTTCCGGTCGGATGCCGCCGGAGCCGACGGCTGTGATCACAACGCCGCGCTGGTAAGCCTCGACGAATACCGTGCCGGCCGCGGCGGTGCTCAAGACGGCCGCCAAAATGATTCCGCCGATGATCATGCTGATGCTGTTGCCCAGCTTCTGTCCCCGCGCGATCGCAGTCACCAGATAGATGACGGCCACAATGACGCCGACCCATGCCACTGAGGACACGATCGCCAGGATGCCTTGTATTCCCATGTGTGCTCCCTGAGTTGGACCACGAAAATCGCGATCCGAATAAGCCTATGATAGTATCAGCCGGTGTCTTTCGCTTCCTGTCACGTTGACGAAGTCGGGACGATCGCCGGACAGTTTGCCATCACGGTCTCCGGCACCGTCCCGCAGACGGGCCCCGGTCAGTGCTGGTTGATACAGCCGGCGGTGCCCGATCAGCTTCCCGTTCCCGTCTTCCCGATCGCGCTTGAAGACGGGCGCCATCAATTCTGGGTGTCGGCTCAGGAGTTTTCGCAATCGCCGACGCTGGCGGCGATCGAGCCGGGAAGCCGTCTCACTCTCCTGGCACCCGTCGGTCGAAAGTGGCTGCCCCCAACCGAGATCGGGCACCTGCTCGTCGCCGCCGCCGACCCCGGGCGAGCCTGGCCGCTGGCCCGCCTGGCGTTGGCGCAGGGCTGGGCGGTCGCCTGGCTGTGGCGTTTCCGTGTGCCCGACTGGGCTGGCCAGGTGCTGCCGCCGGCCATCGAATTCCACGCCGGTCGGCCCACGACCGAGCTGGTGGATTGGGCCGATCTGGTGCTCGTGGATCATGCCGATCCGGCGGCGTACCTCAAAGAACTCCGCGGCCTTGGCCGTCTGCGTCACAGTGGTCAGGCCTACACCTGTCATACGCCGCCGATGCCTTGCGGTTTCGGCGGCTGTCAGGGGTGCTGGGTTCGTTGGCGACAAGGCCGTGTCCTCGCCTGTGAGGATGGTCCGTGGATCCCGATATAGGCTCATTGGCCAAAGGTCATGGGCGATGGGCGTTGCGAGACCCCCAATGCCCACGAACCAGACCAGCAGCCAATGGCAAACAACCTGTAACCAATGACTTCGATCCTTGTTCTCGTTGCACATCCCGATGATGAGACCATCCTGATGGGTGGAACGCTGGCCTTGTTAGCCCGCCAGGGCGTCGCCGTGCATGTGGCGTCGTTGACCCGTGGGGAAGGCGGCGAGGCCGGCGAGCCGCCGGTGGCCGAACGCGATAGCCTCGGTGAGGCCCGTGAACAGGAGATGGTCGCGGCAGTGCGCGCGCTCGGCGGGCGCAGCCTGACGTTCCTGGGCTACGTCGACCCAACCGTCGGGCCGGGCGAGGCCCTCTTCGCTCCGGAACACGATCCCGTGATGCTGGCCGGCCAGATCGTCAACAGCATCAAACAGGTGAAGCCCGAGGTGGTGCTCACTCACGGCAGCAACGGCGAGTACGGGCATCCCGCCCATCTCCTCATGCACCGCATGGCGCTGGCGGCCGTCGCCGCGTTGGGCGAGAGCGCGCCGAGCCTCTGGTCGTGCGCGGCCGCTTACCGCAACCACCCGTACCCGCGCCTGTCGAACGTCGACGACGCGGCCGACGTCGTGGTTGACGTGCGCGCCGCGCTCGATCAGAAGGAAGCGGCAGCACTTGCGCATCGCAGCCAGACGGCGCTCTTCGTTCGCCGGCGCTCGCTGGCCGCGGGCCGTCCGCTCAGTGTGCGCGAGGTGCTGCTGACCGAGGAAGCCTTCCACTGTCTGACGCCTGACCGCGAAAACGATCCCTTCCCGGGCTTGTTGGGCGACGCCGCGCGACGACCGGGGTCTGACGAGACAGCGCCCGTGGCCGACACGCAGATCGATTTCGACTCCTGGTGGGATTACGACCATCCGGACCTGACCGAGGCGCGCTTCCGCTCGCTGTTGCCCGAGCTACCGTTCGATTCGCCGATCCGCCTTGAGTTGCTCACGCAGATCGCGCGCGCTCAAGGCCTGCAGCGCCGCTTCGACGACGCGCACAAGACGCTCGACGAGGTCGAAGCGCGCCTCCCGGCCGGATCGACCCGGATCCTGGCGCGCTATCTGCTCGAGCGCGGGCGTGTCTTCAATTCGTCGAAGAAGCCCGACAGCGCGCGGCCGTTGTTCGAGCGCGCGCTGGCTGTCGCCGGCGCGGCGGATCAGGACGGCCTGGCCGTCGACGCCGCACATATGCTCGCGATCGTCGCCGCAGACGACGCGGCCCTTGAATGGAACCTGCACGCGCTGGCTCTCGCCGAGCGGTCATCTCAGCCGTCGGCGAAGCGCTGGTTGGGGTCCTTGCTGAACAACATCGGCTGGGCTTACCACGAAACAGGCCGCTTCGAGCAGGCGTTGAACGCGTTCGAGAAGGCGGCGGAGTGGCGTCGCGAGAACGGCGGTGGGCGCGCCGAACAGATCGCGCGCTGGTGTGTCGCCCGCGGGATGCGTTCGTTGCGTCGCTATGACGAGGCGCTGGCGCTGCTCAGCCAGCTCGACGCCGAGCTCTCGACGGCGCCGGAGCCCGACGGGTACGTGTTCGAGGAGATCGCTGAAAACTTGCTGTCGCTCGGCCGCGAGTCTGAAGCTCAGCCGTACTTCGCTCGGGCGCATGCCGTGTTGTCCCAGGATGCCTATCTGGCCGAACACGAGGCTCAGCGACTGAGTCGCCTCGCGCAACTCGGCCGTTCAACCGATTGATCCATCGACACCTTCAGGAGAAGAGTCATGTTGCTCGAGCACATCGCTTTCAACGTCCCCGATCCGATGGCCGCCGCGGCCTGGTACGCCGCCCAATTCGGCATGCGTGTGGTTCGCAACCAGACCGTCAGCCCGTTCGCCCACTTCGTCGTGGATGCAGGCGGGCGCAGCGTTGTGGAGTTCTACAACAACCCTGGCGACGCCGTGCCTGACCTCTTCGCTGTGCATCCGTTGCGGCATCACATCGCCTTCCTGGCCGACGACATCGTGGCGGCAAAAGAGGCCCTGATCGCGGCCGGAGCTCGGCCCTTCGACGAGGTTGTGACGACGCCCGCCGGCGATCGCCTGGTGTTCCTGCGCGATCCGTGGGGGCTGCCGATCCAACTGGTCCAACGAGACAAGCCGCTGCTCTAGGGCGCGCCGGGGTCGACAAAGCCCGACCCTGCATCGTTCCGCTTAGCCATGGCCCTCGTCGAACTCGCCCCCCGTCACAAGCGTGGCCTGACCCTGCGCGGCCCGGTGCTGAACGCCGCCGGCACGTTGGGCTTCGCCGTCGAGGCGGAGGGCATCGTCGATTTCGAGCGCCTGGGTGGCTTCATCACAAACCCAATCACGTTTGAGTCACGCGGGCCGGCGAACGCCCCAAACGCTGCGGCGACGGCCGAGGGGATCGCGCTGCACACCGGCATCCCGAACCCCGGGATCAAGGCAGCGCTGCGTCGCTTCACGCCGGATTGGGAGCGTGTCTTCGGGCGGCAGGGCATGCCGGTCATCGTCCACCTCGCCGCAACGCGCCCGGTGGAGGTCCGCCGCGCCGTTGAATGGATCGAGCGCGTCGACGTCGTGTCGGGCCTCGAGCTTGGCCTGCGCGACGATCTCAACGCCTCCGAGATGACTGAAGTGGTGCACGCCGCGCGCGGCAACGTTCCCCTGATCGTGCGACTGCCGATCGACAAGGCGGAACGCTTCGCGCCAGTGGCGGCGCGCTCTGGGGCCGATGCGCTCTGCCTTGGCGCGCCGCCGCGCTGGCGACCGCAGGCGCCTGCGCCGGATCTGCCGCGCTCGGGCCGGCTCTACGGCCTGAGCGTCTTCGAGGCCGCTCTCGCGGCCGTCAGGGCAGTGGCGGCGATGGGCCTGGATACGCCGATCATTGGGGCAGGCGGCGTCACAGACCAGGCGCGCGTCGACGCGCTGCTCGATGCGGGCGCCGGTGCGGTGCAGGTAGATCTGGCGCTCTGGCGCAATCTCGAGTTTGTCGGTTGACGTGCGGACGCCGGATCAAGCCTTGCGCGGGGGTCGCGTCTTGCGATTGAGATGCTTGTGGAGGAAGCGCAGCGTCCGCGACCAGGCCTTCTGCGCTGCAGCGGCGTGATAGGCGCCCGGGCGATCGTCTTCGAAGAACCAGTGGCCCGTGCCCGCATAAGTAAAGAACTCGACAGGTCGTCTTGCTGCTCGTAGGCGGCCCTCGAGGCCCGCGACGGACGCCGTGTTGGCGTAAGGATCCTGCTCGGCGAAGTGGCCCAGGTACGCCGCCTCGGCGTGGTCGAACTTGCCGCCGCTCGTGCCATAGAACGCGACGACGGCGGCGATGTCCTGCGGTCGCGTCACCGACAGACGCAGCGCGTAGGTCGCGCCCATCGACAACCCGAGCAAGCCGACGCGTGGGGACGTCAGTGCCGCCTGTCCGCGCAAATAGGCGAGGGCGCCGGTCAGGGTCGCGACGACGCGTTCACGCTCGACCTGATCGCGCAGGTATCGGGCTTCGTCGATCGATCGCGCCACATTGCCCTGATACACGTCGGGCGCGAAGGACGTGAAACCTTCGAACGCCAGCCTGTCGCACAGACGCTTGATGAAGGGATTGAGCCCCCACCAGGCATGCAGCACCAGCACGCCTGGCCCGCTGCCGCCCTCCGGCAGCGCCAGATAACCGCGGGCCTGTTCATCTCCGACAGGGAAGCGTTTCAGAGGGGACATGGGGTGTCAGACGAATGACGAACGATGAATGACAAGGGTGAATGGCCATTCAGTTCTCGACGTTCGTCGCCTTCCATTTCTATCTCTCCAGCAGAATGGTCACAGGCCCATCATTATGGATCACAACCTGCATTTCGGCCCGGAAGCGGCCGGTCTCGGTCGGCACGCCAAGGGAGCGCAGCCGCTCGATGTAGCGCGTGATGATGGGTTCGGCATCCTCCGGCCGAGCGGCTTCGATAAAGGATGGACGGTTGCCGCCCGTCGCGTCGCCGTAGAGCGTGAACTGCGATACTGCCAGAACGGCGCCGCCGACGTCGAGCACTGAGCGATTGAGCTTGCCGGCGTCGTCCTCGAAGATGCGCAGGCGCGCAGTCTTGTCGGCCAGCCAATCGGCCTGCTCGCCCGTGTCCCCGCGCTTCACACCAACCAGCACGACGAGGCCGCGTCCGATGGCGCCGACGACCTCGCCACCGACGCTGACCGATCCCTGTGTAACTCTCTGGACGACCAATCGCATCGGCGTCACCTCTTGGAGCTCCGGACCGCGAACACGCAAAGGACACGAGGCCCTCGCAGAGGCTTCGCGTCTGTGCGGTTCACTAACTGCCTCGGCGCAGTTCGCGCTTCAGAATCTTGCCAGCTCCTGAGATCGGCAGGCTCTCAACGAACTGCACGACCTTCGGCGCCTTGTAGGCAGCCAGGCGCTCGCGACAGTGCCCGATCAACGCCTCGGGCGTCGCGTGGGCGCCAGGCTTGAGGACGACGAAAGCGTGGCCGATCTCACCCCAGCGGTCGTCGGGCATACCGACCACGGCGCACATGTGCACGGCCGGGTGCGTGTGGATGACGCGCTCCACCTCGGCCGGGTAAACGCTCTCGCCGCCCGAGAGGTACATGTCTTTCTTGCGGTCGACGATCCAGAAGAAGCCGTCCGCGTCGAGACGGGCCAGGTCGCCGCTGTGGAACCAGCCGTCGGATTCGAGCGGCGGTTGGCCGGCGCTGTCGGTCCCAAAGAAACCCGAGCACAGCACCTTGCCGCGCAACACGAGCTCGCCGATGGCGTCCGTCGGCACTGGCCTGCCCGCGTCGTCGACGACGGCAGCCTCGACGCACCAGTTGGCGGTGCCGATGCTGCCGGCCTTGGCGTGCGCGGCGCTCGCGTCGGTGATGAACCCGAACGGACCGAACTCGGTCATGCCGAAGCCCTGGCGCAGCGGCGAGGGATGCACGAGCGCGTAGGCTTCGATGACGCTCGCCGGCAACGGGGCGCCGCCGCTCGTCAGGCGCACGCGCCGCAGGTCCGCCTCGGAAAAGCCCGGTGTGTTCAACAGTTGCTGGAACTGGGTCGGCACGCCGAAGAACAGCGTGATCGGTTCGCGCCGGAACAGCTCCAGCGCGGCTTCGACTGACCACTTCGGGAGCGTCACGACAGTGCCGCCGATGATCAGCAGGGGCAGTGTGTACAACAAAAGGCCGGCGGTGTGGAACAGCGGCGTCGCGGTCAGCGCAACGTCGTCGCGGCGCAACTCACGGATCGCGCCGTTGAGCGCGTTCCAACCGATCATGCGGTAGGAGATCAACGCGGCGCGCGGCAGGCCGGTCGTCCCGCTCGTGAAGAGCAGGCAGGCGGCGTCTTCTTCGGACGCCGGTCCGGGCCATGGACCGGCGTGAGCTGTCGGGGGCAGGGACTCGTCGCGCAGCTCCAACCACGTTGGCACCGCCGGCTGAGCCTGGCGCAGGTCGTTCACGACCGCCTCGAACGGCACCGTGTAGAGCAGGGCGGTGGGGCGGGTCAGCGCGATGAGATCGGCCAGCTCGCGCCAGGGGCTGCGCCAGTTGAAGGGGACAAAGATCGCGCCGAGTCGGGCGCATGCGAACAGGGCATCGAGCGCCTCGATGCCGTTGAGGGCCAGCACACCGACCCTGTCTCCGCGCCCGACCCCGGCTTTGTCGCGCAGCCACGTGGCCAGGCGGTTGGCGCGGTCATTCAGGTCATGGTACGTGTATCGCCCCGCAGCGCCACGACCCGCGTCGACAACGGCAAGGCGATCGGGCCAATGTCTGGCGCCGTCTTCAATCCACATGTGATCAGGTAAGGAAATAGGGAGATCGGCGCTCGCCGAGCGCCGATCTCCCCGTCGTCGCCGCTACGGCAATCCGACAGCGTCGCGAACCTCGGACATCGTGACGCGGGCGAGATCGCGGGCGCGGCTGGCGCCGTCCGCCAGGACGTCGAGGACGTGGTTGGGATCGCTGGCCAGGCTCGCGCGCTTTTCGCGGAAGTTTGCGAAGTGGGCGTTGATGTTGGCGGCCAGCTTCTTCTTGCAGTCGACGCAGCCAATGCCGGCGCGCCGGCATTCAGTGTCGATCGTCGCGACCTCGTCGGCAGGCGTGAAGGTCTTGTGCAGCGAGAAGACGTTGCAGACCTCGGGCCGGCCCGGATCAGTTCGACGCTGACGCTGCGGGTCGGTGACCATGGTCATGACCCGCTTCGAGGTCTCCTCAGGCGTGCCCGAGATCTCGATGTGGTTGTTCAGGCTCTTGCCCATCTTGTTGACGCCGTCGGTGCCGAGCACCTTCGGGTACTCGGTGTTCTTCATCTGCGGTTCGATGAGCACCTGGCGCCCGGTTCGGTAGTTGAACGTGCGCACGATCTCGCGCGTGAACTCGATGTGGCTGGCCTGATCGACGCCGACCGGCACGGTGTCGGCCTTGTAGAGCGTGATGTCGGCCGACATCAGCACCGGGTAGCCGACGAGCCCGTAGTTCACGTTGTGCGGCTGCTGGGCGACCTTCTCTTTGAAGGTCGGCAGGTCCGTCAGTTTGCCGAGCGGTGCGAACATGCTGAGGATCGTGTGCAGCTCGGTCACCTCGGGCACATGGCTCTGGATGAACAAGATCGTCTCCTCGGGCCGGATGCCGGCGGCGAGCCAGTCGAGGGCCATGTCGATCGTGTTCTGGCGCAGGTCTTCACGCTCCTCGAGCGTGGTCAGCGCGTGAAGGTCGACGATGCAGTACACGCAGTCGTAATCGGCTTGCAGCGCGACGTAGTTCTTGATCGCGCCGAGGTAATTGCCGAGATGCTGGCGTCCGGTAGGACGGGCGCCCGAAAAAACGCGGCCTTTCTTGGGCATTCACTCACTCCAACACAGGATTTGGTCGATTATAACCGGGCGTCGCTGAACTTTCCCGGTACAGAGCGGCGCAAAAGGCTTCGCGATCAGGGGCGGTACCGGGTGCGGTTCAGAAAGCACCCGGGCGGCCCGACCGGGCGGGGCGCGTCGCGACCGTTCCAGACGGCCAAACGCGTTTCGTCGATGATGGGCATATAGGCAGCTGAGAGGTTGAGATAAAGTCCCTCGGAGTCGATGTAAGGCGAGTAGGTCAGGCCGTCTTCGGCGGCGACGAGCGAGCTTTGGTCGGGCGCCGATTCGATCTTTTCGGCTGTCGCGGTGGAGTAGGCGTCGATGCCCGACCAGCTATCGGGGTTGCCGTTGTTGAGAAAGAGCGTCTGGCCGTCGAGCGAGAACCCCATCTGCGGCACGCCGCTCGTGGCCTGCTCGAAGCGACCTGTCTCCACGGTCAGGTTGCGATCCAGCCGGTACAACACCGTGACACGTCGAAAACCCGTCGACGTGTTGTAGCTGACCGCCACCTGGTTGTGAGCGCTATCGACGGCAAATGCCTGCGGCGAAAGATCGTCGTCGGGAGACGGCATCGGGGCCACGACATCTGTCGCCAGTTCGTCGGCTGTCCTTTCCTGTATGCCGTGCAACACGCTGGGAGAGCCCTGTTCAAACGGGCCAAGGAACCAGAGTCGATCAGCCGCGTGTTCGCGATACATCAGCGCTTTGGCGTCGAACTCGCGGGTCACCAGTGCGAGCGTCGCCACGTCAAAGACATCCAGGGTCGAGGTCGTCGAACCGGTGGTCAGGCTGAAAGCCAGGCTTCCGTCATGGCTGAGGTAGTACGAATTGAGCGCAATCGCCAAAGGCTCGACCGTCGGAGGATCGCTGGCCAACGAGATCAGGAAGCGCTGGTTGTTTGTGAAAACAGATTCGACCAGCGCGTGGTTGCCCCACCACGTGATCTGCCCGGTGGAGGCGTCCACGTCGTCGGGCAGGCGGATCGCGCGTCCGGCCACAGTGTCGAGCACGAAGGCGCGTCGCCCGGCCCCCATGAGCAGCCGAGTGCCGTCCGGGGACAAAGAGATTGGAGCGAGGGTCTGGTTGAATCCCAGGATCAGATCGGCGTCCAACACCTGAACGGCTTGTTCTCTCCCTCGGACCCAACCCGCCCAATACAGGCGCAGGTTTGGTTCGAAGCAGGTCAGGATGCCGTCGAGCGGTCCGTTGGCCGAGACCATGAGCTCAGCCGGCGCCGGGCGCTCGGCCAACCGCGCAACGGCCTCCGGTCCGATGGATTGCTGCAGCCACTCCTCAAGCGACCGCGCTTTCGGGAGAGTGGCCCAAAGGTCGGCCGTGCGCTCCGGTGGAACCGCGTCGACGATCGGGCCCACAAGCCCGAGCGCTTCCCGCAGTGCCGCGTCGGTCGCCGTCCTCTCGCGCCAAAGCTCATCGGCCGTGTAAAGGCCCAGATCGGGAGTGCCCACGTCGACCGGAGCGATGATCCCGGCCAGTGCGGCAGTTCGCAAGGTCAGGACCACCCATACGACGTTGCCTTCGCGGGCGCCCTGGTCCGCCATCGACGCCGCCACCCAGCGAGCCAGCAGCTCCAGCGCGATCTGTTGGGCCAGTGCTTCCTTTGCGGGCGCGTTCGTCGGGATTCCCGTGGTGGCAAACGACTCGCGTTCCAGCGTCACAGACCCGTACGACTCGCCAATCAAACTGAACGTCTGAGCCATGTAACCTGCGACGTCGTTGCTTCCCATGGGCCAGTAAGGGCCGATCGGTGGCGCATCGGGCCCGAGGATCCGCACCTCAAGGTCGCCTTCGCTGGGGCAGGGCAATCCGACGTCGCACAGTCGCTCGAAATATCGGCGGACAAGCGGCGCCAGCGCGTCGACGGCGTCAGTGTCCTGGCGGCTATACGTCCAGCGCACCGCGCCGTCGAGCAGGTCGCGATTGACGGTGCGTTCAGGCATGTCCGGTAGTGGCGCCCGGATCCAATGACCGTCGGCCGTGCTCGAATAGGCTTCGAGCACCAAGAAGGTCATTGGGTCGGCTCCCGACTCGGGCGATGTCACAAACGAGCGCTCGATGTGCGCGATGCGCATCGTCTGAGTCTCGATACGGACGTTTGTCAATCTTGCCGGGCTCAGTTGAGTCACCGCGGGCCAGTCCAACGGCGCCGCCGCCGCGCCACCGGCCAACAACATGGCCTGGTGGCTCAACCAGCCAATCGGCACCTGCTCCGTGGCCTGGGCTACAAGCTCGGGCAGGACGCTCCCATCGCGGTTCTGGTAGTCCGCATCTATGGCGCGGATCTCAGCCTCCAGAGCGAGGCGTTGCGACTCTCCCTGCCACCAGGTGCCGAGCACGGCGACCGTCAACATGCCGAGCACCACAGCCATCAGCGCCCAGGTTGATCGGCGGGCAAACACGGCGCGCCAGTCAAAGGGTCCGCGCGGTGGAGCGGGGCGGTGGGGGCCTGTCTCGTCGCTCGCCTCGAACTCCGCCTCATCGACCGACCACTCGAGATCGTCGGGGCTCATGGCTTCAGCCTATCACACGGCCTTTCACCCCGCATGACCCGTGTGTCACGCCCCGATTCCTCGCTCCTGGCCGCTTCGCATGCATGTCGGGGGACTCTTTCCCACCGTGATGCTCAGTGACCTCGGTTGGAATGCCGAATCGAATCCAGGACCTTAATCGGATAGAATCGGTCAAATTATCATCCATAGGAGACCCATGATGTCGACCATGAAAGCCGCGCGCATCCACGCTTACGGTGGTCCTGAAGTGTTGGTCGTCGAGGAGGCTCCAATGCCGGCCCCCGGCCCTGATGAAGTCCTAGTCCGGGTGATGGCCTCGTCGATCAACCCCTTCGACGCGGCGCTGCGAGCGGGCTTCATGGCTCCCTACTTCAACCACACCTTGCCCCTTGTGATCGGCACCGACTTCGCCGGCACCGTCGAGGCCGTGGGCTCCGATGTGTCGTCGTTCCGCGCCGGCGATCGTGTCTATGGTCGTGGCGGCGTCAGCCGCAACGGCTCGCAGGCCGAGTTCGTCAGCGTGCCCGAGTCCGACGTCGCGACGATGCCAGCCTCGCTCGATGCGCGCCAGGCGGCAGCCCTCCCGCACGCGATCCTGACGGCCTGGCAGGCCCTGATCGTCCTCGCCGAGTTACAGGCAGGCCAGACCGTTTTGATCCACGGCGCTGCCGGTGGCGTCGGGCATCTGGCCGCGCAACTTGCGAAGACCCGCGGCGCGCACGTGATCGGGACGACGTCGCGGCATGCGGATCTGCTCCACGACCTGGGCGTCGATCAGGTCGTCGACTACAGCACAACGCCGTTCGAGGCAGCGGTCAAGGACGTGGACGTCGTCCTCGACACGGTCGGCGGCGAGACGCAAGAGCGCTCATGGAAAGTGCTTCGCCCTAACGGCATCCTGGTCGCGACGGTTCAGACACCGTCTCCCGAAACGGCCGCCGCGCACGGCGTTCGACAGGGAATGGTCTACACGAACCCGCCGATCGGCGCCACGTTGGCTGAAGTGGCCACGCTCGCCGATCAGGGTCGGTTGCGGCCGCACGTCTCGATGACCTTACCGCTCGACCAGATCGCCGATGGTCACCGCCTGATCGGCACTCGACACACAGCGGGTAAGATCGTGATCGACGTCGCCTGACCATCTGCTCAGGAGCGGCATATGCAACGAGGGCCGGGATCATCCCGGCCCTCGCGCGTTATCTGCCTCGAAAAGACGAACGGTCTACAAGTTCGAACCGAGGATGCGGTCAGCGAAGGCGTTCAGTTCTTCGTCAGAGGAGAAGTGCAGGGCCAGGGTGCCGCCGCCGCCGCGATTGCGCTTGAGTTGCACACGGGTCAGCAACGTCGACTGCAATGCCTCGGCCAATGCGTCTGAGTCGGCGTGGCGCTCACGGGCAGGGCGCTCGGGTCGCTCGCCCATCAACTGCCGGACGAGCTCCTCGGTCTGTCGGACGGTCAGCGCCTTCTTGACGACCGTGGCGTAAGCGGCTTCGATGCCCTCGGGTGTCGGCAGTTGGAGCAGGGCGCGAGCGTGCCCTTCGGTGATGATGCCCGCGGAGAGCGCGTCCTGCACCATGGCCGGAAGCCGCAACAATCGCAAGGTGTTGGTGACAGACACGCGGCTCTTGCCGACGCGCTCAGCGATCGACTCGTGCGACAGCCCGAAGTCCTGCGCCAGGTGGTGATAGGCCAGGGCGGTCTCGAGCGGACCCAGGTCCGCGCGTTGGATGTTCTCGATCAGCGCCAGTTCGAGGCGCTGCTGGTCGCTGGCGCCGCGGACGATGACGGGCACCGTCTCGAGGCCGGCGAGCTTGCTGGCTTCGAGACGCCGTTCGCCAGCAATGAGGACGTACCGGTCCGGCGCATCGCCGGGCGAGACCACCAGCGGCTGCAGCACGCCATGCTCGCGGATCGAAGCGGCCAGTTCCTGAAGCGCCTGCGGATCGAACGCGGTGCGCGGTTGCCGTGGGTTGCGTGCGACCGACCCGATCGGCGCTTCGATCACGGCCCTGCCGCTGGCCGCGGCGCCGGCGTCACCCGACGCTTCAGACGACGGGCGAACGTCGAACCCCGTGGTCGGGATCAGGGCGTCAAGGCCGCGGCCCAGCCCGCGCTTGGCGGTGCTCATGAAGCCACCGGCCCTTCGCGGACCGCGGCGCCGAAGTCGGTCGGCCCGGCAGCGTCAGCCGGGTCGGTCGACTCGGTCGACGACAAGTTGGACGGGGGCATGTGCTCGCTGGAATCAGCCGCGGGCGCGGTCGGCGTGTCGCTCGCAACAGGTTCCTGCGCGACGACCGGTTCGCTGTGGGCAACGGGATGATCGCCACGCAGCAACTCTTCAGCCAGCGCCTTGTAGGCGACGCCGCCCGGCGAGGTCGGCGCATACGCCGTGATCGGCATGCCGTGGGACGGAGCTTCAGCCAGGCGGACGCTGCGCGGCACGACGGTGTCGAAGACCTTCGGCCCGAAGTGCTTGCGCACCTCAGCCACGACCTGACCTGAGAGGGCCACGCGCCCGTCGAACATCGTGATCACGACGCCACGGATCTCGAGGCTCTGATTGAGCGCCTGCCTCACGCGCGCAATCGTGCCGGTCAGGAGCCCGAGCCCCTCGAGCGCGAGGTATTCGGCCTGCACGGGGATGATCACGCCGTCTCGCGCGGCCACCAGGCCGTTCAGGGTCAGCAAGCCCAGTGACGGCGGGCAGTCGATCAGGATGTAGTCGTAGAGGGGTTCGAGCGGTCGCAGGGCCCGTTGCAGCTGGCTTTCGCGCGCCAGCATGCCGACGAACTCGATCTCGGCGCCGGCCAATGCCAACGACGACGGCAACAGAGCCAGCTTGAGACGGGCGCTGTTGAGAATCTGGGAGGACGCCGTGGCCTGCCCGATCAGCGCCGCATATGCGCCGCCTTCGATCGTGTTCTTGTCGACGCCGAGCGACGACGTGGCATTGGCTTGAGGGTCAAGGTCAACCAACAGGATGCGTTGACCGAACTGCGCGAGGTTGGCCGCCAGGCTGATCGCCGTGGTCGTCTTGCCCACGCCGCCCTTCTGATTGACGAATACGTAGATACGCGCCATCGAACGATGCCTGCAACCGGTTTTTCGTCACGACCCAAGCCGACGTCATCCTGCCGGCGGGGCAGTGAGCCCGGAATCGAGTTTCTGGATCGCTGAGAGGCAAGATTATACCCGACGCATACCCGATTTGTACATCTCCTGCCCGGACAAGCAGGAGCCATCGGACTATGTCGAGTTGGCCGCGTCGCTTGATCGACGCGAGCAGTTGCCACTCGCATCCTGAAGAGTGTCGGGGCGCAGCGCTCGCGAGCCGCGCGGCTCTCCATGAACCAGGATCCGACTCGCCGGCTGAAGGGCGATGCTCGACCCGAGGATGTTCGTCAGCGCCGACGAGCCGCGGCCTCCCACCCGGAGCCAACTCTTCCTCCTTGACGCGACACAAAACTGAGGTAATATGCGAACGA
Organism: Anaerolineales bacterium; assembly: GCA_044226485.1. Classification (GTDB taxonomy): domain Bacteria; phylum Chloroflexota; class Anaerolineae; order Anaerolineales; family UBA6663; genus UBA6663. The sequence continues at coordinate 97,225 of JBGAGY010000006.1, forward strand.
ACGATCGTTCGTTTTATTGCGAGAGGGAGGGACCATGCCGTCTTCCAAAACGACATCCGTCGAAGGCGCGACAGCGCCGACCAAGGGGGATGTCACGCGGCAAAAAGTGCTCGAGGCCGCACACACGTTGTTCCTGCGTCAGGGCTACCACGGCACGAGCATGCGCCAGATCGCCACGGCATCTGGCCTTGCCCTGGCCGGCATCTACAACCACTTCGCGGACAAGGACGCGCTGTTCACGGCCGTGCTCGATGCCTATCACCCGTATCGCGCGCTGCTTGAGGCGCTCGCGATGGACACGGGCTCGTCGACCAAGGCCGAGTATTTCTCTCGCCTGATCCGGCGCATGCGCGACATCCTGATGGGAGCGCGCGCCGATTTGCTGCCGCTGGCCTTCATGGACATCGTGGAGTTTCAGGGCCGGCACCTGCGTGCGCTGGCCGGCGAAATCATGCCGAAGTTCCTCAACGCGCTGCCGCCGGTGCTGCGCATGTCGGGGAAGCTGGCCGTGGCCGACGTCCGCCAGGCGAACCTGGTGCTCTTCGCCAACGTGATCGGCTTCATGGTGGTTCGCCTGATCATCGGCGACCGGCTGGCCGATACCTTCGGTGGGATCACCGAAGAGGAATGGTTTGACACGCAGATGGAGGTCTGTCTGCGCGGCTTGCAGGCGCCTGCAAAAGGCGCTCGGAGGAGTGCATGATCATCCGACTCTGGTCGTTGATACGCAAAGAATTCATCCAGATCGTGCGCGATCCCCGCACGCTGGCGATCACGTTCTTCATGCCGGTGGTTCAAATGCTCCTGCTGGGGTACTCGGCCACGAACGACGTGCGCAACGTGCCGATGGCCGTTTGGGATCAAAGTCACTCGGCCGAGTCGCGCGCGCTCCTGGATGCCTATCGCGCGGCCGACTACTTCCGCATCGCCTTTGACGTCGACAGCGAGTCCGAGATCCAGGCCCTGATCGATAAGGGCAGCATCCGGGCCGCCATCGTCATCCCGCCGGACTATGCTCGGTCGCTGGCGCGCGGCGAGGTGGCCGAAGTCGCTTTCGTCATCGACGGCTCCGACCCGACGATCGCGGGCACCGCGCTCTCATCGGCCACGCTGATCGGCCAGGCGCGCTCGACGGCTTTGACGGTTGAGCGATTGGCGGCACGCGGGCAGGGTGGGGCTCAACGCGCGGCTATCGACGTCCGCAGCCGGGTGCTGTTCAACCCCGATCTGGTCAGCGCCTACTACATGGTGCCGGCCTTGGTCGGCCTGATCCTGCAATACCTGACCGTTGTGCTGACGTCCGGCGCGATCGTGCGCGAACGCGAGCGCGGCACGATCGAGCAGTTGATCGTCACCCCGATCCGCAGCTGGGAGCTCGTGCTCGGCAAGTTGACGCCCTTCATCCTGATCGCGTTCTTCGATAGCCTCGAGGTGCTCGTCGTCGGCAGGCTGCTGTTCAACGTGCCGATCAACGGCAATCTCTCCTTGCTGCTGGGCCTGACCGCGCTCTTCCTCGTGACGACGCTCGGCCTGGGCCTTCTGATCTCGACCATGGCCAACACCCAGCAAGAAGCGACCATGTCGTCGATCTTCGTGTTGCTCCCGTCGATCTTCCTGTCGGGGTTCTTCTACCCGCTGGCCGCCATGCCGCCTGTCTTGCAGTGGTTGAGCTATCTGATCCCGCTGCGGTACTTCCTGGTAGTGGTCCGTGGGATCACGCTCAAAGGCGTGGGGCTCGAAGCGTTGTGGTTCGAGGTGACCGCGCTTGCTGTATTCGCCGTAGTGATCATGGGCAGTGCCGCGTTGCGCTTCCGCAAGCGCCTGGACTGATCTGGAGGTCGTTATGCGTTCCAATCTTCGTTTCATTTTTCCGGTGGTGATCTTGTTGGGCATCGTTGCCGCCGCGCTCTGGTATCTGACCCAGCCAACAGTCGCCCAAAGCGGCATCCTCACGGCCTCTGGCACCATCGAGGCCACCTCATGGACCGTCGCACCCGAGCTCTCGGGCCGCGTCCTCGCCGTCAACGCTGCGGAGGGCGACGCCGTGACGGCCGGGTCCGCCGTGGTGGTCTTCGACGACTCGGGCCTCGCCGCGCAACAGACGCAGGCCGAAGCTGCCGCAGCCGCGGCGCGGGCCAACCTGGCGTTGCTCGAAGCTGGAGCCACCGCTGACCAGATCGCGGCGGCTCAGGCCCAGGTCGATGCTGCCGAAGCGAACCTGCGCGCCGCGAATGCCAGCTTCGCACAACTCACCGCCGGCGCCCGACCCGAGTGGGTGCGCGCCGCGCTCGATCGCCTCGTGCAGGCCCGCGCCGTGTACAACGGTCTGCTTTTGGCGCTGACACCCGACCAGCTCGACTCGGTCCGTCAGGCCTCCGAGACGGCCACCGGCAACTACCGCGCCGCCCAAAACCGCCGCGACGATCTACAGGCCTCCGACGCCTCGGCCGATGTGCTCGTCGGCGCCGACGCAGCGATCGCTCAGGCCAAGACGGCGGCCGACCTGGCCGACACGGCCGAGAGCGTGGCCCGCGACGATGCGCGTCCGCATGCCGACAAAGTCGCGGCGCTGCAGGCGCTTGTCGACGCTGCCAACGCCGGCGTCGCCCTGGCGGAAGCGCGCCAGACCGCCGCAGACGCCGATGAGCGCAGCACGAGCGAAGTGCGTGACGCCGCCCGACTCGATGTGCAGGATGCCCGCGCGCTGCAGACTGATGCTCAGGCCGCCTACGACGCGCTGACGACAGGCGCCGGCACCGACCCCTGGCGCAGCGCCTGGACCGAGGTCGACGCCGCTCAAACCGCGCTGGCTGCATTTGTCCCGGCCCGGCCCGGCGCGACGGCCGCTGTCGCGACGTCCACTGTGGCGGTCGAGGCCGCTCTGGCTCAGATCGACGCGGCCACCGGCCAACGTGACGCTGCAGCGGCCAACCTGGCGAACCTGAAGGCCGGCGCTCGCGCCGAGCAGATCGACGCCGCAAGGGCCCAGGTCGCTGCCGCCGACGCCGCCGTGGAGGTCCTGCGCGTCCAGCGCGGTAAGCTCACGCTCAAGGCGCCGGCCGATGGCGTCGTGCTGACGCGCGCCATCGAGCCGGGCGAGATGGCCGTGGTCGGCGCGACGTTGCTGACCATCGCGGACCTCGACAACCTGACCGTCACCGTCTACGTGCCTGAAGATCGAATCGGTGAGGTGCGCCTCGGTGACACCGTCGAGGTGCGCGTCGATAGCTATCAAGGCCAGACCTTCCAGGCCACCGTCGAGCGGATCGCCGACCGGGCGGAGTACACGCCACGCAACGTTCAGACTGTCGAAGGGCGCAAGACCACGGTCTTCGCTGTGCAACTGACGATCTCGGGCGCCGACGGCGCGCTGAAGCCCGGCATGCCGGTGGATGTGACCTTCAAGCAGTAGGCATCAGGGATCAGGCGTCAGTGGAGGGCGGCTCTCGCAGCCGCCCTCCACTGACGGCCAGTCCTGAAGCCTGACGCTTTCAACCATGATCACTTCTTCTACTCCCGTGCTCATCCAGGCCGACGACCTGCGCAAGTCGTTCGGCGAGACCCGGGCCGTCGACGGCGTGTCGCTGACGGTGCACGCAGGCGAGGCATTCGGCCTCGTCGGGCCGGATGGCGCCGGCAAGACGACGACGCTGCGGCTCCTGGTCGGCGCGCTGCGCTCCGACGGCGGCCGCGTGATCGTCGGCGGCCACGACCTGGCGCGCCACGTCGATCAGGCCCGCGCCGGCATCGGCTACCTGGCTCAGCGCTTCAGCCTGTACGGCGACCTGACGGTGAGCGAGAACCTGCGCTTCTTCGGGCAGGTCAGGGGGCTGAGCGACGTCGTGATGGCACGACGCTCGCGCGAGCTGTTGGCTTTCGTCGGGCTGTCGAGCTTCGAGCACCGCCGCGCGGATCGGCTCTCCGGCGGGATGAAGCAGAAGCTCGGTCTGGCCTGCGCGCTCATCCACGAGCCGAAGGTGCTGCTCCTCGACGAGCCGACCGGCGGCGTCGACCCGGTGACCCGTCAGGACTTCTGGCAACTGCTGATCCGGGTGCTGGCGCAGGGCACGGCCGTGATCGTGACGACTCCATACATGGACGAGGCCGCGCGCTGCCACCGCATCGGATTCATGGCCGGTGGGCGTGTGCTCGTCGAAGGGGCGCCGCGCGAGCTCACGCAGAAGCTGGCCGGGCATGTGCTCGAGCTCGGCGCCGAGCCGCGCAACAGCGCGCGCGATCTGGCCCGCCTCGATCCCGACGTCCTTGATGTGCAGACTTTCGGCGATCGGCTGCATCTGCGAGTCAAGAACCCTGCCGCTGTGTTGGAACGTCTGCCCGCGGTGCTGGCCGCGGCCGGCGTGGCCGTCGAACGCCTGCGGCCGGTGGTGCCCGGGCTCGAAGACGTCTTCATCGCGCTGTTACAGGAGCACCACGGAGAACCGCAACCGTGACCGCCATCATCTCCGTCGCCGAATTGACCAAACAGTTCGGCGACTTCACGGCCGTCAATCACGTCACCTTCGAGGTCATGCCGGGCGAGATCTTCGGCTACCTCGGGCCGAACGGCAGTGGCAAGACCACGACCATGCGGATGCTGCTCGGCCTGTTGCAGCCGACGTCAGGCCGCGCCCAGATCTTCGGGCTCGACTCGGCCGCGCAGACGGAGCGCATCCGCCCGCGTGTAGGGTACATGAGTCAGCGCTTCGCCCTGTACGAGGATCTGACCGTCGGCGAGAACCTGGCGTTCTATGGCGGCGTGTACGGCTTGAGCGGCCACGAGATGGTGAAGCGTCGCGCCGATGTGCTGGCCCTCATCGGCCTGAGCAACCGTGAGCGTGATCGGGCGGGTGAGCTGGCCGGCGGCTGGCGTCAGCGTCTGGCGCTCGGCATCGCGCTCGTCCACAAACCCGCGCTCCTCTTCCTCGACGAGCCGACCTCGGGCGTCGACCCCGAAGCGCGCCGCGCCTTCTGGGATCTGATCTACGGCCTGGCGGCCGAGGGCACCACAGTGTTCGTCAGCACGCACTACATGGACGAAGCCGAGCATTGCGGCCGCCTGGGCATCATGAACCAGGGTCGACTGCTGGCCCTTGACACGCCCTCGACGCTCAAGAGCACTGTCGTCAAGGGCGTGGCCTTCGACATCGAGGCCGGCGACCTGCTGGGCGCGATCGACGTGATCGGCGCCATGTCAGGCGTCGAGCGCGTCGGGCTGTTGGGCGACCACCTGCACGTCATCGCCGAGCGCGGCCACGACACCGCGGCCGATCTGCGCACGGCGCTCGCCGCGTTCCCGGACGTGCGTGTCTCGCCGGCCGAGGTCACGCTCGACGATGTGTTTATGGTGCTGGCTGGAAGGTAGGTTTGCGACAAAAGCCGGGCTGCGCTCAACCACTCAATGGCCCAGCGACTCGGCTTTCAACCGAGCGAGCCCGACTTCTTCGGGCGTGGGGACGCCTGAGATGCCGGCGCGGGTGACTGACGTTCCGGCGATGTGGTTGGCGACCACGGCCGCGGCCCACGGATCGCGCGTTTCATAGCAGTGGATGAAGAAGGCGGCGGCGAAGATGTCGCCGGCGCCGGTCGGATCAACTTCAACGCGAGGCTGCGCCGCGAACTCGCGCGCGCCTTCGCCCTTGCTGAACACCGTGCAGCCCTCGCGGCCGCGCGTGACGGCCAACACCTGAGCGACCTTCGCCCAGCGCTCCACGATCTCCCAGTCGCCGCCGACATCCTCGATGCTGAAGACGATGGCGCTGGCCTTGCTGAGATACTCGGCCGTTGCATCCCAATCTGCCAGGGCGGGCCAGACCCGCGGGCGAACCTTGCCGTTCGCATCCCACTCGCGGAACCAGCCTTGCGGGGTCAGCCCCACGAACGAACCCTCGAAATCGGCCAATAGCTCCGCTCGCAGTTCGTTCGCGAGCGGAGCGACGTGCACGACGGGCGAGCGCAGCCACTCGGTCGGCACGTCGTCGATCGAAAGTTGGCGCGCCTGGCCGCGCAGGTACTGCGTGCGCGCGCCGTCGCGATAGGTGTTCTCGAACGTGGTGGAGACCGTCGACTCGAGCGTGTGAAGTGCGACGCCGCCGAGCGGCCCGAGCGGCTGTTCAGGCCCGCAGGCGGTGACGATGCCGGGCGTGTAGCCCATGGCGCGAGCGGTCAGGGCGCTGAACGACACAGTGCCGCCCAGGATGGCGCCATCCGGCGTCAGGTCACGGGCGACGTGGCCGATGGCGAGGTAATGGACGTTGGCGTCAGGCACGGCGAACCGCCTGCGTCAGCGCGGGATGATCGTGACTTTGCGGCGGTTGCCCTCGCCCACGCTCTCGGTGCGCACGGCCTGATGGTCGCGCAACGCGATGTGGACGGTGCGGCGTTCGTCCGGCGGCATGGGCTCGAGCGACATCGGTTTGCCGCGCTGCGCCACCTGGTCGGCGATGCGGCGCGCCATGGCCATGAGCTGCTCGCGGCGCTTGACGCGATGCCCGTCGACATCGACGATGACGTGCACGTTGCGCTTGAGTTGCTTGGCCATCAGCGCGCGGACGACGTACTGCAACGCCGAGAGCGCCTCACCGCGATGACCGATCAGGAAACCCAGGTCGCCGCCCTGCACGTCGAGTTCGAGCGGAGTGGGGGCACCGGGGTCGTCCGGCTCGTCGGGCGTGCCGATGCGGCTGACAACTGTGACGTCGTCAGTGAGAAATCCCAGGAGTTCCTTTAGCGTCGCTTCAGCGAGCTCGAGATCCTGCGTGTGAGTGTCGTCCGTCATGGCTGTCGCCTCCCCAGGGGCCGCCTCGCGCGGCCTCAGCGCTTCGACTTCTTGCTGCCCTTGGCCTCAACCGCGGGAGCCGGCGTCAGGCCCAGGTCGAAGATCTTGTCCCACTTGAGCGGGTTGGTCATCCCGTACTGGATGATGCCCAGGATGTTGCCGACGATGAAGTAGATCGATAGGCCGCTGGCAAAGCTCAGCGAGAACCAGGCGAACATGGCCGTCGACATCAGCGCCATCGATTGCGTCGTCTGCGCCGCCTGCGGGTCGGTCGAGGGCGGCGGCGTCATCACTTTCGACTGCACCCACGAGGTCGCAGCGACCAGCACCGGCATCACGAAGTACGGATCCGGCAGGCCCAGGTTCAGCCACAGGAAGGTGTTGTCGAGCGGCACGAGTGTGGCCAGGCCCGGCAGAAAGCTGTAGAGGTGGGTCGACAGGTTGTAGAGCTGGATCGGCGACGCCGCGATCGCGTTCGTGATCGCCTGGTACATGCCGATCAGGATCGGAAACTGGATCAGCAGCGGCAGACAACCCGAGAGCGGGTTATAGCCCGCCGCCTGCCAGAGCTTCATCTGCTCCTGGGCCAGTTTGTCACGGTCCTTGGCGTACTTCTCCTGGATGCTCTTCCACTCAGGGCTGTTCTGCATCTCCGCGAGCTTCTTCTGCGACTTCTGCGACTGGTAGGTCAGCGGGAAGGTGATGGCGCGGATGATGATCGTGAAGACCACGATGGTGAGCGTCAGGTTGTGAAAGAGCAACCCGTAGAGGAACAACAGCGCGTTCACCATCGGGTTGATGATCAGGGTGTTCCACAAGTCCATGTGGGCGTGTCCTCAAAAAAGGGCGCGAGGCGCCGCTTACTGGGTCGGCTGGTAGGCCCACGCCACGCGTGTGCCATCGAGTGTAAAGGCCGTGATCGACGAGTCGCCCTGGAAGGGCAGGATCAGCACAAGGCCCTGCTTGGGCGCGATTTGCGGCGTCGCCTGCAGCTGGCCCTTCACCGTCTGTCGCCAGCGTTCGGTGCCGTCCGTCGCGGCAAAGCCGATCAGGTTGCCGTTGTGATCGCCGACGATGACGGTGCCGTCGGCTATAGCCGGCGCCGCGCGCGTGAAGCCGCTGGCCGGCTTGCGCCAGACTTCGCTGCCATCGGCGGCCTTGACCGCGTACACCGTGCCCTGCACATCGGTGAAGTAGAGCACGCCGTCCACCAGGGCCGGAGTGTCCCAGACCCAGTAGTTCGTGTCGTACGACCAGCGCTGCTCACCGGTCGCGGCATCAAGCGCGAACAGCTTGTTGCCGAACGTGCCAACGTAGAGCGTGCCATCGGCGATGGCAGGAGCGGCGTTCACGGCGGCGGCGAGATCCTGCTGCCAGACGATCGAGCCGTCGGCTTTGTTGAGCGCGTAGACTGAATGATCCTGCGAGCTGACGTACACGCGATCGCCGTCGATCAGGGGCTTGGCCCAGACCGAGTGGTTCGAGTCGGTGAACGACCACTTCACGGTGCCGTCTTTGGCGTCGACGGCATACACATGCTCGTTCGCCATGCCGAAGTAGGCCACGCCGTCGACCAGGGTAACGCCGCCGATGACGCGGTTGTCGACCGGAGGCAGGAAGAACCCAAGGATCAGCTCAGTCGCGTCAGGCGAGACCTTGCAGTTGGTGTTCTCGGAAGCCGTCTTCTGATCGAAGACGAGGCACCACTTCTGGTCGCCGGTGGTCGGGTCGATGCCGTACACGGCGCCGCTGTGGCTCGTCCCAGGGCCCCAGGAGCCCGCCACGATCACGTCTGCGCTGACGGCCGGGTCCGAGAGGAAGAGGTCGCCGCCCGAGCGGAAGGTTGCGTCGGGCTTGGGGAAGCGCCAGACCTCTTTGCCGTCTTCGAGGTTGACGGCGTAGACGTGCGCGCCGCCGGCCAGATAGGCGCGCTCGGCATCCTGGCCGAGACCGTACCAGGAGTTCGCGGGCGCGGCGCCGCAGCCTGCGGTGACCACCGCGAGAGCGCCGAACGCAACCAGATGAGTCCAGGAAAGCCTCATAGAACAATCATACCTTGTCGATCGGGACCGTGAAGGTTCGCGATCGGCGCTCAGGGCACCGGGTCGTAGCCACCGGGCGTGAAAGGATTGCAGCGCAAGACCCGCCAGGCCGCCATCCGGCTGCCGCGCCAGACGCCATAACGCCGGATCGCTTCGAAGCCGTAGCGGGAACAGGTCGGATAGAACCGGCAGGCTGCCGGAAGCATGCGAGACAGGGTGAGTTGGTAGAGCCTGATCAGGCCCAGCAGCAGCGTCTGCGGCAGCCGGCTCAGCGACCAATCGGGCGCCCAGCGCGGCTCCTCGACGCGACCGTCGACGGGGTTGACGATCTCATCGAACAATTCTTCGCTGGGCGGTTTGACAGCTCGCATCGATCAGCTCACCAACTCCGCTCGTTTCAACATGAGGTGCACGGCGGCTTGAACGTCGGGCAAGCGCGCCCCGACAATCGCGGATCGAGCCACCAGCATCACATCCCAGCCGGCTTTGATCTCTTCGCGCCGCACAGCCTCGCGCAATAGTCGTTTGGCCCGGTTGCGGACGACCGCGCCGCCGATCCTGCGGCCGGCCACTACGGCAGCGCGACTCTCGAGTGAACCGGATGAAGCCTTCGCCATGATGACAACAACGAGCGGGTGGGCGTAAGATCGTCCTTCACGCCGCACCCGCTCAATATCGGCTGAGCTTCTCAGTCGGTTCATGGGGCAGGGTGACTTTCCGTGGCGCGCTGACGAGCCTGCGCCGAAGCCCTCCCCGCCAGTCGCCGCGCCGCGCGACCACTGGCCACGGCCCGAGATCACTTCTTCTTGGCTGTGCTCTCGCGCGAAACCGGCGCCTTCTTGGACTTCCAGTTGATGCGCTTGAGATGGTTGTTCATCGTCGGCGCGAGCTCCCAGCGCCCACGGGCGCGGCGCGCCTTGAGGACCTTGCGGCCACCCTTGGTGGCCATGCGGGAACGGAAACCGTGCGTCTTGATGCGCCGGCGGATGCGCGGCTGAAACGTTCGCTTAGGCATTGCTCGAAAACCTCAATCAATAAGCCAGTGCTAGACCGAATAACGATTGTACCAGAGGGTAAGGCCCGGCGTCAAACGTTTGAAATGACCACGCGGAGCGCGAGAGCGGGGAGCCTGCTGACGGCTGACCCTCCCATCCTCGCTGCCCTGGCGCGGCACCCGCAAACGGACCTCAAACCCACTTCAGGGGGCTTTCAGCGGTCCGTCGTCATCCGCCGCGGCGCAGGCGCCGCCGTCTCGATGTAAAATCCCGCGCGTGGGGCGTGTCATCGTGGTCGCCAATCAGAAGGGCGGCGTCGGGAAGACGACCACGGTGGCGAATCTCGGCGCTGCCCTGGCCGAACTCGGAAAACGGGTCGTGTTGATCGACCTCGATCCGCAGGGGTCTTTGACCGCGGGGTTGGGGTTCGACCCATATTCCCTGACGCGAACGGCTTACACCTTGTTGTCGCGTGACAAGGTCAGCTTCGGCAGCGTGCTGCGCACCGTCAACGAACGATTGGTGTTGGTGCCGGCTTCGGTTGACCTGGCCCACCTCGACGTGGAGCAGGGCGCGGAGACTCACAAGGCATTCCGGCTGCGAGCGGCCATCGAAGGGTCGCGCGTGCCGGCGGACTTCTTCATCATCGATACGCCGCCCAACCTGGGGCTGCTGACGGCCAACGCACTGGTCGCGGCCCGCGAACTGCTGGTTCCCGTGCAGTGCACGTACCTGTCCATGCGCGGTGTTCGCGGTTTACTCGAAGCGGTTTATCGCGTCCACGACCGGCTGAACGCCGAGCTCGCCCTGCTCGGAATCCTGGCGACACTCTACAAGGCGGGCTCCGACCACGCCTATGACGTGCTCGAAGAGCTCCGCTCAACATTCGGCGACCGATTGTTTTCGACCGTGATCGAGGAAGACGACGCCGCGGCACAGGCGCCGGCGGCTCATCAAAGCGTGCTCGCCTATCGGCCCCAGAGCGAAGCCGCCGGTGCGTTCCGCCGGCTGGCTGAGGAGGTCATCCGCCATGGCAACACCTGAGAAGGACCCCGGTTCGGTGCGTGGTCGCGGCTCGGACATTTTGTTGCCTCCGTCGGGCAACCCCTTCAACCCCGAAGCCCGGCCGACGGATCTGATCCCCAACTACCCGGGCGACGCGTCAACCGCGCCTCACGGCTCCGCAGAGGCCTCGACGATTGCGCCGACGGTTCCTGACGAGGATGTCGCGCCCGGCCTGCCGGCCTGGACGACCGGTGGCGACCCGGCCACGCCTGGCACGGCCCCCTTCGTGCCGCCCCCCGACGGTTCGCCGGTCATCATCGCCCCAGTGGTGTCGGCCGTGGAGGATGGCGGGCCTTCATCCAATCAGCCCGTGTCAGTGGCCTCGAAAGAGGGCCTCCTCGCCGCAGCGGTGCGACCGCTCCTGGTCGATCGGCTGGAGAACGCGGCCGAGCCTGATCCCGTCGTTGAGCCCGAGGTGGTCGAGTCGCCCAACCTGCCGGCCAACGTCCGGCTGGCGCGCCTCCTGGCGCCCGATCAAGATCTGCAGCGGCTGTGGAACGAAGTCGGCGCGCTCGAGCGTTCGCTGATCGAGCGCCAGCGCATCAGCCTGAAGATCGCCCAGAATCTGTTGACCCGCCTGCAGACCGCGCGCAACTTGCTGCTCAACTCGCGCGACCACTACGAAGAGGCTGCGCGCCAGGTGGCCGAGGTCCGCTTTCAGATGCTGCGCTGGGATCGCGTCAAACCGTGGGAGGAGCCGCGCTTCCTCTGGTGGTACCTTGTGCTCCACGTGCCCGTGCTGCTACTGGCGATGGCAGCGCCGGTGCTCGTGCCGGATACATTCGCCGAGCTTACGCGGCGCGTGACGCTGTTCGAGGGCCTGCGCATGATGGACCCCGTCGTGCTCTGGCTGACGGTGGTTTCGGGCGGTTTCGGCGGCGTGACCGGGGCGGCCTACAACCTCTTCAAGCACACCAGCCAGGTCAAGGACTACGATCCCGACTACGCGTACTGGTATCTGCTCTACGCGCCGGTCGGGATGCTCCTGGCCGTGGCCGTGTTCCTCATCGGCCGATCCGGCTTCATCCTCGGCATCCAGGATCCGGTCCTGTCGCTCTATGTGATCGCGTTCGCGAGTGGTTTCCAGCAGAGCCTCGTGCTGCGCTGGTTCAATTCGTTCCTGCGCGGCATCGTCCCGGCGAAGGAAAGCGCTTAAGGCGGAAGAGAAAGGAGAGAGGAGGGATTTGCTTTCCCTCCTCTCTCCTTAGCGCGCGCCGGGGTTGAAGTCCAACAACACCCACGAACCCACATCGGGGCGATAGCGCAGTTGCACGTAGGCGGTGTCGCCGAAGGCAAACCAGAAGCCGTGGCGCAGGTTGACAGGGGGTGGGGTGCCGAGGATGCCTCGCAGCGCGGCATTCAGGATGCCGCCATGCGCCACGATCAGGTAGGTGCCTGGTCCGCGCCGCACCACACGTTCGGTGGCGCGGATCGCGCGGCAGTGCAACTCCCATTCGCTTTCGCCAGTGACGGCCAGAGGCTCGTAGGCGCCGCGAAACGCCGGGAGCGGAAAGCGTTCCTCGGCCTCCTGGTAGGTCAGGCCGGCTAATAGCCCTCCGTTCATTTCCATCCAATCCGGATCACACTCGACCGGCGCGCCGATGGCGCTCGCCACGATCTCAGCCGTCTCGCGGGCGCGCGCCAGCGTGCTGGCGATCACCACGTCAGCTTTGAAGCCGGTTGCCGCGAATGCTTCGGCGCGCTTTCGTGCCTGCTCGCGCCCCACGTCGGTCAGCGGCGAATCGTAGCGGCCCTCATGCACGCCCTCGTCATCGGCGCGCGAGCGCCCGTGCCGCATAAGGGTGATCGTGAGAGCGGGGTCCATGGCGACAAAAAAAAGAGAGGAGGGACGAGGGAAGCACTCAAGTGAGACCCTCTTCCCTCCTCTGAAAGGCTATTCGCCCTGGACGTTCATCCCCACCGAGTTGAACCCGGCGTCGACGTAGTGGATCTCGCCGGTGACGCCGGCGGCCAGATCGGAGCAGAGATAGGCGGCCGCGTTGCCGACATCGTCGATGGTGATGTTGCGCCCGAGCATGCTTTGCCTGGCGAACTCCGAGATGAGTGAGCGCGACCCGGCGATGCCCGCCACGGCCAGCGTGCGGATCGGGCCGGCCGAGATCGCGTTGACGCGCAGGTGCTTCTCGTGAGTGCCGAAGTCCATGGCCAGATAGCGCACGCTCGCCTCGAGCGCAGCTTTGGCGACACCCATGACGTTGTAGTGCGAGACGGCGCGCACCGAGCCGAGGTAGGTCAGGGTCAGCATCGAGCCACCCGGCTTCATCAACGGCAGGTAGGCGCTGGCGAGCGCGGTGAAGGAGTACACGCTGACGTCCATGGCCAGCGCGAAGTTGGAGCGCGAGACGGTGTGGTACGGGCCTGAGAGGTCGTCGCGGTTTGCGAACGCAATCGAGTGCACGAGGATGTCGACTTCGCCGAACTGCTCGCGGGTCTTCGCGACGATGGCCGCGATCTCTTCATCCTTGGAGACGTCGCAGGGCTCGATGAAAGTGCTGCCGAGCGACTCGGCCAGCGGGCGCACCCGGCGCTCGAACTTCTCGCCGGCGTAGCTGAACCCGAGGGTCGCGCCTTCGCGGTGCAGGGCCTGGGCGATGCCCCAGGCGATGCTATGGTCGTTGGCCACGCCGAAGATCAAGGCCTTCTTGCCGGTCAGCAGTCCCATCTCAGTCTCCTTCGATCCGGCGGCGGGGGCGCGCCGGTCTGACGGCCCGCTGCTTGGGCGCGGGCCAGGTGAAGTTCCACTCGATCGAGCGCCAGGGCTCGGCCGCGTAATCGACGCCGACACGCGGGCCGACAACCACGGCTTCGACGGCGGGCGCGGCTTCCACAAACAGGTCGGCGCCGCGCACGCAGAGGTCGAGGTCGTTGTGAGCGGCGGTGATCGCCAGGGCCTGGCAGAGTTTGCCGGGGCCGTCGGCCAGGATTTTATCCGGTTTGCCGCCGCGATTGGCGCGGATATCGTCGAGGCCCTCAGCGGGCTGGATCGCCCTGATTAACACCGCAGCCGGGAATCCGTCGCGCTCGGTGACGATATTGAGCATCCAGTGCATGCCATAGGTGAAGTACACGTACGTGCGGCCGGGCGGGCCATACATCGGCAGGGTGCGCGCCGTCCGCCCGACGCGGGCGTGCGAGGCCAGGTCGGTCTCGCCGACATAGGCTTCGGTTTCAGAGATCAGGCCGGTCAATCGGCGACCGTTGACGACATGCACGAGCCGTTGCCCGAGCAGTTCACGCGCCACAGTGACCGTCGGACGATCGAAGAACGCGCGAGTCAGTCGCGGCATGCGGGCAATGTAACACGAATAGGCGTCAGGCGTCAGGCGTCGGGCGTCAGGAGGGCGGCCCCTCCGCAAGCGCGTACCAAACAAACCGTTGCCGCGGAGGTCGCCGATTGCACTGCCCCGTGGCCAGACCCCGACGTCATCGAGACCAGTCCGTGCTCGATCGCAGGCCCTCGACTCCCTGACCAACCACTGCCGTGCCCACCTGACGCCCGACGCCTGACGCCTGACGCCTAGTACAATGCCCCCGTGCCGGACCCCGGCGCAGAAAGGCAAGACTCGTGTGAAAAGCGTGGCGGTGTATTGCGGCGCCTCGGGCGGCAAGCGCGACGATTACCTGAAGGTCGCCTGGAGCCTCGGCGAGCTGCTGGCCGGGCAGGGCATCGACCTGATCTACGGCGGCGGCAAGGTGGGCCTGATGGGCGCAGTGGCCGACGGCGCCCTTGCGGCCGGCGGGCGCGTGATCGGCGTCATCCCGCGCGGGCTGTTCGAGCGCGAGGTCGGGCACACCGGCGTGACCGAGCTGCGCGTCGTCGAGAGCATGCATGAACGCAAAGCGCTGATCGAAACGCTCGCCGAGGGCTTCATGGCGCTGCCCGGTGGCTACGGCACACTCGACGAACTGTGCGAGATGATCACCTGGGCTCAGTTGGGTCTGCACCGCAAGCCGATCGGCCTGCTCAACCAGGCCGGCTTCTATGATCCGCTGCTCGCCATGTTCGATCGCGCGAACGACGAGGGCTTCATCCCGCCGCTGTTTCGGGCGCTTGTGCTCGATGCGACAGAGCCCGCGGCCCTTCTGGCCAAGATGCAGGCCTACACGCCGCCGACGCACACGCGTTGGACGCGCGAGGTGCGCGCCTGATGGTCACCGCGTGGCTCGTTGGCGCGGCCGTCGTGTGGGTCGCTGTGACGGCCCTGTGGCTGGTCAGCGTGCGCGTCAAGGACGTCAGCATCATCGACAGCTTTTGGGGGCCGGGCTTCGGCCTCGCAGCTACGGCTTATGCCGCGGTCGGGGGTGGTGACCCTGTGCGAGTCGGGCTTGTCCTGGCCTTGACCTGGATCTGGGGGCTGCGCCTCGGTCTGCACATCCTGCGGCGCAATCATGGCCGGGGTGAGGATCCGCGCTATCAGGCCTTCCGCCAGACGTACGGCCCGGAACGCTACTGGTGGTTCAGCTATTTCCAGGTGTTTCTGCTGCAGGGCGCGCTCGTGGTGCTGATCTCGGCGCCCCTGGTGTGGGCCCTGACTCAGCCGGCGCCCCTCGGCCTCTTGGATGGCGTCGGCTCGCTCGTCTGGGCCGTTGGTTTCGGCTTCGAGGCCATCGGCGATGGGCAACTGGCGCGCTTCAAGGCGGACCCGGCCAACCGGGGCCAGGTGATGGATCGCGGGCTCTGGCACTACACCCGTCACCCGAACTACTTCGGCAATGCATGCTTGTGGTGGGGCCTATGGCTGATCGCCTGCGGCACACCCTGGGGCTGGGCCACCGTCCCGGCGCCGATCCTCATGACTTTTCTGCTGTTGCGGGTGTCGGGCGTCGCCTTGCTCGAGCAGACCCTGAAGACCCGGCCCGGCTACGCCGAGTACGTGGCGCGCACATCGGCATTCATCCCCTGGCCGCCTCGCAGCGACGCGAGTCGGCCGAACACAACCGGAGGTTGAAGATGGAGTATCGAGAACTGGGACGAACAGGTTGGAAAGTGTCGAGCGTGAGCTTCGGCGCCTGGGCCATCGGCGGCACCTGGGGCGCTGTCGACGACAGCGAGTCGCTCAGCGCTCTGCATCGCGCGCTCGATCGCGGCGTCAACTTTTTCGACACCGCCGACGTCTACGGCGACGGGCGCAGCGAACGCCTGCTGGCCCGCCTGCGGCGCGAACGCCCCGAGCCGTTCTACGTGGCGACCAAGGCCGGTCGTCGTCTGAACCCGCACACCGCCGATGGATACAACCGCGCCAACCTGACCGCGTTCATCGAGCGCAGCCTGCGCAATCTCGAGGTCGAGGCGCTCGACCTCGTGCAACTACACTGTCCACCGACCGACGTGTACTACAGGCCCGAGGTCTTCGGCGTGCTCGACGACCTCGTCAAAGCCGGGAAACTGCGCCACTACGGCGTGAGCGTCGAACGAGTCGAGGAAGCGCTCAAGGCTATCGAGTATCCGGGCGTGCAGTCGGTCCAGATCATCTTCAACATCTTCCGTCAGCGTCCGCGCGACCTGTTCTTCGCCGAAGCGCTGCGCAAGCGCGTCGGCATTCTGGCGCGACTGCCGCTCTCGTCGGGCATGCTGGCCGGCAAGATGTCGCGCGAGACGACATTCGCGAGCGATGACCATCGCGCCTTCAACCGCGAGGGCGCTGCGTTCGACAAGGGCGAGACGTTCTCGGGCATCGACTACGAGACCGGTTTGAAGGCCGTCGAGGCCCTGCGCGCCCTGACGCCCGAGGGCCTGTCGATGGCGCAGATGTCGTTGCGCTGGATCCTGGCCTTCCCCGCCGTCACTTGCGCGATCCCGGGTGCGCGGCGACCCAGCCAGGTCGACGAGAACGTCGTGGCCGCGGATCTGCCGCCGCTGAGCGACGACACCATGGCCGCGATCGACGCCGTCTACGCCGCGCATATCCAGTCGCTCGTGCATCACGCCTGGTAGGGCCGGGCGTAGATGAGCGACGCCGAACGAGGGTTGAATCGCCATTCAACCCTCGTTCGGCGTGTGCGTCAGTGGTTATGGCTTCGGCTCGGGCTCCCAGCGCAGGAGCAGGACGGCCAGCGCTCCCAGCAGCAAGGCGGCGCCGACCCAACCGATCGGGGCCAGGGTTTCGTGGAAGATGAGGGCCGCCAGCATCGCGCCCACGAGCGGCTCGAGCAGGGTGAGGATGCTGGAGATCGTGGCGGGAACCGTCCGCAGAGCCAGCAGGAAGAGCCAGTAGGCCAGAGCCGTCGGCACGACTCCGAGATAGATCAACAGCCCCCAGCCTTCGAGAGGGTAACTGAGCGTCAGGCCGCTGGCCATCGCAATGGGCAAGAGCAACACGGCGCCGATCGCGAAGCCGACCGTGATGGGCTGGAGCGGGTGGTACCGATCCGCCAGCGCGCGGCTGAAGAAGGTCAGCATGGCGTACCCGAAGCCCGACCCCAGCGCGAAGAGGATGCCCCAGCCGGCCTGGTCCGCGGCGACAGCGCCGGTCGGCTGTTGCAACGCGAGCAGGGCGGTGCCGACCACGGCGGCCCCCAGCGCGACGAGCATCCGCGGCGTGATCGTTTCTTTGAGGAAGACCGCACTGATGATGGCCACCATGATCGGGGCCGAGCAGATGGTGATGATGACCGCGATCGTGACCCCGAGGCGCGGGATCGCGGCGAAGTACGCTACCTGGTAGAACGCCATCATGGCGCCGAGGCCGATCATCAGGGCGAGGTCGCGTCGACGTCCGCCGACTACGCCAGGCCGCTGCAGCAAAAGGTTGGGGCCGACGCTGCGCATCGCTAACAGGCCAAGGAGCGGTACCGAGAACAACAGTCTGAAGAAACCGATGGAGAGCGCGTTGGTCTCCGAGATCGAGTAGATGCCGCGGGTCGTCACCCCGACGGTGCCCCACAAAACGGCGCAGCCGATCACCAGCGCCATCCCCCATGAGTTGGAAGTCTTGTTCATATCGTCTTCTACGGCGGAAAACCGCCGCACGAGCTCTTTCGCCGGATGGTTTACGGCGCAGTCACGAATCAAACACGATGGAAAGAACGGGGTCGAGGCGTGGGGGCGCGAACGATCACACCGCAGGCCCGACAGGGCGCGGTGGGCACTCTCGCGACGGCGCACGCTCAGCGCGCGGCCGGTGGGGGAAGGAGGCCAAACGTTTTGGGCATGGGCGGGAGTTTAGCCGAGTTGCAAGGCGACGGCAATGGGAAAAGGACGACGGGTGAATGACGAAAATCGAAACGCCGTATAGGCTTCGTCATTCGTCCTTCGTCGCCCTCTGCCTGACCGCTTCGTAAAGCAACAGGGCGGCGGAGGCCGAGACGTTGAGCGAGTTGACTCGGCCTGTCATCGGGATGCGAACGGCGAGGTCGGCTTGAGCCAGGAAGGCGGCGCTGAGCCCGGTGTCCTCGGCGCCGACGGCGATCGCGACGGCGCCGCGCAGGTCGGCACCCGTGTAGCCGCGCGTGGCCGACGGCGTGGCCGCGACGATCTGGATGGAGCGGCTCTTGAGCCAGGCCAGCGCGTCGGTGGTGGAGGCGACGGCCAGCGGCACGCTGAAGACGGCGCCGCGGCTGGCACGAACGACGTTTGGGTTGTTGACGTCGGTGGTGGCGTCGCACACGATCAGGGCGTGCGCTCCGGCGGCGTCGGCGGTGCGGAGCATGGCGCCCAGGTTGCCCGGCTTCTCGATGGCCTCGCATACCAGGATGAGTGGAGCGGGAGGCAGTCGCAGCGAGTTGAGCTCGGGTCGCAACAGAGGAGCGACGGCCAGCCAGCCGTCGGGGTTCTCTTGATAGGCCAGACGCTCGAAGACGGGCTCGTTGACTTCGATGATCGCCACGCCGGCCGCGTCGAGGCGTCGGCGCAATTCGACTTGCTTCGCGAATCGCGGCAGAGTCGGGCAGAGCCAGGCCGCGTCCAGGGTGACGCCGGCCTCGAGCGCCAGCGAAACCTCATCGCTGCCTTCGATCAGCATCTGCCCCTCGGCTTCCCGGCCGCGTCGATCGCGAAGCCGAAGCAGCCGCTTGACCTGCGGGTTGTGCACGCTCGTGATTAGCATTGCGCGCGATTGTACAGGCTCCCGCCAGGTCGCGGCGCCGCTCTTCGGCACGACCTGGCCGGCCGGGCGTTTCCGATCGTGTGGCACAAATGAGATCGCCTCTATCGAGTTCGCCGCGCAGTCCTTTCGCGACCTTGGAACAAAACGGGTAAACTTTGTCTCAGGCATGGCGAAGAAGAAGCGTGGTGCGCAGAGTCGAATACTCCCCTTGTTGGCCGCGGTCGGTATCGTCCTGAGCGTGTGGTTGGGGTATGGCGTCTATCGTCGCTACACGGGGCCGGTCACGGTGCGGCTGGAAACCAAGTTGGATCCCTTGCTGCCTCTTCAGATCGAGATGATCCCGCCCACACTCGACGTTCAGCCCGGCGAAGTGGTCAACGTCATCTACCGCGTGCGCAACACCGGGGCGATGCCGGAGCGAGCGATCGGGCGAATCGAAATCGCGCCCGGTTCGGCTTTTGAGCAGATCAAGGTCTACCTGACCGAGTGCGGCGGTCTGAACACCTATGAACCCGACGTCGCGAACGACTACTATGTGACTTTCAAAGTCGATCCGGCCGGATTGTTCGGCTCGGAGACGCTCACGATCCGGCATGTCTTTGAGGCGGAGGTCGCGGCGCCGTGACGAACCTCTGGCACCGCGCTCTGACCTTCGCGCTGGCCGGGCTGTTGCTGATCGCGCAGCCTGGCCCGTGCCCGTGCTGGTTGTACACGTTTTGGCGCATCGAAGCCGCCAGTCGCATTATTGAAGCCGACCACGCCAGCCACGAAGGTCATGCCGGACACGTCGTGCCTGCCTCGGATCCTCAGCCCGGTTCGAGCGATCGTGCGGACGGCGCCTCCGTTCGCTACGGCGTCAATCAGCCGCCGCGGCCGGCTCCAGCCGCGGCCCTGCTGGCTGAACTGGCCGAGCAATCCATCCAATGGCGTGTGCCCCTTCCCGCGGCGGAAGCAGTCATCGCCTGGCCGCCGACCCCGGAGCCTCCTCCACCCCGTCCGGCCTGACCACCGCGTTCCCGAGCGCTGCTCGTCCGTCGCTTCTTTCGAAAGGTCGTCATGGCCCGATTGCTTCGTTCCCCCATGCTCTGGCTGGCCGGGGGGCTGGCCATCGGCCTGGCCGTCGTGGCCGGGTTGGTGTGGCTCAATCCAAACGCTCACGTCTTCGGCGGGGTTGTTCAGCCCGAGGCCGAGGTCGTCGCCGATGTCTCTCTCGAGACACGCGGCGAGGCTGCGGTGCGCCTGTCGGAGTTCCGCGGCAAATATGCCCTTGTATCATTTGGGTACACCTTCTGTCCGGATGTATGCCCGACGACTCTGGCCATGCTCGCGCGTCTGAAGGAGATCCTGGGGAAAGATCGTGAGCGGGTGGCGGTGGCGTTCGTCAGCATCGACCCGGAGCGTGACACACCTGATCGCGCTGCAGACTATGCGGCCGGTTTCAATTCGACCTTTGTGGGATTGAGCGGCACGCCCGAGCAGGTCGCCGCGGCGGCTGCTGTGTTTCGCGTTTCCTATTCGCGTCAGGAGGTCGCCGACTCGGCGGCCGGCTATCTGATGAACCACACAGCGTTTGTCTACCTGTTGGACCCAGAGGGCCGCTGGCGCATCACGTATCCGTATGGTGTCGAGGCCACGGACATCGCGCAGGACCTTGAGGTCCTGTTTCAGCGCGATCCGGGCTCTTGACCCTCATCATCCAAATCTTCGTCGGGCATGGGACACCGTGCCTGCAACAACAAGAGGTCACACAACATGAACAAGCACTTGAACTGGATGGCCGGCGCATTGATCGCCGTCTCCCTCATCATCAGCGCGTGTCAGCCCGCTATGTCGGGCAACAACATGTCGGGTGGGGACATGGATAGCATGGACATGGGCAGCGGGCCCAATGAAGGCAAGGTAGCGGCGACAGCGGGCAGCGTCGAGATCGTCGACCCCTGGGCGCGCTCTGCGACGTTGGAGGGCGGCAACAGCGCGATCTACATGGTGCTGCGCAACACGTCAGACACCGCAGACAAACTCATCGCCGTCAGCGGCGACGTGGCTGATGCCGTCGAGTTGCATGAAAGCAGCATGGAGAACGGCGTCATGAGCATGCATCCCGTTGAGGGCGGCCTCGAAGTGCCTGCGAAGGGGAGCGTCGAGCTCAAGCCGGGTAGCTATCACATCATGCTGATCGGGTTGAGCAAGACGCTGAAGGCCGGCGACGTGGTCACGGTCAAGCTCGAATTCCAATCCGGCGCGTCGGCCGAGGTGATGGCGCCGGTGTTGGATCCGAAATAAAGCCAAGAGATCGGGAGTGTCCCGATGTGTCCCGATGTGCGCGCGTTCCGAACCGCACATCGGGGGACTTCGGGACACTCCCGATTTCTGTCCCCCCCAATGTTTGAGTTGCGTTGCGCGTTTGGAAAATCCACCTACAATCGACCCCGTCTCTGACAAGCGGAGGTCTCATGTCACACACCAACTCTCAAACTTTGATCCGCTGGGGGGGCGTTTTCGCCCTCGTGGCCAGCCTGATTTTCGCGGGCGCCGCCAGCGTTCAGGCGGCCCCGGCGGGGCAGGCCGCGACAGCTACGCCGACGGCGACGCTCGCCGCACCGGCCGGCTACACGGCCGTAGTGGTCAAGGCCGGCGAAACACTGGCGACGTTCGTCAATCGCTACAAGGTCTCGGCCCAGGCGATCATCGCCGCCAATCCCGCCCTTCAGAAGGATCCGAACCTGTTGTTCCCCGGCCAGGTGCTGCTGATCCCGACCACGGCCGCGACAACCGCGCCGACGTCGGCTTCTGCCACGCAGGCCGCGACAGCCACGCTGACAGCGCCCGCCGGCTTTATCGCCGTGCGTGTGCAGGCCGGTGAGACGCTGGTGACCTTCGTCAACCGATACAAAGTGTCGGCTCAGGCGATCATTGCGGCCAACCCCGCGATCCAACGCGACCCGAACGTCCTATCCGTCGGCCAGGTGCTGCTGATCCCGATCGCGGCGCCCACGGTGGCGGCCACCGCCACAGCAGTGGCTCCGGCGGCGACAGCCGTTCCCGGCAGCGGCGGCTTCGTCGAGGTCGTCGTTCAGCCGGGTGACACGCTGATCACCTACGTCAATCGCTACGGCGTGTCGGCTCAGGCGATCATCGCCGCCAACCCGGCGATCCAGCGTGACCCGAACATCCTGCAGATCGGCCAGCGTCTGCGCATTCCGATCGCGGTGCCGACCGCCACCAAGGCCGCGTCGGTTGCCCCGACCGCCGTGGGCACGGCTGTGCCCGGCGCGACGGCCACCGCCGTCAACTCGGCGCTGCCGGTTCCGCCGCCGCTCGCGAACGCGCAGCAGATCACGCTGCGCGCCGGCGAGAGCATGCTCACGATCTCCCAGCGCTTCGGCGTGTCGGCCGGCGCGCTGCTGAAGGCAAACCCGCAGCTCGGCGACGGCAGCGGGCTGGTCTACCCCGGGCAGAAGCTCAACGTGCCGGTCGCGCGTTCGACTACGCCGAGCCGCACGACGCCGTTCTATTACACGCTGGTGTCCGGCGACACCCTTAACTCGATCGGCGAACGCTTTGAGATCTCAGCCCAGACCCTGGCCACGGCCAACCCCGGCGCGTCATACGTCGTCGGCAGCGAGATCCTGGTCCCGGCCGGCCCGCACCTGGTCACTGTCAAGCAGGGTGATGAGCTTCGCTACATCGCGGCCCGCTATGGCGTGACGGTGGAGTTCCTGCTGAAGGGCAACAGCCTGCCGAACCCCGACAAGATTTATCCCGGGCAGCTGATCTTCATCCCGATCCAGTACGACCGCGCGCCGCTCGCCTTCAACTAGCCAGACACTGGGCCGCTGCGGGCAGCCCGCAGTTGCTCGACAAACGACGAAAGGGGGGAGGTTGATGATCCAGCAATCCGCCGTCCGTGGTTGCATTTGTGGCCCCAACCGCAAGCTGCCCGCAACCGGCGGCCACGTCGATGCCGCGCCTCACGCGCACCGTGCACGGCACGCCGCGCGCTTCGAGGGCGGCGCTGAAGCGCGCCACGCGCTCGCGCGTCGAAGCCTGGCCTTCATAGCCGGCCGTCGGGTTCAGCGGGATGACGTTGACGTGGCAGAGCAGGCCGCTGACGCGTTTGGCCAGCATCTCTGCCTGTTCGGGTGCGTCGTTCACGCCGGCGATCAGGGCCCATTCGAACGTGATCCGCCGATGCGTGGTCGCTGTGTAATAGCGCGCCGCCTCAAAGACGTCGTCGAGCGGATATCGGCGATTGATGGGCAGGAGCGTCGCGCGCAGTTCGTCAGTCGCGGCGTGCAGCGAGATCGCCAGATTGACCTGGCGATGCTCGTCGGCGAAGCGCTTGATGGCCGGCGCCAACCCGACCGTCGAGATCGTGATGCGCCGCGCGCCGAAGTTGAACCCCTCGGCATCATTGAGGATGTCGCAGGCGGCCAGCGTCGCCTCGTAGTTGTGCAAAGGCTCGCCCATCCCCATCACGACGATGTTGGTCAGTCTGTCGTCACGGGTGCGCAGCTCCCGCGCGAACCACAGCACCTGCGCCACGATTTCGCCGGCCTGCAGGTGCCTCTGAAACCCCATCTGCCCGGTCGCGCAGAACACGCAGCCCATGGCGCAGCCGGCCTGCGACGAGATGCAAGTCGTCCGACGTCTGGCATAGCCCATCAGCACCGACTCGATCGCGCGCGAATCGGGCAGGCGGAACAGGATCTTGCGCGTCTGGCCGTCGCTCGACTCGATTTCGTTGGCCGGTGTCAGCCCCCCGAACACGACCTCCGCCGACAGCCGCTCGCGCAGCTTCTTGGGCAGCGTCGTCATAGCGGCAGCATCCGGCGCCAGGTCCTGGTAAAGCGACTTCCAGATCTGATCGGCGCGATAGCCGGGCTCGCCCCAACGTGTCACTCGTTCGCGCAGTTCATCGCGCGTCAGGTTGTAGATGTTGTCTGGCACAGAGGGATCTTATCATCGGACCGGACACGCCGCTCGCTGGCGAGAGCGGCGGCGATTGAAGACGAAGGCCGGGCTGGCATCCGTCAGTTGTCGGTCGCGCCCGTCGCTCCCCGACCTTACGAGATGCCGAGTTCGCGCAGGCGCTTCTCGGCCTTGGCGCGCAGGCCGGGGTCGGTGGCGAGGCGGGCCGCAGCCTGGAAGTCGGCACAGGCTTCTTTGGCCCGGCGCAGGTCAATGAGGATCAGGCCGCGGCGATACAGGAGGCGCGCCGAGCGCGGCTCCTGGCGCAAGGCATCGGAGATGTCGGTCAGGGCGGAGGCCGGGTCACCGCCGGCCAATTGGATCTCGGCCCGGTGCATGCGCGCTGTGACGGCGTCGGGGTTACGCTCGAGCGCCTCGCTGAAGTCGCGCAACGCCGCCGAGTAGGCGTCCTGGCCCTGATGGATCTCGCCGCGCAACACGACGAGCCCGGGGTCGAGCGGCGCCAGCGCGATGGCGCGTTCGACGCTCAAGAGCGCCTGTTCGAATTCCTGCAGCTTGAGGTAGACACGCGCCTGGAGTCCGTAGCAGCGCTCGGCCAGTCGCGGTTCGCGATCGGCCAGAAGCTCAAGGTCCTGCACCAGCCGGCGGGCCTGGGCCCGATCGGGACGCTGCGCCTCAGGTCCGTCGAACTGCTCGAGGACGGACGTCACGTCGTACAGGAATCGATCATCCGGCCACATCGTCTTTCGGACTCCGCCAGCGCCAGCATCCAGGTTCATTGCCCGTCATTGTAGAGCAGGTGAACCCGATTTCTTGAGAACGGGCCGGTTAGCGATTGTAGGCGCCGCGCGAACCGGAGTCAGGCGGCGTTGAGCCAGTCGGTCAGTTCGCGGATATCGGCCATGATAGCGCTAGGGCGGGCGGGGCCGCTCTCGGCTTCGGCTCGCGTCGATACGCCTGAAAGCACAAGCACGCTGTCGATGCCGGCCCGGTTGGCGCCCATGATGTCGGTGTCGAGCCGGTCGCCAATGGCCAGGGCGCGCTCGGGCGCGATCCCGAGGTGGCTGAGCGCCAGCTGGTACATGGTCGGTTCAGGTTTGCCGATGATCTCGGGCTTGAGGCCGGTGGCGGCCGTCAGGGCGGCCAGGATGGCGCCGTTGCCGTGGGTCGTGCCATGCTCCGAGGGCACCGTCACGTCGGGGTTGGTGCCGACGAAGGCCGCGCCGGCGCGCAGATTGATGGTGGCCGTCGCCAGCTTGTCCCACGACAACCCGCGGTCCATGCCCACGACGACGACGGCGGCGCCCGTCTCGTATAGGCCGAGGCGCTCGAAGCCGGCGCCCGCCATGGCGTTCTGAATGCCGTCACCGCCGATGACGTAGACTTTACGGCTGGTCAACTCGCGCTGCGACAACACCTCGGCGGTGGCCATGGCCGAGGTCATGACTTCCGAGACGTCGACGTGGACGCCGAAGCCGGCCAGCTTGGCCGCATACTGCTCAGCGGTCTGGCTGGCGTTGTTGGTCGCCAGCACGACCTTGAGCCCGCGTGCTCGGATGGCCGCAAAGAATTCGGGCAAGCCGGGCAGGGCGCGGTTGCCCTCCCACAGCACGCCATCCATGTCGACGATCAGGGCCTGGACATCGGCGGAAGCAAGCATCGGTCCCCCACAGTGGCTGTTGTCAGACAAAAAGAGAGCCGCAGAGACGGCTGTCCCTGCGGCTCCCGCGGTTCATCGTGAGCCTTACTTCTTGCCGCCGGCCAGCCGAGACGAGGCTTCGAGCGGCTGCATGACTTCGTCGATGACGCCAAGCGAGACGGCCTCATCGGGGGTCATGTAGTAGTCGCGGTCGGTGTAGCGCTTGATCTGATCCTCGTCCATCTTGGTGTGGCGGACGAAGAGCTTGTTGATGCGATCGCGCTGGCGCAGAATTTCCTTGGCCGCGATCTCGATGTCCGACGCCTGACCTTCAGCGCCGCCGAGCGGCTGGTGCATGTGGACCGTGGCATTCGGCAGCGCGTAGCGCCGACCGGTCGCGCCGGTCAGGAGCACGGTGCCCATGCTGGCGGTCATGCCGACCGCGATCGTGCTCACCGGCGCCTCGATGAGGTGCATGGTGTCGTAGATCGCGTAGCCGGAGTTGATGATGCCGCCGGGCGAGTTGATGAACATCTGGATCTCGCGCTTCGGATCCTCGTGGTTGAGCCACAGCAGCTGAGCCACGATCAGGTTCGCGACCTGGTCGTTGATCGGCGTGCCGAGGATGACGATGCGCTCCTTGAGCAGCAGCGAGAAGATGTCGTAGGCGCGCTCGCCGCGGCCCGAGCTGTCGATCACCATCGGGACCAAAGCAGTTGGGTTGATCATGTCCTCGTTCCTTCTTTTGAATGACAGACCGAGACGGGTTGATGCGTCGGTCTGTCACCGCCGCGTCGTCAGGGTCCGTGATTAGGCTGTCTCGGCCGGGCTCTCAGCCGCCGGCGCGTCAGCTGCCGGGGCCTCTGCAACCGGCGCCGGCTGCGGCGCGGGATCGGGCACCTCTTCGCCACGAGCGATCGCCATGATGCGCTGCATCGTGCGTTCGGTCAGCATGTCGACCGTCAGCGAGCGCCGGGTCTCCTCGGCGTTCAGGGCCTTGCGCATCTCATCGGCACGCTCGCCCCACATGGCGCTGAGCTGATCGATGCGGCCGACCACATCCTCGGGCTGTAGATCGATGCCCTCGAGCTCGACGAGCTTGCCCAGCACCAGCGCGCGCTTGAGGCGCTCTTCGGCGTTGGGCTTCTGCTCGGCGCGGAACTCTTCACGCGACTTCTTCTCGATCTTCAGATAATCCTCGAGCGTCAGTCCTTGATCGCGCAGGCGATGGTCGAGGTTGTGCAGGATGTCGTCCATCTCCTGCTCGATCAGCACGGGCGGATAGGTGACGGTGGCGCCTTCGACGATCTTGTTGAGCACCGTCTCGCCGTACTCGCGATCCGACGACCGCTTGGCCTGGTTCTGCAGATCCTCGCGGACCTTCGTGCGAAGATCCTCGAGCGACTCGTACTCGCCGAGCGACTTGGCCAGGTCGTCGTTCCACTCAGGCAGCGTCTTGCTCTTGACTTCCTTGACCGTCACTTCCCAGTGAGCGGGCTTGCCACGCAAGGTCTCGTTGGCGTAATCCTCGGGGAAGGCGAGGTCGAACTTCTTGGTGTCGCCCGTCTTCAGCCCGACGACCTGCTCGGCGAAGCCCTTCATCGGCCAATCGGCGTTCGCGTCGAGCTGAGTGCTGACGTCTTTATCGGCCAGCAGGAAGTCCGACGGGTTTAGGCCTTCATTAAGGAAGCCGTTGATGTCGAGGGACACCATGTCGCCCAGCGAAGCTTCGCGATCGACCGGCTCGAGCACGGCCTGGCGTTCGCGCAGACCCTCGAGGACGCGGCTCTGCTCTTCATCAGAGACAGCTGGCGCCGTGTAATCGACGCGCACCGCGCGGTACTCGCTCAGCTTGACCTCGGGCTTGAGCGGAACCGTAAAGGTGAGCAGCATCGGGCTGAGCTTGAGGTCGGTCAGCGCGCCGGGCGCGTAAGCTTCGATCTTTTCTTGATCGAGCGCTTCCTCGTATATCTTCGGGCCGAGCTCGTCGAGCGCGATCTCATAGAGAGCTTGCTCGCCGAACTGACGGCGGACCGCGGCGAGCGGCGCCTTGCCGGGCCGGAAGCCAGGCAGCGGATACCGCTTGCTGAGTTGTCGAGCGGCGGCCTCGAGCGCCGGCTTGACGCGGTCTTCGGACACCTCCACCTTCATTGTGAGGGTTCGATCTTCATTGGATTGGGATTCGACCTTAAGCACTGTCACCTTCCGTCGCCCAAACCTGGGCCGAGTGTAGCATCGCCAATGTTGGCGGAGTATAAGACACCGTCCGGTACGACCTGCCCGTTTTGGCAGCTCGATCGGCGGATCCTGTGGGGAAGGAGGGAGTTGAACCCTCACGGGTTGCCCCGACGGATCCTAAGTCCGTTCTGTCTGCCAATTCCAGCACTTCCCCGTTGGCAGCAGACGATTATAACTTAAGGCGCAAAAACGGCTCTGACGGCGCGCAGAAGAAAGCGCCACAGCCGGCAACCCATGAGCTTCAACGGCAAGGTTGAATGATGCCTGGCAGCCGATCCCTGCGGGTTAAGCATGGCGTCGGGCCATGCGCTAAGATAGGCGCATGGTCATGAGTGAGAACACGCCGGCGAACGCCCAGCCGGTGCCTGGGGATCCGCCGCCGGGATTGGCCCTCGAGACAATCCGCGTGTTGGCGGTCGATGATGAGACCCGCAACCTTGAAGTGCTCCAGCTTGCGCTGACGGCGCCCGAGTTCAATCTGCAGGTGTGCGATGACAGCGACAACGCGCTCGACCTGGCGCATCGTCATCGCCCGCATGTCATGCTCCTCGACGTCGTCATGCCCGGGCTGGATGGTCTGGCGCTGTGTCGGCAGATCAAAGCCGACTCTGAATTGGGGTACGTGCCGGTCGTGCTGGTGACGGGCCTGCGGAGCAGCAAGGATCGGCTGCGCGGCCTGGACGCTGGCGCTGATGAGTTCATCTCCAAGCCGTTCGAGACCGTGGAGTTGTTGGCCCGCGTTCGCGCGCTGGCCCGCACCAAGCGTCTGTACGACGAGCTTCGCGCGCACAACCAGGATCTCGAGGAGCGAGTCACAGCGCGCACGTCGGAGTTGAGCTCCGCGATTCGCGAGCTCCAGGCCGCCGACCGACTCAAATCGGAGTTCATCAACAACGTCTCTCACGAACTGCGTACGCCGTTGCTGCATGTCAAAGGCACTGTGACGCTGTTGCGAGACGGCGCGCTTGGCGAGGTGTCGAACGAGCAGGAGCGCGGCCTGACCATCGCCGGCGAAGCGATCGACCAACTCGAGCGCCTGATCGCCAACATCGTTGACTTCGGCGACGCGCAGGCCGACGCCGTCAGCCCTGAGCCCGTGGAGCCCGAACAACTTTGTGGCGCAGCGGCCCGTGCCGCCGGGGCCGCCGCAGAAAGAAGGGCTGTTTCGATCGAACTGCAGCTCGACCCGAGCCTGCCTGAGGTCTGGGGCGACCCCGACGCCATCGTGCGAGTGCTGCGCCATTTGCTCGACAACGCCATCAAGTTCGGGCCGACTCGCGCGAAGGTCTGGTTGACGGCGACGCGCACCCTTGGCGGCGTCCGCTTCGCTGTGCGCGACGCAGGGCCAGGCATCCCGGCCGACGAGCACGAGCGAATCTTCGAGCCCTTCTATCAGATCGATGGCTCCGAGACGCGAGCCGTGGGCGGCATGGGGTTGGGCCTGGCGCTGGTCCGGCGGGTCCTCGACGGCCACCACGTCACTGTCGAGGTCGTCAGCGCGCCGGGCGAGGGCAGCACGTTCGCATTCGAACTTCCGCTGGCCTCCGACTATCGATAGCGGCGCTCAGACGCCCGGCGCGCTGCCGGCGAGATGCGTCGGCAACCCGTCGATGCTGCACAGGTTCTTTTCCTGGCGATAGGCGACAAGGCCTTCCGGCCCCTTTCGATCGACCCAGGCGTCCATCTGCGGACGCTCCTCCACGTATTGGTACAACGGCACCCCGAAGCCACACGACGTCTGCACGCGATCGACGTCGACGACGATGAACTGCCGCGCGCCGGCCGGCGCCTCGACGTGGGTGGTCAGCGTCGCCCACTCCGCATCGGTGGGCAGCACGACCCGTCCGCGACCATAGAGCCTGAGGATGTTCGGCGGCCCATCGAAGGCGCACCACATCAACGTGACGCGACCGTTCTCGAGCACGTGAGCCGATGTTTCGTTGCCGCTGCCCGTCATGTCGAGATACGCGACCTGGGTCGGCGAGAGCACGCGCAGGCAGTCGTGGCCCTTCGGCGAGAGGTTGACGTGGCCGTCAGCAGAGAGCGGGGCGCTGGCCACGAAGAACAACTTCTGGTGCTGGATGAACTCGCGGATGTCGTCGGTGATGTGGGGGTGGGTCCTGGCCATCGAGACTCCTGAAGAGGGGGTTGAATAACAGATCGGGAGTGTTGCGATGTCGATGGCGGCGTTGGCGCCGCACATCGGGGGACATCGCAACACTCCCGATCTGTTCAGGCGTACAGCTCGCCGAACTTCGTGTTCAGATATGTCAGGTACGGCTGGACGTCGATACGGTCGACGCCGAGCACGCGTTGCAGAAGTTGGCGGGGCGTGAACTTGCGGCCGTGCCGGTGGATGTTCGCCCCGAGCCAGGTGCGCAGGGCCGCGAACTCGCCGCGCCCGATCTGGGCCTCGAGATCCGGGATGTCGCGCAGGATCGCGACCCACAGCTGGCTGGCCAGGATGCTGCCGAGGCTGTAGGTCGGGAAGTAGCCGAACGAGCCCTGCGACCAGTGCACGTCCTGCAGGACGCCCTGCGAGTCGCTGGGCACCTCGACGCCCAGGTAGTCGCGCATCCTCTGATTCCACGCCGCCGGTAGATCATCGACCGCCAGGTTGCCCGCGATCAACTCCTGCTCGAGCTCGAAGCGGATGACGATGTGCAGGGTGTACGTCACCTCGTCGGCCTCGATGCGGATCAGCGACGGCTGGACCCGGTTGGCGGCGCGATACAGCGCCTCGGCGTCGTACTTCGTGAAGTGCTTGCGGAAGACGCGCTTGAGACGCGGGTGCACCCAGTGGATGAAGCCGCGGCTGCGACCGACCAGGTTCTCCCACATGCGGCTCTGCGACTCGTGCCAGCCGAGCGACGCGCCCCGGCAGAGCGGCGTGCGTTCGAGCGCCGGGTCGACCTGATGCTCGTACAGCCCATGCCCGAACTCGTGCATGCTGCCGAAGAACGCCGGGCCGAGGACGTGCGGCTCATAGCGCGTCGTGATGCGGATGTCCTGCGTGGCCGAGTTGCTGGCGAAGGGATGCACCGTCGGGTCGAGGCGCCACGACCGGGCGCTGAAGCCCAGCGGCTCGAGCACCGCCTTGCAGAGCGTCTCTTGCTGATCGGCCGGGAAGTCGCCGCGCAGCGCCTCATCCGACACGGCCCCGGTGTGTTCGCGCACCCTGGCCATCAACGGCTGGAGGCCGTCGCGCACCGCCGTGAAGATCTCGCTGATCTCGGCTGTGGTGATGCCGTGTTCAAAATCGTCGACCAGGGCATCGTACCGGCTCTGCTCCGGCTCGCGGACGGCGTCGGCGTACGCGCGCTTGAGATCGAGGATCTCGGCCAGCTTGGGCTTGAAGGCAGCGAAGTCGTTGGTGCGCTTGGCCTGCACCCACGCGCCGTTGGCCAGGGCCTGGGCGCGCGCCATCGCGACACGCAGATCGCCCGGCACACGCTTTTCGCGTTCGAAGTCGTAGCGAGCGCGGCGGATGAGCGCGCCGGCCTCGCTGTCGAGAGGCTCGCTCTCCTCGAGGCCGCGCAGCGAGTCGAGCAGGGCGCCGATCTCGTCTGACGTGAATTTCTCGTGGACGATGCGATTGACCGTCGTGATCTGTTCGGCCCGCACGGCGGCGCCGCCCGGTGCCATCATGGTTCGCTGATCCCAGTTGAGCACCCACATGATCTTGTTCAGGTCGTGGATCTCACTGAGCCGATCTCGAAGCTGTCGGTATTGAGAAGGTAGATCGCTCATGAAGTCAGTATAGCACCCGGTTTCTGCTACAATCTCGTGGCAGACGGAGGACAGCCGTGCGGCTCACCCCGTCTGGAATTTTATCGCAACGAGGTGTGGGTTGGGACGATTGGTGAAGCCCGACAACGTCGGCAAGACGCGCGACCGTTTGATGAAAGGCATGGCCCTGACGCTGCGCCAGCTGGCGACGCGACCGTC
This sequence comes from Anaerolineales bacterium, assembly GCA_044226485.1. GTDB lineage: Bacteria > Chloroflexota > Anaerolineae > Anaerolineales > UBA6663 > UBA6663. The sequence goes on from JBGAGY010000006.1 coordinate 128,925, forward strand.
GCTCGACGAAACCGCGCGCGACATGGCGGCCTTCCTCACGCTCGCGTTGATCGAGATCAATGACACGATCGACGTCACCTGTGCCGCCTGGGAGAAGCGCGACTACTGGTTGAAGGCCGACCAGTTCCGCCGAGACTGGATGTGGGTGCTGCCGGTCGCCGGCAAGTTCGAGGCCGTGGTGCTCGGCGACCGCTGGGTCGAGCTCCCGGGCTTGATGGCCCAGCTTGCCACGCGTCTCGACAAGGTCGTGCTGCCGAAGCGCAACACGCTCGGCGAGCCCTGGATCGGCGCCTACGCGGCCTTGCGCGAGAAGCGCGGCCTCGAGAAGTCGTACAACGTGCGCTGAAGCGACGTCCCGATGGAAAGCACGACATGACCGACGAGACGAGTTTGGCCCTGATCGTTGAAGACGACCCGGATCTGGCCGAGATCTTCAGCGAGGCGTTGCGTTGGGCCGGTTTTCAGGTGGAAGCGCTCGGCAACGGCGCCGACGCCCTCAAGCGATTGAAGACGATGGTGCCCAGCGTCGTCGTCCTCGACATGCATCTGCCCGGCGCTTCGGGCGTCGAGATCCTGCGACAGGTCCGCGCCGACAGCCGTCTCGCCCAGACGCGCGTGATCGCGTCGACGGCGGACGCCCGTCTGGCCGAGACTCTCGAAGACACGGCCGACCTGGTGCTGGTCAAGCCGATCAGTTTCACGCAGTTGCGCGATCTCGCTGTGCGTTTGAAACGCTGAGCGCCTGATGGTTCGATAGAAAAGCGGAGGCGATGAGCTCACTTACGGGCTGTCAGCATCGAGGGCGGCGGCGATGGCCAGGTTCACGTCGGGCCAGACGTGGTCGGCAATGGCGCCGAGGGACTCGACCTTCGGCGAGCCCGTTGGCGCGATGCCGTGGCGGGTCAGTTTCAATGCCAGGCCGTGTTCATTCAACAACTCGATGGCCCGGGTCGCGGCACGCAAGCTGCTGGCCGAGTCCTCGAAGACATGCACATGCGCGCCGGCGATCTGGGTCAGCGGGCCGGTCACGGGGCCGCCGGCGTCGACCCGCATGGCTGCCTCGATGGATTCATCTTCTCGACCGGTCCGAGCCGCGCCCATCGCCGCGATCGATTGCACTCTTGAGGGCTTGACGATGTCCTCGGCGGCGAGGCCGTGCTGCTCTGCCACATACTGCAATCGACCGACTGCCATGACTGGAATGCCTTGAAGCCCGATCAACTCAAGGGCCTGCTCGGCTTCCGGCGTATAGCCCAACGGCAGATCCTGCGCTTCGATCGGGGGCAGGCTGGGGCGGGCTGTGTACAGGCTGAGGCCGATCTGCCCGGCGCGCCACTCTGTGAGCAGGCGATCGCGCGTCGACTCGCTCAACAGAGGCCGGTCCGCTGAGGCCAACAACGACTCGGCGTGGACCCTTGGCTCGAGCCCGTAGCTGCGTCGGTACGCCTCGCTGCCGACGGCGTATGCCTGAACGATCTGCACGCTCGGGCCCTTCTGATAGTCATAGCAATGGCCCAGGAGTTCGCGCAGCACCCGGCTCACCGCCGGGTCGAAGGACCCAGACTCCGCCTCCTCAAGGAAGCGCTCGAGCATGGCCAGGGAAGGTCGCTGGCCCGGGAGAGTCGCCGCGCACGCACGCGCCAGCGCGCTGAAGTCGGGCCGAGGGACGCTGACCGGGTGCGCCTCAAGCCAGGCCGCGAGTTCCCAGAACGAGGCCGGTATGGGCTGCGGGGTCGGGTCGAGGCGCAATCGGTCGAGCAGCAGCCGCGCCGCGGCGATGGCGGTCGATTCCCATTCGACCGTAACCATCGCCGCCTCGAACTCGTCTATTTCATACTGGGTTGGCGTGTGATCGCCCACACCCAACCGATTCGCGAAATACGCCACGGTTTTCTGGAGGCCGATGTGATACGCGCGGCTGTGGACGAGCACGCCGTCGACGTCAAAAAGAAAAAGATGCATAGAAGAAGCGTCTGCGTGGGGTGGTTGGGCGCTGTTGTGGAACCGGGGCCACTGGGGCCGATTCCTACAGTCGCAGGCCGGCTGCGCGATTATAATAGAGTGTCCGCATATCTTCGGGCGCCAGCCCATTCCAGGAGTACTTGTGCCAAACCCAGATCTTGAGCGTCAGGCCATCAATACCGTTCGCTTCCTCGCCGCGGACGCGGTGCAAAACGCCAATTCCGGCCATCCAGGCCTGCCCATGGGCGCCGCGGATATGGCATATGCCCTGTGGGACAAGTTCTTGTCGCACAACCCGCGCGATCCGCACTGGCCCAACCGCGACCGCTTCATCCTCTCGGCGGGGCACGGCTCGATGCTGCTCTACGCGTTGCTCCACCTCAGCGGCTACGACCTGCCACTTGATGAGATCAAGCGTTTCCGTCAGTGGGGCAGCAAGACGCCCGGCCATCCAGAAGTGGGTCTGACCCCCGGCGTCGAAATGACCACCGGACCGCTCGGCCAGGGCCTCGCCTCCGCCGTCGGCTTCGCGATGGCCGAAGCGCACCTCGCCGCGACGTTCAACCGGCCCGGCCACGAGGTGGTCGATCACTACACCTATGTCCTCGCCTCAGACGGCGACCTGATGGAAGGCGTGACGTCCGAGGCCAGTTCGCTGGCCGGCCACCTGCGCCTCGGCAAGCTGATCGTGCTTTACGACGACAACCAGATCTCGCTGGCCGGCACCAACTCGCTCTCGTTCAGCGAGGATGTCGCCAAGCGCTACGCGGCGTATGGCTGGCACGTTCAACACGTGGCCGAGGGCAACAACGCCGCCGCCGTCGCCCGGGCCATCAAGAAGGCGCAACGGGTCACCGATCGACCCTCGCTGATCGCCGTGCGCACGATCATTGGCTTCGGCTCGCCCAAGAAGCAGGGCTCGTCTGAGGCGCACGGCTCGCCGCTCGGGCCCGACGAACTCAAGGCGTCCAAGGTCAACCTCGGCTGGCCCGAGGAGATGTTCTATCTGCCCGAGGCCGCTGTCGCGCAATGGCGCAAGGCTATCCGCCGCGGCCGCAAAGCCCAGAAAGACTGGCAGACGCGCTTCGACGCTTACGCTGCCGAGTTCCCGGATCTGGCGGCCGAGTTGACACGCCGCTGGGAGGGCAGGCTGCCCGAGAACTGGGCCGACGCCATGCCGACCTTCGGCGCCGACGCCAAGGGCGTGGCGACACGCAAGGCCGGTGAGACCGCGCTCAACGCCTTCGGCAAGGTTCTGCCTGAGCTCATCGGAGGCTCTGCGGACCTCAACCCCTCGACGTTCACGGTGCTCAAGGGCGCCGGCGACTTCCAGGACCCCACGCTCGATCACGAGAAGGCCAAGGGCCTTTCGGGCGGCGATTGGGGCTACGCGGGCCGCAACCTGCACTTCGGCGTGCGCGAGCACGCGATGGGCGCGATCGTCAACGGCCTGATGCTGCATGGCGGCCTGATCGGCTACGGCGCGACGTTCCTGATGTTCGCCGATTACATGCGCGCCTCGATCCGGCTTTCGTCGTTAATGGAGCTCGGCAGCATCTGGGTCTTCACGCACGACAGCATCGGCGTCGGCGAAGACGGCCCGACTCACCAGCCGATCGAACACTACGCAGCTCTGCGCGCGATCCCGGGCCTGCGCTTCATCCGCCCGGCTGACGCCAACGAGACGGCCTGGGCCTGGCGCCTGGCGCTCGAGCACCGCGACGGCCCGACGGCCCTGTCGCTCACGCGCCAGAACCTGCCCGTGCTCGACCGCGCCGTCTACGCGCCGGCCGAGGGCACGGTCCGCGGCGCCTACGTCCTCAACCCCGACGTGGCCGACCCGCAGGTGGTGTTGATGGCCACCGGCTCCGAGGTCCAGTTGATCGTCGGCGCCGAGAAGGTGCTGGCTTCGCGGGGCATCCGCGCGCGCCTGGTGTCGATGCCGTGTTGGGAGCTCTTCGACGATCAATCGCTCGCGTATCGCGAGTCGGTGTTGCCCGCCAACGTGACGGCGCGCGTGGCTGTCGAGGCCGGCATCTCACAGGGCTGGCACAAATACGTCGGCCCGCATGGCCTGACCCTGACTCTCGACCACTTCGGCGCTTCGGCCCCGGCCGAAACCGTCTTCAAGGAGTTCGGCTTTACGATCGATCGCGTAGTCGAGCTCGCGACCAAGGTTGTTGAATCGGCCTGACCGCTGACAACAGACGGCGGACCGCGCCATCACTCAGGTGGCAGCGATCAGCGGTTCGCCGTCTGCCGTCCGCCGGCAGACAGATAAGGACAGTCTCATGAAACGCCTCGCCATCGCCGCCGATCATGCCGGCTTCGCGCTGAAGGCCCGGCTGATCGCGCTGGCTCAGGAGCTCGGTTGGGAGACGCTCGACTTGGGCACGAACTCCGCCGATCAGCCTGTGGATTATCCCGACACAGCGAAGTCGCTCGGCCTCGCGCTCCAGGAGGGCCGCGCCGACCGGGGCATCCTGCTGTGCGGCAGCGGCGTGGGCGCCTGCATCGCCGCCAACAAGATGAAGGGCATCCGCGCCGGCGTTTGCCATGACACCTACTCGGCCCACCAGGGTGTGGAGCACGACGACATGAACGTGCTCTGCCTCGGCGGCCGCATCATCGGCACCGAATTGGCCTCAGAACTGACCCGCGCCTATCTGGGCGCCGAGTTCTTGAACGAAGAACGACTTGTGCGCCGGCTGAACAAAGTGAAGGCGCTCGAGCAGGACGGCGGTCAGCAGACCGCGAACCGCTGACTTCAACCGGCCGTCGCCTTGCGGCTGTGCGGCTTCGGCAAGGCCATTTCTTCTGCGGTCTGCGGTCAGCAACCGATGGTTGCACGCAGTCCGCGGTCTCTTCAACAGATTGGACGTGACCATGGCTACTCATCCTCTTGCCCAACTCGCCGTCTTGGGTCAATCCCCCTGGCATGACAACATCCGCCGCAGCCTGCTGACCAGCGGCGCGTTGAGGAAGATGGTGCAGGCCGGCGACATCACGGGCCTGACCTCGAACCCGACGATCTTCGAGCAGGCCATCGCCGGCAGCCCGGACTACGACGACCAGATCGCAAAGCTGGCGCGCGGCGGCAAAGCCGCGATCGACATCTACGACGCGATGTCGATCGACGACATCCGTGCCGCCGCTGACGTCTTCGCGCCCGTCTATCGACGCACGAACGGCAACGACGGCTACGTCAGCATCGAGGTCGCGCCGCTGCTCGCACGAGACACAGCGGCGACCGTGCGCGAGGCGCGCCGGTTGTGGAAGGCCGTCGACAAACCGAACCTGATGGTCAAGATCCCGGCGACCCGCGAGGGCCTGCCCGCGATCACGCAGTGCCTGGCCGATGGCATCAACGTCAACGTGACCCTGATCTTCTCGATCGAGCGCTACCGCGACGTGATGGAGGCGTTCCTGGCCGGCCTCGAGAAGCGCGTCGCCGGGCGCAAGCCCATCGACAACCTGGCCTCGGTGGCCAGCTTCTTCGTCAGCCGCGTCGACACGCTGGTTGACAAGCTGCTTGATCTGAAGAAGGCGGCCGTCAGCAAATCGGAGGGTAAGGCCTTCGAGGCGCTCAAGGGCAAGGCCGCGATCGCCAACGCGACGCTGGCCTACGCCGCCTTCCGTTCGACGTTCCAGGGGCCGCGCTGGGAGAAGCTGGCGACGCGCGGCGCGCGCCTGCAGCGACCGCTCTGGGCGAGCACGAGCACCAAGAACCCGGCCTATCCCGATGTCTACTACGTCGAGGCCCTCATCGCTCCGGATACCGTCGACACGATGCCGCCGGCCACCATCACGGCCTACAAGGATCACGGCCAACCGGCGCTGCGCCTGACGGCTGACACGGCCCAGGCCGAGGCGCTGATCGAGAAGCTCGAGGAGTTCGGCATCCACATGGATGACGTCACCACTCAACTCGAGCGCGAAGGCGTGGCCTCGTTCACGAAGTCGTTCGAGAGCCTGCTGGCCGGTGTCGAGCAGCGCCGCCAGACCGTGTTGCTGGCCGATCGCCAGGTGACCGAGCTGGGTCGCAGCGCGGCCACGGTCTCGCGCTCGGTGGCGGCGATGACCCGCGCCGAGTTCGGGCCGCGCCTGTGGCGCAAGGACAGCACGCTGTGGAAGCCTAACGATCCCGCCCACCAGGACGAGATCAAGATCCGCATGGGGTGGCTCGACCTGCCCGAGCAGATGCTGGCGCACGTCGCGCAGTTGACGACGTTCGCGGGCGAGGTGCGCCGCGCCGGCTTCACGCATGCGCTTCTGTTGGGCATGGGCGGCTCGTCGCTCGCGCCCGAGGTGCTGCGCGTGACCTTCGGGGTCGCTAAGGGCTACCTCGATCTGGCCGTGCTCGATTCGACCGACCCGGCAGCTGTTCTCGCCGCTGAGGCGCGCGGTGATCTGGCCCGCACGCTGTTCATCGTGTCATCGAAGTCCGGCGGCACTGCCGAGATCAACGCCTTCAGCAGCTACTTCTGGTCGAAGCTGACCGAGCTCAAGGGCCGGCGCGCCGGCGAGAACTTCATCGCCATCACCGACCCGGGCACCGCGCTCGAGGCGTTGGCCAAGGAACGCAACTTCCGCCGCATCTTCGTCAACCCGCCTGAGATCGGCGGCCGCTATTCGGCGCTGTCGCTCTTCGGGCTCGTGCCCGCCGCGCTGATGGGCATCGACGTCGCCAAGCTGCTCGGCCGTGCTCAGCGCATGTCGGCGGCCTGCGGAGCGAGTGTGCCGCCGGCGCGCAACCCCGGCCTGCAGCTCGGCGCCATCCTCGGCGCGCTGACCAAGTCGAAGCGCGACAAGGTCACGATCGTGACCTCGCCCAAGGTGCGCACGTTCGGCTACTGGGTCGAGCAGCTCATCGCCGAGTCGACCGGCAAGGACGGCACCGGCATCCTGCCTGTCGAGGGCGAGGCGTTGACCCGCGCCCGCGGCTACGGGCTCGATCGGCTCTTCGTGCACCTCAAGCTCGGGCCTGACGCGGCCAACGAGCGCGCGCTCAAGCTGTTGACACGGGCCGGCCAACCGCTCGTGACGATCCTTCTTGAGGATGTGTACGACCTGGGCGCCGAGTTCATGCGCTGGGAGATCGCGACGGCGGCCGCCAGCTGGGTGCTGGCCATCGATCCGTTCGATCAGCCCAACGTGCAGGAGGCCAAGGACAAGACCAAGGCCCTGCTGGCGACGCTGGCGGAGACCGGGCAGCTGCCAGCTGCGAGCGAGGTCCGTGTCTCGGACAAGGGCTTCGCCGATGAGTTGCGCCGACACCTCAAGACCGTCAAGCGCAATGACTATGTCGCCGTGATGGCGTACCTGCATGCGACGCCGAAGCGTGAGAAACTGCTCCGCGAGCTGCAGTCGACGTTGCGCGACAAAACCGGCGCCGCGACGACGATCGGCTATGGCCCGCGCTTCCTGCACTCGACCGGCCAGCTGCATAAGGGCGGCAACAACAGCGGCGTCTTCATCCAGTTCGTGTGCGACGACGACGTCGATGCGCCGGTTCCTGGCCAGCCGTATTCGTTCAGCGGCCTCAAGAATGCTCAGTCACTGGGCGATCTCCAGGCCCTGCTGGCTCGCAAGCGTCGTGTGTTGCGGATCAACCTGGGAACGAACGTCGAGCGCAACTTGCGCGCGGTGCTGGATGTGCTAAATTAGCGCCCACGCCGCACCGAGTTATGCCTGACGTGGGTCGCACCTGGGCCTGCGTGGATAAGTGAATCGCTCATGAGCCGTCCACGGTCCCGCGTTCGATTCGAAGCGTCGCTCGTTCGCCCAGCCATGCGCCTGCAGCCGCGCACCATCCCGTCGGTCGACCCGTGGGTCGCCGGCGAGATGTTCGTGTCGCAGCATCTGCAGGAACGCGTGCGTGGTTTCGCGATCCTGCTCGGGTCGGAAGGGCTGCGGCGCTCGCCGCTGACCGTGCAACTCCTGACGGCGCGTCTCGATGAGGCCGACCTGGGCCTGCGCTGTCAGATCATCCAGGCCATCGGCGACTACTTCGAATTGCGCGGAAGCGAGTATCGCTATCCGGCCGACGTGCGCGCCGGTGTGGCCGCGCAGTTGCGCAAGTTTGACCGACCCGAGATGCAGGCCCTGCTCGAAGCGCATCTGGCCGCGCATGAAGGGGCGGGGCGATTGACGCTCGACGCGCAGGCGCACGTCCTCGAGCGCGTCCCCGCGGCCTCGGCCCTGCTGGTCAAGCTGGCCTATGATCGATCGGTGGCCGTTCACATCCGTCGGGCCGCGATCGACCTGCTCGGCAAGATCGGTTTCACCGACGCGCTTTCGGCGCTCGAGGGGTTGCAGTCGCGCATCGCGGGTCGACAGGCCGGGCAACTGGCCATGGCCTTCGCGCCCGCCGACTACGCCGACGAAGGCTCGCTCCTGCCGATCCTGCAAACCACGCTCGACGTCCTTCGCGACGACGCTTGAAACTCAATGCTTGAACAGCGATGAAAGATAGACGTGAGGCACCGGGCTGGCCCGGTGCCTCACGTCTTTCTTTGCAGTGTGTAAAATCGTCAGTCTGATGAAGAACAGATATCTGCGCCGGGTCGGCGCCATCGTGGCGGTGACCGGCCTTCTGGCCTTGCTTGGCCTGATCAACACCTTCAGCGCGACGGCCGCGCCGCTCGCGCAGGACGCGACGCCGAACGGCCCGTTCGTCACCGGCATCGGCGAAGGCGCGACGGTGCGCAGCGGCCCCGGCACGACCTATGACCGAGTCGGCCGGATCGTCGCCGGCCAGGTGTCGGCCGTGCTCGGCAAGGCCGTGATCGGTGCCGACGGCGCCGAGCCCGTGACCTGGCTCAAGATCGTGTACCTGGGCCCGAACGACAACGTCGGCTGGGTCTGGCTCAACAACGTCGCCTTCACCGGCGAACTCGACACTGTGCCCGACGCCCAGATCCCGGCGACGCCCACGCGCGTCACCACCCCGACGCTGGAGTTCGGCGGCGTGGCGCCCACCGACCTGCCGGTGACGGTGCGCCCACCGACCTTCACGCCGCCGTCCGTCGTCCTGCGGCCCACGCTCCTGCCGGTGTCAGGCGCCACCCCGGCCGGCACCGCCGGCCTGCCGCCGATGCTGATCATCCTGGTCCTTGTCGTGGCCGGCGGCTTCTTCGGCATGCTCAGCTTCTTCGAAGGCAAACGATAGATCCGCGAAGCCTCGGAGCGCGACGGCGCTCGGACGCGTCAGACGCTTACAGCGTGGCCAGCAGCCGCTCCATGGCGTCGAGGCCCGCGGCCATGCCCTGCGCCATCGGCGTCAGTAAAACCGCGTCGCGCACCGCCTGCGAGGCATAGCGCACCCGCACTGTGATGCGCGTGCCGGCGCCGTTGTCGGCAAAGGACACCGACGACAACGCCTCGCCTTCGTACCACGGTTCGTCGTAAGCCTCGGTGGACGCGAGCTTCTCGAGCGGCACGACTTCCTGATAGACGCCGCCGAGCCCCATGCGCTCGCCGCCCGGTCCCAGGAGCAGCCAGCGCCACCTGCCGCCCACGCGCACGTCCATCTCGCACTCAGCGAAGCTCCAGCCCTCGGGCCCGGCGGCCCAACGTCGCACGAGGTCGGGCTTCGTGTAGGCGTCGTAGACCAGGCGGCGCGGCGCGTCGAACAGGCGCGTCATGGCGATCTCGGTCTCGGACGGCGTCGTGATCTGCAGGGCGCCGACGTGAAGCATTCGGTCCGTCATGGTTGATCTCCCTGGGTGTGAGGGTCGGCCTTCAGTTCCTCGAGCAAGGCGTCGAGGCGCCGATAGGTGCCTTCCCAATAGGTGCGATAGGTTTGGAGCCAGGCGTCGGCCTCGGCCAGGGGCTCTGCCACGAGGCGACAGGGCCGACGTTGGGCCTCGCGACCGCGCGCGATCAGGCCAGCGCGTTCCAGCACCTTGAGGTGCTTGGAGATCGCCGGCTGACTCAGCGCAAAAGGCTTCGCCAGTTCCATCACTGTGGCTTCGCCTGCAGCCAGGCGTTGCAGGATCGCGCGCCGGGTCGGGTCGGCCAGTGCTGCGAAGGTCAGGTCGAGTCGAGCAGGGGGTCGAACGCTAGCGGCCGTCATAGGCCCTCTGCAATTCGGCGACGTCGAGCTTGATCATCTTCAGCATCGCCTCAGTGACCCGCTTGACCCGCTCGGGATCCTTGTCGTCGAGCATGTCCATCAAGGCGCGCGGGATGATCTGCCACGACAACCCGTAGCGATCCTTGAGCCACCCGCAGGCCGTTTCGCTGCCGCCCGCGACGAGTTGGCTCCACAGAGCATCGACCTCGGCCTGATCCACGCAGTCGACGAAGAACGAGATCGCGTCGGTGAATGGAATCCCCACGCCCCCGTTGAGCGCCATGAACCGCTGGCCTTCGAGTTGGAAGTCCACAGACATGACACTGCCAGCCGGCCCGCCGCCGGCCTCGCCGAAGCGGCTGACCGACACGATCTTCGAATCCTTGAACAGTGAGATATAGAACTCGGCAGCCTCAAGGGCCTGATGATCGAACCAAAGGCAAGACTTGATCTTCTGGGAGAGGGACAAGATGGGAACTCCTGGAGGACGAGGCGCTGCAAAGCCTAAAGCTGCGGAATCCACTGCTTCAAGATCTTGATGAACGCGGCCTTCCGCACGACCACGTCTTCGACGCTCTTGAAGGTGATGAGGGCACGACTGGTGCCGCGCCATGCCAACATCCCGGCCGGGTCATCGATCGTCATCGCCTTCTTAGCCTGTTCCGGCGTTGACCCGCGATGGAGGATCACGAGCGTCCCGTCCTTCGAGCGCAGGTGGAACGTCGCGAAATCCAGCGTGGTGTGGAAACTCGGCGAGTTCCACTTGATCCCTTCGGCCACGGTCTTGTCGACGCCGAGGATGATCTTGCGCAGCGCCAGGATCTCGGCTTCGCGCGGATGCTTGAGCGCCTTGATGAACGCGACGACGTCAGTTGCCTCTTCTGGCGCGGGGCGTCCAGACCTGGGCTTCGGCTTCGAACGTTTGACAGCACGGGTTGGCATGTGGAAATCCAGGTCAGCGTTTTCGATCGTAGATGAGCGTGACGGCGCCGCTTTCGGTGGGCGTGCACGTGCGCAGGCTCCACGACGAAGCGGGCAGGCCGTCGTCGAACAACTGCGCACCGCCTCCGGCGATCTCGGGGCAGAGCGTGAGGCTGAGTGCGTCAAGGGCATCCGCCTTGAGCAGGCGCTTGATCAGGCTGAAGCTGGCCAGGACGATGATGTCGCCGCCCGGCTGGTGCCGGAGCTCGTCGACGATGGTTTCGGGGTCGGCGTTGACGATGCGGCTGTTTGCCCAGGTCGTTTCGGAGAGCGTGGAAGAGAACACGACCTTCTCGGTCGCGGTGAGCCAGCGCGAGAAGTCGCGGTCGTGCGGATCGGCGCTCTCGTCGTCGGCGACCGCCGGCCAGTAGGCGCCGAAGCCCTGATAGTTCTTGCGCCCGAGCAGGATCGTGCTGGCGGGCTTCGACACTGCGATCATGTGGTCGCGAGCACCTGAAGTGATGGCATGCGGCACGATCCAGCTCATGTCATAGTCGCCGCCTGGCCCGTTCGTGCGTCCGTCGAGCGAGAGTGAGCAGTTGGCGATGACCTTGCGGGGCGGGGCGTTCTTTTTGGGTGCCATGCGTTTCGTTCCTTGATGACCGGCAACCGCTCAGGAAGCCAGTGGGCGGTAGAGCTCGGTGCGCCAGCCGGCAGAGTCCGGCCCGGTCTCAGGGCCGGCGGCGTAGACCTCCCAGAGATCGTCGCGCGTCGAATGGCCGTTGGCCTTGATCCAGGCCTCGAACTCGCCCCAGGCCTCGCCGAGGCCCTCGTAGCCGCCGCGGTATACGGTGTGGGCGACGCGACCCGCCGGCAGCTCGCCTTCGACGACGCGGCCGCTCGATTTGACCGGCTGATCGACCGGGGCGCCGAGTTCGTAGTCGAACACGTCAGGATCCATGCGCAGGTGGTGCGTGTACCAGGGCCCTGTCGGCGTGATGCTCTGGGCCGCGAGCGTGGACATCAACTCCTGGTAACCCTGGCCCATCGCCTGCTGAATGTCCTGGCGCGGCACCGTGATGTGGATCAGAGCGGTTCGTTGAGCCGCGGTGTTGATCAGAGTGGGTGTGTCGATCATGGTTGCTCCTGTTTATATAACCTTTAGGTAATATAACAAACGAGAGTTGAGTTGTCAAGAATGAATGTTCGATGTTCGGTTGGGTGAGCGTCAGAGACGGGCAGAGGCCGAAAGGCAGGAGCGAGGGACCTTAAGCGAAAACGCGATCGGGCACAGCCCGATCGCGTTTGACGCAAGCCGATACCGCAGGACTCAGTGACTGCAGCTGCAGCTGCCGCCCTCGTCGCTCGCGGCCGCCTGGCCCGAGGTGCGGAACGAGTGGCCGCAACCGCAGGTCGACACGGCGTTCGGATTATCGATCCGGAAGCCGCCGCCCATGAGGTTGTCCACGTAGTCGATGGTGGCGCCCATCAGATAGCTCATCGACGTCGGGTCCACGATCACACGGACGCCGGACTGAACGAAGACCGTATCGAACTCGCTGGCTTCCTTCTCGATGGCCATGCCGTACTGCATGCCCGAGCAACCGCCGCCCGAGACGAACACACGCAGGCCGTGGTCAGTCAGATTTCGCGAGGCCAGGAGCTCCGTCAGCTTGGTGGCTGCCGCGGGCAGCAGGGTCAACGCGGGCTCCTCCACAGGAATCTCGGTGAGAGTGGTGGGCAGTTCAGTCTGAGTCGTCATGAATCCTCCGGCATTGCGTGAACGATTACACCAGCCCAATCAGGGGAGATCTCCCCCGTAGGCGAAATGGTAACAATTTCGCCCAAGGCTGTCAATAAATCATTTGCGATTCACAGCCGTTACTTCGGCGCCGTCAGAGATCGCGGCGGGCACGAAGTACGTGCACGACGGGTCGCCCTCTGCCATGTGCGAGCGGCGCTCGACCGGCAGGCCGATCAACGTGCTGACCAGACGCGCATCGAGGCCGCAGAGCTCGCCGTGTTGCGGCGCGACCGCCTCGAAGGGGCAGTTGCAGGTGTGCACCACGTACCCGCCATCGACGGCGTCCCAGTGGGCGATGTAGCCCTGACCGTTGAGATAGGCCACGGCCTGGGCCAGGCGGGCGGGGAGCGACGCATGTTGATCGGGGCGCGGCGCCTCGGAGACCATGGTCTCGGTCAGACCGGTGAAGATGACGTTGACCATCCGCTCGTCGGCGTGCTGCTTGAGTTGATCGAGCAGGCCGCTGGCCAGTTGGTGGTAGCGCTTCGGAAAATGGCTGGAGGCCTTGTCGGTCAGCGAAAACAGGTGCTGAGGACGGCCGCGCGTGTTGCGGCGGCGCACGACCGGCTCCCCGATCAATTCCTCGCTGCGCAGGATGTCGAGATGGTGTCGCACGGTGACGGGGCTGAGCTGCAGCACTTCAGCGAGCTGGTCGACCGTCGAGGGCCCGTGTACCTTGAGATAGTCCAGGATCTGTTGGCGAGTCGCTTGCATAGTCCCCGTCCGATCGCGTATACACAGAATTCTAGCGGCTGTACAATTTTTGTCAAATCCGCTTGGTTAAATGTAGCAGAGTTGAAGGGATCTGTCAGAAAGGGGCTTGCAGCGCCTTGTCTGACGAAGAGGTGCATCACGAGGGCCAATATCGCCAATCGTTTGACATCAGAATGTGGCTAGATATAATTCGTTTGCGAAATCTGTCACGAATGGTCACATTCGGAGCCTGAGATGGATGAACTCTACTGGGATGCCGCCTTTGCCCTGGCAAAACGGCTGCAACGGGAACATCCAGGGGCCGATTTGGCTGAGGTCACCCTGAATATGGTCTACAATTGGGTGATCTCCCTGCCGGATTTCCAAGACGATCCCGAACTCGCCAACGACGATATCCTGGAAGCGATCTATCAGGAGTGGTACGAGAGCAGGACGACCCTATGAGCAGCATCTCCAAGGAACTCGCAAATCCCGACATCCCCGTCCCCGCTGAGGTGGAAGGCAACCTGATCATCACTTCCATCGACAAGATCTACAACTGGAGCCGCCGCAACTCGTTGTGGCCGATGCTTTTCGGCCTGGCCTGTTGCGCGATCGAGATGATCTGCACAGCGGCGGCGCGCTACGACTTGAGCCGCTTCGGCATGGAAGTGATGCGCCCATCGGCGCGTCAGGCTGACCTGATGATCGTGTCAGGCACCGTCACCAAGAAGATGGTGCCGCAGATCGTGCGCCTCTACAACCAGATGCCTGAGCCCAAGTACGTGATGGCGATGGGCGCCTGCGCCAGCGGCGGCGGCCCGTTCAAAGAAGGCTACAACGTGGTGTCGGGCATCGACAAGTTCCTGCCGGTCGACGTGTATGTCCCCGGGTGCCCTCCCACTCCGCAGGCATTGCTGCACGGCCTGATCACGTTGCAGAAGAAGATCGACTCGCAGTCGATTCGGACTGTGCGCTGGTATCAACCCGGCGCCGAGGAACCCATCCCGGTGCCGATCCTGGGACCTGATCTGATCGACCCGCGTCACGCCGGTCTGTTGCGCCAGCGCGCGGCGGAGCAGGCGGAGGCAGCCCAGATCGCGGCGACCTCGGCCGCGGTTGAACCGACGCCGCCGGCGGCCGGTTGACGCACATCGAAACCCGCGAATCACGCAGACGCAATCGACATCATGGCAACTGCTGAACTCACCAATCTTTCGCTCAGGGCTGAAGACCTCAAGCTCAACGAAGCGTTCCCGGACGCGGTGAGCGTCGAGGCACGCAAAGGCTATACAGGCTACACCGTCAAGGCCGAGAACCTCGTCGAGGTCGCGACGGCGCTGCGCGATCGATACAACTTCAAGTTCCTCTCGTCCGCGACGCCCGTGCACTACCTCGAGCAGGGCCAGATGGAGATGGTCTACCATTTCTACAATCTGGAAGCGGGCGGCGGCGCGATCGTGCTTCACGCGCAGACCAGCCACGACAGCTCGGTGCTGCCCAGCCTGACGCCGTTCTTCCCGGGCGTCGGCTTCCAGGAGCGCGAGGCCTGGGACCTGTACGGCATCAAGTTCACGGGCCATCCCGACCTCAAGCGCATCCTGATGTGGGAGGGCTTCCACGGCCACCCTATGCGCAAGGACTGGAAGGAAGCATATTTCGAGCAGGACACCAAGCCGTTCGACACTCGCTGGCCGGGTGGGCAGGTGCATCGTGCCGAAGACAAGAACCCCTTCGGCAACAACGTCACCTATCCCGACGGCTTCACGCTCGAGGGCTGGACGGAGCAGTCCGAGAGCTCGGTGTACGACGCCATGCCGGTCGACGGCAAAGGTGTGACGATCGAGGGCATGCAGACCGACTACGTGACGGTCAACCTCGGCCCGCAGCATCCTTCGACACACGGCGTGCTGCGCCTGATCGTCACGCTCGACGGCGAGACCATCATCAAGCTCGAGCCCGTGATGGGGTATCTGCACCGCAACCACGAGAAGATCGGCGAGCGCAACACGTTCATCCAGAACATCCCGTTCACCGATCGGCTCGACTACCTCACGCCCATGTGCAACAACCATGCATATGTGCTGGCGGTCGAGAAGCTCATGGGCGCCAAGGTGCCCGAGCGCGCCGAGTACCTGCGCGTGATCATGGATGAGTTCACGCGCGTGGCGAGCCACCTGTGGTGGATCGGCTTCTTCCTGAACGACCTCGGCGCCTTCTTCACCCCGGCGCTGTACATGATGACCGAGCGGGAGATGATCCTCGACGTCTTCGAGGCGACCGCCGGTTCACGCATGATGGTGAACTACATGCGTTTCGGCGGCGTTGCGCGCGACCTGCCGCCGGGCGCGCTCGAGACCCTGAAGGAACTTGCCTTCGAACGCCTGCCGCGTAAGATCGACGAGATCGAGGCGTACCTCACCAACAACGAAATCGTCCGTTCGCGCTGCGTCGGCGTCGCTGCGATGTCGGCCGCTGATGCGATCGGCTATAGCGTTTCAGGGCCGATCCTGCGATCGACGGGCGTGCCCTACGACATCCGCAAGGCCGAGCCCTACGGCATCTACGATCGCTTCGACTTCAACATCGCCGTGGGTCAAACCGGCGACCTGATGGATCGTTACAAGGTGCGTGTGACCGAGGCCCGCGAAAGCGTCAAGATCCTTCAGCAGGCGCTGACACAGCTCCCCGAGGGCGAGATCCTCTCGGGCAAGCAGCAGTACCAGGCACGTGTGCCGGCCGGCGAAGCCTATGGCCGCGTCGAGAGCCCGAAGGGCGAGCTCGGGTTCTATGTCATCTCGAACGGCAAGCCGAGCCCGTATCGGTACCACGTCCGCGCCCCCAGCTTCATCAACCTGACCTCGCTGGGCAAGGCCTGCGAGGGCTGGAAGGTCGCCGACGTGGTGGCCATCCTGGGCAGCGTCGATATCGTGCTCGGGGAAGTCGACCGATGATTTGATTGCTGATTGAGATTTCCGACGGCTGATTGGCGTCTGGCCATCAGCCATCAGAAATCAGCACTCAGCAATTGTGCGAGGGTCTATGTTCGGATCTGGAATCGCGAAGGGTATGTGGGTGGTCCTGAAGCATTTCTTCGGGACCTATGCCGACGACTGGCGATGGATTTTCAACGGGGCCGGCGGCAAGTACTACAACCGCAATCCGAAAGTCTTGGCGACGCGTCAGGGGCCAAAGGGCAAAGGCGCCATGACCGTCATGTATCCGGACGAGAAGATGCCGGTGCCCGAGGAGTTCCGCTTCACGCCGTTCCTGGTGTACGAAGAGAAGGGCGCTGAGAAGGACTACCGCTGCACGTCGTGCGGCATCTGCGCCAAGGTCTGCCCGCCGCAGTGCATCTGGATCGAACGCACCAATGACCCGAAGACGGGCCGGCCCGTGCCGCAGCCGCGTGAGTTCCACATCGACATCGATATCTGCATGAACTGCGGCTTCTGCGCCGAGTTCTGCCCGTTCGATGCGATCAAGATGGATCACAACTACGAGATGGCTTCATACAATCGAACGGTGAAGCACATCATGAACAAGGAAGCGCTCGGCAAGCCGCTCAGCTATTACGCCTCCATCCGGCCGCGCAACTTCCAGGCCGAAGAGGCCGCCCGCGCTGAAGAAGAGGCCAAGAAGGCCGCCAAGGCCGCTGCCGCCGCGGCGAAGCCCGCCGCGAAACCGGCGGAAGGCGCTGCCCCGGCCGCGAAGCCCGCTGCCGCCGCCAAGCCTGAAGCGAAGAAGCCCGCCGAAGGCGACAAGCCGGCTGCCTGACGCCGAACCATTCAGATCAACGACGAAGGACGAACGACGACGGTTGAATGGCCATTCAACCGTCGTCGTTCGTCCTTCGTCGTTCGTCGCCTTGAGAGCCGAAGCGATGACCGAGAGACCCCTGTTGGAACTGGCCGCCGTGGGCGACTGGGTGGCCCTGAGCGATGCGCTGCGCGCTCTGCCGCAGAGGCAGCGTCGCGTCGCTATTCGTGCCCGCGAGGCTGACGGCGACACGGCTCTGCACTACGTCTGCCGCGGCCCCTTTGAAGATGAAGCCGAGCGGGCGCGGATGGCGCGTCAGGTGATCGCGGCCGGCGCAGACGTCGATGCGTGGTCCGACCAGATCGTGCCGCCGATCGCGGCTGCCGTGTACAACGGGGCCCGGCCGACGGTGCGGGTCCTGATCGCCGCGGGAGCCCGGTTGTCCGTCGAGCGGCGGGCGGGGGTGCCGCTGCTGTACGTCGTCGCCGATGCCTGGGCGCGCGCCGGTCAATCAGCGCCCGAGGGCGCCGCGTTGCGGTCGGGCGCCAAGGCTCTTCGCAAGCGGCTGATGGGGATCGCGCGCGACCTGATTGCAGCCGGCATCGACGTCAACGCTCGCACGGGCAGGTATCGACAGACCGCGCTGATCGGCGCCGTGGATCGTGAGGCGCTGCCGCTGATCGATGTGTTGCTGAAGACCCGCGGCCTCGATCTCGATGCGCGTGACCACCTGGGGTTGTCGGCCCTGCACTATGCCGCTCACACGGGCGCCCGGCCGCTGGCGCTGAAGCTGCTCAAGGCCGGGGCTGACCCCAACCTCCAGGATCGTTACGGATTCACGCCGTTGCATGAGGCCGTGGTCAACGGACATGTGGCGCTGGCGCGAGACCTCCTGGGCGCCGGGGCGAACCCGCGCAAGCGCCTGCGGGTTGCCTTTGGACCGTATCCCAAGGGCGCGACGGCCGACGACCTGGCCCGGCTGCGGGCCGATAGCGCGACGGAGTGAGGATGACACAGGGCAGCAGCGCGTCAGTGAGGTTGACTCGGGTGGGAAAGCGATCGAGCCTCAGCGTGCCCCTGCGCTTTGGACGCCGTAAGCGTTACTCCAACGCGCGCCGCGCGATCTCCTTGCATTCCAGGGGCTTTGGGTGAGAATCACGAGATGCGATTGTTTCAAGCGCTTCGGGTCGAAGATGGCGAGGTCGTGGCGTTCACGGGTGCCGGCGGAAAATCGTCGGCGTTGTTCCGGCTGGCCGACGACCTGGCCGAACACGGGCGAACGGTCATCAGCACCAACACGGTGAGGGTGTCGGCGGGCCTGACGGATCGTGCGCCGCGACACTTCTCGGCGGCTGAGGCCAATCGAGCCAGGGTCGAGGCCGCCCTCGATCGACACGCCCACCTGATGATCACAGGCCCTGTGGATCGCGCGATCGATGCGGCCGCGCCGATCACGGCCGGGCTGCTCGAGGAACTGACCACAGTGCAGGGCCTCGGCGCCATGCTCATCAGGGCCGACGACGCCAATCGGCGTCTGTTCAAGGCGCCAGCGGCCGACGAGCCGGCGATCCCAGCGTCAGCGACGCTCGTTGTGCTCATGGCGAATCTGGAGTCGATCGGCGAGAGCATCATCGACCTCAACGTGCAGAACGCCGCGCGCGCCGCCGAACTGGCCGGCGTCGCTCTGGGAACCGATGTGACGTCCGAGGGGTTGGCGCGCGTGTTGATGCACCCGGAGGGCGGTCTCAAAGGCGTGCCCGAGGGAGCGCGCGTGGCAGTGTTCCTCAATCGCGTCGATCTGCCGCGCCGGCTCGACATCGGTCGCGGCCTGGCGACGCGATTGCTGACGGAGCCGCGCATCCACTCGGTCTTGCTGGGCACAGCGCGCAAGCCCAACGCCGTGGCTGAAGTGCATGGGCGCGTCGGCGCTGTGGTGCTGGCCGCCGGACGATCGACGCGTATGGGTCAGCCTAAGCTGCTGATGGATTGGGCCGAGGGCGGCACGATCCTGGGCGCCGTGATCGCGCGCCTGCGTTCGACGCCGGTCAGCGAGATCGTGGTGGTGACGGGAGCCGAACGCGAGCGGATCGAAGCGGCCGCGCGAGCGGCGGCTGAAGGCGATCCGCGCCTCGTGTTCGTCCACAACGCCGACTATGCCGAAGCTGAGATGGGCCGTTCGCTGCAGGCGGGCCTGCGCGCGTTGACGACGTCGCCCGAGGCTGTGCTTGTCGCGCTCGGCGATCAGCCTCTGATGCCGGCGTCAATCATCGGCGATTTGGTGCAGCGCTGGCGAGAGACGCTGGCGCCGGCCGTGGTGCCGGTGCATGGCGAGAAGCGCGGGCATCCGCTCTTGCTCGACCGGGCCGCCTGGCCGCGGGTGATGGCGCTGGCTGCGAACGCCAACCCTCGCCAGGCGTTGACCGGACTGGCGGTCGAGACCGTCAGCGCGCCGGATAACGCGATCCTGCTCGATATCGACACCCCCGACGACTACGACAGGGCGCGGGCGTTGTGAGGCCCATGACGCCAACCTTCGAAGTGTCAGGCGAGGGGCCCAACCTCATCCTGTTGCATGGCTGGGCCAGCTCGCGACGGTTGTGGCGGCATCTCATGCCGCAGCTGACCGCGTCCTACCGATGCTGGACGATCGATCTGCCTGGGTTTGGCGGCGCGCCGGACCTGGGCGATCGCGCGATCGATCCTCAAGCCTACAGCGAATGGCTCGAAGGCTTTTGCCTGCAGCAGGGCATCGACACCTGCGGGGTGGTCGGCCACTCGTTGGGCGGGGCGCTGACGCTGCAGTTCGCGGCCGATCAGCCGCGGCGCGTGAAGGCCTTCGCCGCCATCAACCCGGTCGTGACGGGGCGCGTCATCCTGCGCGCGCTCGAGCGCCTGCCGCAGCGCGATCGCTGGATGGCCTGGTCGCAGGAGATGTCGCAGTCTGTGCTCGGGCCGCTGTTGGCCGGCCGGGCGCTGGATCCTGTGCGGGAACAGGTGTGGCCCGTGCAACGGCGCATCGAGGATTTCAACAATGCGTCGAGCCTCACGCTGCTCCACACGTGGAACCTCCTGACGGCCTTCGATATTCGGCAGCGGCTCGCTTCGGTGACGGCCCCGGGGATGATCATCCTGGGCGACCGTGACATCAACGTGCCGAACAGCGACGGACTCTCAGCCGTGGCAGCGCTTGCGAACGCGCGGCTCGTGTATTTCAAAGCCGGGCACACGCTCACCGATACGTATCCCCTGGCCGTGGCCCGGCTGCTTTGCGATTTCTTCGCGCCGCATCTAGCGGCCGAGGCTCACACGCCATGAGCGCTCAGGCGTCGCTGCGGGTCTTCATCGCGCTCGAACTGCCCTCGACCGTTGTCGTCAGACTTGGCGACATCCAACGCGATTGTCGGCAACGGCTCCCGGGGTCCATGCTGCGTTGGGCGGCTCCGCACGGCATCCATCTCACGTTGAGGTTTTTGGGCGAGGTGGCGGCAAGCCGGCGCCGCGACCTCGAGGCGCTGCTGACGGATGTCGCCGGCCGGTCAGCCGGCACCTGCCCGCTGTCGCTCGGCGGGTATGGCGTGTTCCCGGGCGGGCGGGGCGCGCCGCGCGTGTTGTACGTCGGCGTGAAGAGTGACGACGGCTCATTGGGTCGCGTGGCCAAGACCCTCGACGACCGACTTGAGGCGGTGGGGTGGCCGCCCGAGGGCCGGCTGTTCCACCCGCACCTGACGCTGGCTCGAGTGAACTCGGGCCTGCGGCCGGCCGAGGTCGAGGGGCTCCGGCAGGGCATCGCTGAGTTGCCGGCTTTCGAACCCCTCAGTTTTCGCGGCGAACGGCTCGAATTGATGCGCAGCGAGCTGGCGTCGGGCGGGTCGCGCTATACCCGATTGAGTGCTGCGGCGCTATAATCGCCGAAATTCGTATTAATCACCGCTCAGGAGAGATGACCTCTGAAGACGCTTGAGTTCGCCCGCTCGCTCGTGGATGTCCTTGAGGATAAGAAGGCCGAGGACATCGTGCTCCTTGACGTTCAGGGGCTCAGTTCCTTCACCGATTACTTCATCATCGCCACCGGCACCAGTGATCGCCAGCTCGACGCTCTGGCCGAAGGTCTGGCCGAGCACATGCGCAAAAATCTGCGACAGAAGTCGCCGCGCATCCAGGGGCAGCCGGCTGGTGGTTGGATCCTTGTCGACTGTCGCGACGTCATCGCCCACCTCTTCTCGCCGACGCAGCGAGAGCGCTACAAGCTCGAAGAGCTCTGGCACGAGGCGAAGACGGTGCTGAGGATTCAGTAACCCGACGGCTCGGGGAGCAAAAGGCGAGGGGCGGACGCTGTTTCGCGACAGCGTCCGCCCCTCGCTTTTTTGGTCCTCGAGCTTGTGTTGCTCTTAGGCGGTCTTCTCGTACACCCACCGCTCCCCGTCACGCGACCAACTCAAGACCTCGTCGGCGCCGAACCAGAGCGCGAGCTCCTGGGCCGCCGTCTCGGGGCCGTCAGACGCGTGGATCAGGTTCCGGCCGATGTCGATGCCGAAGTCCGCGCGGATCGTGCCGGGCGCAGCCGCCGTCGGGTTCGTGGCGCCGACCGTCTGGCGCACGGCCTCGATGACTTTGTTGCCCTCGACCGCCATGACCACGACCGGCGAGCTGCTGATGTAAGTGACCAGGCCTTCGTAGAACGGCTTGCCCTGATGCACGGCATAGTGCCGGGCGGCCAGCTCGGGGCTGACCTGCTGCATCTTCATCGCCACCAGCCGCAGGCCGCGGCGCTCGAGGCGGCCGATGATCTCGCCGACGAGCCCGCGCTGGACGCCGTCGGGCTTGATGATCACAAGAGTCTTATCCATCGTTAGAGCCTTTCCCATTTTCGTGTGAGTAACCGCGGCTTCGAAACCCTGGCCGCGTCGTATCCCGCAAACCCGCGAATTTTAGCAGAGCTTTACGCCCGTGTGGCGCGTGTGGCCGATGACGTCTGTGTGGTGAATGGAGTTCGGCCATGACTCTGCCTTCTCAAAACCTGGATGTTCAAATCGGTCCGTACCGCGTCGTCAACCTGATCGGCCGCGGCAGCATGGCTGACGTGTATCGCGCCATCCACACCCTGACCGGACAACCCGCCGCCGTCAAGATCATGTTCCCGCATCTGGCCCACAACCTCGACGTGGTTCAGCGCTTCGAACGCGAGATCCAGGCGATGCAGAGGCTTGATCATCCGGCGATCGGCAAGTTGTACGGGACCTACGACTTCGAAGGCCGACGGGCGCTGGCCCTTGAGTTTCTGGCCGGCGGCACGCTGGACGAGCGCCTGCGCGGGGTGATCGCCGAAGAAGGCCGGATGTCGATCGGGCATGTGTTGGCCTGGCTGGCGCCGATCGCCGACGCGCTTGACGTAGCCCACGAACTCGGCGTTATCCACCGCGATCTCAAACCCGCCAATATCCTGTTTCGCTCGGGCGACCTGGCGTCGGCGGTCGTGACCGACTTCGGCCTCGCGCAGGTGACCGACTCGCCGCGGCTCTCGCATTACGGCGGGCTCGTGGGAACGCCGGCGTACATGTCGCCGGAGCAAGCCCGCGGCCTGCATTGCGACGGGCGTAGCGACGTGTATGCCATCGCCGCCATCGTGTATGAAGCGCTCGTCGGACAGCCTCCCTTTGGCGGTGCCACGATGAGCGTGGTGATGAAGCACATCAGCGAGCCTCCGCCGCTGCCGCGCTCGCTGGGCGTCGAACTCCCGTCGGGCGTTGAGGCGGCTCTGATCAAGGGCCTGGCCAAGGACCCTGCCGACCGGTTCCCGACCGTCAGCCAGTTCCTGCGGGCCCTGCGGGCCGCCGCCGACCAGCGCGAGCCGAATCGCCAGACCGAACAGACGGTTCCCGTTTCGACACAAGGCGGTGCCGGCGGGGCAAGCCCGCGCCGCCTGTGGGTCGGGGCCCAGAGTCCAGCGGCGGCCACCGTCGTGCCGCCGACCGGCCCGGCTGGCGACGAACCCAGCCTGCGCACCCGGATCATGGTCTTCGGCGGGCTCGGTCTCATCCTGGCCCTGTTGTTTGCCTGGGCCTGGAGCGAGTTCACCAAGCCGCCGGACATGCCGGCCGAGGGTCCGCGTTTCGTCGCGGGCTCCAACGTCGTGGTGTCGGTGCCCAACGACGCCAGCACCAGTCTGACGCGCGGTTGTCCGGGGGCCGTGTGGACGGGCGTCGTCGGGCTGGCGACCAACGGACAGAAGACGCGTGTGCTCGACCGTCAGGTGTGCAGCAACTCCTGGTGGTACCTCGTCCGAATCTCCGAGCGCGCGACAGCCGACTGGGACGGAACCGGCTGGATCGATGGGCAGTTCTTGAGGTCACGCTGATGGAAAACGCCGCCACACCCTCACTTGCACCCGAGCCTGTGTTGTCGACACGCGAAGCCGCGACGCGCTGTCGGGTCTCGACCGAGACCATTCGCCGCTGGATCCGCCACAAAGGCCTCCCGGCGTACAACACTGAACTGGGATTAAAGATCCGTATAAGGCAATCGGATCTTGTCGCATTTGCGTCTCGGCACAACATATTGCTGTTGGAGCCCGAATCGCAGACGCCTTAGTTTTCGTTCGAATTTCCGTTGCCTTCACAGTCACTTTATAGAAGCGCCCTAACCGAAATGCTACAGTGAGGCAACGAAGAGGGTTTCATCATGCAGATCACGTTCGATATCGCCGAAGATGAGTTGCAGGTCTTCATGCCCGAAGCAGAAGAGCAGTTGCAGAAGCTCGAAGACGGCTTGATGCAATTGGAGCGGTCGGGCCCCAATGACGATTTGCTTCAAGTGATCTTCCGCGCGGCCCACACGCTCAAGGGCGCTGCGGGCGCAATCGGCCATACACGTATGACCGAGCTGACCCATGCGATGGAGACCGTCCTCGACGGCCTGCGCAAGGGCCAGCACTCGGCGACGCCTCTGATGATGGAAGCGCTGCTCGCCGGGTTGGACGCGCTGCGGCTGCTGCTCGAAGAAGTCGTGACGCACGAGGTCAGCGACGTCGATCACCACTCGCTGGTGGACGCCCTCGAGGTGCAAATGGCCGGCCGCCCGGCGTCGGAAGCTGCAGCACCCGCTGCTGCGCAGCCCGAAGCGGCGCCGACCGTCGATGGCGAGGCCGTCCAGGTCGTCGTCGATATCGATCCGGCCAGCGTGGCCTCAGCAGCGCGCGCGCTGCAGATCATGATCACGCTGCAAGGCCTCGGCACGCTGACAGGGCAGGAGCCCTCAGCGGCTGAGATCGAAGCCGCGAAGCCGTGCCAGCGCTTCATCGGCCAGCTGCGCACGACGAAGGCGGCCGCCGACATCGAGCAGGCTCTGGGTTGGGTGTCCGACATGACCCGTGTCGTCGTGGTCGCCGCCGGTCAGCCCATCCCCTCGGCGACGCCAGCGACGCCGGCGCCCGTTGAGACGGCGCCAGCCGCCGAAGCCGTTCCGGTGAAGGTCAAGGCCGCTGAAACGCAGACCAAGGCCGGCACTGCGCAACGACCGGCCGCCGCCGAGCAGACGATCCGCACCACCATCGAGCGCGTCAACACGCTGATGAACCTGACCGGTGAACTGATCACCGACCGCAATCGCCTGGCTCAGATCCGCTCGAACATCGAGCCGAAGCTCCGCGGCGACAGCCTTTACGAAGACCTCGTGCAGACGACCCAGCACCTGGCGCGCATCACGGACCAGCTACAAGAAGAAGTGATGCGCATCCGGATGCTGCCGATCTCGACGGCGTTCAACAAGTTCCCGCGTCTGGTGCGCGACCTGGCCAAGGCGACAGGCAAGCAGATCGACCTGCAGATGCGCGGCGAGGACACTGAACTCGATCGCACCGTCATCGAAGCGATCAGTGACCCGTTGATCCATCTGGTGCGAAACTCGGTCGATCACGGCATCGAGACGCCCGAGCAGCGGCGCGCAGCGGGCAAGTCGGCCACGGGCACCGTGCTGCTGACGGCCCGTCATGAAGAAGGACGCATCATCGTCACTGTCGAAGATGACGGCAAGGGCATCGATGTCGAGGCCGTCAAGGCCAGCGCGGTACGCAAAGGGCGCATGACCGAGGCCGAAGCTGCGGCGCTGTCGAATGACGAGGCGATCAACCTCATCTTCGAATCCGGCCTGTCGACGGCGCGCAACGTTTCGAACATCTCAGGACGCGGCGTGGGCATGGACATTGTCCGCTCGAACATCGAGCGCCTGAACGGCTCGATCGCGATCGACACGAAGCCCGGCAATGGCACTGTGTTCAGCGTGTCACTGCCGCTGACCCTGGCGATCGTGCCGGCCCTGTTGGTGCGGGTCGCCGACAACACCATGGCGGTGCCGCTGCCCAGCGTGGTCGAGGCGCTGCGGGTGCCCAAGGAACAGATCAAGAAGATCAACGGTCGCCCGGTCATGCGACTGCGCGAGCGCATCCTGCCGATCGTTTACCTCGGCGAAGTGCTGGCCCTGAACGGCGGACACCGCAAGCCGCGCGCTCAGGAGTACGTCGTGGCGGTGCGCTGGGGCAAGCTCGAAATGGGCCTGGCCGTCGATCGCCTGATCGGCGAACAGGAACTTGTGATCAAGACCATCAGTTCGTTGATCGGCGACACGCCTGGGACGGCCGGCGCGGCCATCCTCGGTGACGGTCGTGTGGCCCTGATCGCCGATGTGCCCGGGCTGTTCCGGTTGGGCGGCGCGTAACAGGCGCGGCGTGAGGTAGCGAGGACGCACTTTTCAATGAAAACCAACGACGAGAAGCTCAAGCTCTTTCTCGAGACGACCGGGGTCCAGGGTTTCCAGCACGCCGCCGAAGGCCTGTCGGGCATGCTGGGCGAGCAGATCATGCCGACGCGGCCGGCCACGCGCATGGTGCCGCTCGTCGACATCCCCAACGTGATGGGCGGACCCGAACAGGAAGCCGTGGGCATCTACCTCCAGTCGGAGGGCGACCTTGTGGCCCAGTTCGTGCTGGTCCTGCCGTTTGACAAGGCCTGCGAGCTCGTCGACCTGGCCATGGGTCTGCCCGAGGGGGAGACCAAGGTGCTGGGCTCGATGGAACGGTCGGCGCTGGGCGAGGTGGGCAACATCACGACCGGCTACTTCCTCAATCGTGTGGCCACGATCATGCACTGGGATGCTCGTCCGAGCCCCCCGGCCGTGATCGTCGACATGGTTGGCGCGATCCTGAACGTCGTGACGGCCACAGTGGCCGGCGTGAGCGACGAAGTGCTGATGCTGCAGGGCACTTTCATGCGTGCGGGGCGCGAGGTTGAGGTGATTTTCTGGATCGTCCCGGACACCAATTCGATGGAAATGTTCAAAGGGGCCGCGAATTGACATGGCCGAACAGGCATTGCCCGTCGGGCTTGGCGAGATCAAAATCAGCGGGACGCCTGGCGACGTCCTCGTCGCCTATGGGCTTGGCTCGTGCGTCGGCGTCGGCATGTACGACCCCGTGGCGCACGTGGCGGGCCTGTTGCACGCCGTGCTGCCCCAAAGCCTGAACGGGACCGAAAGCGTGCCCGGTAAGTTCGTGACGACCGGGGTGCCCAAGTTGATCGAGGAGATGGAGAAGGCCGGCGCCGTGCGCAGCCGACTTCAGGTGCGGATCGCCGGCGGCGCCAACATGCTGTCTGCGCCGGGCGCCAAGCAAGCCTTCAACATCGGCGAGCGCAACGTCGCCCAGACGCGCGTGATGCTCGACTCGTTGCGGATGCGGTTGCTGGCGGAAGACGTGGGTGGATCGGTCGGCCGGACGGTGCGCTTGTTCGCGGCCGACGGCCGAATGACTGTGAAAGCCCTGGGAAGCCAGGAGAAGGCGTTGGCCTGACGGCCGCGCAAGTGAAGACGTAGTGATGGAGGGATGAACGATGGCGAAGATTCTTGTTGTGGATGATGCCGAGTTTCTGCGTGTGCGCATCACCAAGATGCTGACCGGCAACGGTCACGAGGTCATGGAAGCCGATAACGGCGCCAAGGCTGTCGCGAAGTATCGCGAGAACCGGCCCGATGCCGTGCTGATGGACGTGACCATGCCCGAGATGGACGGCCTGGCCGCCCTCAAGGAGATCCGCAGCGGCGACCCGAACGCCCGTGTCGTGATGCTCACGGCCCTGGGCCAGGAGTCCGTCGTGCTCGAGGCGATCAAGTCGGGCGCGCGCGATTTCGTGGTCAAGCCCTTTGAACCCGACCGCGTGCTCGCGGCCCTGAAGCGGGCGCTGGCCTAAGGCAGCCGCCATGATGGCCACGCGTTCACCGGACGCGCCGCCCGCGGCGACCGGAGTCATTCGAGTGCTGGTGGTCGATGATTCCGCTTTCATGCGGTTCACGATCTCCAAGCATCTGAATGACGCGGCCGGCATGCAGGTCGTGGCTAGCGCACACGATGGCGAGGAGGCCCTGGCCTTGATCGCCAGGCACCAGCCAGACGTGGTGACGCTCGACGTCGAGATGCCGCGCATGGATGGGTTGACGACGCTGCGCCAGATCATGGCCACGTCGCCGCGGCCCGTGGTGATGCTCAGCTCGCTGACGGCCGAAGGTGCACGCGAGACGGTGCAGGCCCTGACGCTCGGCGCTGTCGATTTCGTGACAAAGCCCGCCTCGCGGGCCAACGTCGCGGGCGTCATGGAGGAAGTCATCGCCAAGGTCCGGGCCGCCGCCCGGGTCAAGGTGGGCCGCCTGGCGCGGCCCGCGATGATCCCCGCCGACGCGCCGGTCCCGCCGCAGACCGAGAAGCCGATCCGCGACCTGCGCAACACCGATCGCGTCGTGTTCATCGGCTCATCGACCGGTGGGCCGCGGGCGCTGCACACTGTGATGCAGGCGATGGCCGCCAATCTGCCGGCCGCGATCGTCATCGTCCAGCATATGCCCGTCGGCTTTACGCGTTCGCTGGCCGAACGGCTCGACGGCATCTCTGGCTTTCATGTGCGCGAAGCACGCCCAGGCGACACCCTCCAGGCCGGGCTTGCGCTGCTGGCGCCCGGTGGCTTTCATCTCCAATTCGACGGAGACGCGCGCGCCACGCTTAACCAGAACCCGCCGGTGCAGGGCGTTCGGCCGGCCATCGACGTGACGCTCACGTCGATGGTGCCGCACTACAAGTCGCGGTTGGTGACGGCCATTTTGACCGGGATGGGCCATGACGGGACGCAGGGCGCGACGCTCGTGCATCAGGCCGGGGGGCACGTCATCGCCGAAGACGAGAGCACGTGTGTGGTCTGGGGCATGCCCCGGAGTGTGGCTGAGGCCGGCGTGGCCGATGTGATCGCGCCGTTGACAGACGTCGCGCGCGCGATCGAACGCGCCGTCCGACGCTGAACCGAGTAGAGGCGATATGGATCTCGAGACGTACGCGATCGTCAAGCGCAACATCCGCACCCTGCTTGACATCGATCTTGACTACTACAAAGACGAGCAGATGCGCCGCCGTCTGGATGCCTGGCTCGTGCGGTCGGGTCGCAAGACGTGGCCCGAGTACTTCACGGCCATCAAGGGCTCCGAGCCCGACATCGCCAAGCTGCGCGACTATCTGACGATCAACGTCTCGGCCTTCTTCCGCGATCCGGATCGCTGGGAATACCTGAGGGATGTGATCGTGCCGTTGCTGGTCAAGGGCCGGCAGGCGATCTCCGGCGGCGCGCTCGGCTCGAAGCTGCGGATCTGGAGCGCCGGCTGCTCGATCGGCCTCGAACCCTACAGCCTGGCCATGATGCTCGAGGAACTCGGGCACGGTGGGCGCTATGAGATCCATGCCACCGACCTCGACCGCGGGGCTTTGGCCCGCTCCAAAGCGCGCGGCCCGTACGTGGCGGAAGACACCGTCAACGTCAGCGCCTCGTTCAAGGCCAAGTATTTCGAGGCCGGCGGCCCGCCCTTCAAGGTCGTCGATCGATTGCAGCGGCGCATCACGTTCACCGAGCACAACCTCGTGACGATGCCACCGGCCGGGACGGACTTCGATCTCGTGCTGTGCCGCAACGTCGTCATCTACTTCACCGAACCGGCCAAGGCGGAGCTGTACCGCAAGTTCTACGACAGCCTGCGACCGGGCGGGGTGCTCTTCGTCGGCGGCACCGAGGTCGTTTCGCAGGCCGCTCAAATCGGATTCAAGAGCGCTGGGATCTCGTTTTATCAGCGCCCAGAGGCGTCATGACCGTCCAAATCGGGAAGCCCCTCACCGCAGATGAGGCCCTGCAGCGGATCGGCGAACTGCCGCCGCTGCCGGCAGCTGCTTACAAGGCCCTGGAGTTGATCCGCAACCCGCGCTCCGATGCGAGCGCGCTGGCGCGCGTGCTCTCCATGGACCAGGCGCTGGCCGGACTTGTGTTGCGCTGGGCGAATTCGGCTTTCTTTGGTCTGCGCCACCCGGTGACCACGGTCCAACACGCGATCGTGTACCTGGGCAACGGCACTGTGCAGAACCTCGTGATCGCGGCCTCGGTGGCGTCGCTGTTCAATCGGCCGGTGCCTGGTTACGGCCTCGAGCGCGGTTCGCTGTGGAAGCACGCGGTCGGTATGGCGACGGCCGCGCGCCTGGCGGCGGCCAAGCTCGGGCGCGCCACCACCGAGGAGGCCTACAACGCCGCGCTGCTCGCCGACATCGGCAAGTTGGCGTACGAGTTGCTGCTGCGCGACGTCGAGCTGGCCCGGCCTGAATGGGCCCAGCTGCCGTTCGACCAGCTTGAGACCGAGTGTTTCGGGCTGAACCACGCCGACCTCGGCGCTG
This sequence comes from Anaerolineales bacterium, assembly GCA_044226485.1. Taxonomy (GTDB): domain Bacteria; phylum Chloroflexota; class Anaerolineae; order Anaerolineales; family UBA6663; genus UBA6663. The sequence goes on from JBGAGY010000006.1 coordinate 158,880, forward strand.
AGATGGCTCGCCGCTGGAACCTGCCCGATCGACTGGTGCAGGCCATCCAGTACCACCATCGCCCGATGGACGTTCCGGAACCCGAATCGGCTGGCCTCGTGGCCGCCGTGTACACCGCCGACGTGGCGGTGATGACCCTGGGCATCGGGCTTGGCAGCGACGGCCTGCAGTACCAGATCGAGCCGGCCGCCCTCGAGCGATTGGGCCTCGATGACGCGAGCTTCCAGGGGTTGTTGTTACAGGTCGTGCCGGCCGTGCAGGAGGCCGAGTCTTTCCTGTCCGCGTAACGGCGGATGGGCCTGTCCGCGTCGTCGCGGACGCCAGGCGATGGATCGCCCGCCTGTTCGATCGAAGGAGCAGGGATTATGAGTATGAATGTTCAGTTTTTGAATCCGTTTTTGGAGGCTGCCAACGAGGTCCTCAAGGCCGAGATTGGCGTCGAAGTCCAGCGCGGCGAGATCAGTCTGCAGCGCTCGGCGTTGACGGCCAACGAGGTCACCGTGCTGCTGAGCATGATCGGTCAGCTGCAGGGCGTCGTGCTCTACGGCATGTCGAAGGCCACGGCCTGCATGCTCGTGAGCAAGATGATGGGCGAGACCATCACGGAACTCGACTCGCTGGCGACTTCGGGCGTGGCCGAGCTCGGCAACGTGCTGACTGGCCGCGCGACCATCAAGCTCTCCGAGATCGGCCTGCAGACGGACATCTCGCCGCCGACCGTGATCGTCGGCGCCGGCATCACGGTCAGCACGCTGGACTTCCCGCGGCTGGTTGTCCCGATCCGCTTCGGCGAGCATGAGCTCGAGGCGCATCTGGCGCTTCGTCTGGCCGAACCGACCAACAACCAGACACATGTGCCGCTCGTTCGCGGGTTGGGCGCCCGGGCCTGAGCAGGCCCGAAAGCCAAAGGACTCAACATGAACGTCAAGTTCCTCAACCCGTTTTTGGAAGCCGCCTACGAGGTGTTGCTGGCCGAGGCGGATGTGCGCACGACGCGCAACCAGATCAGCCTGAGCAAAGAGTCGTACGTTACCGACGACGTCACCGTGATGCTCAGCCTGGTGGGTGCCGTCGAAGGCACCGTGTTCTACAGCCTCGGCACGCGGCTGTCGCTGGCCCTGATCGGAAACATGCTCGGCGAGAAGCTCGAGACGATCACGTCGCTGGCCCAGTCGGGTCTCGCCGAACTTGGCAACGTCATCACCGGCCGGGCGAGTGTCAAGCTCGCCCAGGCAGGATACGAATCGCAGATCTCGCCGCCCACGCTGCTGTTGGGCAAGGGGTCGATGCTGTCGACGCTCGACATGCCGCGGCTGATCGTCGGCCTCGACTCGGAATATGGCGCATTGACAGTTCACCTTGCGATCCGCGAAGGACGCCAGGTCGCCGTCAAGGCCGCCCAGATCGCCGTGCCGGCCAGCCCGAAGTTCGGGTGAGGCGCCAGGGAAGTGAGCGACGGATAAAGATCCCCGGGCGCGCACGCTCTTCACAGTGGGTTTATAGACAACCCACGTGACGACGGGTAACGTAAGGTTAGAAAGAAGGAGACTGCTATGGAAAGTCAAGTCGTGGTGTTCAACCTGGCGGAAGAACACTATGGTGTCGAAATCGCGGCCGTGGACGGCATCATCAAGATGCAGGCGATCACGGTCGTGCCCCGGGCCCCGCACTTCGTCGAAGGCGTCACGAACCTGCGCGGCGAGGTGCTCCCGGTCATCGATCTGCGCAAGCGGTTCGGCATGGCCGTGGTCGAGAACTACACGAGCGACACCCGGATCGTGGTGGTCGAGCTCGGCGGCCAGAAGGTCGGCATGATCGTCGATGCCGTCACCCAGGTTCTGCGGATCCAGGCCGATGCCATCGAGCCGCCGTCGCCGATCGTGACGACCCTGGACAGCGCCTTCATTCGCGGCATCGCCAAGGTCGATGACCGGCTCGTGATCCTGTTGGACCTCACGCGCGTGCTCTCGCTCGAAGAGGCCAAGGATCTGCAAGCCGTCCCGGCCATGGCCTAGCGCGGTACAATCAACCGCAGCCGACGTAAGCACCATGCGACGCCCCGGACTGTCTTCGGCGCCTACACTCACCGACGGCAACTCCGGGGCATCGACGACGGACACGCGTTTCCAGCCCGACCCACAAGTAGGGCAGGCGGCGCGGTGACAACATGACTCCCTTGTCCGCCCCCGCAGCACCGGCAACGTCGCCGATGAAGATCCTCATCGTTGACGATGATCCTGTGCTGCGTCAGATTCTCCAGACTTATATGTCGCGGGCGGGATACGACGTGGCGCTGGCCGAGAACGGCCAGACCGCGCTCGACATCTGGGAGCGCGAGACGATCCGCCTGGTCATCACCGACTGGATGATGCCGGTGATGGACGGCCCCGAACTGATCCGCCGCATTCGCGCGGTATCGGCTCCGGCCTACACCTACATCATCATGCTCACCGCCAAGGAGAGCAAAGGCGACGTCATCTACGGCCTCGAAGCCGGCGCCGACGATTACCTCACCAAGCCGTTCAACACCGGCGAACTCCGCGCCCGGGTCAAGATCGGCGAGCGCATCCTCAACCTCGAGAACCGGCTCAACCAGACCCTGCAGCAGATGGAAGAGCTGGCCACGCTCGACTCGTTGACCGGCCTGCTCAACCGCCGGGCGCTCTACACTCACGCGGAAGCCGAATTGAGCCGTTCACGGCGCGACCGCAACCCGGTCAGCCTGATGATGCTCGACATCGATCACTTCAAGCAGGTGAACGATCGCCACGGCCACCTCGTCGGCGACAAGGCGCTGCGGCTGGTGGCCGACACCCTCAAGCTCAACAAGCGGCCGTACGACTGGGCGGGGCGCTGGGGCGGTGAAGAGTTCTTGCTCGTCCTCCCCAGCACCGACGAGGGCCTGGCGGTCACCATCGCCGAACGGATGCGCCAGCAGATCCTCGACACGCATCTGCCGCTGGCCGCTGGTGTGTTACAGCTCCATGCCAGCTTTGGCATCGCCAGCACGTCCACCGGGCTCGATCTCGTCACCAACGGCAGCGAGCTCTATCACCTCGACAGCCTCGTGGCGCGAGCCGACGAGGCGCTGATGCGCGCCAAGGAGCTTGGCCGCAATCGCGTCTGCGTGTACGAACCCGATCTCAAGGTCGGCTGAGGTACGAACGACGCCTGACGACCGACGAAAGGTGATTATCAATCATCCTTCGTCTCTTGTTTTATGAGGCCAGCACGCGATCCTCTCGCGCCCAAAGCGTCGCCACAAGCAGCGAACGCTCGCTGAACGCCAACAACCAGCCCGCCACATAGCTCACAGGCCCGACCAGGCCTGCCGCCGAAACATCACCGTATTGAACGACCGCCAGGCCCTGTGCGCCAAGTTGGGCCAGGAGCGTGGCCCAGGCCATGACCTGCAACACGCGCAGGCCGCGTCCCAGCATGCCGTTCAGCCGCGCCGGATCAGGATTTGAGACGGCTTCGACGCAGATCACGACGGCCAGGCCCTGCGCCAGGGCGTCGAACACGCGTATGGCGGCATTTATCGGCACCCCTGAACCATTCAATCCCGACAGGACGCCATCCGACACATCCATGATCATGGCCGCCACGGCCAGGAGTTCCATCACGCGGGTCAGGATCGACAGCGCCAGGGGCGGCCCCTGCTTGAGCCAGCGCAGGACAGCGGCCCAACCGAACAGCGACCATCCCACCAGGATCAGCAGTCCGAGCGTCTGACGCAACGAGGCGGCCCCGGCTGAGACGGGCGGGTCCCCGACGAGACGGCCGACCGATGAACTGACCAACGTCAGACAGACGATCCCAATCGCCACGATGGGCAGCCAGCCGGTCACCGCCACCAGCCGGCTGCGAGCCTTCGCGTCGGCCGGCCCGCCGGCCAGCCCCGCATCGGCCGCCTGGAAGGCGACGCCCACGACCAGCAATCCGTTCAGGACAGTGAGGAGCGTCATCCACACGCGAGCGAACGTGGTCAGGTTATCCATCGGAACGACGGCGAACCCGAAGATGAGGGCGGCATTGACGACGGCCATCATGAAGACGAGCATGGAACACAGGCGAACGGCAAGGCTGTAGCGCGACACTGATGAAACCATGTTCACCTCCTGTCCGTTGATCAATCGGCACGGATCGGTCCCACCCGCCGAGGCGGCGTTTGTTGTGTGGGTGGCGGCGTCGGCCCGGGTGCCGGTGTTGGGGTGGCCGGCACCTGAATGGGCCGCGGTCCACCGAGACCGGGAATCGGGTTGGGCGTCGCGGTCGGCGCCAGCGGGGCGACAACGGTCGGCGTCGGTTGGGCCGGCGGCACATCGATGGTGAACGATCCGTAGAACTGTCGCGACGGAGCGGCGCCCGCGGGGCCGTCGGCGATGTTGATGATGTAGAGGTCGACCCGCACGGGAGGGTCAGCCGGGTCGATCGGCAGCGTCAAGGTCGCGTCCTCGGCTCGCGCGACCAAATTCGGATCGAGAGCGTCAATATTGTACTGAAGCTGACGCCCGCTGCGCGTGATCACCGTCGCCGCGGAGGCCCAGTGCGTGGGCGAGGCGACTTGGTACGTGGAAGGATACTGGGTGAGCCGCACGACGACCTGATCCCGGTAGTAATCGATCGCGTAGTCGGCTCGATACGTAAGGCGGACGTTGGTCAAGCCCAGTGGTTTTCCGGCCGCCGCCGAACCGTCGAAGGTCTGGCTCGCGAGACTGCCGCCGGTCGAGTAGATCGGGCCGCTCAACGATGGGCCGCTCCCCTGCGGCGCCGGGCGCGCCAGGACCTTGCCAGCGCCCCGAGCCGGCGGATCAGTCAGTTCGTCGGCCAGGAGCGCTTCGAGTGCTTCATAGTCGTCGGCTGCCCGATTGAGAAAGGCAGCGTCTCGCAGCAGATCCTGGCCCCGCCGTCCGAAGCCGGCGAGCCAGCCGCCAAAGGTGGCTTCGAAAGACGCCTGAGCTTCAGAGCTCCACGACCCGCTCAGGGCATTGAGGAGACCGCTCAGACGCGCGGCGGCTTCTCGATGTGTCCCGGTTAACAGGGCCCGCAGCTGCTCGCCAAGGCGGCGCAGGGCCGACGGTCGAACACGGATTGTCATATGAGCACCTCCTACCAGGGGCCCGCTCGGTTGGCGGCCCTGGCCTCGTGGCTCACGATAGGGCCGGCGGGGTCGCTGGGAATCCACGAAGCGTCCTCGAGCCGTCGAAGATTGCGAAAACGGCTCTTTCACCGCTCCTTTACGCGCTGCGTAAACTCTTTACGTCTCGTTTATGGCGACGGTCTGGCCCCTTGATTATGATGACCAAGGCTTAAGGGAATTTTCTGTGAAGCTCGTGGGATCGGACTCAAGTTTGCGAGGAAGCTGCCGACCGGCCGGAAAGGCGTTGTCGGCATGATGCACGTCCTCGCCATCGGCCTGAGCGAAGACCTCGTTCGGGGCCTGGACCTGGCGCTGCCCAATCACCGCGGCGGTGCGACGGCCGATTGGGCTGACACTCAGACTGACTGCCGACGCCGGCTCGACGAAGGCACCCACTACGACGTCGCGGTCCTCGATGTATCGGTCACAATCGGCGCCGCCGATGTGCTCGACCTCTTCCTGCGCGAGCGGCCCGATCTGCCCTTGTTCGTGGTGGCGGACGTTGAACGCGAGGCCGAGGCACGCGCGGCGGTGGAGCGGGGCGCCGCTGACTATCTCCTCGTCCGCCAGGAATCGCTCGACCGCCTGACGCGCGCTATGGGCCGCATGCTCGAGCAGGCGCGCAATCGGCGCATGGTCATCCGGCAGACCAGCCTGCTCAAGGCTCTGCTCAACGTCACGCAGCAGATCGCGGCGACGCCGGAGCTCGCTCCGATCCTGGCCGCCGTCGTCCGCGAAGCCCACCTTCATCTACGCTACGAATTCGTGGCGGCTTATCTCAAGGAAGACGATGGCCGTCTGGCGCTGTGCGCTGTGGCGGGCCTCGATGGTCGCGCCCTCGGGCCAGCGGCGTACCGCATCCCGCCGGGCTATGGCACTGCGGGACGCGCCGTGTTGACCAACCGGGCGGCGGTGGTCGAGCAATTCGCCGGCCGTGGCCAGACGGGGTTGCGCCCGAGCCTCGGGCTCGGCACCGTGATGTCCGAGTTGTCGGTGCCGATCCGCGACGGCAACCACGCCATCGGCGCGTTGACGATCGCGGCGCAGCGCCCTGGTCAGTTCGGCCTCGAAGACGAGCGCACGCTCTCGCTGCTGGCCGAACCGCTGACGGCGTCGTTGCGCGGCATCCATGCCTTCCAGCGTGAGGCCGAACGTGCCAAGCGCGAAGCCCTGCTCTCCCGCGTCGCCAGCACCGTCAATGGCAGCCTCGACCTGCAGCAGGTGCTCGGCCAGGCGGTCGCCGAGGTGGGTGAGGTGCTCAAGGCTGATCTGTGCGCGCTCAGCCAGGTCGATCTCGGCGCCGGGTTGTTGCTGACCGAGCACGAATACGTCAACGCCTCGCTCGGCGAGCGTCGCTCCCTCAAGAAGCCGCAGCCGCTCGGGCACAGCCTCAAGCCGCTGGCGCACTGGCTGCAGACCGGCGTCGTCGTCACCGCCACCGAAGGCCAGGTCGATCCGGTCCTGCAAGAGTGGTGGAACGATACGGCCGGGCGGTTCGGCCTGCGCTCTGTCGCCTGGGTACCGATCCGCACGCAGCTCGAAGATCGCTACTACGTTCTGATGCTGATGCAGGTGACCCATGGGCGGCGCTGGACCGAAGACGAGCAGACGTTGCTGCGCGGGATCGCCGGCCAGCTGGCCCTGGCCCTGCGCAATGCACAGCTTTTCGAAACCACGCAACACTCTGCCGCTCAGTTGCGTGCCAAAAACGCCGAGCTCGAGGCCTTTGTCTATACGGTGTCGCACGACCTCCAGGCGCCGGTCGTATCGATGCGCGGTTTTGCTTCGCTGTTGCAGACCCGGCACCGCGAGCGGTTCGACGAGCGCGGCGCGCTTTACATCGATCGAATCGCGGCCAACGCCGAGTATCTGAGCCGGCTGCTGAACGATCTGCTCGAGCTGTCGCGCGTCGGACGACTCGAGGAGCCCGACGAAGTCCTTGGCGCCGGCGATGTCGTGCGCGCTGTGCTCGAAGACCTGCAGGCATCGTTCAAGGAGCGCGAGATCGCCGTGGTCACCCCGGCTAACTGGCCGCAGGTACGTTTCTCGCGCGTTCGTCTGCGCCAGGTCTTTTCGAACCTCGTGTCGAACGCGATCAAGTTCCTTGGCACTCAGCCGCAGCCGAAGATCGAGATCGGCTGGCGGGCGTTGGCCGGCGAGCCCGCGCTTGTCGAGTTCTGGGTGCGCGACAACGGCATCGGCATTCATCCCGACTACCACCAGCGTGTCTTCAGGCCGTTTCAGCGTCTGAAGGTCGTGGAGGTGGACGGCACGGGTGTGGGGTTGAGCATTGTCCGCCGCATCGTGGAGGGGCGCGGCGGAGCGGTCCGTGTGGAGAGCGCGCCGGGGCACGGCGCCACGTTCTTCTTCACGGCTCCGTGGGTGGCGTCGGAGTCAGCGGCCGTGAGGCCGCCGGTCGATCTGGATGAGTTGGAGGTCGAAGATGTGGCCGCGGGAATTGCGCATCCTGCTCGTTGAGGACAATCCCGACCACGCGCTGCTCATCCAGACCACTCTGGAGGGGAGCAAGTATTCGCCGCACATCAGCGTGATCGGTGACGGCGAGCAGGTGCTGAACTTCATCGCCTCCGACGTGGCCGGGCGTAACCTGGTGCTGCCGCCCGACCTTGTGCTGCTCGACCTGAAGCTGCCCAAGGTCGACGGGCTAGAAGTGCTCAAGGCCATGCGCGCCGCGGCGAACTGGCGGCAGGTTCCGGTGGTCGTCCTGACGACCCTGACGCGCCCGGTCGACATCGACGAGTGCTACGCGAACGGCGCGAACGGCTACCTCTCGAAGGCCGTCGGGCCCGAGACCTTCACCTCGAGCGTGCGCGACGTCGTGGAGTACTGGCTCCGACTCGCCGCCCGGCGCGAAGCGGGCCGGCGTTGGGCGGCCGAACGGGCGGCTTCGCTCGGCGGTGAAGGCGACTGGGACACGGGAACGGGGCCTTATTCGATGCCAAGCGGTTCTTACGACGATGACGCGACCCTGGCCGGGGCGCAGGTAAGGTGAGCGTGACGAACAAAACCGGTTTGCCGCGGGTGTTGTGCGTGGACGACGACCGGCGTACGCTGGACATCGTGACGCGGATCGTGTCGCGACTTCCGGTCGAGTGCATCTCGACCGACCAGCCTCAGCATGCGCTCGATCTGGCCCGCGCACAGGCGCCCGATCTGCTGGTGCTCGATCTGATGATGCCCGGCATCATGGGCTGGGAATTGCTCGCCAGGATCCGACATGACAATCCATCCGCGAAGATGCGGGTGGTGGTGGTCAGCGCCAAAGACGACGCGATCGAACGCACCATTGCCAAGAACGTGGCCCAGGTCGATCTCTTCATGGGCAAGCCCTTCGACACGGATGAGTTGGCCTCCTCAGTGGCGCAGTTGCTCGACCTGGGCGGCGCGAATGCGGCGTCCGATGTTCAGGACGTCGAGGTGGCCCAGCCATGAACGAGACGCCGCTTTCGGTCCTGATCGTCGACGACAACGACGACCACGCCCAGCTCGCGCTGGAGTTCCTCAAGCTCTCTGGGCCTTATCAGGTGGACATCGCCGATTGTCTCGAGGCGCTTTGGGAGAAGCTCGAGGCCAACCGCTACGATGTGACGCTGCTCGACCACAATCTGCCGGACGGTACAGGCCTCGACGCGCTGACGCGCCTCCGCACACTGCCTGACGCGCCGCCCGTGATCATGGTGACAGGGCGGGGCGATCAGCGCGTGGCCGCGCAGGCCATCCAGCGCGGCGCGATCGAGTATCTTGTCAAAGAAGGCGACTACCTCCAGACCCTTCCGGCGCTCGTCGAGAAGGCCGTCCGCAATTACCAGGCCATCCGGGCGGCGCGCCACTCGCTCGAGCGCGTGCACTACCAGGCCATGCTGCTCGACAACGTCCGCGATGCCATCGTGGTCTGGAACACCGAAGGCGTGATCACGTACTGGAGCCGGTCGGCCGAGGCGCTCTTCGGGTTGACGGCGACGGCTTGCCTGGGTCAGCCGGTGAAGACGGCCTACACCGGCGCCTTCGACCCCGCTGTCGCGGCTCCGAGCAGCGATCCGTCTCAGACCGACGTCGAGCGGCGCTACTGGATGCCCGGGCAGGATCGATCGATCTGGGTCAGCTCGACAGTCACTGTTTTGCACGACCCCGATGGTCACGTGACGGGCTATATGGATGTCTGTCGCGACATCACGCAGCGCAAGCACCTGGAGAGCCAGTTCAAGGTCGCGCAGACGCAGCTGGCCGAGGCCACCCGGCTCGCGGCCATTGGCGAACTCGCTTCGGGCGTGGCGCACCAGATCAGCAATCCGCTCACGACCATCATCGCCGAAGCGCAGCTCCTGCTGCATCAGCTGTCGCCGAAGGACGAGAACCGCGACTCGGCCAAGGCCATCGAACAGGCCGGCTGGCGCGCGCAGCGGACCATCCAACGCCTGCTCGACTTCGCCAAGCCGGCGCATGGGCTCGACGACGACGTCTCGGTCAACGCCACGATCGAGCATGCGATCCACCTGATCGGCGGCCATATCGAGTCGCTCGGCGGCGTGTCGCTGTCGACCGAGCTCGACAGCCTGCCGAGCGTGCGCGGCTCGCGCCGACAGCTCGAAGACCTGTGGGTGAACCTGCTGTTGATGGCGCGCGACGCCACCGCCGACGGCCGACCGCACCAGATCCAGGTGCGCTCGCGGCTGTCTGGCGCGCAGGTGCAGGTGGAAGTCAACGATGATGGCGCCTTGATCCCGTCCTCCAAGCTGGGTTCGATCTTCGAGCCCGACTTCGAGGGCTTTGAGAACGGCCGTGGTTCTGGCCTTGAACTGAGCCTGTGTCGCGAAATCGTCCGTCAACACCGAGGTCGGATCTCGGTGGACAGCGACGCGAGCGGCGGCACAACGTTTACAATTCTGTTGCCGACGGAGGGCACGAACAATGGAACACGTTGACGTCTTGGTGGTGGATGATGAGGAGATGGTCGCCCGCTCGATCGAGCGCACGCTGCGCGGCCACGAGTTCAAGATCACGGTCGCAAACAGCGGCGTGCAGGCGCTCCAGACGGCGCGCCGCAAGCCGCCGGCGATCATGCTGCTTGACGTGAACATGCCCGGCATGGACGGATTCGCGGTCTGCCGCGAGGTGCGCAGCGATCCGCTGCTCTCCGACACGCCGATCCTCTTCCTCACGGCACGCAGCCGCGATGAGGAGAAGATCGCGGGCTTCCGGGCCGGCGCCGACGACTACCTGACCAAGCCGTTCAACATCGACGAGCTGCTGATGCGCGTGCGCGCGATCCTGCGCCGCTCGACGCCGAAGTCCGACAACGGCGCGGCGGCGGCTCCGGCGGTCGAGAGCCACCTGATCAAGGTCGGCGAGTACGTCCTCGACACCCGCGCTTACAAGCTCAACGGCCCGCGCGGCGAGATCCAGCTCACGCCCGTCCAGTACGACCTGTTGTATCATCTGATGAGCCATCCAGGTCAGATCTTCTCGCCCAACCGCCTGTTGCAGGAGGTGTGGGATTATCCGTCGGATGCCGGCAGCCCCGACCTGGTGCGCGTGCACGTGAAGAACCTGCGCGAGCGCGTCGAGGCCGATCCGCGCAACCCGACCTTCATCCGCACCGTGCCCGGGCACGGCTACATGGTCGGCACTGACTGAATCGGGTCTGATCCGGCTTGTCCGTGATCCGACCGAGCGAATGACTCGAGACGCAACGCCGTGCAAGGCGATCGGGATCTGGCGTCGCGGATGGCGCGCACCCACACCGCATCATCCGCGACGGTCGAAAGATGACGGGATGTCGCTTTCGTTGAGAATCGTGACGACCGAGACGGAACTCCGATGAGCCTGCCGACCCAGCCCGTGATGACTGACCCGGCGCAGCCCGACCCTCTGGATCCACAGGACGATCTGGCGTTGATCGACGCCCTGATCGAGATCCTGACGGCGTCGCCCAACGTCGAATTGACGCTGCCTGCTGCCGCTGAGCGCCTGTTGTCGGCGTATGGCCGCAAGGGCGCTGTGTTGGCGCTCGACCCGCCGGGCGCCCACGGCTCCCCGATGGTCCTCTACGTCGATCTTCCGCCGCTCTGGACCGACATGATCCATGACGCCTCCAGCCCGCTCATGCGGCTGGCCATGGCGGCGCTCGCTGGCGAGCCGGCGCTTGAGGCCGAGGCCGGGGTTCCCGGTCTGGCCGGCGTCGTGCCGATCACGACGTCAGCGTTGCAGGTTGGCGTGCTTGTGGTGCACGGCGCGCCGCTCAGCGACGCCGAACGCAAGGGCATTCAGGCGCTGACGCGTTACATCGGCAGCACCACTCGACTCGGACAGTGGTACGCGGCCGCGCATGACCAGCGCATGGAGCTGGCCAAGCTCAACCGCCTGTCCGAAGTCCTCAGCGCACAGCCGGATCTCGACGAAATCCTGACGACGCTTTCAGAAGGCCTGCTTCAGCTGCTCAAGGTGCAGGCGGCGGCCGTGCTGTTGCTCGACTTCGAGCAGGTCTGGAAGAAGGATCTTGCGGATCCGCCGGACACCTGGAGCGTGGCGTTTCATCCGCAGACCAAGGTGGGGCTGCTGGGCGAGATCGCTCACACGCGCCGGCCCGTGATCGTGCCCGACGTCTCGGCCGAGCCGCGCTTCATCCCGGCCCTCGACGGGATCCACGGGATCGAACTCCGCAACCTGATCTGCGTGCCGCTCGTGGCGCGTGACCAGCGCCTGGGGGCCCTGCTGGTCGCCAACAAAGAGGGCGGGGGCTTCGACGACGGCGACCTCGAGTTGTTGACCTCGCTGGCCGCTCTGGTGGCCAACGCCTATTACACGGCTCGCCTGATCAATCGCCTGAAAGAAGCCAGCGGCGAGGTCGAAGCCAGCCGCGTCGAGATCGCGCAGTCGCGGCGAACGCTGCTGGCGCTTTTCGACGGCATCCCGAACCCGCTGTACATCGTCGACCACGAGTACACGCTGATCGCGCTGAACAAGACGGCGGCGCGCACCGACCGCATCCGGGCGGGCGAGGCCGCGCGCCGCGAGCCGATGGACCTCGTCCGGCGACGCTGCTATCAGATGCTTTACAAGCGCAAGGAACCGTGCGAAGGCTGCCGTGTGGCGGAGACTCTGCGCACCAGCCAAAGCCAGCATCGCGAGGTCGAGCAGCAGATCGACGGCGCGAAACGGCGCGACTGGGAAGTCGACACGTACCCGATCCGGAACGATCACGGCGAGGCGGTCCAGGTGATCGTCGCCGAGGTCGACGTGACGCAACGGCGCGAGCTCGAACACTCGCTGGCGCAATCCAAGCAGCTGGCCGCGGTCGGCGAATTCGCCGCTACGTTCGTGCATCAGGTGCGCAACCCCTTGGTGGCCGTGGTCGCGAACGCCCAGCTGCTCGTGCGCGAACTAAAAGATGAAGACCACAAGGGCATGGCGACCGACATCGCCGAAGCCGGCATGATGGCCAGCCGTGTGCTCGAAGACGTGATGAACTTCGCGCGCAAAGACGACTATGTAGTCGAGCCCTATGACCTGAATGTGACGGTGCGCAAGGCCGTTACCGTGATCGAGGCGTCGCTGCGCGACCTGCCGATCGCGATCGAGTCGGACCTGGGCGAGGGTGTCCCTCAGATGCAGGGCGACTCGCAGCACCTGATCGACGTCTGGCAGAACCTTCTCGCGAATGCCCGTGACGCCTTCGATGGCGCGCCCGGCATCGTCTCCATTCGGACGCTGTGTCAGGACGGGCAGGTTCAGGTCATCATCGCCGACAACGGCCCTGGCATCCCGCCGGAGCGTCTCGAGAAGATCTTCCAGCCTTTCTTCACGACCAAGAAGCGCGGCAAGGGCACGGGCCTCGGCCTGGCCTTTGTCCGACGCATCCTCGAAGCCCACCGCGGCCGCATCTCGGTTGAAAGCACCGTCGGCAAGGGCACTGTTTTTACTGTCGTTTTACCCGTCAACGGACAGAGCGCGTAACGCGAGGGGCGAGGGGCGAGGGGCGAACGCTGCCGCG
>JBGAGY010000006.1:172049-230685 GCA_044226485.1 Anaerolineales bacterium
CCCTTCGCCCTTCGCCTCTCGCCCTCCTTTCCTACTTGAGTCCGTTTACCCCTCGTTAAGCCCCAATTCAGCGGTCGTTTACTGACACCCCCGGCGGTGGCGGCTACCATCGTTTGAAGGCGGTTGCGTGCCGTCGGGAGAAACATGATCGCAGTGACGCGTCTCAACGGCTCGCGACTGTATGTCAACGCCGAGCAAATCGAGTTCATCGAGTCGACGCCCGACACCGTGCTGACGTTGCTCAACGGCACCAAGCTGTTGATCAAAGAAAAGCCGGATGACGTCGTGAAGGCTGTGCTCGAGTTCAAACAGGCGGCGTATGGTGCGCCGCCTCAGGTGATCCGCCGCGGAGGTTAGTGATCCATGGACCTGGCTACTATTATCGGCCTTGTGGCCGCCCTGGCCATCACGATGGTCGCCAATGTGCTGGCAGGCGGCAACCCCATGCAACTGGTCTCCAGCCCTGTGCCGATCATGCTGTGTCTGATCGCGCCCTTCTTGATCACGTGTATGCAGTATCCGCTCAAGGTCACGCTGGGCCTGCCCAAGCTGTTCGGCAAGGCTTTCATGGCCGACAAAGAGGACATGGGCCACGCGATCCAGGAGCTCGTGACGATGTCGGATAAGGCGCGTCGCGAGGGCCTGCTGGCGCTCGAAGAGGACGCCAAGAAGGTCCACGATCCGTTCATGCGCCGCGGGCTGCAGCTCGTGGTCGACGGCGTTGACCCGGCGCAGGTGCGTCAGATCCTCGAGATCGACGTGCACGGCATGCATGAGCGCCACAACCACGGCATCGGCTTCTTTGCGGCGGCCGGCGGCTACGCCCCGACGATGGGCATCATCGGCACCGTCATGGAGCTGATCGTGCTCATGCAACACCTCGACGACCCGTCGCACCTTGGGCACGGCATCGCTGCCGCGTTCCTGGCGACATGGTGGGGTCTCGCCTCGTCCAACTTCGTCTTCCTGCCGATCGGCAACAACCTGAAAACCAAGGACGAGGAGGAGCAGGCCTTCCGGCACATGCTGATCGAAGGCATCCTGGCCCTGCAGGCGGGCGAGAACCCGCGCGTGGTCAAGGAGAAGCTGGGCGGCTTCATGGCTCCGTCGGCGCGCGAGCCGAAGGGCGCCGGGGCCAAGGCGGGAGCTGAAGCATGAGCCACGGTGGCGGCGACAGTGGACGCTGGCTGGTCAGTTACGCTGACTTGATCACGCTGATGATGGCGTTGTTCCTGGTGCTCTACACCATGGGCCAGGTCGACATCGCGCGCTATCGAGCGCTGGCCGAGGCCTTCCGCGACGCTCTGAACGGGAAGGGCGGCATCCCCGCCAACGTGGTTGACGCCGGCATCAACACGGATGGCGCCGGCACTGGCGAGTCGCGGCCGAACCCGGTCAACCCCGACGAGGGCTTCCCGGCGCGCACGACCGACTCGATGGATGTGGCCAGCGACCTGACCGGTTTGCTCGAGTCATCGGGTTTCGGCAGCAGCGTCAGCGTGCAGAACAACATCGAGGGCGTGATGCTCTCGCTCAGCGAAAACCTCGTCTTCGAGCCCAACAGTGCGGATCTGAACGTCAGGGCCACCGAGGTGCTCGACAAGATCACGAAGATGCTGGTGCCGATCGACAACGCGATCCGCGTCACGGCCTACACCGACGACACGCCGCCGACCGACCCGCGCTACCCGACCAATTGGGATCTCTCGTCAGCGCGCGCGACGACGATCGTGCGCTACTTCGCCGCCAACGGCGTCGATCCGGCGCGGCTGTCGGCAACCGGGCGGGGCGAATTCGACCCGCTCTTCCCGAACACTTCTGATCAGAACCGCGCCTATAACCGTCGCGCGGAGATCGCCGTGATCTACACGGTCGAAAGCAATAACGTCGTGCTTCAACCTCTTGGCGCCGATCTGACCGGCGTATCGGGGGGGGGCACCAACACGACGAACGGAGGGACCACTCCATGAAGAAGATCATGCCAATCCTCAAGACCGTCGGCATGGTGTTGCAGAACATCATGCTCGTCACGGTGTTCGCCATGAACGGCCTGATGGGCTACATCATGTTCGCGCCCGACGACATGCCCAAGCCGTTCTACCTCTCGTACGCCGGTCAGCTCCCGACGGTGCCCAGCACCCTGGGGGGCGAGATGACCGTCGGCGATACCGGCAGCGAGGGCGGCACCGCCTCAGAGGGAGGCACTGGCGAGAGCGGCCCCAAGATCGTCAAGATCTACGAGCCGGGCCAGGGCCAGATGGTCGACACGGGCACCAAGGTCGTCAACCTGGCCGACCCGGGCGGACGGCGCTTCTTGAAGGCCACGATCACGATCGAGGTCCCGCCGCTCGACTTCTTCTTCCCGGTCGAGGTCGTGGAAGCCACAGCCACACCGGCTGCCGAAGGCGCGGCTGCCGTTGAGGACCCACGCACGGCGGAGTTCACCACGTTGATCGACAAGAAGATGCCGATCATCAACGACATCCTGAACACGCTGTTGACCAGCAAGACGTTCGATCAGATCTACACCGTCGAGGGCAAGGAAGCGCTGCGCGAGGAGATCAAGAAAGAGATCAACGCGCGTCTGCCCGAGCTCGGCGTGATCGCCGTCTATTTCACGGAATTCGTGGTGCAGTAATGCTTTCACAGGCCGAGATCGATGCGCTACTGAGCGGCTCGCTGCAAGCCGAGGACGCCACAAGCGGCGAGAGCCTCAACCTCGCCGACTTGATGAGCGCCGGCGGGGCCGCCGGAGGCACGGGCACGGATGCCGCGTCGTCGGGCGAGAACGAAGCCCCAGTCGACAAGCGCAACATCCGGCCGTACAACTTCTGGTCACCCGATCGCTTCTCGAAGGAGCAGATGCGGGCGGTCGAGCTTGTGCACGAAAACCTGGCCGAGCGCCTGACCACGTCGATGCCGACGTACATCCGCACCGAGTTTCGGCCGCGGGTCGTCCACGTCGAGCAGGGCAGGTCTGACGACTTCCTCAAGGAGCTTCAGCCTGGCACTCTTTTCCATGTCCTTGCGCTCGACCCGCTGCCCGGCCGCATGCTGATGGTCTTCAGCCAGGAGATCATCTGGGTCATGCTCGACCGGCTGCTCGGCGGCCCGGGCCAGAGCTCGGTGACGGGCAAGGCCCTGACCGACATCGGCCAGGCGCTCATGAACGGCACGATCGAGTACATGCTCAACGACATCAAGGCGTCGTGGGGCAAGATGATCCCGCTGATCGAGCCGCGGCTCGAGGACAGCACGAACAACCACCACTGGGTGCAGATGATGATGGGCAACGCCCGCGTGCTCAACATCGTCTTTGAGGTCACGATCCAGCAGACCACGATCGGCACGATGGGCATCTACGTGCCCTTCATGATGCTGAAGCCGGTGGCCAATCTGCTGAACCCGCACGTGTGGATCGCGGGCCAGGAAGAGCAGCAGCCGACCGACGAGTCGCGCGACATGGTCTTCCGGCGACTGAGCAAGGTGCCGATGCACGTGCGCATCGAGTTGGGCGGCGCCGAGCTGACGATGGGCGAATTGCTCAACCTTACCCCCGGTGACGTCATCCGCCTGGAGACCTCTGTCAATCAGGACCTGCGGATGTTCGTCAGCGACCGCCTGCGTTTCCTGACCCGGCCCGGCACGCTCAACGGCCGGATGTGCGTTCAGATCAAGTCGTCGGTCAGCGCGGAAGACGACCCGACGTTGTTCGAGGTGAACCCATGAGTGACTCCACTTCAGCACCCGAGGTCAGGATGGCCTCGTTCGCGCCGATCGCGCCGGATCTCCCGGCCGGCGTGCCCAACGGCCTCGACCTCCTGATGGATGTGCCGCTGCGTATCTCGGTGGAGCTCGGTCGCACCCGGCTTTCGGTCCGCGAGGTGCTCGATCTGCAGAACGGGGCGGTCGTCGAGCTCGACCGGATGGCCGGCGATGCCGTCGACGTGCTCGTCAACGACAAGTTGATGGCGCGCGGCGAGGTTGTGGTTGTCGACGACAAATTCGGTATCCGCATCACCGAGATCCTGACGCCCAGCAAGAAATCGTAGAGCGAGGAGCGTGGAGCGCGGGGCGACGTGAGCGTGCGCCCAGCGCTTACATCAACAACATGACGATTCAAGCATTGATCGTTCGGTGGCGCGGCCTGAAGCCGTGGCAACAATGGGGCATCGGCCTGGCTGTCGTCGCGACAGTCGGCCTGGCGGCGCTGATCCTCCCGGGGGAGGATTCAGGCGGGGCTGGCGACGAGGCCATGTTGGCGCTTCGTCTGCTGGTCAGTTTCGGTATCGTCATCGGCCTCATCTACTTGAGCCTGTACGCGCTCAAACGCTTCACCAGTTTCTCGACGCGCAAGGGCCGAATCCTGCGCAACGTCGAGAGCCTGCGTCTGGCCCCGCGCCAGGCTGTTCATCTGATCCAGGTCGGCGACCGGACGTTCCTGATCGGCGCGACCGACGGCGGGCTTCAGACGCTGGCTGAGGTCGAACTCGAGCCAACGGCCGAGCCCGTTCAAGGCAGTCTGCCAGCGCCCGTTTCGGCGCAGGAGCTGTTTGCGCGGCTGCTGGGCAGCGAGACGGCCCGCCACGAGGTGACGCCATGAACGCAATGCATCGTCGACTCCTGGGCGGCCTCGCTTTGGCCGGCCTCGCCTTGCTCCTCGCGGGCTGCGCGGCGTCGCCGCAGGCCCAGGCGCCCGGCGTCACGCTGAGCGTCGACCCGGCCGGCGGTCCGGCCGAGGTCACATCGGGCGTGCAGCTGCTGGTGCTGATGACGGTCCTGTCGATCGCGCCTTCGATCTTGATCCTGGCGACCTCGTTCACGCGCATCGTGATCGTCCTCTCGATGCTGCGCACGGCCCTGGGCACTCCGACGGCGCCGCCCAATCAGGTCATCGTCGGGCTCTCGCTGCTGCTGACCCTGTTCATCATGGCGCCCGTCTATCAAAAGATCGACGAGCAGGCCATCCAACCGTATCTGCATGAACAGATCACGCAACAACAGGCCTTCGACAAGGCCGTCGAGCCGGTGCGCGAGTTCATGTTCAAGCAGACCCGCGCCAAAGACATCGAGCTCTTCCTGAGCCTGAGCGGCGAGACCCAACGCCCTAACGCGCTCAGCGAGATCCCGACGGTCGATCTGCTGCCGGCGTTCGTCATCAGTGAGCTACGGACGGCCTTCACCATGGCGTTCGTGATCTACGTGCCGTTCCTGGTGATCGAGATGGTCGTGTCGAGCGTGTTGCTGGCCATGGGCATGATGATGCTGCCGCCGTCGCTCGTGTCGCTGCCGTTCAAGGTGCTGCTCTTCGTGATGGTCGACGGTTGGTATCTGCTGACGCGTTCGCTGGTCATGAGCTTCCATTGACCGGCGGGAGAAGGCTCGCATGACTGAATCCTACGTCCTCACGCTCGCCCAAAACGCGCTGCAACTGGTGCTGATGCTGGCCGGGCCGGCCCTGCTGGTCAGCCTGGTCGTCGGCAGTGCCATCAGCCTGTTGCAGGCAGCCACGTCCGTCAATGAAGCGACTCTGACCTTCGTGCCCAAGATCGTCGGCGTGGGTCTCGTGATCTTCTTCCTTGGCGCCTGGATGGCTCAGCAGATGTTGGCGTTCATGAGCGGCCTGTTCACCAGCCTCCCTGATCTGGTGCACTGAACGGGGTGGGGTGGCACCATGACCATCAGACGGCCCAACTTCCCGCATATCGCCCGTTCATCCGCCGCTTCGAGTTCGTTGCCGAGGCCAGCCGCGGTGCCGGAACCTGCGCTGCAGCGCTCACCGACCGAGCCGGCGGTGAACGGGCCAATTGCTCTGGCGCTCGCCGACGGCCTCACCCGCGATCTGATCCGGCTGCGTTTCGAGCGGCTCGGATGGCAGGTTCTGACGGTGAATGACGGCCGAAACGCACTGCACCTGCTTCAGACGCGAAGTCTGGCACTGATCTTGCTGGATCTGTGGCTGCCTCAGATCAATGGGCTCGACGTCCTGCGCCAGGCGCGGAGGTCGACCCCGGCCATCATCCTCTCTGACGTGGCCTCGCCCGAACTTGTGTTAGGCGCGGCGGCCGTCGGAGCGCTGGGTTTCGTGCTGAAGCCCATTGATCTGGATGCCCTGGTGGCCAGGGCAAAGCAGGCAATGGCCAGCATGCTTGAGGGTGACTTGGTCGATGGACCACGGCGCTCAACCCCGACTTCGGGGACGATGCCGACGTGACCATCGCCTGACGACCCCCCGGCAGTCCGGTCCGAACGCGCTCCGCGGCGCCGTGGACGGGTGACGCGGAAGCGAAGGGAGTACGTATCATGCCCTCGACCGTAGCCGCTCATGTACCCACGCTGGTCAAGCGCCGCCCCAACGCCGTCTCCGCGGTGCCCGCGGCGCTCGACGTTGTCCGTCGACATGCCCCCGATCGATCGATCGCCATCGCGATGGCTGACTGCCCTGAGCGCGACGCGCTCATCGAACGACTGCGCGCACTTGGCTGGCCCATGATCGTCGCCGAAGACGGCCCCGGCGCGCTTCACCTCATTGACATGCGCCAACCGGCATTGATCTTGCTAGACCTGTGTCTACCACTGATCAACGGGTTGGATGTGTTGCGACAGGCGGAGAAGCGTGTCCCCGCCATTCTGATTTCGGATTTCGTCTCGCCCGGTGTCCGGGCAGGGGCGGCCGCAGTCGGCGCGTTGAGTTTTCTTCTCCAGCCCGTGACAGTGGATGCCCTGGTCGACCAGGTGCAGCAAATCCTGTCACGATTGCCGGGCAACACGCCGGGCACCGAGGAGATCCATGACTGCAGCCGCGATGGCCTCAACGTTGAAACTGATCCCGGCGACGCCCGGTTGGGGTGGGCCGATCGAGCAGGCGAATTCGGGAGCACTGCGCGCCTTGGTGCGCATGCTTGATGCGCGCGACACCGAGACTGAAGCGCATTCGCGCCGTGTCGTTCACATCGCGCTGACGATCGGCATGGCCCTGGGACTTCCACCGGCCGAGCTGCGGTCGCTCGAGATCGGCGCGATGCTCCACGACGTCGGCAAAATCGGAGTGCCGGATTCCATCCTGCGCAAGCCCGGTCCGCTCACCTCCGACGAATGGCTGGTCATGCGCCAGCATCCCCGGATCGGCTGCGACATCCTCGCCGAACTCGGCTTTTTGAAGACGGCGTTGCCACTTGTGCTTCATCATCACGAGCGTTGGACAGGCGACGGCTATCCCGATCGGCTGAAGGGCAACGACATCCCGCTGGGCGCACGCATCTTCGCCATCGCCGATGCCTACGACGTCATCCGCTCGCGGCGTGTGTACAAACCGCCGTACACGCACAAGACGGCCGTCGACATCATCCGCCGTGACACCGGCACCCACTTCGATCCGCAGGTCAGCCAGGCGTTTTTTGACCTGTACGAGGTGCGACCGCCGCGGTTGAACTAGACGACCCAGAAATCGGGAGTGCCCCGAAGTCCCCCGATGTCCGCGCGCGATCGCGCCGGACATCGGGGGACTTCGGGGCACTCCCGATTTCTAACCCGTAAGCTTCTCCTAAACCCCTCAACTTTCACGCCCCGTTTGGGCGAATCGACCGCGCGCGATCTCACTTGAGCGCGAAACCCCACAATTTACTTCGGCTTTAGCGCCGGTTCATCAGGCATTTACTGACCGCGTCGGCCCGCTCTCCTATGCTGTTTGGCAGGAGAAGCCACGTGATCATCGCACTGGCCCAGGTACAGGTTTTCGTTCTCGCGTTCACGCGAATCATGGCTGCCGTCGTGCAGGTGCCCGTGTTGGCCGGCCGCGCCATCCCGAACCGCGTGCGCGTGCCCCTGGGCATCCTGCTGACCATGCTGCTCGTGCCCTGGGCCCCATTGGCGGCCGACGCGCCCACGCTGGACCTGGTCCCCTTCGGCGCGGCACTGGCTCGCGAGTTCGTGGTGGGGTGGGCGATCGGCTTCGTCGCGACGCTGACCTTCGGCGCGATCCAGACGGCCGGCGAGTACGTCAGCACCGGCGGCGGCTTCGCTTCCGGCCGCGTGATGAACCCGGCTTTCGATAGTTCAAGCACAGCGATCGATCAGCTCTACCTCATCATCGCCACCCTGATCTTCCTGACCTTCGACGGTCACCATCTCGTCTTGCTCGGCCTCGCCGGGACCTTCAGGGCGCTGCCCATCGCCGGCCCGCTGCCGACGTTCTCGCTCGAACGCCTGCTCGGCCTGGCGCAGAGCCTCCTCACCGCCGGTCTGACCCTCGCGCTGCCGGTCCTGGCCGCCAGCCTGCTCGCGGACCTGACGCTCGGGCTCCTGGCGCGCGTCGCGCCGCAGATCCAGGTCTTCTTCCTGGAGGGCCCGCTGAAGGTCGGCGTCGTGCTCGTCACCCTGATCGCATCGCTGGGCGTGATCGTGCCCGGCATCACCGCCCTCGTGCGCGACATCGGTCCGCGCATGCAGTGGCTGGTAGGGATGTGACATGTCACAGGAACGCACCGAGGCCCCGAGCGCACGACGGCTCAACGAAGCCCGCAAGAAGGGCCAGGTCCCGCGCTCAGTCGAGCTGCAGTCGGCGGCGGTGCTGATGGCCGCAGCCGTGATCCTCAACGTCGCCGGCACGAGCTTCGCTCAGCACACCGGCGAGACGCTGCGCGACACGCTCGGCTCCTTCCAACTCGTCGCGCACATGGGCGACGCGGCCGCCGCCGACGCGATCAATCAGGCCATCGGCCGGCAACTGCCGGCGCTCGGCGACCTCGGTCTGATCGTTCTCGTGATCGCCGCCGTCGCCGTCGCGACCTCGCTCGGTCAGACCGGCCTGGTCTGGGCCAGCCAGCGCCCATGGTTCGACACCGGGCGCATCAACCCGCTTCAGGGTCTGAAGCGCCTCGTCAATGTCAACGGCCTCGTCAACCTGCTGAAGGCCGCGTTGAAGCTGCTCGTCATCGGCTGGATCGCCTACTCGTTCCTGCAAGGGCAGGCGGATCAACTCCCGACTCTGGCGACGATGTCGTTGCGCGACGCCGTCGGCATCTGGATCAGCCTGGCGCTCAGCCTGATGTGGCGCGTCGCCGGCGCGTACCTGGTGCTGGCTGTGCTCGATTACGCCTATCAGCGCTGGGAGTGGTGGAAGTCCCTCAAGATGACCAAGCAAGAGGTCAAGGAAGAGCTCAAGCAGAACGAGGGCAATCCGCAGATCAAGAGCTACATCCGCCAGCAGCAGCGCAAGATGGCGCGCCAGCGGATGATGGCCGCCGTCCCGAAGGCGGACGTCGTCATCACCAACCCGACCCACTACGCCGTCGCTCTGCAATACAAGCGCGCGGATATGGACGCCCCGGCTGTGGTGGCCAAGGGCGTGTCCGGCGTCGCGCTGCGCATCCGCGCGGTGGCCGGCGAACACAACGTCCCGATCGTCGAAAACCCGCCGCTGGCGCGCGCGCTTTATCGCCTGGTCGAGATCGACGACCCGATCCCGCCGCAGCTCTATCTCGCTGTGGCAGAAGTGCTGGCGTACGTGTATGGGCTCAAACGCCCGAAGGCAGTCAGTGTGCCCGTGTAGTCATTGCCGACGGTTGATGGGTGTGGCGGCTTGAACGCCCTGTCTCAGACATCAACCTTCAGCAATCAAGAAATATGACAACCGCTGTTCCGACTTTCCCGCGCTTCGATTGGCGCGCCCTGGTGGGCTCGCGCGACGCCGTGCTCGTGGTGTTGCTGATCCTCATCCTTGGGCTCATGATCGTGCCGCTGCCCCCGCTGCTGCTCGATCTGTTGATCGCTGCCAATCTGGCGCTCTCGGTCGGCGTGATGCTGATGGCGATGTACATCAAGCAGCCGATGGACTTCAGCGCCTTCCCGTCGGTGCTGCTCCTGATCACGCTGCTGCGGATGGGCATCAACATCGCCGCCACCCGCCTGATCCTGCTGGGCGGCGACGCCGGGCGCGTGATCGCGACCTTCGGCGACTTCGTCGTCGGCGGCAACTACGTCGTCGGCGTCGTGGTGTTCGTCATCCTCATGATCATCCAGTTCGTGGTGATCACGAACGGCGCCGGCCGCGTCGCCGAGGTCTCGGCGCGCTTCACGTTGGACGCCATGCCCGGCAAGCAGCTCTCGATCGACGCCGACATGAACGCCGGCCTGATCGACGAGCAACAGGCCAGGGCGCGCCGACACGCCATTCAGGCCGAAGCGGACTTCTACGGCGCCATGGATGGTTCCTCGAAGTTCACCCGCGGCGACGCCACTGCCGCGATCATCATCGTCGTCGTCAACATCATCGGCGGCTTCGCGGTCGGCATGCTCATGCGCGGCATGGATCTGATGGGCGCGCTGCAGACTTACACGCTCCTCACGGTCGGTGCCGGCCTTGTCACCCAGATCCCGGCGTTGCTGGTCAGCACCGCCGCCGGCTTGATCGTCACCCGTTCGTCGGGTGAGGCCTCGCTCGGCGCCAACGTCGTCTCTCAGCTCAGCAACGTCACGGTCTTGACGATCGTGTCGGTCATGATCGGCGGCCTCGCGATCGTGCCTGGCATGCCTTTCGTGCCGTTCATGACCGTCGGCGTGGCCCTCGGCGGCGCCGCGTACTGGATCTGGCGCAATCAGCAGAAGGCGCTCCTCGCGCCACCGGAGACTGCGCCCCAGGCGCCGGCGCTCGAGGGCCCCGAGGAGATCGCGAACCTGCTGGTCGTCGATCCGCTCGAGCTCGAGATCGGCTACGCCCTGATCCCGCTGGTTGGCGAGGAGCGCGCCGAGAACCTGCTGAAGCGCGTCACCGGCATCCGCAAGCAGATCGCGGCCGAGTACGGGTTGGTGCTGCCCAAGGTCCGCATCCGCGACAACCTCCGCCTCGGCCCGCAGTCGTACCGCATCAAGATCCGCGGCGAGGAAGTGGCCAAGGGCGAGCTCATGATCGATCGCCAGCTGGCCATCCTCGGCCCGGACGGCTCGCAGGATCTGCACGGTGTTTCCACCACGGACCCGGCCTTCGGCCTGCCCGCGATCTGGATCACCGACGCCGACAAGCCGCGCGCCGACTTGCTCGGCTGCATGGTGGTCGACGTGCTGACCGTGCTCGGCACTCACCTGACCGAGGTCGTGCGCACCCAGATGGGCTCGCTGCTCGGCCGTCAGGAAGTGCAGGAGCTGCTAAACCGCGTCAAGCGCGAGGCGCCGGCTGCCGTCGAAGGGCTTGTCCCCGAGCAGCTGTCGCTCGGCGAAGTGCAGGACGTGCTGCGCAATCTGCTGCGCGAGCGCGTGCCGATCCGCGACCTGTCGACGATCTTCGAGGTGCTGGCCAACTCGGCCCGTGTCACTCGCGATCCCGACGTGCTGGCCGAGGCCTGTCGCCAGACCCTGGCGCGCACGCTCTCGAATCTGTATCGCGCCCAGGACGGCCGCGTGCACGTGATCACGCTTGCGCCACACATCGAGGCTCAACTGCGGGCCTCGCTCGGCCCGGCCGACCGCGGCTTCGGCTTCCAGATCGACGCCGGCACGGCGCAGGCCGTGATCGCAGCGACGGGCACAGCGATGGAGTCGCTGGCCCAGCAGGGCTTCACGCCGGTGCTGCTCGTGCCGCGCGAACTGCGGCTCGCGTTCCGTCGATTGATCGAGCGATCGCTGCCGAACCTGGTGGTGCTCGCGTTCTCCGAAATCAGCGCCGGCACTCCGGTGCAGGCTCACGGCCTGGTCGAACCGGCCGCATGAGGTAGATGACGATGCAAGCTCGAACGTACCAGGCCCCCAACATGCTCACCGCCCTGGAGCGCATCCAGGAGGAGCTCGGCCCTGAAGCCCTGATCGTGTCGGTCAGGCAGATCCCGGGCGGCGCCGCCTGGGAGGTATGGAAGAAGCCGGCCGTCGAGGTCGTCGCCATGCCGCCCGCGACGGCGGCGCTCGGCAAATCGGCGCGCGCCATCGCAGCGCCGACGCAGCCCGCCTTGCCGTCAACACGGCCGGTCACGCAGACCACCTTCGACGACGCCGAGAAACGCGTGATGGATCGGCTGCGCACGACGTCCGGCAAGGCTTCGCGCAACGCCGACCTGACTGAGGCGCCCACGACCGCGGCGACGCCTCCGTCGAGCCTCAGCGCGTTGGCCGGCGCCGTCCGCGCCGCGCTGCACACCCGTCGCGCCGCCCCGGCTGCGCCGCCGGCGCTCGATGTGGCCGAGCCTCAGGACGAGCCTGCGGCCGCCGAAGCCGCGACGCCAAAGGCCGTCGGGCTTCCCGAAGACACCTGGAGCCCGGCCGTCGCCGATCTGTACGCCACGCTGATCGAGCAGGGCGTCGACGTCGAGCTGGTGCGTCCGCACTTCGAGGCCGCGCTCGAGTCGCTCACCGCCAAAGCCCTCTTCGAGCCTGAGCAGGTGCAGGCATTTGTTGGGCAGCGACTGGCGGCACGGTTGATCGCGCCAGCGCCGAGCCCGAGCCTGGCCAGCGGTGTCGTCTGCCTGATCGGCACACCGGGCGCTGGAAAGACCACGGCCGCCGCCAAGCTCGCGCATCTGGCCGCCCGGCGGTTGGGACTGCGCGCGGCCTGGGTCTGCGCCGACACCTACCGCGCCGGCGCCATCATGCAGGCCCGCATGTACGCCGAGGCGCTGCGCCTGCCGCTGCGGGTCGCTTACACGCCCGATGAGCTGGCCCAGGCCGTGGCCGCTGAACAGGACGCGGACCTCGTGATCGTGGATCTGCCGGGCGTCAACGTCCGCCGGACTCCGCAGCTTCACGAACTCAGCGATCTGCTCTCGGCGCTGCCGAATCGCCTGACCTATCTGACCACTCCGGCGACGGCCAAGGACGCCGATCTACAGAGCGCGTTCTCGGCGCTGAGCGTGTTCGATCTGAAGGGGCTTGTGCTGACCAAACTCGACGAGACTGGCACGCTAGGCGGCGTCGTCAACCTGGCGCTGCGCAGCCAACTGTCGCTCCTGTACTACAGCGCAGGCCCGCGAGTGCTCGACGAGTTCTATCCCGCGCAGCCGGCCCGGCTGATCAACGCCCTGTTCGAGGGCGGCTGGTAGACGACGCAAGGTGAGAGGAAGGCAGGGACATGGCTGACGAGAAGGACGACGAGAAAGCCGCCAAGGCCACCGAGGCGCCGGCCCGCAAGCCGCGCGGCCCGGTGCTGCTCGAGGCGATCTTCGCCGGCGCCCAGATCGCGACAACCGTCACAGGCGCTGCCGTGTTCGGCGTGTCGCTGCTCACGGGCACGCCGATCGTGATCGCCGTGCTCCAGGCCGCGCTGGCCACGATCACGGTTGGGGCCGTGACCTGGACCCTGCATTGGATGGTGACGCACGGTCTGTTGACCGCGCGCAAAGCCGAACTCGAGGCGGCGGCGACGCAAGCAGCCACCGTCGGGACGCAAATCGAGGTGGAAGCTTGACACGAGGAGCCATGTGTCCCGCTGACCGGGACGCCGGGGCGATGAGCGCCGACGCCCGACCACGGGGGAACCGACCATGACGACTAACGAGACTGAAAGCCGACCGCAGGAAGAAGCGGCGCTCTGGAAGCGCTACTTCAAGCGACGTGACGCGGAGAGCCGCGACGCCATCATCCTGCGCTACGTGCCGCTTGTGCACTACGTCCTCGGACGCCTGGGTTTTTCTCCGGCGCTCGGGCCAGAGTATGAGGATCTGGCGGGACAGGGCCTGCTGGGCCTGATCGACGCCGTCGACCGCTACGACCCATCGCACGGCACGCAGTTCAGCACCTATGCCACGCTGCGCATCCGCGGGCAGATGCTCGACGCCCTGCGCGCTCAGGATTGGTTGACGCGCGCCGCGCGCCGCCGCGCCCGTCAGGTTCAGGGCGCCTACGCGGAGCTGTGGTCGCATCTCCACCGCGCGCCGACCGACGACGAGCTGGCCCGCCATCTCAATCTGACTGACGACGACCTGCGACAGGCCCTGATGGATGCCGGCCGCGTGATGGTCTCGCTCGACACACTCAGCCACGGCGATGAGAGCGACGAGTCCCTCCACGAACTCCTCGCAGATGAGGCCCAGCCCGACCCGGCCGAGCAGCTCGACGAGCGCGACCTGCGCCGCCAGCTCGGCGCGATGTTGCGCGATCTGCCGGAACGCGAGCAGCAGGTGCTGGCCATGTACTACCACGAGCAACTGACCATGAAGGAAATCGGATCGGTGCTCGATCTGTCGGAGTCGCGGGTCTGTCAGCTGCATGCCCGCGCCGTGCTCAATCTGCGCGCCGCCATGGGCGCCAACGTCAAAGATCGCCGCGTTCCGCGCTCGCGCCACACCGCGCGCGATGCGCAGGGCCCCGGCGACGAACCCGAAACGCGCGAGGTCAAGGTCACGCGCACAGGAGGAATGATCCATGTCTAGGATCTCGTCATCGATGTTGAGCAACACGCTCAATCTGGTCGCTCTGGCGCGCGAGGCCGCGCTGGCCGGCGGCAAGCCGATCCAGGCGCAGGATCTTGCTCCCGCGGAGGATGGCCTCCGTGCGGCGGCTGAGTCGGCCCGCAAGGCCGCGGCTCCGAGCTCGGTCGCCACAGGCTTCGACCCCGGCCTGCAGGCGCTGCTGGCGCTGCGCCCCAACACGACGTCAACGCCGGCGGCCGCGACGGTGCAGGGCACGGCCCAGGCCGCCGATCGTCTCGGCGCCGCGCAGGCCATGTCGGCCGGCGGGATGAGCGAGCTCGACATCGCCCGCCACCTGGGCGCGTCGCGCGAAGAAGTGCAGCTCTGGCTCAGCGTCGGCAAGAAGCGCTGAGAGCGGGAAGGACATCGTCATGATCAAAGGCCTCTACGCCGCCGCGACAGCGATGATCACAAACATGTCGCGCCAGAACCTGATCTCGCACAACCTGGCGAACCTCGACACGCCCGGCTTCCGTTCGCTGCTGACGGTGAATCAGGATTGGCGCACCACCGACGTGCAGGACACGCCGCAGTACCCCAACACGTTCAACAACCGTCTGCTGGACTACGGCACGATCGGCCTGGGCGTCGACCTGATCCAGCCGGTCACCGACTTTTCAATGGGAGCGCTGCGACAGACCGAGGAGCCCCTCGACGTGGCCATCGAAGGCAACGGCTTCTTCACCATTGAGACGCCCAACGGCGTCCGCTACACCAAGGATGGCCGCTTCTTGCGCGACTCGAATCAGAACCTCGTGACGACCGAAGGGTATTTCGTGCTCGATGCCAACGGCCAGCGCATCACGCTTCCGGCGACGGGCACGATTGTGATCGGCACCGACGGCTCGATGCGCGCCGACGACAACCCGCCGTTCGCGACGCTCGGCCTGGCCGCCTTCAACGATCCGCGCACCGAGCTGGTGGGCGACCTGCCGAACACGTACAGCGCGGCGGCGGCGCCGACCAGCACGGATTACGGCCAGGTGGTGCAGGGCTATCTCGAGGAATCGAACGTCAACCCGACGGCCATGATGACCCAGATGGTCGAGGTCAACCGCGCCTATGAAGCCGCGCAGAAGCTCGTGCAGACCCAGGACGATCTCCTCGGCCGCGTGATCTCCACGTTAGGGAGACTCTGATGCCTACTCTTTCTACTTCTTCGCTGTTGGCAGCTTCCCGCACCGCCTTGCTGGCGCGCATGCTGGGCGTCGACATGGTCAGCCACAACCTGGCCAACGTCAACACCTACGGCTATCGCGGCGAGCGCATGAACTTTCAGGAACTGCTCAACGGGCGCACCAACATCAACGGCGTTCAGCCGGTCGGGACGCAGATCCTGCTCGCGCACGGTCGGCTCGAGACCACCGGCCGCTCGCTCGACCTGGCCATCGACGGCGACGGTTTCTTCCCGATCCAGCTGCCCGACGGCCGCACGGCCTACACGCGCGACGGTCAGTTCACGCGAGACGCCGACAACAACCTGGTCTCCGGCGACGGCTACCGCCTGATCTGGCAGGGTCAGATCCCGGCCAACACGCCTGACGATCGCATTACGGTCAACCGCGACGGCAGCGTCGACGTGCTGCGCGATGACGGCACGCTGGCGCGCGTCGGCCAGATCGGCCTTGTGCGCTTCGCCAACCCGACCGGTCTGATCGGCTACGGCCGCAACCTCTTTGTGGAGAGCGCCCCGAGCGGAACGCCGGTGGCCGGCAACCCGGGCACGGCCGGCTTCGGCGCCATCAACGGCGGCGCCCTTGAAGGCTCGAACGTCAATATGGCCTCCGAGATGACGAACCTGATTGCCCTCGAGCGGGCCTACAGCCTCTCGACCAAAGCCTTCCAGCAAGTCGACACCATGATCGGCCTGGCCGTGCAGATGCGACGGGCGTAAGAGCACGGAGGCCTGCGTGTAGTGGGAACTGGGTAGAGGGTAGAGCGAAGGGCGAGGGGCGACGACCCGACGACTCGACTACAGGACTACCTGACCCGAAGACAGCTGACTAACGAACATTGGAGATCGGTTTGACTTTATCTCCGCTTTACGCCCGAAGTCTGAAGTAAAGGGTGGTGCGGACGATAACTTGGTTGGGAACCGTGGGGATTGGGTTTAGCGAGGGTTGATGACTATGAAGATCGAGCCGAATGGGAACGAGATCCAGCGAATGCAGCAGGTGCGGGCGGTGCGTGCCACGCAGGCCACGTCGTCGACGCAAGCCAGCAGCAGCGCAGACCGAGCCGACCAGGCTCAGTTCTCGAACCGCGGCGTCGAGCTCGCCAAAGCGCGTGCCGCGCTGTCGACGGTGCCCGAGGTCCGCGAGGATCGTGTGGCGTCGCTGAAGAGCCAGGTGCAGGCCGGCACCTACAAAGTGCCCGTCGAGGCGCTGGCCGCCAAGATGATGCGCGTGGTCACGAGCTGACCGCGACGAACAAGTGAAGCCTATGACCACGCAGCAAGCCGCCGCCATCCTCGAACAGATCGAACGCCTCCTGGCGCGCGAATTCCGCCTGTATCAGGGCCTTCTCGCCATCACCAAAGACGAGCGCAAGGCGTTGATCGCCGGCGCGCTCGAAGATGTGAACCGTCTGGTGCGTCAGAAAGAGGACGCGCTCGAGCAGCTCAACACGCTCGAGGCCGATCGGGTGTCGGCGCTGAGCGCCTGGGCGCGTGCGCACGGCGGCGACGCCACGTTGTTGGCGTTGATGGCCGACGTCGATGACGAGACAGCGGCCCGCTTCAGCCGGCTGCGTGAGGGCATCCTGGCGATCGCCAGCCAGCTGCGCGACTTCGGCCTGGCCAATCGGGCTCTGGCCCAGATCGCGCTCGATCGGCTCGAGGCAACGCGCGACTATCTGATCCAGGTGGCGGCCCCGGCGCCGGGTTATGGACCCCAGCCGGTCGCAGCGCCACGGTTGAGTCTGTCGGTGGAGGTGTCGGCATGATGTTGCTGCCCGTGATGTTGCGCGGGCTGCCGCTCGGCGACTGGCTGAACAGCCTGGTGCGCTCGGTGCGGCGGTGGCTCGCCTGACGAAAGGAGAGGTAAGACGTGAGTGCGTTTTCCGGGATCCACATCGCCAGCTCGGCGCTTCGCGCGCATCAGCAGGCGTTGGATGTGATCAATCACAATGTCGCCAATGCCAATACGCCCGGCTACCGGCGACAGCAGGTCGTGTACCAGAACGGCGTCGCGTACCCGACCCCGTCGCTCAACGGCGGGTGGGGGCCGGGCCAGTTCGGCATGGGCGTGCAGGTCGCGTCGATCAAGCGCTTCGGCACGGACTTCCTTGACGGGCGCTATCGCCAGGAGCTGGCGCAGAGCGGCAAGTACGACGTCCAACGCAACATCCTCAACCAGGTCGAGTCGCTCCTCAACGAAACCGGCAAAGACAGCCTGGTCTCCAAGATGGACGCGTTCTTCACGGGTTGGCAGGCGCTCAGCGCCGACCCGGCCAACACCGCGCTGCGCGGTGATCTGCGCGGCAGGGCCGAAGATCTTGTGGCGGCCTTCAACAGCCGCGCGCAGCAACTCAGAGCGACACGCGCCGAACAGGACGTTTCCCTCAAGCAAAGTGTCGATGAGGTCAACGACACGGCCAGCCAGATCGCCCGGCTGAATGGCGAGATTGCGCTGGTGGTGGGTCGAGATGAACAGCCTAACGACCTCCTCGATCAACGCGACCGGTTGGCGGACCGCCTGGCGGAACTGACCGGAGCCACGATTTCGAACCAGCCCGACGGCACTGTGATGGCCTCGATCAATGGCCATGCCCTGATCGTCGGCACTTCGACGTTCAAGCTCCAAACCGTGGTCGATGCGACCAACGACAACCTCCTGGCCGTGCAGTGGCAGACGCCGACCCCGGCCGCTTACAACGGCACGACCGGTGAGATCGCCGGCATCCTCGACGCCCGCGACCGGATCGTCAAGGGCCAGCTCGATGGCCTGAACACGCTGGCGGGGACGCTCATCACCCAGGTCAACACCCAGCACAACGCCGGCTATCGGCTGAACTCCGCGACGGCGGGTGGCAACTTCTTCGAACCCGCAGCCGACCCGAGCGGCCAATACGCCCTGTCGATCCAGCTCAATGCCAACATCGTCGCGAGCGTCTCGAACATCGCCGTCGCATCGAACCCGAACGCGCCAGGCGACGGCAACAACGGCGTGGCGATGGCCAACCTGCAGCGCGCCCTGACCATGTCGGGCGGCACCGCCACGTTCGGCGATGCCTACGCCGCCCAGGTCGGCTCGCTGGCCCTCGAGGCCAGGAACGCCGAAACGCGCTTTTCCGACCGGCAGGCCGTGGCTGCCGCGCTCGACGAGCAGCGCCAGGCGGTGGGCGGCGTCTCGCTCGATGAAGAGGCCGCGAACCTGATGCAGACGCAGAAGGCTTACGAAGCCGCTGCCCGCGTCCTCAACGCCGTCGACGAGATGCTCGATCGCCTGATCAACAGCACCGGCCTGGTGGGCCGCTAACGGAGAACGGCCATGCGTATCACGACCCAGATGACCTACCAGCACGCGATCGACAACATGCAGTCGTCGGCGAGCAAGGTCGAGAAGTACCGCCGCCAGTCGACCAGCGGCAAGAAGATCGACAAGCCTTCCGACGACCCGCAGGTCGCCGTGCGTTCGCTCCAGCTCCGGTCGGCCATGGACGTTCATCAGTCCTACGTCGATGCCGCCAAGGTCAGCCAGGAACGTCTTGGCGCCAACGACGGAGCGCTCGCCGATCTTGTGAAGACGCTCAACCGCTCGATCCAGGTGGCGCTCGACGGTCGCGGCGATATCGTCGGCGCTTCCGAGCGGCAGGGGATGGCCGCCGAAATCAACGGCCTGATCGAGCATGCCGTCGGCATCGGCAACACGACCTACCGCGGCGCCTACATCTTCTCGGGCTTCGCGATCAACACCGAGCCGTACGCCTTCAACGGCACAGCCATCACGTCAAACGTCGCCAACACCGCCGGCCCGATCAACAACCTGATCGAGCCCGGGCACAGCGTGCAGGTCAACGTCGACGGCAACGCCGTGGTGCGGCCGACGCTCGACGCGCTCCTGCAGCTGCGCGACGCGCTCAATGCCAACGACACGACGGCCGTCGGCACCGCCATGGCCAGCCTGCAGGGCGCGCTCACGACGGTCAACGATGCACGCACGACGAACGGCGCGCGCACCCGTGAACTTGGGACGGCGATCGAGCGTATGGACAAGCTCACGCTCTCGCTCAAGTCGCTTCTGTCGTCGACCGAGGATGTCGACATGGCGGAGGCGTTGATGAACCTGCAACATGCCGAGACGGTCAACCAGGCCGTGCTGCAGACCGCGGCAAAGTCTGGCAAGCAGTCGCTGTTTGACTTCCTCGGATGATGGTTTGACGGCCATGGATGGCGTGCGGCCCTTCGTGGTCGAAGAGGACAGGATGTCATATGAACCCCCATACCCTTTCTCTTGACTTTCCTGCCGGCCTGATCGGCTGCCCGGAGTGGCGCCGCTTCAGGCTCGTGCAGGATCTCGACTCGGCGCCGATCGCGTCGCTCGAGAGCGTCGACCAGCCCGGCCTGAGTTTCCTCGTCGTCGACCCGCGTCTGTGGGTGCCCGGCTACTCGCTGCGAAGCGCGGCCGAGCCGCTCGCAGCCGCCGGGCTGCCCGACTTCGAGAAGCTCCTGCCGCTCGTGATCCTCAACGTTCAGGCCGATCCGCTTCAGGTGACCGCCAACCTGCTCGGGCCGCTGGCCGTGGATCCCGAAAGCGGGCAGGGCGCTCAGGTCGTCGTCACGGATCAGCCCTATTCGGCCGAACAGCCGGTGACCTTCCTAGAGCAGCGCATCCACCTGCCTGAAGGCCTGATCGGTTGCCCGGATTGGTGCAGCTTCCTGCTGCGTCGCACCGAGGAAATGCGGCCGATCAAGCTCCTCGTCTCGCTCGATCAACCCGGCCTCTCGTTGCCGGTGGTTCACCCCGAGTTGATCGCGCCCGGCTATCGGCCGCGGATCTCAGAGGAGGATGCCGCAGCGCTCGGTCTGAACTCCGTCATGGATCTCGACTGGCTCGTCCTGCTGACCATCACCAAGGAGCCGGCCAGGGTCACGGCCAACCTGCTTGGGCCGCTGGCCTACAACCGGCGCACGGGCGTCGCCCGGCAGGTCGTTCAATCGGGCGCCGGTTACCCGGTGGCGCAGCCCGTCGGGCTGCCCACGGAGCCGGCCACACCGTCGGCCACGATCGACGTGAAAACGGAGGTGGGCCATGCTCGTGCTCACGCGTAAGATCGGCGACGGCCTCCTGATCGGCGAAGGCATCACCGTCACCATTCTGTCGGTCGAGGGCGACCGGGTGAAGGTCGGCATCGACGCTCCGCGCGAAGTTCGCGTGCTGCGTCGCGAGCTGGCTGACGCCGTCAAGGCCCAGAACCTGGCCGCGGCTCGAAATGCGACAAGCGGTGATTTGAATTCTCTAACCTCACTAAAGAAACTGTTTGTTCCGGCCGTTAACGGGAGTACGTTGGCTGGGGAAGCCCCGCCGACAGGTGAGTCCGAACCATGAGCTAGATCGAGCCGGTCCCTGCCAGGCTTCCGCCTGGCAGGGACCGGGAGACGAAAGACATGACCGGCCAGACCGTCCTCCTGCTCGCGCCGCCCGATTCGCAGAACCTGCCGTTGACCCTGGCCGTGCGCCGGGAGGGATACCGGGTGGTGGCCGTCGCCAGCACCGAAGAAGCGTTCGCGGTGCTGGAGCGCGAGCGGATCGCTCTGGTGATCGTCGACATGCGCATCGGTGGGCCGCTGTCGGCCATCGACGTGCTCTCGACGGTGCGGGCGCGCTGGCCTGACGTGGTGCGTGTGCTCAAGTGCCCGGCCGACGACTCGGCCGACATGGCCGCCGCCGTCAACCAGGCCCACATCTACGCCTTCCTGATCGAGCCGATCGACGCCAACCAGATCCGCATCCTGGTTCGCGACAGCGTCCGCTTCCACGAACTGCTCTGCGACAACCGCCGGCTCTACGAGTCGACCATCAATCAGTCGCTGCAGACCCGTCAGATCAACGACGACCTCGAGCGCAAGGTCGCCGAGCGGATGGCCGAGATCGAGCGCAAGAACACCGAGCTCGAAGAGAACTTCCTCGACGTCATCCGGCTGCTGACGAACCTGCTCGAAGTGCGCAGCAGCACGATGGCCGGTCAATCGCAATACATGGCCGACGCGGCGCGCTGGCTCTCTCGCGCGCTCTTCCTCCCGCTCGACGAGCAGCGCAACATCGAGATCGCGGCGCTCCTGCACAACCTCGGGCAGCTCGGCCTGCCGGACAGCGTCATCCAGAAGTCGACGTTGCAGCTCGAGAACCGCGACAAGGAGATGCTGCGGCACAGCGCCCTCGTCGCCGAGAGCCTGTTGTCGACGGTTCCGCGCCTGCGCCGCGTCGCCACGATCGTGCGTCATCAGGGCGAGTGGTGGAACGGGCAGGGCTTCCCTGATGGTCTCTCAGGCGAGTCGATCCCGATCGGTTCGCGCATCCTGGCCGTCGTCGCCGGGTATCTGAAGTATCAGGACCTTGCCACGTTGCAGCAGAGCGACGGGAAACGGTACGACCCGGCCATCCTGCGCGAGTTCAAGCGCTACCTCGATGAGCGCCCGCGCATCCGCCAGCAACAGGCCAAGTCGGAGCTCAAGCTGCATCCCTCCGAACTCGACGAGGGCATGATCCTGGCTCGCGACCTCGTGACCGGCACCGGCCAGCTCGTCGCGCCCAGCGGCCAGATCGTCGATCGCGGCATCCTCGATCGTCTCAACGCGATTGCGCACAGCAATGGCAACGAGACGAAAGTGTACGTGCAGGTCTAGCGGCCGCGCTTCACAGGGGCAATGACGTTCGCCAGGCCGGGTCACACGCCCGGCCTGGTTTTTTTGTTCACCTGAGGGTTGAACGCTGAACTCCCGAACGGCGGGGGTGGCGGCGTGCGCGCGTGCAGGCTGGTTCATGAACAGATAAGCGGCATCGGGTCGACCGCGCTGTGTCTGACAGATGGGGTGTCATCGACGGCTCTCGGTGCCGCCCATCACTGGCATGCAATCTCCGCGCACCTCACCATTTTCTGGAGGACTACTCGTTCAGGCGCGCCAGTGTCCTCCAGAGCGCCTGATCCCTGCGCGTAGCGTGTCATCCAGAGCGCTTGGCCCTCGCGCGTGGCGTGTCATCCAGACCGCTTAACCCCCGCGCGTCGCGTGTCATCTAGAGCGCTTAGCCCCCGCGCGTGGCGTGTCATCCAGAGCGCTTAGCCCTCGCGCGTGGCGTGTCATCCCGAGCGCTTAACCCCCGCGCGTGGCGTGTCATCCAGAGCGCCCAGCCCTATTGGCATTCAGACTCGCGCAATGAGCGCGAAGGATCTCCCCTATAGACGCGCATGACCCTGGAGACCAACCCTCCACGGACCAGCGAGTCCGACAGGAGATCCTTCGCGCTCATTCAGCGAGTCTCGACTTCCAAGAGGGCCAGGCGCTCTGGATGACACGCCACGCGCGGATCAGCGCTCTTCAGGGCGACACGCGGCACGCGAGCGCAGGTCCCTACACATGACACGAGATGCGCGGATCCGGTGTACTGGATGACACGATCGCCTCTGCTATCATCCGAAGGATCGCGAGCCGGCCATGTGGGCCAGGCGCGATGGGGGATCAAGATGCTGCGTCTCGAGGCCGACACCAAACTTGTCATGATTGGCGACTCGATCACAGATTGCGAACGGGTCCGGCCGATTGGCGAAGGGCTCTTCAACGCGCTCGGCAGGGGCTACGTCAGCCTCGTCGACAGCCTGCTTCAGGCCACTTACCCGGAACGCCGCATTCGCGTCGTCAACATGGGCACGAGCGG
This sequence comes from Anaerolineales bacterium, assembly GCA_044226485.1. GTDB lineage: Bacteria > Chloroflexota > Anaerolineae > Anaerolineales > UBA6663 > UBA6663. The sequence continues at coordinate 195,313 of JBGAGY010000006.1, forward strand.
CAACACCGTCCGCGATCTCGAAGCCCGCTGGCAGACCGACGTCTTCGACCTCAAGCCCGACTGGCTGTCGGTCATGATCGGCATCAACGACGTGTGGCGCCAGTTCGATACGCCCTGGCAGCCGGAATGGGCAGTCACGCTCGACGAGTACCGCCCGACGCTCGAGCGGTTGGTGGCCCAGACGCGCCCTACGCTCAAGGGCCTGGTCCTGCTGACTCCGTATTTCATCGAGCCCAACCCCGCGGATCAGATGCGCGCGATGATGGATCGCTACGGCGAAGTCGTGCGCGATCTGGCTTCGCAGTACGACGCCGTGTTCGTGGATACACAGGCCGCCTTCAACGCTGTGATGAATCACATCCATCCAACCGGCATCGCCTGGGACCGAATTCACCCGGGGCAGGTCGGCCACATGGTGCTGGCACGCGCGTTTCTGACGGCGCTCGGTTACGACTGGTCCGTCTGACAGGCAGGTCATCATGAAGTTCACCAACGGCTACTGGCTCAAACGCGAAGGCGTCGTCGCCCACCATCCAGCGGGGGTGGATTCGATCGATCAGGCTGAGGGCCGGCTGACGGTGTACGCGCCCACGCGCCCCATCCGCCATCGCGGCGACACCCTCGACGGCGCGCTCCTGACCCTGACGTTCTGGTCGCCCGCGCCCGATGTGATCGGCGTGCGCGTGACTCATCACGCCGGTGCGGCCGATCTGAGCCCGCGCTTCCCGTTGTCGGTCGACGCTGGCGCGAGTCCCCAGGTGCTGGTGGATACCGATGCGGCCAGGCTGACTTCTGGTCGTTTGACGGCGCGCGTCAACCGGTCTGGGCCGTGGTCCGTGACGTTCGAGGGCGATGGCAAGCCGTTGACCCGCAGCGGCTGGCGCGGCCTGGGCGCGATCGAGTACGCGGGGCAGGGCCACTTCATGCACGAGCAGCTCGGCCTCTCGGTCGGCGAACTCGTCTACGGCCTGGGTGAACGCTTTTCGCCGTTCGTCAAGAACGGCCAGATCGTCGATATCTGGAACGAAGATGGCGGCACCTCGAGCGAGCAGGCCTACAAGAACATCCCGTTCTATCTGACCAACCGCGGCTACGGCGTCTTCGTCAACGACCCCGGCAAGGTCTCATTCGAAGTCGCGTCCGAGAACGTCTCGGCCGTGCAGTTCAGTGTGCCCGGCCAGACGCTCGAGTACTTCGTGATCTACGGGCCGACGCCCAAAGACGTCCTGCGCAAGTACACGGCGCTCACCGGCCGACCCGCGCTGCCGCCTCGCTGGTCGTTCGGCCTCTGGCTTTCGACGTCGTTCACAACGTCGTACGACGAGGCCACAATCACGAGCTTCATTCAAGGCATGGCGGATCGCGATCTCCCGCTCAGCGTCTTCCACTTCGACTGCTTCTGGATGAAGCAGTTCCACTGGTGCGACTTCTGCTGGGATTCGGATGCCTTCCCGGATCCGGTCGGGATGCTGCAACGCCTGCATGCTCGCGGCCTCAAAGTGTGCGTGTGGATCAACCCCTACATCGCTCAGCGCTCGCCGCTGTTTGCTGAGGGCTCCGCCGCCGGCTACCTGTTGAAACGACCCGACGGCTCGACCTGGCAGACCGACAAATGGCAGGCCGGCATGGGCATCGTGGACTTCACAAACCCGGCTGCGCGCGCCTGGTACCAGTCGAAGCTTGCGGCGCTGCTCGATCAGGGTGTTGATGCCTTCAAGACGGACTTCGGCGAGCGCATCCCGACCGATGTCGTCTACCACGATGGCTCCGATCCGCAGCGGATGCACAACACCTACAGCTTCCTGTACAACCAGACCGTCTTTGAGCTTCTGCAGGAGCGCCGCGGCGCAGGCGATGCCGTGGTCTTCGCGCGCTCGGCGACCTCCGGCGGACAGCGCTTCCCCGTGCATTGGGGCGGCGACTGCGAATCGACCTTCGAGGCGATGGCCCAGAGCCTGCGCGGCGGCCTGTCGCTCGGGCTCTCGGGCTTCGGCTTCTGGAGCCACGACATCGGCGGCTTCGAGGGCCTTCCGCAGGCCGCGCTCTACAAGCGCTGGCTCGCCTTCGGGTTGCTCTCATCGCACAGCCGCCTGCACGGCAGCAGCTCGTATCGTGTGCCGTGGCTGTTCGATGAAGAGTCGGTTGACGTCCTGCGCACCTTTACGCGCCTCAAGCACTCGCTCATGCCGTACCTGTTCCAGGCCGCGCGGGAGGCTCAGGTCGCTGGCGTGCCCGTGATGCGGGCCATGGTGCTGGAGTTCCCTGACGATCCCGGCGCCGAAGCCCTCGATCGGCAGTATATGCTCGGCGAGTCGCTGCTGGTCGCGCCGGTCTTCTCGTTCACCAACGAGGCGCGCTACTACCTGCCGGCCGGGCGCTGGACCGATTGGTTCACGGATCGGGTCGTGACCGGCCCGGATTGGTTCACCGAAACGCACGGCTTCCAGAGCCTGCCGCTCTTCGTCCGCCCGAACAGCGTGATAGCGATCGGCAACGAAACCGGGCGGCCCGATGACGACTTTGCGGCGGGCCTGACTCTGCGAGCATATGAGTTGGCCGATGGCTCGGCGGTCAGCGTGATCATCCCGGCCCTGGACGGCAGCGAGGCCGCGCGCTTCTCGGTCTCGCGCTCAGGCAGCCGGATCAACGTGCAACGTACCGGCGCGACGGGCCCGTGGCGACTGCAACTGGTCAACAGCACGTCGGTCGAATCAGTGAAGGGCGGGGCGCTCGAGCCGGATCGGCGGGGTGTCTTCGTCGCGGCCGGCGCGGACAGCGAGACGCTTGAAGTGGTGATACGTTAACGGCGGCTGCGCAGCCTGCGCTCCGTCGCAGCCGTGGAGGCGCGACGATGTCGGAAGCAGCTCGCCACGATCACTGGGGATCAGGCCAGCCCTATGAACAATACATGGGGCGTTGGAGCCGCCTGATCGCGCGGCGTTTCCTGGATTGGTTGGACGTGCCGCCTGGACGGCGTTGGCTCGACATGGGCTGCGGCACCGGTGCGTTGACGGATGCCATCCTCGCTCAGGCCGAGCCTGCCTCGGTCCTGGCCATCGATTCCTCACAAACGTTCATCGAGCATCTCAAGCAGCAATCGTCGAACCCGCGGCTGACCTTCCGAGTCGGCGACGCCATGGAAACACCGGCCACACCCGGGTTCGTCGACATCGCAGTCTCGGCGCTCATGCTCAACTTCGTGCCGGAGCCGGTCGCTGCGCTTCGCGGCCTGCTTCGCTCGGTAGTCCCGGGCGGCATCGTGGCCTTCTATGTCTGGGATTACCCAGGCCGGATGGATATGCTGCGCTACTTCTGGGATGCCGCTGTGTCGCTGTGGCCTGACGCGAGCGTCCATGACGAGGCGTTGCGTTTCCCCATGTGCCGGCCTGAACCCCTATCGGCTTTCATGAGCGAAGCCGGCGGCAAAGATGTCGAAGTGACCGGGCTCGAAGCGACTCGGACCTATGCAGACTTCGAGACGTTCTGGGCGCCGCTGCTGGGCGGGCAGGGCCCGATCCCGCGCTACGTGTCGACGCTCCGCGAGGAAGAACGGCAGGCCATGCGATTGGAGTTGCGCCGGCGGATTCCTGCGCGGCCCGACGGGTCGATCGAGCTGGTCGCTCAGGCCTGGGGTGTCCGAGCCCATAGCTGATCGAGCCACTGTTTCGGATCAATCGAACCACTGGCGTGTGAGCCATTCGAGCGCGTCGTCGATCTCGTATTCGCTGGAGAGCAGGTTAAGGGTGGGCACGTGGTGGACGGCATCCAGCGGGTAGTCGTCGTCGAGCGGTGGGTTGAGCCTGAAGTAATGATCGCCCAGTATCTGCTGACATTGGAAGTTCGCGAGGTCCATCGCGCCGTCCATCAGCACACCGACCAGATGTGGCATCCACTGCGCCAATCCCCATTCGCTGTCCTCGGTGTCGATGAAGGCCTGGTTCTGGCCAGTGCCGAGCGACAGGATGCGGATGTCTTCGAGCGGACGCCCTGCGCCGCGTTTGGGATCGAGCGCCTGCGCCAGCGCGCACATCGATGGGTTATTGGCGATCACGCCGCCGTCGACGAAGCCATCGACGATCGGGAAGTACGTCGGCGCGGCGCTCGTGCGCAGCGCGACGTCGACGGCGAGTTCGAGCGAGTCGGAGTCGGCGTTCGGATAGTTGTGGAAGAACTTGGCTTTCCACGTGCGACGGCTGCCCTGGGCGGCGATGCCGGCGAAGCGATCCTGGTTGTCGAGGTCGAAGCTTGAGATGAGGACCCGATGCTTGAGGTCGCCGAGCGTCCGGTCGCCGATATGCTGACGAAGCAGATTTGCGAGGTGCGTGTTGCTGTAGCGCGGCTGAGTCACATTGACTCGCGCGCCGGCGAAGATCTCGGCGCCGTGTTCGACGTAGAGCGCACGGAGGTCGGCCGGTGACATGCCAGCCGCCAGGCCGAGGGCCAGGATGCCGCCAGTCGACGTGCCCGCGATCAGGTCGATGTTGCCCAGAAAGCCCGGTTGCCAGAGCTCGAGACGACCCAGGAGGGTGGCTTCGATGATGCCGCGGATGCCGCCGCCGTCCAGACTGAGGATTCGATAGGGTGCCATGTTGCCTCCGGTCCCCCGATTAACGCAGAATCCCCGAAAAACGACGAGCCCCGGTCAACTGACCGGGGCTCGTCGTTTTTCGGCGACTTCCAGCGGTTACGGGTTGTTCGGCTTGAGGCGTGCCGCAGCTTTGGCCGCGGCTTCACTGATAGGCATCGTCGTGCTGTGCGCCAGATCTTCCACGACGTCGGAGGGAGCGTCCCAGTACAGCGGACCCATCTCGAGCCCGAGCAGGGCGCGGCGCAACGCGACGACTTCCTGCTCGAGTGCCTCGAGGTGGTTGGCCTCCAGATAAGGCTTGAGCGCATCGCCGTGGGCGGCGAGGGCCTGCAGCAGCGCAATCGCCGCGCGATCGAGTTCTTGAACAGCGTTCTCGGCCATGGCGACCTCCTGAGATCAACCGAACTTGTAGGCCACGCCGTTGCCGCCGCGCGGCAGCGTCCAGGCGATGTTGTGGAACGGGCAGCCGACGCGGCAGCTGCCGCACTCGACGCACGCCTGATAGCCGACCATCGTGTGGCCCTGCTTGTCGACGCGATACACGGCGACCGGGCAGAAAGCCAGGCAGGGCTTCTCGACGCACTTCAAGCAGACGGCCTGGTCTTTGATCCACAGATGGGCGTAGTCTTCGTCGACGTAGTACTTGATCGAGGCCAGCAGATCGTCGACGTTGACGTTGGGCAGCGTGGCCTCCATCTCGGGCGTGAGGGGCGTAAAGGTGCGCTCGCTCATGTCAACCTCGCATTCCTTGGAAGAGCTTCAGCATGTCGCGCGCCACGCCGAAGAACGAGCGGCGCTGGAACAGCATCTTGACGATGTTGTCCTCCATGTCACGTTTGGGCAGGCCGTGCGCTGAGAAGTAGCGCAAGGCAGCCTCGTTGGCATAGTTGACGTACGTGCTCATGAAGTGTGGCGTGCTGTCGAGGAAGTCCGTCATGCGCCGGTATTGCTTGAGGTCCTTCAGCACGAAAGTCGACTCGAGTTGTTGGCGATAGCCCTTGAGGAACCCGGCCGAGAAATCGTTGCGCTTGTGAGCTTCAAGCGCGGTCTCGCCCGCCAGCCGCCCGGCCGTCATCGCCAGGTTGGTGCCCTCGCGGTGCATGGCGTCCACCATGCCGGCCGCGTCGCCCGCGACCATGACGCCGTCGGCGGCCAGGTCGGGCATGCGGTCGTAACCGAACTCAGGGATCAGGTGGGCGCCATACTCGAGCGTCTCACCGCCGGCCAGGTAAGGCTTGATGACCGGATGGTTCTTGAAGCGCGCCAGCACTTCATACGGCTTGAGCTTGTGGTGGATGAACTCTTCCAGCAGCAGGCCGACGCCGATGGAGATGCCCTGCTTGTCGGTGTACAGGAAAGCGGTTCCGGGCAGGCCGAGCGTGGCGTCGCCGAAGATGTCGATCGCCAGGCCTTCCTTGGCGCCGCTCAGGCTGAAGCGTGTCTCGATTTCCTTGGCCGGCAGGCCGATGTATTCCTTGACCGAGAGCGCGATCAGGCGGGGCGGCAGGTCGGCCTTCATCAGGCCCATCTTCTGCGTCAGCAGGTTGTTGACGCCCTCGCTGACGATCACGATCGGGGCGTACACGTCGCCGTCCGGTCGATCGGTGCGGACGCCGATGATGCGGCCCTTCTCGTCGCGGATCGCGTCGACCACAGTGGTCTTGGTGATCAGCAGCGCTCCTAACGAGACAGCTTGTTGAGCGAACCACGAGTCGAAGCCCGAGCGCAGCGCTGTGTAAGCGTCGGCCGGCTCCTTCTGATAGTGCTGGCTCTTGTGCATGATCCGCACGACGCTGTCGGGCGACATCAGCCAGTAGCCCTGCTCGGTGACCGGGCGCTCGAACGGAGGCTTGCGATCCCAGTAGTCGGGCAAGACGTCGGCCAGGGCGTGCGTGTAGAGCACGCCGCCGAAGAAGTTCTTGGCGCCGGCGAAACGGCCGCGCTCGATGAGCATGACCTTGAGACCGCCGCGCGCGAGCACAATGGCGGCCGAGATGCCGGCCGGGCCGGCGCCGACCACGATGGCGTCGTACATCAGTTTTTCAGGCATGAGCCACCTCCGCCGCACCGTGTCCGGCGCGCTGCGCCTTGATCTGCGCGATCAACTCAGGCACGACCTCGTAAAGGTCGCCGACGATGCCGAAGTCGGCGACGCTGAAGATCGGGGCGTTCGGGTCGCTATTGATCGCCAGGATGAAGTCCGAGCCGGTGATGCCGACGCGATGCTGGATCGCGCCCGAGATCCCGGCCGCGATGAACAGCTTCGGCCGCACCGTCTTGCCGGTCTGGCCGATCTGGCGCGAGACGTTGATCCAGCCGGCGTCGACCACGGCGCGCGAGGCGCCGACGACGCCGCCGAGCAACTCAGCCAGTTCTTCGAGCAGCTTGAAGCCCTCGGGCCCGCCCAGGCCGCGGCCGCCGGCCACGATCACGTCGGCGTACTCGATGTCGACCTGATCGCCGCTGTCGTTCGCGATGACCTTGAGCAGCTTGACCGCCACTTCGTCCTCGGTCATGCCCAGCGTCTCGCGCACGAGCTCGCCGGCGCCGGTCTCGGCCGGCGTGGGTGAGGGCAGGACGCGCGGACGCACGGTGGCCATCTGCGGGCGTTGCGTCTTGCACAGAATCGTCGCCATCAGGTTGCCGCCGAAGGTCGGACGGGTGGCAGCCAGGATGTGCTTCTCGGGATCGATCGCCAGCTCGGTGCAGTCCGCTGTCAGGCCGGTGCCGACCCGGGTCGCGATCGCGCTGGCCAGGTCACGGCCGAGCGTCGTCGCACCGACCAGGAAGATCTCGGGCGTGTGCTTCTTGACGAGGTTGGCGATGCCGAAGGCGTACGGCGCGTTGCGGTAGGCCTTGAGCACCGGATCGTCGATCAGGTACACCTTGGTCGCGCCGTAGCGGTAGGCTTCGGCCGCGATCGACTCGACCCCGTCGCCCAGGAGCACGCCTTCGACGACGCTACCCGGCAACTCGGCCGACAAGCGCTGCGCGGCGCCCAACAGCTCCCACGAGACAGGGTGCGCCTTGCCCTCTTCCTGTTCAATCAAGACCCAGATGCGTTTGGTGTCGCTCATGTTGATGCCTCGCAACACAGACGGCGGACTGCGGACCGCAGACCGCAGAGTCACGCTGGACCCGGTTGTCTGCGGTCAGCCGTCTATCGTCTGCGGTCTTCCTATATCTTCACCACCCCAGCGGCCTTGACCTTCGTCAACGCCTCGGTGACGGTGGTGGCGACGCCCTTCTCGGCGACCTTGACGGCTGCGCCGGCCTTCTTGGGCGGGGGGGTGTAGGCCTTGCCGACGATAGTCGGCGAGCCCTTGATGCCGATCTTGGCGACGTCGAAAGCGACGGGCTCGCTGGCGCTCCAGACCTCGGGCGTGTACTGCGCCGCGCGGATGACGTCGGCGAGCGGCGCGCGCTCGATGGCGGCGATGTCTTTCTCGACGGTGAGCAAGACGGGCAGGGTAGTCTGCAACACTTCGATGCCGCGCTCGGTGCGGCGATGGATGACCGCAGTGCGCGCGATGGGGTCGAACGATTCGACGGCGACAGCGTAGCTGACCAGCGGGACGCCCAGTCGGGTGGCGACGCCCGGGCCGACCTGGGCCGTGTCGCCGTCGATGGCCTGCTTGCCGAACAGCAGCAGGTCGACCGGATCCTCGGCCTGGATCGCCTCGATCGTGCGCGCGATGACGTAGGATGTGGCCAGCGTGTCGGCGGCCGAGAACTTCCGGTCTGAGATCAGGATGCCGCGGTCGGCGCCCTGTTCGACGCATTCCACGAGCGCCTCGGAGGCCTTCGGCGGGCCCATGGTGATCACTGTCACTTTGCCACCGAACTGGCGTTTGAGGCGCACCGCCAGCTCGACGGCGTGAGCGTCGTAGGGGTTGATGATGGCCGGGACGCCCTCACGGATGAGGGTGCCGGTCTCCGGGTTGATGCGGACGTTGGACGTGTCGGGCACTTGCTTGATGGCGACAACGGCGTGCATGGGACAGCCCTTGGTTGAGGATCGACAAGATGTCGGCAGGCGCCGACACCACAATGCCGTCATCCTAGAGGGACGCCCCGGTCGCGCCTACTGCCGATCAGCACGGGGCCTTGTTCTGATTGTCACAAAGTCGACCTTCGGCGGGAATTTCGTCAGCTTTTGTGGTGAACGTCGGCGCCAAAACGAGACGAATTCGGGCGGGTTAATAAGAAATCGGGAGTGCCCCGATGTCCCCCGATGTGGGCGCAACTGCGCCGCCCACATCGGGGGACATCGGGGCACTCCCGATTTCTTATTGATTCGACTTACTTGGCTTTCGCCTTGCGCTCTCGCACCCGCCAGACGTAGATCAACACCTCAGCCACGACGGCGTACAGCTCGGGCGGGATCGTCTGCTCGAGATCCAGCGTGGCCAGCGCGGTGGCCAGCACGGGATCTTCCTTGATCGGCACCCCGTTTTCACGGGCCAGTTGAATGATCTTGTCGGCCAGAGCGCCCTGGCCCGTGGCGACCACCTTGGGCGCTTCATCTTTGCTGCGGTCGTAGCCCAGGGCGACGACGCGCTTCTTGAGGACGGGGCGATCGTAGGTCAACACGGCGATCACACTTTCATGTTGACGCCGGCCGCGGCCGGGTCGAAGATCGGCGACGCCGGAGCCGGGTCCGTCACCAGCGGCACGCCGACCAGACAGCGCGCTGTCTTGAGCGTGTAGCCGGCCCGGCTCAAGCCGATCTGCAGTTCGCTCATCTCGGCTTCGGCGGCCGTCTGAACGTCTTCAGAACTGGCCGTCACCCAGGCGCCGATCTGTTTGCCCAGCACCGAGAGGTCGACCTCGAGCAGATCCTCACCGTCCAGCGGGATGCGCAGGGTGACGCGCGTCATCTGAGCATGCACATCGGCGCTGCGGCCATCGCGCGTCGTCACGCGCAGGAAGCCCGACGACGCCTGCGATTGGCCCGGCACCTGCAAGGGCAGGGACACCTGATAGGCGTGTGGCTCGGCCTGCGGCCGATCGGGCGGCAGGTTGGCCAGGGCCGTCTGACGCAGCCCATCGATGAAGGTGCGGATCTCGGCCGCCGCAGCCTTGGCCGTCGGATTGGTCGATGCATCGAGTTGTTGGCTGAGCTTGGCCAGTTCGATGAGCGGCGACGAGGCTTGCTGCGGGTCGAGCGCCTTCTGCGCCAGCTCACGCTCGATGCTGTGGCCCAGCACCCGCAGGGCGTCGTGCAATTCCTGATGGAGCGCGCCACTGTTCGACTGCCACTGGACCTTGATGCGCTCCAGCTGGCTCAATGCCTGCTGAACGGCCTGCGCCACTTCTTTCGGGAGCGTCTCGGGTTTGATCGATGCCAGTGTCTGCGCCAGGTTCTTCATCGTTTCCGACGGTGAAGGCAGTGGGGTCTGGGCCAGTTCGATGGTGCCCGGCGTGATGGGCTTGCCCTGAGCCTTAAGCTGCGCCGCCGTGGCGGCATCCTCGGGCTTCCACTCGCCGATCTGCTCCATGGCGGTCGCCAGTTCGCGCACGTTGGCGCGCGTGACGGGCACCTGAGCTCGCAACAGCGCAGCCGCGAGCTGCTCGTTCTCGGCAGTCGGCTCGAGCCCGAGATCCGACAGCATCGCCCGCGCGAGCGGCAGCGGTTCGGCGCGCGAGCTGCCCTGGCTCGGGCTGATCTGCTGGCGCGGCACGATCTCGAGCTGAAGCGCGCCGTCCTTCATGCCGCGCACCACAAAGTGAGCGACCTTGCCGGGCTCCAGATCCACAGTCTCCGGGTGGCCGACGAGTTGCGCCGTCAGGCGCGCGCCCTCGGCCACCAGCGTGATGTGATCGTTGGCGATGTCGAGCACCGACGCGTTCAGACGCTGCCCGACACGCAGCGACAGCGCGGCGGCATCCGGGACCGCGATCGAGGTGGGCGGGGTCAGGGGCTGGAGCGGAAGCATAGCGTGCCTGCAAGACTATCTCGACCGGGAAGCGACCAAGGACGAATGACGAAGGACGATGGTTGAGCGGCCGTTCAACGTTCGTCGTTCGTCATTCGTCATTCGTCACCGCCTCAGCGTTTCAAATTCACCAATTCCTGCAGCATCTCATCGCTGGTCGTGATGACGCGCGACGAGGCCTGGAAGCCGCGCTGCGCCAGGATCATGTTCGTGAACTCCTGCGACAGGTCGACGTTCGACGCCTCGACGCTGCCGGGGATGACGGCGCCGCGCCCGTTGCTGTCGGGCAGGCCGGTGTTCGGCTCACCGGCGTTGACGCCCGCCTGGTACAGGTTCTGGCCGGCCTTCACGAGGCCCGCCGGATTGACGAAGCTGGTCACAGCGAGTTGCGCGACGAGGTTCTGCAGGCCGTTCGAGTATTGGGCGTAGACCTGACCGGTCTTGGTCTCGACAGTGTAGCCGGTGACCGTGCCGGCGGCGACGCCGTCCTGGAAGGCCGCGTAGGCGCTGTTGTCGGTCTCGAGCTGGGTCAGCGACGACATGTCGACCGTGAATGCAAAGGCCTGTGCGCCCGAAGCGCTCGCCGGGACGTTGATCGTGCCGGTGCCGCCGGTCGCCAGGGCGCCGGTCGCAGCGTTGAACGTCAAAGTGCCCGAGCCGGTGCCGCCCGTCACGGCCGTCCAGCTCCAGGCGTTCGCGCCGGTGCGGGTCACCTGGATGTCGACGTTGTGCAGAGCGCCGAAGGAGTCGTAAGCGCCGAAGGTGACGGTGACCGGCGTCGCGCCGGGCTGCAGGGCGTTGAGGTTGCCGCGCATCGTCAGCGTCGAGGTCTGGCGCGCCAGCGTGCTGTTGATCGGGATGCGGATGTCGGTCAGGGCCGTGCCGGTGTTGATCGCCGGGGGCGTGCCCGAGGGCAGCCAACCCTGGATGCGGTAGCCGGTGTTGGTGTTGACCATGTAGCCGTCGGCATCCAGGTCGATCGAGCCGTCGCGCGAGTAGTACAGCGTGCCGGCGCCGTCGCGGTAGTTGAAGAAGCCATCGCCCTGCAGCGCGAGGTCGCCCAGACGGCCGGTGGCCGTCAGCGCGCCTTGCGAGAAGTTCTGGGTGATGCTGCCGACGCGCATGCCCAGGCCGACCTGCATCGGGTCGACGCCGCCGCGCGTGCCGGTCGGGCTCGAGCCCGGGCGCAGCAATTGCGAGATCTGGTCCTGGAAGCGGACGAAGCTCGTCTTGTAGCCTGTGGTGTTGACGTTGGCCAGGTTGTTGCCGATCACGTCCATCCAGGTCTGATGGGCGTTGAGCGCGCTAATGGCCGTGAACATCGAGCGAAGCATGGTGACCTCCTGAGAGTCTGGGCATCCTCCAAGAGGGCCAGCCCAGAGTGTGACTTGTTCGATCCGGGCCGGCACATCGCCGGCGCCGGGCTAAGCTACTTGGCTAACACGACCGAGTCGATCTGCGTGAACACGCCTTCGCCTCGGCTTTTGGCATCGACGGCGGTGACGACCAGCCGATCGCGGACGTTGACCACGAAGGCCATGTCGTCCATCAACACCAGCGAGTCCTTGCCGCCGCGTTTGGCGGCGCTGTCGACCGCCAGGCTCAGCCGGGCGATGTCGTCGCTGCTGAGGGCGATGTCGCGCTTCTCGAGGCGCTTCTGGGCGTGGTTCGAGAAGCGCAGCTCGGCTTGCTGCAGTTCAGCTGCGAAGCTGCCGCCGGCCGCGGCTCTGGCGGCAGGCGCCCGGTTGGTCGTGGCTGCCGCGGCGGCCGATGCGCCCTGCGTGATGCGGAAGTCTTGCGTCATCGTGGTCTCCGTGGGTTCCGCTAGACGGCCGACGTCTCGGGCTGGTTGTTGGTCAGGCCCGAGAACAGGGCGTTGGCCAGCAATTCGGCGAGCGCGTCGAGCTTGTTGGTGACATCCGTCGAAGCGCCCTCGACCTTGGTCACGCCCGAGAACGGCACCAGCTTGCCGTCGATCTCGAGCATGGTGTCGCTGCCGTTGAGTTGCACGCTCGACACAGTGCCGGTGACGGTGTCGCCGTCGCTGTTGAGGGCGGTGACCTGCTTGCCGATGAGCGAGCTCGCATTGCTGAGCTGGCTCTGCGACATGAACGAGGTCATCGACTTGTTGAGCTTCTGCATCTCGCTGAGCGCCTGGAACTGCGCGGTCTGCGCCAGGAACTCATCGTTCTTCATCGGCTCGAGCGGGTTCTGGTTCTTGAGCTGCGAGACCAGCAGGTTCAGGAACTGGTCCTGCAGATTCTGGCTGCTCGTCGTCTTCTTGGCGGTCGTCGTGTCGTGCACGACCTGGCCGTTGACGATGGTGATGGGTTGGTAGGCCATGGCCGCCTCTCAGATGCTCAGGTCCACGCCGGCTGCCGACCAACCGCGCGCGCCGTTCAGACGCAGCACGATGGGACGTTCGCTGTCGTAGGGATCGGTCTCGCCGCCCTTGATGCCGCGCAGGTTGATCCCGAAGGAGCGCGTGTTCTGGAAGGAGCGATGGGACTGTTGCTGTTGGCTGTCGAGGCCGGCGCTGATCGCGATGCTGGCAACGTCGAGGTTGCTGGCGCTCAGGTTGCTGCGCAGCTCGGTCAGGTGGTTCTCGATCAGGGCTGCGGTGTGCGGCTGCTCAGCGCGCACGCTGACCTGCATGCCCTGGTCGGCACCGTGGGTGATGCGCAGTTCGATGCGACCGAGCTCTTCAGGATGAAGCGTGACCTTGATGGTCTCGAGCTTCTGGCCGTCGAGTTGCTCGACAGCGCGCTGGATCTGGGCGACGACTTCGTGGGGCTGAACTTCCGCCAGGCGGGCCGGCTCAACCTTCGTCTCGTGCGCGGGCGCAACCGTAGGGGTCGGGCTCGCGGCCGGCTGCGGCGTGGGCGGCGCCTCGGCCGCTGTCGCAACGGCCTTGACGGGTTCGTTCGCTGCCGCCTTCACGGCCTTGATCGTCGACGCTGCAGCCTCTGGTTGGGCCTCGACCGCGGCGCCGGTCGTCGGGGCGGCCGGCAACGGGGTTGCTGTCGCGGCGGTCAAGGCGCTCTCGGCCGGCTTTGCCTCAGTTTCGCCGGCCTTCGCCGCCAGGTTGACCCACACATCGCCGAAGGTCTTGCCGCGGGTGGGCAGGGCGCCGCGCACAGGCTGGGCGTCCTCGAGCACCGGGGCATCGGCCTCGGGCTGCGCGCCGGCTTGCGGCGTCGGCGCGAGCGGGTTGGGGTTGGCCAACTCGAGCCGCGGTCCGGGCTTGGTGACGGGCACCAGGATGGTGCTGTCGGGCGTCGGGCCGGCCGGCTGGGCATCGGCAACCGGAGCGTCGGGCGCAACCGACGGTGTGACCACGACCTGCACGGTCTGCACTGTGGCGGCGCCGGCGAGCGCGGCGAGCGCGGCCCACGTGGCTTCGTCGGTCACGGGCACGGCCGGCGTCTCGTCAGGAGCGGCCTCTGCCTCAGGGGTAGCGCCGGCGGTGGTCAGCGCGTCCTCGAAGCTGGCGCCGTCGGTGGACGGCTGCGTCGAACCGCTTGGGCCCGGCGCGGGAGCCGGCATGGCGCCGGCGGGCAGGATGGGAAGATCCAGCATGCGGGTTACCTCCCTGTGGCGATGGCGCGGAGCAGGAGCAGTTTCTGGCTCACCGTCTGCGTCAGCGCCTGATACTTGATTCCGGTTTCGGACTGTTGCATCAACTCGACGTCGATGCTGACGTTGTTGCCGTCAGCGCGCTCGCTGCCGCCCTCGCGCTCGAACACGGCGTTGAACTCCGCGCGGCGGTCGGTGGGGCGGGCGAGGTGCGCGCCATTGGTCTGGGCCAGGCGCAGCGGCTCGGCGTCGGCCTTGATCGCGCGCTGCAACGTGGCCTCGAAGTTGTTGGTCTGGGCGTGATACCCGGGCGTGTCGACGTTGGCCAGGTTGGTGCCGATCAGCTCCTGGCGGCGGGTGAGGCCGTCAAGGGCCAGCCGGGCGACGTCGAAGGTGGGGTCGTTGAGAATGCCGTTCATCTCACGCGCTCCAATCCGCGGCGCTCGCGCCTGCGATTTGCTGGTAGTAGTTCAGGATCTTGGGCACGTACCGCTGCGTCTCGGCGAAGGGCGGGATCCCGCCGTACCTGTCGACGTTGCCGGGCCCGGCGTTGTAAGCCGCCAGCGCGAGCTGGACGTTGCCGTCGTAGCGGTCGAGCATCTGGCTCAGATAGCGTGTGCCGCCGTCGAGGTTCTGGGCGGGGTCGAGGGGATCGGTGACGCCGAGGCCGGCCGCTGTGCCGGGCATCAACTGCATCAGGCCGAGGGCGCCGGCGCCGGAGACGGCGGATGGGTCGAAGTTCGACTCAGCTTTGACAACTGCTTTGATCAGCGAGGCGTCAACGCCATAACGCGCCGACGCCTGCGCGATCAGATTGTCGAAACTGGTCGCTTGACCGGTTTGTTCGCCCTCTCCCAAGGAGGCCTGGCTTCCGGTCTGCAATTTGTCGAGCCTCTCCAGCACGCGCTGCATCAGCTGCATCAAGACGCTCTGGATCGGCGAGGTGCCGAGATCGTACATGTTCGTTACTTCCTGTTCTCGTCAAACCGAATGCTTACTCGAGTGAAGGAGGCGTAAAGATCGACGAATGGCGATTGACGAAGGACGGAGGTTGACAGAAGCGACTCGTGGGTCATTCGATGTTCGTCATTCGTCGTCATAGCTACCCCGCCCGCGTCTTCCTGAACGCCCGCGAGATGTTGAGGTCATCGACCTCGGCCTCGGCCAGGCGGTTCTGTTCACGCGCTTCGGCTTCCATGGCTTTGTCCTTGAGCGCGATCAAGGTTTCTTCATCTTGTTTGGCGGCCACGAGCGCCTCGCGCACTTTTTCGACGAGCGCCTCGGCCTCGGCCAGGCGGATGCGCTGGGCGCGGATCTCAGCCTCGGTGCGGGCCAGGGTGTTGCGCGTGAAAGTCAGGGCGCCGAGATCCAGCGTGCGTCGGGTCTGCAACTGGCGCAGATCCTCGAGCAGACGCATGTGTTGTTCCTCGAGCGATGCCAGCCTCGCGGCCTGCTGCGCTCGCGCCGCCTGGGCCTGCGCCATGTCGAGCTCGATGGCCTCAAGCCGGCTGTGGCGAAGATCGAGGACTGACTGGAGAGAGAATTTCATAGAAGGCGTCGGGCGTCAGGTTTCAGGCGTCAGTGTGATGGGCCGGTAAGTCTTGACAGTTCTCGTTGAAAAGCGATCTTTCGCGCCTGACGCCTGACGCCTGACGCCTAATGCCTGACGCCTATTCCGCTATCGCCCGCATCTTTCCGCGCGTCTCGTCGAGCGGCGCGAACTCGATGCCTTGCTGCAAAAAGGCCATCATGGCCGGCAGGGCGTCGAGCGCGGCGTCGATCTCGGGATCCGAGCCCTTCACGTAAGCGCCGATGTTGACAAGGTCACGGGCCTTGTCGTAAGTGGCCAGCAGCCGACGCACGACGCCGGCATCCGCGCGATGATCCTGATGGGTCACCGATGACATCACGCGGCTGATCGACTTGAGCACGTCGATGGCCGGGTAGTGATTGCGCTGGGCGAGCTCACGGGTCAGCAGGATGTGGCCGTCTAGGATGCCGCGCACGGCGTCGCAGATCGGCTCGTTGAAGTCGTCGCCCTCGACCAGCACTGTATAGAAGCCAGTGATCGAGCCGCGCGCGCCGTTGCCGGCCCGCTCGAGCAGCCGCGGGAGCAGGGCGAACACCGAGGGCGTGTAGCCCTTGCTCGCCGGCGGTTCGCCGATGGCCAGGCCCACCTCGCGCTGCGCCATCGCGAAGCGCGTGACCGAGTCCATCATCAAGGTCACATCCAGGCCCTGGTCGCGGAAGTGCTCGGCGATGGTGGTGGCCACATACGCGCACTTGAGGCGCACCAGCGCCGGCTGATCCGACGTCGCCACGACGACGACCGAACGCGCCAGGCCGAGCTTGCCGAGGTCGCGCTCGATGAACTCCTGCAGCTCACGGCCGCGCTCGCCCACCAGGGCGATGACCGCCACGTCAGAGCTTGTGCTGCGCGCGATAGCGCCCAGCAGCGTGCTCTTGCCGACGCCGCTGCCCGCGAAGATGCCCATGCGCTGACCTTTCCCGACCGTCAGCAGGCCGTCGATGGCGCGCACGCCAGTGATCAGTGGCGCCGAGATCGGCTGTCGGGACATCGGGTTCGGCGCCGCCGCGTAGATCGGAGCGTTGTCCGTCACATTGAGCGGACCGCGGCCGTCGATCGGTTTGCCCAGGCCGTCGATGACGCGGCCGAGCAGGCCAAGACCCACCGGCGCCCGCAGCACCGAGCGGCGAGGCAGGACCGCGCTGCCGGGCTGGATGCCGGTCATCTCGCCGAGCGGCATCAAGAGCGTGCGCTCGTCGCGAAAACCGACGACCTCGGCCGGAAGCCCGAACCCACCCTCCACGGCCATGACGCCTGGGCCGCGCTGGATCGGCGCGCCGGTTCGGATGTCGCAGACCTCGCCGATCTGGCAGTCGAGGCCGCGCGCTTCGATCGTCAGGCCCACGACCTGCGCCACGCGCCCGCTCAGGCGGACCGTCTTCAATCCTTCGAGCGCCCGTTGCGAACGCGACAGATCGATCGGCGTGACGACGGTCGGATCATCGAGTAGGGGCTGCGTGGTCATCGTTGGATCGATTGGTCGAGCGCATCGGCGATCAGGCCGGCCTGCGTCTCGATGCGAGCGTCGACGGAGCCGTGCTCGCCCTCGATCAGGCAGCCGCCGCGATGCACGATGGTGTCGGGCAGAAGCACGAGGGCCTGGCCGAGCTGCGCTTCCATATGCTCGGGCCAGTGCGGGCCGAGCAGGTCGGCGTCATCGGGGTGGAGATGCACCCTCAACGACCCGAGCGGACGCGCCTCATTGAGCGCGCGCTGGAAGGCCGCCTTGAGCGCGTCGGGGTGGGGCGCGCCGATCTCGCCCAGGATCAAGGCGAGCGAGCGCTTGACGAGATCGATGATGTCGCGCTCGGCGGCCTGGCGCATCTGATCCTGCCAGACGCGGACCTCATCGAGGACGCCCTGGGCTGTCAACAGCACCTGTCGGGTTTCCTCTTCGGCGGCCTCGTGTCCCTCGGCCCGTGCGGCTGCCACGAACGAGTCGCGTTGGGCTTGAGCGTCCGCCAACAGCTGGTCGGCTTCAGCCCGCGCCTGCGCCAGCAGATGCTGGCGTTCGACAGCGACTTCGCGCATGGCTTCGTCGCGCAACGCGTCGATGTCGATGGCCACGGCCGGGCGGTGCGCGTGGGACGGCGCGGTCGGCTCGGGCGCGGCGAACTGCAGAGGCGGCAGACGCCACGCCTGCGAGCTCTGCCCGCGCACGAGAGCCGACTTGCGATTCATGCGATGACCTCAGTGCCGCCGCCGGAGCCGGAGATGACGATCTCTTCGCTCGCCTCGAGCGCGCGGACCACATCCACGATCTTGCGCTGCGCGGCGTAGACGTTCTTGGCCAGCTGCGGCCCCATGATCTCGAGCTCTTCCTTGAGCGACTGGCGCGCGCGCTCGGACATGTTGCGCATCACCAGGTCCTTGACCTTCTCGGGCGCGCCCTTGAGGGCCAGCGTGAGCTCGGTCTTGTTCACGTCGCGCAGCACGCGCTGCATCGACTTGTCGTCGAGCTTGCCGAGGTCGTCGAACGTGAACATGCCGGCACGCACTTCTTCGGCCAGCTTCGGGCTCGAGGCCTCGAGCGCTTCGAAGATCGTCTTCTGCACGCCGCGATCGACCTGATTGAGCACCTTCACCAGGAAGGTGACACCGCCCGTCGCGCGGAAGTCAGCCTCGCTGAGCACGCCCGAGAGCTTGCGCTTCAGCCCGGCCTCGACCTGCTTGACGACCTGCGGCGAGATCCTGTCCATTTGCGCGAGGCGCATCGTGACTTCAATTTGCAGATCGCGCTGCATGCCGCCCAGGATCGAGGCCGCCTGTTTCGCGTCGAGATAGCTGAGCACGACCGCAATCGTCTGCGGATGCTCGTCGCCCAAAATCGTGGAGACCTGGGCCGGGTCGGCGTTGCGCAGGATCTCGAATGACGATCGCTGCTGATGGGCGGCCAGGCGCTCGAGGATCTCGGCGCCGCGCCGCGGGCCGACCGCGCGCGCCAGCAACTGGCGGGTGTAGTCGATGCCGCCGGTCAACAGGCTCGTGTCGGCCAGGGAGAGGTCGTGGGCTTCGTTGAGGACGGCCGAGCGCATCTCGCCGCCGACGTTGCCGGCGTCCGACAGCGCCAGGAGCACGCGCTCGAGCTCGCCCTCGCCAAGGTGCTGGAGCACGCCCGATGAGCGGTCAACGCCCAGCATCAGCATCAGCACGGCGGCCTTCTGCAGGCCGGTCAGTCCCTCAGCCATTGGGTTTCTTCTCATCCTCGCTCAGCCAGAGATGGATGATCTCGGCCACCGTGGCCGGGTTCTCATCCGCCATGCGCTGAAGCGTCTTGTGGATCTGCTCGTCCTCGGCGCGCATCTGTTGCTGCACCGCGCGCGGGCTTGCCGTGCTCTGGGTCGGCATCGTCATCGGGGCGGGCAGGGCGCCTTCCGCGCCCTCCGGCGCGGCCAACGACGCACTGCCGCCGCCGGCGGCGGCCAGCGCGGCCTGAGCGGGCTGCATCACGGCCCAGGCCTCGGCCGAGGCCAGCCGGACGTTGGCCATCAGGCGGCTGATGTACCAGAGCAAACCGACAAGCACCAGCACGCCGCCGACGGCCATGCCGATCTGGATGTACAGATCCATGTTGGCCGACGACTCGAGATCCGCCGTCTGTTGATCGAAATAGGTCCTGTCGAACGGCAGCGTCTCGACGGCGATGGTGTCGCCGCGGGTGGTGCTGATGCCGGCCGCGGCCGAGATCGCGTTGCGCAGCGTGTCGAGCTGCGTGGTGTCTGTCACGTTGTCGACCAGCACCGAGAGCGAGATGCGCGCGATCTGGCCGGCCGGGATCGTGGCCGTCGTCGCTGTCGAGGTCATCTCCCAGTTGTCCGTGATCTCGTAGCGCTGATACAGACCCGCGTTCGTCGTGTTGGTCACCGTGTCGGTGACGGCGGCCGGCGGCAGGTTGGTCAGGGCGCCGGGAATGCCGCCCAGGACGGTGCCGTCGCCGCTGTAGGTCTCGGTGAGCACCTGCTGGCTGCGCAGCGCCGTCTCCGTCGGGTTGATGGCCTGATCCAGGATCTGGCGCTCGGTCCAATCGAGCTCGACTGAGGCCTGCACGACCGACTTGTTCGGCCCGAGCGTCTGGTTGAGCAACTGCTGGATCTTAGCCTGCACCTGCGCGGCGTACTCCGACTCGGCGTAACGCCGTGCGTCGCTGATGTCGCTGGCGTCGGCGCCGGTCGTGCCGCCCTCGGCGGTCAGCAGTCTGCCTGTCGCGTCGACGACCACGACGTGTTCGGGGCTCAGGCCTTCGACGGCCGAGGCGACGAGGTGCGTGATCGCGCGGACCTGGCCGCCGGCCAGGTTCTGGCCGGGCTTGAGGTCGACAGTGATCGAAGCCGTGGTCGGCTGCTGGTCGCCGGCGAGCAGCGTTCGTTCGGGCTGGACCAGATGCACGCGCACCGACTTGATCGGATCGAGGGTCTTGATCGTCCGCTCGAGCTCGCCTTCGATCGCGCGCTGGTAGTTCACGCGCTGGAGGAAGTCGGTCATGCCGAGCGTGTTGCTGCTGAAGAGCTCGTAGCCGGGTGCACCGTTCTCGGGCAGGCCGAGCGTGGCCATGCGCAGGCGCACTTCATAGACATCACCGGCCGGCACCATGATCTGGCCGTCCTGGCCCAGTTGATAGCTCGTGCCATCCGTCTTGAGTTGCTCGACGATCGCGCCGGCGTCGCTCTCGCTCAGCCCGCTGAACGCCGTGGCGTACTGCGGCGTCGACGCCCAGACGATGAACACCACGATCGCGGCCAGCGCCGCGACCACGAGCGCGATCAGCGCGACGCGCTGAGTTCGCCCTTGGGCGTTCCAGAACTTGAGAGACTGGTCACGAAGCTGAGTAAGCATGGGTTAAAGTTGGTCGCGATTGGCTGTGGGTCGATGGGCTCTCAATACTTGATGCCTCATGGCCCAACAGACAAAGATCAGATCTGCATCCGCATCATTTCTTGGTACGCCTGCACGAGTTGATCGCGCATGGCGATGGCGATGCGGAAGGAGACGTCGGTTTGTTCGGCCGCGATCATGACGTTGTGGACGTCGACGTTCTCGCCGGCGGCCAGTTGCTGAATGAGTTGATCGCTAGAGGCCTGCTGGCTGCTCAGGGCATCCAGCGCCTGGCCGAACGACTTTCCGAGCTTGTCGACGGCGTTCTGCGTCGTCGTCTTCTGAGTGCTCGGCGGTGTGAGCGTCAGCGGATTGGCGGAGATTGGCGAAATGGCCATGTTGACTTCCTCTTGGGCATCGGCGCTTGCTTAGCGAGACCTCAATCGCCTCTGCCAACCACAAGGATTCAGCTTCTACCGATTTCGAGCGCCCGCAGCGCCATGCGCTTGGCGGCTTCGACGACCTGCATGGCGGCCTCGTAAGAGCGAGTGGCCGAGAGCAGGTTGGTCATCTCAGTGACGATGTTGACGTTCGGATACTGCACGTACCCTTCGGCGTCGGCGTCGGGGTGGGTCGGGTCATAAACTCGCGGACCTTCCGTGGTGGTGTCTGTGACGACGCCCGCGACGCGCACGCCTTCAAGTTGCGGCTCGGCTCCGGCGACGCCGACCGTCTGGTTCTCGCCGTGTCGGGCGTGGGCCGCGCGCACGAGTTCGGGCAGGAAGCGCCCGGGCTGGTCGTCGCGGGTGCTGAAGACCACATCCTGGCGCTGATAGGGGCCACCCTCTGCGGTGCGCGTGGTCTCGGCGTTCGCGACGTTGTTCGAGATGACATCCATGCGCAGCCGCTGCGCGTTCAACGCGCTGGCCCCGATCCGTAAGGTGTCCCAGAAACTCATGTCATCCACCTTTCACTGCGGACGGCTGATTGCGGAGCGCTGATGGAGAACGCATCAGCCGTCCCAAACCAGCTATCCCAATCAACCTTGTTTCAACGCATCCACCAACGGACTCGTGTGTCCGTTTTGAAACAGCGCCTGCCACTCCCACGCCGGGTCGTGGCCGCCGCCTTCGGCGTTGGCGATGACCCAGTAGGTGTAGTTGAAGAGATAGCTCGGCGTGTTGGACGAGGCCACGCGCTGATAGGCACCGAGGACGGCCTGCGTCTGGCGCGCCTCGTCGGCGGCGTCCCTGGCGAAGCCGCCGCCCTCCGTGCTGACCATAGGCAACACGCGCCCGA
The DNA here is from genome assembly GCA_044226485.1 of Anaerolineales bacterium. Taxonomy (GTDB): domain Bacteria; phylum Chloroflexota; class Anaerolineae; order Anaerolineales; family UBA6663; genus UBA6663. The sequence continues at coordinate 217,115 of JBGAGY010000006.1, forward strand.
GCGACTCGTTCAGCACGTCGGCGTAGGCCAGGTAGCGGCTGTAGCCCTTCGTGTCATCAAGCGAGAGGTCGCCCTGGTAGTTGTGGATCGCGAGCCAGGCGGTGTCGAGCAGGTTCACCTGCCCGCGGGCCTTCAGGCCCTCGATCGTGCCTTTCAGGAAATCGAGGTCGCTGGTTTCGCCGCTCGGGGCCAGCGCTCCGATGCCGGGCAAGCCGCCGTTGGCGATGACGGCCTTGGCCGCCGGGATCCAGGCATCGAGATAACGGTCGACGCTGGGCGTCTGCCCGCCGTTCTCGGCCGCCAGGTTGGGCTCGTTGTAGAGCTGGAAGTAATCGACGCCGAGCGCCTTGTAGTGCTTGACCATGGCGCCCAGGTCGCCGCCGACGGACTGCACGCCGTCGGTGTAGACCCGCATCACGGGCTCGATGCCAGCGGCGGTCAGTTGCTTGACGAGGTAGTCGTTGGTTCCGATCTGGCTGCCGTCGTTCAAGAACGTCACCCACTTGACGTTCATGGCCCTGGCTTCAGCCACGAAGCGGTCGACGGCGTCAGCCGATTGGCCGACCGTCGGGATCCAGTGCAGGCCGCGGCCGTTGTCGTTCTCGGGGCGCGGAAACTCCGAGATGGACATCACACCAGCCGAGCGGGAAGAGGTGTCGACGCCGTAGGCGGAACGAGCCGAGTTGATCGAAGGCGTCGTCGACGCTTCGGTCAGCGCGCCGGTTTCTGAGGCGAAGAGATTGGAGGTCGACCCGGTGGCCTGCGCCTGCGTCTCGAGCTTGTCGAGGAGTTTGATCAGCATCTGGGCCATCAGCATCTGGAAGATGCCGGTCGAGTCGTTGCTGGTGCCCAGCAACGACGAGTTCGACGTGCCCAGGAGACTGTTTGCGCCGGTGAGCGACTGCCCGCTCAGGAGGGAAGTAAGGTCGAAGCCATTTGATCCAGAAAGCATGATGCCCGCCTCCGAGTCCACGTTAGCATCGGAGGCGGGCAGGGGTCAGTAAATGGGTTGTGAACGGACGCTAAAATCGCGATGAAACGCCTCAAGTTGGCGGGAGTGTGCCCGCTTGCGAAGGGCCATGCGTCAATTTCGCCTGAACAACTCGAAGAGGCTGCGCACGACCTTGAGCACCTTGCCGGTGGACGAGTCGCGGATGACGAGGCTTCCGGCGGGGTCGCGCTCCCAGCGGATCTTCTGTTCCTCGGTCTTCACCTGAAAGGCGCGAGCCTTGTCGCTCTTGGGGGTGTTATTGCGCATGACCGTCCTCTTTCAGCCCGAAATCGCTACCATCGTTTCGCCGGCCAGAACTGGATTGGCACGCCGTTCGACGTCGGCCCAGGCTTCGCGTAACCCACGCAGGGCTTTCACGGCTTCGGCCCAATCATTACGGCGCATGCACTCGAGCACCCACTGGTAAAGTCGGAAGAAACCAGTGGCGGCCTCTTTTTCATCGAAGTTTAAGGCGTCGCGCAGCGTGCTGACGACGTGAGTGCCCCGGACCAGATCCTGTTTTTCACAGGCCACGATCGCAGCATCCAAGGCCATCACAACCAATCGCACCGGGCTGGCGCTTTCAACCGACTGCACGCGATACTGTTGAACACCTGGATACATAAGACTGTTGCCCGTCATCCTGTAGGGCGTCGTTTGACTCTCGCGCGGGTGACACCCATGTGTATGGTATCGCCCAGGGATGTGAGAAAAACACTCGCGTTGTCTTAATGGTGGGTAAAAGCCCCTCCTGAGCGGAACGCGCAGACTATAGAACGTATGTTCGATTTTGTCAAGGGGGGGAGAGCAATGCCGCGAACGGTCAGAAATCGCCGAAAACGACGCGATATCTGGCCATTCCTGGCACCCCGTCTCAGGCTTCGCCGCGCCGAACCCAACGAAACAGCGCGATCCCGCCGATCACGACGAGGGCAAGGCCGACCAGCACGCCGCTGAAGTTGCTCACGAGATCGCTGATCACTTCCCACTGGCTGCCGAACGCGTAGCCCAGCGTGCCATAAAGCAGGATCCACACAAGTTCACCGGCGGCCGCGGTGCTGCCGAAACGCGTCAGGCGGTATTGACTGCTTCCCGCGATGAGGTTGATCGGGATCGCCACCGGCGTCAGCAGCCACCGTGTCAGGAAGACCGCGACAGCTCCATAACGTTCGAACTGCCGCTCGCCTTGTTGCCACGCGGCTGTGCCGCCGAAGCGGGTTCGCGCGGCGTGACCCATCCACCGGCCGAGGCCGAAGCTGAGCAGGTCGCCGATCACGGCCCCGGCCAGCGTCCAGGCAATCGCAGAGGCCAGGTCGAGCACGCCCTGTTGCACGAAGGCGCCGCCCGCGATGACGAACAGTGTGCTCGGAAAGGGCACGCCGACGGCGGCCAGGAACACCACGACCGCCAGCGCGACAGCGCCATACGTGATGACCAACGTCAGAACCTGGTCGCTGATGTCGCTCAGGCTCATGGCTTGGGCGGGTTGGGGGCGTCGGGGGGCAGCGGAGCAGCCAGATCGAGGTAGGCGCGCAGCCGGTCCTCAAGCGTGCGAGGGCCGCCCGGGACCTTTTCTTCATCGGCCACGATCTCGAGCGGCTTGTTCGGGTTCACATCGGCCGGCAGTTCGAGCGCGGTGATCAGATCCGCCTCGGCCACACCCGTGCTGTTGGCAATGTACTTGATGCTCATCCAGGCCCGCACGTCGTGAAGGCCCGTGACGACCGGGTCGGCGCGATACGCCTCGATCGCGGCCCGGATCTCCTCCACGATCGCCGGCTCCTGGCCGTCGGAACCCAAGCCGCGCTGAAAGATGCGGTTGATTTCGCCAAGCGTGGTGTCGCTCTTGCGCTCCACGAAGGGGATGTCGAGGACGCTGTAGAGATATTCCTCCGGCACGGCATACGCCACAGCCACGAATCGGATCGTCATCCACGGCCGGATGGCCTCGACGCTTGCCGTGCCGTTATCGAGCCCCTCGGCGCGCATGTACTCGAAGCGATTCCACGCATTGACTGCCCGGATGCCGAAGAACGCCACTAGGCCGATCCCCACCGCCACCACGACCCCGGCGATGATCAGTCGCGTCTTTCTATTCAATCCATTGCGCGGAGCCACGCTCGCCATGGCCCGAATGATAACCTGTGGAGGAAGGCCTGGCTGCACCAGCGAGTGGTCAATGAGGGATCCCTGCCCCGGATTGCGCGGATGCCGAGGGCGATCCTGGCGTCTGAAAGAGACTCTTTCCTGATACGCGGACAAGCGAACCAATCCGCACGATCCGGGGTGAATTCTCGGACCTGTCGCGCTTGCACCTTCTGACGCCCGACGCCTGCTTGAGCCGCTTCACCTCTCTGCGCTACAATCCCGCACACCCGACCATGCATGAACTCTCGATTGCGCACAGCCTCGTCGAAACCGTGGAAGACGCCCTTGGCGATCAGGCCGACCTCAAGGTCACTGTTGTCAACCTGCAGCTCGGCGTCCTTTCGGGCGTCGAAGAAGACTCGTTGCGCTTCTGCTTCGACATCGCCACCGCCGATACGCGATTGGCCGGCGCGCGCCTCGACATCGAGCACATCGCGGCCCGCGCCTTCTGCTCGACGTGTGGCAGGGACGTCAGCCCGGTGGCGCCGCATTGGTATCGCTGCCCGGATTGCGGTGCCGTCTGCGCTCAATTGACGGCCGGGCGCGATCTGTTGATCGCGTCGGTGGAAGTCGTCGATCCGGCCGACCCCGGAGACGCCGCGGCCTCGATCGACAAGGAGCCGGTTTAAGATGAAGCCTCGCTTGCTAGAGATCCGTAAGGGCGTCCTCGAGAAGAACGACGTCCTGGCAGAGAACCTGCGCTCGCGGTTTCACGCCGCCGGTGTCTACACTCTGAACTGGGTGTCGAGCCCCGGCACCGGCAAGACGGCTCTGCTGGAGGCCACGCTCAAGCGCATGCGCGAGCAGAACCTGCGTGTGGCAGCACTGGTCGGCGACCTGGCAACCGAAAACGACGCCAATCGGCTGGCCCGCAGCGGCGCGCCAGTGCGCCAGATCGTCACGGGCGGCAACTGCCACCTCGAAGCCGACATGATCGAGAGCCACCTCGCCGCGGCAGGGTGGGACCTCAACGCCCTCGACTTCCTTTTCATTGAAAACGTGGGCAATCTGGTGTGCCCCTCGAGCTACGACCTCGGCGAAGATCTGCGCGTCGTGCTGCTCTCCGTCACGGAGGGCGAGGACAAGCCGCTGAAGTATCCGTCGATGTTCAACTCGTCGGACGTGGCCATGATCACCAAGATCGACCTGGCCGAAGCCGTCGAGTTCGATCGCGCTGCCGCGTACGCCAACCTCGAGGCTGTGCGCCCTGGCCTGCGCGTCTTCGAAACGTCGGCCAAGAAGGGCACCGGCCTTGACGCCTGGGTCGCCTTCCTGGTCGAACAACGCGCCGCCCGCCTCGCACATGCCTGATCAGCCCTCGCTGATCGCTGTTCCGGTGACGACGGAGGCTGAAGAAGCCCTCCGCCGCGAGCTCCGCCGCACGGCCCATGAACTTGCGGCGTTGCAGTCCATCGCCCGGATCGGCGTCGACGAGCTCGACACCGTGCAACTCATCGCACGCCTTGCTCCGCAGCTGGCGAAACTCCTTGCGGCGGAGCGCGTCCTCATCGGCCTGACGCGCGACGAAGCCATCCACATTCAACACGGCTTCAGCGATGGCGCGCTGGCGACGTTCGACCTGCGCTTCGGTTCGGGTCAGGATCCCGCCGGTTGGGTGTTGAAGAACCGGCGCCCCTTTGCGAGCTCGGACCCGGGCAACGATCCGGCCGTGTCGCCCGCGCACCGCTCGCGCTTTTCCTGCCACTCGATCCTGGCGGTGCCGATGCTCAATCATCAGTCACGCGTCAGCGGCGTGATCGAATTCCACAATCATCGCGGCCCGGGCGGCTTCAGCGAGCACGATGTGATGTTCGCGCAGGCTCTGGCGTTGCAGGTGACCGTCGCGTTCGAACGGGCCGTGCTCATGGAGGGCATGGCGCGCTGGTCGAGTGCGCTGGGCAACCTGTTCGTCATGAACGCGGCCATCAATCGGGCCCTCGACCCCCTGGTGCTGCTGCGCAAGCTTGTCGAGCACGCTGCCGGTTTCCTTGGCGCGCAGGCGGGCTTCGCCGGCCTGTTGCAGACGGAGCCCGAGCCGGCTCGGCTCGTGACCGACGGGTTCTGGCACCGTCAGGCGTGGCATCCTTACACGGGCGAATGGGTGCAGGACAAGGGCCTGGCCGGCTGGGTCTGGTCATACGAATGCCCTTATCTCACCAACACCTACGCCGACGATCCGTTGGCCGAGCCGGAGCTTGCCGAAGCGTTTGACCTGCGCAACGCCGTCTGCGTCCCGATCCTGGGCGCCAACGAGCGGGTGCTGGGCTTCTTTCAGGTGCTGAACAAGGGTGAGGGTCGACAGCCGTTCACGTGGTCGGATGTCGAGTTTCTGCAGTCGCTTGCGAACGTGGCCGGTGTGGCGATCTACAACGCGCGGTTGCTGTCTGAGATCGAAGCCCAGCGCGGCCAGTTCCAGGCCCTTTCAGCGCAGTACGTGGATCTTCTCGAAGAGGAGCGGCGACGCATCTCACTCGAATTGCATGACGAGGCGGGCCAGGCCTTGATCGGCGTCAAGCTGGGGTTGCAGGCCCTGGCCCGCAAGGTCGCGCAGCAGAGCCCTGATCTCCATGAAGACATCCAGCTGGTGAACGCCGAGCTGAATGCCGCGGCCCGTCAGCTTCAGCAATTGGCGAGCGCGCTGCGCCCGCCGGCTCTCGATCAACTTGGCTTGAAGGCCGCCCTGACGGCGCTCGTCAACGACTTCGCGGTACGCGCCGGTCTCGACGTCACGATCAAGACCGAGACGGCCGACGACGCCGATCGATTACCCGCAGCGGTCGAGCTGGCGCTGTATCGGATCGTCCAGGAGGCGCTGACCAACGTCGGCCGGCATGCCGAGGCCCGTCGCGTCGACGTCAGCCTGAGCGTGACGCCGGCTCATGCCTCGGTCACCGTGCTCGACGATGGCCGCGGCTTCGATCGTCAGCACCTGACGCGTCGCACGCTCGGCCTACTCGGAATGCAGGAGCGCGCCACCACGCTCGGAGGGACCGTGGATGTGCAGTCAGCGCCGGGGGCCGGTACGCGTGTCCTCGTCAACATCCCGGTGGTCGGGAAGGGGGCAGTGTGAGCGACGTGACGTCTGGACCGTTGCCCGTCATCGTTGTCGATGACCACAGCGTGGTGCGCCGCGGCATCGCGGCGTTGCTCAGGGTCGACGGCCGCTACGAGGTGGTCGCAGAAGCAGCCAACGGCGAAGAGGCCATGGCCTGGGCCGGGCGGGTGGAAGCCGGCATCATGATCCTGGACATGCAGATGCCGCGGGTCAACGGCCTGGAAACCCTGCGTCGCCTGACGCGCGAACGGCCCGGCATCAAGGTGCTTGTCCTGTCGATGTACGACGACGTCGCGCTTGTCGCCCAGGCGCTGCAGGACGGCGCCTGCGGTTACATGCTCAAGCAGGCGATGGAGGACGAAGCCCTTTTCACGGCGCTCGATCGGATTTCGGGCGACGACGTCTACATCGGCGCCGGCATCGATCGCGAACGGCTCGACCTCGCCTCCGCTCAGGCCAGTGGCCAGCTCACCGAGCGCGAGCGCCAGGTGTTGCAGCTGATCTGCAACGGCCAGACGACGGCCCAGGTCGCGCGCACGCTCAGCATCAGCCCGCACACGGCCAACCGGCATCGCGCCAACGTCATGCAAAAGCTGAACGCGCACAACCAGGCCGACCTCGTGCGCAACGCTCTGGCGGCCGGCCTCATCCTGCCCGATCGCGGCAGCGTCTCCTCGTAGGCGGCCCTCAACCCTGAAGAGCACGTTGCGCGGCTGATCCTTGAGCCTTGTGAAAGACGGCACAGTACTCGCCAGCAAAATGGCGTGTTCATGCTATTGAACCGACCTGGTCCGATTAATACAATCAGCCTAACCTGATCGGCGGAGATCGTTTGCCGCCGCCTGCCGTCCGCGAGTCGTACATTGACGAGAGCTTCATGAGCACCTCGAATGGCGTATCGCTTGCCCCCGGCGCAGCCGACCGGCTGCGTCAACGACTGGACGACCCCGCGACAGCGGCGGCCCTCAACGACATCCTCGATCGACTTGACGTCATCGCCCTGAGCGTCAACTCGCTCGACGGCCTGCTGCGGCGCAGCGATGTGATCATCGAAAACGCCCGCGACAGCGTCAACGACCTGCGCCAGAGCACGCCCAAGGACCTTGACCTCGAAAAGACGCTGACCCAATTGGGGCAGAGCCTGCCGGCCGTGCTCGAGTCGCTGCCCGAACTCAGCCGTTCGTTGCCGCAGCTGACTCGCCTGGCGGCACGGCTCAACGAGCCCGAGACATCGGCCGCGATCGACACCGTGCTCGACAACGCCGCGGTGCTCGCTCTGGCGGCCCAATCCGCCGACGGCCTCCTGAAGCGCAGCGACGTGATCATCGAGAACGTGGCAGGCAGCGTCCGCGACGTGGTCGGCTCCGACAGCGCCGCGAACGTCGCCACCTTCGAGCATTCGCTGCAGGTGCTGGCGCAGCTGCGCGACGCGCTGCCGACTCTCGTGCAGATCCTGCCGCGGCTGACGCGCTCGCTGCCCAGCCTGCTCGACGTCGCCGAACGGCTCGAGGTGATCCTGGGCTCGCCGGAGTTCGGGGCGCTGATGGGCTCGGGCGTCTTCGCGCCGAAGACCGTCGGCATCGTCGGCGAGGCCGGCAAGGCCGTGGTCGAGGTCTACGACGAGCAGATGGCCAAAGCCACGCCGGCCGGGCGGATGGATCTGTTCCGCGCGCTCGGCGATCCCGATGTGCAGCGCGCGCTGGGTTTCATGATCGAATTCGCCAAACGGTTCGGCAAACATTTTCGTTGAGTGATCCACCGCGCCCGCGGCCGTAGGGCCCGCGCGCGTTCGTTGGTCGGGCACGACACAGCATTCGACGCAGGAGGCACGCATGACGAATGTCCTTTGGTTGCAGGGCGGAGCCTGCAGCGGCAATACCATGTCTTTCCTCAACGCCGAGGAGCCGAGCGCGGTCGACCTGGTGACCGACTTCGGCATCAACGTGTTGTGGCATCCGTCGCTGGGCCTCGAGCTGGGCGATGCGGTCACCGAGATGATGCGCGATTGCGTCAGCGGCAAGATCCCGCTCGACATCTTCGTCTTCGAGGGCACCGTCATCCGCGCCCCGCACGGCACCGGCCGTTTCAACATGTTCTGCGGCCGTCCGATGCAAGATTGGGTCGCCGAGCTGGCCGCGCAGGCCGCGATCGTGGTCGCCGTCGGCGACTGTGCCTGCTGGGGCGGCATCCCGGCCGCCGACCCGAACCCGAGTGACTCGATCGGCCTCCAGTACCTGAAGCGCGCCCACGGCGGCTTTTTGGGCTCAGGCTTCAAGTCGAAGCTCGGCCTGCCGGTCGTCAACATCCCGGGCTGCCCGGCGCACCCAGACTGGATCACGCAGATCCTTGTGGCGTTGGCCAGCGGCCGCGCCGGCGACATCGCGCTGGACGATCTGCAGCGCCCGGCCACGTTCTTCAAGACCTTCACGCAGACGGGCTGCACGCGCGTCCAGTACTTCGAGTACAAGCAGTCGACGACCGAGTTCGGCCAGGGCACGCGCAAGGGCTGCCTGTTCTATGAGTTCGGCTGCCGCGGCCCGGTGACCCACTCGCCGTGCAACCGCATCCTGTGGAACCGCCAGTCGTCGAAGACCCGTGCCGGCATGCCGTGCACGGGCTGCACCGAGCCGGAGTTCCCGTTCTTCGACCTGCGACCCGGGACGGTCTTCAAGACCCAGAAGATCTCGGGGTCGGTCCCGAAGGAAGTGCCCGCCGGCACCGATCACGTCACGTACATGGCCCACGCCGCAGCCGCCCGCATCGCGGCGCCGCAATGGTCCAAGGAAGACATGTTCGTCGTCTGAACGACACTGGCCTACGATCACTGCTGCGGAGTACACAACATGACTGCTGTTGCACAACCGATTTCCGCCAAGACCGTCGACCTTCACGTCAGCCCGCTCGGGCGCGTGGAGGGCGACCTCGACGTCAGCGTCCGCATCGACAATGGCGTCGTCACCTCGGCTCGCACCGAGGCCGCCATGTTCCGCGGCTTCGAGATCATCCTGAAGGGCAAAGACCCGCAGGCCGGCCTGATCGTCACGCCGCGCATCTGCGGCATCTGCGGCGGCAGCCACCTCTACAAATCGGTCTACGCGCTCGACACGGCCTGGAAGACCGAGGTGCCGCACAACGCCACGCTGGTGCGCAACATCGCGCAGGCCAGCGAGACGCTGCTCAGCATCCCGCGCTGGTTCTACGCGCTCTTCGCGATCGACCTGACCAACAAAAAGTACGCCAGGGCCAACGGCTACGACGAGGCCGTGCGCCGCTTCGCGCCGTTCGTGGGCACGAGCTATGAGCCGGGCGTGACGGTCTCGGCCAAGCCGGCCGAGATCTACGCCATCTTCGGTGGGCAGTGGCCGCACTCGAGCTTCATGATCCCCGGCGGCGTGATGTGCGGGCCGACGCTCTCCGACGTCACCCGCTCGATCGCGATCCTCGACTACTGGAAGGACACGTGGCTCGAGAAGGTCTGGCTCGGCGGCTCTGTCGATCGCTATCTCGAGTGCAAGACCTGGGCGGACCTCGAGGCCTGGATGCACGAGAGCCAGGGCCACTACAACTCTGACTGCGGCTTCTTCATGCGCTTCGCCAAGGAGATCGGGCTCGACAAATTCGGCGGCGGCTACGGCAACTTCCTGGCCACCGGCACTTACTTCAATCCAGAGCTTTACGATCACCCGACCATCGAAGGCCGCAACGCCGCGCTGATCGAGCGGTCGGGCCTGTACGCCAAGGGCCAGTTCTACGAGTTCGATCAGGCCAACGTCCGCGAAGACCACACCCACTCGTTCTATGAGGGCAGCGCCTCTCTGCATCCGTTCGAGGGCCGCACGGTGCCTGTGGATCCGGAGCAGGGGCGCAAGCAGGGCAAGTACACCTGGGCCAAGGCGCCGCGCTACGAGATCCCGGGCGTCGGCTCGCTGCCGGTCGAAGTCGGCCCGCTGGCCCGCCAGGTGATGGCCGGCAAGCCCGGCGCCGCCGGCTGGCAGGACGGCGACGGCATGTTCCTCGACGCGATCAACACCGTCGGGCCGAGCATCTTCGTGCGCGTGATGTCGCGCATGCACGAAGCCGCCAAGTATTACAAGCTCGTGCGCAAGTGGCTGGGCGATCTCAAGCTGCAGGAGAAGTTCTACATCAAGCCGGCTGAGCTGACCGAGGGCAAGGGCTTCGGGTCGACTGAGGCCGCCCGCGGCGCGCTCTCGGACTGGATCGTGCTCAAGGACGGCAAGATCGAGAACTACCAGGTCATCACGCCGACGGCCTGGAACATCGGCCCGCGCGACTCGGGCGACATGGCCGGCACGATGGAGCAGGCCTTCGTCGGCACGACCATCGCCGACACGCGCGACCCGGTCGAGCTCGGCCACGTGGCCCGCAGCTTCGACTCGTGCCTGGTCTGCACCGTCCACGCCTACGACGGCAAGACCGGCAAAGAGCTCTCGCGCTTCCAGATCGGCGGCGTGTGCTGAGCTGAGCTCACTCGAAAATCGACGCGTGGCGGGGGCACCATCCTTCGCCACGCGTTCGTTTTCGGCGACATCATGGTCCTCATCATCGGTTGCGGCAATCTGTTGCGCGGTGACGACGGCGTCGGCCCGTATCTGATCCGACGTCTGTGGGAGATCGGGCTGCCCGAGGACGTGCAGATCGCTGACGGCGGCACCGCCGGCATGGACGTGGCCTTCCGCATGCGCGGCATGGATCGCGTCATCATCGTCGACGCCAGCCGCACCGGCGCGCAGCCCGGCGCGCTCTTCAAGGTGCCCGGCTCCGAACTCGAAGACCTGCCCCCGCTCAGCGGTCTCCATCAGCACGCCTTTCGGTGGGACCACGCCCTGGCGTTCGGGCGCTGGCTGCTGAAGGACGAGTATCCCCGCGACATCACGGTCTATCTGATCGAGGGCAGCGACTTCACGGCCGGAGCGGATCTCTCGGCCCCTGTCGCTGCTACAATGGAATCGCTCGCTCAGATGCTTGTCACCGAACTCCAGACGGCTCATGGCTGACGTCGACCGCTACCGCATCGAGATCACGCCGCAGGGTTCCTTGCGCCTCGATGCCGACGTTGCGCGCCGGCTCTTCCCGACCGACAGCCTGGTGGCGCTGGTGCGCGGCCCCGAGTTGTGGCTGCTGCCCATCCGAGGATCGTCGGCCGGCGGCCTGATGCTCAAGCAGCGCAACCCGCGCGGCGACCGCACTGTGTTGCTCCAGGGCTGCGTCGACGTCGACCTGTCGACGGGCGTGCACGACGCGTTCTGGGACCCGGGCAGCGGCGCGCTGCGGGTGGCGCTGGCGGGACCCTAGCCCATGCCCACCGAGCGCGGCGACGATGCCATCACGGCACAGGCCTTCGTCGTGCAGGAGCGAGGCGAGTGGGTCGTGCTGCTCGACGTATTCTACTGGGATGAAGTGGTGAGACATCGCATCCAGTCCTACCCGACCCGCCGCCAGGCTGAGATCGCGGCCCAATGGATCGAGCGGGGCGCTCGTCGCGACCTGGGCGGCGGGCCGACGGGCTCTTGAGGCCAAGACTGTATGGCTCTTCTTCGACCGCAACCGATCGGTATCTTCGAACTTCCCGCCGGCTATCTGGTTCTGCCGGCCATGCCCGGCGTCGAGCCCGTTCGTGACGGATTGCTTCAGGGTCGCGCGCCCGATGAGTGGCCCGACGGCCTCGCCTTCTATGGCCTGGCGCTCGCTGGCGACGTCGAGCGCGCGCTCAACGCCATCGCCGACGACGGCACGCCAGAAGCCGCGTACAACCGCTTCGTCTTGAACTCCGACCCGCAGACCTATCACCAGCTTGCAGCGGCGCTGTCAGGCGATCTGGCGGCGCTGCTGCACATCGTCGCGTTCACGCTGGGCTACGACGATCGCCTCCCGAACGGCGAAGGCCTGACCGGCGAATGGCGGGCGCTGTGGCTGATCGCGCAGGCCGCTCGACATCTCGAGAACGATGCGCCGATCGAGGCTGTGCCGCTGCTCGAGCAGGCCGCCGACGCGGCAGGGCCGGTCTCGCCGCTGCTGGCCGCCCAGGCGCTGGGCACTCAGGCACATACGCTCCGTGAGGTCGAGGGTGTCAGTGGCAAGGTGGCGCAGTTGTACCGCCGCGCCGTCGACGCGCTCGAAGGCTCCGGTCTGGACGAGCCGCGGGCCGAGTTGTGGCTCAACCTGGCGATGACGTATCACGAGCTGGCGCAGGGCGGCCGCGGTGCGCTGGTGGAAGCCGTCAAGTGTTATCAGCAGGCCGTGCGCGTCTTGACCCGTGAGCGACACCCCGAGCTCTTCGCGCTGGCGCACAACAACCTGGCGCTCGCCTACCTGGCCATGCCGATGACGGAGGCCGGAGACGCGCTGCGGATGGGCGTAGCCGTCGGGTCGTTGCGCGAGGCGCTCAAGGTTTACACGCGAGAGACACATCCCGAGCGTTGGGCTGGCGCTCAGCTCAATCTCGCCAACGCCCTGCAATACCTGCCATCGGCTCACCCGCTCGATAACCTCGAAGAGTCCATCCGCCTATACGACGAGGTGCTGGCGGTGCGCGGCGACGACGATCCGCTCGGCCGCGCGCGAGTGCTGGCCTCTCAAGGCAACGCTCTCGCGCATCTCGGCGATTTCGCGCGAGCGGTGCCGATCCTCGAGTCGGCGCGCGACACGTTCACGACCCACGGTGAGGCCGACTCCTCGGCAGCAGTGCAAGGCGTCCTCGACGACATCGAGGCTCAGGTGACGGAGAAGGCCCGTTCGACCGACACACAGGGAGACGCGTAAGCCATGGAGTTGCACGCGCGACAGCAGTTCGACTTCCTGCTGATGACGGCCGTCGAACGGTTGACCGAACGGCTGGTTCAACGCCGCGGCGGCGCCGTGCCCGCGCTCGAGGTCCTGCGCAGCACGTCGAGCCACGAGACCCGCCTGTTTGTCGATGCGCTCTTTCAGGACTTCTTGCTCGACAATCCGGCCGGCGCCTGTTTCGTGCTCGAGGCCCTCAGCGAACGCCGCGTCGACGCTCCGGCCGGCGGTGAACTCGGCGCTGTGCTGGTGACTCTCGCCAAGCAGGCATTTGGCGACCTGCTGAACGTGAAGGCCGAAGAAGCGCTCGAGCAGGCCGCGGCGTTCGAATGACCGACGGGGTGGGCCTCACCCGCACCGCCATGGGAGGTGCTGCTGATCCAGGGCGTCTTGGCGGTGCGCCCTCTCCCGGAGGGAGAGGGCGAGTCGTGCGATGGCCGGCTGGCTCATCGAAGGCCGGCAAGCAGGGTCGGGCTTTTCGTCAAAGCACCATGCGACGCAGGGTCTGCCGCTTGCCGCGAACCGCCGCGACTGACCGACGCGGTGGCCCTCACCCGCACCGCCATGGGAGGGTTG
>JBGAGY010000006.1:230737-489220 GCA_044226485.1 Anaerolineales bacterium
GCCCTCTCCCGGAGGGAGAGGGCAAGTCGTGAGATGGCCGGCTGGCTCATCGAAGTCCGGTGAGCAGGCTCGGGCTTTTCGTCAAAGCACGATGCGACGCAGGGTCTGCCGCTTGTGTCGAACCGCCGCGACTGACCGGCGGGGTGGCCCTCACCCGCACCGCCGCGGGAGGGTTGCAGGTCCATGGTGCTTTGGCGGTGCGCCCTCTCCCGGAGGGAGAGGGCAGCGTCGCCAAGACACCCTACATTGAACACTCCCCGCGGCGACGCGGGTGAGGGAACCCGGCATGATCATCCCTAACTCCTCTTCCGATTTCGAGTCTCTGGCACGTCGTGTCGACGACGCCGCCACAGCGATCGAGTCGCTCGACGAGCCCGCGCGGAGCAAGGCCACCGAGCTCAAAGACGCGATCGAGGCCTTCCATCGACATGCGCTGACTCAGATGGTGCGGACGCTGAAGGCCGATCCACGCGGCAAGGAACTCCTGTTCGACATGGTCGACTCGCCCGAGATCCGGGCGCTGCTGACCATGCACGGCATCCTCAAGGCCGACCCGCTGACGCGCGCCGCGCGAGCGCTCGAGAGCGTCAAGCCGTACGTGCAATCGCACGGCGGCGACGTCGAGCTCGTGAGCCTCGAGGGCGATGTCGCGTATGTGAGGCTCAGCGGCGCCTGCCAGGGTTGTTCGCTCTCGGCCGTCACGTTGCGCGACAGCGTCACCGAGGCCTTGCGCGCCCAGGTGCCCGAGATCGCGCGTGTCGAACTGGCCGAGGCCGAGCCCGAGCTGATCTCGATCGAGTCGGTGCTGACGCCGCTCGACGCCCGCGGCTGGATCCAGGGCCCCCTGGTCGACGAGGTGTCTGCTCAGCGCGGTTATCGACTGGAACTGGATGGACCCGGCGGGGAACGCAGCGTCGTGATCTTCAAGACCGGCGAGACGTTGAGCGCCTTCGTCAACCAGTGCGCGCATCAGGGCCTGCCGATCGACGGCGGGTTGATCGATCCGGTCGGCGGAACCGTCACCTGCCCATGGCATGGCTTCTGCTTCGACTCGAAGACCGGTGAGTGCCTTACAGCGCCCGAAGCGCAGCTCGAGCCGCTGCCGCTGCAGGTGCGCGACGGTCGTGTGTTCGTGCGGGTGGGCGGATGAAGCCCTTCCGTTGGCTTGGTGCGCCGGCCCGCGGCGGCCTGGCGCTCCCCGATGCGCATCCCGCGCCGGGGACTCTCTATGCGCCGCGCGGTGTCTTTCTCAACGACGAGGTCTTGATCGTCGCGGACACGGGCAACCACCGCGTCCTCATCTGGCACGGGTTGCCGGATAGCGATCATGCGCCCGCCGACGTCGTGCTTGGGCAGCCTGACTTCGCCAGCGAGGGCCCGGCCGCGGGTGGACGCGGCCCGGCCAACGGCCTGAACCTGCCGACCGGCGTCGCCGTGATCGACGGTCGTTTGTTCGTGTGCGACGCCTGGCACCACCGAATCCTGATCTGGAACGCAGTGCCACAGCGGTCGGATCAGCCGCCAGACGGCGTGCTCGGTCAACCCGACTTCACCGAGGTGCGCGAGAACAGCGGCGGTGACGCAACCGCGCTGAGCTTCTATTGGCCCTTCGGCCTCGCCTACATCGACGGCTGGTTCTGGGTGGCGGACACCGGAAACCGTCGCGTCCTCGGCTGGCATGGCATCCCCGAACCCGGGTGCGCGCCGGACGTGCTCCTGGGGCAATCGACGTTCAACGATCGCTCAGAGAACCGCGGCGGCGCGGTCAGCGGATCGAGCTTCCGCTGGCCGCATGCGATCGCCGGCGATGCCGACGTGTTGTACGTGTCCGATGCCGGCAACCACCGCGTCCTGGGTTGGGCGCCGCATCCCCGAGCCGATCGACCCGCCGATCTCGCTCTCGGACAGGCCACGTTCACGACCTCGGATGAGCTGCCGCACAGGCCGCAGGGCCCGCAGCGTCTGCGGTTCCCATACGCCGTCGCGCTCGAAGGCAATACACTGGCCGTGGCCGATACGGCCAACAACCGGGTGCTGTTCTGGCACTCGCGGCCAAAGCAGGGTACATTCCTGCCTGCAGACCAGGTCATCGGTCAGCCCGACTTCGACAAGAGCGGCGAGAACGGCTGGAAGGCCGTCACCGATGAGACGCTCTGCTGGCCATACGGCCTTCACCTCCATCGCGGCCTACTCGCGATCGCTGATTCGGGCAACAATCGTGTGATGATCTGGCGCCTCGGCGACGATGTCCATTGACTCCTCCACGACGCCGCGCCAACGCCGACACCTGCGGGTCACTGGCGTCGTGCAGGGCGTCGGCTTTCGCCCCTTTGTCTACGGCCTGGCGCGCCGACTGGGCCTGGCCGGCCTCGTCGGAAACGACAGCCGCGGTGTGTTCATCGAACTCGAAGGCTCGCCGACTGCGCTCGACGCCTTTCATGGCGAACTGATCTACCATCCGCCGCCGTTGGCGCATATCGTCAAGGTCGATGTCGAAACGGTCGACGTGCGCGGCGACACGGACTTCGTGATCGTGGAGAGCGAGGCGCAGGCCGGCGCGCACACACTGATCTCGCCGGACCTGGCGGTCTGCGCTGACTGCCTGCGCGAGCTCTTCGACCCTGCCGATCGTCGTTACCGTTACCCGTTCATCAATTGCACGAACTGCGGACCGCGCTTCACGATCATCCGCGATATCCCTTACGACCGGCCGCTGACGACGATGGCCGCCTTTCCGCTCTGCCCGGAGTGCGAGCGCGAGTATCGCGATCCGCTCGATCGTCGGTTCCACGCCCAGCCGATCGCCTGCCCGGTCTGCGGCCCGCGCCTGCAGCTCGTCGTGAACGAGGGCGAGTCGTGGCGCGAGGTCGCCGGCGATCCGCTCCTGGCCGCGCAGCAGCTGCTTGTGGACGGCAGGGTGGTGGCCGTGAAGGGCCTCGGCGGCTATCACCTCGCCTGCGACGCTGCATCGGACAAGGCGTTGTCATTGTTGCGCGAACGCAAAGGCCGCAGCGACAAGCCCTTCGCGGTCATGGCCCGCGACCTGGCCACGGCACGCTCAGTCGCCGCGATTGATCATGATGAGCAAACGCTGCTGGAGGGCCGCGAGCGCCCGATCGTGTTGTTGAAGGCGGCCGCTCACTCACCTCTGTCCACGCTCGTCGCGCCCGGCAACGACTCGATCGGCGTCATGCTGCCCTACACGCCGCTGCATCACCTGCTGTTGGAGGACCCAGCTCCATCGGTCCTCGTCATGACGTCGGCCAACTTCTCAAACGAACCGATCATCAAGGATGACGACGTTGCGCTCGAGCAACTTGGGGCGCTGGCGGACGCGATCCTGCTTCACAACCGACCGATCCACGTGCACTGCGACGACTCTGTCGTGCGCGTGTTTGACGGCCACGAAAGCCCGATCCGGCGCTCGCGCGGTTACGCGCCGTTCCCGGTGCGTCTGCCGTTCGAGGCGAAACCGACCCTGGCCGTCGGCGGCGAACTCAAGGCCACGTTCTGCCTGGCGCGCGGCGACGAGGCCTTCATGAGCCAGCACATCGGCGACATGGAGAACCTGGAAACCGAGCAGGCCTTCGAGCGCGCGCTCGATCACCTGAGCGCGCTGTTCCGGATCACGCCCGAGATCGTCGCGGCAGACCTGCATCCTGGCTACCTGGCCACCCAGTGGGCCGATCGCCGCTACGGCCGCGCCGTCGTGAAGGTGCAGCACCATCACGCCCATATCGCCTCGGTGATGACCGAGAACGGCGTGCCGCCGGGCGAGCGCGTCATCGGCTTCAGCTTCGACGGCACAGGTTATGGGACGGATGGAGCGATCTGGGGCGGCGAGGTTCTGGTGGCCGACTATGCGAACTTCGAGCGGGCCGCGCACCTGGCCTATGTGCCGTTGCCCGGCGGCGATGCCGCCGTCAAACACCCGGCGCGCACGGCGCTGGCCTACCTGTGGGCTGCCGGCCTCCCCTGGGATCCGGCGCTCGCGCCGGTGGCAGCCCTCAGCGAGGTCGAACGCGGCGTGTTGGCCCGTCAGCTCGAGACCGGCTTCCAGACCGTGCTGTGCAGCAGCTTCGGCCGCCTCTTCGATGCCGTCGCCGCGCTGGCCGGCGTTCGTCAATCCGTCAGTTACGAAGCCCAGGCCGCGATCGAATTGGAATCATTGGTCGGGCGGCATGGGTCGACCGGCAACCCCGTAGGGGCGACGCATGCGTCGCCCGGGCATGCGTCGCCCGCCGGCAAAGGCGCCTACGATTTCGCATGGCGCGACGGCCATCCCGCCCAGATCGATTGGGCGCCGGTGATCGTTGCGGTCGCCGACGATGCCCGCGCTGGCGTGTCGGCCGCCACGATCGGGGCGAAGTTCCATGCCGCGACGGCCAACCTGATCATGGGCGCCGCTCTCCGGCTTCGAGACATGACCGGCCTGTCGCGAGTCGCGCTCAGCGGCGGCGTCTTTCAGAACGTCACCCTCATGCGCGGCGCTGTGGACGGCCTACGCGCGGCAGGCTTCGACGTGCTCTGGCACAAACGTGTGCCGGCCAACGACGGCGGCCTGGCCCTCGGGCAGGCTGCCATCGCACAGTTCAGGCGTTCCGGGTTATGATTCAAGACGTCAGGCGTCGGGTATCAGGCGTCAGGGGGCTGGCCGGTCGACCGGCTGTGCTCTGACGCCTGACGTCCGACGCCTGACACCTTTCATGGAGGTAGCGTATGTGTCTCGGCATCCCCGGTAAGGTCATCGAGGTCTATGAGGCCAACGGCACGCGCATGGGCCGCGTGGACTTCAGCGGCATCCAGAAGGAAGTGTGCCTGGCCTACGTCCCCGAGGTCGAGGTCGGCGACTACACGATCGTCCACGTCGGCTTTGCGATCACGCGGCTCGACGAAGAGTCGGCGCTCGAAACGCTGAAGCTCTTCGAAGAGGTCGGGCTGCTTGATGAAGAACTGAACGCCGATCAGCACGGCGCCGTCGGCAACGCCCCGGTGGCCGGATGAAGTACCTCGACGAGTTTCGCAATCCGGAGGTCGCTCAGCGACTGCTGGATGAGATCAGGCGAACTGTCACGAAGCCGTGGACTCTGATGGAAGTCTGCGGCGGGCAGACGCACTCGATTATCCGCAACGGCATCGACCAGTTGTTGCCCGAGCAGATCGAACTGATCCACGGCCCGGGCTGCCCAGTGTGTGTGACGCCGCTTGAGATGATCGACAAGGCGCTGGCGATCGCCGCCAAGCCGGGCGTGATCTTCTGCTCGTTTGGCGACATGCTGCGCGTGCCCGGCAGCCGCGAGGATCTCTTCGCCGTGAAGAGCCGCGGCGGCGACGTGCGCATCGTCTACTCGCCGCTCGACGCCGTCAAGCTGGCGCGCGAGAACCCAGACCGGCAAGTCGTCTTCTTCGGCGTGGGCTTCGAGACGACGGCACCCGCCAACGCGATGGCCGTCTTTCAGGCCAGGCAGCTCGGCCTGACGAACTTCTCGATGCTGGTCTCGCACGTGCTCGTCCCGCCGGCGATCACGGCTTTGCTGGCCTCGCCGCGCAATCGAGTCCAGTCCTTCCTGGCGGCCGGCCATGTCTGCAGCGTCATGGGCTTCTGGGAATACGAGCCGATCGTGGCCGAGCATCACGTGCCGATCGTGGTCACGGGCTTTGAACCGCTCGACGTGCTCGAAGGCATCCGCCGCGCGGTCGTGCAGCTCGAGCAAGGGCGGGCCGAGGTCGAGAACGCTTACCCGCGCGCCGTCCAGCGCGAGGGCAACAAGCCCGCGCAGAAGATGGTCGCCGACGTCTTCGAGACCGGCGATCGGATGTGGCGTGGCATCGGCATGATCCCGCAGAGCGGCTGGCGGCTGCGTGAGGCCTATCGCGACTACGACGCCGAGCATCGCTTCTCGGTCGGTGACATCCACACCGAGGAGTCGCCGCTCTGCCACAGCGGCGAGGTGCTGCAGGGGCTGCTCAAGCCGAACCAGTGCCCGGCGTTCGGCAAGGAGTGCACGCCGCAGAAGCCGCTTGGCGCCACCATGGTTTCGTCCGAAGGCGCCTGCGCCGCCTACTACAACTACGGGCGCTTCATCTCGCCCGACGAGATCTCATTGCCCGCGTAAGAGGGATTTGCCACGAATGACACGAATTGGCACGATTTGCATCTGAAATAGCTCAGCCGCAGACTGTGGGCTCGCTGGTCGCTTCGCGATAGTCGCAACAGTCTCCCAGCACATCATCATTCGTGCCAATTCGCAACAATCCGTGTCATTCGTGGCAAAAGACATAAGTCATGACGGATCTGAACTTCGAAAACTGGACCTGCCCGCTGCCGCTCCGCGACTATCCGAACATCGTGATGGGCCACGGCGGCGGCGGTAAGCTGTCGAGCGAATTGATCGAGCACCTGTTCGTGCCGGCGTTCCAGAACGACGCTCTGGCCGAGCTTGGCGACTCGACGGTACTGCCCTTCGCGGGCGGGCGGATGGCGTACTCGACCGATTCGTTCGTGGTGCGCCCGCTGTTCTTCCCAGGCGGCGACATCGGCGACCTGGCGGTCAACGGCACTGTCAACGATCTGGCGATGAGCGGCGCGCAGCCGCTGTTCATGAGCGCCGGTTTCATCCTCGAAGAAGGATTGTCGATGAACGCGCTCGGCGCCATCGTCGAGTCGATGGGGCGGGCGGCGCGCGCGGCCGGTGTGAAGCTGGTCACGGGAGACACCAAGGTGGTCGATCGCGGCCACGGTGACGGCGTCTACATCAACACTAGCGGCATCGGCCTTGTGCCGGATGGCGTCCATATCGGCCCGAGCCGCGCGAAGCCCGGTGACGTCGTGCTGGTGAGCGGCGAGATCGGCGTGCACGGCACTGCGATCATGAGCGTGCGCCAGGGCCTTGAGTTCGGGGCCGCCATCGAGAGCGACACCGCGCCGCTCAACGGCCTGGTGGCCGCCATGCTCGCGGTCAGCCGCGACATCCATGTGCTGCGCGATCCGACCCGCGGCGGCGTGGCCTCGACCCTCAACGAGATCGCGCGCAGTTCGAAGGTCGGCATCCAGATCGAGGAGCGTTCGGTGCCGGTGCCGCAGATCGTGCGTTCGGCCTGCGAGATGCTCGGCCTCGATCCGCTCTACGTGGCCAACGAGGGCAAACTGCTCGCGATCGTCCCGGCTGATGTGGCCGAACCGATGCTGGCTGCGATGCGCGCCCATCCGCTCGGGGCCAAGGCGACTCGCATCGGCCAGGTGCTCGAGAAGCACCCTGGCATGGTCGTCGCGCGGACGGGCCTCGGCGCGACCCGCGTCGTCGCCCTTCAAATCGGCGAGCAACTTCCCCGGATTTGCTGATCGGCTTCGGTCACGGGCGGTCGTCCGGGCGCCCTTGACCTCAGAAGATCCTTGCCCCGAAAACTTTATACAGACGTTTTGCAACACGCACGAGCCAGTCAGTGTCTGTTAGAATGAATGTTCGACCTCGTGAAAGAGTTCGGTAAGCTTCGAGCGGCAGGCTGTCACCCACGGGCGCTCACATCCCGTTCAGCATTCCGCGGTATCTTTTCTGAGTTGCCGTATACACACGACCTCCATCAAGCGACGACGCCGCGTGATCGCGGCGGGACATCGATACGAACCATGTGTGTGGGAGGTGATCATGAAAACGACCATGAACTTCATCCAACAACATAAGCAACTTCTTGGCGTCTATGGCCTTGGCCTGGTCTGGTTGACGACCACGGCCATGCACATCCCGGACGGGTATCTCAGCCCGGTGACGGCCATCATCCTCTATGCGCTCGTGATCCCATTCTGGTGGCGTGGCCTGCAAGCGTTGCGCACGAGGACCAATGCTCGCAGCGTGCCACTGATCGCGCTCATGGCGGCCTTCTCTTTCATCATCATGATGTTCAACGTGCCTCTGCCAGGTGGCACGACCGGCCACGCCGTCGGCGCCACGCTGGCCGCGATTCTGCTGGGCCCGGAGATCGGCGGTCTGGCGGTGTCGATCGCGTTGATCATCCAGGCCCTGTTCTTTGGCGACGGCGGGATCATGGCCATCGGGGCCAACTGCTTCAACATGGGCGTCGTGATGCCCTACATCGCCTGGTGGGTCTATCACGCGGTGAGCGGCGGCGCGCCACTGTTGTCGGGGCGCCGGGTGGCTTCCGCTGCCGTGGCGGGGTGGGTGGCCATGACTGCCGGCGCCTTTGTGACGGCCATCGAGTTCGGCATTCAGCCGATGTTCTTCAAGGATGCCGCAGGCACGCCGCTCTACGCTCCCTATCCGCTCGAGGTGGCCATCCCGGCCATGGTCATCCCGCATATGCTCGTGGCGTCGGTCATCGAGGGCGTCGTCGCGGCGCTCGTGATCGCGTACCTCCAGCGCAGCAACGTCGCTGCTCTACGGCTCAACGGCGTGCCAATGCCGGTGGATGGCAACGCCGCGTCTGCCACGCCCAGCTATCGCTGGCTATGGGTTGGCATCGCCATCCTGGCCGTGGCCACGCCGCTGGGGCTTCTCGCTCCCGGGACGGCGTGGGGCGAGTGGGGCTCAGACGAGTTCGCCAACCTGGGCTTGAAGGCCGTGCCGCAAGGGCTGGCGGCCCTTGAAGGCATTTGGGGCGCGCCGCTGGCCGGCTACGAGATCCCGATCCTGGGCAATGCCAGCGCCGGTTACGTGTTATCGGCGATCGCGGGGGTGGTGCTGGTCGGGGCGCTGGTCTGGCTGTTGAGCCTGCTCCTGTCGAACCGGCATCGCCCGACGGCATAATGGCATCCACACGCAGTTCCATCGAGCGCACCCTGGCCGAGGTCGGGCACGTCCTCGAACAGTCGCTGTTCGCTGAGACGCTCTCACGTCAACCAGGGGCGCTTCAGGCCGTCGACCCGCGCGTCAAGATCCTGGGCCTGCTGGCCCTGCTGGTCTCGGTCAGCGTCTCGCGCAGCCTGGCGGTCATCGTCCTGCTCTATGTGCTCGCGCTCGCGCTGGCGATCGTCAGCAAGCTGCCGGTCGGCTCGTTCGTGCGGCGGGTGTGGTTGGTGCTGCCGTTCTTCACGGGCCTGATCGCGCTGCCGGCGCTCTTCCTGACGCCCGGGCCCGCGCTCTGGGTCCTGCCGTTCGGCTGGACCGTGACTCAGACCGGCGCGATGACCGCCCTGTTTCTGTTGACACGTGTCGGCACGTCGGTGTCGTTCGCGTTGCTCCTGATCTGGACTACGCCCTGGAACACGCTACTCAAGGCCCTCGGGGTCTTGCGGGTGCCGGACGGTTTCATCCTGATCCTGGCAATGACGTACCGCTACATCGCACTGCTGCTCGGGATCGTCGACGACATGTTCCTTTCGCGCAAGAGCCGGGTGGTCGGCAAGCTCACAGGCGGCGACGAGCGTCGACTGCTGGCGGCCAGCGCCGGCGCGTTGCTCGGTCGCTCACTGCAGCTGAGCACCGAGGTGTATCTCGCCATGCAATCGCGCGGGTATCGCGGCACGCCGCGGACGCTCGACACGTTTGCCATGCATCCACGCGATTGGGCCTGGGGCATCGGGCTGGTGGCGCTTGCGGGCATGGCCATGTTGTTGGGTCAGGTGGGAGGTTGAAGTGGGGGAAGTCGTATTCCGGCTTGAGCACGTCGATTTCAACTATGACGGTGGCCTGCCCGCTCTGCGGGATGTGTCGCTGGAGATCTGCGCCGGCGAGCGCGTGGTCATCCTTGGCTCGAATGGCTCGGGCAAGAGCACGCTCCTGAAACTGCTGGACGGCCTGTATTTTCCGACGTCTGGCTCGATCCAGGCGCTGGGGAAGCCGCTGACCGAGGCCGCCTTCAACGACGACGCCTTCAACTTCGCATTCCGGCGCCGGGTCGGGCTCGTGTTTCAGGACACTGACGTTCAGTTGTTCAACGGCTCAGTGTTCGACGAGGTGGCCTTCGCTCCGCTTCAACTCGACCTGGCGCGAGCCGAAGTGCTCGAGCGAGTCGAGGGGGCACTGCGCGATCTGCGCATCGACGGCCTGCGCGATCGGCCGCCGCATCGGCTCTCGGGCGGCGAGAAGCGCCGAGTGGCGCTCGCTTCAGTGTTGAGCCTCTCGCCTGACGTCTGGCTCCTCGACGAGCCCACGACGGGCCTCGACCCCCGCAGCCAGTCGTGGCTGGTGGACTTCATCTGTTCGCAGGGGGAGGCTGGCCGCACCGTGGTGACGGCCACGCACGATCTGACCATCGTCGACACGATCGCTGATCGAGTGCTTGTCTTCGGCGAAGATCACAGGTTGGCCGCGATCGGCACGCCGGCCGAGATCCTCTCGAACGAGGAGCTCTTGCTGGCCTGCAACCTGACCCATGAGCACGTGCACTGGCATCCCGGCCAGCCCGGCGCGCACCGCCACACACATTGGCATCGCGCTCCGCACTCGCACTCACATGACGGCAGCTCCTGAGGGCGCTGAGCCCTTCACGTATCGTCTGGTCCAGGACGGCCGCGTATTGATCTCGTGGCGCGGACGACTGGTGACGACGGTGGCCGGATCGGCGGCGGATCGGTTGCGTGAGCGTCTGACCGGCGCCACGGCCGAGGCCGTCCAGCTGCTGCTGGCGAAGGCGACCGGCAACTTCAAGCGCGGCAACGAGCGCCGATCCGCTTGAGCGATCAGCCTTTGACGTACGACAGCTTCTCGGCGATCAGGCCCGCTCGCACACGAAAGACGTCGACGCCGCGGATGTGCCCGGCGCTCACGTCGTCGGGCGCCCACGCGTAACGCCAACGACACACGCCGCGATCGCCGGCCGTGAGCAGTTCTTCGGTTTCGAACCGCGCCTGCGGCGACCCTTTGAAGAAGTCCACCCAGCAGGCGCGCACCGCCCTGGCGCCCACGAAGCGTTCTCCATCTGGCGGCGGATAGGTGTTCTCGAACACGCAATCGTCGGTCATCAACGCCATGATGCGGTCGACATCGTGGGCATTGAAAGCCGCGTTGAACCGCTCGATGGCGTCGCGCGTGGCCCGGCTGACGAGGTCGTGGTCAGGCATGGTCGTCTCACCCTTTCTGTTGTTCGCTCCACCCTGAGGTCAGGGTAGCCCCTTCACGTATTGATCGAAGAACTCGATGGACCGGTTCATGGCTGTGGTGAAGTAGCCGGCGAGATTGTGGTTGTCGCCATCGTAGGTATAGAGTTCGACGGGTTCGCCGGCTGCGATCATCTCGTCGTAAAGCGTTTGCGAGGCCGCGAGCGGCACCGACTCGTCTGATGTGCCGTGATGAAGCTGGATCGGCCCAGACAGGTCGGTCAGATACGCATTCGCTGAGATGGAGTCCCAGAAGGCCGGGTTCTCATCGCGCGTGCCGAACTCCTCGACCCAGGAGCGGCGCCAGCCGCCGCGGAAGCCCGGCGTGCCTGCTTCGGGTGACGGGCCGGGCGTCGGCGTGCCGCGCGCGAACAGGTCGGGGTAGGGCGCGACCACGCCGCCCCAGATCACGCCGGCCTTGAGGTCGGGCGAGATCACCATCGCGCGCAGCGTGATGTAGCCGCCCATCGAGTGGCCCCACATGCCGATCCGGTTTGGGTCAACGAGCGGATAGCGCTTGAGCGAGGCCACGCCGTTGAGGACGTCGACGACGTAGCCTGGGCTGCCGTAGGCGCCGGTCGCCTGGCCTTCGGATTGGTCGTGCCCGCGATAATCCGAGCGCAGCACGACATACCCGGCCGAAGCGATGCGATCGACGTAGGCGATGTAGCGCTCGGTCGTCCGGTAAACGTCCGGCGGGATGAAGCCGTGGTTGAAGGCGATGGCGGGCCAGCCGCTGGCCGGCGGCTCGCCGTTCGGCACCGTCAGCAGAGCGTAGATCTTGAGGCCGTCAGACAGATACGACACGTAATAGCGCTTGTAGTTGACGCCGGGATCAAGCTCCCGCTCGATGACGAAATCGCTACCCGGATACTCACGCGCGCGCATGGCCACGATCGACATCGGGTGGAGGGTCGGCGTGGCGGTCGGAATCGGCGTGAAGGTGGCCGTTGGCTGCGGCGTTTCAGTTGGCGCCGGCGTGTCGCTGGGCCGGACCGTTGGAGTGGCTGGCTCGCTCAATAGAGAGGCGGCGGTGGGTATGGGGCCGTTGACGGGAAGGCTCGCCTGGCAGGCCGCCATGCAGGCCGCCAGGAATAATGCGCCGCCGATCAGCCAGAGGCGCGGGGCCGCGCTCGGGCGGTCGGGCCTGGAGTTCATCATGGGCACTGGCTCCTTTACGTGTCCGAGAGGCTAAGGGCTCAAGCTTAGAAATCGGACAGAAGGGGCGGAATTGCCGAGCGATCCCCTAACTTGCCTGTCACTTTCCGGCAAGCGGCGCATCTAAAAGACCGGATCCGTGAACTTCCAGGAGTGATTGAATGAGTCTCTTCGAATCCTTGTTCGGAAAACCCGTGCCCTCGGTCGACCCCATGAAGGCCAGCCAGTTGATGGCCGAAAAGCCGGCGCCGGTGATGATCGATGTGCGCGAGCCAGTGGAGTACGCGCAGGGCCATGTGGCGGGGTCACGCCTGATCCCGCTCGGCCAGCTGGGCAGCCGGCTCAGCGAGATCCCGACCGATCGCAAGGTCCTCGTGATCTGTGCGTCCGGCAGCCGGAGCAGCATGGCGGCGCGCCAGCTCGAGAAGGCCGGCTATGACGTCATCAACGTGAACGGCGGCATGATGAACTGGGTGCGCAACGGGCTGCCGGTGAAGTCGAAAGGACGCTGACGATGAGCCAAGATATCGGTCTCTATGTGCGGCTGACGGGTTCGTTCGACGCAGCCGTCGATCGCGTGATCGCGGCCCTCAAAGTCGAGGGCTTCGGCGTTTTGACGCAGATCGACGTGCGCGACACGCTCAAGCAGAAACTCGGCGTCGACTTTCGACCCTACAAGATCCTTGGCGCCTGCAACCCGCCCCTCGCCCATCGCGCCCTGACGTTGGCGCCTGAGGTCGGTTTGCTCTTGCCGTGCAACGTCACGGTCAGCGAGGCCGCGCCCGATCAGATCGAGGTTGCCCTGGTCGATCCGCTGATGATGATGAGCGTCGTGGCTCGGCCCGAGCTGGCCGAAGTCGCACAGGATGCGCGTGCCCGCCTCGAGCGCGTGGCGGCCGCGCTGTCCGCCTGACGGGAGGCATGCATGCCGATCTACGAGTTCGAATGTCCGACCTGCAGTGCCGAGTTCGAGGAACTTGTCAGACGCCCGGCCGACGCGGCGTCGATGCGTTGCCCCGAGTGCGGCGCCGGAGTGACCAAGAAGCTTTCACGCGTGGCCTTGAACTTCGGGCAGGCGGAGGCCGCCGGGTATACTGGATCGTCGGCCGGAGAGCAATCCTCGTGCTGTTGTGGCGGCGCCTGCAGCCTGCCATGATCGCGACGACCTACAGGGGATCATCGAAACTATGAGCAAGAAGCAGCAGCAACGTCGGGCCGAGCGACCCAACCGGGATGTGACGCTGGTCTGGATCGGTATCGTCGTCGCGATCCTGGCGACGGGCGCGTACTGGTTCTATCAGCAGAGTCAGGCGCCCTCGGCGGCAACGATGCCGGCCGAGATCTCGGTGGCCGTAGCCAAGACCGAGCGCGACAACGGCGCTTACATCCTCGATGTGCGCACTCAAGAAGAGTGGGATGCCGGCCATATCCCTGACGCCACGCTCATCCCGCTGGATCAGCTTCAGGCGCGTGTGAATGAAGTTCCGCAGGACAAACGGGTGGTCGTCGTCTGTCGCAGCGGGAACCGCAGCGCGCAGGGCCGCGACATCCTCAAGCAGGCAGGCTGGACGCTCGTCACGAGCATGGCGGGCGGCATGAACCAGTGGACGGCAGCCGGCTACGACGTCGTCACCGGCCCCTGACCAATCCGGTTGGAGTTGGGTGGCTTCAAAACGGCCGCCGCGACACCTGTCGCGGCGGCCGTTCGTGTATTCAGCGCTCGATCTGCTAAGATGGATCCTGCCACCGTGAAACAACCAGACCTCCACATCGACGAATCGGGCAACCCTGGCCAACCACCGATCCTGTTCCTGCACGGATCGCCGTTGAGCGCTCGAATGTGGGCACCTCAGCTCGAAGCGCTCGCGGGCGAGTTCCACTGCCTCGCGCCGGACCTGCCCGAGCATGGCCGCAGCGCCGGGATCGGGCCGTTCAACATGCGCGACACGTTGACCCGCCTGACGAACCTGATCGCGCGCAAGTGCGCGGGCGGCCGCGCCCACGTCGTCGGGCTGTCGTTCGGGGGCGTCGTGGCTCAGGCGCTGATGAGCGCGGCTCCCGAGCGGGTGGGGCGCGTGATCGTCAGCGGCACGGCCGGGCGATTAAGCCCTTTGGTGCTCAAGGTGCTCGAGTTCCAGATGGCGCTCAACACACCGTTGCTGCGCGCGTTGCCGCCGTCCGCCCTGGCGGCAATGATGCGCTGGCAGTTCGCGCTTCCGCGCAGCTACGATGCGGCGCTGCGTGAAGACCTGGCCGCGATGTCGGCCGACGCGCTGGCGCGCTTCGTGGTCGCGACCTATGCCGACATTCACACGCCGACCAGCACGACCAGCCCGACCTTGATCGTCGTGGGCGGGCGCGAGACGCCGTTCGCGAAGTGGCAGGCCAAGCAACTGGCACGCGAGATCCCAGGCTCGCGCGCCGTCAACGCGCCTGATCTCGGGCACGTCTGGAACCTACAGAACCCGCGCCTATTCAACGCAGCGGTTCGCGCCTGGATGCACGGCCAGGCTTTGCCCACGGAGCTCACCCCACTGTGACCGATAACGCCTCTTATTCCTGGGATCGTGTCATCGGCCGGCGCCTGGCGCGCACCTTCCTCGAGTCGCCCGCGCCAGCCGGCCAACTGACCGCCGTGGCCTCGGCGGTCTGCGGGTTGCAGGCGCAGATCCTGGCTGCTGCCGAGCTGGCCCTTGGCGTCCGCGTCCGCGGGGCGACAGTGACGAGTGTGCGCGAGGCGATGTGGTCGAGCCATCAGCTCGTCAAGACCTACGGCCCGCGCACGACGCTTCATCTGCTGGCCGCCGACGATGTGCCCATGTACATGGCAGCCCTACGGGCCCGGGAGCAGCTGGCTCCGGAACTGTGGCACGCCAAATTGAACGTGTCGCCCAGTCAGGCGACGGAACTGCTCGAGGCCATCGCGCAAGCGCTTGACGGCCGGGCTCTGACACGCGAGGAACTGTCGCGTGCCGTCGCGGACCGGGTCGGGGAGTGGGCGCGCGCGCCGCTCGCTTCGACCTGGGGCGAGTTCCTGCCGCCCGCGGCGTTCCGCGGCTGGCTGTGTTTCGGGCCGAGCCAGGGCAGCAAGGCCACGTTCGTGCGCGCCGATCAATGGGTGCCGAACTGGCGCGAGGTCGATCCGGAGGCTGCCCTGCGCGACGTGCTCGTGCGCTACGCCGCGACGTACGGCCCGATCACGGCCCGTGATTTCGCGCACTGGTTCTGGCTGACGCCGGCGGTCGCTCAGTCGTTGATCGACGCGAACGCCGACGCCCTGACGCGCGTGTCGGTGGCCGGCGGCTATGCCTGGCTTCCCGCCGGGAGCGATGAGCCGACGCCGAAGCAGCAGCGCGAAACCTTGCGCCTGGTGCCGCAATACGACAGCTACGTGCTCGGCAGCAATCCACGCGAGAGCATCGTGACGGACATCGCTCGTCAGCGCATCGTCACCCATGGCCGCGGCCGCTTCGAAGGCGCCGTCGGCCTTCCAGTCGTGTTGATCAACGGGGTCGTCAGCGGCATCTGGGAGCGTCGTGAGCGCGCGTCCGAGGTGTTGCTGCGCGTGGAGACGTTCGAGCCCATGACCGTTTCGCAGCGCGATCTGCTGGATGTCGAAGTCGAGCGCATCGGCGCCTTCTTCGAGAAACGCGCGACCCTTCGGGTCGGCCGCCTCACTGCCGCGCCACACAAGCAAAGCGAATCCGATTGAGTCCTTTCTGACAGCGGAACGGTCGCGGGCGTTCGATGGAAACAAACAGCAACGGACCGGCCTGACCGGTCCGTTGCTGTTTGTCGTGCGCGCTGGTTGAGCCTAGCGCTGCAGGGTTGTCAGATACAGATACTGCGGCCCTGTTGACGTCGGAGCGAGGGTGGCGGTGGGGCCGGGTGTCGCCGTGGGGGTGAGCGACGGGGTGGGCGTCGGCGTGCCGGCCGAGTCGGCCTCGTATGCGCCGACGTCGCAGTGCGCGTCGCGCGCGAAGCCGCGCTGGTCGACCGTCAGGGCCGCGCCGATCTCGTCGACGCAACCGCCCGGGTTGCCGGTGTCGATGGCGAGGCTGGCCGATTGCAGTCGATGAGTCGCTGTCAACCCGCCATAGCTTCCGAGCGTATCCAATGACGCCGACACACCCAGTTGATCGCCGGCAGCGCTCCCGGAAAGGCCGCACCCGCTGAGGTTTTCGATAAGGTTGTAACCCGCCGTGGTCAGGGTGCCCGAGCAATCGGCGCCCGCCGGCGACGCACCCAGACCGTTGTCCGCGATCAGGGTGTTGCGCAGGGTCAGGGTGCCGGCCTGACTGATGCCACCGCCCGATCCGGCAGCATTGGCATCGCTGTCGGCTGTGTTGGCGGCGATGGTCACGTTGAAAAGTCGGGCAGTGCCGGCGTTGTACAGGCCGCCGCCGTCGCTCTCGCTGGAATTCCCGCTGATGGTGCTGTTGACGATCTCGAGGGTGCCCGCGTTGTAGATGCCACCGCCGACGGCGGCGCCGGTCACGCCGTTGTTGCTGATCGTCGAGCGCGCGATCAGGCCGTTGACCGTCGACGCGATGTAAAGTCCGCCCAGGTTTCCGTCGATCTGGCTGTCGACGACCTCGACGTCGTTCGCCAGTGTCGTGGCGTAGATGCCGTAGGATCCGCCGGCATAGGAACCCGTGGACTGGATCACGCGAACGTTCACCAGCGTCACCGAGCCGCGATAGACGCTGATGGCGCTGCCAGCCGCGGAGCCCGGGTTGCCGCGGCGCAGCACGAGCCTCGTTAACGTAAGGGTGGGCGAGCCCGGCTGCGCGCCGACATGAAAGACGCGATCGATCAGGTTGGCGTCGATCACGGGCGCCGTGACGCCGACACCGGTCAGATTGAGGCTGTCGTTCACATCCAGGTCGCCCTTGGCTGCGTCATCATCGGAGCCTGCCATCGCCGGAGCGAAGGTGTAGGTGCCTGAGAGCAGCTGGATGGTATCGGTGCCGGACCCTGCCGCGCACGCGTCGACTGCCGTGTCGGTGTTGGCGGCGATGATCGCTTCGCGCAGAGAGCAGTCTCCGTCGGAGTTGACCTCGTCGGTCGTCGTGTTGACGGTGATGGTGGCGGCCCAGGCGATCGGGCTGGGCAGGCCGGCCCAGGCGCCGGCGGCGGCGAGCAACGTGATCAATGAACCGCGCCAGAACAGGGCGTTGAACGGGCGCGTGAACGAGCGGGCAGGGGGCATGGTCGGGCTCCTGGTCGGTGTGGGCCGCGGGCAGGCATCGCGGCCGAGCGAGCGATCGACCTTCCAGTAGGATCGATTCGCGGCGGCCCTACAGGTCAATGGCCTGCTGCGGGCTGCCTATCGGTTAACGACGAAGGCCCGGGAAACCGGACTCAGCCAGCTATGACAACGCTAAGCAATTGGTTGGCGTTCGTTGATGGGACGCGTGCGGCGAGAGCGGACAAGCGGGGAGGACAGTCCGGCGTGCAGAGGCCGCGCGTGCGCGGGGAGCATGAAGCCCCGTAGACCGGTCGATGCTCAGGCGAGCAGATGCACCAGGTCGCCACTGTTCAGTTTTTGCAGTTCCTCAGGCGGCACCGAGCGCACGATGCGCTTGGTGGCCTGGTCGACGAGCAGCACCGTGACGGAGTGCGTGTCCGGGTCGACTCGGAACCTCAGTGCAAGGTTTCGCTCGACCTCGGCGGCCTGTTCGGCCTTCCGCTCCTGCGCCTGGGCGTGCTCATTTTCCATCTTGGGCCCTGTCGCGGCGGCGGCGTCCTTTTCGACGCTGTTCGTCGCGGTGGTCCCTTCGAGGGGGCGCGTATCCGTGCGCAGGGCGGATCGCACGACGTCGACGACCTGACTGCGAAGTTCAGCCGACGGGTCGATGGGTGTGATAGGTTCGGTCATGCTTTCCTCCCTTCGTGAGAGTCGATCGCTTCCAAACGATCGCTATGAGAACAAATTCAGCGACAGGTTGTAGTCATACTGCAGCATCTGCAGCGTGACCGCCATCTGGCTGTACTGGGCCGTCAGGGCCGTCTGGCGATCGTTCAGCCGGACGGTCATGTCGGCGATCTGTTGCGTCAGGTTGACCTGCTCGTTGTCGAACGACGAGAAGCGCTGCTGCATGTACCCGTCGGTGCCGGTGAACCGGCCCAGCGACGTGTTGACGGAGGTCATCACCGAGTCGAGCAGTTTGATGACGTCGCCGCGCTTCGTCGTGAGAGCTTCGTCGAACTTGTCGGCGTCGCTGATGCTCGCCTTGAGGTTGTCGTCGATCGTGATCCCGATGTCGCGCAGCGCTTTCAAACTGCCTGTGCTCGAGCTCGTGCCGATGAACGACGTGAACAAGGAGCTGCGCAACTCCGTGAAGACCTGCTCGCCGGCCAGCGGGCCGCGCGAATACGTCGTGTTGCTCGCCCCGCCGGCGCCTGTGACGTCGACCGCCGACTGCTGGGTGAGGTAGGTCTGGATCGAGTTGAACTTCGTGATGAAGTCGTTGATCGCCGTCTTCTCAGGGGTCGAGTCTGAGCCGACGCTGATCTCGGCGGTCTTCCCAAGGCCGTCCGCGGCCAGGTTGATGGTCAGGCCGTTCACAACGTCGGTGAGACCGCCGTTGTGGTCGCGCGTGAGCGTCAGGCCGTTGACGGTGAGCGAGGCCGTCGTGGGCGTCTGCAGGACGTGGGCAAAAGCCCCGCCGGCGCTCAGAACGCCGAGCCCCTGCAGGATTCCGCCGCTGACGTCGGCCGCCGCGATGGTGTTGCCGGCGCCGCCGTACTCGTTCTCCAGCACAAGACGCTTATCGACGATGCTGGCACGGACGGCCTTGCCGTCGGCGTAGGTGGCGTTGTTGATGTTGTTGGCGACGTCGATCAGAGTGTCGGCGGCCTCAACATCGATGGAGACGCCGTTGAGTGTGAAGCTGCCCGCGTAGCCCAGGGCTGTGTTGGCCGCGGTCTGCGCGTCGCCGTTGACGCGGTGCGCGGCAGCCAGTGAGTTGACCGTGATCGAATACGTGCCGACGACGGCGGAGGAGGCGGCAGTCGCCGTGAGCACCGTCGAGCCCGAAGGGGCCGTCACCTTGGTCGTGCGGCCCGACTCGAATGCATAGCTGGCGTCGGTCGAGATCAGGGCCTTGACCGAGGTCTGCAGGTCCTTGAGCTTTGTGTTGACCTGATTGAACAGGTTTCGGCGAACCGTGATCTGGTCGCGCGACTTCTGAGCGCGCTGCAGAGGCTGGCTCTCCACGGTCATGATGTTGCTGATCAGACTCGTGAAATAGCTGCTGAGGGTTCCCGTGCTTGATACTGTCATCGTGCACCTCCGTGCGCTCGGGGCCCCCGCCAGGCGGCCCAGCCCCTGATGCTTCCTTTCATCTCCTCATGCTCAATCGGGGGGCGTTCACGGCCAGAGCCGCGGACGCCCCCCGAAGGCTACCGATGAGCGTCTATCGCGTAGTGACGTTCGATTACCGGAACAGCGACAGCAGGAACTGCGGAGCGCTGTTCGCCTGAGCCAGCATCGCCGACGAGGTTTGCTGCAGGATCAGCAGCTTGCTCGCCTCGACCTGTTCCTCGGCCATATCGGCGTTCATGATCCGGTTGTAGGCCGCCTCAACGTTCGAGTGCGCGACCGTCAGAGACTCTTCCTTGAAGGAAAGCCGGGCCGTGAACGAACCCACGTCGCTGATGTTGCCCTTGATGCGGGACAGCGCCGTCGCGATCGAACCCAGCGCGGTGTTGGCCGACGCCGTGTCAGTGATCGAGATCGTGGTCGTCAGGCTGAGGCCGGTCGTGTTCGAGGCCGTGCCGACGGTGGCCTGCGCCGTGGTGGCGACACTGCCGCTGCTGTCGACGCCGGTCAGGAACGTGCCGAGGGCCGTGCCCGACAACAGGGTGCGCCCGTTCCACTGGGTCTGCGCCACGATGTCGTCGATCTCAGTGCGGTAGGCATTGAGCTGGTCGGCGATGGCGTCGCGCTGATCCTGGCCGATGGTGTCACCGACCGCTTCGAGGGCCTTGTTCTGCATCTTCACCAGGATGTCCTGGATCTTGGTCAGACCACCTTCGGCAGTGGCCATCAGGTTCTTGGCATCACCGATCGCGTTGAGGGTCGTCTTCATCGCGTTGCGGCGGATGTCGAACGTGGTGGCGATGTTCATGCCAGCCGGATCGTCCGCGGCCGACAGGAGGCGCTTGCCGGTCTGCAGGCGGGCCTGGCGCGTGGCCAAGTCCTGGTTGACCTGACGCAGAGAGTACAGCGAATTCAGGGCGCCGATGTTTCCAGCGACGCGATTGACATCTACATTAGCCATTTTCGTAACCTCCGTGTTACGGTGTCCGGTTTTGGCCGGACGAATGTTTGCGGGGGTCCTTCCCCCAACGTGACGTAATCGGCGGGCTTACTGCCTACCGAAGCGCCCGGGCCCGATACCTGGCGCTTCGTGGGTGGGTCGCATGGCCTTAGCGATACACACCTCCTGAACGTTCGCGTTCGTTCATCTCGATATCGGCGTTACCGAGTTCGACTTCAGTTAGAGTTTCTTTACAAGCGTAAATATGCGAAGAAGCCACGGGGGAGGCGGGAGGGGGTCATCCTCCCTTCTTCGCCCATCAAGTGCGATACACTCCCGTGATGCGCCCCGTCAGCCGTACCGTCAGGCTCCCCAACGCCCTGCGGGCCCTCCGCCATCGCAATTACCAGCTCTATTTCGCGGGCCAGCTCGTCTCTCTGACAGGCACGTGGATGCAGGCGACTGCGCAGCAATGGCTGGTCTATCGGCTCACCGGTTCGTCGCTTTCCGTGAGCACCCTGGCCTTTGCCCAGACGGTGCCGACCACGATCCTCTCGTTCTATGCGGGCGTCCAGTCTGATCGGCGGGATCGCCGCCAGCTGCTGATCGTGATCCAGATCGTGATGATGTTACTGGCCTTCGTGTTGACGGCGCTGACCGGCACCGGCATCGTCCAGTACTGGCACGTCGTCGCTCTGGCCGTGGCCCTTGGCGTCGCCAATACCTTCGACTTCGCGACCCGCAACGCGCTCGTCGGCCAGCTCGTCGAGAAGCCCGACCTGGCCAACGCCGTGGCGCTCAACTCGTCGGTCATCCAGGGCGCGCGGCTCGTTGGCCCCGCGGTCAGCGGCCTTGTCGTCGCGCAGATCGGCGAGACCGCCGCGTTCGCCATCAACGGCCTCAGCTTCCTGGCCGTCATCGGCGCCCTGTGGGTGATGAGCCTGGCGCCGCGCGAAGGCACGACTCAGGTCAACCAAGACATGTGGCCGGCGCTGAAAGAGGGGCTCGCGTTTCTGTGGCGCAGCGACACGATCCGCGGCCTTGTGGCTATGGTCCTCGTGCCTTCGACGATCGGCTTTCCCCTGGCGGTGCTGTTGCCCGAGCTGGCCAATAAGCGCTTAGGGATGGGCGCCGACGGGTACGGTTATCTGGTGGCGATGTCGGGCCTCGGCGCTCTGGTGGGCGCCATCGGCCTCGCGCTCCTGGGCGGTTATCGCAAGCGCGGCCGACTTGTCGCCGTCGCGCCGATCGTCTTCGGTCTGGCCGTCATCGGGCTCGGGAGCGCGCCCGCGCTCTCGCTTGTGGTCGCCGCCATGGTCGTGATCGGTTGGGCGCAGGTGACTCACCTGGCCATGACGAACACGTTGTTGCAGGACAACGTGCCCGACCATCTCCGGGGTCGCGTGCTCTCGGCGTACGTCTGGGTGGTCGTGGGCTTTCAACCCTTCGGCGGGCTGGCGCTCGGCGCGCTGACCGAGTCGCAGGGCGTGCAGACCGCGCTCTGGGTCTCCGGCGCGATCTGCCTGGCGGCGGCGTTGATCGGCCTGTTCGTGGTGCCGAACGTTCAAAAAATCCCCTGAGACGGTCCGCTTTCACACGCTTCCCAACCGGTCCGTGCCTGTCGTTTGCCTCGATCGGCCCTAAGCTCTCCACAGGCCCGCGCCCATCCAGCCTTGCTGTGCCGGACGGCGCAATACCTTTGGCCATGAGGGCTTGACTCTATGGATTTCCTACCGGAGACGATTGAGGCTGAGCGTCTGATTCGTATTGGGCAGATCCGGGCGGCCCGCGCTTTGTTGGCACAGGCTGTGACACGGCATCCCAGGGATGCCGAAGCCTGGCGCCTCCTCGCCGAGATCCTCGACGACCCGGCCCAACAACGATATGCCCGTGGTCGGGCGCAGCAACTTGATCGCACCGAGCCGGCTCCTGCTCCTCCCGCGCCGACGCTCGATGACCACCCTTCATGGGCCGCGCCATCGCAACCCATCGTCCAGCCTGCTGCTGCCGCACCGGCCCGGCCTTCGCTCTGGGATCCCCTGCCCGTGCAGGACGACGACCCCGGCCTGTCGTCGCCGCCCGCGGCGCTCGAACCCCAGCGACGCCTGACCCCGCTCGAAATGATCCAGAAGCGTGAAGAAGAAGAGGCCGCCACTGCGCGGAGGTCGAACGAGCGAAAGCGCAGCGGGCAACTGGGTTGGGTGATCGGCGGGCTCGCAGCCGTGTGCCTGATGGGCGTCGCCGCATTCGCCGGCGTGTGGTTCTGGTTGCGCTGGCACGCCGCCGCTCCGGCGCCCGTCGCTCAGGTGCCGGCCGCATCGCCGACGCCGGCTGCGACCGCTGCGCCTACCGTAACGCCGCAACCCTACGCCGTAGCCTTCGTGGAGGGGCGTTGCCCATTCCAACCGGCTGCCAATGCCGCAGTCACCTGTGGCACCGTCAGCGTTCCCGAGGATCGTGCGAAGCTCGACGGACCGAGCGTTACCCTGGCCATCGCCGTCTATCACAGCGCGCGGTCGAACGTCGAGACGCCGCCGCTGTTCTTCCTCCAGGGCGGCCCTGGAGCCGACGCCATCGCCTGGTCCGCGCTCGTGCACGCCAGTGTGGTCGCTCCGATCGTGGCCGAGCGTGACTTTGTCGTCTTCGATC
The DNA here is from genome assembly GCA_044226485.1 of Anaerolineales bacterium. Taxonomy (GTDB): domain Bacteria; phylum Chloroflexota; class Anaerolineae; order Anaerolineales; family UBA6663; genus UBA6663. Next base: position 253,865 of record JBGAGY010000006.1, read on the forward strand.
AACGCGGCACGGGCTTCTCCTCACCGAAGCTGGAGTGCCCCGACCTGCACACCGACGATCCTGTGGCGGCGGCCTCAGCCTGTCACGACAGTCTGACGGCGGCCGGCATCAACCTGTCCGCATACACCACAGCCGCCAGCGCCGCCGATGTGCGCGACATCGCTCGGGCGCTGCACTACAGTCGCGTTGACCTGTACGGCATCTCGTATGGCACGCGCCTTGCCATGACGATCATGCGCGACGATCCCACTCTTGTGCGCGCTGCAGTGCTCGACTCGGCGTTGCCGCCGGAGGTCTTGCGCATCAATGAGACCGCCGCTAACGCGGAGCAGGCGCTCGACTCGCTCTTCGCAGACTGCGCGGCTGACCCGGTCTGTGTCGCGACGTATCCCGATCTTGCCGAGACCTTCGATGCGCTCCTGGCTCAGGCCGCGGCCCAGCCCATCGTCATCCCCAGTGCTGACGCCCTCGGCGGCGCTCAATCTTTGCAGTTGGATCCGGCCGGCGTCATCAACGCCGCGGTCTGGGGCCTGCACATCTCGGATTACATTCCCGCCCTGCCGTATGCGATCACGGCCTTACAGCAAGGCGATGTGACGTCGCTGAACCCCGTGGCCGCGATCTTCTCATCGGCTGCGCCTGACATGAGCTCGGTCGTCAACCTGGCGATCACGTGTCACGAACAGATCCTGCCAACGTCAGCCGATGCCTTGAACGCCTCATTCGATGCCCACCCGCGGACGGCGGCCTTCGGGCGCCTACATGTGTTCGGCGATGCGGCCACCGGCATCGCGGTCTGCCAGGCGTTGGGCCTCAGCGCGGCAGCCGAGGCGGAGCTGCGACCGCTCGAGACGGATCTGCCGAGCCTGATCCTGGCTGGCGGACTCGATCCCACGACGCCGGCCGACTACGGTCGACAGGCGGCGCGCGAATCGAGCGAGAGCGCCTTCGTGCTGTGGCGAGAGGCCGGCCACGCCGTCAGCGTTGGGCCCGACGCCCGCTGTGCGCAGTCGATCATCAGCCAGTTTCTGACCGACCCTGCCGCGCGGCTCGACACGACCTGTGTGGCAACAACCACCCGGCGCGCGTTCCTGGCGCCTGGCGACCTGGCGGTGCAGGCGGCGCCGGCTGCCATGGCGGACACAGCTCCCCGCTCGTCCGATCCAGCAACCTCAGGCTCCTCTGCCGCGACCACCAGCGACGAACCTGCCCCGCAAGACGGTGGCGGGGGCAACAGCGGGGGCGACGACTCAGGTCTGGCGTCCGGCGAACCGTTCGTCGGACTGATGGGCGTTTCGATCGACCAGTGCCTGGTCTGTCTGAGTCACTTCCTGGGGCTCGAGCCCGGACAGCTGTATTACGAAACCGGCGTCGAGACCGGCGGGCAGGTGTGGTTTCTCTATCGGGCCGACAACTACTATGGCCGGATCGTGGACATCGCTGTGGCCGCCGTGCCCGATGGGACGTTGTTCGTCCTGATGCTCACGGATCCTGGGAACCGTGACGCTTACTACGGCAGTGTGTACCTGCCGACGATCGACGAAGCGACGACTGCTTACTGGGGCGATCTGGAGCCGAGCGAGCCTGTCACGTAGCGCAAGGGCGTGGCGCGTCGATCGTCAGCGCCCCAGCAGTTGTTCGCAGAGCCGGCGATTGCGCGCCATCTGCTGCTTGGCCACGGGCGCCAGGTCGCTGGCGAGCGCCAGCTGCGAGTAGCCCGTGCGAGCGGCCTCGAAGTGCTTGCGGCTGACCTCCAGCGCGACAAGGGCCTCGGAGTAGGCCTGCGCCGGCAGGTCGGGTCGCGCTGCGGCGGCGGCATCGTCGGCCGCGCGTTGGCCGAGCGTGATGTGGGCCTGCGCCCAGGTCAAGAGCGCCAGTGAGTTGCCCTCGCTCGGGATCGCCGTCAGGCTCGCTTCGGCGTGTTTCAGGGCGGCTCGCGCGTCACCGGCCTGAAGGGCAAGGCTCGACAAAAGCCGTTCGGTCAGGGCACGCTCCGTGACACTCAACCGAGTCCCAAAACTCGCGGCGCGCTCGAGATAGAGCTCGGCTTCACCCAGCTGGTTCTCGCGTAGCGCTAGAGATCCCAATTGGAACCAGAGATGGGCGTTGTCGGGCTCGCGTCGCAAGACGCCCTCGATGATGTCGCGGTCGCGTTGCGAGCGCGAGTCTCCACCCTGTACCGTCGCGCGCAGATAGCCGTAATGCGTCAACCTCAGGTCGCTGGGTTCGACGCGCCCCCCGGCGCGCTGGATCGAGGGCAGCACCTGCTCGTGGATCGCCTGCTCGAATCGATACTCTTTGCGATTTCGAAAGAGCCTGAGCACAGGATGTTCGGTGAACGACACGGCCTCGCCGGGCGGCATCGGGCTGTGATACAGCATGGCCCAGCCGTCGATGCGCGGCGACGCCGCGTCGGCGCCGTCCAGGAATGCGTGAAGCGCGCCACGGGTGTCCTCAGGGACTTCATCGTCGGCATCCAGCACCAGGATCCAGTCGCCGGTTGCCGCGTCGAGGCTGACATTGCGGGCCTCGGCGAAGTCGTGGCGCCAGGCATGTTCGATCACTCGAGCGTCGAACGAGCGCGCGATGGCGATGGTGTCGTCGGTCGAACCTGTGTCGACCACCACGACCTCGTCGGCCAGGCCCCTGGCGCTCGACAGGCAGCGCGCGAGGTCGGCCGACTCGTTCCTGGCGATCATGCAGACGGAGAGACGAGGCATGTCAGGGCTCTCACTACGGCGTCGATGAGATGCGGATGTCGGTCGTACTGATGGACGATGGCAGGTGCATGCCCGTCGGCGGCCAGGACACGGCCGCCGTCGTCGGCGGTCAGGTCTTCGGGGAACATGGATCCAGCCGTCAGGAAGCGACCGCCGTTGGGCACCGCCACGGCGCCCGGCAGGCGACCCGAGTGGAGCAGGGCGTTGTGGGCGCCTTGATCGAGCCCGGCGAGACGTCCATCGGTCGAGTGTGCCACGAGCTCACGCGACAGGCTGTCGAGGTAGCGGCCGATCGCGCCGGATGTGCCCAGCACCGTGCCCGAGCACGCGATCGGCAGATCGCTCATCTCCGCCCAGCGCTCACGCCCATACAACGAGCGCAGCCATTCGGCGTTGTTGGTCTCACAGCCGAGCGTGAAGAGCGGATCCTCGAGCGGCAACACAAGCTCGGCCTCGAGGGGCTCGGCGAATGGATCGCCCTGGAAGATCACGTCGCGGACGTCGGTCAGGAGCGCGCCATCAACGTCGGGATGGGCAGCCAGCCACTCCGCATACAGACGATAGCGCTCGACGTTGACCGACTGCGTCCCCGGCTTGAACGGGACGAGCGTTGCATGGCGCCGGATCTCGGCCTCGGTCTCGGCGTCGAGGTCCGCCCCGAAGATGACAAGGCGCGCACCCGGATTCCGACGCCCGATGTGCTGAGACCACGACTCGAAGAACGGCCACAGCCCGCCCCAGGGCAGGCCGCGCACAGCGCCGAGTGTCGCCGGCTGCATCAGGCGGACGGGCTGGCCGCGGCGCGCCGTGGCCGCGCATTCCGATGACAGCGTCAGCCCCGACGCGCGCGCCATCAGGCGGTCGCACAACCCCAGCTGGGCCCGGGCCACCTGAAAGCGGTCGCTCAGGTTGGCGCGGTGCTCGGCTCGCAAGCCCGGGTCGTCGATCAGGGCCTTGAAGCCGTCGACGGCTTCAGCCAGCGCCCCGCGCGCTGAGGGCAGCATGACGCGCTGCGCGGCCAGGGTCGCCTGGCCCTTGTGGGCGCGAAGCAGCACTTCGACAGTGCGTTGCGCGCCGATCTGAAGGGCGGCGTTGGCGCTGATCAGGTGCAGGGTGGGGCTCACTCGCCCGTTCTGCGGAAGCTCGAGGCCGAGTCGAGCGAAGTGACGGGCCTCAGGGAAGTCGGCGCGTCGGTCGGCGATCGCAGCCAGGGCGGCGAGGCTCTGCTGCAACACGTCGACGTTCACGCCGTCGACGGACAGGTCCTGCCAGACATGCAGGAGCGTGCGCTGCGCCTCGTCGTCGAGGCCGAGCACCTGCTGCGTCAGGCCAAGCTTGATCCACGAATACGCATCGTCGGGGCGGCGTTCGGCTTCGGCGCGGAGCAACTCAAGGTTGCGCTGCTGTCGGCTGGCGCCCTGGGCCTGCTCGCTCAGATAACCGTAGTGCAAGATGCGCAAACCGCTCGGCGCGACAGTGCCGCCCGAGCGCTGAATGCTCGGCAGGATCTGAGTGTGAAGGTTGAGTTCGAAGCGGTGCTCCGGCCGATTGCGAAACACGCGCACCTCGTCCGACTCGAGATGGTCGGTCAGGACGTCGGTCGGCGTGAAGTGATGCATGGTGAACAGCAGCCCGTCGACGGAGCAGGCCGACACGACGTCGCGGAGGACGCGGGCGGTCTCGGGCGGCACTTCCTCATCGGCGTCGAGGTGAAGGATCCACTCGCCGTTGGCGGCGTCGAGCCCGACGTTGCGCGCCACTCCGAAGTCGTTCGTCCAGGCGTGCTCGATCACTCGAGCTCCGAGCGAGGTCGCGAGGGCGATTGTGTCGTCGGTCGAGCCCGTGTCGACCACGACGATCTCGTCAACCACGCCGTTGATGCTCTGCAAACAGCGGCGCAGGTTAGCGGCTTCGTTCTTGACGATCAGGGTCGCCGTGAGAAGCATAAGGGCCTCATGTCAACGCGAGACGAAAGCCGAGGCCGGTGGATGTGTAAGACGGCAGCAGGCTTTCGCGCGCGGAGCAGCGAGCCAGCTTTCGGCTGTAATACCACGAGCCACCGCGCACCACGCGCTTGCCCTCGGCATGTGGATCTTCGCGGCCGTCGCCGGCCACGTACGGATACGGCCTCAAGATCGAGGCCGTCCACTCGTACACGTTGCCGGCCATGTCCTGGACGCCGTCGGCGCTGACGCCGCCCGGGACATACATGTGGAGCGGTGAGGTGTCGCGCCGGTTGTTCTCGGCGGTGTTGCAGCGCCAGGCGTCGAAGTCGGCGCCCCAGGGGTAGATGCGGCCGTCGGTGCTGCGCGCCGCGCGCTCCCACTCGATCTCGGTCGCCAGGCGATAGGCCTGTCCGGTCTGCTGCTTCAGCCAGGCGCAGTAGGCGATGGCGTCGTGCCAGGAGACGTTGACGACCGGGTGCTCCTCGATACCCTTGGGGATGTCGAAGTTGATCCAGTGCCGCGGCGCCTTGTAGCCGGTCGACCAGATGAAGGGCCGATACTCCAGGTTCGTCACAGGATGCTGGCCGATGCTGAACGCCGCCAGCTCGACGGTGTGCGCCGGCTGCTCGGCCATGAACATGTTGCGGCTGTCCCACTCATTGGCCCAATCCTCGCGCAGGAGCAGATACTTGACCTGCTCGTCGGGCGTCCCGATCAGGCAATGCCCGGCAGGGATGTGGATCATGGGCGCCACACGCACCATCAATTTCTCGAGATCCTTCTCGGCGACGGTCTCGTGTTCTTCGGCGGCCCTCAGGTCCGCCGCGATCTGGGCCAGGCGATCGAGTTTGCTCATGGCGCCATCCTTTCAGCTCGCTGTGCGGCGACGTCCACGGCCAGCGCGTTGGTCTGCGCCTGCTCGTGGATACGCCTGTAAACGTCAAGCATGTCCGGCACCATCGCGTCGGACGTGAAGCGGGCCGCCTGGGCGCGGTTCGCGCGCGCCAGCAGGCGTCGTTCGCTCAAGGTGTCGATGTGGGTCAGGATGGCTCGCTCCCAGGCATAGGCCGTGTTTTCGACGAGCGTGCCGAAGTGGCGCAGACCCGAATAGACGGATCCTTCTGAGGCGATCCAGGGCACACCGACCGCCAGGTACTCGAGCGCCTTGATCCAGCTGCGCCGTTCGTCGTAGCTGCCAGAGAGCGGCGCGAGGCCGATGTCGAGCCCGCGCAGTTGCGCTGGCCACTCGTTGTACGGCACCCAGGGTCGCAGGACCTTCTGCTCGTGGGAGACCTTCAGCGCGTCGAGCAGGCGGCCGTCGTTTCCGTGGATGACGATCTCGACATCCGGTCGGGCTCGGCAGACGCGCTGCAACGCCGTCAGCACGCCGCTTTCGGTGAAGGATTGCAGGTGCGACAGGCTGCCGCCCCAGCCGATGCGAATCTTGCCAGGCTCTGCGGTGGCGCTCAGTTCGCCGGTGTCGCGCGTCGGGCGCTCGTCGGCGCGGTAGATGGCAGGGTCGAGCGCGTTCGGGAGGTGATAGGTCGGGAGCAGATGAGCCCAATCTTCAGCCAGGCGTTGCGACGGCATCGTGGCCGCATGGCAGAGCTTGAGGCCCCAGGCGAATTGCTCGATGGGCGTCGGCGACATCGTCTCGTAACCGCCGTCGGGGTGCCGCACCCAGCCCTTGTGCCAGTAGGCGTAGGCCGGGTTGCTGTCGGGCATTTGATCGTAGGCATCGTCGAACTCGGCGATGATCGTTTTGCCCTGCGCTTTCCAGTGAAGGATGGCGGCCAGGACGGGTCCGACCAGGTTGCGCTGGATGATCAGAACATCGGCCGCGCGACAGGCCGACATGGCCACTGGCGTGCCGCTCAGCCACTCGCGCAGATCGACGAGCGTCGCGTGGGCGAGGCCTGAGCGATGGATGGCGCGAGCAGGCACGGCGCAACGCCACTCGCTGCTGTTCCACTCGTGCGGATTGTCCGCCGTCACAAAGACGAGTTTCATGACCGGGCGCCCCCCCAGGCGCGATGAGCGACGTCGAAGGCCGCCGGCACTGGCGTGCCGAGCGGGTTGAGGGCGAGTGGTGTCGGGCTTTCGTTCGTCAGCGCTTCGAGGCGGGCCAGCGGGAGCGCGCCCGTCGTCGTGCGCCACCAGGCATCTGCCAGCGCACCCGCTTCAAAGTCCTGGGCGGCGCGCCGGCCGTGTTCGGCCAGTTCGGCGCGCAACTGCGGCTGTTCGATCAGGCGCGTGAGCTGGGTGAACCACGCGTCCGAGTCGGTCGCCACGAGCCCCCCTGACCAGTTGCTCGAGGTCATGGTGGGCGAGGCCAGCCACGGCAGGCCCAGAGCTCCCGCTTCAATGAAGGGTTGGCCGCCGATGCTCTCGGCGTAAGCGCCAGGTCGCAGCGGCTGGACGAGGACGTCGAACTGCGAGAGCAGATACGGCCGATCGGATCCGCCAACGGGCGGAAGGTATAGTCTCTGGCTGTCCGGGACCGACTGCGCGAACTGCTGGTAGGCCAGCGGATCGCCCGCCACGACCAGGCGCGCGTCAGGGTGGGTCTTCAACACCCGCGACAGCTCGCGTCGAATGAGGGCCAGGTCGAGATGCGTGCCTGGGCCGGCCAGCCACCCGATGCTCAATTGGGCCTTCGGCTGATGCGGCAGATCCCAACCGCCTCCGGCACGCGCCCAACCGCCGGCGATCACGCGGACGCGCTGCCCGGCCTCGCGCAGCACTTCGGCCATCGGCTCCGAAGGCGCGACGACCATGTCGGCCAGGCTCAGGGCCGTGATGAACGACTCGACCCGTTCGGGCGAACCCAGACCGACGCGATGGAAGGCCGGGTGCTCGCCGGGAAGACGGGCATAGTCGCAGGCCAGGCTGACGACGATGGCCACGCCCTCCGCTGCCGCCATGGCCAGACCCTGGGTCAGCTGCGCGTCGGCATGCGGCTCGTGGGCGATGATGACGTCGTAATCGCGCGTGCGCTCAGGCGCCAGCGCCAGGCACTCGTCGACCTCGGCGCCGCGCGCGCGCAGGGCCGCGGCGGGCACGCGTGTGAAACCCGAACCGGCCACCGGCGCGACGACCAGCGCACGCAACGGACCCGCGCGGCGATGCGGTTCCGGGGCCGTCTCGGCCTGGCGTTGCAGTCGCAGGGAGATGAGCAACTGACCGAGCGCCTCGGCGACTTCGTGCTGGCCCTCGCGGCGAGCGGCGCGAATGTTGAGCTCGACCAGGGCGGGCAGCAATCGATCGATTTCAGTCAGACGTGAAGCGATCAGCGCAGCCGGTTCGCGCGAGTTGACGATTTCGTCGAGCAAGGCCGCGGCGCGGCGCACGTCGGCCTCGCGCACAAATGAAAGACCTTCGTCGACAGAACCCAGGTCGCGGCGCAGATTGGCCAGATCCTGCTCGACGAACGAGGCCGTCGTGGCGCTTCGGTTCGGCGGGGCCGTCTCGCCGTGTTCGGCGCGGATCAGGCTCAGCCGGTTGAGGACGTCGTGCCCCTCGGGCCGCAGGGCCTGGGCCGCTGCGTAGCGTTCTTCGGCCGCCGACAAACGCCCGGCCGCGAGTTCGGCATCGCCCAGCCAGAGCAGGGCTTCGACATCGTCCGGCGCGGCCTCGACGACGGTGCGAAGCAAATCGCGCGCGCTGTCGACCCGGCCGGCATGAAGCTCAGCACGGGCCTGGGCGCGGCGGAGGTGGAGGGCGGTGGGCAAAGGCATGGCGTCGGCTAAGTCGGCAGAGCGCGATCGAAGGCGATGATCCTCATCGTGCTCGCGCGAGATCTCCGATGAGTTCGTGCCAGAAGGCCCCGACAGCCTCGGCCCGGCGAGACTGCGCCAGCTCGTGGCCAGCCCGTGCCAGCTCACCGCGCCAGGCGTTCTCGTCGACGAGGCGGTTCAACTGTGTGGTCCACTCGTCGGTCGTCGCGCAGAACACGCCGCCCGAGGCCCACTCAGCCAGCGCCGGCGCCGGGCTCGCGGCAAAGGGCAGGCTGCGCGCCCCGGCTTCCATGAGGCGCTGGTCACTCCCGATGCAGGCCCAGGCCTCGTGTCGCACCGGCGCCATGAGCACGTCAAAGTGCGCCAGTAAGTACGGGTAGTCGTCGGGGCCGACCATCGGCAGGAAGAGCTTACGCGGCTCGGGCACGTCGTCGAAGAGCTGATAGGCCGTCGGCGAGCCCGCGATGGCCAGGTGGACATGGGGTCGTGACTTGATCACGGCGCAGATCGCGTCATGGATGCTGACGAGGTCCAGATCCTGGCTCGGATCGCCGACCCAGCCGAGCACCGTTCCGGCGTGGGCGGGCGCTGGCCGCGTCCACCACGCGTTGGCCGGCGACCACGCGCTCGGCGCCACGGCCGTCCGGCGGCAGCGCGAGGACAGCGCTGCAGCGAGATGCGTGCTCGCTGTCGTCACGAGGTCGGCCTGCGCGAGCACCAGTTCCAGGTTGCCCAGCGCTTCGCGGCTTGCCAGGTATGAGCGTCGCGGGTGATCGGCGGGGAGGGCGAAGTCATCGCAGACCACGTCGACGATGATCTTTCGGCCGGCGGACTGCGCGCGCTTGAAGGTATGCATCAGCTCGCTCGAGAGATGCGGGCGGCTGAAGACGAGCACGTCGAATTGATTGAGATCGTCGGCGTCGGGCGTGCGCGTGAGCTTGACGCGGTGTCGCCGGTCGGCGAGTGCATTGGCGGGGACGCCAAGGCGCGTGGCATCGCTCGATTCGCCGGTGCCGTAGAAAGCCACAGCAGCCGGGTGGGTCGGCGCCTGGTTTCCCGACGTTCCGTTGGGCGTGGACGTCGCGGGCGCCTGGCGCGCAGATGCCTTGAGCCGCGCGAGCTTGTCGCTCAGGTCGGGCCGCGCCAGCACGGCTTCTGGTTGAGCCGGAGCGACGCGAGCCAGAGCGGTCTGGAACTCGGGCTCGGTCGGGCACAGCGAAACAGCCTGTCGATACAGCGCGCGCGCCGACTCGAGATCCTCAACCTCCTCGTAGCATGTGCCCAGGAGATGCAGGGCTTCGGCGTCGTCGGGCACTGAGCGAACGCGGCTCACCAGCAAGGCGACGCCTTCCTGAAGCCGATCCAGGTCAAGGTACAGTTGCGCCAGGTTGCGTGTAGCGGCGCCGTGTTCGGGATCCTGCTCGAGCGCACTCAAGAACGCCGACTCCGCGGCTTCTGCCTGGCCGTTGAGCGCGCAGGCAAAGCCGAGGTTGTTGTACATTTCGGCGTTGTTCGGCGCCAGCTGCACTGCGTGTTGGAACTCGCCGAGCGCGTCGGGAAGACGACCCAGGCGCAGAAGGCTGATCCCCAGGCCCGTGGCCACGCCGGCGTCATGCGGCGCCAGGATCCGGGCTTGAGCGAGATGCTGCTGAGCGGTGGCCCAGTCTCCAGCGCCGGCACTGGCGTCGGCACTGTTGAGCAAGGACTGTAGGTCGAAGGTTGCAGTGGTCATGGCAGGCACCCGGCCGGAGCGGCGTCCGGCGAAAGACCCGTGCCAGCCTCATGCGGCTCGGGCAGTTCTCACTCTACGGCCCGCGGCGGCCCATCGCCATAAACCACGAGTGAACGGGCACTAAACCAGGGGTGAATTGCGAGGACGGGCGCTGAAGTAGGGGGGAAAACGGACGGGCCAGGCATTTGCCTGGCCCGTCGAGGAGACGTAAAGCGGGTTGGATCAGGAGCCGGTCGCCAACGCGGCCCGGTGCGTCTTTCGGGCGATGCGGCGATCGATCCACCAGCGCATGCCGAACAGCGTGGCCAACCAGTAGGCCACGTACACGATGACCGATTCGATCGAGGGGCTGGCCTGATAGCCGAACACGATCGACGCGACCTGACCGACCGGGGACTCTTCAGACAACGCGCCGCTCAGATCCCACACATGCTCGCTGGCGGTGGGCAGCACGCCGGCCTCCTGGAACTCATGCACGCCGCGCGCCAGAAGCCCGGCCGCGAAGGCCAGCAGGAGCAGGCTGGTGACCGAGAAGAAAAGGCTCAGATTCAGACGGATCGTCGACGCGTAGATGAGCGCGCCAAGCACAGCGGCCAAAACTAACCCGATGGCGGCGCCGGCCAGCGCACCGACGGCATCGGTGGTGAACGCCGCGGCTGACAGCAGGAGCGCGGTCTCGACGCCCTCGCGGAACACCGCCAGGAACGCGACGGCCGCGAGGCCCCAGCCTGCGCCACCGCCGATGGCCGTCTGCATTTGGGTCTCGAGCGACGATTTCATGGTGCGCGCCTGAGTCCGCATCCACATGACCATCCAGGTCAGCACGACTACGGCCAGGACCATGGCGGTGCCCTCGAAGATCGCTTCGGCCGGGCCTTCGAGTTCCGCGCCTGCGATCTGGATGCCGACCGCGAGCGCCACGCTCAGCGCGATCGCGCCGAACACGCCGATCCAGATCTGTCGCCCATGAGCCGACTGCCCGGTCTTCTTCAAATAGCCGAGCATGATCCCGACGATCAAAGCCGCCTCGAGACCTTCACGGAGCGCGATCAACAAAGTCACCAGCATAGTCATCCCTCGTCAGACGAATGGATGCACTATACGGATGGAATCGCTCCAAATCAAGGTGAGGGCGTCAAGTTCGCTTTTGCGCGCGAGCGAGAACCAATTTGACGTCAGTCAAAAACGACCGACCCGACGAACCTGGTGCATCCTACAGATCGCGCCGCGAGAACCAGCGGACGCCGATGAGCACGGCCACGACGGCATAACCGATGCCGTAGTAGACCATCAGCGGGCTGGGCGGGGATCCGAGGCCCGAGAGCGGGGTGACGCTGCCGACAGTTTGAGTCAGCGCCGAACTCATCTCGAAGGCCGCGCGGCGCCAGATGGCCTCGGTCGGCACGACAAGACTCGAGAAGATGCCGATGTTGATGGCCGTCTGGTTCTGGAGGATGGCGCCGACCTGTTCGACCATGCTTCCGATGAACCCGAGGCCGTAGAGGCCGAAGATGACGCCGCCCGTGGCAAGCGCCGACAACCGGCTCGAACACATCAGCGTGATCGACATGACGATCAGGCTGATCAGATAGATCAGCGGCAGCCCCTGAACGAGGCCCACGATGACGTAGTTCGCCTGCAGCCACATGCCGACGGCCACGCCCGCATCCATCGCCGCCTGGTACACCGCGAGCATGAGCGCGAAGCCCAGCCACTTGCCGGCCACGACGTGCCAGCGCGCGATCGGCTTGGTGACGATCGACTGAATGGCCCCCGACCCGATCTCGCCCGCCAACGTGTCGGCGGCGAGCAGTGCGCCGAGGGCCAGCGACAGGAAGTTGATGGCATACATGCCGGCCAGCGAGAGGAAGTTCAAGATGCCGCGTTGAAAAACCTCTTGCTCAGGGCCGCCGGTCACATTGGGGCCGCGCCAATCGTTCAAGATGAAGTAGAGGGCGGCGTTGTAGATCAGGATGAAGGCAAGTCCGAGGACGAAGGCCGCAAGGGCGATCCTCCGGCGCACAGCCTCTCGAAACGTCAACCCCGCGATGGTGAATATGGCGTTCAGCATGGGTGATTGGATTCTGTCATTCGTCTTTTTGCGACAGGCCATTGACCGTTCAATGACCGATCGCAAAGGACCGATGACCCTGTCAAAGCACGCCTTCCGTGCCGACGGTGCGGATGAAGATCTCTTCGAGCGACAGTCGTTGCGGCGTCAAAGCATAGACGTCAACGCCTTGCGAAACCAGATAGCGTGCGATCTCAGGCAGCGCCGCTTCGCCGCCGGGCAGAACGAGCGTAGCCTGCTCACCGTCGGCGCGGATACCCGTGGCCCACGACTCGAGCCCGGTCAACACGGCCGGCGTCAGGCCGCGGGCGCGCAGGGTGGCCTGCACCTCGCCCTGGGCCAGGTCATGCAGCGCTTCGGTGCGTATGACCTCGCCATGTTGAATAAAGGCGACCCTGTCGCACGTGACTTCGATCTCGCCCAACAGATGGCTGTTCAGAAAGACTGTGGTGCCCTCGCCGCGCAGCTCGCGGATCATGTCGCGCACCAGGCGCCTGCCGACGGGGTCGAGCCCCGACGTCGGCTCGTCAAGGAAGACGAGATCCGGCTTGTTGATCAGAGCCTGGGCCAGCCCGACCCGCTGCAGCATGCCCTTCGAATACGTCCGCAGTTGTTTGCCTCGAAAGGGGCTCAACCCGACCCGATCGAGCAGATCGTCGATCCGGCGCTTCAGTGACGCGGCGTTCATGCCGTGCAGCTGACCATGAAGCGTCAGGAACTCCTGGGCGGTGAGCCAATCGTGGAAGCGAAAGTGCTCGGGCAGGAACCCGACCCGGCCGCGAGTGGCCTGGTTGCCGAGGGGCATCCCCAACAGCCTTCCGCCTCCGCTCGTCGGCGCGACGAGGCCGAGCAGCATCTTGATCGATGTCGTCTTGCCGGCGCCGTTCGGGCCGAGGAAGCCGAACACTTCGGCCCGTTGAACCTCCAGGCTCAAACCGCGGACGGCCACCTGCGGCCCGAACTCCTTGCGCAGCAAGTTGGTCTGGTTGGCCTGGTCGGTCTTTGGGAGATCATATTCCGGTTTGGTGGGGGACCTGATGGCGACGGGCGATGGACGTGTGACGTAGATGGACCAGCCGGTCCGCCTCAGTCACTCGTCCTTCGCCGTTCGTCGGGATTATTTGAGGCTATTCGCCAGTGCCAACCCTGCGTCGGCGCCATTGGACCCGATGACGGCGTAGAGGAAGCCATCCTTGGTCCAGACGATGGTGTACATGTCTGGCGACTTGGCCTTGTCGACGGCCGTGATCAGTTTGCCCGGCACGCCATCGACGACGACATCCTGCGAGGCTGCGGCCTGGCTCGGCAGCGGCACGACAAGGGTGGTGCCCCAGTCGAACTGGGCGGCCGTCTGACGGGCCTCGGCGTCGCTCATGCCCGTGATCTGGAGCGCGAGGACGGCGAGCTCAGCCGGGTCGAAAGGTTTGTCGCTCGTCACCGACGGGCTCGGCATCTGTTGCACGAGCACGCAATCGACGTTGGTCAGGTCGACCTCTTCGTCGCCACGCCGCTGAGTATCGAGACGCGGGCATGTGCCGTAGGCAGTCGACACGGCGTTCGGGATCTTGACGGTCAGCGCCGCGCCATCAGCTGCGGTCGGGAAGGTGAGGTCCGGCCGGCCCAGGTCCGTCAGGATCGACTGCGCGCGCGCCGCGCTCAGGGTCATCACGAACTCGCTGCCACCGCGCACGACGTGCTGCACGAAGGATTGATCCGCCACACGCACGGTGAACCCGGCAAGTTCGGAGGCCCGGGCCGTATCGGTCGTGGTCTCGAGAAGATCGCTTTCGCTGCGGACCTCGACCGAGTCGGCGATGGCCTGCGAGGCGCGCCGCATCGAGGCCGAGTTGTTGTCGAAAGCTACGCTGTCGAACCGGTTGAAGTCGATGGGCAGGGTGGCCACCTGCTGGACCCGGAACAGCGCCAGGAACTGGCTGAACGCCTGTTGGACAGGCGTGAACGAGAAGGCCACGGCGATCACAGCGACGCCAAGGCCTGTCAACAGAAGCGGTCGTAGCCGCGTGATAATCGAACGGAACATGTTGGTCTCCTTCATTTGATACTCGCGTTGAAAACGACGCCAGGCAGCGGCGGCTGGTAGCGGCGTCGACTCGGCGCTGGCCAGGGACCTCAGTTGTCCCTGGATCACCGAGCTCCGACCCACCACCTGCGCGAGCCGGGCACGACACTCGGCACATTGCTCGAGATGACGCGCTCCTTCAGCATCCAGTTGTCCATCCAGGTGAGCGCGCAAAGCGCCGTCGTCGAGGTGTGTCATCATCTCGTTCCCCCGTCTCGTTCTTCCTGTCGGCGCCATTGCGCCTCGAACGCGGCCTCGGCTCGAACCAGAAGTGTGCCCACCGAACCGGGCGCCACTTTCAAGGCGTCTGCGATCTCCTGATACGAATAGCCTGAGTGCCGCAGCATGAGCAATTGCCCGTCCCGCTCCGGCAGTGCCGCCAGCGCCGCTCGGACTCGATTGGCCTGATCGCGGTCGGCCGCGACGGCCTCGGGCGCAACGGCCTCAGCCTCGTCGGCCCAGGCCTGGCCGCCGGTCGTCTCGTAACCCTGGCGGCGCCTCCGCGCCCGCAGCGCGTTGAAGCCCAGGTTCATGGCCACCCGGTGCAGCCAACCGCCGACGCCGCTGCCGCGGTCTTGCGGTGGCCGGCGATACAGCCTCCAAAACGCCTCGAGGGCCAGATCCTCGGCTTCATCGGAATCGCCGACCAGGCGGGTCAGGGTCGCATGGATGCGCGGCCACATCGCCAAAAAGACCCGTTCGAACGCGTCATCCGGGCCGTTTCCGTCAGCCAGGCCGGTTTGCTCCAAGTCGATGGCCATCTTCTACCTATATCACACCGCCCGCCCGACGTTTGTGACGGATGGGTCTGGCCAGTATGAGCCCAAAACGCCTGCCCATATGTGATACTTTCGAGAGCGTCGCCTTCGCCCCGATCGACGCCGTGGCGCAGGCTGATTGGAGGACCCATGAAATACGGGCAGGTCGCAGGCATTGCCAAGCCGATATCGCGCCTGGTCCAGGGGACCGTGATGATATCGGGCGAAGACCCTGAGCGCGAGTTCGCGTTGCTGGATGCCATCGCGTCTTTGGGCTGCAACACGTTCGATACGGCCCATGTGTACGGCAACGGCGCCAACGAGCGCGCCTTTGGCCGCTGGGTGCGCGACCGCGACCTGCGAGATCGAATCGTCATCCTGGCCAAGGGCGCTCACCACAACGCCGACCGTCGGCGCGTGACACCGTTCGACATCAGCGCAGACCTCTTCGACACGCTGGCCCGCTTTCAACTCGACTCGGTCGATCTCTACGTCCTCCATCGTGACGACCCGGCGGTGCCCGTTGGCCCCATCGTCGAGGCCCTTCACTCTCACAAAGAAGCTGGACGCATCCAGGCCTACGGTGGTTCGAACTGGACCCACGAGCGGATCGCGGCCGCCAATGCTTACGCTGCCGAACATGGTCTGACGCCGTTCGCGGTCTCGAGCCCCAACCTCAGCCTGGCCGAACAGCTTCAGCCGCCGTGGGAGGGCTGCGTCAGCATCGGTGGCCCGTCGGGGGCCGCGGCGCGCGCGTACTACCAGCGGACCGGCCTGCCGATCTTTGCCTGGTCGAGCCTGGCCGGGGGCTTCTTTTCAGGTCGATTGCGCCGGGACAATCTCGGCACCTTCACGACCTACCTCGACAAGCTGGCCGTGACGTCGTATGCCGGACCCGACAACTTCGCCCGACTCGATCGAGCCGAGGAACTGGCGCAGCGGAAAGGCGTCAGCCTGCCGCGGGTGGCGCTCGCTTACGTGCACGCGCTGTCGCTCAACGTGTTCACGCTGGTGGGATGTCAGACGCCCGAGGAGTTCAGGGCCAACGCCGAAGCGCTGGACCTCGAGCTGACGGCTGACGAAGTTCGCTGGCTCGAGAGCGGCGACTAATCGTCGAACACGATGACGAGCCGGCCGTCGGCGTCGTAGTGGTAGTGAGCGGAGAAGGGCGCGTCAGCGTCGGCGTGCGCGAGCACCCGCGGGACGATCGTGGTCAGGTCCTCGACCAGATCGAGCGCGGCGAGCGAGCCGGGGCGCACCCATTCGAGCTGGCCCTCGGTCGACGCGATCACCGCGCGGCTCAGCGACCAGGCGCTGTACACGTACAGGCCGATGCCGACGGGCTCGCCGGTGTGGATCGTGATCACGCCGCGCAGCCGAAGGTCGGCGACCTCCAGGCCGGTCTCCTCGCGGATCTCGCGCCGGGCCGCAGCGGTCGGGCTCTCGCCGGCCTCGACGTGCCCGCCGACCCCGTTGTACTTGCCGGCCCAGATGCGTTTGGTGGCGGCCCCGCGGAGCAGAAGCACCTCGTCGCCGTGGCGCACGAAGCAGAGCACACGCGGGATGATTTGAAAGCGGTGGCGCGAGACACCCACGCCCTGATCGGAGGCTGGCATGGGCCGTTTTATACCAGAAATCGGGAGTGTCCCGATGTCCCCCGATGTACAACCGGGGTGGCCACCAGACATCGGGGGACATCGGGACACTCCCGATTTCTGCTGGGCTCGCAACCGCAAAACGTCGTCTTGCGTAATAATCCCTGTGACACGGCCCCGACCAGCGGGCGCAGTTGCGCGCCCCGATGTAGAATACGGGCATCTGGTCCACTTGTGAGGAGCCTTGCAATGACCGACCTGTTCAAGAAAATCACTGACTCGCGCGGCTTGCTCGAAAACCTGGTTTCCAAGATCCCTGGCTTTTCGGGTTACATGAACAAAGAGGCGCGGCGAGAGTCCGATCGGTTGCTCCGCAACACGATCGCGAACCGCTACGGCGAGCAGCTTGGCCGCGTCCGCGATATGCAGACGCAGCTGCTGACTGGCGCTGGCATCGAGTACGTCGACGACCTGCAGGATGCCGCGCAGCGGCTGACCCGTTTCATCGACATGGTCAAGACCGCGGCGATGGGCTACGGCGGGCTCTTTGACGCCGTGAAGGTCGAAGAGAAGCAGCTCGAGCAGCTGTACGCCTTCGACTACACCCTGCTCGACAACGTCAGCAAGGTGGCCGCCGCCGTCGACACGATCGAAGCCGGCCTGAGCGACACGAGCGGTCTGCCGGCCGCGATTCGCACGCTGGTCAAGACCGTGGCCGAGTGCAATGACACCTACGAACGGCGCAAGGAAGTGCTCTTGAGCTGAGCTCGAGCCGGCCGACTAATTCATCTCGCGAAAAGTTCACAGGACGAACGACATGTTCAAAAATCCTTCCGGCCGCATTTTCGACATCATCGAATACGCCAGCATGGGGCCGAACGAAATCGTGCGGCGTCTGCCCGAGGGCGGCAACGGCAACTTCCGCATTGGCTCGCAGGTCCGCGTGTACGAAGGCCAGGCCGCTGTCTTCTTCCGCGACGGCAAGGCCCTCGACGTCTTTGGCCCCGGCCAGCACACGATCACGACAGCCAACATCCCGTACCTCGTCGACCTGATCGGCAAGCTTTTCAACGACCGCTCGCCGTTTGCGGCCGACGTCGTCTTCGTCAACACCCGTGAGTTCCCGGACATGGGTTGGGGCACGTCGCAGCCGATCCTCGTCCGCAACCCCGGCATGGGCCTCGGCGTCGCGCTGCTCAAGGCGCACGGCACCTACGCCTTCCAGATCACGAACCCGCAGCAGTTCGTGTCGCAGGTCGTCGGCGCGGCCGGCGCGTTCAAGACCGAGCAGATCCAGACCCGGTTCCGCTCCATCCTGCTCTCCAAGCTGCAGGACCTGATCGCCGAGCTCGGCACCAAGGGCGGCAAGTCGGTGCCCGAGATGATCGCCCTGACCGATGAGATCGGTTCGGGTCTGCTGGCGAAGTGCCAGGAAGACTTCAAGGCCGTCGGTGTCACGCTCAAGCAGGTCTATGCCCAGAGCATTTCGCCCGACGAACGCGGCGCCGAGCAACTGCGCGCGATGGGCATGCTCGACATGGCCACGTACACGCAGCTGCAGGCGGCTGACGCGATGCGTGACGCTGCCAAGAACCCCTCGGGCGGTGCCGGCCTGACCGCCGGTATCGGCGCGGGTATGGGCATCGGCCAGGTGCTGGGCGGCGCCTTGCAGCAGGGCATGGCCAACACCGCCGGCTCGTCAATCCCGGCCGCCGGCGCGGCCGCTGGGGCTGCGGCGGGCGCCGCCGCAGCGGCAACGCCCGACGTCATGTCGCCGGCCCAGGCCGCTGCGTACCTTCAGGTGGCCGAGGCCGACGTGATGCAGATGATCACGGGCGGGCAGTTGAAGGCCAAGCAGATCGGCAGCCAGTACCGCATCTCGAAGTCGGCGCTCGACGACTTCCTCAAGAGCTGACGCTCTCGAGTTCGACGCAACCCAAAAGGGGCGGCGACCAATCGGTCGCCGCCCCTTTTGCATATCGATCGGGCGTCAGGGTTGAATGACCGTCTGGAACGCGCCGGCCGTCAGATCCAGATGCACGAGCCCGGCGCCGATCTGCAGCCACAGCCCCTCGCCGTCCTGCAAAAGGCGAATGGGGTGGCTCAGCGTGAACTGCGCGGCAATCGGCATCTGCGCCAGTGACCGGGTGGAACCGTCGGATAGCGTGATCTGCTCAGCCCTCAACCGCGAGGCGCCGCCCGCCTCGGTACCGACGGCATAGGTCAGCATCAGGACTTGCCCCGTGGATTCAGGGATCACATCCACATAGGTCCCGCCGTCATTGAGGCTGTAACTGTCAGCCGCCCACAGAAGCTGGCTCTTTCCGAGGTCGATCGTCCAGATCGGTTTGGCGGTGACAGGATCGACCAGCCACAGCTCGCTGGTGGGTGTGCCCACCTCGCGCGTGTGCACCACCATGAGGCCGGCCTCACCCGCTGCAATCGCATGATAGGTCACATCGGTATCGGCCAGCACGGTCCGCGGGTTGCCCAGATCGTGATCGAAAGCCAGGACGGCGCCTTGAAAGTCGATGAACACGGCGTCAGGGCCGACGATCAGGGGCCAGGGGTCAAGCCCGCCGTTGTCCGACACACCCGCTGTGCGCCACTGACCCGCTGGAGCCGTCAGGTCGCCGCGCGCGACACACGTGCCGAAGAACCCGAAGGTCAAGTACAGGTCACGGCCGTCTTCGCCCAGAGCAAACTCCGCGTTGCGTGAGACGTCGTCGGGCAGCGACCCGGCGTTGCACGTCATGGAGGCCCGTTCGGCATTGCCCGACGCGGGATCGACGAAGACGATCGCGCTGGGCTTGTCCTGGGGCTCATCGATGACGACGACGCGATCGCCGAGCAGGTCGAAGCCGTAGAAGTCGTTGCCGAGATTAAGCGACCAGGCGATCTCGCCCGTATTTGAGTCGAAGGCGGTGAGCTTGCGGTCCAGCGTCGCCACCACGATCCGTTGGCCGACGACGGCCACGCAATGCGGCCTCAGACAGGTGGTCACGACGTCGCTCAGGGTGGCGCGCCAGATCGCCTCGCCCGTTCCACCCTCGAGGACCGTCAGTTCGCTGTCGTTGATCAGGGCAAGCAGCCCATCGCCTGCGGCGAGGTATTGGCTGTTCGAGTACGCGCCGGCGTCTCGGCTCCACAGCACACTGCGTTCCTTGAGGTCGATGGCCACGACTGAAGCCGTCGAGGCGGCATACGGATAACCGAGGGTGTACGCGCTTCCGCTCTGCGCGTCCACGACTGTCTTTCCCGTGATGCGAAAGCCCTCCAAATCGCCCCCGTTGAGCGCCGCGACGGTGGGGGAGGACGCCGGCAGCGGGGTCGGACGCGGTGTGCGAGTGGCTTCAGGCAAAGCCGTCGGTGTGGACGTCACGAGCGCCACAGCGGTGGCTGTGGCGGGTCGCGGCGTGAGCGTCGAAGTGGGACCGAAGGTCCGACTGACCAGTAGACCGCCGAGGCCGAGAGCGACGAAGCCAAACACGCCAAGCGCCACAAGCGCCGCGCACCCGATGATCCACCAGACCGCGGTGTTCGATGCCGCGCGCCCGGGGTTGCTGACCGGTTCCGCGACCACCCGAGTGGCGATCACGGGAGGCTCGGTCGGCGCATCCGGGCTTGAGACGCCCGGCAACGGCACGGTCGGCGCGTTCTCGGAGGGAGAGAGTGACTCGCCGAAACCGCGTTCACTGGGGCGGGTCTGCAGCGAAGCAGCCAGTGCCGCATGCAGATGGCTGGCGGTGGCGAAACGATCGCGCGGGTCTTTGGCCATGGCGCGACAAAGCACAGCATCGGCCTGCTCAGGCAAATCGGGGCGCGCCTCACGCAGATGGGGCGGGGCCTCCATGACGTGCTTGAGCGCCAGGGCGATCGGCGTGTCCGCCTCATACGGCACGCGCCCGGCAAGCATCTGATAGGCCACCACGCCCAGGGCGTAAAGATCGGCGCGCCCGTCGATGTCCTTGGCACCCTTGGCCTGTTCGGGGCTCATGTAGGCGGGCGTGCCATACACGGCGGTGGCACTCAAGTTGACATCGGCGTTGGCGATCTTGGCCAGGCCGAAGTCGGCGACGTAGGCGTTTTCGTCGCGGTCGAAGAGGATGTTGGCGGGTTTCAGATCGCGGTGGACGATGCCGGCCCGATGCGCTTGATCGAGCGCGGGCGCCAGTTGACCGACGATCCGGAGCGTTTCGGATAGCGGCAGCGGGCCGAGTTTGAGGCGATCGGCCAGGCTTCCTCCGGGCATGTAGCGCATGACCAGATAGGGCTGGCCATCGTCCTCGCCGAAATCGTGAACGGGCACGATCGCGGGGTGTTCGAGCGTGGCGATGGTCTGCGCTTCGCGAAGAAAGCGGGCCTTGAAGCCCGCGTCATGCAACAACTCGCGCGGCAGCACCTTGATGGCGACATCGCGGTTGAAATTGGGATCGCGAGCGCGATAGACGACGGCCATGCCGCCGCGCCCGATCTCGCTCAGAATCTGATAGCGACCGATCTGGTTCATGCTCGCCCCGCCACACTATCCATTGGCTGCAGCGACAAAACGCGCCTGTAGTCCGCCTGAAACGCTCAGCGACTCAGGGCCCGCAGCTGACGCAGATGCACCTGATCGTGATCCAGCACCACTTGCAGCAATTCCTTGAGAGACGTCCTGCCAAACAGAGCGTGACGGGCTGTGCGTTCATAGGCCTCAGGGGCCAGGCCGCGCAACCTGTCGATCAACGCTCGACGCGCTTTCACAAAACCATCCAGCGCGGCCCGCCCATCCGCCTGCGCATAGCCACGCTCGCCCGCCCACTGATCGGTATCGACTCCGGCGATAAAGGGATTGGCCTGAGTCAACACGGCTTCGACCCGCTGTGCGTTCACTTCGACCTCGACATCCCGCAGGTGCGCGGCGATCTCGTTGGCGGACCAGGCGTCCGACGCCGGTCGGTCGGACCACGTGTCCGATCGATCTTCGAGAGCAGCGAACTCGGCCCACAGACGCGCGAGGTTGCCCGTCAACAGGTCGGGCAGGGCGGTGGCGGGTGAGGGAGCCGGCGTGAGTGAGTCGAGACATTCGCGCGCCCAGCGCCCAAAGACCTCGAGCGGCCCCTGGCCGACGACGAGCGTTCCCGCAGGCGGCTCGGCCAGACGATCGTCGGTGATCCACCAACACGGCATCCCGAGCGACGACGCCGGGGCGATATCGTCGCTGGGATCGTTGCCGATCATCAGGGCTTCATCGGGCCGCAGGCCCAGGTCGGCCAGGATCTCGGAGAAATAAGCGGGGTTCGGCTTGGCGAAGTGCCAGTCCTCGAGGACTGTGACGCGTTCGAGCGCAAGATCACGCACACCGGCCCACGCCAACCGGGCTTCGATCGCGGCTCGCGGGAACAAGGCGTTTGTGGCGATGACGATCCGATAGCCTGAGGCGATGGCCCACTCGAGCACACCGCGCGCTTCGGGACGTTGGGCCGTCAGCGGCTGCAGCGCGTGAAAACCTTTGGCGTAGAAGGCGGCGTAGCGCTCGCGCCACTCGACCTCCGGGCGGCCGACCTGCGGCGTGAAGGCTTCAGCGAAGATGCTGTCGAGCGTCCTAGTCGGGTCCTGATTGTTGAGCATGGACGCCACGGAGCGCTGGGTCGCCGACACAACGACTTTGGGGTCAAGTTCCGGATATTGCCGCGCGAGCTGGCCGAAGTACGGGGGCAAAAACGACTCCATGCTGTTGACCAGCAGGGTGTCGTCGAGGTCGAACAACAGGGCTTTGATCATGGCGTGCTTCAGTATGTGCGGATGGGGGTGGCCAGGCCACGACTCGTCTGGCACGGTCGCTCAAACAACCACTCGCATCATCCATTATCCAGAGCGTCTTCGAACACCTTCAGGTCATGGCATTGGCCACACCCAACATGCGGGTTTTCGACAGCGCCGCCGGATTTGCGGCATATGGCCGACGCCACGATCTTGCGACCGAGGCCCAGCCAGGTCTTGACGACCTGCGCTTCGACCATCAGGTGCGGGCAGGCGTTGGCGCGTTCGATTTTCGGCACCGGGCAATCGCGACACAGTCCGGGCGTCCACGGCTCACTCTGCGGATGGCGGGCGATCAGACGGCATTCCTCGACGTGTCGACCACGGAAGTAATCGCCGTGAAAGTGTTGGCATTCGAAGCCGGCAGGCGTCTTCATACGCGCATTGTAACGCGGCCGCTGTTAGAAACTTCTCAACGCACGAGCCGAGAACCGGTTCTTACACGCTTCTCATGGTATAGGACGAAAAAGAGCGCGGCGTGTGAGTCGCCGCGCTCTTCATTGTTCGTGATCCAACCCCTCAGGCGCGCGTGACGTAAGCGCCGGTCTCGGTGTTGACGCGGATGGTGTCGCCGACATTGATGAACAGCGGGACCATCACCTTGAGGCCGGTCTCCAGCGTGACAGGTTTGTTGGCGCCGGTGGCGGTGTCGCCGCGCACGCCGGGTTCGCCGTCGACCACCTTGAGGTCGACGTTGGCCGGCAACTCGACGTCGAGCGGAGCGCCTTCGTAGAACGTCACTTTGACGTCGAGGTTCTCGCGCAGGTAGTCGGTGTGCTCGCCGAGCTGGGTCGCGCTGATCGGCGTCTGCTCGAACGACGAGTTATCCATGAAGTAGTAGAAGTCGCCGTCGTTGTACAGGTACTGTGCCGAGCGGGTCTCGAGGCGGATGTCCTGCACCCGGTCGCCCGAGGTGAAGGTCTTGTCGGTGATGGAGCCCGAGCGGAGGTTGTAGAGCTTGGTGCGGATGGTGGCATTGCCGCGGCCCGGTTTGTGGTGGCTGTATTCCAACACCCGGTAGAGGTTGCCGTCCATGGTAAAGGTGACCCCTTTGCGGAGGTCGTTGACGTCGATCATGCGCGTGCCTGTCCTTCGTTACAAAACGGTTCCGGTGCAGCAAACGGCGCAGGCGATTGCCTGCGCCGCGGCACGCTATTATAGCCGGGTGCCCGGCCCGGCGTCAACGGATCCGGCCTGCGGGCCTGCGTCTGCCCCGCATCGAAGGGCCTTTCAATCGCAAAATGCACGATTCTGCGCAAAAAAAGCGCTCACCCTACGCGTATACTCCGGAGCCTGATGAACACCCCTTTGCCTCCATCTCCCCGCCGTGAGCGTCGCTGGCCTCGACGAGCCCTGATTGCCGTCGTCGTGGTGCTGGTCGCGGCTTTGGCCGCCTTCGGTTGGCTGGGCCAGCGGATGGCTTACGGCTATCTGCACCCCCGGCGCGTCTTGCCCTCGTCGAGCCCGGCCGCCTTCGGCATCGACTATCAGGACGTGACGCTCACGACCAGCGACGGCGTGTCGCTGGCGGCCTGGTACACGCCACCCCAGAACGGCATCGTGGTCCTCGCCGCTCATGGTCATGCCTCAGCCCGGCTCGCCGACGTGCACGCCATGTTCGCGTCGCACGGCTACGGCGTCCTCTCGTGGGACTTCCGTGCTCATGGTGCCAGCGGCGGGGAGTTCACGAGCCTCGGCTACTACGAACAGCGCGATGTCGCGGCCGCCTTCGACTACGCCCGCGCTCAACCCGACGTGGCACACGTGGCCATCTGGGGCCAAAGCATGGGCGCTGCCACGGCGATCCTTGCAGCGGCCGAACAGCCGGCCATCGAGGCCGTCATCGCCGACTCGGCCTACACCTCGCTCTCCGAAACCATCGACACCGCCGTGCCCATCGCGATCCTGCGCCCGTTCATCCGGCCCTTCGCTGAGGCCGAGGCCGGCGTAAGCGCGGACACCGTCCGCCCGATCGACGCAGTCGCGCGGCTGGCGCCAAGGCCTGTCTTCCTGATCGACAACGAGCTCGATGACGTCGTGCCGCCACATTCAGGCCAACGCCTCTACGACGCCGCCGGCGATCCGAAGGTGTACTGGCTCATTCGGGGTGCGGGCCACGTCGGCGGCCGTTTGCTCGAACCCGACGAATACGAGACTCGCGTGCTTGAGTTCTTGCGGGCGACGTTTGAGCGTTGAACGCAGGGGAGGAAGCTTGGAGGAGGGAGGCGATTTTCGCGCCTCCCTCTTCTATCGATCCAGCCAGGCCTTTGCCTCAGCGCCGATCTGCGCCAGAGGAGCGCGCTTGACGGTGCAGGCGGGCAGCGACTCGAGGAAGGTCTTGCCGTACGCCTTGGAGAGGATGCGACGGTCGAAGACCGCGACCACGCCGCGGTCGGTCTGGGTGCGGATCAGGCGGCCGAACCCCTGGCGGAACTTGAGCACGGCTTCGGGCAGGCTGTACTGCTCGAAAGGTTTCTCGAAGGTCTCCGAGCGCGCCGCCACGATCGGATCGTCGGGCACGTCGAAGGGCAGTCGCGTGATCACCAGCGTCGACAGCGCGGCGCCAGGGATGTCGACGCCCTCCCAGAAGCTCTTGGTGCCGAGCAACACCCCCGCGTCAGCGCTCTTGAAGTTGTCGAGCAGGGCGCTGCGCGAACTGCCTGTGGTCTGGTCGTACAGGTCGATCCCGGCCTTCGCCAGCGGGCCGCGAATAGCGTTCGCCGTCTGGCGCAGCTGCGCATACGACGTGAACAGCACGAGCGCGCGGCCGCGCGTGGCCGTGCAGAGATCGATCAAGCCGCGCTCGACTCCCTTCTGGTATTCAAGGCGCAGCTGCGGCTCGGGGATGTCAGTCGCCAGGTACAGCAGCGTCGAGTTGGCATAGTCGAACGGCGAACCGACGATCAACTCCTGGACCTCATTGGCGTTCAGCCGGCCGCGCACGTAGTTGAAGCTGCCGCTGGTCGTCAATGTCGCTGACGCCATCACCACAGACTCTTTTTCCTGCCAAAGGTGTTTCTCGACCAGAGTGCCGACATGGAGCGGGGCGGCGTGCACACTGGCTCGGCCCTCGCGGTTGTCGGCCTCGGCCCAGTAGATCATGGTCGGGTCGGGCTTGAGCACGAGGCCGTCTAGGTTTTCGATCAGGCGCGTAAAGTAGCGCACCTGGACGTTGACGTCGGCCGACAGCTCCTCGAGCTCGTCACGATCGATGTCGGCGTCCCCCTCGATCTGCTCGACCATATACGTGCGCACACGCACAAGCGCCCGACCCAATGCATCGAAGGACGGCCGGGCCTGCTCCCAGGCCGCCGTCACGCCCGCCCAGGCTTCGCTCTGCCGCACGGCCGGCGTGATCCGTTCGGACTGGCCATAGTCGCTGATCGGTCGGCCGTCGCGCCGGATCGCCAGGAACTCGCCGATGGCGTCGAAGAACGAGCGCCCTGTGGTCAACGCGGTGCCGGCGCGCTCGAACGCGCGAACGGTCTCGGCCTCGATGATGATGTAGGCGTCGGGCGCAAGCACGTCGCGCAAGATGCCGAGCACCAGGCCGAGCAGGCCGGCTGACGGGCTGCCCAGTTCCTTGAACTGCTTGTCGAGGTCCAGTCGCGTGGCCTCGAAGCCGAGAGCGTCGGTCGTCGCTGCTTCGAGGTGATGGGCCTCGTCGAGCACCAGGTAGTTGTAGGCCGGGAGCACCTGCTGGTTGGCGGCGATGTCGGCGAGGAGCAGGGCGTGATTGACGATCAGGATGTGCGCGGCCTCGGCGGCTCGACGCGCCTGGAAGTAGGCGCAGCTGCCGTGCATGCGCGTCTGGCAGGTGTTCATCGAGCAGTTTTCGTCTTCGGCCGAGAGACGGACCCACGCGCCACGATCGCCGGGGCCGAGGCTGAGCGGCGGTCGCTCACCATCTTCGCCGCCGGTGGGCGCTTCGGTGGCGAGCCACACCAGCACCTTGGCCAGGACGCGCATCTCGTCGGCCTGCTTGGGGCGGTGCCGGCGCGCGTTGTCGAGGCGGCGCGGGCACAGGTAGTTGCTGCGGCCCTTGAGCAAGGCGGCCTTAAGCCCGAGCTTCAGCGCGGCTTCGACGTCGGGCACGTCTTTGTGCAGAAGCTGCTCCTGCAGGTTGATCGTGTTGGTCGAGATCACCACACGCTGGCCGTTCTGGATGGCCCATTGCGCGGCGGGCACGAGATACGCGAACGACTTGCCAGTGCCCGTGCCGGCCTCGACCATCGCGTGCTGGCCTTCCGAGAAAGCTTTGGCCACGGCCCTGAGCATCTTCACCTGCTGAGGCCGGAACTCATAGGTCGGGAATTGTTTGGCGAATGCGCCGCCGGGCTCGAGCATGTGCGCCAGCGCGCGATCGTCGAGCGCGGTGGGCTCGGCCACGGGGATCAGCCCGCGCCCCGTCTTCTGCGGCTCGAGCGTCACGAAGTCGCGGGCCGGTCGCCCCGGGGCGAGCTCACGGCTGCGGGCGCGCAGCGCTTCTTCGAAAAGAAGATTGGCGCCCCAGTCCACATCTTGCTGAAGATTGACGATTTCGGCCAGCGTGTTGAGCGGCAACGCCAGCGCACGCTCAAAGAGCGCCTGGTAGAGCGCGACCGTCACACGGGTGTCGTCGAGGGCGCGGTGCGTCGCCGGCAGCACGATGCCGAGCTGCCGCGCGAGCGCGCCAAGGTTGTAGCGCGTCGCCGTGGGCATGAGCACGCTGGCGATCGGATAGGTGTCGACGGCCTCGTTGTAGCGCAGGATCTTTCCGGCGCGCAGGAAGCTCAGGTCGAAGCGGACGTTGTGGCCGACCACCGGATCGTCGCCGACGAACTCCTCGAGCTCGGGCAGCTTCTCGATTGCCCGTGGGGCACGCGCCACCATGGCGTCGGTGATGCCGGTCAGGTCGACGACATTGCGCGGGATGCTCCGCCCGGGGTGCAGGAGGGTGTGGTATTCGCCCTCGATTCGCGACCCACGAAAGCGGATCGCGCCGATTTCAATGATGGCGTCTTTTTGGGGATCCAGGCCCGTCGTCTCGATGTCGAGGGCCACAAGCGTCGGTTGGGACATATGTTCGGGGAGTATAGCAGACCATGGTATACTCCCCTTTGTGCCCTGGTAAACGTAAGCGAAACACTCGACTTAACGAGATGAAAGAGGCGGGGAGCGCGGCTCAAGCGGCTCAACTCCCCGCCTCTCTCTTTTGTATGGAGCTTAGCGAGGAATCAGCGTGGCTCGCCACGTTCGTGTTAGCCTATGGCGATGACAACCCGACGACTGTGGGCGTTCAGCGCCGCGGGGTGGGCGCTTGCGGCGGCGGTCCTCGCGGGCTGCTCGCGACCGCAGCCCCTCCCTTTAGTGACCGCCACAGCGCGCGAGATCGGTCAATCCGCGAACGGAACGGACGACGCCCATACCCGGGCGACCCCCGGGATCGTGGGCTCGGTGAGTTCCACGCCCACCCCGACCCATATTCCCAATTATCTGCCGGGCATCTACCAGAACGACGCCCCACCCACTCCTTCGCCGACGGTGACGCCGGCGGTCTCGGACACGCCGAGCCAGACGCCGGCGCCCACGCCGACGCCAACTCCGCCCTGGCCAGACGCGATCGACGGCCCGAGCGCCAGCAAGCTCGGTCTGCACGCCGTCGGCGTCAGCGACCCGTTCGTCTTCGAGTTCATCCGGCGCGTGAAGCCGGCGGTTGTGAAGGGCGCGGGCAGCTACGGTTGGCTGGCCGAGGTCAAGCAGATCTCGCCGTCCACGGTTACTGTGGCGCGCATCATCGAGGACAACCAGGAGAGCTGGTACACGCAGGGGCTCAGTCCAGAGGCGGCGGCGCAGGGCTACGTCGAGAGCCATCTCAACGAGTACCGCGTGAACGCCGGCATC
The DNA here is from genome assembly GCA_044226485.1 of Anaerolineales bacterium. GTDB lineage: Bacteria > Chloroflexota > Anaerolineae > Anaerolineales > UBA6663 > UBA6663. The sequence goes on from JBGAGY010000006.1 coordinate 282,192, forward strand.
GATTATTGGGAGGGCTGGAACGAGATCGGCTACGATGCCGAAGGCATCGCCAAGCTGGCCTGGTACGGCCGCTTCGAGGCGGCTCGCGCGTGCTTGATGCAGCAATACGGCTTCAAGGCAGCTGTGGGTGGTTTTGCCACGGGTTGGCCGCGCGATTACGCCGATCTGGAATCGTTCATGCCGGCCTTGCAGGCTGCCGCGCGCTGCGGCGGGGTCTGGCATCTCCACGAATACAATCGGCCCTATCTGAGCTGTGGCGTGATGCCGGCCGGGACGGCCAGTATCATCCCCGGGGCGCCGGCGATCAGCGTGCCCGCCGGTCCGTTGACTCTACGCTATCGCCTCTGGTACGAGGGGTACCTCAAGCCACGCGGCCTGGGCAATCTCAAATTGATCATCAGCGAGATGGGCATGGATGTCGTGCCGATCTCGGGCGGTTGCCCGGATCCGGGCGACGCTGCGGCCTGGCGGCAACTGGAGCCCTTCTGGGTGGCGAACAAGCGCGCGGACGACGGCATCCAGGCTTATCTCAACGAGTTGATCTGGTACGACCAGCAGATCCGGCAAGACTCCTACGTCATCGGCGCCACGATCTTCACGGCCGGGTACCCGGAAGGCGGTCCCGACGGCTGGGGGCCGTACGACATCCACAACCTGCTGGTGCCTCTGGCCAACTACCTGGCCACACAGCGCTGAACGGGGCGCTCCTGACGAGCTGGCTGGCGCGCGGCCCGCGTGGACCGGACCGGATCGCGCCTGTTGACATGAACGTGATGGCGATCGGTAAGATTATTCGAATCGGTTTGATGAACCAGGAGAATCAATGACCAAGTACATCTTCATCACTGGCGGCGTGGTGAGCTCGGTGGGCAAGGGCGTGACCGCGGCAGCTCTTGGCCGCTGCCTCAAGGAACGTGGCTTCTCGGTGCAGGTGCAGAAGCTCGATCCGTATATCAACGTGGATCCGGGCACCATGAGCCCTTACCAGCATGGCGAGGTCTACGTGCTCGACGATGGCGCCGAGACCGACCTCGACCTCGGCCATTACGAACGCTTCATCGACATCAGCCTGAGCCGCGACTGCAATGTCACGACCGGCCAGATCTATTCAGACGTGATCTCGAAGGAGCGGCATGGCGACTTCCTCGGCGGCACCATCCAGGTGATCCCGCACGTCACCTCGGAGATCAAGCGCCGCATGAAGATCGTGGCCAAGAACAGCGGCGCCGACATCGTTCTGGTCGAGGTCGGCGGCACGGTCGGCGACATCGAGTCGCAGCCCTTCCTCGAAGCCATGCGCCAGATGCGCACAGACGTCGGCCGCGACGAGAGCCTGTTCCTTCACGTCACCTGGCTGCCGTACATCGGCGCGACGGGCGAGCTCAAGACCAAGCCCACGCAGCACTCGGTGCGCGAGTTGCGTTCGCTCGGCATCAGCCCCGACGTCATCGTGGCGCGCAGCGACTACCCGGTCAGCGACGACCTGTGCCAGAAGATCGCGCTCTTCTGCGACGTCGAAGAACGCGCCGTCGTGCCGCTGGTGACCACGAACGTGCTCTATGAAGTGCCGCTGCTCCTCGAGAAGGCGCACATGGCCGAAATCGTCATGAGCAAGCTCGGCCTGCAGGCACGTCGGCAGCCCGACTGGCGCGAGTGGGAGAAGCTCGCCGTGGAAGTGCGCCGCGACAAGCCGCGCGTCCGCATCGGCATCATCGGCAAGTACATCGAGCTGCACGACGCTTACATGAGCGTGCGTGAGGCGCTCAAGCATGCGTCACTGGCGCTCGGCCAGGAGCTCGAGATCGAGTGGATCCACTCGGCGGATCTCGAGAAGGGCCGCGGCTGGGATCAGGTCAAGACCTGCGACGGCGTGGTCGTCCCGGGCGGGTTCGGCGCGCGCGGCATCGAAGGCAAGATCATGGCGGCGCGCTATGCTCGCGAAGGTCAGGTGCCGTACCTCGGGTTGTGCCTGGGGATGCAGGTCATGTGCATCGAGTTCGGCCGGCATGTGTTCGGCAGCGACGAGGCCAACTCGACCGAATTCGACGCCGCCACAAAGTTCCCGATCATCGACCTGATGCACGACCAGCGTTCGATCGCGGACATGGGCGGCACGATGCGGCTCGGCCTCTATCCCTGCGTCCTCCAGCCTGATTCGCGCGCCGATGAGGCCTACGACCTGCCCGAAGGCGTCACCCTGCGCGAGCGCCATCGCCACCGCTGGGAGTTCAACAACGCCTATCGCAAGGAGTTCGAGTCCCAGGGCATGACGTTTTCGGGGATGTCGCCCGACGCCCGTCTCGTTGAGATCGCCGAGCTGAAGGACCATCCCTTCATGGTCGGCACCCAGTTCCATCCCGAGTTCCTGTCGCGGCCCAATCGGCCGCACCCGCTCTTCCGCGCGCTGGTCGCCGCCGCCGTGGCGCGTCGCGATGGCGCAACCGCCGACCGCGGCCGGCTGACCGCTGACCGCTGACGCGTGTCCTTGGCGCGCTGAAGGACGAACGCCGAAGGTGGAATGGCTATTCCACCTTCGGCGTTCTTGTTTGCGTTAGCGGTTGTTTGGCTGAACGGTCGTGCGGAGGGCCGGCCAGGCTCCCCTTCGTCGTCCGCCGTCTCGTGGAGCCGGACGACGACTGCCTGCGTCCATCGTGTTGCGGAAACGAAAAGGACGAATGACTCGGTTGAAAGGCACTTCAACTTTCGTCATTCGTCCTTGGTCGTTCGTCAGCGCCGCAGGCGACCCCGTGGGTTACGCTCCCGTCGTGGTCCCCGCGCTTCCCGCCTCGGGCTTGGTCATGCTCTGGCGGATCTGCTCACGCAAGGCCTCGGCCTCGGGCGAGCGCGGCGCCGTCTGATTTTGCAGACTGACCCCGAGCTTGTCGGAGAGCAGCAGCGTCAGCAGCCCTTCCATGATGCTGCCGGTGCCGCCGCCTGAGCCGTTCTGGCCGCCGCCTCCCACCACCACACGAGGCACCACGTCGACACGCGATTGTTGGATGGCGTCCGCGAAGCGGCTCATCACGGTCTGTGTCACCTGGAACTGCGGGCCACCGTAGGCGCGCACCTGTTCCTCGGTCGCCAGAGCCTGAGCGATACCGACGCGGGCAACCTTCTCGGCCTCGGCCTCGGCCAGAGCTCGGATCTGCGCGGCCTGTTGCAGGGCGCGCTGATACTCGGCCTTGCCCTGGTTGCTCTGGACCGTGATGCTCAATTCGGATTCGGTGATGTTACGCTGCTGCTGTGCGCGGGCCTCGGCCTCACGCAGTTCACGCTCCTTGGTCGCCGCGGTTTCCTGCCGCGTATACGTCTCGATCTGTTCGACCGCGATCTGGCGCTGGCGCAGCTGAGCCAGGATCGTCTCGATGGCCTTGTCGCCGGCCGTTGACGAAGGCGTGCCGATCAGCACTTCCTCGAGCTGCAGGTTGTAGTGCAGGAACTTCTCTCGCATCTCCTGCCCGGCCTGGGCCTGGATCTGGCTGCGCTCCTGCAGCAACTGGATCAGGGTGCGCGTCTGACCGACGTTCTTGAAATAGGCCGAGACCATCGGGTCGAGGGTCTGCTCGACGAGGCGCTTGACGTCGCCGAAGCGCTGGATCACCAATGGAGCCTTCTGATAGTCGATGTGGATCACGACCGAAAGCGGCAACGACGGCTCGAATGCATCTTTCGTGATCAGCGAGACCTCAGAGAGGTTCTCGTCAAGGCGATGCGCGCCGACGTCGCTGCGGATCCACTTCAGGATGATGTTTGTCGTCGGAACGGGCAGCACCTTGCCGGCATAGGTGTTGAAGGCGTACTTGCCAGGCAGCAGCGGCTCGCTCCACACGCCGCGTCGGCCGCGCTCGACAAGTTCGCCGTGCCGGTAGTCAAGGCCCGACTGGTCAGCTCCGGCGGTTCCCGTGTACGACACCACGACGCCGACCATGCCGACGTCGATGATGGTCTTTGAGATCATCTCGACCGTCGCGAAGAGGCGGTTGATGTAGTAAGTGCCTTCGACGAGCACCTGCAGCTGGCGCCCGCGATGGCCGCCCGCTGCCAGGAAGTAATCGGGATTCTGGAAGTTGTTGTGGTACGTGGTCGTCGCGGACGAATCCTCGCCGACGATCGGCGCGATGATCTCGCCCTGCGGCAGCGACGGCCCGTCATGCACCGTCACGATGCCGACGACGTCGTCGGTGTCCTTGATCACGACCGGCCGGAAGCCCTTGCGTTCTCCGATGACTTCCGCCATCTTCTGGATCACCTGGCCGTCTTCGCGGCTGAGCGGGAGGCTGTAGACTTTCTCCTCCGTGATCACCACGAACTGCATCAGATTGATGGCGTAGGTGCCTTCGCGCAGCACCCGGCGCTGAGGGCCGCGCTGACCACCGTTCTTCAGGAATGCTGTCACGTCCTGGAAGTCGTGCACGGCAACGTTCGAGGCCAGCGTCTGGTCCGGCGCGAGCGGCGCGCCGTCACGCGAGAACACGTAGCCGACCTTGCCCTGGGTGATGGTCACCAGCGGCGCGATGTGGACCGTATGCTGGATCGGCATAAGGTAGTGAAGGCCGCCGCGCAACACCTGCGGTTGAAAGCCAGCTTCGCCGTTCATGGCGATGAGGCCGCTCTTGATCGAACCGCGGAAGCCGAAGTTCCGCTCGACGATGCCGACTCGGTTGTTTGGTATATAGCGGATACCGGACAACAAGATCAAGCCAAAGATCACTATCAGGATGCCAAGAACGATCAGGAATATTTCCATGCCTGCGACTGTTCCTCTCCATCGTGTAAACGCCCGGAATGGGCTGGAGTGGTGCACCGGCTCTCAGCCGCGATGGAACTGAGGCCGGTCCAATGATAGTACGAATAACTGAGCCGCCGGTGTCGAGGTTCGGCTTGACCCACTCAGCCGCGCCCCAAAACGTTCGCCCGAGGCGCGGAACCGCGAAGGAGAGCGGATTGGTTTGTTTTTCCGGATCGGCGGTACACCTACTTAAAAGGAGCAGGCCCGGCGCCTGTGGCGGATCACATCCTTTTCGGTCCGCAGGCGGCGGTGCCGTACAATATCACCATGTTCATGCCCATCGGAGACGACAACCGCAACCGGAAGCGGACGCCGATCGTCACGTACATCCTGATCGCGCTCAACGTCGTGGTCTTTCTGGCGCAGATGTCTTTCGGCGACCAGTTCACCGTCGATTGGTCGGTTGTGCCGAGCCGACTCCTGTCCAACCCGCTGACCGACTGGATCACCATCTTCTCGGCCATGTTCATGCACGCCGGCCTGGCTCACATCGGCGGCAACATGCTCTACCTCTGGATCTTCGGCGACAACGTCGAGGATCGCCTCGGCCCCTGGCTGTTCTTGATCTTCTATTTCTTCTGCGGTGTGGCGGCGACGATCGCGCAAGTGGTGGTGGATCCCGGATCCAATATCCCTAACCTGGGAGCGTCGGGCGCCATTGCGGGCGTCCTCGGCGCCTACCTGTTGTTATATCCTCGTCAATCCGTGCTGGTCGTTTTCGGCTACCGCACCGTCCCGGTGCCGGCGCTGATCGTGATCGGCCTGTGGTTCGCGTTACAGCTGTTCGGCGGCTTCGGCCAACTGGCGGCTCCGGGCGAAGGCGGCGTGGCCTACATGGCGCACGTCGGCGGCTTCGTGGCGGGGCTGCTCGGGGCGCTGCCGTTCCGCGCGGCTCGTCAGGCGAACCAACAATTGTATGATCCGTATCGACGGTGATCTATGCCTCTTCCTATTCAACGTGTTGTCCTCAGTCACTCGCTCGCGGAACCGGCCCTGAACGATCGCGCCGACGCCGTCTACTTCGTTCGCTCGGCCGACGGCAGGCGCAGCATCGTGCGCCAATCGCTGTCGACCGGCCTGAGCGAGATCGTCTCGGCCGAACCTGCTCCCGCCGGCTCAGTCGGCTACGGGTCGGGCTTTTTCGCGCTTCAGGGCGACGTCCTCGTCTACGCCGCCAAGGGCGGGCTGCTGGTGGGGCTCGATCTGCGGTCCGGCGCGCAGTGGAACGTCACGCCTGCCTACGACGGCGTGGCGATGCCGGTGTTCTCGCCTTGCGGCCAATACGTGGCTTTTCTGGCCGAAAGCGGTGAGCGCTGCAACGTGTTGTTGGTCGACGTTCGCGGCAAGACACTGCCCGTCAAATTGTCGAACGACCCCTGGTACGCGTTCAACCCGAGTTTCGCCGGCGATGGTCGCCGCATCGCGTGGATGGAGTGGGACTCGGCCGTCATGCCCTGGGATGAATCGCGACTCGTGATCGCCGCGTTCGGTAAGCCGACCGCGCGCGCTTCCGTCAGCCATCAACTGCTGCCCATCACGACGCAGATCGTGGCGCGGCCGGGCGTCAGCCTTGCAAATCCGCAGTTCAGCCCGGGTGGGAAGTACCTGGCGTACACAAGCGACGAGAGCGGCTGGCGGTCGCTGTGGGTGGCTGAGGCCGATGGCGCCAGCCCGGCCTGCATCGACACGGGCACCGGCGAGATCGGCAAGCCCGATTGGGCGCCCGGGCAATCGGCCGTGCGTTGGTCGCCCGACGGCCAGAACCTGTACGCGATCCGGCGCCATGAGGGCCGCGATACCCTGCTGGCGATCAGCTGGCCGGCCCGTCAGGTCAACGAGGTGCCCACGCCCGGCTACACCGACCTCAGCGGCCTTGCCGTCGGCCGGGGCGGGGTGCTGGCGCTGACGGCGATCGGCCCGCTGCAGCCTGCCGAGGTCATCACGTTGGAGCCGCAAGGCCGCGGCGACCCGCTGGCCCGCACGCTCACGGTGCGCGCGACCTCGTCGGTCGGCTTGCTCGATCGCGCGTCGCTGGCGACCCCTGAGCTCGTGACCTATTCCGCCGTCGATGGAACTCCGGTGACGATGATCCTCCACAAAGCGGTCGGGGTCGAAGGGCCGGCGCCGCTCATCGTTGCCGTGCATGGCGGCCCGACCTCCGAGACCCCGCTGCGTTGGGACGCGCAGGCCCAGTACTTCGCCACGCGCGGCTGGCACTACGCCTCCATCAATCATCGCGGCGGCACCGGATACGGCCGTGCTTTTCAGGACAAGCTCAATGGCCAGTGGGGTGTGGTGGACATTCAGGATGCGCGTTCAGCAGCCGAGCATCTGATCGGCCTCGGCCAGGCCGAACCGCAACAGGTCGTGATCACCGGCGGAAGCGCCGGCGGGTACACGACGCTCATGGCGCTGACGCAGGATCCTGAGTTCTGGGCGGCCGGCGTGTCGTTGTTCGGCATCGGCGACATGTACATGCTCAAGCAGGGCTCGCACCGGTTTGAAGTCAACTACGAGGAAGGCCTCATCGGCCCGTTGCCGCGCTCCGGCAAGCTGTGGAAGCAGCGGTCCCCACTGACCTTCGTCAAGTCTGTCAAGCGGCCTGTCCTCCTCTTCCACGGCAAAGAGGACAAGGCGGTGCCGTACCAGCAATCGGTCGACTTCGCCGAGGCGGTGCGTCGTCAGGGTGGGGTGGCAGAACTGGTCCTGTACGATGACGAAGGCCACGGCTTCGGTCGCGAAGCCAACCGGCGTCGCACGCTCGAAGAGATGGAGCGCTTCCTGGATCGATACGTCGTCAACCAGCAGGGTTGAGGCGGGCGGCGAAAGACGAAGGACGAAAAACAAGGGTTGAACGGCCGTTCAACCCTTGTTTTTCGTCCTTCGTCTTTCGTGTTTGGGTCAGGCCGGCTCGTAGCCCGGGATCGTCAACGACTCGGCCTGGGTCATCACGGCAACCATCGGGATCTTGTCGCCGCCGCAACTGGTGATAGCGTCGCGGTGGATGGCCTTGCGCTCTGCGAGCGGGCCAGGCACAAGCACCTTGCCGAGAGCGAAGCCCAACACCTTACCGCTATCGTCGAAGATCACATCGTCGACGACCGCGATCTTGCTGCCGCCCTCGGTCGCGATGTCGCGGCCGCGCACGTCGTCGAACTTGATCAAGTCTTCGTGGTCGGGCACCGTGTCGAAGTTCACGACGACGTCGGGCCCGCCGACCAGCCAGACGTCGATGCCCAGCACCTTGATCGAAGCGCGGGTCACCGCGAACGTCTTGCGCGAGAGCAGGCCCTCTTTTCCGGTGAAGACCGCCGCGAGGGTCGTCAGCTTGCTGTCGAGGAAGTAATCCTTGACTTCACCCACGTGCTTGCCGTCGGTCAGGCTGATGAGCGGCTTGTTGCGATGCTGCTTGCCGATGATCATGTTGTCCCCCTGTGCCACGACGTGGCCGCAGTTCGTTGTCTTACGAGCTTGTCCCGGTAACGTGCGTCACGATGGAGCCGACCATCAGGCCGGCGATCACGACCCCGGTGATGGCCGCGATGGGCAGTGGCCGGGCGGGCGCCTTGACCTCACGGACTTCGGGCGCTGCGATGTCGTCACGAGAAGACTCGGTAGCGCGACGTCTGGCTTCGTTCTGTTTGCCGTGCGCGGCGGCACCGAGCGCGGCTGCTGCGGGGATGGCTGCACAAAAGACACACATGGCGGCATTATAACGCGCCGACCACAGGACAGGGCTCGTCCGGCTGCGGCGCGGCTCCTATTCAATCGAGTTCGTTCTCGGGTTCGAGCCGACTGTCGACGTGAAGGCTCGCGGCCGTGGGTTCGAGCGTCCAGCGTCCGAACTCGACGGCCAACACGTCCGGTCGCAACGGCTGCACGTCTGCCTGAACCTTGCCGAGTTGCTTCTTGATCTGCGTCGCCAGCAGTCGGGCATAGTCGAGCGCGTCGGCGTCGCCCGGGTTGCGCGCCAGGAAATCGAGCACGCGGTTGTGGGCGGTGTGCAGGTCATTGATTCCGCCAAGACGGTCCTGCGCGCGGATGAAGATGGGCAGGAGCCGCTCGGCCGGATCGCCGAACAGCGGCACCAGGAACTCGATCGTGAAGCGCACGCGTTTGAGCGCAATACGCACCTGATGCAACGCCGGCAATTCCTCGTCGCGGTCGAGCTGGTCGAAGGCCTCACGCAGGCGCTTGAGCGGACGCAGGAGGAGTGCCGGGGCGGCCTGGCCGAGCCGGGTCATGGACCCCTTCTTCAGCGGGGCCTGGACAAGGAATTGCTCGAGGTCGTGGCGCAGGGCATCGGCGTTGGCTTCGAACCAGATAGCGGCCTTCTTGCGCGCGCGCTCGTGCTGTTTGCGCCAATCCGCCAGCAAGCCGTTGTCCTCGCCCTCGAAAGCTTCTTCGGCCTCGTCGATGGCGAGATCCCAATCGCGGACTTCGCCGAGGACGGACTCGGCTTCCTTGAGGCGCGCCCGCAACGTCTTGATCGGTTTGCGGCGGAAACACTCGCCGAAGACCCAGAGGGCGGCGTTGCTGCGTCGGGCGGCGGCACGTAACGCTTTGAGGTCGCGTTGGTCGTCGGCCTTTGCGCCGGCCTGGGAGGCGTGCCAGCGGCGGAGTTGATCGGCTAGCGCCCGACTGACCGCAGTGACAAGGCTGGCCGACGGCACAAGCTCCTGGGCTGATAGCGCCTCGAGGTCCGGCACGATCTCGATCTCTAGGGGCTCCTGCGCGGTACGGCGCCAGAGATCGGCTTTGGCCAAGGCTCGCGCGGCGTCCTGCGGAGCTTTCGACCCCATGACCGTCAGGCGCAGGGACGAGCCGTCGCGATCGATGCGCGTGATCCGGGTGGTCTGCGAAGTGGAGTAATCGAGCCCATCGGCCATGCGGAGCAGGGCGCTCAAGAGCAGCGTCGGGTTTTGCCAGCGCACAGGAAGACTCGTGAAGAGCGGCTCCTCGTTCGGATGAACCGCCTTCCGATGAAAACGGATGGCGCAGGCGATGGCGCGTTGTTCGAGCGGCGTCACGCCGACCAGGCGCATGGCCATGAGGAGGTCTCGGCCGGCCAGGTGGTGCCGTGGCTCGTCGATGCGGATCCCGATGTTATGCAGCAAAGCCATCTGCTCGAGCAGCTGGCGGTGGCGCGGCTGAAGGTCGTGATCCGCCGCGCAGGCATCGAAGAGGGCCAGCGCATGGGCCGTGACCTGTTGGGCGTGGGCCATGTCAACGCTGGCCAGCTTGAGCAACTCGTCGGTGAACACGGCCGGCCGTCGAAACAAACCAAGTCCCTTCAAGGCATGTTGAGCTCTTAACCGTGGCGATGGATTGTTGGAGAGCAGGCTCTCAGCCCGCGCGCGAACTGACCGATCAGGGCTCTGAGCGTGCCAGGTAAACACCAACTTTTCAATCGGAGTAATCGACATAAGTCTGTAACTCGACGTCAGCGCCAGCCACATAAAGTTAGCAAACGCCAACTGTCCCCAGCTTGACCCTAAAGGGTAGCTTATGCAAACATGCTATACTAGAAAGTAGGACGGGGAGCGTTGTCATGGAACCATTTTTGACCGAGTTTTTGCAGGCTTTAGGCTCTCAGAAGGGGTACTCTGAGAACACCGTCGTTGCCTATAAAAACGATCTGACCCAGTTTGGCGAGTACGTCCACAGCCAACAGGGTGGTGCCTTCGACCCCGGCTCCATCACGGCCAGCCTGGTGGGGGGATATCCCGACTATCTGCAGAGCCACAACGGAGGCTACGCCCCCAGCACCGTGGCCCGCAAGATCGCTGCCGTGAAGTCCTTCTTCCATTATCTCTCAGATCGACAGCTGGTGACCACCGACCCGGCCAGCCGGCTGAACTCGCCCCGCATCAAGAAATCGATCCCACGGACGTTGACCCAGGGCGAGCTGGAGCAGCTGCTTGCCGCTCCTCGCCGCGGATTTGGGCCCAAGGCCCTACGAGACGCGGCGCTGCTTGAGCTTTTGGCCGCGACCGGCCTGCGTGTGACCGAAGTGGTCAATCTGCGGCAGGATGACATCGATTGGGAGCGGGGTGAGGTGCTATGTCGAGGCAAGGCGGACCGCAATCGCCACGTCCCGCTGGGCAGCGCCCGACAATCGCTCGAAACCTATCTCAAGCAAGCGCGGCCCGAGCTCGCCGGCGAGGGTTCGGGCGACGCTCTCTTCTTGAATCACCGCGGCAAGAAACTAACCCGACAAGGGGTTTGGTTAATCATCAAGGAGGCTGCGGACTCGGCCGGCATCGCGACCGAAGTGACGCCGCACACCTTGCGCCACTCCTTCGCCCGCTACCTGGTGGGCTCCGGCGCCGACCTGCGGCGAGTGCAGGAACTGCTCGGCCACGCTAACCTGTCGACCACTCAGGTTTATCGACAGCCCGGCGTGCATCCGGTGGCCACGGACCCGACGGCGGCCTGAGCGTTCACGAACGACGACGGAGAATAACGAAGGTTGGCTGATCGCCAACCTTCGTTCGTTATTCAGCATCGCAGCCTGACGTCGCCGGAGTCGTGGTCGAAGACTCGATCGAGCCAGTCGAAGACCACGGCGTGGGCGAGGCGCAGGTTGTTGAGCTGGCAATGACCATCGGCGCCCTCAGCGTCGGTGAACTCACGAAGGGTCACGTCGACGCCGCGTCGCTTGAAGTCATCGTAGAGCGCGAGAGTCTGCCGGCGCAATTCAGGGCCTTCGCCCTCGCTGAGGAGGAGCAGCGTCGGGATCGTGACGTTCGAGCAGTCCACGACCTCGGCCTGATCAAGGACACCCTGGGCCGCGCTCTTGAAATCGGCAGTGCCGAACTGCCAGGCATACTTGTCGAGGTTCACGGCCGCGATCGCGTTGACGGATCCGACCAGCCGCAGCAGGGTGTTGAGTGCCCAGCCGGGCGAGGCCAGGGCGCGCCCAAATTCGCGCGTGAACACAGCCTGCATGTCGAGGATCGGTGTCGCTGCGACCCAGGCCTTGAGCCGCGGATCCGCGACCACGGCCTGCGCCGTGAAGTAACCGCCGCCGCTGACTCCATAGATGGCGATCTGCGTGGGCTGCGCCGCAGCGTTAGCCTCGAGCCAGTCGAGCGCCGCCCGGATCGGGGCCGCGCTATCCACCTGAAAGGTCAGGCCGTCGTCGGGCAGCAGGCCCTGGCCGGGCAGGTCGACCATCAGCACGTTGTAGCCGCGCTTCCAACCGGAATGGCCCGCGAAGTAATACAGATCCTCACGGAAGGTGTCGCCGCCGCCGATCATCACGACAACCGGGCGCGAGGAGTCGTCGTGTTCGAGATAGTAGCCGGGCAGGGTGGTCGTTGTGTAGGGCACAGCGATGGCCCGGATGGGCACGCCGAGGCAGGCCACGCCGGCTTGAAAGGCGCGCTCCATGGCATGGGCAGAGGCTCCGTACTCCCGTAATCGCGGGCTGGTGAACTGAAGCGCGGCCCGATACGCATAGGCGACGCCGAGCCAGGCCTGGCCGGCCGCGACAGTGTGGCTTTGAGCCTGTAGCGCTTCGGCCTGCGCGATCAGGTCACCGGCCTGGCCGGTGAACCCCGCTCGCCAGCCTTCGGGATCGCCATCCTTGACATTCCGCAGCGCGCGGAAGATCTGCGAGGTCGACAGCCCGAGAACCTGGCTGACACCGACGGCCCAGTTGAAGGCAAAGTCCATGTCGCCGTTGGTGAACCTGGTCGTGTGAGCCTGCCGGGTCAGGATGACGTCGTGGTTGTTCATGGTGGAGCTCCTCTCAAGCCAAGATCCTCATCGGCACGTTGATTACCGAACGCCGTGTTGATAAATGTCATGATATGCTCGCGGTGAACACGGTCAATGCCCAAAGACGCGGTCGTGTTGAATAGTCGACAGGTGTCGAGGAACATGAGCACCACGGAACCGAAGGCCCGCAAACTTGATCGACGGACGGTCCGCACTCGCCGCGCGCTGCGCGATGCCCTGGTCGCCCTGATCATTGAGAAGGGCTACGAGGCCGTCACCGTTCAAGACATCACCGATCAGGCCGACCTCAACCGCGGCACGCTTTATCTGCACTACCGTGACAAGCAGGATCTGCTGCTCAGGAGCAGCGGCGATGCCCACGAGGAGTTGATCGCGCAGTTCACGCCACTCGCGCCCGACAGCCTGAGCCTCGAGCATGCCGAGCGACACCTCACGCTCGTGTTCGAGCATGTGGCCGCGAACGCCGACTTCTACAGAGTCATGCTGGGCGAGCACGGGGTGGCCGTGTTCTCGAAACGACTGCGTGAGGTCGTGGCGCAGGTCGGGTTGGCACGTCTGGATCAGTTGAGCAGGCTCCGGCCCGTTCGAGCAGTAGCGCCCGATCTCATCGCCGGGTATGCCGGTGGCGCGATCATCGGCGTGATCGAATGGTGGTTGCAGCACAACTTTCCGATGCCGCCGGCGGTCGCGGCTCGCGAGACCCTTCGACTCTTCATCAGCGGGGTCTACCCCACGCTCGGCCTTGAGGACCCGTGGTCAGACGACGAGTCGCCACGGCATCCGATGAAGTGACTCGTTGGGCCCATCCCCTCGAACGGCAGACGCGTTCTGGGCTCGTGTTATAGTGACCGCGTTACGAAACCCTCACGGAGCGTCGACATCATGGATTCGTATTTGACTCGAGCCGAGTTCCAGGAAGCAGCCGATTACGTCCGCTCGCATACCCGCCATCAGCCGCGCGTCGGCATCGTGTTGGGGTCAGGCCTTGGCGCGCTGGCCGACTCTGTCGAAGACGCCGACGTGCTCAACTGTTCCGAGATCCCGCACTGGCCGAAGTCGACAGTGGAAGGCCACGCGGGTCGTGTGCTGATCGGAAAGCTCGAAGGCCAGACGGTGCTCGTCCAACAGGGCAGGGCTCACTTCTACGAAGGCCACGACCTGCAACATGTGACGCTGCCGATCCGTGTCATGCAATTGCTGGGCATGGAGGCCGTCATCCTCACGAACGCGGCCGGCGCCATTCATCCGGATTACGTGCCCGGCGACGTCATGCTCATCACGGATCACATCAACTTCATGGGCATGGCGGGCTTCTCGCCTTTGCGTGGCCCCAACGACCCGACGCTCGGCCCGCGCTTCCCTGACATGAGCCGCACGTATGATCGCGGGCTGGGCGATCTGTCGCGCGAGGTCGCCCGCGAGTCCGGGTTCACGCTCCACGAGGGCGTCTACATCGGGCTCTCCGGCCCGACCTTCGAGTCGCCGGCCGATCTACGGTTCTTGAGGGCGGCCGGCGCCGATGCCGTCGGCATGTCCACGGTGCCGGAAGCCATCGTCGCCCACCATGGCGGCGTGCGCGTGCTCGGCTTCTCGGGCATCAGCAACAAGGCCAACCTCGACGGCGCCACGATCACGACCCATCAGGAAGTGCTTGACGCCGGAAAGATCATCACGCCGCGCCTGACCACCCTGGTGCGTGGCGTGCTGCGGCGCCTATAGGAGCCGAGGGCTGATGGATGCGCTGGTCAGTGCGCTCCTGGGCAGCCTCGAGTGGCTGGCCCGCTACGAGATCTACGTCTACGGGGTGATGGCGGTCGGCGCGGCCTGGTGCGTGTACGGAATCGTGCAGGCGGCACGCCGCCTCGAGGACACCCCCTTTGGCCTCGAACGGGCGGAGGCCGAACAGACGCGCACGCAGGCGGTCGTCGGCTTGGCGGCGCTCGCAATATTGGCCGGCGGCCTTTTCTGGTCCACGCGCTACGGCATGCTGACGCTGTCGGGATCTGTCGTCATCCCGCCGACACCGACGCTCGTGCTGACCCCCACGCCGATCACGGATGGCGGCGCCATTGCCGTCGACTCGAGCGGCTGCAACGAGACCCTGATCATCAGCCAGCCCGCCGATGGCACCCTGATCAATACGACCTACGAGATCCTGGGCACTGTCAACACGCCGAACCTGGCGTTTTACAAGCTCGAGTTGAGCGGCGCCGCCACAAACGGCAACTGGGTGACGATCACGGTCAACACCACGCCGGTGATGAACGGCGTCCTCCTTCCGTCCTTCAGCCCGAACCCCTACACGCCCGGGAACTACGCGATGCGGCTGATCGCCTTCGACAATGACGGCAACAGCGCGCCGCCCTGCGCCGTCGCGGTTTCGCTGGATCGCCCAGGCCAACCGACCGCGCCGCCGGTGCCGTAATTCGAGGAGCGAAGGGCGAGGGGCGAGGGGTGAGGAGCGAAGGGCGAGCGCAGCGCGCCAGAGCCCTGTCGGGTTCGGTCCTCGACGATGCTATTTGCGCCAACGCGAATTTGGTCTATAAACACCGTATGCCCCAACTACATGTCAGGCCGGCGCAGACCACGGATCTTCCGGCCATTCTGGCGATCGACCCGACCTACAGCACCGACTACGTGTGGCAGATGGAGGCCCGCGAAGAAGGCCCCACCACGCAGATCACGTTCCGCAACGTGCGCTTGCCCAGGTCGGTGCGGGTCAGCCTGCCGCGAGATGCGGCGCATCTCCAGGACGCGTGGGCGCAGCGCGTCTGCTTCCTGGTGGCCGAAGAGGGTGGCCAGGTGCAGGGCTACCTGAACCTGACGCTGGCGACCATGCCGGCGACCGGGTGGATCGCTGATCTGGGTGTGGTCCAACGCGTGCGTCGCACAGGTGTCGGCACGGTCTTGCTGGCTTCGGCCGTCCAGTGGGCACGCGCCAACGGCCTGCAGCGCCTGGTCCTCGAGATGCAATCGAAGAACTACCCCGGCATCTGCTTTGCTCAAAAGAACGGGTTGACTTTCTGCGGATACAACGATCGCTACTACCCCAATCAAGATGTCGCCTTGTACTTCGCGGCGACGCTGAAGTGAGGCCGCGGAGCGTCTGAGCGCCGACGGATTCATGAAGGCCCTTGACGAAGGTTGAGTGGCCATTCGCCCCCGAGCACTCGTCCTTCGCGAATCGTCGGAGCTTCGACGTGCCAGGCTCCCGATCTGCGCTCCGCAAGTACAATTCTCCACATGTCGACCGCCGTTACCGTGCTTCAGACCCTGAGCCAGATCCTGGCCTCAGGGATCGTGATCACGTCGTTTTCGCTGCTCCTGTATGCCCTGACGTTCAACCTGCGCGAGCGCGTCGCCCGTGCTTTCGCTGTGTTGACGGCGCTTGTCACCGCCGTGTACTTCTGCGACGTCCTGATCAGCACGCTCGGGAACCCGAGCAGCGTGCTGTTCTGGCTGCGTCTGCAGTGGACGGGCATCGCCTTCGTTCCGGCGGCGTTTCTGCATTTTTCGGACGCTGTGTTGGCGAGCACGGGCCGGCCCTCGCGGGGCCGACGGCGCCTTGCGATCCGAGTGTTGTACGTGGCTGCGGGCGCTTTCTGGATCCTGGTACTGAGTTCCAATTGGATCGTGGGCGGCACCGAAAACACACCGGTGCCGCATCTGACGGCCGAGACGGGCTTCTGGGCTTTTCTGGTGCAGGGCGCGTTCGCCATCGGCTGGGCGGCCTGGAACTTCTGGCGGGCCTTTGGGCGCGCCCAGACGGCCACCACACGCCGACGCATGCGCTATCTCATCGCATCGGCCGCCGCGCCGCTGGTCGGCACGTTCCCGTTCGTATTGCTCGTCGGCCAGGAGGCGTCCCTCCACGCGTTGACGTTCTGGACGCTGGTCATCATCTCAAACCTGATCGTCAGCGCATTGCTTTTGGCGATGGCGTATACCGTTGCCTACTATGGCGTGACGCTGCCGGACCGAGTGGTCAAAGCCCGGTTCTTCCAATGGTTCTTGCGCGGGCCTGTGGTGGCGTCGTCGGTGCTGGCCGTTTACGTGCTGGTGAGCCGTTTTGGGCCGAGCCTTCCTTACTACGACACCCGCGTCCTCCCGTTTCTCTTGATCGGCTCGTTGCTGCTTTTGCAGTTCTTCATCACGCTCGTACGGTTGCCGATCGAACGCCGCTTCTTCTATGGCACCGGCCGCGACGAGTTGCGTCGGCTTGTCACGCTCGAGGAGCGTCTGCTCACGACTCAGGACTTGCGCCAGTTCTTCGAGTCAGTTCTGGCGAACCTCAGCGACAGCCTCGGCACGCCTGGCGCGTTTCTGATCGCCTTCGACGAAGCCGGGCACGTGGCCTATGAAGTCGTCGTCGGCGCGCCGCGCCCCGAGCCCACGCTGCCGCCCCTCGACAAACTGCGCGCCGTGCGGCTCGTGATGGCAGGCACCGAGCGCGAGTTGTTCGCCGACGGCAACGGCGGGTGGGGGGCGTTCGTGTGGGGCGCGAGCTGGCTCGTGCCGTTGTACGGACCTAACGGCCATGGGCGCCCGCTCGGCCTCGTCGGTGTCGCCACGCCGCAGGAACCGGGCGAGGTCGTCAGCCTCAGCCCCGAGGAGAGCGAGGTCCTGCAGCGCCTTGTCAAACGCGCGGCGACGGCGCTCGAAGACCGGCGGCTTCAGCTTGAGGTGTTCGAAGCGCTCGATCGCCTTCTGCCCGAAATGGAAACCGTGCAGCGCCTGCGCGCATCAGCCTACGCCGACGTCCGCAACATGGAGGGCGTCGGCATGACGGATGGGCAGGAGCTGCCGCAGCTGGTGCGCGATGCGCTGCGCGACTACGCGATCGGCCCGCGCCTGAACCAGAGTCCGTTGCTGCGGCTCAGGGTCGTTGAACAGGCCATGGTCGACCATGATGGAAATGCGACGCAGGCGCTGCGTTCGGTGCTGCGCCAGGCCATCGAGCGCATCCGACCTGAAGGTCAACGCAAGACCACTGGCGAGTGGCTCCTCTATAACATCCTCGAGATGAAGTTCCTGCAGGGCCAGAAAGTGCGTGATATCGCCATGCGCCTGGCTGTTAGTGAGGCCGACTTCTATCGCAAGCAGCGCCTCGCGCTCGAGGAAGCCGCAGCCGCAATCGCTCAGATGGAGCGTGAGGCCCGCGCGGCCGCCGACGAAGTACGCGCGCCGAATCCCCTGTAATGTCGCTATTTTAGTCGGTGGTCTTCGACAATAAACATTCGCTTGTCCAAGGATGCCGCTTGCGTGCCCAGTTGAATCTGAGTATGCTTCGCGCGACTCCTATAAGAGGTGTGTATGCCGGACGAGCGAAGGACCGAGGTCCAGGGGGCGGAGCTCGTGGACGAAGGCTGGTGGCAGTCGGTACTGGCGGAAGACACAAGTCGCGGTAGCGCACCTCCCTCTGCGCCCATCGAAACGAACGATCCCGAAGCGGATTGGGCGTACGCTCACCGTCTCCACGAAGACGACGAACCCGTCGAACTCCTTGTCACAGGTTTCAACCGAGGCGGCCTGCTCGTCGGGCTGCGATCCCTGCGCGGGTTCGTCCCCGCCTCCCATCTCGTCGATCTCCCGACTCATCTCAACGATGAAGAACGCCGGGCCGCTCTGGCCGCTCGCACGGGTCAGCGCCTGCTGCTCAAGGTCATCGAGTACGATCGGACCAAGGGCCGCGTCGTGTTGTCGCAACGGGCGGCATTGGCGTCGCCAGGGTCGCGCACCGCGTTGCTCGATCGGCTGGCGCCCGGCCAGGTTGTGACCGGGCTCGTCACCAACCTCACGGACTTCGGAGTCTTCGTGGACCTTGGCGGGCTCGAAGGGCTTGTCCACGTCTCTGAAGTTTCGTGGAGCCGGGTCAACCACCCGCGAGACGTCCTCCAGATCAACGACACCATCGAAGTCCAGGTGCTCTCGATCGATCGCGATCAGGCGCGGGTCGCGCTCAGCCTCAAGCGCTGCCGCCCGGATCCCTGGAAAACAGTCGCCGAGCGCTACGCCATCGGCCAGGTCGTGTCTGGCAAGATCACGAACGTCGTCAACTTCGGCGCGTTCATTTCGGTCGAAGACGGGCTCGAGGGCCTGATCCATGTGTCCGAGCTGGCTGAGGGTCACTTCCTTCATCCGCGCAACGTCGTCCAGGAGGGCGAGACGGTGCGGGCTCGCATCTTACACATCGACCCGCCGAACCGCCGCTTGAGCCTGAGCCTGCGACAACCCACCGAGAACGGCGAGGCCTGAGCTCACCGCGTCAGCCGACCCGCCCCATCTGGGGCGCCCTCTGGCGGCCGATCTCTCGATTCCGCCTGGATTTGCCTCTGCTTCAATTCGGTGTATAACCAGATCAACGCTGTTGACATTCAATCGCAGCGCCAGGAAGCGGGTGCCGGCATGTCGCCGAGAGCGCGACGTGTGGGCACTCCTTTGTTCGTCAAAGACCGCCTCATTCACACCGGTATGAATCGTCCTCGTCAACAGCCCGAGAAGGGGCCCGCCCGGCGGTCGCCGGGTCGCTCCGCGCCGGCCCCTGTGGCGCCCACGGCGCGCCGCCGCATCGATCCGATGCCGGCGCGAAAGCCCGCGCGTCGGTTCAACGCCGATCAGGCGGTGGCGATGCGCAACGACGCGCCGCCCGCGCCGAGCGAATCGCCGGCGTCCCGCAAGAAGATCGCGGTGCCGGATCCGAACATGGTGCGCGTGGTCGTGCTGGGCAATCGCCTGCGCAAATACAGCGACGACCTCGTCGCGCTCCTGCTCATCGTCCTGGCGGCGTTGACCCTGTTCGCGCTGACCGGCCTGTCGACCGGCACGTTGCTCGAGCCGTGGTCGGGCTTCCTGCGAACGTGGTTCGGCTGGGGCGCGATCCTGATCCCGATCTCGCTCGGCATCGTGGGCGGCGCGATCATGCTGCACAACCTCGGCCGGCTGCCGCAGGTGCGCTGGGGCCGCGTCATCTGGGGCGAACTGGCGATCTTCACGCTGCTGGCGTTGCTCAATTACGGCAACGGCGGCAGCGTGCTGCTGGCGGCGAATGGCGAGGGCGGCGGCGTCG
Source organism: Anaerolineales bacterium (assembly GCA_044226485.1). Classification (GTDB taxonomy): domain Bacteria; phylum Chloroflexota; class Anaerolineae; order Anaerolineales; family UBA6663; genus UBA6663. The sequence continues at coordinate 301,793 of JBGAGY010000006.1, forward strand.
TCGGTTGGGCAGTGGGCTGGATCTTCCAGCGCATCTTCGCGCCCGCCGATCCATTCGTGGTCGGGCTGGCGTTCCTCATCTCGCTGGTGCTGGCGCTCGACATCACGGCCAACCGCATCGAGCGCGGCCTCAAGTGGTTGACCTCGCAGGGCTTCGAGAACGATCCCGGCAAGCAGCTGCCGTTGCCGCTGGATGAGAAGCCGGCGCGCGCCAAACCTGAGCCCATTGAAGAGAAGGCGGCGCCTGCCCCGATCGAGGAGAAGGCCCGCGTCAAGCTCGCGAAGGGCGAGCGCCTCAAGAACGTGCCGGTCCAGGCCGTGCAGCCCGAGTCGCGCAAGGCCAAACCCAAACGCGACAAGCGGCTGCCGTCGCTTGACCTGCTCGACGATCTCGATCTGCGCCGACCCGCTCAGCGTGAGATCGACGACACGGCTTCGATCATCGTCAAGACCCTGGCCGAGTTCGGTGTGCCCGTGAACGTCCTCGGCGCGCGCGTCGGCCCCTCGGTGACGCAGTATCAGGTCGAGCCCGGCTTCGTCGCCAAACCCGGCGCAGACGGCATCAGCAAGCAGTGGAAGGTGCGCGTCGCGCAGATCGCATCGCTGCAGAACGACATGGCGCTGGCGCTCTCGGCGACGACGCTGCGCATCGAGGCCCCGGTGCCGGGCCAGCACTACGTCGGCATCGAAGTGCCGCACCGGCGCACGTCGGTCGTCGGCCTCAAGCCCGTGATCGAAAGCGAGTCGTTCCAGAAGATCGGGAGCCCGCTCAAGCTGGGCCTGGGCCGCGACGTCTCGGGCGCTGCCATCGCCGCCGACCTGAGCAAGATGCCGCACCTCTTGATCGCCGGCACCACCGGCTCGGGCAAGAGCGTGGCGATCACATCGATGGTCGCGTCGCTGATCCTGACCAACACGCCCGACGATCTGCGCCTTGTGATGATCGACCCGAAGATGGTCGAGCTGGTGCGCTTCAACGGCGTGCCGCATCTCCTCGGCAAGGTCGAGACCGAAGTCACGCGCATCCTCGGCGTGCTGCGCTGGACCGTGCGCGAGATGGAGCGGCGCTACAAGCTCTTCGAGACCTACCACGTCCGCAACCTCGACACCTACATGGCCAAGGCGGCCAAGAAGCTTGACATCGAGAAGCTGCCGCGCGTGGCGGTCTTCATCGACGAGCTGGCGGACCTGATGATGCAGGCGCCGGACGAGACCGAGCGCATGGTCGTGCGTCTGGCGCAGATGGCGCGCGCCACGGGCATCCACCTCGTGGTCGCGACACAGCGCCCGAGCACCGACGTAGTGACCGGCCTGATCAAGGCCAACTTCCCGGCGCGCATCGCCTTCGCCGTGACCTCGTCGGTCGACTCGCGCGTCATCCTCGACTCGGTCGGCGCCGAGAGCCTGTTGGGCAAGGGCGATATGCTCTTTCAGTCCCCTGAGATGCAGGCGCCGCAGCGCGTGCAGGGCTGCTTCCTGAGCGACAAGGAGATCGACAGGCTCGTCGCGTGGTGGAAGGAGCAGGCCGACATCTACGCCGAGGAAGCGTTGGCCGAGGTCGAGATTGAGGCCGACGACATGCCGCCGACCATCGGTGGGCCCGGCACGCCGCCGCCGCCGCGCCCGCCTGTGGGTGGGCCGCCGCCGGCCGTCGAGAAACCCAAGGCGTCGACTCAGAAGCCGGCCACGATCCCGGAGCCCACCCCTCCGGCAGAGAAGCCGCACGAGCAATTGACCAAGGCCGAAGCGGCGCGACGCCGCGCCCAGATCCAGGACGCCGTGCGGACGGCCCCGAAGGTCGAGCGCGAGGAGCCTGTCGAAAAGGCCCCGGCCAAGCCGGAGCGCGCCGCGAAGCCGGCGAAGCGCCCGGCCGCCGAGCCTGAGGCCCCGCCTGCAGCGCCGGCCAAGCAGGCCGCGCCGTGGGACGAGATGCTGGCGCGCGAGGCCGCGATCGAGGACAAGGACCAGCAGATCGAGCAGGCGATCGAGATCGTGAAGAAACACGGCACGGCGAGCGCGTCGTTGCTGCAACGCAAAATGCGCATCGGCTACCCGCGCGCCGCGCGCTTGATGGATGAGCTCAAGGCCATGGGCTTGATCGGCCGCGAACAGCAGGGCGGCAAGACCCGCGAGGTCTTCATGAACAAGGACGACGATCCGATCGGCGATCAGGCACGCAAGATCATGGATGAGGATGAATGACAGCGGGTCGACAGCAGACGGTTGATGGCGGGTAGGGGCGATGCCTACGTCGACCGCCCTTGTGGTTGCCAACCCACGTTTCCGAAAGACGAAGCACCCATGACGAAGGACGACAGCCGATGAGCGCACGCGCCTTCTTGAACGAATTGGCAGCGATCTTCCCCAAGGATCGCTTGCTGACCAACGCGTCGCAGTTGACGGCGTACGAGTCGGATGCGTTGACCGCGTATCGCTCGACGCCGGGCGCTGTGGTGTTGCCGACGAGTGTCGATGAAGTCGTCGCTGCGGTGCGCGCCTGCCACAAGCACAAAGTGCCGTTCGTGGCGCGCGGCTCGGGCACCAGCCTGTCTGGCGGCTCGCTGCCGATCGCGGATGGGCTCGTGATCGGGCTCAATCGCCTCAACCGCATCGTGCGCCTCGACCCAGCCGAGCGTATCGCCGTGGTCGAGCCGGGCGTGATCAACCTCGCGGTCACGCAGGCGGCCGCGCCGCACGGCCTGTATTACGCGCCGGATCCCTCGTCGCAACTCATCTGCACCATCGGCGGCAACGTCGCCTTCAACTCGGGCGGCGCGCACTGCCTGAAGTACGGCATGACCAGCAACCATGTGCTCGGGCTCAAGGTCGTCCTCCCGGACGGCGAGCTCGTGCAACTTGGCGGCGAGTCGCTTGAATCGGTCGGGCCCGATTGGCATGGGCTGTTTGTCGGGCACGAAGGCCTGTTCGGCGTCGCCGTCGAGGTGACGCTGCGGTTGCTGCCGAAGCCCGAGACTTTTCGCACGGTGCTGGCCGCCTACCGTTCGATGCAGCAGGCCGGCGATGCCGTCGCCGCCGTGGTGGCGTCGGGCCTGTTGCCGGGCGCGATGGAGATCATGGACCGGTTGGCGTTGCAGGCGGCCGAAGCGGCTGTGCATGCCGGCTATCCGGCCGGCGCGGCTGCCGTGCTCATCGTCGAACTCGACGGCGAGTCGCAGGCTGTCGAGGCGGAGTTCCAGCACCTGAAGCGTTTGATCGACCAGACCGGCGCCTACGAGGTTCGCGTGCCGGCGACGGAAGCCGAGCGGCAGATGATCTGGAAAGGCCGCAAGAGCGCGTTCTCGGCGGTCGGGCGGATCAGCCCTGACTATATCGTGCAAGACGGCGTCGTGCCGCGCAGCAAACTCGGCCAGGCCCTGGCCGAGATCGACGCGCTAAGCGCCAGGCACAACATCCGGGTGGCCAACGTCTTTCACGCCGGTGACGGCAATCTCCACCCCCTGATCCTCTACGATGGCCGGCAGCCGGGCGCTTACGACCGCGCCGAGGCGTTGGCCTCCGAGATCATGAAGATGTGCATCAGACTCGGCGGCTCGATCACGGGCGAGCACGGCGTGGGCATGGAGAAGCGCGCGTACATGCCGGCGCTCTTCAGCCCCGTCGATCTCGATGTGATGTGGCAGTTGCGCTGCGTGGTCGACGACTTGCAGATCGCCAATCGCGGCAAAGTGTTCCCGGGCGGCGAAGCGCCGGCCTTGAGCCATAAGGGCCCGCATCCGCTCGAACGCGCCGGGATCATCTCGCGCGAGTGAAGCTTATCCGTCGTGTGGCGGGGCAGAGTCCAGCCACGTATGTCGGCGATGGGCACGAAGGGTCTGAAAGCGATGGTCGGTTGGACTCTGAGGATCAGTGACACGTTGGGCGAGAGTCCACTCACCGGCCATTCGCGCTCATACGTCGAGATTCGTGGAAACAAAGCACTGGTCAAATGATACCGACGACTGTTGACGCCGTTTGCGAAGCGGTGCGGGCTCACACACAGGTGGTCCCGCGCGGACGCGGCACCAAGCCGCTGCTGATCGACCTGCCGCCGGGGGCCGTCGTGCTCGACGTGAGCGGCCTGCGCGGCGTGCTCGAGTACGACCCAGGCGAGTTCACCTTCACGGCCCTCGCCGGAACACCGGTGGCTGAGGTCGAGGCGCTGTTGGCGCAGCAGGGCCAATACCTGCCCTTCGATCCGCCGCTGTCGAAACGCGGCGCAACGCTCGGCGGCACTGTGGCCTCGGGCCTCAGCGGGCCGGGGCGCTATCGCTACGGCGGCGTGCGTGACTTCATCCTCGGCGTGCGCTGGGTCGATGGGCGCGGGCAGCTGGTACACGGTGGCGGCAAGGTGGTCAAGAACGCCGCCGGCTTCGATTTCCCGAAGCTGATGGTCGGCAGCCTGGGTCAGCTGGGCGTGATCGTCGAACTGACATTCAAGGTCTTCCCGCGGCCGCGAGCCTACGCGACGTACCTGGTCGAGGCCGGTTCGCTGGCGACGGCCCTCGATATTCAGCGCCGCTTGATGGGCGCGCCGCTCGATCTCGAGGCCCTCGACGTCGTGCCCGGGCCGCGCGGCGTTCAGGTGCAGGTGCGACTTGGCGGTCTCGCTGAGGCGCTGCCGGCGCGTCTCGAACGGTTGCGATCGATGGCGGGCGACGGGCTCGTGCGCGACGGCGCCGATGACGCTGCCCTGTGGGACGTCGTGCGCGAGTTCGGCTGGGTGCCCGCCGATGCCGCGCTGATCAAGGTGCCGCTGACGCCGGCGCGCATCCCGTTGCTCGAAGCGGCCCTCGAGCAGACCTCGGCGGTGCGCCGCTACAGCGCCGGGGGACAGGTGGCCTGGTTGAGTTGGCCGCACGCCGTCGACGTCCTCGATGCCGAACTCGTGCGCCTGGGTCTGGCCGGCCTCGCCATCCTGGGACCGGCGAGCGCCGTTGGTTCGGTGGGTCCCATCGGCCTGATCGGCGCCTCGCCTTCGCGCCATGCCTTCGCCGCACGCGTCAAGGCCGCGCTCGATCCGGCCGCGCGCTTTCCGGAGCTATAACCAACGACATGCAGCACACCATCCCCGCAGACCGACTCGGCGCAGAGGGCAAGGTCATGGCGGACGCGATCAGCGCCTGCGTGCATTGTGGCTTCTGTCTGTCGGCCTGCCCGACGTACCGACTGCTCGGCGAGGAAATGGACTCGCCGCGCGGCCGGATCATGTTGATGAAGTCCGCGCTCGAGGGCAGCGTGTCGGTCGAAGAGACGTTGCCGTACATCGATCGTTGCCTTGGCTGTGAAGCCTGTGTGCCGGCCTGTCCGTCGGGCGTGCGCTACGACGCGCTGTTGCCTCTCTACCGCCATCACGCCGAGCCTTCGCGGCAGCGATCGTTGACCGAACGCGTCGCGCGCCGCCTGACGCATGAGACCCTTCCGCATCCGGATCGATTCAGAATGGCGGCCGCCGCCGGAAAAGTCGGCAGGGCGATGCGTGGCGCCTTGCCAGGTCCGTTTCAGGCGATGCTCGACCTGCTGCCCGCAGAGCTGCCCCCTGTGGTGGAGCTACCGCGCAAAGTGGAGGCGGTCGGCAAGCGTCGCGCGCGCGTCGCTCTGCTCGCGGGTTGCGTGCAGCAGGCCCTGTCGCCGGGCATCAATCGGGCGACGCTCGAAGTGTTGGCGGCCAACGGCGTCGAGGTGATCGTCCCGGAGGGGCAGGGTTGTTGCGGCTCACTCGGCTTTCACACCGGCGAGCTGGACCGCGCGCGCGATCTCGCCCGCGCCAACCTCAAGGCATTTCCCAAAGACGTCGATGCCGTGTTGACCAACGCCGCCGGCTGCGGCTCCGGCATGAAAGCCTACGACGTGCTCTTCGCCGGCCAGCCGGAGGCTGTCGACGCCGCGATCTTCGTGTCGCGCGTCAAGGATGTTGCCGAATTCCTGGACGGCCTGGGCATCGTGGCGCCGCCCGCGCTGGCGCAGCCCACCCGTCTGGCTTACCACGACGCCTGCCATCTGGCGCACGCGCAGGGCGTTTCGGCGGCGCCGCGTCGTCTGCTGCGGGCGATTTCCGGGCTGGAGGTCGTCGATGTGCCCGAAGGCGAGATGTGCTGCGGTTCGGCAGGCACCTATAACCTCGAACAGCCGGCACTGGCCGCTCAACTGGGGGAGCGCAAGGCGCGCCACATCCTTTCGACCGGCGCGCAGGTGTTGGCGGCCGGCAATATCGGCTGCCTGGTGCAGATCGCCACGCAATTGCAGCGATTGAAGCGACCGCTGCCCATCTGGCATACCATAGAGGTCCTGGCTCGGGCGTACCGGGGCGAATCTTTAGTCTGAACGGCCGGATGATTCACCGACTATTTACGGTTCGGCCCGGCGCAAGCCCACACAATAGGTCAAGTTGCGACACCATTGTGTCACTGTCGATGGACCTGATCTGAGTCGACGATGCCTGACCTGAAGTGGCCCACACGCATGGGGCTCATCGCGCTGACGTGCGTCACCTACGTCGGCCTGTTCTTCCTCATCACCCCCGTCCTCGGGTTGACGGTCGGCCTTTTGTCGCTGTTCGTCCTGAGCCTGACCGTGTTCCTGGCCGGGCGCCATCCCTGGACGATCGTCGTCGCGCTGGCAGTCAGCACGCTGAATCTGCAGCTGTATTTGTCCGTCGGCTTTGAGACACACTGGCACGAGCACCTCATCGGTAGCGTGTTCGGTGTGGTCCTCGGGATGATGGGCCTGAGGGCCAACACCTGGCTTCGGGCGCTCAAACAACAACAACTCGACCTGCAGGCGGAGCGCGCGCGACTGGAGGCCGAAATGAGCCGCCGCGAGTTCGTCGAGGCCAGCCTCCAGGCCGAGCGCGATTTCGCCCGCTTGATCATCGACAGCCTCGGCCAGGGCCTGGTGTTGATGAACTCGCGGCTCCGCTTTGAGTACGTCAACCCGGCCTATGCCGCCATGGTTGGCCGACGGCCCGAGGAGATCATCGGCAAGACGCCCTTCGATCTCAGTGATGCCTCCGACCACGCCCGCATCCAGGCATCGCTCGATCGTCGTCAGCGCGGCGAGCCGCACACCTACGATTTGCGCCTGAAGCACGCCGACGGTCGGTCGATCGACGTGCTTGTCACCGTGACGCCCCGGTACTCGGAGGGCACGGTCAACGGGTCGATCGTGGTCGTCACGGATGTCTCCGATCACAAGCGGATCGAGGCCGAGCTGCGGCACAGCCGCGAGCAAGCCGAGCGTCAGAGCCGAATCCTGGAGCAGACTCAAAGCACGGCCCGGGTGGGCGGCTGGGAGCTCGATCTGCGCACCGGAGCGATGTACTGGACCCCCGAAATGCACCGGCTGCTCGAGGTCGATCCCGACACGTTCGAGGTGACGGTCGAGAAAGCCACCGCGATCTATGCGCCAGAGCATCAAGACCGGGTCAGCGCCGTCGTCCAACGTGCGGTGGCGCTGGGCGAACCGTACGTCCTGGACGTCGAGATCATCACATACGGCGGGCGCCGCTTGTGGGTTCGCACCGCCGCTCAGCCGGTATTCAAGGATGGGAACCCGATCAAGCTTTACGGGTCCTTTCAGGACATCTCCGAACAGAAACGTGCCGAGGAGCAGTTGCGGCGCGCCGAAGCCGAGTACCGCTCGCTCTACGAAAATGTGCCGATCGGCATCTATCGCTCGACCCGCGATGGGTCCCAGGCCCACGTCAACCCATATCTCGTGCGTCTGAACGGCTTCCAGACCGAGGCCGAGCAGATCGCGGCGATCAAGGACATCGGCCAGGATTGGTACGTCGATCCGACTCGCCGAGCAGCGTTTGTCGAGGCAATCGAGCGCGATGGCGAGGTCATCAATTTCGAGTCGGAGATCCGACGCCCCACGACCGGCGAGCGATTGTGGATCACCGAGAACGCGCGAGCCATCCGCGACGCGGACGGCAACGCCACGCAATACGAAGGCTCGGTGCTCGACATCACCGATCGAAAACGCATCGAGCTCGCCCTGGAATCCGAGCGCCAGTTCGCAACCAGCGTGATGAATGCCATGGGTCAGGGTCTGACGGTCACAGGCCTGGATGGGCGGTTCATCTACGTCAACGCCGCCTGCGCCCACCTGCTCGGATGCAAGCCCGAGGAGATAATCGGCCTCACCCCGATGGACTTCATTGTCGAGAGCGATCATCCGATCTTTCAGACCGCCCTCAAGGCTCGCGCCACCGGCGAACGGACGAGCTATGAGACGACGTTGCGCCGGCGCGACGGTGGCACGGTTGTCGTGTTGATCACCGGCGTTGCCCGCTTCGATCAGGGCAAGATGGTGGGCTCGATCGCCACGCTGACCGACCTGACGGCCCTGCGCCAGCGCGAGCAGGAGTTGCGCGAGGTAAACCAGGAACTGGCCTCGAAGAACCGCGAGATGGAGACCTTCACGTACTCCGTCTCGCACGACCTGAAGGCTCCTCTACGCGGCATCGACGGCTACAGCCGGATCCTGCTCGAGGATTACAGCGACAAGCTCGACGACGAGGGCCGGCGTTTCCTGCGCACGATCCGAAGCGCCACCGAGCAGATGAACCAGCTGATCACCGATCTGCTGGCCTATTCGCGGCTTGAGCGTCGGGCCCTGTCAGATGCGCCGATCAATCTGTCGGAGCTCGTTGGGGCCGTGATCGCTCAGCGCCTGCGGGATGCGAATGGGCGAGAACCCACGCTCCTGCTCGATCTGCCGCCGCTCACGATCGTGCGCGGCGACCGCGACGGCCTGGCCCAGGCCGTCCGCAACCTTGTCGACAACGCCTTCAAGTTCACACGCGACGCTGAACAACCGCAGATCGAGGTCCGCGCCGAACGTATTCAGGCAGAACAAGACGACTCAGTGGTGCGGCTGTCGGTGCGCGACAACGGCGTCGGATTCGACATGCAATATCACGACAAGATTTTTGGCATTTTTACGCGGCTGCACCGCGCGGAAGACTATCCTGGAACGGGCGTGGGCCTGGCCCTCGTGCGCAAAGCGATGGAGCGCATGGGCGGGCGGGTTTGGGCGGAGAGCCAACCCGGTGCCGGCGCCACGTTCTATTTGGAACTGCCGGCGGCCGATGAAGCCGCCTTCAGTGTTGAGGCGAGGACTTAGATCTCATGAATGATGTGATGCGGCCGATCCTTCTGGTTGAAGACAACCCGATGGATCTCGAGTTGACCCGGCGCGCGTTCGCCAAGCACCGCCTGGGCAACCCTTTGCTTGTCGCCCGCGACGGCGTCGAAGCGCTCGAGATGCTCCCGCGCTGGGAGTCGGGCGAGCCTTTGCCGCTAGTCGTGTTGCTTGACCTCAAGCTGCCACGGCTCGACGGCCTCGAAGTGCTTCGTCGCTTCAAGGAGAGCGTCGTCGCCAGCAACATCCCTGTGGTCGTCCTGACCACGTCGGACGAGGATCGCGATATCCGCTCCGCGTATGAGCTCGGAGCGAACTCCTATATCGTGAAGCCCGTGGACTTCGACAAGTTCATGGATGTCGCGTCGCAGATCGAGTTGTACTGGGTGGCCCTTAACCAGCCCACCCGCTGAGCGAGATGGGTATGCGCGTTCTGTACGTTGAGGACAACGCGCTGGATGCCGATCTGACCAAGCGGCATCTGCGCAAATCGGCGCCGGACATCGCGCTTGACGTCGTCGCGACGATCAGCGAGGCGTTACTGCGTCTGCGCGCCCATGGCGCCCAGGATTACGACCTGGTGCTGACCGACCTGAACCTGCCCGATGGCGAGGGCCTCGCGCTGTACGGTCAGATCCGGGCCCGCAACTGGCAGCTCCCGGTCGTTGTGATCACCGGCCTCGGCGATGACGCGACGGTCTCGGCCGCCCTGCGCGCCGGCGCCTCGGATTACGTGGTCAAGCGCGAGGATTACCTCGACAAACTCCCCGCCACCCTGCGTGACGCCGTCGAACGCTTCAAGGATGAACGCGAGCGACAGGGCCAACCGCTGCGCGTGCTCTACGCCGAAGACGACAACGAGACTTTCGAGCTGACGTCTCGGCAGTTCGCGCGCCAGGCGCCTAACATCCGCTTGCAGCGGGTCACCACTGGCGCAGAGGTGCTGCAGCGCCTGACTGACGTCGATCCTCAGGATCTGCCCGACCTCCTCCTGCTCGATTACCAGTTGCCGGATCAGAACAGCCTCGACCTGTTGCGCGCGCTGCGCATCGGCACCACCAGCCGTGTGCCCGCCGTTGTGATCACGGCCGCCCCCGAAGAAGAGATCGCGCTCGGCGTCTTCAAGTTCGGCGCCAACGACTACCTGGTCAAGAGCGCCGGCTACCTGACCCGGTTGCCACGCGTCCTCGAGAGCGTGGCCTATCGCGCGCAACTGCAGCGAGAGCAAGAGGCGCTCCACGAGAGCCAGCAGCGGTTGCAGGCCGCGTACGCGGATGCACGCCGACAGCTGGCCGATCAGCGCATGTTGTTCGAAACCGGCCAGGTCCTGTCGGCCGCCCAGACGGAGTCCGAAGTCTGGCACATCGTCTGCGAGCGCATGCTCGACTACATCGGGGCCACGTCAAGCAGCATGGTCACGGCTTCTCCGGCCGAAGAAGTCGTCCTGCTTTACCATCTCTGCGGCGTCGAGGCCAGTGACGCCGAACGAGTGCCGACCCTCGACCGGCCCTTGTTCATTCGGGATTTCCCGCATTGGGAACACGAGCTGAGGGCAGGGCGCCTCTACCAGGCGGTGTTCGGGAAGAGCGAGCTTTCGCCGGTCGAGGCTGGCGCGATGCAAGGGCGCCAGTGCAAGCGGCTGGTGATCGTGCCGTTGATCGCCCGCGGCCGCCAGTTGGCCATCGTCATCCTGTGGGATTCGCGCAACGACGTCCCGGTGCCCGACCAGGCCGCCCAGATCCTGGTGACCATCGGCGCGCAGGCCGCTCTCAAACTCGAAAACTTGCAGCTTGTGAGCCGCCTCGAAACGGCGGCGCATGAAGCCACCGAGCTGGCCCGCGCCGCCCAGTCGGCCAGCCAGCTCAAGAGCGATTTCCTGGCCAACACGTCGCACGAGTTGCGATCGCCGCTGACGGCCATGCAGAGCGCGCTCTCGATGGTGCTCGACGACATGTGCCAGTCGCCGGAAGAAGAGCGGCACTGGCTGTCGATGTCGTACGCCGCGTCGGAGCAACTGCAGCGCTTTATCTCGGATCTGCTCGACTTCGCTCAAATCGAGGCCGGTCGCGTGCGTCTGGAGACGCAGGATTTCGACCTTCAACTGCTGATCGAGGAAGTCGTGGCACGCAACAAGACTCGAGCGCAGGAAAAGGGCCTGGCCCTCATCGTGAACTACCCGGCGGGTCCCCGTCAGCAGGCGCTTGTCGACTACACAAAGGCACGGCGCGTGCTCGACAACCTGCTCGATAACGCCATCAAGTTCACGGATCACGGCCACGTATCGATCAGCGTCGAGCCGAACGTGCCCTCCGGCTTCGTCGACATCGTCGTCGCGGACAGCGGGCTCGGCATCCCGGTCGAGATGCAGGCCCAGGTGCTCGAGCCGTTCGTCCAGGTCGACAGCAGCTCGACCCGCACCCACAGCGGCTTCGGCCTCGGGCTGAGTATGGCGCGTCGCCTGACCGAGCTCATGGGCGGAAGCCTGCTCATCGCCAGCCCGGGCGTCGACCAGGGCACTAACGTGACGTTGCGGCTGCCGCTGGCAGTTGGGTGACGACCGAATAGGCGAAGAGCGAAGGTTGAACAGCCGTCCAACCTTCGCCCTTCGTTATCCTTCGAGCGCGCGTCTGCTTATTCCAAACTCATCTTTCGACAGGCCCCGGTCTGTGATCCGCCGACCACAGTCTGCATGATATAACTTCCCCGACGCGTGTTCACGCATTCCCGGAGGTCGATTCATGTTCTCCGCCCCGCAGGATGTGAGCCAGGCCTTGGCTCGCCAGCAGTACATATCGACGGACGAGATCGCCACTGTCGTCTTTCTTGCCGCTCAACTCGGCAAGCCGATCCTGGCTGAGGGCCCGGCCGGCGTTGGCAAGACCGAACTGGCCAAGGCCTGGGCCTCAGCCGTCGGCCGCCCGCTCATCCGACTCCAGTGCTACGAAGGCCTCGACGAAACCAAGGCCCTCTACGAATGGGAGTACGCCAAGCAGATGCTCTATACGCAACTGCTGCGCGACAAGCTCAGTCAGCTTCTATCGGATAGTCAGACTCTGTCGCAGGCTGCCGATCGCCTCGCCAGCGAGGAAGACGTCTTCTTCTCGAAGCGCTTCCTGCTGCCGCGCCCGCTGCTGCAGGCCCTGCTCTCCGAAGAGCCCGTCGTGCTCTTGATCGACGAGATCGACCGCGCCGACGCCGAGTTCGAGGCCTTCTTGCTCGAAGTGCTCTCCGACTTCCAGGTGTCGGTGCCCGAGCTTGGCACGTTGACGGCGCGCCATCAGCCGCTCGTTCTGCTGACGTCAAACAACACGCGTGAGTTATCCGAGGCGCTCAAGCGCCGCTGCGTCTATCTGCACATCGACTACCCGTCGATCGACGCCGAACTGGCCGTGGTCCGTCTGAAGGTGCCCGACCTGGCTCCAGGGCTGGCGCGTCAGGCCGTCGAATTGGTGCAGTCGCTGCGCGGCATGGATCTGAAGAAGGCGCCGTCGGTCAGCGAGACCCTCGACTGGGCGAGGGCGCTCGTCCTGCTCAACGCTCGCGCACTCGATCCGCAGACGCTCGAGCACACCCTCTCGATCCTGCTCAAGCACGAGACCGACCTGCAGCGCGCCAAGCTGAGCCTTCAGCGCGGCTCCGAACCCTCGCGGCGCGGCAACAACAACAACCTTCCGCGCCGCCTGCGCGGATCGCAATGGGATGAATAGTCGAAAAGTTTCGTGGCCAGGTGATGGACTACCCGACTACCTGACTACCTGACTACTCGACTACCTGACTATATGGACGACCGTCTTGTTCAATTCATCGCGGGGCTGAGGGCCGCGGGCGTGAGGGTGTCGTTGGCGGAGAGCCAGGATGCCGCGCGCGCCGCCGAGGTGCTCGGCGTGCGCGATCGACGCACGTTCAAGGACGCGCTCAAGGCGACGCTCATCAAAGAGCACGGCGATGGCGAAGCGTATGAGCGCCTCTTCCCGCTGTTCTTCGGGTCGGGCGGTCCGCCGCTCATCCCGCCGCAGCAGGCGCTGACGCCTGAGCAACAACGCGCCCTCGAAGACGCTTTGCGGGCCCTGGCCGGCGACCTGAGCCGGCTGCTTCAGCGCATGGCCCAGGGCGAAGCGCCCACTCAAGAAGAGATGGAGCGCGCCGCGCGCGTCGCCGGGGCGCAGAGCGCCACACGCCCGGGTCAGCAGGATCGACTGACGCGCGACATGCTGCGTCAGCTCGGGCTCGACCGGCTGGCTCGTGAGATCGAGCAGTTGATGCGTCAGCTCGAGCAGATGGGCATGAGCCCCGAAGGACGCGAGGCCGTGGAGCAGATGCTGGCCGCCAATCAGGAAGCCCTGGCCGAGCAGGCCGCCCGCTTCGCCGGGCAGAGCATCGCCCGCAATCTGTCTGAACAGCCGCGCCAGTCGTTCGATGAGCAGGGCTTGATGGAAACGCCCTTCAGCGAACTGACCGAGGCCGAGGCGCGCGAGCTGCGCAAGCTCGTCACGCGCCTGGCCGCTCGTCTGCGCTCACGCGCGGCACTGCGCCAGAAGAAGGGCGACGGCAAACAACTCGACGCCAAGACCACCCTGCGCGCCAACCTGCGCACCGGCGGCGTGCCTTTCAACATCCACTACAAAAAGCGCCAGATCAAGCCCAAGTTCGCCCTGATCTGCGATATCTCAACCTCGATGCGCCCGGTAGCCGAGTTCATGCTGCGCCTCATGTACGAGATGCAGGACCAGGTCGGCAAGGCGCGCTCCTTCGCCTTCAACGACCACCTTGAGGAAGTCAGCGACGAGTTCCTGCTGCAGCGGCCCGATGAGGCCATCCCGCAGGTGCTCACGCGCATCCCGCCAGGCTACTACGCCACGGATCTGGGCTTCAGCCTGCAGAACTTCGTCGAGAGCTTCTTCGATTCTGTGGACAATCGCACCACGGTCATCGTCCTTGGCGACGGCCGCAACAACCACCGCGATCCCCGGCTCGACCTCTTCGAGCGGGTCCGTGCCCGCGCCAGGCGGGTGGTGTGGTTCAACCCGGAGCCGAACTTCCAGTGGGGCCAGGGCGACAGCGACATGCTTGCCTACGGCCCGTTGTGCTCGGCCGTCCATCAGGTCAGCAACCTGGCCGAGTTGAGCGCCGCCGTCGACACCCTCTTCGTTCAGCGCTGAATCTATATAAACCTCGGCCCACGGCCGTTTTGGTCGCATGAACCGGTGACTCGGGAACCGGGTCGGATAGCCCGGCGTCCGGGCTTGTATCTCCTGTCTGTGGTATCGTGGCCGGCGTGCGTTAAGCAGGGCGGGAGATGAGGTGACCAATGGCGTCCGTCAGGCATGGTGTCCGGTTCATACTGGCAGCCCTGCTGCTGGTGAGCGGGTTAGGGTTTTCGTCAGGCCCCGCCCAGGCTCGAGCGGGTCTGGCCCGCAAAGATCAATCGGTGGTGCAGGCTCGGCGCGAGCGCGCTGTCACGTTCGCGGCGCTCCGTGAGCGGCTTCAGCAAGAGGGCGGCAAGGTCCGCGTCATCGTACGGCTGAACACCGATTTCACACCCGAGGCGGATCTGCCGGCCGCCGAATCCCTCGATCAGCGCGCCGCCATCGATCGGGCGGCGGGCTCGCTCGAGGCCGAACTCGGCGCGGCTGCCGAGGCGTTCGAGAGCCTCGATCGGCTGCCCATCGCCATCCTCGTCGCTGACGCGCAGGCCCTGACCGTCCTGCAGAACTCACCCCGCGTCCTTTCGATCCAGGAAGACGTTCCCGAGCAGATGCAATTGGCCGAGAGCACAGCCCTGATCGGCGCGTCGGGCACGTTCGGCGCACACGCCGCGGGGTACACCGGCGCCGGCTATTCCGTCGCGATTCTGGACGTTGGCGTCGACAAACTTCACCCGTTCCTGTCGGGCCGGGTCGTGGTCGAAGCCTGTTTCTCGACGTCGTACAGTGGTTCATATACGACGACCACGCTCTGCCCGAACGGCCAGGGCGAGCAGCATGGCACCGATTCGGCGCGGCCATGCAGCGTCAACAACCTAGATCCACTCAACGCCTGCGACCACGGCACTCACGTGGCCGGGATTGCGGCGGGCCATCAAT
This sequence comes from Anaerolineales bacterium, assembly GCA_044226485.1. Taxonomy (GTDB): domain Bacteria; phylum Chloroflexota; class Anaerolineae; order Anaerolineales; family UBA6663; genus UBA6663. The sequence continues at coordinate 317,019 of JBGAGY010000006.1, forward strand.
ATGCCACCATGGTCTCCGCCGGAAACGCATCGGCCCTCTACGACGGCGTGGCGCCGGACGCCAACATCATCGCTGTCCAGGTGTTTTCGCGGATGGATACCGCCTCCCAATGCGGCGGCGCCTCGTACACGCCGTGCTATCTGACGTTCCCCAGCGATCAACTCAAAGCGCTCAACTGGCTCAGCACGGTCGCCTCGACCTATAGCCTGGCCGCCATCAACATGAGCCTGGGCGGCACGACCAAGTACACCAGCAACTGCGACGCAGATACGCGCAAGGTCGGCATCGACAACCTGCGGGCCGCCGGAGTCGTCACGTTCATTGCGGCCGGCAACTCGGGCTGGACGGATGGCGTCAGCGCGCCGGGCTGCATCTCGAGCGTGGTGACCGTCGGCTCGACTCGCGACGGCGGGCCGGCGGCGACCCCGGCTGACTCGATCTCGTCGTTCTCCAACAGTTCGTCGCTGGTCGAGATGTGGGCGCCCGGCGAGTGGATCCAGTCCTCGACGTTGAACAGCAAGTTCACGCTGAAGGCCGGCACTTCGATGGCCACGCCGCACGTCGCGGGCGGCTATCTGGTCTTCAAGCAGATGTATCCGGCGGACAGCGTCGACACGCTCTTGAGCCGCATGTACTCGGCCGGCGTGCTCGTGACGGATCCTCGCAACGGCATCACAAAACCCCGACTGGCCCTGAACACTGGCCTTCCATCGGCGTTCACCGACTCGTCGCCGGTGGGCTTCGGCTCCGTCGTCGTCGACCTGGGCTCCGATCGGGTCGTGACCTTCCAGAACACGAGCAGCCAGGTGGTATCGCTGACCGGCCCGGCCGTCACGGGCACTGGCTTTTCTTTCAAGGGCGGAACGTATCCCGGCACGGGCGGCACCTGTGCCGCCAGCCTCGCGGCGCACGCCACCTGCACGTTGGTGATCCGCTTCGCGCCGACGGCGGTCGGGGCCGTCACGGGCCAGATCAGCCTGACGTACGGCACCGGCCTGACCGCGACTCTCAGCCTCAATGCTCTGGGCCGCCAGCTGTGTCCGGCGAACCGGGTGTCGAACGCCGTTTTCGAGAACGGCAGCGCCTGGTCGCAGACGACGACGGCCGGCCCACTGCCTCTCCGGACGACGGCTGTTTCGGATGGTACAGGCCCGGCTCTGCCGTCCGATGGCAGTGGCTGGGCGCGTTTTGGCGGCTACACCGCCGGCGGTCCGACCATCACGCAGTCGATCACCCAGTCTGTCACGATCCCGTCGGGATCGGCCAGTCTCGAGTTCGTGATCGACATCAGCCGCGCCGACGCCGGCGCTTCGACCTCGCACACCTTCCAGGCGACTCTCGACGGCACGCCGGTCTTCTCGCTCGACGCCCTGACCGTCGGCTACTCGAGCAAGCAAGTGGTCCGTCTCGACGTTGGGTCCTACGCGAACGGCGCCGCGCACGTCCTCGGTTTCCAGGCCGTCACGCCGGCCAACGGCCCGGTCGTCAATTTCAACCTCGACGCCGTCGGGTTGTGCGCGCCCGCGTACTACCCGAATTACCTGACGGTCATGGGGCACGATTAACCCAAAGGCACTGAAGAAGAGGGCGGAGGGACACGCGACTGCGCAGTCACGTGTCCCTCCGCCCTCTTCCCTCCTCGATCTGCCGTCGGGTATAATCGATTGCCGAAGAAAACACGCATTCAGGAAGTAGCACCATGTCCGGACACAGTAAATGGAAGACGATCCAGCGCACCAAGAATTCGATGGATGCCAAGCGCGGTGCGTTGTTCACGCGCCTGACGCGCGACATCATCGTGGCCGCCCGCGACGGGGGCAGCATTGATACGAACTTTAAGCTGCGTCTGGCGGTCGACAAGGCGAAATCCAGCTCGATGCCGAAAGACAACATCGAGCGCGCCATCCGCAAAGGCACTGGCGAAGACAAGGAAGGCGTCTCGTTCGAGCAGGCCATGTACGAGGCCTACGGCCCGGCCGGCTCGGGCGTCCTGATCCAGGTCTTCACCGACAACCGCAACCGCTCGGTCTCCGAGATCCGACGCGTGGTGACCCGCGCCAACGGCAACATGGCCGAGGCCGGAGCGGTGTCGTGGCAGTTCACGCGCAAGGCGTACATCGCGGTTGCCGCCGAGGGCAGGGACCCTGACAAGATCTTCGAGCTGGCGGCCGACGCCGGCGCCGACGATGTGCAACCCAGCGACGACGTGATCGAGATTTATGCGGCGCCCGAAGCCTATGGGTCGATCGTGCATGCGCTCGAGAAGGCCGGCATCAAGCCGACCGAGAGCGAGTTGCGCATGGAGCCCAACCAGAAGCTCGAGCTCGACGCCGAGTCGACGGCCGCTGTGCTCAAGCTCGTCGAGAACCTCGAAGAGCTCGATGACGTGCAGAGCGTGTTCTATAACGTCGAAGTCTCGGACGACGCGCTGGCCCTGTTGGCCTGAAGCCGATCAGTGACGCCGGCGACGCCATGATCGTCCTGGGCATCGACCCCGGCACTGCGACGACAGGCTACGGCCTTGTCAAAGAATCGCCCGAGGGCGCGGAGCTCGTGACGTACGGCGCGATCCTCACGCCGAAGACCGCGCCCATGGGCGAACGGCTGATTCAGATCTACCAACAGGTCGGCGACTTGATCCGCGAGCATCGTCCTGAAACCGCGGCGGTCGAGAAGCTGTTCTTTCAGAAAAACGTGTCGACGGCCATGACCGTCGGCCAGGCCCGTGGCGTGATCTTGCTGGCGCTGGCGCAGGCCCACATCGACGTCGGCGAGTACACGCCGAACGAGGTCAAGCACGCTGTGGCCGGCTATGGCAGCGCCGACAAGCCGCAGATGCAACAGATGGTGCGCACGCTGCTCAGCCTGCGCGAGATCCCGAAGCCCGACGACGCCGCCGACGCCCTGGCCATCGCGATCTGTCATTTGCACTCCTACAAGTATCGGAACCTTAAGTGATAGCTGAGCGTGGAACTGTGAGGGTTGTTTGAGAGACAATCGACCCTCAGACATCCGCAATCAGCCATTCATCGTCTTCCCATGATCGCTTCACTTCGCGGAACCCTGTTGTCGATTGCGCCCCCCGACTCGCTCGTGCTCGAGGTGAGCGGCGTGGGCTATCGCGTGTCGGTGCCGACATCGGTCCTCGACGGCGTCGACGTCGGGCGCAGCCTGTTCCTGCACACCGTCATGATCGTGCGCGAAGACGCGCTCAGCCTGTATGGTTTTGAGAACGAGGAGCAGCGGACGTTGTTCGATTTGCTCCTGGGCGTGCAGGGCGTCGGGCCGAAGGTGGCCCTTTCGGTGCTGTCGTCGCTGTCACCTGAAGTGCTCCGCAGCGCGATCGTCAATGAGCAGCCCGACGTGCTGAGCCGCGTCAAGGGCATCGGCAAGAAGACCGCCGAGAAGCTCGTGTTCTCGCTGAAGGATAAGCTCGGCGGCGGATTCGAATTCGGCGGCGTGATGCCGGCCGACATCGATGCCGACGTCATCACGGCCCTGACAGCCCTCGGCTACAGCATCGTCGAGGCTCAGGCCGCCGTCCAGGCGATCCCCAAGGAACACGGGGCCGCGCCGCTGGAAGAACGAATCCGCCTGGCGCTCGGGTACTTTTCGTGAGGCGTCAGGCGTCGGGCCTCAGGTGTCAGTGTGGTGACGTCGAACTTGACGTCTGCGCCGCCTGCCACGACACTCCGCGCCTGACGCCTGACGCCTGACGCCTGACGCCTGACGCCCGACGCCTTCCTCCATGCCCACCCTTCTCGTCGCCTCCCTCAATCCAGTCAAGATCGCGGCAGCGCGCGCGGGTTTCGAGCGGCTGTTTCCGGAGCAGACCTGGCAGGTCAGCGGCTGCGACGTGCCGTCTGGCGTCAGCCATCAACCGATGGGTGACGCCGAGACGATCGCCGGGGCCGAGGGCCGCTGCGCCGCCGCGCGCGTCGCGCAGCCCGGCGCCGACTTCTATGTCGGCATCGAAGGCGGTTGCGGCGATGATCCGGCCGGTCTCGAGGCCTTCGCCTGGGTGGTCGCTTACGATGCGGCAGGCCGCGTGGGCCGCGCTCGATCGGGGTCGTTCCTGTTGCCGCCGGCAGTGGCGGAGCTGGTGCGCCAGGGCGTCGAGCTCGGCGTGGCCGACGATCGAGTGTTCGGCCGCTCGAACTCCAAGCAGGCCAACGGCGCGATCGGCCTCCTGACCGCTGACGTCATCGACAGGTTCGCGCTTTACGAGCACGCCGTGATCCTCGCGCTCGTTTCCTTCCGCAATCCCCAGCTCTACTTCTGAACGCTCGCAGGCGTCAGGGCTCGCAGCCTGGGCGCCCGGCGCGTCGAGTCGGCGGCTCGCACCGCCACGGGCATCGTCTGTCGGACCATCTGCCGCGCGGTCAGGGCCACGCGCACGAAGTTGAGCGTGTGCGTCAGCGGGTTGATGTGGCTTGCGCCGCCGTTGTAGATCGTGCGGATCGGAACCCAACCGAGGCGATAGCCCCTGCGTAGGCAGACGGCGATCATGGCGACTTCGAATTCGAAGCCGCGCTCCTCGTGATCCAGCAACGCTTCGATCAAACGTCGCCGCAGCAACCGATAGCCTGACTGGTTGTCAGGGATCGGTCGCCCGATGGCCCACGAAAAGAGCTTCTGCCCGAGGTTGTTGGCCAACCGGCGCACCACCGGCATCTGATTGAAGGCACGCTGACCGATGATCAGATCCGCCGGCGCGCGGCGATGGGCCTCGAGGAAGGTCGCGATCTCGTGCGGGTCGTGCTGGCCGTCTGCATCAAGCGTCACGACCACGTCGTAACCCCGCTCAAGCGCTCGACAGAATCCCGCCTGCAATGCCGCGCCCTTGCCCTGGTTGGGCCACCGCCGTTCGACGACGGCGCCGGCCCGCAGGGCCAGGCGAACCGTGTCGTCGGTCGATCCATCGTCGACCACGAGCACAGGTCCCTGCGGCAGCGCCGCGTGAACGACCTCAGCAATGTGGGCTGCCTCGTTGTAGGCCGGGATCACGATCAAACAGGGTTTCATAACACCACATCCTTTCGCTGCGAGCTCGCCGGGCGTCGTCGTGTCAGATACACGCCGGCCAGCATGACGAAGAAGAACGCCATCGAGGCCGCGCTGAACAGGCCCGCGGCATGGCTCAACTGCTGCCACTCTTCGGCGAAGAGGTAGCCGAGGCCGCCGTACAGGCTCGCCCAGACGAGTTGCCCGAGCACATCGAGAAGCAGGAAGCGCCTGTACGGGTAACGGCTGCCGGCGATCACGTTGACGGCGGGCGCCAGCGGTGTGAGCCAGAAGCGCGTCAGGAGGATCGCCCAGGCGCCCTGACGCTGCAGGGTGGCCTCGGCCTGTCCCCAGGCCGCGCCGCCCGCTAACCGTCGTTTGATCCAGGGCTGCGCCAACCTGCCGAGAACGTATTCGCTGTGATCGGCCAGCATCGCGCCGACCACGCAGGCCGCGAGCGCCAGGCGCCAATCGAGCAGACCGGCCCGAGCGAAGGCGCCGGCCGCCACGACCACCATCGTGATCGGGAATGGGATGCCGAGCGATCCGATGAAGGCGATGAACACCAACATCGGGATGCCGTACGTGCTCAGACCTGTCAGGGCCCATTGGGCGATCGCATCCATGCCACGAGGGTAGGGCGCTCATGTTTGGATGTGGTTCAGCCGGTCTTGAGATTCGATAAGGAAGTTGGCTCAACCGGTGAACCGGATCTAAACCGGCGACTACTACGATCGCTTCACTTGAGGACATTCAGGAGTCAACGACGACCATGCGCACGAAATGGAAGACCTATCTGGTGAGAGGCTCGCTCGGCCTTGTGCTGGCCGTCGGCGGGATCTTGTACGCGCTCGCCGATCGCTACCTCATCGAACACGTAGAGATCGCGAACGTCAGCTCGGCTTCGGCGGAAAGCAGCGTGACGACGATGACGGCCGAGGACGTCGCAACGGCCACAGCGGTGCCGAGCACCATGACGGCTACGGCGACCACTGGTTCGGTCGAGGCCGCCGCGGCGGCCTCGACTGCCGTAGCCGATGACTGGAACTATGTGAGCGACGGCTACGCGGTGCACATCACCGAGGTCAACACCGGCAGCGGCAGCAACGCCGTCACGTACTTCGTCGCCGACGTCACACTGACCGATGCCACGCAACTTCAGAGCGCCTTTGCGAAAGACAGCTTCGGCACGAACATCATCGCCTACACTTCCGAGATCGCTGCCCAGAACAATGCGGTCTTTGCCATCAACGGCGACTACTACGGTTTTCGTGACACCGGCATCGTCATCCGCAACGGCGTGATCTATCGCGACATCCCGGCCCGCGCCGGTCTGGCCTTCTACCTCGATGGCACGATGCAGGTCTATGACGAGACCCAGACCACGGCGCAGCAGCTTGTCGACTCCGGCGTGTGGAACACGCTCTCGTTCGGGCCGGCCTTGCTCGAGAGCGGCGAGATCGTCTCGGGCCTTGACAACGTCGAGATCGACACCAACTTCGGCAATCACTCGATCCAGGGGGCGAACCCGCGCACGGGCATCGGCATCATCGACGCCAACCACTTCGTCTTCGTCGTCGTGGATGGGCGCAGCCCCGGCTACAGCCGCGGCGCGACGCTGACCGAGTACGCCCAGATCTTCAAGGACCTCGGCTGCACCACGGCCTACAACCTCGACGGTGGTGGCTCCTCGACCATGTACTTCATGGGCCGTGTCGTCAACAACCCGCTCGGTAAGAACCAGGAGCGCGGCACGAGTGACATCTTGTTCCTCGGGCAGTAGGAGGGCGAGGGGCGAGGCGAGGCGAGGCGAGGGGCGAGGGGCGAGGTGCGAGGTGCGAACACGCTACCGCGCCCTTCGCCTCTCGCCCTTCGCCCTTCGCCCCTCGCTCTTCGCCTCTCGCTCCCACTCTCTTGTACAATCCCGCCATGCTCAAACAAAACAACATCGCCTTCGTCGGGTCCGGCGCTATGGCTGAGGCCGTCATATCGGGGCTGTTGGCCAAAGAGATGGCCACGCCTGAGCGGCTGATTGCGTCGGGGCCGCGTCAGGAGCGCGGTGAAGCGCTGGCCGAGCGCTATGGCGTGCGCTGGACGACAGACAATCGCGAGGCTGTGGCGGGGGCAGACATCGTGGTCCTCGGGGTCAAGCCGCAGATGCTCAGCCGGGTGCTGCCGGAGTTGATGGGGCGCATCCGAGCGGAAGCCCTGGTCCTGTCGATCGCGGCCGGTGTCAAAATGGAGACGCTGGCGCTCGGGCTGGGCCATCAGCATGTGGTGCGTTCGATGCCCAACACGCCGGCGCAGATCGGCGAAGGCATCACGGTCTGGATCGCGGCGCCTTCAGTCTCCGAGCAGCAGCGGGCCGATGCGCGGGCGCTGCTCAGCGCCCTCGGCCAGGAAGTCGAAGCCGACTACGAGGAGCAGCTCGACATGGCCACGGCGCTCTCGGGCACCGGCCCGGCCTACGTCTATCTGTTCATGGAAGCCCTGGTGGACGCTGGCGTTCATCTGGGCTTTTCGCGCCGAGTGGCTGAGCAGCTGGTGATCCAGACCGTCAAGGGCTCGGTCGACTTCTACCAGCATTCGCCGAGCCACCTGGCGCGGCTCCGCAACCAGGTCACGTCTCCCGGCGGCACCACGGCCGAGGCCATGTACTACCTCGACAAAGCCGGCTTCCGCACGGCGATCTCCCGCGCCGTCTGGGCGGCCTATCAGCGCAGCGTCGAACTCGGCCAGGGCAGGGCGCGGCACGACAAACTGGAAGGATGAATCGAGGCGCGTGGGGCGATAGGCGAGGCGCCAATGCTGCCAGGCGCCTCCCATATCGCCCCTCGCCCTTCGATTTGTGAATTGCTGGACAATCGCCGCCGAATACAGTATGATTTGGGAGCTTTCGCCCCCAAACAGGTGATCTTTGTCGCCGGCAGCAACATGCTGGCGATTTGTTTGCATTTACCGGGTAATCCGTCTATAACGACCGCTTCGGAGACTTCGGCATGTCGGATTTCGTCAAAGACCTCGCCTCATCCCTGCAGCAACAGATCGACGCTTTTCAACCTCAAATCGCCGCTCAGGAAGTCGGCCACGTGCTCGAAGCCGGCGACGGCATCGCTCGCGCGGCGGGCCTGAGCAACGTCAAGGCGCAGGAGCTTGTGCGCTTCGACAACGGCATCATGGGCATCGCCTTCAACCTCGAGAAGGACTCGGTCGGCATCATCACGCTCGGCGACTACAGCGGCATCGAAGAAGGCATGCTGGTGCGCGGCACCGGCCGCATCGCCTCGGTGCCGGTCGGCGACGCCATGATCGGACGGGTGGTGAACGCCCTCGGCGTGCCCATCGACGGCAAGGGCCCGATCGTCACCGACAAGACCCGGCCGATCGAGCGCATCGCCCCCGGCGTCGTGGAACGCAAAGACGTCAAGCGCCCGCTGCAGACCGGCATCAAGCCGATCGACGCCATGATCCCGATCGGCCGCGGCCAGCGCGAGCTGATCATCGGCGACCGCCAGACCGGCAAGACCGCTCTGGCGATCGACTCGATCATCAACCAGAAGGGCCAGAACTGCATCTGCATCTACGTCGCGATCGGCCAGAAAAAGGCCCAGATTGCGCGCGTGCTCGGCACGCTCGAGCAGCATGGGGCGATGGAGTACACGATCATCGTCGTGGCCTCCGCCGATGATCCGGCCGCCATGCAATACATTGCGCCGTACTCGGGCTGCGCCATCGGCGAGGAGTTCATGGAGACCGGGCGCGACGCCCTGATCATCTTTGACGACCTCTCCAAGCATGCCTGGTCGTACCGCCAGGTGTCGCTGCTGCTGCGCCGCCCTCCGGGCCGCGAGGCGTATCCCGGCGACGTCTTCTATCTGCACTCGCGCCTGCTCGAGCGCGCTGCCCAGCTCTCAGATGAGCGCGGCGGCGGCTCGCTGACGGCCTTGCCGATCATCGAGACTCTGCTCGGCGACGTGTCGGCTTACGTGCCCACGAACGTCATTTCGATCACCGACGGCCAGATCTACCTCGAGGCCGACCTGTTCTACTCGGGCATCCGCCCGGCCGTGAACGTCGGCATCTCGGTGTCGCGCGTCGGCGGCGATGCCCAGACCAAGGCCATGCGCCAGGTGGCCGGCCAGCTCAAGGGCGACATGGCGGCCTTCCGCGAGCTCGCGGCCTTCGCCACGTTCGGCTCCGACCTCGACAAGGCGACCCAGCGCCAGCTCGATCGCGGCTATCGCCTGACCGAGATCCTCAAGCAGCCGCAGTACGAGCCGGTTTCACTCGAGAACCAGGTCATGGTCATGTACGCCGGCACGCGCGGCTACACCGACACGATCGCGGTCGACAAGATGAAGGCCTGGGAGGCCGCGTTCATCCGTTTCATGGAGACCGCGCACTCCGAGGTTGCTCGCGAGATCGTCGACAAGAAGGCGATCACGCCCGAAATCGAGCCGCGCCTCAAAGAGGCGATCCAACAGTTCAACAGCGGTTGGCAGAACTGATCATTTCTGCCTGTTGATCTCTGATTGGCGGTCCGTTCAGCAATCAGAGATCAACAAGCAGAAATCTGAAATCCCTTATGGCTTCATTGCGCTCGATGCGGCTCCGGATGCGGAGCATCAAGAACATCGGCCAGGTCACGAAGGCGCTGGAGGCGGTCAGCGCATCGCGGGTGCGCAAGTCGCAGCTGGCGATGTACGCGACCCGGTCGTACGCGGCCAAGGCCTTCAACATCCTGCGGCACCTCAGCCAGCAACCCGGCAACCTGACCACGCTGCATCCGCTGTTGCACCAGCACGACAAGCTCGAGAGCGTGACGGTCGTGCTGTTCACGAGCGATCGCGGTCTGTGCGGCGCCTACAACACGAACGCGATGCGCGCGGCGATCTCCTTCGCGCGCAAGCAGACGGTGCCGGTGAAGTTCGTGGCCGTCGGCCGCAAGGGCCGCGACCTGTTGGTGCGCCGGCGCTTCGACGTGTCCGCCGAGTTCACCGGCCTGCCCGCGTACCCCACCTACGCCGACGTCTCGGCGATCGGCCGCCTGCTGCTCGACGACTACCGCGAGGGCCGGGCTGACCGCGTCTACCTGTGTTACACGCGCTTCGTCAACGCGTTGCGCCAGGAGCCGACGATCCAGCAGTTGCTGCCGCTCGACCCGAAGGCCGCGTCGACGGAAGCCGCTGCGGGCGGCGAGACGCATGCCACGCTGGCTGCTTACGCGTATGAGCCGGCCCGCGAGGAACTGCTCGACGTGATCGTCCCGCGCTTTGCGCAGCTTCAGGTCTACCAGGCGCTGCTCGAATCGCTGGCGAGCGAGCACTCGGCCCGCATGGCGGCGATGCGCGCGGCCACCGACAACGCAAAAGATCTGCTGGGTCAACTCCAGCTCGGTTACAACAAGGCCCGTCAGCTGGCGATCACGAGCGACATCCTCGACATCGTCGGCGGCGTGGAAGCACTAGCGAAGGCTGAATAGTCCGCTCGTCGGCTGATCCGCTAGTCCGCTGGTCGAAGGACCAGCCGACAAGCTGACGGGCCGACCAGCCGACCAGGAGACTACATGGCTACAAACGGAAAGATCGTGCAGGTGCTCGGCGGCGTCGTGGACTGCGAGTTCCCGGAAGATGGCCTGCCCAGGCTGTACGACGCCATCGAAGTGATCCGCCCGAACCAGGAACCTCTGATCCTCGAGGTTGAGAAGCACCTGGGCAACAACTGGGTGCGCTGCGTGGCCATGGACAGCACCGACGGCCTGGCGCGCGGCATGGAAGCGGTCAACACAGGCGCGCCGATCTCGGTGCCCGTCGGCCCGCAGACGCTCGGCCGCATCTTCAACGTGCTCGGCCGCCCGGTCGACCAGGCCGGCGCCGTCAACGCCGTTGCCACGCGCCCGATCCACGCCCAGGCGCCGCGGTTCGAAGATCAGGTGACCCGCGTCGAGGTCTTCGAGACGGGCATCAAGGTCATCGACCTGATCGCGCCGTTCACCAAAGGTGGCAAGACGGGCATCTTCGGCGGGGCCGGCACGGGAAAGACCGTCATCATCACCGAGCTGATCAGCTCGGTGGCCCGCGTGCACAAAGGCAACTCCGTGTTCGTCGGCATCGGCGAGCGGACCCGCGAGGGCACGGCCCTGCGCCGCGAGATGATGGAGTCGGGCGTCATGAAGGACACCGTCATGGTGTTCGGCCAGATGAACGAGCCTGCGGGTGTGCGTCTGCGCGTCGGTCTGACGGGCCTGACCATGGCCGAATACTTCCGCGACGAGGGCAAGGACGTCCTCATCTTCATCGACAACATCTTCCGCTTCGTCATGAGCGGCTCCGAAGTGTCGGCGCTCCTCGGGCGCATGCCTTCGGCCGTCGGTTACCAGCCGACGCTGGCCAACGAGATGGGTGAGCTCCAGGAACGCATCACGTCGACCAAGAACGGCTCGATCACGTCGATGCAGGCCGTGTATGTGCCGGCCGACGACTACTCCGACCCGGCGCCTGTCGCGACCTTCACCCACCTCGACGCCACCCTGGCGCTCGAACGGTCGATCGCCGAAAAAGGCATCTACCCGGCCGTCGATCCGCTGACCTCGACCAGCCGCATCCTCGACCCGAACGTGGTCGGGCCCGATCACTACGCGACGGCCCGCGAGGTGCAGCGCGTCCTGCAGCGCTACAAGAACCTGCAAGACATCATCGCGATCCTGGGCGTTGACGAGCTCTCGGAAGACGACAAGGTGCTCGTCTCGCGCGCCCGCAAGATCGAGCGCTTCTTCAGCCAGCCGTTCGTGACGGCCGAGCAGTTCACCGGCCTCAAGGGCGTCTACGTGCCGCTCAAGGAGACTGTGCGCTCGTTCCGCGAGATCCTCGAGGGCAAGCACGACGACCTGCCCGAGGAAGCGTTCCGCTACGTCGGCACGATCGACGACGCTGTCGAGAAGGCCAAGAAGCTCAGCGCATAGCATTGTTGATTGCCGATTTCCGATTGCTGATTGGCCTTCAATCAGCAATCGGAGACAACAATCAACCATTGACGAAGCAATATGCCAATCCGTTGTGAAATCGTCAGCCAGGATCGGACCGTCTTCGAGGGCGACGTCGACATTGTGGTCGCGCCCGCGTTCGATGGCGAGATGGGCATCCTGCCGCATCACTCACCAGTGCTGACCGTCCTCAAGACCGGCGTGTTGAAGATCCGCCAGGGGAACACCGAGCAGTTCTTCGCGATCTCGGGCGGCTTCATGGAAGTCCAGCCGGAGATCGTGACAGTGCTGGCCGACGCCGCCGAGATGGCCGACGAGATCGACGTGACACGGGCTGAGGAAGCCCGGCAGCGCGCCGAGATGTCGCTGTCGCTGGCGCCCGAGCACTCGCCAGACTACGAGGCTGCCCAGGCCGCCTTGCGCCGCAGCGCTCTGCGCCTCAACGTCGCCCGACGACGGCACGAGCGTGGCCTCCCCAGCGGGAGCGGCGGCGCCATCCGCTAGCGTTTTGAGCCGGATTCGTCTGTGATTCGATCGGGACCGGGCCCTGCGCCCGGTCTCGTTTTTCTGGCGATCCCGCGCAGACTATAATGGGCGTTCAGGGATTGGCTTCGACCCGGCGGGGAAGCGAGCCGAACGATCCCGACCAGGTGTGAACTCATGGCCTTATTCGGTCGAAATGTCGGAATCGACCTCGGCACGGTCAACGTGATCGTGGCCGAGAACAATCAGATCGTGCTCCACGAGCCGAGCGTTGTGGCTATCTCCATTGCCGATCAACAGGTGATCGAGATCGGTCAGGCTGCTCGCGACATGTACGGGCGCGCGCCCGAGACCATCGAGGTCATGCGCCCGCTGCGCGAAGGCGTCATCGCCGATTACGACGTCACGGTCAGCCTGCTCAAATACGTGCTCAGGAAGGTCTGCGGGCCGATGCGATTCTTCAGGCCCGACGTGATCATCACCGCCCCGCACGGCATCACGTCAGTCGAAAACCGGGCCGTTGAAGAGGCCGCCTACGAGGCCGGCGCCCGCGAGGTCTTTGTGATCCCCGAGCCGCTGGCCGCTGCGCTGGGCGCCGAGCTGCAGGTGGCCACCCCCACCGGCAACCTCGTGGTCGTGCTTGGAGCGGGCGCCACGCAGGCCGCAGTCGTCTCGATGAACGGCATCGTCGCCGCCCACACGTCGCGCGTCGGCGGGCTGCGGCTCGACGACGCCATCGCCGGCTACATCCGGCGAAAGTACGGCTTGCTGATCGGCGAAACCACGTCTGAAGACATCAAGCTCAAGATGGGCGCCGCTGTCGTCGTCGAGGGCGAAGAACAGAGCATCGAGATCCAGGGGCGCGATCAGGTCAACGGCCTGCCGCGCACGCTGACCCTGACCACCGCCGACGTCGTCGAGGCCCTGCAAGAGCCCTTGCAGCAGATCGTGGGCACGGTTCGCGCCGTGCTCGAGAAGACACCGCCCGAACTGGCCGCTGACGTCATCGACCGCGGCATGCTGGTGTGCGGGGGTGGGGCGCTTCTGCGCGGCATCGATCAACTCCTGACGCAGGAGACGGGCATCCCGGCCTACGCCGCCGACAACCCGATGGCGGTCGTCGCGCTCGGCACCAGCCGGGCCTTCCGACACCTCGAAACGTTGCGCAAGGTGCTGCCGAAGCGATGAACGCACTGAGACAACGGGCAGTGGACTGCTGACCGCGGATCCGCGACGCTGAAACAAGAAGGACGACGGTGGACTGGCCTGCCCACCGTCGTCCTTTTTGTTTCGTTGAGGAAAGCTGCCCGTCAGCCGTCACTCTGACAGCAGCTTGTGCGTGGATACACTGAGCGCGTGTCATCGCGAGATCCTGAGCCCACGTGCCTTCTTACTTCGTAAGCGAGCGCGCGAGATACCCCCTGCACGCATCATCAGCGTCATGGCGATGGCTGCCTCTACGATCGTGAGCGTAGGCGAGGGTGGTCTTCTGCGACCCGCTGGCTCTGCCTCGTGCTTGCTGTCAGGGGCACGGCCGATCCGTGTCGATGGCGCGGGGCACACGTTGACATACGCGGTGCTGTCACTTGCGCCTTAAATGACGAAGGTTGAACGACTGTTCAACCTTCGTCAATCGACCTGTGTTGCATCGGCCTCAGGCAGACTTCGGGGCTTCGGCCGGCACGTCGACGTAGAACGTCATGCGTTGAAGATGGACAACCGGGTCGATGTATTGCACGTACACGCCTTCGGGCACATGGACGTTGACCGGGGCGTAGTTCAAGATCCCACGGACGCCCGCGGCCACGAGTTGATTCGTCACGCCCTGAGCGGCGGCGGCCGGCACGGCCATCATCGCCAGACGCACCCCCAGCTCGGGGAGGACGCGTTCGATCTCACGCGCGTCGCGGACGAGATGACCACCCAGCGACTGACCGATACGGTTCGGATCGGCGTCGAAGATCGCGCGGATGCGGAAGCCGCGGTCGGAGAAACCGTTGTAGTTGGCCAACGCTCGGCCAAGGTCACCGGCGCCGACGATGGCCACTTCCCAATCGGCTTCGACCTTGAGAATCCGGCGGAGCTGGTCGACCAGAAAGTCGACCTGATAACCGGTGCCTTGCTTGCCGAACTCTCCGAAATGCGAGAGGTCCTTGCGGATCTGGGCGGAGCTGATGCCGAGCGCTCGGCCCAGCTCGTGACTTGACGTCACGGTTTGACCGGCTGCGGCCATGCGTGACAAAGCACGCAAATATATCGGTAGGCGCCCAACGACAATGTCGGGTATGTCCACAGTGTTTCGGTCTCCAGACGCCCCGGCGAGCAGGTGCCGGTTCGGCTGATCAACTGCTGCAGCGTTTCGTGAATTCTGGCACAAGACGCTCAATTTTACAAACGATTTCAGGGCGGCGCGGCCGGATTCCACAACACCTCTTTGCAGCCGACTCCAGAAAGGGGTTCTGGCGCGGAGTTCGGATCGGCCAGCATGGCAGCGCCGGATGTGGAAAGCAGGATGGCCCGGTGACCGGCCGGCCCCCAGACCACCCGGGTGGCGCCCGTCGCCTGCCTGAGCAGGGCGCTCGAACCCCCGTCGTACCAGCGGACTTCGGGTGTGCCAAGCCACCAGAACGTGGCGCTCAGGTAGCGGCCATCGCTTGAGTAGTCGAGCTCAGTCACGGCGTCGACACGCTCGGGGATTTCGAGCGCAAATCGCAGTTGGTCCGCGCTCTGGAGAGCATCGATAACGAAGAACCAGCCGCTGAAATCCAGTGGCTCGGTCACTGCAGACCGCAGGCCAATCAGGGCAGCGACGCGCGTGCCTGTCGGCGCCCAGGCGATGGAACCAACGCCTGTCTGGCCCACCCCCTGGTGCGCCACGACCTCGGGGTTCCAGATCTCACGCGCAAAGCTCGGTTGGGTAGCGTCGGGCAGGATGCCCACCGAGAAGGGGCCGCCCCAGCCTGTCTGAGCACCCGGTCCGAGGATGACAGCCAGACGTTGACCATCCGGAGCCCAGGCCGGCGTGAAGCCCGTCCCCAGGGTGGCATCAAGATCGATCATCGGCATGATGGTACGGAGGGTGTGACCGCCCACGGGCGGCGCGCCCGGGTCCATGACGGATGGGCCCAGCGTGACGCCCAGGTCGCCGTTCGGCGCAGGCACGAGCGCCGCCACGTCGCTGAGCGTGGTGACGATGTCAGTCGGTGTCTCGGGGCTAACGAGCACGATGTCTTGCGTCGGTTGACCGTGATCAAACCGATACAGAGCGGCAAATGACCCCAGCCAGCCGGCGAACGCACTCGCCCCTGAGCCCGCGCCGGCGGCCCACTCAAATTGTCCGGTGGAGGCCGAACGCAGGGCCACCTGGTCGCCGAGTCCCACCGCCAGGTCGAGACCGGCCAGTGTCGCGCGTGCCCCGACAATCCGGGCCGCTGCCGGCACCTCGTTCGATAGACCGAGGTAGAGCTCAGCGCCCAGGGGTGTCCAAATGATCTGCCCAGAAGAGCAACTCCCCATCGCGGTCCAATCCGCGCCGGGTCTGGCCAGATCGTCGAGCAGGCGTTTCGTCGAGTCCCCGGTGAGGTTGTAGAGAGTGTCGAGGGCCGAGCGGCCTGCGGCGGCAAACGAGCGAGCCAGCCACGCGTCGAGCCCCGAGTCGGGCTTGAGGTTGCGGAACAGCACCCGCTCGAGTTGTTCATCCCGGCCGATCAATGGATTCAGGAAACCGAGTGCGGCGCGCAGTTCGGTCTGATCGGCGTAGGGCTCATGGTCCATCCGCGTCTGCTGGGACCAAAGATCGGCCATCGTCTGACCGGGCTCGGGCGGCATCATCAGCGTCAACCACTGCTCATCCTCAATGCCACTGCGGGCGGCTTGCCGCAACACGAGTGCGTAGAAGAACGCGTTGTGGGTCAGGGAGGGTGCGAAGAAGCGCTGATCAGGCTGGCCGCGCACCTGCAGGGCCAGTTGGACGAGCGTTGCATCGGCGATCGCTCGGCGCCAGTACGAACGCGTATCGTCGTCAGCCGGAGTGCCGAAGGCAGAGGGTCGCGGCACGCGCAACGTCTCGCTCATGACCACGAAGCTGCCCGCGTACGCGAATACCCGATTGACCGGCGCAAACTGCGCGGCATCGGTTGACAGGGCGGGCGCAGGACGATCACTCGTCAGATCCAACGTCAGATGAATGTCCGCCGGGCACTCCCATTGAACGCACGCGTCGGCCAGCACCGAGTCGAGAAAGGGCGCCAGATCCTCGACGAGCTCGACATCGCGGGTGTCGTAGACGACGTGGAGGATGGCTCCCTCGATCGTGGCGGACACCAGGGGGCTGAGGCGCACCGCGCCATCGGCTTCATAGATCCGTGTCGCGCGAAACGAGAGACGCGTGTCGTCGACGCCCTTGTAAGAATGAACCGCCGTGACTTCGAGAGCGCCGCCAGGCATATCGGCGGCCGACTCCACGGCCGCCTGGTCGAGCGGGACGAGGCCGGGCAGGGGAGCCGACAAGGGCTGATCGGCGACGGCTTGAACAGCGCGCGTTCGCCGCGCCCGTGTCTGGTCTTGCGTGGCCCACCAGATCAACGTGCCAGTGAGGAGGATCAACACAGCGAACAGCGCCGGCCATACCCAGCGCGCCGCCTTCGGAGTGTGCTTGGGGGAGCGGGGTGGAGGACGTGGCGGCTCAGGCTCTTCGGGATCATCGCTGACGGTCCAATCCAACATACGGATTAAGGTACCGTCGAATCGCTCGGATGTGAGAGGGGCACAGCGTTGATCGGAACGGTTCCCCAACTCACCCGCCCGCAATGGTCGCCGACTTCACGCAGAGTAGGGTTAGGCTGGTCGGGCGCGGGAAAGACCTTGACCCCGTCGGTATCAACGAGCACGAACCCCTGACCCGTCGGCGCCCAGGACAGCTGCCCGTTGAACAGGCTGAAGGTGCGGATCGTGTCGCCCGCCTCGACTGAGACGATCTGCACTGTGGCGGCCGGAGATCCCGAGTCCCAATTCGTGAGGGCCAGCAAGCTCTGATCGCCCGAGAGCGCGAAACTCTGGGACCTGATGCCGTTGACCGGCTGCCACCAGAGCCGGCTGCTCTCAGCCGTGGCCGGATCGATGATCCAGAAGCCGGCCTCCACGTACATGTCACGCAACGACTCGACGGTCTGGATCACGAGCGCGATCTGATGGGTGCGCGGTATCCACGCGATTGCACCGCTGTGCGGCGGGGGTTCGGCGTGGAGCGCTTTGTTGTGGCTCTCCCAGACGATCCGCCCTTCTGTATCGTCTGGGCCCTGGAAGACGCGCACGCGATACTCCGGTCCATAAGGGCCATCGGCCGCGAGGTCGAGCAGGGCGTACTCACCGGTCTCCGGGTTGTAGACCGGCTGTGTGGCCAGCCCGAAGTCGACGACACGCGTGCCGTTGCTGCGGACTAACCTCATCCGCGAGAACGTGTCGTTGTCATTCGTTTCGTATGTCCATTCCAGGTGGGTCTCGGATTGATCGGGCGGGAACTGCTGATAGACCCATTCAAAGGGCGTGACCGACAGCTCCACAGTTCCATCGATCGCGTCGACAATGCCCACGCGGTACATGCTGACCTCATCGCCGAATGACGCGAGGCCGATCTCTGTGTTGCTCAGCCATTGCAGACTGATGCCGTAGTCGTTCACGCCGCCGGCAAACGGCAGCCAGAGCAGCTTGCCCGTATGTTGATCGAGCAGTGCGGGAGCATTGGCCAACGATATGGGTTGCCAGCGCCCATCGGGCGAACCATCCTGGAGCTGGAAGATCGATCGCTCGATGTCCGTGCCCAGTTGGAAGACGTCAGTGCTTTCAGGGCTGAACTGGACCACGCGATCCTGGCACTCGACACGCGCGACCCAGCTCTTCTCGGTGAGCAGGTCGAGGGCGGCTTGAGCGGGACGCGAACCAAACAACAAGACCAACGCGTCGGCCGGGTCGCGGTCCTCCTGAGCGAACGCGCCGACGATGGCGGCCGTGGCGTCAACCTGCTTTGCCGTTCCAAGGCGCCGCCAGGTCAGGCGTTCGACTTCCTGGTGCGTCGGGCCCAGGAGGGCATTGAGCCGACGGAATGCGCGCTCAGCCGTCTGGGTCTGGCTCAGCGTCAGATCATTGAGCGGGCCATGATCGTCATCGGGTGGAACGGCCGATACGGCGGATGTCGGCTCGAGGCCCAGGTGAACGGCCGTGCGCGCGACAAGGGCGTCCACCACGCCGGTGATGCGCGAGGCGAACGGTCGGCCCTCAGGTTCCACGACGGCATCGGCCAGCAACGGCAGGATGTGAAGCGCAAGGGTCCGCCGGTAGGCGTCGAGGGTGACGGCATCTGCCGGAACGCCAGCGAGGTGCGGCGGCGCCACTCGAACGACTGTGAGACCGCGCAGGCGGTCGCTGAGTGCCAGCTGCCAGGAACCGGCAAGGTCGACGCGTGACGCCGGGGAGCCCTTGTTGGTGGCCGTGAACGAGACATGCACGAAGGCATCCGGCGGGCAGGCCCAAAGTTCGCAGGCGCGTCGTGCCACCTCGTTGAGGTAAGGCGCGACATCCCGCTGAATGAACTCCCGATCGGCCCCGAGGACCTCGAACTCGACGCGCGCACTGCTGATGGCGGGCGCAAGAACCGAGACTTCCTCGTCGGAGGGCGATTGTTCGCGGCGCAGCAGCGTGCCTTCGGCCGTGTACGTGCGGTCAACCGTGAATGTGAGCGGTGTGCCGTCGGCGAGGGTCGCCGTGAAGGACAAGGTCGCCGCGATCCGCCCGGCCCCTTCGTCGGTGAGGCTCTTGAGAATCCGGGTCGAGAGGTTCGTCAGGCCGAACGGGAGCGGAGCCGGGCCACGTTCGTCGTTGACCATGGCCGTCACGGTGGTTGTCAACTGCCCTTGCTGTTGATCACGCGAAGACCACCAGACGCCACCCAGAGCCAGGAGCGCGACGATCAGGATCAGGCCCAGCCAAAGCCGCGTGGAAGGTGCGCGTCGTGCCGGCTCCGCTGCAACCGGCTGGTTGGCCTCCGCTGGGGTGGCGGGCGGGGGAGTTTCGTCGTCTTCGGTGATGTCCCACTCGAAGTCGTCTGGCATGGGATTGACCTGAGGGCATCATAGTCCTCGGGACCTGATACGACAAGGCATGGCCGACGATTGAGCGTCGGGTCCAGCAGACTCGGCCTAAATCGCGGGGATTCCGAACACTGCAGGTATCTTCTCGCTGTGCCCGATATAATGAGGCCATGATCTTCGATCAAGCTCGTATTACGGTCAAGTCCGGGGATGGCGGCGATGGCGCCGTTCACTTCCGGCGAGAAAAATTCGTGGCACGCGGCGGCCCTGACGGCGGCGACGGCGGGCGGGGCGGCGACGTTGTGCTGGTGGTCGACCCGAGGCTAAACACTCTGATGTCGTTCGCGCAGCGCCGCAAGTTCGCGGCGAAGCCGGGTGGGCGCGGCGGAAAAAACGACATGCGCGGCGCCTCGGCTGAGTCGCTGTTGATCGCGGTGCCGCAGGGCACTGTCGTGCGTGAAGTGCACAGCGAGATCGTGTTGGGCGACCTGACCGATCCCGGCCAGACGCTCGTCGTGGCTCGCGGCGGGCGCGGCGGACGCGGCAACGCGCGCTTCGTCAGTTCGCGCAACCAGGTGCCGCATGTGGGTGAGAAGGGGGCGCCGGGCGAAGAATTAGAGCTTCAACTCGAACTCAAACTCATCGCCGACATCGGCATCGTCGGCGTGCCGAACGCCGGCAAGAGCACGTTCCTGTCGTCGGTGACGGCCGCCAAACCCAAGATCGCGGCGTATCCCTTTACGACTCTGCAGCCCAACCTGGGTGTTGCGCAGCTCGACAACCTGGGAGCCGAGACCCTTGTGCTGGCCGACATCCCCGGCTTGATCGAGGGCGCGCACAAGGGCGTCGGCCTCGGCTTCGACTTCCTGCGCCACGTGCAACGCACACGCGTATTGATCCATCTGCTGGACGGCATGAGCGTCAACCCGGTGGCCGATTACGGCCAGATCAACGCCGAGCTTTCGCTCTTTGATGAGGAGTTGAGCCACAAGCCGCAGGTCGTGGCCGTCAACAAACTCGATCTGCCCGACGTACAGGAGCGTTGGCCCGAGATCCAGAAGGACCTGAACGCTCGCGGCGTCGAAGTGATGGCGATCTCGGCGGCCACGGGCCAGGGTGTGCGCGAGGTGCTCTTTGCGGCGAGTCGCAAACTGGCCGAGGCCCCGCCGCCGCCGAAGTTCGACGACATCCCGATCTACCGACCCGCGTTCGACGTCAACGACTTCACCATCACGCGCGACGAAGATGGCGCCTATCGCGTCAACGGCAAGAAGATCGAACGCGCTGCGCGCATGACCTACTGGGAATTCGAGGAGGCAGTTGAGCGCTTCCAGAAGATCCTGGAGGTCCTGGGCGTGCGTCGTGGGCTTGAAGAAGCCGGCATCCACTCCGGCGACACCGTGCGCATCGGCGAGTACGAACTCGAGTGGAGCGATTAGGGATCTTCGGCGGGACGTTCGACCCGCCGCACTGCGGTCATCTGGCTCTGGCGCGTGCGGCGCGCGAGGCGCTTGACCTCGATCGCATCCTCTGGGCGGTGGCCGCCGACCCGCCGCACAAGCGTGGCCAGGTGCGCACGCCGGCGGTCTGGCGGGTGAGCCTCGTCGAGGCCGCCATCGCCGCCGAGCCGGGCATGACGCTCTCGCGGATCGATCTCGATCGGCCAGGCCCGCACTACACGGTCGATGCCCTGCGCCTGCTGCGCGACCAGCATCCCGATGGCGAGTGGGTCCTCTTGATCGGCGGCGACTCGCTCCGCGACTTGCCAACCTGGCACGAGCCCGGCGAACTCATCAAACTCTGTCGACTGGGTGTGCTGCGACGGCCCGACGTCGAGATCGACCTGGCGACGCTCGAAGCCGCCATCCCGGGCGTATCGGCCGCCGTCGATTTCATCCCGGCGCCGACCGTCTCGATTTCGTCTCGCGATCTTCGGGCACGAGTCGCGGCGGGCGAGTCGCTCGCGGGCCTGGTGCCTGATGCCGTCGCCCGGATCATCGCTTCACAACATCTCTATGGCTAATGCGGCTCGCGACGGTGCTCCTATCGGATACCGTGTGGCCTACGCGCTGCGCCTGAGCGCGTCATCGCGGGTGGTCCTCGGCCTGAACCTCGGCGCCCTGGCGCTGCTCGTGCCGGCTATCGCGCTCTTCGTATGGCCGGCGGTGGCCCGCGGCTTCATCGAAAACGACGCGGTCTTTTCTTTTGAGATCTCGCTGATCGATGGGCTGATCCTGATCGGCGCCGCCTTCGCGATCGTCGTGCTGCATGAAATCGTTCACGGCCTGACGATGAGCGCTTATGGCGCGCGTCCGCGGTACGGCATCAAGTGGGAACTGATGGCGGCGTACGCCGTCGCCAAGGATCATGTCTTCGCGCGCAACGCCTTCCTGGTGGTGGCCCTGATGCCACTGGCGACGTTGACGCCCTTGCTGTGGGCGGCGACCTGGTGGCTGCCGCCCGGCGGCCTCTGGACGGCGGCTGCCCTGGCAGGCGTGCTCAACACCGTCGGCGCCGTTGGCGATCTCTTCATGACCTGGAAGGTCCTGCACTACCCAGCGTCGGCGCGCGTGTTGGATGAAGAAGACGGATTGACGATCTATGTGGAGGCGTCGGACGGCGGGCCTCAGGCTTCAGAGTGAGGCTCAGACAGTTATTCGGATTGTTCGCCCTGACGCTGTTGCGTGGCTGTTGCCCGGCGTCCGGCGGCTGAGGCCTGATCAACCACCAACCAGATTCCCAGAAACACCACCGCGCCACCCGCCACTTTGATCGGCGTGGGCGTTTCGCCGAGGATGAGCAGGGCCAGGATCGTGGACAGGATCGGCTCGCCGAGGCTGACCACCGAGACAAAGGTGGCGGGAAGATGTTTGAGCGCCCAGTTGAAACTGGTGTGTCCGATAGTCTGAGGAACGAGAGCGAGCAAGATCAGCCATAGATACGACAGAGGCGGGTAGCCGGTCAGAGACGTGGCTGTCACCAGGCATATCAGCAGGAGCGTGATGGCCGCCGCGCCGTAGGTCAACGTGATGTAGGGCGTGAGGTCAAGGCTCTGCCGCAACCTCCGCCCGATGACGAGGTACACGGCCACGGCGGCCGCGCCGGCCAGAGCAAGGCCATCGCCGAAGAGGCTGCCACCGGCCAGGCTCGAGCAGCCGCCCGGCGCCGCGCACGAATCGCCCACTGCAATCAGGATGCTGCCCGCGATCGCCACGAGCAGGCCAAGCCAGGTGAGCCATCCGATCCGCTCGCGCAAGACGATCCCCGAGATCAGGGCGACGAAGATCGGCGAGGCCGAGACGAACACGGCCGAGTTGGTGACGGTGGTGTATTCGAGTGACGTAATCCAGGTGGCGAAGTGCAGCGCGAGGAAGAAGCCGCTGAGCGAGACGAGCGCCCAGGCGCGGCCGGGCAGGGCGCGGATCGCGTCGCGATGCCTGTTGATCGCGATTGGCAGCAAGACCAGTGTGCTGAGGGTCAGGCGCACGGCCGCGATCGCCAGCGAGGGCACGCCGTCGGCCTGGGCGAAGCGGATGAATAACGCGGCCGTCGAGACGGCCAGCAGGCCGAGGCCGAGGATGACGTAGGGGCGAGTTGTGGGAGTCACGGGAATATGCGAGGAATGACGATGGCTGCGCGGCCTTTGTCGTTCGGCCTTAGCTGTCCTGCGCCCTGGCTTACTCGAAGCTCATCAGCGCCATTCTAGACAAGAACCGGGCCGGGTGAATATAATCTGGCAGTTACCACACGTCAACCTCCGGGCGTTTGAACCCGCCCGACCCCAGACACAGGAGACTGAAATGGCACACGAACTTCCCCCGCTACCGTATGCGCATGACGCTCTGGAGCCCCATATCGATACCCAGACGATGCAGATTCACCATGGCAAGCACCACGCTGCCTACGTGACCAACCTCAACAAGGCCCTGGAGAGCGCCCCCGAGCTCGCCGGCAAGAGCGCCGAGGAGCTGATCAAGGATCTTTCGGCAGTGCCGGATGCGATCCGGACGGCCGTCCGCAACAATGCCGGCGGCCACGTCAACCACACGTTCTTCTGGAAGCTGATGGGCCCGAACGCCGGCGGCGAGCCGACGGGCGCCCTGGCCGACGACATCAAGGCGACCTTTGGCTCTTTCGACGAGTTCAAAACAAAGTTCCAGGCGGCCGGTGTTGGCCGGTTCGGCAGCGGCTGGGCCTGGCTCGTGGTCGGCAAAGACGGCAAGCTGGCGATCACCTCGACGCCCAACCAGGACAGCCCGCTGATGGAGGGTGTGAAGCCCGTCCTCGGCTGCGATGTCTGGGAGCATGCTTACTATCTGAAGTACCAGAATCGCCGTCCCGATTACCTGGCGGCGTGGTGGAATGTGGTAAACTGGGCGGCGGTCGCTGAAAATTATGCGACTGCAAAATCCTAATTTCGAGGATCAAACCCGCCCGATGAGGCGGATCAACTCGTAGGAGTTCCCATGACCCATATCATCACCAGTCTCTGTTTGCGCGACGGCGGTTGTATCGAAGTTTGCCCGGTCGAGTGCATCGTTCCTGGCAAGCCTGAGGCAGAGTGGCCGTGGATGTACATCGATCCCGACACCTGCATCGATTGCGGCGCCTGCGTGCCCGAGTGCCCGTGGGAAGCCATCTTCCCCGAGGATGAAGTTCCTGGCGATCACTCGGCCAAGGACGGGCAGAAGGTCAACAGCCCGAATGACCCGAACGTCGCGGCCAAGGGTGGCGAGCACTACTCGGGCCACAACAACAAGAGCGAGGCCGTCGAGCTCGACGGCGTCGTCACGCTGGCGGCTGGTGATGTGGTCGATCTGCGCGCCGACATCCAGAAGAACTACGACTTCTACAAGGCGGGCCCCGGCTACAGCGCTCGCTGAGGTAAACTGAGGTGTGTTGCAGGAGGGCCATCGCGTCTAGCGTGGCCCTCCTTTTTTGTCTCGAACCTGGCGTTGCAGCATGCAGCGCGAGACGATCGTGATTGACTCGATCCTGCAAGTCACTCTGTTGAAAGGCTCGACAAATGGCTGACTTCCGCACCGAAAAAGACTCTCTTGGCGAGATCCAGGTCCCGGCCGATGCGCTGTATGGCGTTCAGACGCAGCGCGCCGTCCTCAACTTCCCGATCTCGGGCCTGCGCCCGTGGCGCGCGTTCATCTGGAGCATGGCGACGATCAAACGCGCGGCCGCCGAGGTCAACGGCGCGCTCGGGCTGTTCGCGGACCGCGAGGTCGATGGCAAGAAGTACACGGCGCAGCAGCTTGTCGACTCCATCGTCGCCGCGGCGCAGGAAGTGATGGACGGGAAGTGGGACGCGATGTTCGTGGTCGATCCGTTCCAGGCGGGCGCCGGCACCTCGCACAACATGAACACCAACGAGGTGATCGCCAACCTCGCTACCGAGAAACTCGGCGGCAAGCGCGGCAAGTACATCGCCGGGCCGAACGACCATGTCAACATGGCGCAGTCGACCAACGACACGATCCCGACAGCGATCCGGCTCGGCGCGTTGTGGCGCCTCGACGAACTGCTCGGCGTGCTCGATCGCCTGGCTGAAGCGCTCGAAGCCAAGGCTGTCGAGTTCGATGGCATCGTCAAGTCGGGCCGCACGCACCTGCAGGACGCTGTGCCGGTGCGCCTTGGCCAGGAGTTCGGCGCTTACGCCAAGGCCGTGCGGCGCGATCGCGAGCGAGTATCGCGCGCGGCCGAGGGGCTGCGGCGGCTGGGCATCGGCGGCACCGCCACAGGCACCGGCCTCAATGCGCATCCCGAGTACCACGCGCGCATGGTCGCGCGGCTCAGCGAGCTGACCGGGTTGACTCTGTACACCTCAGACAACCTCTTCGAAGGCATGCAGAGCCAGGCCGATGCGGCCGACTTCTCGGCCGCGATCCGCACGACCGCGATCACGCTGACGCGCATCGCCAACGACTTCCGGCTGCTCTCCTCGGGCCCGACGACCGGCCTCGACGAGATCCGGCTGCCGGCCGTGCAGCCCGGCTCCTCGATCATGCCCGGCAAGGTCAACCCGGTGCTGGCCGAGATGCTCAACCAGGCCATGTTCCACGTTCAGGGCTGCGATACCACAGTTGCGCTGGCGGCGCAGGCCGGCCAACTCGAGCTGAACGTGATGATGCCGATCATCGCGCACAACCTGTTCGAGATGATGCAGGTCATGATCGGCGCAGTCGATGCTTTCACGAAGTTCTGCGTGGTCGGCATCCAGGCCCAGAAGGAAAAGGCCGAGGGCTGGCTGGGCAAGAACGCGATCGTGGCGACCGCGCTCAACCCGCTGGTGGGCTACATGGTCGCGGCCGAACTGGTCAAGGATGCGATGAAGCGTAACATCACGATCCGCGAGTCGGCCGCCGAGCGGATCGCGCGCGGCGAGTTCAAGCACAAAGACACCGGCGCGCCGCTGACGATCGCCGACGTCGATGCCGTGCTCGGCGACCTGCGCAAGCTCACCGAGGGCGGCCTGGGCGGACCGGCGGGCGGCGGCTAGGCGGAAGCGCTCGTTTGAAGGATCAAGAAGGCCGGGGCATTGCCCCGGCCTCTTTGTTTTCGAGAGCGAGGGGCTCACCGGCCACGTCGCGGTCCAACGTCGATGGTCACGGGCCAGACCACTGTGAGACGGCGCCGTTCGATGGCCGCGCGGGCTCCGTCGGGACGGTCGAGGGCCAGCGGCCTCTCGGCCCAACACAAGGCGACAGCGAGTCGGACGGCGCCCGCTCAGCGCCTGCGTGACGAACGGGGCGGCGCGATCAACAGAGTCCACTCGTGGTCGGGGATGAACTTGTGTGGATCGCTCCGCCGCCCGGGCTGATCTGCCGTCGGACGCTCTGCCGGCGGCGACTGTCGACGACCGCGACCACCAGGGCGCAGATCGGGTGAAGATGGCATACCCCGCCGATAATCTCCGTCTGGATCGGCTCAAATGGCTCAGTCTGCTTCACACACCAGCGCTCGAGCGTCTCGTGCAGGCTGAGCACAATCTGCCTGCGCCCGTTCCCCTGACAGCGCGCGAATCGGCCGTGGCCGGTGGCCGTTTCGACCACCCAGCCCAGACCGGCCAGGCGGACTGCCCTGGGCGGTCTTCGACTCTGAAAGCGAGGGATGCCGCGTGGCCTGATCGATTGATCGCTTTCAAGGTTTCCTGGGCCGTCGCATCGCAGGCCGAGCGGAACACAAAGCTGTCTGCCGGGATGACCGCTGTTCGTTGGCGGGTCACAACGGCCCGCAACCCCAGACGTTGAAGGGCCCGGGTCACCGCGTCGCGCCGGGTTGGCCCCTCAACCAGGGTGGAAGCGATGTAGATGCGCATGCCTGGCCTCATGACCTGCAGTGTTCTGATAGCCCCAGGCGTTCTTCAGAGCAGAGCCTGTGGGTCGAGCACGCGGATCTCAGTGATGCGATCGATCGGCCAACCGAGGCCGAGCATCACGGCCCGAATGGCGGCCGCCGAGACGGCTTCGGCGATCGTCACAGCCCGCCGCCGATCGATGGCGATATAGGAGCGGAGCCAGACCATGCCCGCATCTGTCGTGGATTCAACCAAGTGCCT
The DNA here is from genome assembly GCA_044226485.1 of Anaerolineales bacterium. Lineage (GTDB taxonomy): Bacteria > Chloroflexota > Anaerolineae > Anaerolineales > UBA6663 > UBA6663. Next base: position 344,140 of record JBGAGY010000006.1, read on the forward strand.
GATCCTTTCGTGTTGATCCACGTCGCACTCCGGGTCAAGAGCTTCCGGAAAACTGTGCTCGATCAGAAAGCGCGCCATGGCCTGGCCCCTTCGTGAGTTGCGGGTCACACAACCGCAGGGGAGGTGCGAAGCAGGGCGTGCTTCAGGGTCGAACGCAAGGCCGTGGCATTCATGCGTTCGGCCCACAGCCTGTCTGAACCATTCTCAGAGATCAGGCTCCACGACTCGTCGGGTGAGTGGATCACAGTAATGTCCTTCGACTGGATGGTGCCACCCATTGTCGGCCGAACAAGCGTGATGTTTCCCGCGAACGTGGCGCTTGCGAAGACGTCGACCAGATAGCGCGCCAGGGTCGCGTTGTCGCTCGGAGATGCCTCGAGCAGCATCTGAGCGTGCGTCGCGTCATGCTTCATGACTTGCTGGAAGGCCTCTGCGACCATCGAGCCGGAAAGCGTGAGCGCTTCGGGCACAAAGGGCTGATCGGTAAGGGGCAAGATCTGCAACAGTCGTACGATCACAGCCTCGGCTGTGCCGATCGGGTCCAGTCGATAGATCCCTGTCCGCGGGATCGTCAGTTCGACGAAAAGGTCATCGTGTCCGTAGAACAGGAGGAGGCTGCGCTCACCTGCAGGCATCCGCCGAATCGTCAACACGACCTGGTCTGGCATGACGATGGCCGCGAAAAGGTCGCGCAGATCGCTGTCGACATCGAATGCTCCATGTTCGGTGAGGCGGATCAGGTCACGCTCCCGAAGTTGATCGCGCCCCTGGTTGAACAGGGATTGCTGGCTCTCGAGATCGCCGGCCACCAGCGCCGCCGGATCGAGCCCGACCATCATGCGGGCCCGGAAGAGCACCACCAGGGCATAGAACTCTGCTCGATCGAGGATGAGGGCCATGGATCAGGCTCCTTACTTTGCGTTTCCGATTAGGAGACTGCCTGCCAGGGGTCCGAGTTTGACCTCGGTGTGTTCGCCGAGTTGAAAGCCGAATGACCCGCCGGCTTCGACGCCGCCGCCCAGGCCGATGTTCCAGCCCAGCACGTTCAGCCCGATATCGCCCGAGAGGCTGCCTAGACGACCGCCACCACCTGCCGCGCCGTTGCCATCCATCAAGCCGATCTGTAGGTCGGCTGAAGGTCCTCCAACACCAGCGCCAAAGGTCAGGCCGAGGTTTGGGCCGCCAATCGCCAGACCGAGTTCGGCCGAGCCACTGTTAAGCGATCCGCCGCTGCCGTAGTTGCCCTCTTGCTGTCCGAGGAAGACATTGCCCGAAAGCATCTCGAATCCGGCGCTTGGTTTGACCCATCCTCCGAGCAGGCTGGCTTCGGCCGTGTAAGAGCCGCCTGTTCCGGTGAGCGCGAATCCCTTGACGTCGTCGCCCCAACCGAACGCCGCCTGTCCGCCCAAAAGCATGCCTTCGCCGGTCACGGTTGCCTGCGTCAGTTCGTTGCCGAAGGGGTCAAATGTCAGTTCGACGTCGCTGCCGGCCAGTTGCCCGGCGGCTGTTTGGCCGAAGCGGCCAGTGTCCGCGACCCCGCCGTTGAGCACATCGACGGATCCCGAAATCGAATACGGTCCAAACTCGGCCGCACTGCCGATGCCGTAACCGCCGCCCGTCGCCGGCAAACTGCCGCCCGATGTCTCGCCGCTCGGAACACCGATCTCGTTGGCGTCGGGTAGGCTGCCGCCGGAGCCGCCGACGGGCTGGCCGACGAACTCACCGCCGGTCGACGGCAGGCTGCCGCCGGAGCCGCCGACGGGTTGGCCGACGAACTCACCGCCAGTCGACGGCAGGCTGCCGCCGGAGCCGCCGACGGGCTGGCCGACGAACTCACCGCCGGTCGACGGCAGGCTGCCGCCGGAGCTGCCGACGGGTTGGCCGACGAACTCACCGCCGGTCGACGGCAGGCTGCCGCCGGAGCCGCCGACGGGTTGGCCGACGAACTCACCGCCGGTCGACGGCAGGCTGCCGCCGGAGCCGCCGACGGGTTGGCCCGTGAAGGCCTCACGATCCTGCAACTGACGGGCCGCGTCGGATTCGCACTGACGTAGGCGCTTTCCGACGGCGTGTATCACACTCTGGGATTGGGTCAGCGCGAGTTGGAGCCGGATCAGCGTCGGGAGCACCTGCCCGTCCATTTCAGCGTAGAAGCGGCGCGCGGCTGCGCCAATCCAGTCGCCGCCTTGCAGCGTGTCTTTGCGCTGGCGCAGCCCGTTGATCGTCTTCGCAACGGCGTCTGCCTCCTGCCCGAACAGCGCCGCTATCTGGGCCAGTTCATCGTGATTGGTGCGGACTCGATCGTGAGGCATGGTGTTCCCTCGCAGGCTAGAGGTCGATTCGGGTATCGATGAACGATTCGATGAATCGCGCGTAGGTGAGCACGTCAGCGAAGTTCGAGGCGATGCCAAGCGATGCGCGTACCGCGCCCATCGTCTTCCCGGCGATGCCATCGAGAAACTGCTCGTAGGTCTGGCGGGCTTTGTCTTTGAAACAGGGTGCCAGATCATCACGTGTGAAGCCAAGCGCCGCTTCACGCGCGCCCGGATTGCAGTGACAGCCTGCTCGAAGTGAGATCCGTTGCGCGTTCGCCAGTTGCTCGACCTGGTAGCAGTCGTAGGTCTTGCCCAGTCTGTCGAGGATGCTGACCTGCAGGTTCGCCCCTCGAGCGTGAGTGTCGGCCGGTCCGTGGAGTCGGACCACCGGGCGGCCGTTGCTGTGACGCATGGCCAGCAGGCGGTCGAGCAGCCAGCCCGTGAGGCACATCACACGCGTGTGGATGAGATCCAGGCCGACGGCCTCGACATGCCGCAGCCCGATCTCGACCGCCGGGATCGACAGGTAGTTGACGGTCCCGTCCTCGAACCCGGCTGAGCCTGGCGTCAGGTAGTGGTCCTGAGCGGCCACTGACGAGAACGTGATCGTGCCCCCGGCGTACCAGGGGCGTGTGAGTTTCTCCAGGGCTGGCCGGCGAGCCAGAAGGCATCCGATCCCCGTCGGGTAGCCCATGATCTTGTAGAACGAAAGACTGACAAAGTCCGGATGCCAGCGACCGAGATCGAGCCGATTAGTCGGCGCGAAGGCCGCGGCATCGACGAGGACGTCCCATCCGCGAGCCTGAGCCCACGCGATCCACTCGAGCGGATGTTGCACGCCGGTGAAGTTGGACTGGGCCGGGTAGGCGAACAAACGTGAGCCTCTCGCCCGGCTTGTGCTCAGCGCCTGGAAGACGTGGTCGGGATCGACCCGCAGGTCATCGGCCCGCAACGGCACATAGGTCACCGCGGCCCCCTTGCGTCTGGCGAACTCGCGTATGCCATTGACCGAGTTGTGGTTGTCCGCGGTGAGCGCGTACTCGGAGTCCGCGTCGAACGGATAGGCCTCGCCCACGAGTCGCAGCGCGCCGGTGGCATTGGCTGTGAAGATCGCGACGTACTCGTCGGGCGACGCGTTGAAGTGCTCGAGGACGCGGGACCGCGTGTGCTCGACGAGTTCGGTCATGGCCAGTGACGTCGGGTTCTTGGAGTGTGGGTTGCCGAACACGTCGCCGGCCAACAACGCCAGATGGGAACGCAGCTGACTCTCCGCGTAGAGTGAGCCGCCGGTGTAGTCGAGGTACACCTGGCCCAACTCATCGAGGCGGGCGTAGTCGGTGACGCGGAGATCATCCACGAGGCGCGTACTCGCATAAGCCGGCCAGGCGCGCTCGAAGTCGCTTTCCTCGAGGTCAGAGAAGGTTGTTGGAACTGTCAGGCGCAAGGACGTCGGCTGGTTCACGAGAGCCATCTCTACACCTCGCTGCTCAGAGCTCGTCAGGGTTGGTCCGTGTCATCCCGTTGGACTTCGGCCAGGTACAGCCTGAGCGTCAAGGGCTGGGCTGTTGGTGTCGCGGGGCAGAAGTTATCGGGTCCGGGGACGCAGACCGTCGCCGTCGCTGCGACACCTTCGGCGTCCACGTCGGCGGTCGGCCACAGCGCCGTGACACCAAGCATCGTCAGTGCGCCGCACGTGATCCATCGGAAAACGTGTTGTGCGGGGGCCAGATCAGGTCTGCGAGAAGAAGGAGTCGAAAGGTTCATGCGACACGCCTCACTGGTTTGACGCATTCACCTTAACCGGTCTGCTCGCACCCCGCATCGGGGGCGGCCCCCCAGATTGGCCCTGCGACATCCCCATCTTCGCGGCCTCTATAGGGTTCAGGACCGCGAAGATGGGGATGTTCAAACCGCAGTCAAGGCACAGCCGGAAGATCCTCCTTGGACAGGTTCGTCAGATAGAGACGGGTCAACCCCGGCGCCGCTGTGCTCGACGGGCCCGCCGTGGCCGTGGATGTGCTGGTCGGGGATGGTCCAGGTGTTTGGGTGCGTGTCGATGTCGAGGAGGGCGAGGCGGTCGGGCTGGCCGTCGCGGTGCGGGTGGCGGTCGGCGGCAGCGCAGTGTTCGTCGGTGTCGCGCTGGCAGTCGGTGTGTATGTTGCCGTGGCGGGCACCGGGGATGATGTCAGGGTCGGTGTCGCAGTGGCCGCGCCGGGCGAGTTGAACTCGAAAGCGCCCATGTCGCACACGCCGTTGCGCAGAAAGAGCCGCTGGTCTGTGAGCAGCGTGGCGGCGACCTCATCCAGACAGCCGGTGGGGTTCCCGGCGTTGATTGCGGGGCTTCCCGCCAGGAGTCGATGGGTGGGAATGCCGCCGCCGTAGAGGTCCAGGACACCCATATTGGGATCCAGACCCGTGATGTTGCCGGTCGTGTCACCGCCGATGACGCAACCGAGCGGATCTTCAATCAGGTTGTAGCCGGCGCTTGTGAGTGCCCCAGAGCAATCATTCGAGTTCGAAGAAATGAGTTCGACATTGTTGGCCAAAATGCTGTTTCGAAAGGTGGCGGTCCCTGTGACCTGCACGATCCCGCCGCCGGCGCCGTTCGAGCCACCGGTGCCGGCGGAGTTGTCGACGATGGTGACGTTGTAGAGATCGGCCGTACCACCGGAGAAGATCCCGCCACCCTGGCCTGTGGCGGAGTTGCCGCTCAGGGTTGAGTTCACCATCCGGAGCGCCCCCGACGACGAAATACCGCCGCCATTGGCGGCCACGTTGCCCGATATCGTCGTATGACGCACGATCGTGGTCGAGCCGGTCTGGGTATACAACCCGCCGCTCAGGTTGTCTTCGATCAGGCTGCTTTGAACGATCAGGCTCGTGCCCGTCAGTTGATAGAGCGCGTAACTCACGCCAGATGGCGCGCCATAGAGTCGGACCACCGAAAGTGTGAGCTGCGCGGTGTCGGTCAGTCGGATCATCGAGCCGGCAGCTGTCTGGTTGCCGCCTGTAACGGCCAGCCGCGTGATATGCACCACGGCGTCGCCGTACACCTCCAGCACACGATCGATCCCGCCGCCATCGATGATGGTTGTCGTGGGCGACGCGCCGACGAGGGTCAGGTCGTCATAGACGTCGAGGTCACCGGTTTGGGCGAGACCCTCGCTCGTCCCCGGGATCGTCAGGGTGAAGGTGCCCGCCGGAAGCGTGATGGTGTCGGCGCCGCTGCCGGCCGGACAGGCATCGATGGCGGTGTTGGTGTTGGCGGCAATGATGGCTTCGCGCAACGTGCAATTCCCGTTGCTGGTGCGATCATCGGCTGTGGTCGTCACCGTGATCACTGTCGCCTGGGCCGGCAGGGCCGGTGACACCAGCAAGGAGTAGCCCGCCAGCAGGATGCCGGCCAGAGCCAGCCTGGACAGGTGGTGAAAGCGTTTGAAAGACATGAGCGTTTGATATCCCGGTGTGTCGGTTGACCCGTTGTGGCCTGGACTAGTCCCGAAAGGATAGGGAAAATCGCCGGCCAGCAGATCGTTGCCCTCCCCCCAGGTTTCTTCAGAAGCCACCTATATTGGCAGACGCGCCGTCTTGATTTCAGTGCGACGGGTTGATATGGTTGTTGTCGGTCGGGCCATGTGCGTTCGGCGCGGCAACGACGATGATGTTGTTCACACAAGGAGAAACATATGAGCGAAACCAGCCCTTCACCCACACCGACAACGACCTGGCCCGGTGGCATCACGGCGATCACGCTGTTCGTCGAAGACCTGCCAGCGGCCAGGGCGTTCTATCAAAGCGTTTTCGGGCTGCCGATCGCGTTCGAAGACCCGGTGTCGGCCGTGTTCAACTTCAAAGACACCATGATCAATCTGCTTGACATCAGCGAGGCCCCGGGCCTTGTCAACCCCGCCGCGGTCGGGACGCCGGCCGGCGGCGCGCGCATGGTCTTGACGCTCGACGTCGAGAACGTCGACGCCCGGTGCCGGGAGTTGGTCGCGCTCGGCGTCAAGCTGATCAACGGCCCGATGGATCGACCGTGGGGGATCCGCACGGCGAGTTTCGCGGATCCAGCCGGCAACATCTGGGAGATCGCGCATCGCCTTTGAGATCCGTGTCAGGACATGTATGAACGCGACGGGGCAACGACTCGGCCGAGTCGTTGCCCCGTCGCGTTTCCTCGATCTCGTCGATCGCTACCGTGTTTGGCGATCCGCCTGTTGGCGCAACCACTCGAGGGCCGCTGCGCCTTGATCGAGGATCGAAAGATGGCCGTCATCGGGGCCGAGCCGGAGCTCCGCCGTAGGGCAGTGATCGGCCAGCCAGCGAGCGTGGGCAACGGGCACGATCCGGTCCTGTTGGCCATGAAGCAACAAGAGCGGGGCCGTGATGGCCGCCGGATCAAAACCCCAAGGAGTGACGTAGGCGCGGTCGTCGCCCACAAAGCCGGCGAATCCATTGGCTGTGGCCGGCCCGACCACTTCGTTGAACCACGACCACGTGCCTGATAGGGCTCCGTGGTCTTTGGGAGTGAACATTTCGGGGTCGTATTCCGAAGCGGCCAGACAGGCTTCCAGCTCGGCGGGACCGGCCAGAGCCGCCCGCAACTCGGTCGTGCCTGAGGGCGCCATGCCCGCGAACCAATCCAACCCTGTCGCACCGATCGGTGCCAACCCCGAGACGCTCACCGCCGCCATCACGCGCCCGGGCAGAAGGGCTGCGCACGCCAGGGCATGTGGGCCCCCGCCGGAATGTCCCATCACCCCAAAACGATCAATGCCAAGCGCGTCGGCAATACGGGCGACGTCCTCGGCGGCTGTGCCAATGCTGCGACCTGGGAGCGGCGACGAACCGCCATAGCCGGGCCGATCGTAGCCTACCCAGCGGAGGTTCAAGATCGAAGCGGCTTCGAAAAGGGGCGCCGGCGGCGCGCCGATGTTGGGCGTGCCGTGATGCCAGAAGATCGTCATAGGCGCATGTCGCAGGGCAACCATTTGTTCGTAAACGTGCAGACGGCGACCGTCGGGCAAAGTGAAGTCGCGTTGTGTCAGCATGTCACCAGTATAGGAGGGCTGATGGGGAGCCGCAACGGAAGTCCTCGTGAGCCGCGATCATGACATCAATCGAGCCGGCTCGAAAGCTGTCTGACATGATCAATGACGCCCTGACGGGTTCGGACGCCAAACCGGGCGAGCAGGGCGCCCACGTGCTTCTCAACGGTCTTGACCGAGAGGTGCAGGCGTGCGGCAATCTCGGCGTTGGTGAGGTCCGCCAACAGCCCATCCAGGACGTCGGCCTGGCGGCGGGTGAGGCCAAGCGGGTTGCGGCGTGTGGCGGCCCGCGGCCCATGGGGCAGTCTGTCGATCCCGGCTGATCGAAGTTGGTCGCGGAGTTCGGTTGCGGCTGGCTTTGCCCCGAGTTTAACGAACACGGCGAGCGCCTCGCGCCGCGCCGTGATGTCACCGTTCGCTAGCGCTCGAGCGCGTTCGTACGGGCAATCCAGCGCTGCCCAGGCGTCAGCGGCGGCGCTCCAATCACCGGCCATCTCGAGCGCAAATGGCTCGGCGGCCCAGTCGGGCGCCTCTACGGGCTGACCGGCGCGCCCCAGCCAGTAGGCCAGCTCGCCGACGTACCAGGGCTGGGCATGGCTCAGGGCGAGTTCAAGGCCCGCCCGGGCCTCCGTCGCCGCCCGGTCGCGATCACCGGCGTTCCAGGCCGCCTCCGCCAGCGCGACTCTGACCGATCCTTCGAGCTGGCGAAAGCCCTGTCGGACCAGGAGGGCAAGCGACTCCTCAAGCGGGGTCAGCGCATCCGGATCTCCGCGCCGGGCGCGCAGACGCCCCACCACTAACAGGGCCGAGCCGCGTGCCGTCGATGACGGATGACGCTGGAGTTCTTCAGTCGCTAGTCGTTCCGCGGTGGCCCAATCGCCGCGATGAAGTTTTAAGAGCGCGAGGGTGCAGGACATCAGACGCTGGGCGAAGTCCAGGTCGCGTTCCTGAGCAAAGGGCAGGCCGACGTCCAGCAGCGCCTGGGCCTGGTCGAAAGCGTATTGATCAACCAGCAGCAACGCCAGGTTTGTATAGATGTTCGCCGCGCGCGTGGCGTGGCCGAGCTTGAGGGCCGCGGCCAGCGCGCGCTCGAGATAGGCCAGACCTCGCTGCCGATCCTGAGTGAGCCAGAGCAGACCGGCGACCTCGAAAAGGCGTGGCAGATCGCCCTCCGATTCGAAGTGCTCGGCGAGCGCCAGAGCCTTTTCGACTCTGTCGATGCCCTGGCGTTGATCAGGGCTCGCCAGGCTCAGCCAGGCCTCCACGTTGTACGCCGAGATCAATTGACGATTGGGCGCGAGGGGCTCGAGCAAGGCCAACGCCTCGCTGTTGACTCGAGCCGCGTCCGCGACCCGGCCAGTGATCTGCAACAGCAGGGCCTGACGGCTCAGGCACAGTCCGGCGCTCAGCGGCAGACCGGCTTCGACGAACAGTCGATGGGCCTCCTCGAGGGCCTTCATGGCGTCGGGTCGTCGGCTTGTGACGTCGCACTCCACCGAGTAATCCAGCCACAACTGTGCGCGTTCGGCGATGTCGAGCCCAGCCGCGCACGACAGGGCGAGCTCGAAGAGCAGGGCTGCGGCACGGTGCGTGCGAGCATCAGCCGCTTGCCGCGCCGCGGCCGGGGCGTATTGCAGGATCCATTCGGCTTCGGCGCTTCCTTCGGCGTGATGGGCCAGACGCGTCAAATCGTCGCGCGTCGCGGGGTCGGCGCGCAGCGCGAACAGCGACAGCCGATGCAGGGCGCAGCGCTGAGTAGGCGCGGTGGACTCGAGCACGATCTGGCGCGCGAGCTCGTGACGGAAGGCAAGCGCCTCTCCGCGTTCGATCAAGAAGCCCGAGCCCAGACCTTCGCTGACATACTCGGCCTCTGCGCCCGTCACCGTCGCCAGGGCCCAACGCTCGATGCGCGGACCCAACACCGCTGCTGCTCGCAGCACGGCCTGACCCGACCCCGACAGCCGCGCTATTCGCGCCAGGAGGGCATCTCGCACCGTCGGCGGAATCCCGCCCTCGGTGTGCAGGGCGAGTTCGTTGACGAAAAAAGGATTGCCTCCCGTCAGGGCATGGAGTGTCTGCGCGTGGTGCGGCGCGACCCGGGTTAGAGCGCGCACAGCCGCGACTGACAACGGCGCCAGATGGATGCGTTGACATTCGGGAGCATGAGCAAGCGTTTCGATGGCCAGACGGGTAGGGTGCTCGGGTGGCCACTCGTCGTCGCGGTAGGTCAACAACACAAGAGCCGAAGTGCGTGCGATGCGCCGGGTGAGGTAGCGGAGCAGATCGAGGGTGGCCTCGTCGATCCACTGCACATCTTCGATCACCACCACAGTCGGTCGATTCTGAAGCTCGACGAGCAGCGTCGAGTACAGCCGGTTGACCGGCTCGGACGAGGTGAGCAGGCCGGGCACGGCGCCGCCGATGTCTGGTGCCATGTCGAAAAGCGGTCCCAGCGGTCGTGGCGCAAAGAGCGCGTCGCAAGCGCCCCACCAGAACCGGACGTCACCCGGCAGGGTCTCGCGGAATCGTTCGACCAGGGCTGTCTTGCCGATGCCGGCCTCGCCGCCGATCAATGCCAGGCGGCCGGATCCCTGATGGGCTTCGCCAAGCGCCTGCATGAGCTCACTGAGGGCCGATTGACGTTCAAGCAAGTCCATGGCGCTGGATTGTACCGAAGGTTGACGCGCTTACGGATGCTCTGCGCCACAGGTGCACGGGCGAGCGTCCAGCGGAGGCTTCTGGCCGCCGATGACCGAAATGCGCTCATTGGGATCGAGTCATCAAGGATTGAGCCACTCCCACGAAGCAGGCCATCGGCGACAACAGCGAATGACGTTCCCGCCAACCTGTTCAGTGCTGGAGGGCAGGCAGGAAGACTCGGTGATCCAGCATGGGAGCCGGCAGCACACTCGTCGCGGTCGGTGTGCCGGGTGCCGGTGCGGTGGCCGTGCCCGGAGTAACGCTGCTCCCTGGGGTCGCAGTGGCTGAACCTGTGGCGGTGGGCGTCGATGTGGCGGTGGCCGACGGCGCGCCCATGGTCGTGGCCGTCGGCGTGGGAGTACTCGTCGACGTGGCTGTCATGGTGGCCGTTGCGGTGGAGGTGGGCGTCGCGGTCGCGGGTGGGGCGACCAGTCTCAAGCGAGGCTTGACGATGGCGTTGCGCGAGTCGGTCACTGAGACGCCGTTGTTCAGCATGCGAGTCAGCAACTGATCGAAGGTGTCCGTGGGGTACATCTCGCGCATGACCGGCCAGGCCCCGGCCGCGTGCGGGGCGGCCATCGAGGTGCCGGCCATCGTGCCGAAGGTGCCGCCAGTGACTGAGGACTGGATCCATTGGCCGGGCGCCAGCAGCGTCAACAGCGCTGAGCTGTTCGAGAACGACGAAACAGTGTCAATCGGCGTGGCGCTCAGGCTGCCGTCGTACACAGATCCCACGCTTATCGCGGTCGAGATACATGCTGGCGAACTCAAACCGTCGGTGAAGCCCGAGTTCCCCGAAGCGATGAAGGTGGCGACGCCGGCAGCCCGCAGGTTGTCGATGCCGGCCTTGCGCGAGTCGCTATCGCAGGCGGTCGTGCTCTTGCTGGTGCCGCCGAGGCTCATGTTCACCGAGGCCAGGTTGTAGGTGCCGACCACACCCGCGAGCCAGTTGAGCCCGCGAAGTTGATCGCTCACGTAACTCAGATAACACGGTGTGGCGGCAACACTCCCACAGTTGGTCGCCGAGTTGAAGCGCGAGAAGACCTGCACCGCGATGATGTCGGCGCCGGGCGCTACTCCATCGTAGACCGAGCTGGCGCCGTCGGAGACCATATCTGCATAACCGCCGCCGGCGGCGATCCCTGCCACGTGTGTGCCATGCTCACACGAGCCCATGGGGTCCGCCATGGCGACGTCGCAGGGGCGGGCCGCATCAGTGCCGTACTGTTCGCTCGTGCCGTCCGGACAGACGCTGGTGCTGTCCGGCAACGAATAGGTGCTCGAGAAGCAGGCTTCCGCGACGACTCGACCCGAAAAGAACGGATGGCTGCGCTCGACGCCTGTGTCGAGGATGGCCACAGCGTACCCGGCGCCGGTGTAGCCGAGCGCATGCACGCCCAGAGCGCCCGATGCCCCGATCTGAGCGCCACTCTCAGCCAGCGCCACAGGGTCGGCCACATCCTCCTGGATGCCGGCCACGCGCCACGAGTCTTGCAGCACCTGGAGCCCGTCAGCATCGACGGAGACGATCGCATACGGTAAATGCTCGAGGCTCTCGAAGTCGGCAGCAGCCGTGCCGGCCGCGCCCGAAAGTTCGCGCTCCAAAGCCTGCGCTGTCGCGTTGATGTCGGCCTGTTGATCGACTTGCTGCAGCATCGATAGACCGGCTTCGGGCCTGAAGCCCGTGTTCAACCTGACAATGACTCGGAGACGGCCGGTCGTAAGGACTTTGGCGGTCAGTGCAGAAAACGCCAGGGGACGATCGCGCCGCATCAACGAAAGACCCGATTCTTTCTGAACGACCCGCGCCGACTCGCCTGAGACAGTCAGCGGAGGCCGGAGCCCGATAGTCAGCCCGATCACGGCCAAGAACATCCATAACCGATACGACACATGCCGACGCGACATATCCATCCTTTGCGGCAGACCCCGTTTCCGCCGTCGGCACGATAGCACACAACGGCCGACGGATTCGGAAGGGTCGGTGGGCAACTCGGAAAGGACCCGTAAAAACTTGCGGGTGAAACTCACCTGGATCAGATCAGTGTGTGACCATGAGCCAATCAGGGGGCCACGCGCGATTCGAGCCATTCAGCGATGGCCTTTGGCGTGACCTGCTTGCCTTCGACCTGAAGAGTTGAAGCACCTTCCGTAAACGTCTCACTGTCCTGGCACTCCCTCGGGGACTCGCCCGATAGAGTCTCCTGTTCGATCACGTCGCCGGTGTGAGCATCATGCAGTACGATCCGCGCCAGCCACTGTTCACGGCGCAGAACCCCGGCGACTCCGCTGTCAAGCGTGTACTGGCATTCTTCGACGACGACACGCTCGGCGTGAACGCATGCGACCATCTCGGTTTCACCCGGCAGGGTGGCGCGCCAGTCTTCGGGCAGGTCTTCGGTCCGGTTGTAGTACGACGACAGGTCTCCGGTCGATGGCAGGAGCGACCGGTAGACGACTACCTGGTGAGGCCCCGTCGTTGCTGTCAAACCGGGAGCCTCGGCCACGCCTTCGCCCGAGCCGCAGGTGTCGCGAAAGACCGTCATCGCCTGGAGCGCCTCGCGTGTTGGTTGTTGACCCAGGTCGCTCAACGCGGTGCCGAAAATGATAATGCTGCTGCAGGCAACGACGCCGCCGAGGATCACCACGGCCAGCCAGAATCGCCAGTCCCGAATGAGCAAAGAGAGATCCATGTTGAACTCCGAGAACGTGCAGCCGTCCTCCGGCTGACAGCGCGAGGATAGCCGGGAACCGCCTTGCGGTCATCGGTGGCGATCCCCAAGTTTCGGACACGCGTCCCCCTATCTTCCATCTCTTGCCAGGCCCTGCTTGCGCTGTCTGGGGATGCGTCACGGCGAAGATAGGTGTCGGTTACCGATGCGCTCGACCCGGTGCTTCCCTATCCTGATCGGCGAGAGGAGCACCATGAACACAATACAAACCACTTGCCTTCGGCTACTTCTGGCGGCCCTGATCGGGCTGGGTCTGGTCCTTTCGACGCCGCCCGTCGCCTGGGCGGCCACGATCACGGTGACGACGACGGATGATGAACTCAACTCCGACGGCGACTGTTCATTGCGAGAGGCGATCGCCGCAGCCAACGGCGACGTCGCGACCGATGCCTGCCCGGCTGGCAATGGTGCCGACAACATTACCCTGCCGGCCGGCACCTACGGCTTCACGACGGCTACCGAGCTCCTGATCTCCGAGGACCTCACGATCGTCGGCGCCGGGCGTGGCGCCACCATCATCGACGCAAACAGCCTCAGCCGGGCGATATACGTCCACTTGAGTCAGGTGACGATTTCGCATCTGACCATTCGGGAAGGCAATGCGGGGTTCTCGGCCGGCAGCAATGTGTATGTGGGCGCATCAGCCTACCTTACTCTCCTCTCAGTGCGGCTCACCGCAGTGCCTGTGGGCGCAGAACGGGCGCTGTGGGTCCGTATGGGTTCGGGCGCCAGCATCATCGACAGCCGCATCGACGGCAACGGCAACGGAGGTGTCTACGTTCAAAGCACTGGCTCGATCATGATCCGCGAGTCGAGCATCACGAACAACTCTTCCGACTCGAGCGGCGGCGGCCTCGAAAACAATGGTTCGGCTGTGGTGGTCAACAGCACGATCAGCGGCAACAGCGCCAGCACCTTCGGAGGCGGTGTGAGCAACGGCGGCACGCTCTTGCTGGCCAACGTGACGGTCGCCAACAACACGGCCGGTCTGAGTGGCACATCGGGCGGCGGCGGCGGGATCATGATGCTCGCCGGAGTAGCGACTCTTCAAAATACGATCGTGGCCGACAACGTCGACCTCGTGCCCACGTATTCAAATGACTGCTCGGGCAGCCTGGTAAGTGCGGGGTACAACCTTGTCGAGGATATGGCCAGCTGTTCCTTCACGGGCGACCTCTCTGGAAACCAGACCGGCGTTGATCCGATGCTGTCGGCCCTGGCGAACAACGGCGGCGGCACACTGACGCAGGCTCTGCAGGCCGGGAGTCCGGCGATCCAGGGCGGCAACCCGGCCGGTTGCCTCGACGATCTTGGCAGCCCGTTGACGGTCGACCAGCGCGGCTACATTCGGCCGGTCAACACCTTCGGTGCGCCGGGCTCGACCTGCGACATCGGCGCCTATGAGTATGCGTCGCCGGGGACGCCCGTGCCGACCGCTACGTCGACGGCGACCAACACCCTGGTGCCGACCGCCACCTGGACGGCGACCGCCACGGCGACTCGGACGAACACACCCACGCCCAGCCGGACCAACACAGCCTTGCCGCCGGTGACGGCTACGGCGTCGCCGACCTGGACACCGTCGTACACGGCCACCGCTACACGGACGCCCACAGCCACGCCCACGCGCAACTGCACGCCATCCGTCGACAATCCGCCCTGCACGGCGACGCCAACCGGCACGCTCTCGGCCACGCCAACAGCCACGGGCACGCCCTCAACCACGACTACACCGACGATGACGAGGACGCCCACTGCCACGTTTGTCGTGGTGGGGACGCAACCGGCCACGCCGACGCCGGGTGCCTGCGGGCAGGGTTGCCTTTATCTGCCGGAGGTGCAGAAGGATTGGGCTCCGCCTCCGCCGCCAGTCGATGGGTAATGGCCGTCAGGGGGCGCTGGGCTGTGACGATGACGTGCCGTCAGCTTTGCGGGCGGCACGTACCCAGTCGGTGAGGGCTCGCCGGTCCGGCAGGTCGAGCCGATTGAACACAGCGGCCACGTGATGGTCGACGGTCTTCACAGACAGCCCGAGATAGGATGCGATCTGGTTGTTAGTGAGACCGTCGCTGACGAGGTCCGCGATCAACGATTGCCGAGCCGTGAGGCCAGGAAGCGGGCGGCGCGCACGATAGGTGTCCAGCGATACGGCCGGCGAACGACCTCGTAGCGCCTGCAAGGCCGGGCCGGCTCCGAGGCTCTCGAAAAGAGCCAATGCCGTCGCCAGGTCTTTGGGGTCACCCTCGGCCAGTGCCCGGGCTCGCTCGTAGGGGCACCCCATGGCCGCCCAACGTTCAGCGGCTTCGACCGCACGTCCGGCGATCTGCAGCACATAGGGCTCAGCCGCCCACTCCGGAAGATCGACCGGTCGCCCGGCACGCCACGCCCAGTAACCCAGTTCGCCGACGTACCAGGGTTGCCGGAAGCGCAAGGCCAGCGGCAGGCCTTCATCCACCTGGGCCAGCACGCCGGCGATGTCGCCGGCCTGCCAGGCGGCTTCGGCGAGCGCTGCCCGGATCAGGCCTTCGCGCTGCCGAAACCCCTGACCTTGAAGGATGTCGAGCGACTCGCCCAGCGCGGTCAGGGCATCTCCGCTGCCGCGGCGCGCCCGCAGGCGGCCGAGGGCCAGCAGCGCCGGCCCGCGCCCGGGCGAGGGGGCGGGCCGATCCAACGCGCGGCTGATGGTCGCGTCGGCCAGCGTCCATCGGCCGAGGTGGACCTCCAGCACGGCCTGCCAGCCTTCGATGAAGGCATGCACCGACGACAACTCGTGCGACCGCGAGAACGCGAGGCCGTGAGCCTGAAGCGAGTCGGCGCGGTCGAACTGGTGGAAGTCGATATAGATCGAACCCAGGTTGGCGTAAGTATTGCCGGCTCGCGTCATCAAGCCCTGTTCGAGCGAAAGCGACAGGCTTCGATCGAGCAGAGCCATGGCCCGCTCGGAGTCGCGATACAGCTCGCACAGTCCCGCGATCTCGGTCAGACGCGGCAGATCGTCGAGGGCGCCAAGTTCTTCGGCCATGTCGATCGCGCGCTCGGCCACCGCAACACCGGCTTCGCTCGTGCCGCTACCCAGGTGCATCCACGCCTGCGTGTTGTAGGCTGAGATCAGGGCTGGGCTGGGGCCGAGCGGTTCGAGGGCGGCCAGGGCCCGCGCGTTGGCGGCGACAGCTTCGGGCATCCGCCCGACAAGTTGGAGCATGGCCGAAAGGCGTGCCAGAGACTCGCCTAACGCCGCCTGATCGCCGATGACCGTCCAGAGGTCGATGGCTCGTTCGCGAGCGGCCACCGAGTCACGCCTGCGATCGACAGTGTCGAGCTCCTGGGCGTATGAGTCGAAGAGGCTGGCCACCTCGGTGGGCGGGCGTCCCGTGGACTGTTCGATCGCGCGTTCGAACCAGGTCACCGAGGCATGATGGGCGCGGGCCCAGGCGGCCTGCCGACCGGCGGCGCGGGCGAACTGCCAGATGGCATCCGAGTCGGATGCTGCGACGGCGTAGTGTGCGCGGCGCGTCCAGTCACCGTCGGTGTCTGATCGACCATCGAGAGCCTGCCAGGCGGCGTTGTTCAGGGCCAGCGTGCGCGACAACGGCATCGACGCGACCACGGCCTGTCGAACCAACTCGTGTCGAAATGCGACAGCGTCACCGGCGTCGATGAGAAACCCGGCCGCCTGCGCGAGGCTGAGGCCCGTCGGATCACCGCCCACCAGGTTGAGCAGCAGCCAGCGCTCGCCACGCGTGCCAATCACCGCCGCGGCTTCGAGGGCTGCTTGAGCGTTCACGGGAAGTTGAGCGAGACGTGACTGCACAGCATCGCGGATCGATGTCGGCAGCGTGGACTGCGCCGATGCCAGCGCCTCTGTGACGAAGAACGGATTGCCGCCGGTCCGTATGTGCACCGCGGCCGCATCAGCGGCCCGGTCGCCGACAAGTTGGCGAACCGCATGTTCCGACAGGGGCGCCAGATCCACACGTTCGTACATCGGCCACGTCGCCACTCGATCCAAGAAAGCTCGCACCACCGGCCCGACGGAGACGAGATCGTCTCGCGTGGTGAAGACCGCGAGCACGGGCAAGGTCGGCAGTTCGGGGCCCAGGCGCCTAAGGATGTTGAGGGTGGCCTCATCGGCCCAATGCAGATCCTCGATCACCAGGAGCGAAGGGGTGCGAAGGCCGTTGAGGAAAGCCTGTTCGATACGGGTCAGATCTCGGGCGTCGGCCAGGGCGCTCTGAAGGTCAACGATGCGGAGTGCCACATCGTGGAGGGGACCGAAGGGCTTGGGCTCCAGAAAGGGCTCGCAGGCGCCCCACAGCAACTGCATTCCCGAGGAGTAGCGCTCCACGAATCGATCGACAAGTGAGGTCTTGCCGATGCCGGCTTCGCCGGCTACAAACACCACGCGGCCGTGACCATTCCGCGCGTCTGCGAGGGCGGCGGTCAATTGATCGAGCGCGCTTTGTCGTTCGAGGAGAACGGGCATAGCCACTGCGGCATTTTAGCCTCAGTCGGTCGCGATGTCGCCGCCTGTCAGAGCTCCGGCCTGCCGCGCCAGCTCGGCGGCTTCCTGGCGTGATGACACGTCGAGCTTGGACAGGATAGCCGAGACGTGATGATCGACCGTCTTGGCCGAGAGGTGCAGGCGCTGCGCGATGTCCGCATTGGTCAGGCCAGCGGCGACCCATTCGAGGATCTCGAGTTGCCGAACGGTCAGTCCAAACGCGTTCCCGCGGGTCGATGCGCGCGGACCACGCGGCACGACGCCGCCGGCCTGACGGATGCTGTCGCGCAGCCGATCAGCGGCGGCTTGAGCGCCGAGTCGATCGTAGATCTCGAGCGCAGCGGCCTGAGCCCCGGCGTCGCCGTCCGCCAGCGCACGCGCCTCTTCGTATGGGCACCCCAGTTCATGCCAGGCGGCCGCTGCTGCGCGCCAGTCATTGGCCAGGTGGCGGGCATAGGGGAGGGCCAGCCAGCCGGGCGCCTCGGTCGACACACCTGCGCGGCTCAACCAGTAAAGCAAGTCTCCGCCGAACCACGGATGCGCTTTGCGGATGGCGAGATCCAGCACGGCTTCGGCTTCGGCCCGCGTCTGGACGAGGTCACCGGTCAGCCAGGCGGCTTCAGCGCGGGCGCCGCGCACGAGACCCACGCGATGCAGGCTGTGGATGTCGCGCGACAGTTCGAGCGCCTGATCGAGGAGCCCGCTGGCGTCGGCCTGACCCCGACGGGCGCGCAACAGGCCCAACATGGCCAGAGCCGTGATCCGACTGGTCACCGACACGTTGGGCCGGCCGAGGAGTTCGGTCGCTGTCAGTTCGGCTTCAGGCCAGCGGCCGAGCCTGAGGAGCGTGTGCGTTCGCCAGGCCAGCAGGTAATGCCAGTAGCGATCGAGCCCGCGTTCGAGCGCATAGGTGCTGCCCTCTTGAAAGGCGCGCTCGGCATCGGCGAAGCGATAGACCTCGCTGGCCGCCGAACTGAGGTTGGCATACGCCAGGCCGGCCATGTGCTCGAGGCCCGCGGCGTGCGCGTCTCTCAAGTTCCGCTCGAGCAGTTGTTTGCCCTTGTCGTAGTCGAGCATGATCCAGGATGACGCCATGACGTTTTCGGCTCCGACGGTGATCGCCGATTGATCGGCGCCGCCGGCCTCGGCCAGCATCACGGCTTTCTCGCCCAACGCGATAGCGGCCCGATAATCCTGGGTCAGCATACGAAGACCCGCGAGCACTCGATAGGCGAGCGCCAGCTCGCGCCCCGGCGGCCAGGCCTGAAGTAATTCGATGGCGGCCAGACAGTCGCGTTCGGCGTCGTCGGTGCGGCCCATGCCGTTGAGTTGCGTCGCGCATTGCGCCAGGCACTCGCCGACCCGGCGGCCATCGCCTTCGGCCTCCCAGATGGCCTGGGCCTCGCGCCACGCCTGCAGGCTTCCCGCGCGGTCATCGCTGTGATTGCAGGCATCGGCCCGCGCGGCATACAGGCCCGCGCGCTCAGCTGCCGGCAATTCATCCGCGTGGCGGATCGCCAGGGCGAACAACGCCGCGGCCTCGCGGTAAGCTCCCGCCTGTGCCGCTGCCCGACCGGCTGCCGGCGCGTTGGCCAGGATCGCGGCCCGGTCGTCGGCGGCCTCGGCGTGATAGGTCAGCCGGGCCACGTCGCCGCGGGCAGTGGGCGAGGCCTGCAGCGCAGTCAGGATCATGCGATGGAGGACGAGCCGGCGATGCGGCGGGAGCAACTCGAGCACGGCACGGCGAGTCAACTCGTGTCGAAACACGAGAGCGCCGCTCGAAGCTTTCAGCAGCCCGAGGGCCAGGCACTCGTCGACGCTCGGCGCCTCGGCCCCCGTCGTGGCCGACAACAACCAGGGCTCGATGCGCGGGCCGATGACGGCGGCTGCTTCGAGCACGGCTCGAGCCGACGCCGATAAACGCGCGGCGCGCGCAAGGACGGCGTCGCGGATCGTGGCCGGCACGCCGGCCGACTCATTCGCCAGCGCTTCCTGGATGTAGAACGGATTGCCGCCAGTGGCGGCCCGTAACTCGGCTGCGTCGAAGCCGCGCCCTGCCGTCATCGTCTGGATGGCTTTGAGCGACAGAGGCCCCAGATCGATTCGTTGCGTCGCCGAGGACGACGCCAGTACACCGAGCACGTTGCGCAGTGGATGCTGCGGCGCCAGCTCGTCGTCCCGATACGTCACGATCAGGAGCACCGATGTCCGCGCCACCCGCCGGCCCAGATACATCACGAGGTCGAGTGTGGCCTCGTCGGCCCAATGCACGTCTTCGACGACGACGATGGAAACGACCTGGCTGAGGATGGCAAACGCACGGGCGAATAGGGTCGAACGGTTGGCGTCGCGCAACGCCTCCTCGAGGTCGGGCAGGCTCTGCGACGCGATGTCGTGGAAAGGCCCGAAAGGCCGGGGGGTGAAAAGGGCGTCGCACGTGCCCCACAACAGCCGGGGCACCACCGGCTTCTTGCGCGCTCCAGCCGTGAAGTGTTCGATCAACGCCGTCTTCCCGATCCCGGCTTCGCCGCTGACCAACACGACGGCGCCGGACCCGGCGGTGGCCCGGTCCAGCGCGGCGTTGAGGATCGTGCTTTCGGTCTGGCGTTCCAGAAGCGACATCGACGGGCTCGGCCCTCCGGCCAAGATGCTTTGCGCGCCGCGGTTGGCGCCCGCGGATCGATCCGTGATGGTAACACGTGTGGGCGCGGCGGAGCGCTCCGGGCTGACCGGGTGAAGGAGGTCGTTCGGAGTGTGGATAGTGCGGCCGACAACTGCAAGGCCTGGACCGAGAGCGCGCATCACCCCAATCAACGCAGACCGGCACTGGCATTCGGGCAGGCCGCCGAAGCCCGGTTCCGACCAAAGTCGGAGGGCTGATCCGTCGGCGGCCCGATTGACGACCGCTTGACAGCCGTGCTACACTCTCACCGTCCTTTCAAATCACTACAGCGTTTCGACCCTCACGAAAGGAGGCGCCTCGATGCCAACCGCACAAGTCTTTGTCGTCGATGCTGCAATTGCGGCAGTCAAGTCGTTGAGCGCGCCTCGCACCGTCTGCTGAACACCGCCTGTGGTGTGTTCCTGCGGCCACGAGCGCCTCTGCGCACGTGGCTTTTTTGTTGCTTCGGACCGTCGGTCGGATTCTAAGGCGCTTGAGCGGCCTTCCGTCTGATGACCCGGATTCACTATCGCAGGAACCACACACCTATGCCTCGTTTGATGCCCGGTGACGAACCGGATGACGAACTTCAATTTGCGGATCCAGGCCAACGGCGGCCACGGCGACTCAATGACCGTCGTTTGCACAGGCCCAAGATCGATCGACATGCTCTACGCGCTTCGCTCCAGGGCGATGGAAAACGCGCAGCGACCGACCTCGTCTTCGACTCCGGCGTCAACACCTCGGGCGAAGAGCAGGCGTATCTCGTCGAACAGCTGACGCCCTTCTTCCACCAGAAGAAGATCACAAGCGTGCTGCGGCGCGTCAAGGGCGGCAAGGAAGCCAATGTATACTGTTGCGCTGCCCACCCCGACACCGGGTTGCAGTGGATCGCTGCCAAGGTCTATCGCTCGCGCGAGTTCCGCAACCTCAAGAACGACTCGATCTATCGACAGGGGCGGGCAGTGCTGAACGTACGCGGCGAGGCCATCGACCTCACTCATGATTGGCGTCTGCGCAAAGCGATCGAGAGCAAATCCCGCAAGGGCCTCGAAACAACGCAGACGTCATGGGTCGCGTATGAGTATCAGACCATCGACCAGCTGCGCAAAGCCGGCGTCTCGGTGCCTCGGCCCGTCGCGAACAGCGGCCATGCTTTCTTGATGGAGTACTGGGGTGAGGTTGGGCTGCCGGCACCGACGCTGCATCTGGTGGACCTTGAGCCGCGTGAGGCCCGCCGAATCTATACGCAGACGATCCGCGACATCGGCGTGATGCTGCGCCTGGGCATCATCCACGGCGACCTGTCGGCCTACAACATCCTGTACTGGGAAGGCCGAACGGCCTTCATCGACTTCCCGCAGGTGGTGTCCGTCGACAACAATCCCGATGCGCGAGCCATCTTCGGCCGAGACGTCGAACGGATCTGCGGCTACTTCAATCGCTACGGCGTGCGCGCCGACGCCCGTGTGATCGCGCGCGACCTATGGGCGGAACGCCACGAACCGGTGGTCTCGCAGTCCATCCCACACGCGTTCTCAGACCAGTGAAGACACGTTCATGAAACCCACTCACGCTTTCTACTTGCTCGAGGGCGGCCAGGCGTTCGCGATGGCCGTGCTCTGGACGTTGGCGACCGTCTACTTCGTCGACGGACTCAAGCTCGACCCGCTGCAGATCGTGCTGCTCGGCACGGCGCTCGAGGGCGCGTACTTCCTCGCCGAGATCCCGACGGGCGTGGTCGCCGACGTCTACAGTCGGCGGCTCTCGATCCTGGTCGGCGTCGCCGTGCTGGGCGGCAGCTTTGTCATGGCAGGAGTCGTCAGCGACTTTCCGGCCCTGATCGCCACCCAGATCGCCGCCGGCATCGGTTTCACGTTTTTGAGCGGGGCGACGAACGCCTGGCTCGCCGGTGAGATCGGCGAGGCTGCCGTCGGCCCCGTGCTGATCCGGTCCGGGCAAATCGGGCGCGCCGCTGGCATCATTGGGGCGCTCACCAGCGCGGCGCTGTCGAGCCTGGCGCTCAACCTGCCCCTGATCGTCGGCGGCGGCATGCTTGTGCTCCTCGCCGTGGTGCTGACCTTCGGCATGCGCGAGCACGGCTTCACCCGCAGCGCTGCGAGTGGGGCGTCACCGTTGCGCGAAACCTGGAAGGGGTTTCGGCTCGGCCTGGCCGCCGTGCGCGCAGCGCCGCTGGTGCTGATGCTGTGCGGGCTCGAGTTGTTCATGGGGTCGTCGATGGAAGGCTTCGACCGCCTGGGCGACGTGCACCTTCTGACGAACTTCACGTTCCCGTCTCTCGGCGGTCTATCGCTGGCCTACTGGTTCGCGATCCTGCGAATCGGCGGCGCGCTGCTGACACTCGTCGTCGTCGAGCCGCTGCGGCCACGGCTCGAGAAGCTGACCCGCACCTCGTCCTCGGCGGCTTATGGATTGCTCGCGTTCGACGCCCTCAGCATGGTCGCCGTCGTTGGCTTCGGCCTGGCCGGACAGTTCTGGGTGGCGGCCGGCTGCATCCTGCTGCGCACGTTAGCGTTGGGTCTGGGCGAGCCGTTGTTCAGCGCCTGGCTTGTGCAGAACACGCAGCCGGCCACGCGTGCGACGGCGATGTCCTTTGTCGGTCAGGCGCATGCCTTCGGGGAGATGGCCGGTGGGCCGGGCGTGGGCTGGGTCGGTTCGACCTTCGGACTGCGGCCCGCGCTGCTGACGGCAGCGCTCTTGCTGACCCCGGCGCTGCCGTTCTACCTGCTTGCCGCCAGGCGATCGCCTGTCGTGGAGCCTGGAGTGCCCGAGTTGGAGGCGGCTTGAGCGGGGACGAAAGAAGCTTGACGTACAACGAGGGACGGACGACGCAGGACGGACGAGGCAGGCTGGATGGCGATCCAGCCTGCGTCGTCCGTCCCTCGTCTTCTCTCAGGGCAACTCCGCGGCACCGCGCTGCGCCAGAAGCTCCTGCATCAAAGCGATCTCAGACTCCTGGGCGGCGATGATGCTGTTGGCCAGCCGCACGACAGGCCCACGCTGAGTCTGCTCGAGCGTCGACTCTGCCATCAGGATCGCGCCGCGGTGGTGTTTGATCATCAACTGCAGAAAGAGCACCTCGGCGTCCTTAACGGGCAGTTCGCCGATCTTGTTGACCTCCGACTGCGGCTGGATGCCCATCATCGCCGGGGTCATGGCCATGACTTCGCCGTCATGCACCATCGTGCCGGTCATCGGAGCCTCAGGTCCAGTGACAGGCAGGGACCACGCTTCGAGCCAGCCCGTCATCTCGCCGATCTGAGCCTGCTGGGTGAGCGCCATGTCGATCAGCACCTGACGCAGCATAGGATCTTCCGAGCGGTCACGCAGCAGAAGGGCCATCTCGACAGCTTGCTGGTGATGGTAGGACATGTCTCGCGCGAACCTTACGGCCGGGTCGCCCTCTCTTGGCGGCTGAGACAACCACCACAGCGCGCCCAATGCCAGGCTCAGGCCGATCAGGATCAGAATCAACACGACCTGCAAGAGAGTGCCGCGTCGCGGCATCGAGGTTTCGTTCATGGCTTAGCGCTCGACGGGCGTGCCGGTGCCCTGGACACAGGCAGCGCCGAGCTCGGGTGTCTGCGGACCCTGCATGTACTTGCGCAGGAACGTGTTCAACCGCGGATCGCCAGCTTGGTCGAGTTGAAGCTGGATGCCCCATGCCGAAGCCACGATCGGCGCTGGAAGATCAGGGTAGGGCGAGAGCAAGGCGTAGCCATTGCCGCGCACCTGACTGCGCAGGATCTCGACCTGATCAGCTGGAAGATCCGGACGGTACGTGATCCACACCGCGCCATGCTCGAGCGAGTGGACGGCATGTTCCTGGACGATTGGCTGATCGTAGATGCCGCAGTTCTGCCACACCGCGTTGTGCGGCCCGCCCACAGGCGGCGTCTGCGGGTACTGCACGACTCCTTCGAGATGGCTGCGCTCGAGCCCTGGGAATACCTTGACGCCGTCGATGGCCGCCGTCGAGATGGAGCGCTCCTGCATGGTGTTGTATACAGCGATGGCGATGATCGCGCCGATGACGACGATGCCGCCGATCAGAAGCAGGATCGGAAGGGGCACCGTTGGCGCGGCAGCGGCAGCAGCCGAGCGCGACGGAGGCCGTCGGGAAGATTGGGACATGGGGCCGTCCTTTTGGAGTGATATGGATCGGGATTATATCGGGGGAGATAAGTGCAATCTGAGGGTTGGCGCGCGGTCCTGACGTTTCTATAATGGCCTCCAATGCCATTGGCCTTTCCAATCGCCCTGTGGAGCGCCGTCGAGTCTCAGTTGACTCGCGCCTTGCCCGAAGAGGCCTGTGGCCTGCTGGCGGGGCAGGATGGATCGGTCGAACAGGTCTACCCGGTCGACAATGCACTGCGCAGCCCAACCGCTTATCGAATGGATCCGGCCGGGCAGGTGAAAGCAATGCTGGAAATCGAGCGGGTCGGGCTGCAACTCATTGGCATCTACCACTCGCATCCCACCGGGCCGGCGATCCCATCGGCTACCGACCTCAAGCAGGCGTCGTATCCAGATTCACTCTACCTGATCTGTTCGCCGGCGCCGGGCCAGGCGTGGCAGGCTCGGGCGTTCTGGCTTCGCGACGGCGCGGCTGTCGAGGAGCCGCTGGTCTGGACCCGCTGAATGGCCGGGGATTCTCAAGGAATACTCACAGGCTCATCCGCCGTATTGCGGCGAGAATGCACAACGAAGACGTCAAGGATCCTGAATCGTGATCATCCTCCTGCTCACAACGCTGCTCGGCTACTTGCTCGGCTCGATCCCATTCGGCCTGGTCTGGGTGCAACTGTTTACAGGCAAGGACGTGCGTGAGGTGGGCAGCGGCCGCACCGGAGGCACCAATGTGATGCGTGCCGCCGGCTTCTGGGTCGGTCTCTTGACGGCGCTCTCCGACATCGCGAAAGGCTCCGCCGCCGCCCTGGCGGCGCGCGCGTTGTTGCCGGCAACGGATGCGTCGATGGGCATGGTGTTGGCCGGTCTGGCAGCCATTGCGGGACACAACTACCCGATCTGGTTGGGCTTCAAGGGCGGCGCGGGCGGCGCGACCTGCGCCGGGGCCGCGCTGGTCATGTGGCCCTGGCTTGGCCCGATCCTGATTGGGCTTGGCGCATTGATCCTGTATTTCGTCGGGTATGCGTCAGTCGCCACGATCTCGGTCGCCGTGACGACAACTGTCGTGTTCGCCATCCTCGCCTGGTGGGTGATGCCCGGCGCCTTCGATCCACTCTTCGTATTGTATGGCGTCGGCGCGATCGTTCTGCTGGCCTGGTCGCTCCGCCCGAATTTCCGCAGGCTCATACGGGGTGAGGAGCGGCTCGTCGGACGGCGCGCGAAGAAGAAGCTCCAATCGGCGTGAGCGTGAGTCGTAAGCCGATGTGGTTCAGGCTGTGGCAGGTCCTGCGCCCGTTGATGCTGGCCGCCATCCTCATGGCCGGATGCGCTCAGCCCGCGCCGCCGAGTCCGCCCACATCGCAGTCAGCCACGATCGTTTCGACCCTCACGGCTGTTCCAGGAACCACGCGAACGGAGCCTGACGCACCCTCCGTCACGCCATCGATCGGCCTCTCTATCTCGGCGCCCAGGCTCGATGCGACCTCGGTGCCGATGTACGAGGCGGCCCAGATCGCTTTCGACATCGCCGGCACGGTTGCCTCCAACCTCGACTTCCCCTACGACGCGGATCCGCCGCCCGGCCTTGCCGGCCGGGTGGGCATCACGGTCGAAGGCCTGCTCCTTCCGCCAGGTGAAACCGATTGGACCCAGGCGGTCATCCAGCCGGCCTTTCGTTATCAGGATTATCGAAGCGTCACGAGCGCGTCGGCCGTCGAAGCGGTGACGCCCGTCGGCCAGCCCACCTGGCTGCTTCGGTTCGCACCGACGCGCGTGGGCGACTGGCAGGTGAAGATCCGCGCGCAGGATGCGACAGTGTGCCCGGAGGGCGTCGAGCCGTGCGATATGTGGGTCGAGAGCACGGCGACGTCGTTCACCGCCGGCGACCCGTTGCCGGGCCGGCATGGCTTCATTCAGGTCAGCGCGCGTGATCCGCGTTACTTCGAGTATTCCGACGGGTCGTTGTTCCGTGTCGCCGGCTTTCAGGATGAGCTCGGGATCGATACCGACGTCGACGCTACGTTCGCGAAGTACGCGTCGAATGGCATCACGCTCCTGCGCGGCTGGATGAGCGCCACAAGCGTCTTCAGCCGCGGCTACTCGCAGTGGGCGGCCTGGACCGATTCGGAGCTCGACTGGAACGTGCCTGTGCCCGGCCACGACGTGTCCGCCCGGCTCGACGCCGGCTCACCCACGGCGTGTATGTTCCAGGGTTTTGGTGAAAGCGCACGCGCGGCCTTTTATGGTGGACGGACCTATCAACTGACCGTGCGCGCTCGGATCGATGCGGTCTCCGCGCCGCGCGACTTCGGCCGCCCGTACGGCCTGGTTGTGCGACTCGGTGGCTGGCCCAAGGACCGGTGTGATGCACCCCAGGCCGGCGACGTGCTCCTCAGCCCCTACTGGGTGGGCGACGGCGTATGGGCCGACTACACAGCGACGTTCCAGCTCGATCACGACATCGTGCTCGACGGCAGCGCTTACCTGACGGTCGCCCTCGAAAACGCAACCGCCGGCGCGGCTTACATCGACTCCGTCGTCGTCGCCGAGCAGCCCGGCGGCCCGAACGTGTTGCCGCACGGCAACCTCAACGACCATCTCGGATTTGATCAGGCTGCATCGTGGCGTTGGGACCAGGTGCTGAACAGCGCCGCGATGCACGGTCTGGCCCTCAAGCTCGTGGTGATGGAGAAACAAGACTCGATCCTCGGCTACATCAAGCCAGACGGCTCCATTGCCCCCGAACGCGATGACGCGAACTTCTACGGGCTTGCCGGACAGGAGACGAAGGTGCGTCGGTTGCAGGAGTACTTCTGGCGCTATCTGACAGCGCGTTGGGGAGCCTCCACCGCCGTTCACTCCTGGGAACTCCTCAATGAGGGAGACCCTTTCAACGGCAATCACTACGACCTCGCCAACGCGTTCGCCCGCGCCGTGCACGCGACCGATCCGAACCGGCACCTGGTGACGACCTCCTTCTGGCATTCGTTCCCGGTCAAAGAGTTCTGGGGCAACGCTGCGTATCCCGACATCGACTACGCCGACTTCCATGCCTACGTCGACACAACCTGGTTGACTCCCGATGACTTCACCGATTCGGCTTTGTCGGCCGGTTGCGGCGTTGACGTCGATTGCTTCAAGCGTGCCCTCGTGGGCGACTCGGCCCTCTATCATCTGGCGCACAGCGCGGCGGTGGAGCAGGCGGGGCTGACGAAGCCCGTCATTCGCGGTGAGGGCTCGCTGACGCTCCCCGGCAGCCAACAGGTCTCGGACCCTGATCTGATGCGCGATGTCGACGGCGTGTGGCTCCACAAGCTCCTTTTCGCACAGTTGGATGCCGGCGCGTTGCAGGAGCTCTACTGGTACAACGACGAGATGCGGGCCCACGATCTGTACGGCATCTTCGGGCGCTACCGCGATTTTCTGGACGGCGTGGACTTCAACGCGGGAGGCTGGCGCGCCGTCGAGCTCTCGCAGCCAGACGAGCGGCTGCGAGTCGTGGGTCAGTTCAAGCCTGATCAGAATCGGGCCGTGCTCTGGATCGACAACGCGGCGCACACCTGGCGCGCAGTCGTCAACGGTCAGCCTCCGGCCGCCGTCACTACGAGCGTTTCACTGTCGGGGTTCACGCCCGGCTCAACCCTTCGAGTTCAATGGTGGGATCTGTGCTCGGGCCAGGCGCCGACCTGCCGGATCGGAATCCAGCGCGAACAACGCCTGCAGGTGGACGGCACAGGCTCGATCGCGCTCGACGTCGGCGGGCTGGCGAGCGACGTGGGCGTGAAGATCGATCCGACGCCCTGACGCAGCGTGCTCGCCCCTTAATGCGAAAGGCCGGGTGTTCCCCGGCCTTCATGCTTCGTCAGCAAGCCTCAGCGCACTACACAGCCAGCATATACGTGAACGTCAGCATGGCAGCCATGGCCACCACGGCCACACCGGCGGTGAGGCGTGTGCTGCGACCTTCTTTGATCGACTCGGGCAGGATCTCGCTGAACACCATCCACAACATGGCGCCTGCAGCAAAACCGAGCCCGATGGGCAATGCCGGTTTGAACGCTTCGACTGCCAAAAACGCCGGCACCGCCATGAGCGGCTGGGGCAGGCTGGAAGCGACGCTGTACAGCGCGGCTTTCCAAACCGGCGTGCCTTTCGGCACCATCGTCAGGCTGATGGCCAGGCCCTCAGGGATGTTGTGGATCGCGATCGCGATGGCGATCATCAGGCCGATCGCCTGACCGCCACCAAACGCAACGCCGACGCCCACGCCCTCGGCGAACGAGTGGACCGTCATCACAAGGAACAGCAGCAAAGCCCGGCGGGCGTCCAGGCCGTTCATGCCCCCCATGGTCAGCTTGTCATGATCCGGCAGGAAACGCTGGGTCAGGATGATGAAGACCACGCCGACGAGCGCGCCGATGACGGTGCTCGTGAGGTTGGATTGCTGACCTTCGACGACCAGCGAGACACTGGCGCCGAGCATCAAGCCCGCCGCGACGGCGTTTGCGATGCCGATCCACCTGGAATTGGGTGTCTTGAACCAGATAAACGGGACAGCGCCGAGGCCGGTCGCCAGGGCCGTACCGAGCGCGAGGAGAAAGATCGTGAGAGGGAGATTGTCGTTGACCATGGATAAATTGATGTTTTTACTCCAGTAAATTCTATTTGCGGTCCGGCGAGTGTCAAGCGGGCCCACCCCGTAGACTGGTGTAAGGCGAGCCTGACGTCGGTCAGACAAGGCGACCCGCCAATTTTCGGTTTTATTCCCCAAGCGTCGTTCGGCAGGGTTGGAGCGCGCCCAATGACAATGGTTGGCGAGTGCCCAAAGTGCTAGTGTGCGTGTATATCCAGGTAAGGAGGCTCACATGAAGCGCAACAACCGGATCCCTGTGAGTCAGCGACCCATCCTTGGCACACCGCATGGTCCCTTGTCTGTGCAGGGCTGGGATTGGGTGCAGGCGCATGAAGCGCTTGTGCAGACCCTTGTGTTGATTCTGGGGGGCCTGGTCGTGGCCCTGGTCCTGTCACATTCGTGACGCAGGCCCGCCTCTGTGGCGAACTGCCGGACGCAGCCGGGCACCGCTGGAACCGAAAGACATCACCGAAGATAAGGGCCCTGTTTGGGGCAGGCCGGCCCTCTCAGGGCGCGGAGCGGCTGACCGAGCCGAACCAGGCCTCGAACGGCCCGATCACTTCGCCCTGCCACTCCGTTCGTATGGCCCAACTGGTGCGCGGGCTGCTCAACGCGAGCACAGGAAGCCGTTCAGCGATGACCTGGTCAGCCTGCTCGTAGAGAGCCAGCCGCTGCGTGGTGTCGCCTGTCGCTTCTGCCTGCGACAGGAGGCCGGCGAGTTCCTCGTCTGGCGGCAAGGCGAGGCCGTCACGACCCGTCATGAGCGCGGCGTTGCGCCCGCACAGCAGCGGGCAGAGCAACGATCCCGGGTCGCCGTTGAGGCTGCTGATCCCCAGCACGAAGAGGTCAGCGCGGCCGGCCTGAACATCGGGCAGCCACTGGGTCGACCAATCCGTCGACACGATCTGCGTCTCGATGCCGATCTCGGTCAGTTGTGCCTGAATCCGGCTGGTGAACGCGACAGGGTCGGCCAGGTAGGGCCGGGGGATCGCGGGGATGTAGAGCGAGATCGGCGTGGCGATCGGGGCGTCTTGCTGGGCCACGCATTCGGCCCAGGCGGTGCGTGCCTGCTCGATTTGGGCCGCGGCCGGCTCGTCGAGGGTCAGGAAGCGTGAGCGCGGCACGGCGTTTCCGCCCGCGGCCTGGGCGAGCGCAGCACGGTCGAGGCCTAACGCGACGGCGAGCCGGCAGGCCGGCGTCGACCATGGCCGACGCGCCTGGTTGAACCCCAGGTAGAGCACCTGCTGCGGCGGCTCCACGACGACGCGCACCGGCCAGGAGTCGGCGATGCTGCCCTCCGTTGCGGGAAGGGCCGCAAGAGCGTCGACCTCATTGACTTGCAGGGCTATGACGCGCTGTGTGTCATCGGCCACCACCTTGAACCGCAGCACATCGACCGTCGAGGCTGACCACGAGCCCGGGTTGCGGGTCAACTCGACGAGATCGGGCTGGGACCAGGCGCTCAAGGCGAAGGCGCCGGTGCCGGCGCTCAACGTGCCCGCGCTGCCGAAGCCTGCCGTGGCCCAGGCGGCCGGGTCGACCATGGCGAAGGCGGGCATGGCCAGTGTTGCTGGCAGGCCGGCGTCTGGGCGACGAAGCTGGATGACGAGCGTATCCGGTGCGGGCGCCGTCACATCCTGGACGTTGGTGAGGGGCGCGCCGGTCGAGTCGACCTGATCCGCGAAGCCTCCCCACAAAGCGGGCACGTAGGGATAAGAGCCAGACGGCGTGCGGTTCAGCCAGCGATCGAGGTTGGCCTTGGCGGCGGCGGAATCGAACACGGCGCCGGTGCTGAAGGTGACGCCCGAGCGCATCGTGAAGGTGTAGACGCTGGCGTCCGACGACACTTCCCAGCGTTCGGCCAGCGCGGGTTCGACATCAGTGCCGCCGGGCGTGAGGCGCGTGAGGCCGTCGTACAGATGGCGAGTGATGAGGAGCGCCGCGGGCTCGGCCGCGTTGGCCGGGTCGAGGGTGTCGACGATGCCGGGCAGCCCGAGGGTGAAGACCACAGGCTCCGGCGTCGCAGTGGCGGTTGGCTCAGGCGTGGCGGTGTTCGCCGGAATGTCGGTCGCGCTGGGCGTTGGCGAGGCATCCGGGGCAGGACTGGGTTGGCTGCCGCACGCGGTGAGCAGAAGGGCGGTGAGCAGCAGGCTGGGGCGTAGGTCGAGTCGCATAAGGTGCGAGTGTAACTTAAGTCTCTGAGCGGGACATGGGTCGCGGGATGACAGAACCGACCAGCCCCGCCCAGGCCAGCGTGTCAGTTTGGGCGGCCCATCCGACGTTGTTGGTTGGATTGCCTCCGGAGGCCCACCGTATCCTTGGGCTCCCCGTGCCGGCGTAGCGATACAGTTTGGGGTTGAGCGCGCACCAGCGCCTTTCGAGAACTAAAACCGACCTGGCGTTCTATATCGATCAAGGGCGTGAACATGAAGCTTCTACTCTCTACACTGAGGCCAACTCTCTCGTTGGGCACTTGCCTGGCCCTGGCAATCGCGCCCATATTGGTCCTTCCGTCGAATGATGCTCTGGCCGAACCCGTTTCGCCGCTTGCTCTCGATGCATCTTTTGGCACGGGCGGCGTGGTGAGGTCGTTTCCTGCTGGCACGGCCACCTCGGTGGCCATTCAGGAGGACGGCTTCATCGTGGCCGCTGGCACGACGGGCGATGACTTCGCGCTGGTCCGGCTGACACCGGATGGTCTTCCGGATCCGAGTTTTGGAGTGACGGGCGTCGTGACGACCGATCTTGGTGGCGTCGACCGGATCGAGGCCATAGCGCTGCAGGCCGATCAGAGAATCGTCGTGGTGGGCGACTCAGGGAGCGCTCTGGCGGTCGCCCGTTACACGATCACGGGCACCCTCGACAACGGTTTTGGCAACGGCGGCTATTTCACGACGACGTTGCCTTCGCGCCCGTACTTCAATCCGTACCGGGTGGAAGGCCTGGCTGTCGACGTGCTGGACGACGGACTAATCCTTGTTGGCGGCCGCGCTGGGTCGATCGCTGCAGATTCGGCCGTCCTGATCTGCGTGCAAGCGCAAGGAATCCTCGATCCGGGCTGCGGGCCGGACGGGGTATTGACCGCCACAACCTATAGCTCCACGAATTGGGTCAGCGCGATCCGGACACAATCGAACGGCCAAATCCTTGTTCTGACCAACTGGTATTCGTTGGGGACTGCGAAGACCGGCGGTTTTCGCGTGTCGCGCTGGAACGCCGACTTGAGCCCGGATTTGGCTTACGGGACAGGCGGGGGTTATGCGTCGAACGGCTCTTCGGATGCCAAAGATATGGTGACGACGCCTTCCGACGCAGCCTGGGTGGTGAGTTCCAACTTCTTTGTTCGTCTCGACGAATCTGGATTCCCAGACGCCCGTTATGGTGCGAATCTGTGGCTCCCAGAACAGGAACATGCGCCGCGCGCGCTGGTTGTTCGACCCAATGCGGAGCTTGTGAGCATCGGGTTTACCACGGCCTATACGGAGTCTGCTGTCTCGCTTCTGACGCTGGATTCGACCGGGCGCTTGCCGACGATCGTCAAGCTCGACTTGAGCGTCGGCAACGACTACGGGTATGCTGCGGCACCGCAGGAGGATGGAGCGATCGTTTTGGCGGGCGAGTCGGGAGGCGCGTTCTTCGTCGCGCGGGTGACGGGCGAGCCTTTCTCTTACGTGACTCTGCCGATCATCCTCAATGTGGCACCGCCTGCCGTCGTGCCGGCGGGCATCAGCCCCTCACAAAGTAGATCACGGCGACGACCACGCCGATCGCGATCACGATGTAGCGCAGTGTCTGCGGCTTGATCCGCCCGGCCAGACGGCCGCCCAGGGCGCCGCCGAGCAAGGCGCCGACGGCCATCACACCGGCCGCGAGCCAGACCACCTGCCCGGTGAAGACAAAGAAGAGCGCCGCGGCCACGTTGACCGAGAGTGAGATCGCCTGCTTGAGGGCGTTGAGACGGGTCAGCGTGTCGTCGAGGATCAGGCCCAGCGTGGCCAGCACGATCACGCTGAGGCCCGCGCCGAAGTAGCCGCCGTAGACGGCCGCAAGCGCCACGGGCAGGGCGGTGCCGGCCTCGGGCAGGGTCGCCGATCCGCCGCGTTCCTTGGCCCGGCGCAGAAGCCAGGCGCGCAGCGGATCCTGCACGGCCATCAGGGCCGAGGCCATGAGGATCAGGAAGGGCACGAGGGTCTTGAAGAGCTTCTCGCCCGAGTAGAGGAGGGCGACGCCGCCGAGGACGCCACCCAGGATGCTGGCGGGGACCAGCCAGCGCAGCCGCCGTTCCTGGCCCTTCAGGTCGTTGCGCTGTGCCAGCGTCGCGCCGAAGTAGCCGGGGCAGAGCGCGACGGTGTTGGTGATGCTGGCCGCCACATTCGGCACGCCGACCGCCGTCAACACCGGAAAGGTGATCAACGTGCCGCCGCCAGCCAATGCATTCACCAGCCCGGCCGCCACAGCGGCGAGCGCGAGCCAGAGGTAATCGAGGGGAGCCATGCCGATTCTTTCTGACAGGCGAACGAAGAGGGAGGAGAGCGGCGGGATCAGGCACTTCCGCCCTGGTCCTGCCGCTCTCCTCCCTCTTCAATACGTCATCGCTTAAGTCGAGGGTCCAACGCGTCGCGCAGGCCGTCGCCAAGGAGGTTGAAGGCCAGCACCGTGATCATGATGGCGAGGCCCGGGAAGATCAAGAGATGCGGGTTCGATAGGGCGCGAGCGCGCTCTTCGCCGAGCATCAGTCCCCACTCGGGCGTTGGCTTCTCGGCGCCCAGGCCGAGGAACGACAGGGCGGCCGCGTCGAGGATCGCTGTGGCGATGCCGAGCGTGCCCTGAACGAGGACGGGCGTGACGGCGTTGGGCAGGATGCGCGTGAAGAGCAAACGCAGCGGCGAGGCGCCGAGTGCGCGCGAGGCCTGCACGTATTCGAGATCTTTCACCGACAGGACGCTGGCGCGCACCAGACGCGCGTAGACCGGGATCGACACCACGGCGATGGCGAGCAGGGCGTTGATCAGGCCCGGCCCGAGGGCCGTGACGATCGCGATCGCCAACAGCAGCGATGGGAACGCCATGAGCACGTCCATCGACCGCATCAGCACAGTGTCCCACCAGCCGCCGCTGTAGCCCGCGATCGCGCCGATCAGGGCGCCGACGATGATGGCGCCGATGTTGGTGACGAGGCCGATCATGATCGACAGCCGCGAACCGTACACGACGCGCGAGAAGAGATCTCGACCATTGCCATCAAGGCCAAAGAGGTGTTCGGTCTTGGCCGGATCGCAGCCGAGGAAGTGCAGGCACGGCGCCTCGAACCGCTTGCCTTCTTTGAAGATGAAGGTGTAGGGGTAGGGCGCGATCAAGTCGGCGAAGATCGCGATGAGGATGATGGCGCCGATCAGCAACAGCCCGGCCTGGGCCGAGCGGTGCTTGAGCAGGCGCCAGAGCGCTTCGACTGCCGGCGAGCGATGCTCGGCGACGGGCTCGGCGTTCAACAGGGGAGCGGCTTGGGCGGTTGTCATGTGTCGAGGCGGATGCGCGGGTCCAGGAAGGTGTACGACACGTCCACCACGAGGTTGACGACGACGTAGATCAGGGCGATCGCGAGGGTGAAGCCCTGCACGACCGGATAGTCTCGAGCGAAGATCGCCGAGGTGATGGCGGTGCCCACTCCGGGCAGGCTGAAGACGGTCTCGGTGAGCACGGCGCCGCTGAGGAGGCCGCCGGTTTGTAGACCGATGACTGTCACGATCGGGATCAAGGCGTTGCGAAGCGCATGCCGGAAGATCACGAGCCGTTCGACAAGGCCTTTGGCGCGCGCGGTGCGCACATAGTCCTGCCCGAGCACATCCAGGAGGCTCGAACGAGTCATACGCGCGATGATGGCCAGCGGGATCGTGCCAAGCGCCAGCGACGGCACGATCAGATGGCGCACGGCGTCGCCCAGCACTTTGAGATTACCGGTGATCAGGCTGTTGAGGATCACGGAGTTCGAGATCAAGGCGAGCAAGAAGCCCAGCGCGCCGGTCGGCGCGTCTTTCATGCCCCAGGTCTCGAACAAGGGGTCGATCGAAATGCCTGAACTCAAGCGAGTCCCAGGCGGCAACTGAAAGGGGCTTCCTTTCAGGGTGATGGCAAAGAAATACGCCAGCATCAAGCCCAGCCAGAACACCGGCATCGACACGCCGATATTCGCAAGGCCCATTGAGCCGACGTCGATCAGACTGTTGCGGTAGAGGGCCGAGACAAGGCCCAGCGTCAATCCGAAGACCACGGCGACGATCATCGCGCCGATCGTGATCTCGAGCGTCATCGGCAGACGCTCCGTCAGGTACTCGGAGACCGGACGCGATTGAGAGATCGAGTCTTGCAGGTCGCCTGTCAGGAGCGCGCCCGCGTAACGGCCGAATTGCACGAGGATGTTGTCGTTGAGGCCGTAGCGTTCGCGGAAATCTTCGCACTTGGCTTGAGTCGCGCGTTCGCCCAGCATCGCGATGCAGGGATCGCCGGGGATGCTGTGGACGATGACGAACGTCACCAGGACGATCCCGAAAAGGACCGGGATCAGCAGCAGCAAGCGCCTGAGAACGAATTGGGTCATGAGAGAGAGGCGTCAGGCATCAGGCCTCAGGCGTCGGGACGGCCACACGATCCGTCCGTTCCGACGCCCGATACCTGACACCTGACGCCTTATAGCTTACTTGGCGTTCAGGAACGCGCCGAAGAACGCGCCGAAGTACTCGAAGTTGCCTTCGCGTCCGACGTGGTTCGGGCTCGCGGCGTTCCACTGGGCCTCGTACGTCGCGACGACGTCATTGGCATCCAGGTCCGCGCCGTCGTGGAACTTGACGCCCTGGCGGAGCGTGAAGGTCCACTCAGTGCCGTCGGTGTTCGACGTGTAAGACTCGGCCAGGCCCGGCTGAACCGCCACGCCGCCCAACTCGTACTGCATCAGGGCGTCGTAGATCTGGTTGCACGCGCGGAGCGACTCGCCGTCGGTCTCATCGCCGCACCACAGAGCGGCCGGCTCGCCGTTCTGAACGAACGTGAACGTGTCCTTGCCGGCGTTCATGACGTAGAACAGCTCGTTGCCGAGCGGGCTGGTGTGCGCGCCCTCGACGGCGGAGCTGTAGATCACGGCCGAGCCGCCATGCGCGACCGGGATCATCGGGATGTGCTCTTTCACCAGCGCGGCCACCTGGTCGTACAGGGCCTGGCGCTCGGCCGGGTCGGAGATCTGGCCGGCCTGGGTGATGGCGTCGGCGAGGTCAGGGTACTCGTCACCGAACTGCTTGTTATTGGCGTTGGCGAAGTGGTAGTTATAGAAGTTGGTCGCGCCAGGATAGTCGGCGCCCCAGCCCAGCAGGTAGAAGCCCACGCTGCCCGCCGCCGTGGCGTCGAGGAACTCGGTGGACTCCATTTCCTTGAGCGTGACCTTCAGGCCGATCTCGGCCAACTGCGCCTGGATCTCCTGCGCGATCGCCGGGGGCTCCGGCAGATAGCCGCGCGGATTCGGGCGATACGCCATTTCGATCTCGGCGCCAGCGGCGCCGGCCTGGTCGAGCAGGGCCTTGGCCTCGTCGAGGTTCTGGTCGTACCACGCGGCGCCGTCGCCGGTGGTGCTGAAGCCGGGCGAGAACGAATCGGGCACGAACTGGGCCGCGACCGTCGAACCGGCCGGGTAGTACGTGTCGATGATGCGCTGGCGGTCGAGGGCCAGGGCGATCGCCTTGCGGACTTCGATCTTGTCGAAGGGCGCGATCGTGTT
The DNA here is from genome assembly GCA_044226485.1 of Anaerolineales bacterium. Lineage (GTDB taxonomy): Bacteria > Chloroflexota > Anaerolineae > Anaerolineales > UBA6663 > UBA6663. The sequence goes on from JBGAGY010000006.1 coordinate 380,642, forward strand.
GTTGAAGCCGAGGTAGAAGATGTTCAGGCTCGGGCGCAACTTGACCTGCATGTTTGGGTCATTCGTCGCGGTCTCGATGTCCTGAGCGGCGGCGTTGTCGATCGCATCGACTTCGCCGGACTGCAGGGCCAGGAACTTGGCGGCCGAGTCAGCGTTCCAGCGCAGGATCGCGGTCGCGGTCTTGGCTGCATCGCCCCAGTAGCCATCAAAGGCCGAGAACGTGATCTGCTCGCCGCGGCGCCACTCGTCGACCTTGTACGGGCCGGTGCCGTTGGGCTGCTCGCTCATCTTGACCGAGTCGCCGCTGTTGGCGTCGAGGTAATCCTTGTCCTGGATCGCGAAGACCGAGAAGGCGACCTTCGACAGGAAATCGGGATCCGGCGAGCACAGCGTGAACTTGACCGTGTACTGATCGACGGCCTCGATCGACTTGAATTCGCCGCCGTAATCGCAGCTCTCGGCCTCGACCTTCATGCCTTCGTAGCCGGCCGGGGCTTCGGTGGGCGCGGCTGCGTCCGTCGGGGCCTCGGTGGGGACGGCGGTGGGAGCCGGCGCTTCAGTTGCGGGAACATCCGTGGGCTCGGGCGCCGTTGTCGGCGTGGCAGCGGGCGCGCAGGCGGCCACGAGCAGGGCAACGGCCGAAAAGCCGCTTAGAGCCCTAAACCATTTGGTCGTGCTTGGCATAACTTTCTTATCCTCCTGTGATGCGGAACGGTTCGATAGGGGATGTCGGCGTTGATGTGTGGGCTTGGCGCCGAAGCGGATGAGTCGACCATCCAGCGTGGCGGGCGCCGTGAGATCACCTCCTGTCGGGTTTTTCGGGGTGGTGCGTAATTGTGCGATTGTACTTGACAGGGCCCTGACGTCAAGGCGCACGGGCGGGGTGGCCTTTTCGGCGTAGCGTCGTGTGTGGAGAATACAGGAGCCTGGAGCGAGGGGCGATCCCATCCTGTCGCGCCACACAGCGCCGGCGCGCGAGCGCTCCTCGCCCTTCGCCCCTCTATTTCAAAGATCTTTCAATCCACCCGGGTCCAATGCGTCTCGCAGGCCGTCGCCGACGAAGTTGACGCCGAGGACCGTCAGCAGGATGAACACACCCGGGAAGAACCAGAGCCAGGGAGCGGCTTCGAGGTAGCGGTAAGCGCCCTCGAGCATGTTGCCCCAGGTCGCTGTCGCGCCGGTGACGCCCAGGCCCAGGAAGCTGACGTAGGCTTCCGACAGGATCGCGTTGGCCACGCCGAGCGTGGCGGTGACGACGATCGGCGCCAGGGTGTTCGGGAGCAGGTGGGTGAAGATGATCCGCCGGTCTGACACGCCCAACGCCCGGGCGGCCGAGACGAAGTCGCGCTCACGCAGCGACAGGACGCTGGCGCGCACGATGCGGGCCAGATACATCCACGACGTCAAAGCGATGACCAGGATGATGACGACGACCGAGCCGGTGAGTTCGCGGCCGAAGAGATTGATGTCGGGCAGCGAGCCGCCGAAGAACTTGGAGATCACGATCAACAGGAACAGGCTTGGGATGTTGAGCATCGCCTCGGTGATGCGCATCAAGACGTTGTCGATCCAGCCGCCGTAGTAGGCCGCGACAGCTCCGACGATCGAGCCAACCAGCACCTCGAGCATCGCCGAACAGATGCCGATCAGCAGCGAGATCTGGCCGCCGAAGATCACCCGCGCGAACAGGTCGCGCCCAACGCTGTCGGTGCCAAACGGATAGGTGGCCGAGGGCGGCTGGCGGATCTGGGCTGTGTTGTTGCAGTTCGCCCAACGTTCGCCGACCACATCCTGCTTCAGGCCGTTGCAGTAGCCACGGACAAACAGCGAGCCGGCCGTGACGAACAGAGCGACGACGAAGAGCATGACCATGCCGACCATCGCCAGGCGGTGCCGCTGAAAACGCCGCCAGGCGACGGTGGCCGGGCTGGCAGGCTGCGGCGGCAGCGCTTCTGCGTCGAGGCGGGCGGTGGGCGCGATGGCTGTCATGGACTAGTCCAGCCGGATGCGCGGATCGAGGAAGGAGTACACAAGATCCGTGATGAGTTGAAAGAACACGACGGCGACCGAGATCATCATCAGGATCGCCATCAGGGTCGGGTAATCGGCTCGATCCGTCCGTTCGAGGAACAGACGCCCCATACCTGGCCAGGCGAAGATGCTCTCGGTCACTGTGGCGCCGGCCAGCAAGAAGGGCAGGTCGAGCCCGATCAGGGTCACGAACGGCAGCGCCGCGTTCTGAAGCGCGTGTTTGCGCAACACCTTGACGGCCGTCAGGCCCTTGGCCTTGGCCGTGCGGATGTAATCCTGGCCGAGGACGTCGAGCATGCTCGACCTGACGTAGCGGCTATAGCCCGCGATGCTGATCAGCGACAGGGTCGCCACAGGCAACACCATATGCCGGATGAGCTCGCCCAGACCCGGGCCGACGTCGGGGTCGAACATGCCGACCGTGGGCAGGTAGGGCAGGCCCCAGCGCCGGAAGTTCACGGCGAAGATGTACATGAGCATCAGGGCCAGCCAGAACACGGGCATCGAAAATCCGGCAAACGACAGGGCCGTGATGATGTTGTCGACGATGGTGTAGCGATTGAGGGCCGAGTAGATGCCGATCGTCAGCGAACCGATGATGATGACCACTTCGCCGACAAGGCCCAGAAGCAAGGTGTTGGGCAGCCGATCGACGATGTCTTCCATCACGGGTTTGCGCGTGACCAGCGAGGTGCCCCAGTCGCCGCGCAGGACGCCGCGCCGCCCGCCCGGCGTGTCGCCCACGCCGTCGCCGTCGCGATCCATCATGAACCAGTCGTTGCCGACCAGCCAGAAGGCGTATTGCATCCAGACGGGTTGATCGAGGCCAAGCAGCCGCGTCAGACGCTGACGATCTTCGGCCCTGGGCGGGGTGCGCCCGCCCAGGGTCGCGATCGGGTCTCCAAAGGCCTGCATGAGCGCGAACAGCAGCACGCTGATGATGAACAGCTGCGGCACCGCCTGCAGGACGCGTCGGATGACGAATGCGGTCATGACATGGAGGTATTGAGTCTGGGGTTATCGGCCACGGGTTATTGAGGAAGAAGCACGCTCAATAACCCGTAGCCGATGACTCAACAACTCATCACTTCAGCTTCCAGGTCGTGACGTTCCAGAAGGGGTTGACGCCGCCGATGCTGACGCCTTCCACGCGCTGGTTGATCGACCACAGGTCAGGATCCAGCCACATGCCGATGTAGGCCACATCGTCGTACATCATTTGTTGGATCTGTTCGTACACTGCGATGCGGGCGTCGGCGTCGGTGATGCCCGACTGCTCCGCGAGCAGCTTGTCGAACTCGGGGTTGCAATACCCGCCCTGGTTCTGGCCCGTCGGGTTCTCGTCGGTCGGGATGTCGGCGCAGCGCCACTTCTCAGAGGCATCCGGGTCGGGGAAGCTCGTCGGAAGGTCCGACCACTCGGCCACATCGAAATCGCCGATGGCCACCGGACCCTTGTCCGCATAGCCGGCGAAGAACTGGTCAGCCTCGACGTTGCGCAGGTCCGCCTTGATGCCGACGGCCTCCCACTGCTGGGCCACCACAGCCTGGACGTTCTTGCGCAGCTCGCGGGTCGTCGTGACGTAGCGCAAGACCAGGTCGACCTTCTGGCCGTCGATCATCTTGTCGCGGACGCCGTCGCCGTCGCTGTCGATCCAGCCGGCGTCGTCGAGCAGTGACTTGGCCTTCTCGGGGTCGAAGGGATAGGGCTCGATCGTCTTGCTGGCGTAGGGCGGGTTATTCGACCAGAACGTGGCGTTGACCGGATTGAGATCTTCCTTCAACAGGTCCTTCACGATCGTGTAGCGGTCGGTGGCCAGGGCCAGGGCCAGCCGCACGTTCTTGTCGAGCATGGCCGGGTGAGCCAGGCCCTCGCGGAGGTTCAGGAACCAGCCTTCGTCGTAGCCCGACTGGACCGCCACGACCTTGACATTCCCGCCGGCTTCAAGCCGCTCGATCTGATCCGACGACAGGAACAGGCCGAGGTCGACGTCGCCGGCGATGATGGCGGCTTCCTGCGCGGCGTCGTCGGGCACGATCTGGATGAAGACGCGCTGGACGGTCGGCGGCTCGAACCAATTGGGGTTGGCCACGAACGACAGGTGGCTGCCCGATTGGAATTCCTCAAAAACGAACGGGCCCACACCGACGGTTGGGGCGCGGTTCCACTCGGCGTTGTCGAGCGTGCCGTCGGCGTCGAACACCGGCTGCAGGACGTGCTTGGGAAGCACATAGGTGAACAGCGACGTCCGCCAGGCGGCGAACACTTCCTTGAGCTTGATCACCAAAGTGGCAGGATCCGCCGCGCTGACCGAGTCGATGACGGTATCGTACGGGTAGCGCGTCTGCACGGTGTTCTTGTCGGAGACGATCATGTCGTACGTGAAGACGAAGTCGTCGGCCGTGACGGGTTCGCCGTCGCTCCAATTGACGCCTTCGCGCAGCTTGACCGTGATCGTCTTGCCATCGGCGCTGATGCCGCCGTTCTCAGAGGACGGCACTTCGGCGGCGAGCTGGGGCACCGGGTTGAGTTGATCGTCGAAAATGAACAGGCCGCGCAGCCAGAAATCGCGCGTGATCGCCGAGAAGTACATCGATGTGTAGATCGGGTTGAGCGAATCGGGCTCCTGGACGAACGAGATCTTCACAGTGCCGCTGCCTGTGGCCGCGGCGGTTGGGGCGGCAGTGGGTTCCGGCGCGGTGGTCGCGTCGCTCCCAGAGCTCGCCTGAGTGGGCGCCGTGGTCGGCTCGTCGACCGGGATCGGCGTGGAGACGGGTCCGCAGGCTGCTAACAGCATGCTGAGGACCGCGACTCCGCTTATCAGCGTTGACCAGCGGGTCGGGGTGAGGGTGCGCATTGGTTCTCCTCCTGTGAGACAAGGCGTGCCCGAATGCGGGGCAGTATAGAGGTCGACCCCTCTGACGTCAACGGGCATTTGCCGCGCAGGTGGCGCCATCTCACGGGCAGAGTGCACAAGGAGGCCCGCCGGGATTGGTGCGGGCGCGACGAACGACGACGGATGGTCGACGAAGGTCGGCGGGCCCTCCTCGAAGTGTGGCAGACGTCGTCGTTCGTCGTCACGTGCAGCCTTGCGAAATTAGACTAAACTGGCGGCGTTTAGGGCCGATCACGTAGGTGCCGGTTGGACCGGCGCGTTTTTTGCACATTGCGTGACCACACGACCCTACCTAGAGGTGATCCATGCCGACCGACCCCGCTCAAGCCGCATCCGACCTGGCCACGAAGATCAGTGATCTCGACCGACGCTTCACGCAGCTCCAATCCGACGCGCGTCTGGCTGCCGTGCAGGACGAGGTCGAGAACCTCGACACTGAAGTCGGCCAGCTGGAGGTCAAGCTCAAGGAAGTGCGCACGCTTGGCTACGTCTATGGCCATGATCTCAACGATCGCGTCAAGGCCTGCGTGAGGCAATGGCCAAACCTGCGGATCGGGGCCAAGGCCCAGATCGCAAAGCAAGGACCCGAACTCCAGGCAGCCTTGAAGCCGATCGAGGTCAAGCTCAACAACATCAAGCGCAGACAGGCGCAGGTGCCCGACGCGGTTCGATTGGTGGCCGACGCCACCCCCGCCATCGAGGCGCTCGAGGCGCGCGTCACGGCCGCCCAAAGCGCCATCCGCGGCAGCTTCGATGCCTTCAAACGCGAGGCCGACGCCGTCGCAGCCCAGATCACTGACGCCAAGCGCATCGTCGAGTGGACGCGCGACTCGAAGTTCCAGCTCCTGCCGGGCGAGGGCGTCTACGCGGCCGTCGCCGCCAAGTGGGATCGCGATGGGAAGGACGACCCGAAGGGCCGTCTGTACCTGACCGATCAGCGCCTGCTCTTCGAACGCCGCGAAGAGGTGGCGACCAAGAAGTTCCTGTTCGTCGCCACCGCCAAGGAGCTTGTGCACGAGCTCCTGCTCGATGTGCCCGTGAAGGAGATCGAGGGGATGCAGGCCACTGACAAAGGCCTGTTCGGCAATGAAGACCACATCGACGTGGCCTTCTCGCCCGAAGCGCCCGTGCGCAGCGTGCACTTCCACCTCGATGGCCAGGACAACAAGCTGTGGGTCACCTGGATCGGGCGCGCCAAGGCCGGCGAGTTCGACAAAGAGCGCGCGGTCAAGGTCGCGCCAGGCGTCGACCTCTCCGCCACGGCGCCCACGAAATGCCCGGCCTGCAACGCCGACTTCACCAAGCCCGTCCTCCGAGGGCAGACCGAGATCCGCTGCGAGTTCTGTGGGTCGGTCACGCGTCTGGGAGCGAAATAGGCATCTGACGGCGGACGAATGACGAACGACGGAGGACGAAGGTTGGGTGAGTCAACCTTTGTCCTCCGTCGTTTCTCGTTTTCCCGCCCTAGAGGCTGCCAAATGCCGCGACGAGAAGGGCCAACAGCCCGACGATGCCATACTCGAGCCAGAGCCGGCGGCGCAATCGGCCTTGAAGTTGAGCGCCGAGGATGCCGACGCTGACATAGAAGAGCGCAAGCCCCACAGCGGCGGCTGAGACCGGCCGAACGCGCCAGTAGCTCATCGCCCACATCGCTTCGGCCGACAGGAGGCCCACCGCCAGCGCGTAAAGCCCAGCGCGACCGATGTCGGGTCGTGGGTTGAGCGCGAAGAGCCGCCAGGCCATGAAGCCCGCCAGCGCGCCGCAGGATGTCGCCGAGAAGGCCGCTCGAGCGCCTCCGGCGGCCAGACCCGTGAAGAGCACAAACACGAGCAGGTAGGTGAGCAGGCCCAGGCCCTGCGTGGCCAGGGGCCGTCGATCCTCTCCAGCATCCAGGGTGACGTACTCGGCCAACACGACGATCGGCCAGAGCGCTGCCGAGCCGGCGAGACCGAGCCACCAGGGGACGCCAACCGGCAGTTGGGCCAGGGCCAGGGCCAGCACGGCCGCCGCCGCCGCCGGGACGATGCCGCTCAGCCAGGCTGGCGGGTCCGCCTCGCTGGCGCGCCGCCGCATGAGCGTCACGGAGCCGGTGCCCGCCAGCGTCGCGGCGAGCACGGCCAGGGCTGTCAGGGTGACGCTGTCGTTGGCCGCCACGGCGTAGCGTCCGGCCGCGAACACCAGGCAGACCATGCCGCTGACCACGCTGAGTTTGTTCACATCCGGCACGGAGCGAGCACGCATGCCGACATTGTAATCGCTCGACCCGGCCCGGTCGGGCTTGAGCTTGGGCATTGGCGACCGCCAGGGCCGGCCCTCTGCGGGGCACCTGGCCTACCCACCATCGCTCGCCTAACCCAACCGAAACCTTGAGGGCCAGTTGATATAATGCGCGCGATGTCCGTGGTGATGGCACTCTTCGCGGCCCTGGCGGGCTGGCTCGTGGGCGGCGTGGTCAACATGTTGGCTGACGACCTTCCGCCGATCGGTGAGGAAGACGGTCTCGGCCGGTTGCGCGCCCCGCATTGCCCAAGGTGCGGCGCGGCCCGTTCGTGGCCCAGGTCCCTGGCGCTGGTCCGGCTGGTGACGGGGCGCGGCTGTTCGGAGTGCGGGCAGGGGGAGGGCTGGCGCCCGGTGCTCGTGGAGGGCGGCTTCGCTCTTGTGTTTGCGGCGCTGACGGTCTGGGCCCAGGGCAGTGTCGTCAGCTTCCTCGTCGGAGCTGCCGTCGTGACGGTCTACGGCCTGATCTGTGTGATCGACATCGAGCATCGCCTGATCCTGTGGCGCACTGTGTGGATTTCGGCGCTTGTGCTCGTCGTCGTGGCGCTTGTCCGGCCAGACTTCGGCTGGCAGAAGTCGTTGCTGGGCGGCGTGATCGGCTTCGTTCTGGTCTTTGGGCTGTTCCTGCTGGGCCAGTTGTACGGCCGCTGGGTGGCGGGCCGGCGCGGCGAGCCGCTCGACGAAGTGGCCTTCGGCGGCGGCGACGTCAACCTTGCGGCTCTGGTCGGCCTGACGGTCGGCTGGCCGGGCGTGCTCGTCGCGCTCTTCATCGGCATCGCGATCGGCGGCGTGTTTGCGATCGGCCTGATCGCGGTTCAGTTGCTGCGCGGTCGCTACGATCCCCATCAGCCGATTGCCTACGGGCCGTTCCTGGCGAGCGGCGCGCTGGCCTTGTTCTTCTTCGCCCCGGTGATCCGCGGCTGGTTCGGCGCCGCGTAAAGAAACGCGAAAATCGGCCGATCACATTCCAGGCAGAGTTCTTTCTGGGAGGCTTTCATGTCAAGACGATGGCGCTCGTGGCTTCTCACCCTCGCGGCCGTGACGATGATCCCCACGCCGGCTCTCCCGACGTTTGCGCAAGAAACGCCTGAAGGTCCGCAAGATACGCTCAATCAACTCGACAACGCTTACCCGCCGGATCAGGGCAACATCCTCTCGAGCCGGTTCGAGCAGGTCCCTGCCAGCGACAAGATCGCGGCCGATGACGTGCTCGTCCCGGCCGGCGTGAACTGGTGGTCGATCACAGGCATGTCCTTCATCGGCCAGATCTGCCTCGATGCGAACCAGGGCGACCATGTGCAGATCGCGGTGTACTCCAACTCCGGAGACACAGGCAATGGCAAGCCCGGCACCCTGTGGCGTCAGGCGACGGCGACCGTGGCTCAGGGCATCGATGGGAATTGCGCCGGTCAGGTGACGAACTTGCAGTACGACCTGACCCCGCAAAGCCCGCTCTGGCTGGCGCCGGGCCAGAAGTATTGGCTCTCGATCCATTCGATCGCTCCGGGCAATGATCCCTTCGTGCGTCGACTGTACTGGGCCGGGCGGTCGGGCATTTATGCGGGCACCCAGCCGGCGTTCTACTACAGCGGCGGGAGCCTTCCGTCCTGCAGTCAGACCTGGGTTGAACGGCGCGTCTGTGACGGCACGACGGCCGGCGACGACATGACCTGGTCGATCACATACACGGCGTTCAATCCGCACTTCCTGTACGTGACCATGGTGTCCAGGCACTGACCGCGACCGCTGACCTCGCCAAACAAAAACGCCCGGGCTCAACGGCCCGGGCGTTTCGTTTTTCAGGTCAGTGTCGGTTCAGGCGGTCGCCGTGGCGCGATCGCCCCGGCCGAACCAGGTGCGCCACTCGCGCTTCTCCCACACCACAAGCAGCGCTGCGGCGTTGAAGATCGACGAGTAGGTGCCCGACGCGATGCCGACGAGCAGGGTGATGACAAAGGGCCGGGTCGTCTCGCCGCCGAAGAGCGCCAGCGCCAGGAGCGTGAAGAGCACGGTCAGCTGGGTGTTGATCGAGCGGTCGAGGGTCTGGACCACGCTGTGGTTGACCACGGTTTCGTAGTCAAGCCGGCGGTACAGGCGCAGGTTCTCGCGGATGCGGTCGAAGACCACGATGGTGTCGTGCACCGAGAAGCCGACGATCGTGAGCAGCGCCGTGAGGAAGAGGCTGTTGATCTGCCAGCCGAGGAAGCGCCCGGCCAGAGCCGACAGGCCGACCACCACGAGGACGTCGTGGAGCAGGGCGATGATCGCCGCTACGCCGTAGCGGTACGCGTGCTCGACGCCCCGGAACGCGAACCAGACGTAGAGCAGGATGGCGACCGCCGCGGCCAGCACAGCGAAGGCAGCATTCTGCGCCACCTCGCGGCCGACGCTCGGGCCGACAGTCTCGGCGCTCTCGACGGTGGCCGGGCCATAGGTCGTGGCGAGGCCGTTGAGGATCGCGCTCTGCTGGGCCTGGGTCAGCGCTGTGCTGCGCGCCACAAAGCCATTGTCGAGGCCTGACGCCGCGTCGCGCATCGACTGCACCGACACGTCGGTGAAGCCCTGAGCGGTATAGGCCTGGCGGATCTGCTCGAGGTCGAGGCTCTGCGTGCTCTGCGTAAAGCGTGCCTCCACCAGCGTGCCGCCGGTGAAGTCGATCGACAGAGGCAGCCCCCACACGGCCAGGCCGAGCAGGCCCGGCAGGATGACGGCCAGCGAAATCGCGAAGTAGAGGTAACGGCGTTGAATGATCTGGAACATAGTTCGTTCACCGCGGACGCTGCCGGTCAGATACCGAACCAGGCGTGGCGCGTCGAGAAATCGATGTTGTCTAGGATCAGGTGCAGCAGGGTCCGCGTCACCAGGATGGCCGTGAACAGGCTGACGAGCACGCCCAACGCGAGGGTGAGCGCGAAGCCCTGGACCAGGCTGGCGCCGAAGGCGCTGCCGAAGAACCACAGGATCGTGCACGTGATCAGGGTCGAGATGTTCGAGTCACGGATCGACGGCCAGGCGCGGCCGAAGCCCGTGTCGACGGCGGCCCGCAACTGCCGCCCGCCGCGCAACTCTTCCTTCATTCTCTCGAAGATCAAGATGTTCGCGTCGACCGCCACGCCCACCGATAAGATGAAGCCCGCGATGCCCGGCAGGGTCAACGTCACCGGGATGATCACGAACAGCGCGAACGTGATCACGGCGTAGAAGCCGAGAGCGACGGCGGCGATCACGCCCGGGAGCCGGTAGTACAGCATCATGAAAAGGACCACGGCGGTCAGGCCGACGATGCCCGCGATCTCGGATCGGCGGATCGAGTCCTGGCCGAGGGTCGGGCCGACCTGGCTCTGCTGAGCGACCTTGAGCGGAACCGGCAGCGAGCCGTACTTCAGCTGGAGGGCCAGGCGGTTGGCGCTATCGAGGTCGAACCGGCCCGAGATGCTGCCGGTGCCGCCCGTGATCGCGCCGTTGATCACCGGGGCGGAGATCACGGTCTTGTCGAGCACGATCGCCAGGTAGTTGCCGATGTTATTCGTCGTGTGGGTGGCGAACAGCGTCGTGCCCTGCGGGTTGAGCTTGAAGTCGATGGCGATCGTGCCGCGGGTCGAGTCGACGTTGGCCGTGGTCAGGGCCGCGCCGGTCATCAACGTCACGTAGGTCTGGCCGGCGGTCGTCGTGTCGGTCACCGTGGAGGCCGGCGGCGCCGACTGGGTCGGATTGCCGCAGTCAACCGAGGCCGGGTTCGGGCAGTACGTGTCCACCTGGCTGCCCTCGGCCGGCGGGTTCTGGCCGGGCGGAACGATGACGAACTCGAGCAGGCCGGTCTGCTGCAGGGTCGCGATCGCGGCGTCAGGGTTGGTGACGCCCGGGATCTCCACCACAATGCGGCGAGTGCCCTGCACCTGCACCAGCGGCTCGGCGACGCCCAGACCGTTGACACGCCGTTCGACGACGCCGCGAGCGGCGTTCATCTGTTCGGTCGTCAGAGCCTGGTCGGCCGGCACGTCGGCTTCGAGCAAGACCCGCAGGCCACCCTGCAAATCCAGGCCCTGGACGGGCGCCAGGTTTCGGCCTAGAAGGGTCGTCTGTACCCCGTTATTCGGAACCACAATCACGATTGCGCTGATCACGATCAAGACGATGATCAGCAGCCAAAGTAGGCGTCGTCCGCTCATTCCACTCCTCACCATGGAAACGCCCGCCGGTCATGCCGGGCGGGCGAAGTCTGGCGATTATACCCGATGGCGACATCGGAACGCGAGAGCCAAGGGAGCGCGGGAGCGCGCGGCGGATGCGACTGCCGCAAATCGCGGGGGCGTTCGCCCCGCGCTTCCCGCTCTACGCCCCACGCGCCTCGGCGAGTTGCTTGAGCCGCTGCAGGGTGGGGACGTCGGCGAAGAGGGTCAGCTCGTCCTGGGCCGCCAGGATCTTGTCGTTGTCGGGGTGCAGGTCGGCGGTACGGCCGCGGCGCTGCAAGACGATGCTGAGGTCGAAGTCGGTCTCGATGTCGCCGATGGTGCGCCCGATCAGCGGCGAGCCAGGCGAAAGGGTGATGGCGCTCATAGTCAGCACCTGCCCGTCGACGGCCACCTGCTGCACGACATCGATGTCGGCCGCGGCAGCCGCGAACGCCGGCGCCGCGAGGGCCGACGCGCTGAAGGCCGACGTGATCCCGAAGGCCCGGCACATCTCGCGCGAAAAGTCGTCGTCGAACAGCCGCACCACCGTGCGGATGTCGGGTTTGATCGACCGCGCCTGGATGGCGATCTGCAGGTTCATCATGTCATTGCTGGTCGCCACGACCAGCGTCGACGCCCGCTCGATGCCGGCCCGGCGCAAAACGTCCTTCTTGAGCGCGTCGCCCGACACGATCGGCACGCGCCAGTCGCTGACCATCGAGACGAGCGAGGCGGTCGGGTCGAGCTGCACGCAGACGAACGGCAGGTCGAGTTCATGCAACGCCCGCGCCACCCGGAAACCCAGGTGTCCGAGCCCGACCAGAACGATGTGGTTGTGGTAAGTGTCTGCGACGGCCACCTGCCAGGCCTCCCCTCGCAACTGCCGGTTGAACAGCAGCGCGCCGAAATCCGCGACTCCAAAGCTCAGAATAGCCAGCCCGATCGCGGGCATCACGAAGTAGAACGCCTGCAGCCCAGGAGTGTCCGGAAAGTTGACGTTGGCCTGCAGGAAGATCATCGAGAGCACCGCGAACCAGCTGCCGACCAGGCCGCCGGGCGGGATCTCGTGATACGCCTCCGAGATCAGGTAGTAAGCCGTGCCGCCGACGACGACCGTCGTGGCCAGCGCTAACAGCGGCCAACGAAACTGACGCAACAGGATCACGGTGTCGCGCGTGTCTCGGATCCGCTTGCGCATCCACGGCGGAGTGGGTCGACGTTTGCGAGCGAGCATCAGGCCCCCTGAGTCTCCGCGACAATCACGCTCACCACGCTGCGATCGAGCCGAACCGTCGAGGCCCGTGCCGTGAAGCCGGCTCGCGTGAATCGATCGAGGACCGGAGCGAACCAGCCGTCGGCCGATTGCCCGGTGATCTCGAACAATTGAGCCGCGGCGCGATCGAAGAAGCCGCCGCCCGTGATCTGCGCCACAGGCACCACGATCAATCGCCCGCCCGGCATAAGCACGCGAGCGAACTCGGCGATGGCGGCCGGGTCGACGAAGTACTCGGTGGGAAATGTCGAAAGGATGTTGGCGAAGGCGCCGTCGGCAAACGGCAACGCCTGAACCCGCGAGCGGCTCACGCGCGCGGGAAGTCGATACCGAGCCAGCCGACGAGTCGCAAGGCCACCCATCGAGCGCGATAGATCGATGCCGAACGCGGAGCGGCCCGCGCGCTCCACGGCCGCCAGCATGTGCCCGGGTCCGTGTCCGACTTCGAGGGTGCGACCCGGCTTGAGAAAGGGCAACCCGACTCGCTGCCACGAGCGCCACTGCCCGATCGACACGATCCAGCTGACCGCGTCGTAGGTCCAGGCGAACTCGTTGTACAACAGCCGAAAAAACACCATCAGCAGCAGCCGCATGGCGCGTAGTGTACACCGGACCCACACAAACGATTCTGCACTTTTCGTCAACCAAGGATTGTCGTAAAGTAGAGCCCATGCGGCGACGATGGGGTTGGCTCGGTGGCCTTGTGGGTCTCGGTCTGGCGGCGACGGCGTTGGCAGCCGATGGCTCGTTGTATCTGCCCGCGATCCTGCGCAACGACGGTCCGCCAAGCCCGACCCTGGGCGGTTGCGCGATGTTCCCGCCCGACAACGCCTGGAACCGCGACATCTCGGGCGATGCCGTGGATCCGAACTCGGCGAACTACATTAATTACATCAACCAGACTGCGACACACCTCCACGCTGACTTCGGGGAGGATCCCACCTACGGCATCCCCTACGTCGTGGTGCCGGCCAACCAGCCTATGGTGCCCGTGGACTTCTGGGAGTCTCCCGACGAGAGCGACCCGGGGCCGTATCCGATCCCGTCCAACGCCCCGATCGAGGCCGGCAGCGACGGGCACATGTTGGTGCTCCGGCAAGGCGAGTGCAAGCTTTACGAAACCTATGTCACCAGCTACAGCCCATCGACGGGTTGGCAGGCCGCGAGCGGCGCTGTCTTCGATCTCAACTCGAACGCGCTGCGGCCGCTGGGTTGGACCTCTGCCGATGCGGCCGGCCTGCCGATCCTGCCGGGGTTGGTGCGCTACGACGAAGTAGCGGCCGGCGAAATCCGACATGCCTTGCGTTTTACGGTTGACGCGAGCCAACGCCGCTATATCCTGCCGGCCACCCACTATGCGAGCTCCATCACCAACCCAAACGCGCCACCGATGGGCCTGCGTCTGCGTCTGCGAGCGAGCTACAACATCTCGGGCTTCACCGGTCAGGCGCGCGTGGTGCTCGAGGCCCTCAAGCGCTACGGCATGATCGTGGCCGATAACGGCACGAGCTGGTTCATCACGGGCGCCACCGATTCGCGCTGGGTCGACGATGATCTCAACCAGCTCAAGACGGTGCCGGGCAGCGCTTTCGAAGTCGTCAAGATCGCGCCGGGAACCATGTTCCCCTAGACGGTCACGTCGGCGCGTTGTGTTCAAGGGTTTACAGGGAGGAAGTCACGATGTTCGACGATCGACGTTCGTTGCGGCTGGCGGGGGTCATGCTGGCCTTGAGCCTTGGGTCGATGGCCTGCGGCCTCGGCTCGCTGCCGGGCGGCCTGTCCGGCAGTTCGGATTCACTCTTTCACGATGCCTTCTCGGATAGCGGCAGCGGCTGGGACACGTTCAACGACGACTATGGCTCCGTCGAGTATGTGGATGGCGCTCTGGCGTTCAACGTGATCCAGGAACAATCCATCATCCACAGCATCTACCAGGCCGAGGAATTCCGTAACGTCAAGATCACTGTCGATGTCACCGTCGATCCGAACGCCTCGGATCCTGGTTACTCGATCATCTGCGGCTTCCGGAACTACGACAACTATTACTCGTTGGGTTTCGGCAAGGACGGCTACTATGCCATCACAAAGGTCAAGGATGGCGAGACCACCGTGCTGACGTACGACAACAACGAGTGGATCGACAGCGCGGACATCGAGCAGAACAAGACCAGCTACAAGGCCGAGGCGATCTGCGCGAACAAATCGCTCGAGTTGATCGTCGACGGCGTCTCGATCGCCAAGGTCGAGGACGGCAGCTTCCCGAGCGGCGACGTCGGCCTGGCTGTGTTGACGTTCAAGGAGAGCCCGGCCAATGCGTCCTTCGATGAGTTCACGATCGTCTCGGTTGACAAGGAGTAATGCATGTTGTTGACACAGCAGCGTTCCGCTTTCGCGGCGATCGGCGCGCTCCTGGCCGCATCGGTGGCCTGTGCCTCGTTTGGCGGCTCGACCGGCGCCTCGACCGACACCCCGCCTGATCCGACGAAGGGCCCGGTCGTCGAGCCGACGAGCGACGCCTCCACTGAGGCGGCGCCAGACGGGCTCCTGTACCAGGATGACTTTGCGAAAGACACGGAGCGCTGGACCATCGGCGAGGAGACCGCCAGCGTCGTGTCCATCAAGGGCGGCGTGATGGACATCGAGATCCTCGAGTCGCAGTACATGGGCTGGAGCCATCTCTTCAACGACACATTCGACAATGTGCGCGTGGAGGTGGATGTGGAGCCTCAGCCCGACGATCCCACCGGCGCCTGGGGCGTGATCTGCAACTACGCCGATTCGCAGAACTTCTACTACATGTCCTTCGCCTCTGACGGTTACTATGCGATCGCTCGCTACCTGAATGACGAGTACCTGGTGCTCTCTGACACGAGCGGGAACTACGTGGAAAGCGCGTTGATCGAGAAGGACAAGTCCAGCTATCACATCGCAGCGACGTGCTCCGACGGCACCCTGGAGCTCAACGTCGACGGCAAACGCATCGGCTCGGTTGACGATGACGCGTTGACCGGCGGCACGATCGGCCTGATGGTTGAGACGTTCGAAGGTTCGCACGCCGAGGCGTACTTCGACAACCTGCTCGTCTATCCGATGAACTAGTCCGCGAGGTTGCCCGGCCGAGGTAAACGAAACGCCCCGCCTGTTTAGGGCGGGGCGTTCGTTTGCGCCGGGGCAGCTTCGAGTGCGTTACTCGAGAAGGGATGCCCCGGCGCAGAGCGTATCACTACTACTCATACAGGACATCACCTCCTCCTTTCTAAAGGATAGCAAGTGAAGAGCAGCGTGAGCTACTGAAGTTGATTATATGAACTTTCGTTCCGATGTCAATTAACTGATTCTAAATGGCCTGAGGTCTGACCTATAATCGCGACATGGCTGTAAAACTCGCGGCGGTCTTTCATTTCAACCAATCCACCACCGAGCGCATCCGGGTGGCGGACAGGGCGGCTTATCGCGGGCTGCTCACGATCCTGCGGTCGCATCCCGATCTGAAGTTCAACCTGCATTTCTCCGGTACGCTGTTGCGCGGGCTCGGTTGGCTCAGCCCCGAGACCCTCGATCTCGTCCGCGCTGGCCTGGCCGATGGTCAGTTTGCGCTCCTCGGCGGCATGTATGCCCAGAACGTTGCTTACGCCTCAGACGATCGCGACAACCGGCTGCAGCTTCAGGTGCATGCGCGTGTGATCCACGAGTTGCTCGGGGTCAGGCCGCGCGTGTATTGGAACCCCGAGCGCACCTGGCGCGACTCGCTGCTGCCTCTGTTGACCGAAGCCGGTTACGACGTCATGTTGCTTGAGGATCGTGCGCTCCGGGCGGCAGGGGTGACGGCTCCGACGCCGGTGCGTTTCACGGGCCCGGGCGGGGCCATCAACGCGGTGTGGGATGACACGGCCCTACGCGAACGGTTCAACTGGGCTGTCTGGTATGGCCGCGACGCTGAGCTCTGGCGCTACCTCGACGAGCAACAGGAGCGCGCGCGTTCGGCGACACATTGGTTGACCTACGCCGAGGACGCCGAGGCGATGGGGCTGTGGGGCTGGGAAGCCGGGTATCTTCCGCAGTCGCATTGGGCCGGGCTCGATAAGGTGCTTGCCGAGTTCGAGACGCGCGAGTGGGGCTTCGAGCATCTGGCGAGCGTCAAGGCCCGCCAGGAGGTCGCGACGGTGCCCGACACCGCGGCCGGCTGGATGGACCGAGCCGCCGTCGATCCCGCGGCCCGTTACCACGAGGCTGGATACTCCAGCTACTTCGACTTCGCGAGTCGCTCGCCGAAGCTCAATTACTTCCGCAAGTTATACGGCGTCGTCAGGGCCAGCTTTGCTGAGACCGAGTCGGTGCTGGCTGCGGTGCCCGCCGACCTGAAGCGCCCTCCGACCAGCCCGGCGGCGGCCCGCTTCGTGTCGCTGGCCGAAGAGGTCTATGCGGCGCATCAATACGAATTCGGCTGCATCGGCGTGGGCGGGCGGGAGTACTGGCCCTGGGAGAACGTCCGCAACACGTTCCTGTACCTGCGCCTCGCCCAGCTGGCCGATGATCCGACGCCGCGCCGCTGGATCGAGGACCTCAACGGCGACGGCAACGACGAGCAACTGTGGAGCGATGGTCGGCAGCTGGCCATGTTCACGGGCTACGGCGGTCGACTGCTCGGCTGGTTCGACTTGAAACACGGCTCCGTCTGGGTGGGCAACCCGTTGGCCATGCCGCGCGCGCGTTATCTCGATGGCGCATCGGCGCACCCGAAGCTGCGCGACGAAGCGCCGCGCTGGCTGCCTGAAGGGAGCGATGCCGACCTGCGGCCGTTCAAGTCGCTGCGCCAGAAGGAGCCGGCGCCGCCGCGGCTCAGCCGCGAGGTCGATCTGAGCACGTTTGGCCGTGAGCCCGACGGATATTGGGTCTACAACGCCCCTCAGGAGCCGATCGAGCCGCTGCCGCTCCTGCACGCCCAGCACGCCGCCCTCAACGACTGGTGGTCGATCGATGGGGTCGAGCAGCCGGCCAGCGCGTTCATCGACTATCGCTTCGACGACGATACGATTACGTATCTGAATGCCGCCTTGCCGGACTTCGTCGTGCAGAAATCCATCACGTTGGTGCCGCACGGGATCCGCGCTTCCTACAAGGCGCAGAACCGAACGGCTCGTCGACGCACCCTGGGATGGCGCCTCACACATGAGTTCAACCCAGGCTATGCCGATGTGCTCGCCCATGGCCGCTCGGCGCTCGATCCGATCCAGGAACCCGGAGGGATCGTCGGCGTCGTCAACCGAGTCGACGACAGCTCCGTCAGGGTCGATTGCAGCCGCGCCTGGGACTCGACCGCCTGGTCGGCCGGGTTGCTGGCGCTCGAGATCGAGGGCGCGCTGCGTCTCGATGTTCCCGCCCGGGGCGCACTGACCTGGGAGGTCGACATCAAGGCCCGTTGAAACCGCCTTGTTTAGCACGGCATCAAGGCCGCGCATGCGCAATTTGAACGACCCGCGGCTATAATGCATCAAAACTTGGCCCGCACGATCGGCCGCAACTGTGGGGAGCAGTGAAGGCGATGAAGACTCGTGTCGTCATCCTGGCAGGCGGTGAGGGTTCGCGTCTTGGTGCGTTGACAGCCAAACGAGCCAAGCCGGCGGTTCCTTTTGGCGGCAAGTACCGGATCATCGATTTCGCCTTGTCGAACTGCGTCAACTCTGGCCTTTTCGACATCGCCATCCTGACCCAGTATCGCCCACACTCGCTCAACGACCACATCGGCGTTGGACGGCCGTGGGACCTCGACCGCAGCTTCACCGGCGGTGTGCGCATTCTGCAACCCTACAAAGGGCGGCACGACACCGACTGGTACGCGGGGACGGCTGACGCCATCCAGCAGAACTTCAGCTTCCTCAAAGACGGTGAGCCCGACGAGATGCTGGTCCTCTCCGGCGACCACATCTACGAGATGGACTACCGCAAGCTGCTGCAGTTCCATCGCGACCACAAATCCGACCTGACCGTCGCCACCCTGCGCGTCTCGCTCGACGAAGCGACGCGCATGGGCATCCTCGCCACCGACGCCGAGTACCGCGTCAATCAATTTGTCGAGAAGCCCAAGAACCCGCCCGGCACGCTGGCCTCGATGGGCATCTACGTCTTCAACATGCACACGCTCGACCAACAGCTGCGCGAAGACGTCCGCCGACCCGGGTCTTCGCACGACTTCGGCAAAGACATCATCCCGAACATGGTCAGCACCGGGATGCGCGTGTTCGCGTATCCTTACTCGGGCTACTGGGTGGACGTCGGGACGACCGACTCGTACTGGCGCGCGCACATGGATCTGATCCGCCATCCTCCCGTGCTCGACCTAAACGATCGCTCCTGGATCGTCCACACCCGTTCCGAAGAGCGCCCGCCCGTGTTGATCCTGAACGGCGCCGTCGTGCGCGACAGCCTGATCACCGACGGCTGCGTGATCGCGCCCGGAGCCGTCGTCGAACGCAGCGTGCTGTCGCCTGGCGTGTACGTCGGCCCGGAGGCTGTGGTGCGCGAGTCGATCGTGTTCACCGACACGTCGATCGAGGCCGGCGCTCAGGTGGAGCGCACCATCATCGACAAGTTCGTCACAGTCGGCCACAACGCGCGCATCGGCCGCATCGAGCCCGAGGCGACCAATCTCGGGATCACGCTGGTCGGCAAGAGCGCACAGATCCCCGGCGGCACCGTCGTGGGCCGCGCGTGCTCGGTCAGCGAGAACGTGCGCCCGCAGGACTTCCCGGCCGGCGGCCTTAAAGACGGCGAAACGCTCGCACGACCGACGTTTGATGCTCGACGACAATGACTGATCCTTCAACCACGAGCAGGCGCTCCGGCGGCTTGCTCTTCCATCCGACTTCCTTGCCCGGGCCGCACGGCATCGGCGCGCTCGGGCGCGCGGCCTTCACCTGGGTCGACTTCCTCGTCAGCGCGGGCCAGAAGTGGTGGCAGATCCTGCCGCTCGGCCCGACCGGTTACGGCGACTCGCCCTATCAGTGCTTCTCGGCCCTCGCCGGCAATCCGTATCTGATCGACCTCGAAGCGGTGCGCGAGGCCGGGCTGTTGACCGATGCCGAGCTGGCCGTCACATTCCCGGTCGATCGCGTGGACTTCGGGCCCGTGATCGAGTTCAAGAACAAGGCCCTGGCTCGCGCCTGGGAGCGGTTTGGCAAAGCCTCACCGGCGTTGCGCGCCGAGTTCGAGGCCTTCACCGCGGCCGAGTCCGCCTGGCTCAATGACTTCGCCCTGTTCATGGCACTGAAGGACTCGAACGGCGGCGCCAGCTGGCAGGAGTGGGAGGCGCCGCAACGGTTGCGCGAGCCGGCCGCGTTGGCCAAAGCCCGCGAGACGCTGCGCGACACCATCGGCCTGCATCAGTTCCGTCAGTTCTTGTTCTTCAAGCAGTGGCGGGCCGTGAAGTCGTATGCCAACGACCGCGGCGTCCATCTCATCGGCGACGTGCCAATCTTCGTCGCGATCGACTCGGCCGACGTCTGGGCGCGGCCCGAGTTCTTCCAGCTCGACGCCGACCGCCGTCCGGTCGCTGTCGCCGGTGTTCCGCCGGATTATTTCAGCGCGACCGGTCAGCTATGGGGCAATCCGCTCTATGACTGGGAGGCGCTGGCCAAGGACGGCTACGCCTGGTGGGTCCAGCGTCTGCGCGCGACGCTGGCGCAGGTCGACCTCATTCGCATCGACCACTTCCGCGGTTTCGAAGCGTACTGGCGCATCCCGGCCGGCATGCCGACGGCCGAGGTCGGCAAGTGGACGCTCGGGCCGGGGCGCGCGCTCTTCGATCAACTCAGCGCGACGCTCGGCAACCTGCCGCTGATCGCCGAGGACCTTGGCGTGATCACGCCCGAGGTCGATCAATTACGCGCTGTGACGGGTCTGCCGGGCATGCGTGTGTTGCAGTTCGCGTTCGGCGGCGCGACGGAGGATCGGTTCCTGCCGCACATGTACGAACGCAACACAGTGGTCTACACGGGCACTCACGACAACGACACGACGCGCGGCTGGTACGAGCACATCACCGGCGAAGAACGCGATCGCGTGCGCCGCTATCTGGCGGTCGACGGTCGCGACGTCTCGTGGGACATGATCCGCGCGGCCTGGATGTCGGTGGCCGATCTGGCGGTGGCGCCGCTGCAAGACGTGCTGGCGCTCGGCAGTGAGGCGCGCATGAACACGCCGGGCCAGCCGGCGGGCAACTGGTCGTGGCGGCTGCTGCCCGATCAACTGCAGCCCTGGCATCGCGATCGATTGGCTGACTTGACGTCGCTTTACGCGCGTTGAGACACTGACGAAGGACGAACGACGAAGGACGAACGACGGATCGGCGGATGACGGGTGATGAAGGGCGCCACTCATTGGAGCCCAGCCTTCGCCATTCGTGCGTGGTCATTGGTCATTCTGTCGTCCGCCGTCCGCCATCATGAGGCCCTTATGACCGGGCATTATTTGTGCGTTCACGGACACTTCTATCAGCCGCCGCGTGGGAACCCCTTCCGTGATGACGAGGCGTTCGTCGAGCCCGAGGCCGCGCCCTATAACAACATCAATGAAAAAGCTGCGGCGTTGTCCTACACGCCTAACGCCACGCTCGGCAACTTCGAGCTGATGTCGTTCAGCATCGGCAACGCGCTGGCTCGCTGGATGCAGGACTACTCGGTCGAGACCTATCGGCGGATCATCGAGTCCGAGCAACATTATCGCAAGCGCTGGGACGCGAGCAACGCGCTAGCGCACCCCGCGCATCACCTGATCCACCCGCTGCACACCCGCCGCGATCAAGACGTGCTCGTGCGCTGGGGCGTCCTGGCCTACGAGTCGCGCTTCGGGCACCTGCCGCAGGGCATGTGGCTGCCGAACCTGGCCGTCAACCTGGAGGCGCTCGAGGTGCTCCACGCGAACGACCTCAAGTTCACGATCCTGAGCCAGGCTCAGGTCAGCAACTATGACGACGCGGCGGGCCCGTATTTCGTGTCGCTTGGCGGCGGCGAAAAGTTGGCCGTCTATGTGCGCGACGACAACCTCTCGAACACCGTCGCGTTCGGCATCCGCAGCCTGGGCGGCGCCGGACGCTGGGCGCGGCAGACCCTCGTGCCGGCCAAGAAGAACACGTCGCGCATGATCCTGCTGGCGGTCGAGGGCGAGACCTTCGGCTATCACCATCCCGGCGAGGAGAGCTTCCTGCGCTGGCTGCTCGCCTACGAGGCCGGCGCCGTCGGCTTCGAGACGACCACGCTCGAGCGCGACCTGCGCGACAACCCGCCGCAGACCGAAATCCAGGTGCGCGAGTACACGGCCTGGAACAGCGCTCAAGAGCTCGCGCGCTGGCGCGGCAACCTCCGCCAGGCCTTCGATAATCTTTCGGGCCGGCTCGAGACGATCTACGCCGATTTCACACGCGGCCTGGGAATCGACGGCTGGTCGTTGCTTCGCGACTACATCCGTGTCCGGCTCGGCTCGTGGACCGAGGATGAATTGCTCAACGAGAGCGGCCTCTCGAGCCTCGCGACCGAGAAGCGCGCGATGCTGCTTGCGTTGATCCGGTCGCAGTTCCATCGCCTGCGGATGTACACGAGCGCGGCGTTCTTCTACGAGGACCTCAACCGATCCGAGACGCGCCTCTCGGTCGCCGACGCCGTCATGGGCCTTCGCCTGGCCGCTCAGGCGACCGGGTACGACCTGCTTCCGATGTTCCAACTTGACCTGAGCCAGGTGCCGGCGGATCCGAAGGGCTACACGGCCAGCCGGATCCTCGACGAGGTGCTGGTCTGGGAGCAGCAGAGCCTGGCGCCCCGGTCTGGGACGGCCGCCTGATGATGACCGCTCGCGACGTCGTCATCGATCGCCTGCATGGTCGCGTCCGGGTCGGCGTTCTGCTGGTCTGGTTGGGCGCCTGGGCAGTGCTGCTCGCCATCGGCGCCCTTGTGGCGGTCCTGGCCTTCAGCGGTCAGCCCGCGCTGTTCTGGCTGATCTGGGCGCTCGCCAGCTTGTGGATCTCGCAGTACCCGTCGCGTTGGGCGGAAAGCCGGCTGGCCGATCGCTGGCCGAGCGGTCGTAAGCTGACGGTCACCGACGAGGCGTTGACCCTGACGCAACCTGTTGGCGACGTCACGCTCAACCGGCGGGAACCCATCACGAAGTTGACCTGGTGCTTCAAGATCCAGCGTCAACGCGGGACACGAGTGCCCGCTGGCTCATACTGCCTGGCGGCGCGTTGGAGCCAGGGCGCCTCGGCGATCGTGATCTACACGTTCACGTCGGCCAAAGACTCGGCCGAGCTGCGCGCGAACCACGGCTTCTATGAGCTTGTGTCATCGCGTGATCGCTCTCTGAAGGGACAGCCGGCCCAAAGCCGCGGCCGCGACACGGCCTATCTCGCGGCCGAGAATGAGCGCTATGAGCACGGCGGCGAGGTCAGCTTCGAGGATCTGAGCGCCGTCGTCGAGTTGATGGCGGCGCCACCCGCTGCCTGAGTGTGTCGAAAACCAAAAAGGACCCGGACGAGTTGTGGGCTCGCCCGGGTCCTTTTTGTCGTGGAAGACAGTGCTCCTGCCGTGACTCGAACACGGGCATCCACCTCCGGAGGGTGGCGCTCTATCCAACTGAGCTACAGGAGCAACGCGAATGATTTTATCACAGCGACTGTCCGCGTAATCCCATGATCTGTGCGCGCAACGCGTCGACCTGACGCGCCGCATCGGGTTCACGCGCGGCGCCGCGACGCGCCAACAGGTCCTTGCTGAACGCGAGCTGACCGAGCAGGTCGAACAGCTGCCCCTGTCGGTCGCTGCGACCAAAAGCCGCAACGCGCGCCGAGAACTGGCCGGAGACCGAGCAGGCGGTTTGATACTCCTGCGCCGTGATCAGCCCGCTGCGCATCTCTTCCTCCAACTCGTGGCGCATGACCCGGCCCTCGCGCCACACCAGCCACAGGATAAAGACGAGCAGCGCCAGGTAGCCCATCCAGTTGACGCCCAGCTGGAAGAGACAGAGCAGACTGTTGTCTGCGGAGGCCATCAGGTTGTGCAAGAAGTGGCCGATGATGGCCATGGCGTAACCGCCCGGCGCCGCAAGGTAACGAAGATCGCTGCCCGAGACGCGCAGCGCGGCGAGGCCAAGACCCGTGAGCGAGGTCAGCGAGGCGTGCAGGAAGGCGATGCCGACGGCTCGAAAGAACGTCAGCATCAACAGACCCGGGATCCCGCCGGACGCGTAGCCGTTGAAGATGTAAAGCACGTTTTCGGTGGCCGCGAAGCCGAAGCCGACCAGGGCGCCGTAGATCACGCCGTCGAGGAGCGAGTTGAACTCGCGCCGGAAGAGCAGAAAGATGATCAGCACCGCCAGGCCCTTGACGGTCTCTTCGACAAGCGGCGCCGAGATCACGGCTGTGGTGATCTCGGTCAGGCGCTCGTCGTGGGTGAGCACAGCGACGCCGACGCCGAACACCGTGTTGAACACGAGCGCCAGGCCGGCCGCCACGATGGCGCCCCAGGCGAAGGCCGCCAGCATCAACCAGAGCGGCTCTTTCTCATAGCGGTCGAAGAACGTGATCAGGGCGGCGTAGATCATCATCGGCCCAAACCCCGCGACCACGGCCAGACCGAGACCGATGAGGCTCATGACTTCTCCTTGCCTTCACGACTCAGCAGACGGGTGGCCGTTCGCCAGAGCTTGGCGCCGCGCGATGCCAGATGAATGGCCGGCGACGAGAGCCGCGTCGAAACCTGGCCGGCCTTGAACGCCTCGATGAGGTCGACGGCCGTGTCGGCGCGCTGCGCCAGCAACCGGGCCCGACCTATCTCGCGCAGGGTATGGGCGTCGCTGCCGACGCTGCCCGCCAGGTTCAGCTCGCGCGCGAACGCCAGGGCGCGGGCATTGTCCTCGGCATGCACGCAGCGAGCGTTGAAGACCTCGATGGCATCCACGAGCGCCACGATGCCGCGCAGGTCCTGCTCTTTCCAGGCGCCGCCGCGGTAGCGGTCGAACGGGTGCGACACGCTGATCGCCGCGCCCTGTGCGCGCAACCGACGAATCGTCTCGAAAGGGTCGAGCTTCGGCGGGATGTGCTCTTTGACGAAGTAAGCCAGCAGTTCGCCCTGCGTCGTCATGATCTCTTCGCCGACGATCACGAGCTCAGGCGCCAACGCCTTGGCCTCGAGCGCGCCGCTGATGACGTTATGGTCGGTGATCGCGATCCTGTCGATCCCGCGGCGGCGGCAGGTCCGCACAA
Organism: Anaerolineales bacterium; assembly: GCA_044226485.1. Classification (GTDB taxonomy): domain Bacteria; phylum Chloroflexota; class Anaerolineae; order Anaerolineales; family UBA6663; genus UBA6663. The sequence continues at coordinate 405,538 of JBGAGY010000006.1, forward strand.
TGTCGGCCGGCCGAGCCAGGGAATCCTCCGAGGCGCGCGTATGCGAGTGCAATTCGAGGGCAAGCATTCCGGGGATTATAGCGGCGTGGCGCGATGAGCGAAGCGGGACAGCTTGCGTGCTCAGCGCTCTCCGCCTCTCGCTCCTCGCCCGTCGACCTCGGCTTGTCGCATGGCCTGGAACGCCGCGATGGCGACTTCGAGCATGGCGGGGTCGGGCGTGCGGGTGGTCAGGCCTTGCAGCCAGAGGCCGGGCTGAGCGATCAACCGAACCAGGGGATTGCCAAAGTACCGGGCCGTCAGGCGCTGCACCTCATAGGCGATGCCGGCCACCACGGGCACGAGCAACAGCCGCGACGCGATGCGCAGCGGCAGCGGCAGCGGCCCGACCAGGCTGAAGACGATTATGGCGATGACGGCGACGGTGAGGATAAAGGCCGTGCCGCAGCGCGGATGCGCCAGCGGAAACCGCCCGGCGCTTTCGGGCGTCAGCGGCGCCCCGGCCTCGAAGGCGTGGATCGTCTGGTGCTCGGCTCCGTGGTAGCCAAAGACGCGTTTGATCTCGGGCATCCGCCCGACCAGCCACAGGTAGCCGAGGAGCAGCAGGATCTGGATCGTGCCCTCGATCAGGGTCGTCATCCAGTAGGCCAGCCCCAGGTTGAGCTCGAGCCAGTACGAGAACGACGTTGGCAGGACCGAGAACAACCCGATCCCGACGACCAGTGTGATCGCGAGGGTCAACCAGTCGCCCCAATCCGGCCCGGCGGGTTTGGCTTTGTCAGCCTCAGCGGCCGGCGCATCGGCCGTGCGCTCGGCCACCTGGGCCGAGAAGTTCAGGCTCTTGTAGCCCAGGCCGAACGCGTCCCACAGGCCGAGCAGCCCGCGCAGAAATGGGATGCGCGCGAACGCGCCGGCATAGATGCGACCGAGCGGCTCCGTGTGCACGACGATGTCGCCGCCGGGCGCGCGCACTGCCACAGCCATCGACCTGCGGCCACGCATCATCACGCCTTCAAGGACGGCCTGGCCGCCGTAGTAGGTCAGTTCATTCGAACCCATCGCGCAATCATATCAGCAAGCCGAATCGCGAAAAGAAACGGTGGGTGAGAAAACGCGAGGGTGTGACGCGTCAGCACCGGCCGCACGGCGCAACCCACTGGGCACTGCAATGCCTGGGGCCAAACGCACAACCGCCGACGCACCATGCCGTAGAAGAGGGTGAAGGATCATGCAGCCGTGTGGGGAAACGACTACTCCTGGATCCTGCGAGTGAACGCCTCAGAAGCCTTAAGACGGCTTGAACTTGCCACTCAACCCAAAACGCATCGGATGTTCAACAGGCTGCGCCACCCGTTGCTGGACGGCGACGAGAGCGTCGTCACAGGTCGCGTGTCGGGCCATGAGTTCAGGCTTTATCACAAGGTCATTCGCTCAGGAACCTGGTCGGCCGATCATGACGCGGGTCACGAGGGCGGCGACGAAGGTCTGATCGTCACGGTCGGCCCGGTGCCCCTCGTCTTTCGCGATCGTTGGCTTGGACTGCAGACTGCCTTCATCGGCTGGGTCGAACCGACGGCTGACGGATGCGTCGTGCGCGGCTACTTCCGACCGGGCATCAGTTCCATCGTGATAGCGATCCTGTTCCTCAACCTGTTGTTGGCTCCGACGTTGGGCGAGTTCGGCTGGTTGAACTGGCAGATCGGCCTGATGGACCTGATCGCCGGTGTCATCATGTACTGGGCCAGCGCGGTCGTCATGCAAGTGGACCTCGATGGATCTGAGATGCTGCGCTTCATCGACCGCGTGGTCGGGCACGCTGTGGTCAGAGGCGGGCGCCGCGGTCGTTGGGCCAACCGCAATCAGCGGCGAACGGGTCACGCGAACTGAGGACCAACGCAGCCGGTTGAGCCAGGCATGGCCGAGGGCATCTGCGTGTCAGTTGCATGAATGGCTCGAAGCTCGCGGCCTGCGTCCTGGGCGTATCGCTCAATCCCACTCTTCGCCGTTGCCGATCGCGCGGATGCTGTCGTAGCCGGTATTGAGGAGGACGGCGCGGTCCTGCCGCCAGCGCATCAGGTCGCGCTCGACGCCCAGGCGGATCGTCTCCCACTCGCTGGATGGCACCGAGAGGAAGGCCTGGACGATCAGGGGATCGAACTGCTTGCCGGACTCTGCATGGATGACGGTGCGGGCTTCGTCGTAGTGTCGGGCGCTGCGGTACGGCCGATCCGACGTGATCGCGTCGAAAGCATCGGCGAGCGCGAACAGGCGGGCCGAGAGCGGGATGGCCTCGCCGCGCAGGCCGAGCGGATAGCCGTGGCCGTCCCAGCGCTCATGGTGCGCCAGCACCACATCGAGAGCGGGGCGCAGCGGCGCGATGCCGATCAGCATCTCGTAGCCCAGGGCGGGGTGGCGCTTCATCTCATCACGCTCGCCCTGCTCGAGCAGGCCGGGCTTGCGGAGGATGCCGTCGGGAACGCCGATCTTGCCGACGTCGTGAAGCAGAGCGCCGCGCCGGATGTGAGAGAGGTCGGGCTCGACGATGCCGAGCTGCCGGGCCAGGCGCAGGGTGTACGCGACGACCCGGCGCGAGTGACCCTCGGTCTCTCGGTCGCGCAGCTCGAGCGCGCTCGAGAGCGCCTCGAGGGTCAGGTCGTAGCTCGACTGCAAGGCCGCGAAAAGGCTGGCGTTCTCGATCGCCATGGCCGCGCTGTTGGCGATGTCGCTGAGCAGGTAGAGGTCGTCTTCGTTGAAGGGTTGGCCCCCCTGCTTGTTGATCGCCTGAATGGCGCCGATGGCGCGGCCCTCGCGCACCATGGCGACGGACATGACAGTGCGCGTGATCAGGCCGGTGCGCTCGTCTGCCTGTCGGTTCCAGCGCGGGTCGCGCTGCGCGTCGGCGATCAGCAGCGGGCGTTGAGCCAGGATGCTCTGCCCGACCAGGCTGAAGTCCAGCGGCACCGTCAGGTTGAGGACGTTGGGCGCCCCGACGCCGGCCGCGAAACGACAGGTGGCCGTCCGAGACGGGCCGCGGCCCGGAACGTTCTGATCGAGCAGCCAGATCGACTGGCCTTCCGCCTGGATGGCGCGGTCGACCTCATTGAAGATCGCGGGGATCAGGGTGCCCAGGTCGAGGGTTTCCTGGAAATGGCGATGCACCTTATCCAAAAGGCGCTGCCGCGCGACGCTGTGCGCCAGGCGCTCCCACATGCGCTGGCTGTGGATGGCCAGGGCGATGGTGCCGCTGAACACCTCGAGGTGGTCGTGGTCCTCGAGGCTGAAGGGCGGGGCGTTCGGAGCGCGCCGGGCTTCGAGGATGCCGACGGCGACGCCGAAGGCCGTCATGCGCAGGGCCATGGTGCGCGGCCCGGCGGCCGGGTGCGGGGCCGGGGTGTCCGCGCACAGGCCGACCGAAGCCACGCAGCCGAGTTCGCCGACGCCGTCCGGGTCGGCCCACAGGGCCGCGCCGTCGGCATGGGCGGCCTGCGCGGCCAGGATGAGCATCTGCTGCACCTGCAGATCGGGCCCGTCGTCTTCGCGCAGGATCGCGTTGAGCTCGGCCATGAGGCCGATGAGATGGGCGTCGGCACGGCCGCCGGTCGGCGTCGCCGCCCGGGCCCGACCTGCAACGTCCTTCGATCCGAAATCCCGCATCATGATGGTGAACTGAAACCCCTCACATCAGGCGTACCGATCCAACCAACGCCTTAGATGCAAGGAATGAGCCAACCGGGGATTTTTTGAGGTAGGCGGGATGCCCGGGAAATACGAAGTGGCTGCGCGGCGCCTTGAATGGTCCGCCGAGAAGGTCAGTAGAGCGGGATTTTGCGGTCGACTTCGCGAGCCCAGGCGTTGATGCCGCCCTTGAGGTTGTGCAGCTTGCGGAAGCCCGCGGTGTAGAGCAGCTCAAGCGCCTTCATCGAGCGCGCGCCGCTCTTGCACTGGAGCACATACTCCTGCGCCGAGTCCAGTTCGTGCATATGCCCCGCCAGCTCGCCCAGCGGGATCAGCCGCGCGCCTTCGATGTGCGAGATCTGCCACTCGTGCGGCTCGCGTACGTCGATGATCTTCAGGTTCTCGCCGGCCTTCAGTCGCGCCGCCAGCTCCGTGACCGGCAGATCCCAGCGGCTGCCGGTCTCTTCTTTCTCGTGATCATGGCCCGGCACGCCGCAGAACTGCTCGTAATCGATCAGCTCCGTCACGCTCGGGTGCTCGCCGCAGATCACGCAGCGCGGGTTCTTGCGCAGCTTCACTTCCTCGAACGACATCGCCAGCGCGTCGTACAACAGCAACCGACCGACAAGGCTGCTGCCGATGCCGAGGATCAGCTTGATCGTCTCGGTCGCCTGGATCGTGCCGATCGTGCCCGGCAGGATGCCCAGCACGCCGCCCTCCGCGCACGAGGGCACCAGCCCGGGCGGCGGCGGCTCGGGGAACAGGCAGCGGTAGCACGGCCCTTCCTTGGCATAGAAGACCGAGGCCTGGCCTTCGAAGCGGAAGATGCTGCCGTAGACGTTGGGCTTGCCCAGCAGGACGCAGACGTCGTTGACCAGGTAGCGCGTCGGGAAGTTGTCGGTGCCGTCGACCAGCACGTCGTAGTCGGCGGCGATGCGCAGCGCGTTCTCGGATGTGAACGGCTCGTTGTAGGTGACGACTTCGATGTCGGGGTTGAGGTCGAGCATGCGGCGTTTGGCCGACTCGACCTTGAGCATGCCGACGCTCGACTCGCCGTGGATGACCTGGCGGTGCAGGTTGGTCTGATCGACCACGTCGTAGTCGACCAGCCCGATCTTGCCGATGCCGGCCGCGGCCAGGTAGAGCGCCAGGGGCGAGCCGAGCCCGCCGGTGCCGATCAGCAGCACGCTGGCCGCCTTGAGTTTCTTCTGACCCTCGAGCGCCACCTCCGGCATGATCAGGTGCCGGCTGTAGCGCAGGATCTCTTCGTTGGTCAGCGTCACAGCCTCAGGCTGGACGCGGTTCAGTGCGATCGTCATGCGTGTCGATTGTCCTTTCAGAGCTCCACCAGCCCGCGTCTCCGGTGTCTGGCCACGCGTTGATCGTATTCACACGAACAGGCGTGAACAAAAACGACCGTCTCGTTTCTGCATTCGCTGCCAGGCGATTCGTCGGGTTCACAGCGCGCCGCGGCAATCCATTTGGGTTGGGAGGATCAGGCCGCCAACTGGCGCTTCAATCGATCATACCCCGTGACGCCGATGTTGACGTGGCGTGGACGCCCGTCTTCGCCGAGCACGAACGTCGTCGGCACCGAGAGCACGCCCCAGTGGTCAGCGATGCTGCGCTCCTCAGCCGCATTAATCTCGATCACCTGCACGGCGTCACCCAGTTCCGCCTCGAGTTTTCTCAACGCTGGCCGTTGCGTGGTGCGGCACGGCGCGCAATCGGGCGTGGTGAAGTACAGGATCGCGGGGCGACCGCTCCGCCAATCGGTCAGGCCCGGTGTCGTCGGGCCGGCCTCGCGCACGCGCCGCAGTTGGGTGGTGCGCCAGATGCGAAAGGCGACGAAGCCCGCGATGGCCAGCGCGAGCGCGATCAACGAACGAGCGAGCAGTTCTTCAACTGGCATGCAATCAACTCCGAAACTTCGGTCTCTGTCATCAACTCACCGCGGTCTGGGTCTGCCGACCGCGATCACTCATCCGCGCGGGCGCAGCCCCGGGAAGGTGCCGGCCGGCGGCGTCTTCAGGAAACCCGGCGCCTTGATCCGCGCCAGCCAGTAGTAGACGAAGCAGCCGGCGCAGAAGCCGGCGAACAAGTTCAGCGCCGCCAGCGCGATCACCAGCCAGGTGAGCGCCCAGCCCAGCACCGCCACGTTCGCGAAGAGCGCGATCGTCGCACCCCAGAGGAACGCCGCTCCCAGCCCCTGCGCGAAGACATGCGGCTCGGCGTGGTCCGCGATCACGTCCGGCTTGACCCAACCGAGCGGCTTCAGCGCGCTGGCGTACAGCGGCTTGAATCCCGGCCGGCGCAGCAGCGTGCCGATCGTCATGACGACGGCCACCAGCGCCACAAGCCAGGGCGTGTTGAGCACGAAGCCCAGCACCGCGAGCGTGATGATCGCGGCCTGGTTGACGCGCAGCGCCGCGTGATCGACTTTGGCGAGTGGCGCGTCGCTCCCGCCGGCGATGCTCGGTACGATCATCAGGCGATCCGCGTCGGCGATCGGCGTGGCCGGTCCCTGCAGGTAGCGCACATCTTCGTCATTGAGGAAGACATTGACGAAGGCGCGCAGATCGCCGGAGTCGGTGTAGAGATGGCCGCGCAACGCCGGGTGCTTGCCGGTCAGGTCAGCCAGCGCGGCACCGACGTCGGCGCCCGCGACGGGGATCTCGGCCTGGCCGCCGGTGTACTGGCGAAGCGGAGTGGGGATGCGGATGGTGGTCATGGTGTCCTTTGAGGCTCGCCGATGATCGAGAAGGTGTCTTCGGTGTAGCCGGTGCGATCGTCACGCAGCCGCCAGGCCCGGGTGTGGTCGAGCCGGCCGTCGCTCACGCGCGAGATGGTGTAGACGTACCAGGGCAGGGCCCAGTCGCGGTCGAAGCCCGAGGGCTCGGCCGGGTGATCGGGATGCGAGTGGAAGATGCCGATGACGTCAAGGCCGCGGCGCGCCGCCTCGCGCTCGCCCTCAAGCATGTCCTGCGGAGTCAACAGGAAGCGATGGTATTGCTCGTCGCCGTCCCACCGGTTGGGCAGGGTCAGCACCGCCGTCACGTGTCGCTCGACGCCGTCGGCCGTGCCCAGCAAGAGGCCAGCGCCTTCATTCGGATAAGCCGCTTCGAGATGAGCGCCGAGCGTCAGATAGGCCGCGGCCGTGATGGTCGTCTGAGCGCTCATGCTGCCGCCTGGCTCCAGAGCCGATCGCTCGCGTACTTGGCGCCAGAGTCGGGCAACACCGTGACGTACACGCCGCCCCCGATCTCACGCGCCAGTTGCAGCGTGGCGGCCACTGCCGCGCCGGCCGAGATGCCCACGAACAGGCCCTCGTCGCGCGCCAGCCGACGCGTCATCGCATGCGCCGTCTCGGTGCTCACTGTCAGGTTGCGATCCGCCAGTGCCGGATCGTAGATCCCGGGCGCGATGGCCGTGGCCATGTGCTTCCAGCCTTCGATGCCGTGAAAGGCCGTCTCGGGCTCGACCGACACGATCTGGACCGACGGGTTCGCGCTCTTCAGCGCGCGCCCGACGCCCATCAACGTCCCGCTCGTGCCGAGGCCCGCTACGAAGTGAGTCACGCGGCCGCCGGTCTGGCGCAGGATCTCGGGACCCGTGCTCTCGTAATGCGCGCGCCAGTTGGCGGGGTTGTCGTACTGATTCAGGTACAGATAGCGATCAGGCTCTGCGGCGGCCAGCGCACGCGCCGCCCGGATCGCGCCGTCGGAGCCTTCGGTTGGATCGGTCAGGATGAGATCGGTGCCGAGCGCGCGCAAGATCGCCAGTCGCTCCGGGCTGACGTTCGCAGGGATCGCGAGCCGCACCTCCACGCCCAGCGCGCGGCAGAGCGTCGCGTAGGCGATGCCCATGTTGCCGGAGGTCGAGTCGAGCGCGATCTTGCCGGCTCGCAGCTCGGGTAGCGCGTGACGCAGGATCGCCAGGGCGGGCCGATCCTTGATGGATCCACTCGGGTTGAACCACTCGGCCTTGGCGTAGACCTCAACGTCCGCCGGAAGGTCGGCGGCGACGCGGGTCAGGCGCAACAGCGGTGTATGGCCCACCAGGTCCGCGACCGACACAGCGGCGTAGCCGCGTTCGAGCCCACCATGGGGATCGGGCAGGTGACGGTCTCGCGGCACCGATCGCCATCGCAACGGCGTGACAGACGGAAGGGTTGGATTGATCATAAAAAAAACCGCCTCCCACATTGATGTGGGAGGCGGCAGCTTGTTACCGAAAACGCTCAACACATGCAAGCGAAATCAGGCAGCGGCTGTTCGCCTCCGCCTTCTACACATGCAAGCCTGCTGAGTGGTCACTGACTTCATCGCCGGAAGTATACCATCTCAGTCTGGTTCGTCAACGCGATGAAACATCCTGTACAAAGCAGATCCTTTGCAGCAGGTGACGACGACAGCCTCTGGGAGTGATCGATCGGGTTGGGTGAAGTCACTCCGCCGGTGTCCGAAGAATGATCTATGGTTTTTGTGGCTCGCGCCAGGATGCGATGTCGTGAGCGAACGTGCGGGTCAGGCCGGTGTGGCCGGTGAAGGCCAACGTCACACCCGTCATATTCGCCAGCCCGCGGATCGAGCGCCTCATCGCTTCGTTGTCCATGTTGATGTAACCCCGCAGCGCGCTGACCTGACCGTCGATCAGCTTGAAGGCATCGCCTGCGAAGAGCCACTCGCCATTGACGAGGTACGACATCGACCCGAGGGTGTGCCCGGGAGTCGCAAGACAGCGAACCGGAAAGCCCGCGATCTCCACGACCTCGTCAGGCTGGAGAACCCGATAAGGCTGACGGATTCGGTCGTTATAGAAAAGGCCAAGGAGGCGCGGGCGACGATGGTTGATCAGGTCGACTTCGCCGGCCGGAAGCCAGACGTCGGCAACGGGGAATGCGCTCAGCCCGCCCGCGTGGTCGAGGTCCGTGTGTGTCAGGACAACGTCAGTGATCTCGTCCGCTCGGATGTCGAGCTGACTCAACTCACGCCGGATCAGTGGCGCGGCGAAGTCCGCGTCGATCGCCAGCCAACCCTGGGCGTGGCGCAGAAGAAAGAAGTTGACCGTGAAGACCTTGACCGCAAACAGATCCGGCGTGATCGGACCCGTGGGCAGGGGCCACAACCGGAAGAGGCGCATGGCGCATTACTGCTGGGTGAGGGGTTCGGCGTGGACGGCTTTCGGGGCCGTCACCTGCGACCCGAGCGCTTCAAGGATCTGGGCCTGGGCGCGCCACATGCGTCGCTGATGGGCGGCTGTGTCGTGGTCGTGGCCGAGCAGGTGCAACACGCCGTGCACGACCAGCAGGCGTAACTCGTCGTCGAGCGAGTGGCCGCCGGCCCGTGCCTGAGCGCTAGCGCGTGGCAGCGAGAGGGCGAGGTCGCCGAAGTAACGCTCGCCATCGGGCAACGTTTCGGCCGGGAACGAGAGCACATCCGTGGCGTAGTCGTGGCCAAGGAAATCGCGGTTGAGCTTGCGGATCGCGGCGTCGCCGACCACGCGGATCGCCAACGACCCGGCCGAAGTGCCCTCATGCTCGAGCGCGGCGCGGGCGGCGCGGGTCAGCACATGCGTGACGCGACGCTCAGCGTCAGGCGACAGCCGGACTGTGGCCTGGATCTGGATGCGGTGTAGCGGACGTGACATGGGTGGCAGAAGGGTCGTCGGCGTCGTCGGCCTTGTTGGTCACGACGGGTGGAGGCGCTACCGGCGTCGGCTCCTTCAAATCGGGGTCGACAACGGCGGCAGCCGGCAGTTCGGGATACTGGATGCGCGTGTGGTAAAGGCCACGCAGAGTGTTGATGAACGAGCGCTTGATGATCCCGAGTTCCTGCAGCGTCAGCCCGGTGTTCTCGAGCTGGCCGCTGTTCACCCGATCGTCGATCATGCGCGTGACGATCTTGCTGATCTGCTCATCGGTCTGCGGTCGATCCGCGCGGGTCTTGGCTTCCAGGCTATCGGCCAGCAACAACAGGGCGGTCTCACGGCTGCGCGGCGCCGGGCCAGGGTACGTGAACCTCTTGATGTCGACCTTGCTCGTGTCGCCGCCGGCAGCCTCGACCGCGCGCACGTACTGGAAGCGCGTCGTCAACGTGCCATGATGCTCGGCGATGAAGTCGCGGATCCGAGGAGGCAGGCGGTAACGACCGGCCAGCATCAGCCCGTCCTCGACGTGGCGGATGATCACCTGAGCGCTGGCCACCGGATCGAGGTCGGCGTGCAGGTTGGTCTGATCGAGCTGGTTCTCGATGAAGTATTGCGGGTTGAGCGCCTTGCCACAATCGTGGTAGAGGGCTGCCACTCGCAGCAAGAGCGGATTGACGCCGATCAGCTCACCGGCCTGTTCGGCGAGGTTGGCCACCTGCAGACTGTGCTGGTACGTGCCCGGCGCGTTGCGCAAGATGAAGCGCAACAGCGGGTGATCGGGCCGCGAAAGCTCCACAAGCTGAAGCGCTGTGGTGAAGCCCAGGATCCCGCCGATTGCGAACAGGATCAACAACGCGATCGCCGTCGAAGCGCCGCCGTTGACGACAGCGAACGCGAGCCTGAGCGCGACGTCGAAAGGCTCAAGCAGAGGATCACGCAGCGCCAAGACGGCCAGGACGCCGCTGCCGCCGAGGGCCGCCCCGAGGCCGGCCCAAAAGAACAAGTTCAGCCGGTCGGCGCGTTGAAGCACGATAGCTGCGATGATGCCCATGACGATGCTGTAGACGGCCAGCTCGGGCTGGTTCTCGGACATCAGCCCAACCAGCCCGCTCAACATCACCACGGCCAGGATCGTGAACTGCGGCCCTGAGAGCGCCGTGAAGATGATCGCCAGCGCTGCCGTAGGAATGAGCAAGGGCATCGGCATCGGTTCGCGGAGCGCCAACACCGCGACGGCGAGGTGCAGAAGCGTCAGCGCGGTGAACGCCGCAGCGAGCCGCAGACTGCGCGAGACCTCCGGCTTGAAGCGCCAGCAGTAAGCGGCGACGATGGTGCCGGCGAGCAGCGCTGCGGCGCCCGTCACCCAGAGCTGGCGTTGATCGCTTGTCGTGTCGCTCAGGCCGAGGGTCTGCAGGGCCTCGATATCCGACTCGGTGACGACCTGCCCGCGGCGCAACACGGCCTGTCCGCGCAGGATCTGGCGCACGACGGGCCCGACGTTGTCACGCGCGGCCTGGCGCGCCGCGTTTGTCGCGACGTCGTCGTAGAGGCTGTTGGGGATGATGAGCGGGTTGATCAGCGCCGTGACGGCCGTGACCTGTTCGTCGGTCAGGTCGACGCTGAGCACGGCGGGCGCCGAGCGCCGCACGATCTCGAGCTGGTCGGCGCGCACCTGGCTCTGCATCACGCGCTCGAGCGCGGCCAGAGCTTCGTTCTGAGTCGTGATCCAGGCGTCTTCGGAGAAGCGCAGGATCAACGAGGCGGCTGCATCGGTCAGCGGGAGGTCGGGCAGGGCGGTGAGCTGGGCCTGCTTGTCGGCCAGCGAGATGCGGGTGTCGGCGCGCAGGTCGTCGATCTGGCCGATGACGTCTCGCAGGAGCAGGATCTGTTGACGCGCGATCCGGCTGTTGGGCGGATCGTACACATCGGCGACAGAGGCCGCGGCGCGGTCGCGCGCCTGTTGCGTCAGCGAGGCGCTCTCGAATGATACAGAGCGGGGCGCGAGCACATCCTGCGGGGCCGGCGCACCGACCTCGACGTTGAGCACTGCGGGCAGCGTGCGTGGCGCAGCCGCCAGGGCGGCCGACCCCGCCACCAGGACGACCCACAACAACGCAAACACCGCGCGCCGGCCGAACGTCTGGCCGTGCTCGCGATGTAGCGCTGGGGGTGTCTGTTCGACGGGGGCTCCGATCATGCCGCTCCCAGGCGTGGCCGCTGGCTCAATTCAACAGCTCACGCACCACGTCGTTTACGAGCTTGCCATCCGCGCGACCCTTGGTGCGCGGAGTCAGGATCTTCATCACGGCGCCCAGGCCCTTGGCATCTGACACACCGGCCTCCTGAATGGCGGCGCGGGCCAGCTCGACAAGTTCGTCTCGGGTGAGCGCTTTGGGGAGGTAGGCCTCGAGCACGTCGAGTTCCGCCTGGTTGGCGGCGACGAGGTCGGGGCGGCTGGCCTTTTCGGCGTCAGCGATCGCTTCGCGCCGCGCCTTGGCCTCTTTCTGGATGACGGCGAGGATCTCGGTGTCGGTTAACGTGAGCGCCTCGAGCTCCTTGATCTGAGCGTCGGTCGGTTCGCCGGCGATCTTCTTGACGGCCGCCGTGCGCTGTTCGAGCTCGGCGTGGCGAATAGCCGCCAGCACCTGGCGCAGGGTCGTCTTGCGAACTTCAGCGCCGCTGCGCATGGCGTCCTTGAGTTCGCCGTTCAAAGTGTCCTTGAGTGACATCCGTCTCCGCGTGTCGTTTCGATGATCTTGGGTTCGAAAACGCTGAGAAAAGATTATACCTGTTTGTCCCGGAAAGATAGCGAAAAACGGGGGGCCGAGGGGTGACTTATGTACCGACGAATGACACAGGACGCATGAGAGTGGGTGAACCGCGGCTCACGCTCCGTCATGCGTCCTTTGTCTTTCGTCGGGCTTGCGAGGCGTTATCCGGGCGGCCAGCTCATCGCCCGGCCGCCGAGCAGATGGACGTGAAGGTGCGGCACGGTCTGGCCGGCGTCGTCGCCGACGTTGATGACGAGCCGGTAGCCCTTGGCTTCGAGGCCGAGCTCGCGCGCCAGCTTCGCGCCGACGAGCAACAGGTCGCCCAGCAGGGCCTGATCCTCCGGCCCGGCCGTCTCGATGCCCGACACGGGTTTGACCGGGATGATCAGGATGTGGGTCGGCGCCTGTGGCGCGATGTCGCGGATGGCCACGATGCGGTCATCGCGATACACGAAGGTGCCCGGTATTTCGCCGTCGATGATTTTGGAGAAGAGAGTTTTTTCTGGCATGGCTCAAGGTTGGCTGACGATGACGTTGTCGAACAAGATCCTCACACCCGGCTCGTTGAACGAGCTGGCCATCACGGCGACGTCGCCGTGGGTGAGCTCCGTCTCGGTGTAGGTGCCGACGCTCTGGCCATTGACGCTGAAGGTCAGGGTCTGGCCCTGGCAGGTGGCGCTCAGCCGGTTGACAGCGCCCGGCGCCTGGTCGATCGCCGGAAGAGGCTCGAAGTCCCCGGCCGGGTTCAAAAAGGTCCGTTTGCGATCGTGTTGGCGGACGACGGCGTAGTAGCCGTCGCTGCTGATCATGAAGTAGACGTAGTTGGCGTCGTCGCGCTCGCCGGTCAGCCGGCAGGCGATGCCGTAAGCGTTGTCGGTCGGCCCATCGGCCCGGGCGGCCTCGGCGTCGATGCGCACGTCGTTGAGATCGAGGCCGGGTTGGCCCCAGACATCGACCTGGGCCTGATCGACCTTGATCTCGTAGGCGCTGTCTTTGTAATCGACGGTCTGCTCCAGGCTCGATTGGCGCGTCCAGCCGCTGTCGACAGATGAGAAGTCATCTTTGAGGATCACGCCATCTGGCGACGCCGTGGGCTGAGGCGCGCCACAGGCCGCCACAGCCGCACTGATCGTGAAGACCATGAGGAATTGCCACGCCCCGCGCTGCATGCCGCTCATTGTAGCGCAGGGGGAGTCGGATAAAGAAACCGGAAGAGCGATTGACGAGTGAGGGGACGGCAGGTCGGAAAGAAACCGGAAGTGCGAACGACGGGTCTCAGGGCCGAGACTTTCCGTTCGCACTTCCGGTTTCTTATTCGCGAGTCACGGCGCCGGCGAGATCAACGCCTTGGCCTTCAACGCCAGGTCGCCGTACGGACCCTGCGGGTCGAGCGCGAGCACCTGGTTGAAGTACGGCTCGGCCTTCTCGACCTGGCCGAGGCCGACGTAGTACACGCCGAGATGGTATGGTGCGGCGGCCAGGTTGGGATCAATCGCAAGGGCGCGCTCGAGTTCCTGTTGCCCGGTCAGTCCATCGCCGGTCAGGATCAGGGCATAGCCGAGGGCGTCGGCTGCCAGCGCGCTGTTCGGGTTGAGCCCGACCGCCATCCGCGCGGCCGGCAGCCCTTCTTCGGCGATCTTGTACTCCCGGTCCACATAGAAGCGTGCCAGCAACAACCAGAACTGGCCATCGCGATCGTTGAGCGACACGGCTTTGCGGAACCACTCCTCGCCATGGGTCAGGTCGCCTGTGGCGGCATACGCGCCCCCAAGCTCGGCCGCGATCGCGGGGTTGGCCGGGTCGGCGGCCTGGGCCTTGTGCAGCCACGGGATGGCCTTGGCTGACTCGCTCAAGCCCCTGAAGTGCAGGCCGTACAGGAAACTGACGAGCGGCGAATCTGGCGACAGCGCAGCGGCCTGCGCCAGGGCGGGCTCGCCGTCCTTGCCCTGCCGGTCTTGGGCCAGACCCAGATACGCGAAGGCATCGGCAAACCCGTTGTTGGAATCCACGGCCTTCTGCAGGGCGACCTCGGCCAACGGCCACTCCTCCAATTGGACGAGCGCGATGCCGACTGTCGCGAAGGCGAAGGCCTGATCGCTCTGCCCGGTCGCTGACGTCACGGCATCGAGGAGGTGCCGGGCCTGGGCCTGGTGGATCGACGGCACTTCGGCCGCGACCGCCAGGCGCGCGCCCGCCGTCGCCGGGTCGGTCGCGGCGGTCAGGACGGCCAGGCGATACAGCTGGTCCGGCGTCGCAGCGCCGGCCTGGCTCAACTGCGCCAGTGCGCCCGCGGCATCGGCCCAACGCGCGTCGGCTTCGTAAGCGGCCGCAAGGCGCGCAAGCGGCTCGGGCAGCCCGGGCGCCAAATCACGAGCGGTCTCGAACTCGGTGACCGCTTCCGGCCGACGGCCCTGAGCGAGGAAGGCATCTCCGAGAGCCAGGTGCTCGGACGCGCCGACGTTGAGCAGGGTGAACGCCGCCTTGAACCGCGTGACAGCTTCATCGGCATCGCCGCTGGCGAGGGCGATCTGGCCCCCGCGAAACTGGGTCAGTCCATCGTACGGGAGGCGTGCCACAGCCCGGTCGAGGGCGGTGGAAGCCGCCGCCAGATCTTGAGGGTCGGTGCTGAGAGCCTGGCGCGCGGCCACGTACCAACCCGGCACATCGACAGCCGCGCCCATCGGGCTCAACACAAGCAGCGCGAGCGCTGCCACGGCGACCCGCCAGATGGGGTTGCCTTCCATTGATTTGGCTGGCGTCGTGGTCTCTCGGCCTTCAGTCGTCATGGCGGCCATGGGCAGCGTTCATCTCCCGGTCTCTACGTTATGTCGCATTATAGTCACGGTCGTTCGGCTGCATCTGTGCAGGGTTTGGGCCAGGGAGGCGAGGGCGAGGGGCGAGGGGCGAAGGGCGAGGGGCGAGGGGCGAGGGGCGAAGGGCGAGGAGCGAAAGGGCGCGGGCGAGGGGGCGAAGGGCGAGGCGCGAAGGGCGAGGGGCGAGGGGCGAAGGGCGAGGCGCGAAGGGCGCAGAACGGCTGCGTCAGGCCGATTGATGACTGCAGCCGTTGCCTCGCGTGGCCAGGCTGGCCACGAATGCCGAACCACCAGGTGGCCTTACCTCTAATTGGCGCCACCCCGTGTCAACGAAGCCAGTCAACTCGTCCCGCAGCGCTCGCCCTCTGTTCGCCCTTTCGCCCTTTCTCCCATCGCCCTTCGCCCCTCGCGCCTCGCCCTTCGCGCCTCGCCCCTCGCCCCTACTTGAGTGCCTTTAGGCACATTTCGTGCTCATTTAGGATAGGGTTTATGGATATGACCCAGAAACGCGTTTATTGTACGGACATGTTGAACGCACGGAAATCCCGCTTGCCCGAGACCACGCTCACGACTGCTGCGCAGTTCTACCTGCGGCAGGATTCGCGGCTGCGCCGGGCCGGGCTTCCGCCGCTGGCCTCTCAACCGGCCTGGGCTGAAGTCGCGGTGTGGGCGTATGCATGCGAAGCGGCGGAACGCCTGGCGCACATCGCCATGGCCGACCGCCGGATGCGCCGGTCTCGCTAGGCTTTCACTCACGCGTGAGGCTCGGCGCCGCGCCTGTGCGCGCCGTGTCACGCCGCCGCGTCACGGCCACGTCGATCGATCCACGTGCGGACGATCCGGTTGAAACCGGATCGTCCGGGCACGTGTCTTTTGCGAGGAGGTCAGTCGGCGAGGGAACGGATGGCCCGCAAGGCGGCGGCGGCCGACTCACGCTGGATGTCGGCCCAGCCTTCTTCCTTTGTCATCTTGTTCAGATGCTCGAGCACGGCGTCAGCCTCATCGTCGTCGAGCTCGAGCCAGGCCTTGCGAATGCGGGCCGGCTCTTCAGACAATAGCTCGGCCCAAAGGGCCTCGGCGTCCAGTTGGGGTGCAGGTGACATATCGGTCTCTCCGGGCAGGGCCAGCGTGTCTCAGGCGGCGATGTTGGGCGCCAACGAGTCCAGATAATCCGGCTGCGCACGGATCGGCTGGCCGGTCGCCAGGTCGACCCATACGTAAAGCGAGTTCGCGCGCGCGATGAGCTCGGGTCCGTTCTCCCCGCGCCGCGTGATCCTGAAGTGGCGCGTCGCCATCACGCGCCTGACGTCGAAGCCGTAGGTGGTGAGGTCGAGCAGGTCGCCGTGATACGCGGGCTGCAGATACGCGATCCGATGCCGTCGGGCGAACACCGTGAAGCCGGCCGCGTGCAAACGCTCGGCCGGCCAGCCGAAGTGGGCGGTCACATCCCAGGCGCACTCGCCCATATAACTGATGTAGCTGGCGTTGTTGATGTGTCCGGCCGCGTCGACATCGCGGAAGTCGACGCGGCGCGTCGTCGTGAATGCGCCGGTCGGAGGGGGCGGCGGTTCCGGGAAACGCAGGCGCGGCCCGACCGGGATCGCATCGATGCCGCCCAACGGCGCAAGCGCGGCAGCGTCGGCCACGGCTGGCGCGCCGGTCTTCAGGTCCACGTAGGCCCAGACGCTGAAGCCCTGCGCGATGGTCTCGCCGTCGCGCACGAACCGATACTCGCGCTGCACCCAGGCCTGGCCGCGTGCGCTCAGCCACGTCTCCACCGTGAACCGCTCGGGGTAGGCCAGCGGTTTGAGATACTCGATCTCGCTGTCGCGGATGAACCAGGCACGTCCCATTTCGGCCCAATGGGTCAACGGAACGCCCGATGCCAGCGACGCATCAAACGCCGCCTCGTGCATGTAGCGGAGGTATGCCGCGTTGTTGACGTGGCCATACGCATCCATCTCCGTATAGCGCACCTTGAACTCACGAGAGAAGTTGGGTCCCATCACGTTCCTCGGTAATCGAGCGAGCGGACGCTGCCCGTGACGAGACGCGCAGCTTAAGGCCCCCGTGCGGGCGCAGGGTCACGAGCGGCTCGACGGCGGGCACGCCAGCGGGGGTCAGTTCGAGGCGCAGCCGCCGGGCCAGTGCCGACAGGATCAAGGTGCCTTCGATCCTGGCGAAGCCCTGGCCGATGCACAGACGCGGCCCGGCTCCGAATGGCAGATAAGCAAAACGCTGCGCCGCTGCGTCGATGAAGCGTTCGGGCTTGAAGGCTTCGGGCTCGGGCCAGCGCTCTGCCCGGCGATGCGCGACGTAAGGCGAAATGATCACGAGCGAGCCGGCCGGCACCGGCACGTCTCCGAGGGTATCGTCGGCGATGGCTTTGCGCGTGATCAGCCAGGCCGGCGGATACAGCCGCAGCGCCTCGTCGAACACTGCGGCGGTGTAAGGCAGGGCGCGCGGATCAAGGCCGTCGGGTGTCGCCTCGGTTGCGACGCGTTCGGCTGCAGCCGGATGTTGGGCCAGAAGCGCCCAGGCCCAGGTGAGGGCGCTGGCCACTGTCTCGTGCCCGGCGACGAGCAGCGTCACAAGTTCGTCGCGCAATTGCTTCTCGGTCATCGGCTGGCCGTCATCGTCGCGGGCGTCGAGCAGCATCTGAAGCAGGTCGGGGCGAGCCGGCCCGGCGCGGCGCTCGATCACCAGCCGGCCCACCGCGTCATCGAGCGCGGCGACAGCGGCTTTGAAGGCGCGGTTGGCCGGCGTCGGCAGCCAGGCCGGCGGCCAGACCGGGTTGCGCGAGCGGGCGATGACGTGGTCGAGGGCGGTGATGACGGCGGCCACGAGCTCTGGCGCCGAGTCCTTCAGGTTGGCGCTGAACAGCGTATCGCCCACGATTTCGAGGCTTGTGGCCAGCATCGCGCCGTCGACGTCGACGATCGTGCCGTCGGGCAACGCCGACCAGCGATCGGCCAGGCGTTCGGCGGCCGCGCGCATGCTCGCCGCGAAGCCGGCCAACTGGTCGCGATGGAACGCCGGCTGCATCAGGCGGCGCTGGCGCAGCCAGAACGCGCCGTCGCTGGTCAGCAGGCCCTGGCCTGTGACGAGGCTCAGCGTCGTGTACTGAAACGTGTCCTTGGAATACCGCCGCGCCTGATCCTGCAGGATATGCTGCACGTGCTCGGGTGCGCTGACCACGAACGCAAAGCGCTTCGGGCCGAAGGGCATCCGCACCAGATCGCCGTACCGATCCGCCAGTTCCACGAAGAATCGCAGCGGATCGTCGCGCAGGGTGGTCAGATCATTGAGGAGATCGCGCAGGTCGGGGCCAAGGGCCGAGGGCATTCCGCGATGATATCAGAGGGCGGCGGGCTCGGGGCGCTGCCATCGGCGCCGGGCGGCCACGGGCGACGCATGCGTCGCCCGTGTACAACGACGAAGGTGGGTGCGTCGCCCGCCCACGGACCGCGATGATGCCGCGCCGTCTGCGATATCGGCGATGCCCGCCCGTCATAACGCGAAGAAGCGCGGCAGCGAATTCGCTCCACGCCCCACGCGTTGCGCTCGACGCTGGTCAGGCGTACAGATCGACGCCACCGCGGGCCGCGGCCGTCGACTGGTTGATCATTTGTAGGAGCGCCTGAGCCTGTTGCTGCTCGATGGCCTGTTGCTGGTTGAGCACGGCCGTGCCGATCTGCGTTTGCAGGTTCTGACGCTGGATGGAAGCCCCCATGCTGGCTAAGGCAGTCGGCCAGCTGGCGGCGGCATCAATGTTCATGCAAAGGGTATCGGCGTGACCAATTCCCTCTTTAGTTAGAAAAATCGCTCACCCGAAAGTGGAACATGAAGCGGCGCGTTCCACAAAATCACGTTCAAAACGCTACAATGCAACACGGATCGGCGCTGCCGATTTCCTCATGCCGACGCACATCATCCCAACGAGGTCGATAGTGTCGCACTCAGACGCGCTCGTTCACACGTATCCTCTGGACGCCTGGCAGATTGTTGAAACCGGTTTCGACCTCGAGACTAATGTGCTCGACGAGACGCTGTTCGCGCAGGCCAACGGCTACATCGGCCTGCGGGGCGCCCATGAAGAAGGTTTTGATCTGCCTGCCGGTCGGTCGGTCGACGGAGCCTTCCTCAACGGCTTCTTCGAGGCCGAGCCGATCATATATCCCGAAACCGCTTACGGCTTCGCGCGCATCAAGCAGTTCATGCTCAACGTCCCGAATGCCAAGCGCATGGTGCTCGAGATCGGCGGCGAGCGTTTCGATCTCACCACCGGCACGCTCAAGTCTTATTCGCGCACGCTCGACCTGCGCGCCGGCCTGGTGACCCGCATCGTCGACTGGGTCTCGCCGTCAGGCCGTGAAGTCCGCATCGAGTCGCGCCGCCTGGTCAGCTTGCCGCGCAAGCACATCTTCGCGCTGGAGTACCGCGTGACCGCCGTGAACGGCGGCGCGGTGCGCGTCAGTTCGATCATCGACGGCCAGGTGAAGAACATCGAGGCCGGCGACGATCCTCGCGTCGGCAGCACCATCACGGCCCCGCCGCTCACGCTCGTCTCGGCTGAAGCGCTTCAGGGCGGGGTGGCGCTCGTGCACAAGACGCGCAACAGCGGCTTCACGCTGGTCAGCGCGATCACTAACACAGCGGATGGCCCGGCGGTGCGGCGCGAGAGCGTGCTCGACGCACCCGAGTCGCGCGTCGCCGAGATCTTCGAGGCCGAGCTCACGCCCGGCGAAACGCTGACGGTGACCAAAGTCGGCGCGTACGTCACCTCGCGCGACTACCCGGCCGAGAGCCTGCTCGATCGTTCACGCACGGAACTCGGCTCGGCGAGCGCGGCCGGCTTCGCGGCCCTCGCGGCCGAACAGGCCGAATACCTCAAGGCGTTCTGGGACGATGCCGACATCGCCGTCGACGGCGACGAGGCGCTCCAGCAGGGCATCCGTTTCAACCTCTATCATCTCCTGCAGTCCGTCGGCAAAGACGGCAAGACCAACATCGCTGCCAAGGGCCTGACGGGCGAAGGCTACGAGGGCCATTACTTCTGGGACACCGAGATCTACATCTTCCCGGTCTTCCTCTTCACGCGGCCCGAGATCGCGCGCAAGCTGCTCGAGTTCCGCTACGCCTTGCTGCCGCATGCCCGGACGCGCGCGCGGCAGATGGGCCATCCAATCGGCGCCCTGTACCCCTGGCGCACGATCGCTGGCGAGGAGTGCTCAGCCTACTACCCGGCCGGCAGCGCCCAGTACCACATCAACGCCGACATCGCCTACGCCATCAAGCTCTACGACGAGGTCAGCGGTGACCCGAGCTTCCTGCTCGAGGCCGGCGCCGAGATCGTCATGGACACGGCCCGCGTCTGGCTTGGCCTCGGCCGCTTCGTCGACCGACTCGGCGGCGCCTTCGGCATCTACGAGGTCACCGGCCCCGACGAGTACACGGCCTGCGTCAACAACAACTACTACACGAACGCCATGGCTCAGATGCATCTGGCCTTCGCCGCCGACGTCGCCGATCGGCTGCAGCGCGATCACCCGGCGGACTTCGCGCGCGTCGCCGCCGCCATCGACCTGAAGCCTGACGAACCAGCTGGCTGGCGCGCCGCCGCCGAGAAGATGTATCTGCCGGTCGATGAGGCGCTCGGCATCCACCCGCAAGACGACAGCTTCCTGCAGAAGCCAGTGTGGGACTTCGCCAACACGCCGCGCGAGAACTATCCGCTGCTGCTGCATTACCACCCGCTGGTCATCTATCGCCACCGCGTCCTCAAGCAGGCCGACGTCGTCCTCGCCCTGCTGCTCCTGAGCGAGAAGTTCACGCTCGAGCAGAAGAAACGGGACTATGACTACTACGAGCCGTTGACCACCCACGACTCGTCGCTGTCATCGTGCATCTACAGCATCATCGGCTCCGAGATCGGCTACCACGACAGGGCCTACGACTTCTTCATGGAGACGGCCCGCATGGATCTGGACAACAAGCACGGCAACACGCCCTACGGCGCGCACCTCGCTGCCATGGCCGGCGCGTGGCTCAGTCTGGTCTATGGCTTCGGCGGCCTGCGCGCCCAGAACGGCCGGCTGCGCTTTGCGCCGTATCTTCCCGGACACTGGACGCACTACAGGTTCTCGGTGCGCGTCCAAGGGCAACGCCTCGACGTCAATGTCAGCGAGACCGGCGTGACCTACCGTCTGCGCTCCGGCGACTTGCTGACCTTCCTGCATGGCGAAGCGCCCGTGACGTTGACGAGCAGCGAGCCGGAGAAGGGGTTCGCACTGTAGGCGTCAGTGGAACGGCGCGAGCCGGTCTGTCAACCATCAGCAATCGGAAAGCCACCATCAGCTATGTTTACGGCCATCATCTTCGATCTCGACGGCGTCATCACGGATACGGCGCGCTTCCACTATCTGGCGTGGAAGCGACTGGCCGAAGGGCTCGGCGTTCCATTCGACGAAGCCTTCAACGAACAATTGAAGGGCGTGGATCGGATGGGCTCGCTCGATCTGATCCTGCGGCGAGGTGGGCTCGATCCCGATCAGGCCGAGCGGCTGCGTCTGGCTGACCAGAAGAATGAAGACTACAAGAAGCTCGTGGTGACCATGACGCGCGCCGATCTGCTGCCGGGCGCGCTCGAGGCGCTCGAGGCCGCGCGCGAACTGAGCTTGAAGACCGGCCTGGCGTCGGTCAGCAAGAACGCCGGCACGATCCTGGAGCGGCTCGGCATCGTCGAGTTGTTCGACTATGTGGTGGATGCCAACCTCATCAAGCGCGGCAAGCCCGATCCCGAGATCTTCCTGACGGCAGCCGAGCGGCTGGGCGTCGCGCCCGCGGCGTGCATCGGCGTCGAAGATGCCGCTGTCGGCGTTCAGGCGATCAAGGCGGCCGGCATGCTGGCCGTTGGGGTCGGCGATCCCGCCATCCTGGCCCAGGCCGATCGCGTGGTGCCGACTCTGGCCGCCTTCGACCTGCGCGAATGGATTCGAACTCTGTCGTAGGACGATGCGCGGTTGTCGTTCGGAATGCGCTGAGCGACGGGCGAGGCGGATGACACCGAAATCGGAAACCACGCGCACAGATCTGCGCCGATAAGCTCTCTAGAATTGGCTAGAATATATCCATGGAACCCAAGCCGCCCCGCACCCGCAACCCGCATACGCAGGCGTTGATCGCAAAGGAATCGTTCTGGCAGATCTGGCTGCCGATCGGCCTGACCGTGCTCGTGATCGTTGGCCTGTGGGTGTGGACGTGGGTGCCGGGCGCCGCCGGCGTGCGCAGCCCGATCGCCGACGTTTCGCTTGTGCTGATCATCCTGGTCGCGGCGTTCTTCGCCCTGATCGTGTTTGCGATCATCTGCGCCCTGATCTATGGCCTCTATTACCTGCTGCGCGAGAGCCCCTTCTGGCTGAAACGCGGCCAGGATATCGTCTGGATGGCGTCGCAGCAGACTCGATCCACCACCCGCCGCATGACCGACGCCGTCACCGAAGCCAACGCCAACGCCGCCGGCGTCCGCAAGGTCCTCGATCGCTTCCGGGATCTCTTTCCCCGCGAATACCCGCGGAATTGATCAGGGGGCGATCGCCCCAACGACAACGGGCAGTGGCGCGTGTGAGTGATGCTTGACAGGGCTCAGATGCCGATCGAGCCTTTAACTCGCCCCTCGCCCCTCGCCCCTCGCCCTCGCCCCTCGCCCCTCGCCCCTCGCCCTCGCCCCTCGCCCTCGCCCCTCGCCCCTCGCCCCTCGCCCTCGCCCCTCGCCCCTCGCCCCTCGCCCCTTACGTCGGTCCCCTTGCCAAGGCAACCGTGCCTAGTAGAATAGATCAGCGTTTCCATAACCTTCAGGCCTGACGCTGGCTGACCCCCATGAGGCGGTGCGAATGATCTCGACTCCTCGATTGACCAACGGTACTCGACTCGGGCTGGCTGCCGTGTTGGTGCTCGGCGCCTTTCTGGCTGCGACAAACCTGCCCTTTGCGCGTGCGGCGACTTTTCTCGTGGACAGCCAGGCGGATACCGCCGACCTGACGCCCGGCGACGGCACGTGTGAGATCTCCACGGGCGGCGCCTGCACGCTGCGCGCTGCCGTCGAAGAGGCTAACGCCCTGGCGGGCGCCGACGTCATTCAGGTGCCCGCGGGCACGTACACCCTGGGCAGCGTCCTTCCGATCACGTCGACCATCTCGATCGCGCCGGTGAACACGACCGACGGCGTGACGATTACGGGCGCGGCCATCTTCCAGATCAACACGGGCGGCAACCTGACGCTGACGCGATTGACGCTTACGGGCGCCTCCACCGCGCCGGCCATCGACATGCTCGACGGCACGCTGACGATGTCGGCCAGCACGATCAGCGGCAATGCCGCCGGCGCCGTCAGCATAGTGGGCGGCGTCGCCGACATCCAGACCACGACCATCTCCGGCAACTCGGGCGTCGGCGTGGCCATCGTCGAGGCCGCCGGGACGTCGGTCGTGACATTGACCCATGTGACGGTGTCGAACAACAGCAGTGTCGCCTCGGCCGGCGGTGTGGCGGCCGTCGGCGGGGCCGACGTGACCGTCAGCGGCTCGATCCTGGCCAACAACACGGGAGCCAGCGCCGATTGCGAAGGCTCGATCACGACGTCCGGGGCGAACATCATCGAGACGCCGGGTGCCGGCTGTGTCACGACCGGCACAGCGCCCACGAGCGTCGACCCGGGGCTGGGCGCGCTCGGCAACAACGGCGGCCCGACCTCCACCCAGGTGCCGGCCAACACGTCTGCGGCGATCGACGCCGCCGGCGCTTGCTCGGGCACCGACCAGCGCGGCGTGTCGCGCGCGCGCGGTTCGGGCTGCGATCTCGGCGCTGTCGAATTGCCCGTCATCACGTTCACTCAGTTGTCTTACACGGCGACGGACAGCAACACGAGCGTCGGCTTGCTGGCCACCATCGGCTCATCGGTGCCGTTCAACTTCTCGGTGCCTTACTCGCTGGTCAACGGCTCGGCCGTGTCGGGGACCGACTTCTCGGGCACCGGCGGCAGCTTTTCCTTCCTGGCCGGCGTGGCCAACTCCACGAGCGGCGTCACGATCCTGCGACGCACCGCCGTGACCGGCGACCTGGCCTTCTCGGCCGCCTTTGGTACGACGAACGCCGTGGCCGGCAATGGCCCTGCCTCGATCGGCATCACCGATGTCGACCCGATTGTGTCGTGGTCGAGCCTCACCTATACGGTCGGCGAGGCCGCCGGCACGCTCTCCGTCACGGCGTCGCTGGGCTCCGTCGACCCGACCGACCCGGTCACTGTCACGTTCCAGACCGTCGAGAACGGCACGGCGCGGCAAACCGTGGAGTACACGCCGATCACGTCCGGCACGATCGTCGTACCCGCGAACAGTTCGTCGGCCACGGGCTCCGTCACCATCCTGGACAACAACTGGGATGCCAATGGCGACAAGACCTTCACAGTGCGCATCGTGTCGACCAGCCGCGGCACGTTGGGCTCGCCCACGGACTCGACCGTCACCGTCACCGATAACGAAGGCATCCCCGGCGGCACGCTGTCGAGCTCGACCTACGCGGCGACCGAAGGCGTCAGCCCGCGGATCGTGACGATCACGCTGCCGTACACGTCAGAACAATCCATCGGCGTCGTCTATGCGACGGCCAACGGTGCTGGCCAACCGGGCGCGTTCGCCGGCGAGGACTACACGGCGACGAGCGGCACGGCGAGTTTCCCGAGCGGCACGACCTCGGTCAATGTCAACGTGCCGATCCTCAACAACGGGTGGTACTCCGGCGCTCAGTCGTTCGGCTTCAACCTGTCTTCCCAGACGGTTGGATCGCTCGGAGCCACGACCTCAGCCACGATCAACCTGACTGACGACGAGGCCATACCGGCCGCCTCGATCGGCACGCCCAGCCCATTTTCCGAAGGCGCTGGGTCGGTCGGCATTGGCGCGACGCTGCCCTACACCTCCGAGATCGCGATTGATGTGGGGGTTGTGGCCGACAACGGCAGCGCTGTAGCTGGTGCCGACTTCGATCTCAATTCCTCAACCATCTCGTTCCCGGTTGGCACAAACTCGGCGTCGATCAGCGTCAATGTCCGAAACAACGATTACTACTCAGGACAGCAGTCCTTCCAGTTACGCCTGACAACTCAGTCGATCGGCACTCCCAATACGACCCCGCAAACGGTTCTGATCAACGACAATGACACGCCGCCGGGCGTGAGCCTTTCATCGGGGACGTATTCGGGTTCGGAGAACTCGACGGCCATTTCTGTAGTGCTCACGGTTCCCTACACTTCGGAGGTGGATATCTCGGTGCCGTATACGTTTGTGGATGGAGGCGCAGTTGTCGGGCGCGACCACAACGCGGCCTCAGGCACGGCGATCTTCACCGGTGGTGCAAGCTCCGTGAACCTCGGCGTTCCTGTGATCAACAACACCTACTATTCAGGCTCGAGGAGCCTGACTGTTCAGTTGGGGACTCAGAGCCCAAGCGGAACAGGTGCCACCACGTCGGCTACGATCACAATCACCGATGATGAGGGAATTCCGGGTGCTTTCGTCGAAACTCCAGGAAGCAGCGGCGGCTACTCATTCAGTGAGGTGGCGGCGAATGCTGTGGTGACGGTGACACTGCCGTATACGTCGACAAGCGATATCAACGTCTCTTTCTCGACTCAGAACGGCACTGCGACTGCTGGAGTTGACTATTCAGCAGTGGCCAGCAGTTTCAATATTCTTGCTGGTCAGACTTCTGCTACTGTCAGCATCCCGATCATCAACAACAATGTCAACACCGGTGACAGGTATTTCTCTTTCAGTCTCATATCGCAATCGCCTCCAAGCCTTGGCGCTCCAACCAGCGCCCAGATCACGATCATCGATGCGCAACAGCCGCCCAAGGTGCAGTTCACGTTGCCGTCGTTCAACGTCGCGCGCAACATCGGGACGGCGCCGATCACTGTGACGCTGAGTGCGCCGAGCGGTCTCAACGTCACAGTGGCCTACACCATGTCGAACGGCACGGCGTTGTCAGGCGTCGACTACACGTCGAGTTCAGGCACGTTGACGTTTACACCCGGCATGACGACGACGATCATTCAAGTGCCGATCTTGAACTCGGGACTGTATGTCGGCGACCGGATCTTCAACCTCGGGCTGAGCGCCCCGAGCCAGGCCACTCTCGGCGACAATGCCCAGGCGACGGTTCTCATCCGCGAGACCAACGCCCGGCGCGTGTACCTGGCGCAGATCCGCAAGAACTACGACGCTTACAACGAGAACGAGCCGAATGGAACGCTGGCCAACGCCAAGGGCCCGCTGTTGTCGGGCGCCACGTATCGCGGCGGATACGATGCGAGCCAGATCGACCAGTACAAGCTTGACCGCGATACGTGGATGTTCACTGTGCTCACCCCAGGACAGGTGACGGTGACGGTCATCAGCAACGACACAGGGCGGCAGGTCAAGCTGCTCAACGCCAGCGGCGCCGACATCCCGGGCGGCTTCTCGGGCGACCCCGGGGCATCGACGACGTTCACGGTGAATGTAACGGCCGCGGGCACGTACTACGTGCGCGTCTTCAGCTCGGCCCAGCTTGGAACGCAGCAGTATCAGCTTCGAGTCACGCATCCCTGACGAAGGACGACCTCCGTCGTCGAGCGCGCGGGCAGGCGCGGGCAGGGTGCCCGCACCTGCCCGCGCTGCGTTTCGGTTGACCGTCTCGGCGACATCACCTTCGTCTGGTTCCATCGCTCTGTGGCCACGCCCGGCGATGTGGCCGAAGCCGTCTTCCTGTCGCGCGAAACGAGTGCCAGGAGACTGATGTTCCTCGAGCGCCGGACAACCTCGACAGCTCAGCCGCGTTTCGTGCAGCCATCCGGGCGCCGACGGGCCTGAACCGGGTCAAGGCCGTTGCGCGACGATATACTCTTTTTCTATCTGTGATGGGCAGAGAAGGCATCACCCGCAGGGGCGTCCGATGATTGGGACGTCATCTCGAAAGCGAACCATGACGTCGCCCCAACGATTCGTGAAACTCAGCAGGCTGGCTCTGGCTGTCGTGTTGGCCTTGCTGCCGGCGATGAGCGCCCCGCGCGCTGACGCTGCATCTTCGTCCGCTGTGGCAACCTTGAGCAACTCAAAGGGAGCCCGGGCCTTCAGCGAAAGCTCGACTCGGGCGCGCCCACCAGCACAAGGGCCAGATGGTGGCGATACGGTGCTCGACGCTGACCTGATCTCCGAGGCCTCGGTTCCGGCGGTGCAGACCATCGCAGAGGACGGGGGCACCGTCAGCGTGCCCGTCACCCTCGATCTCCCCACGCTGTTTCCGCTGGATGTGAGTTACACGGTTGAGGCCGGTTCGGCCCGCCCGGTGGACCACTATCAGGTCGTGTCGGGCACCGTGACGTTTGCGGGCCCGTTGGACCTCGTTCACTACATCGATGTCCCGATCGTCAACAACGGCTACCACACGGGGCCCATGGCGTTCACGGTGCGCCTCGTCTCGCAATCCAGCGGCGATCCCCTGCCGGATGCGTCGACGACGACTGTCACTATCCTCGACGACGAGCCTTTGCCCTCAGCCAGCATCGTGGCGCCCGTTGATGGGTATGCAGTGCCGGAGCTGGCGGGCTCGGCCCTGATCACTGTGTCGGTTCCGTTCACCTCGACGAACGCCATCTCAGTGACTTACACGACTGAAGACAGCACGGCACACGCCGGCATCGACTATCAGTCGGCGTCTGGCGAAGTCGTGATCCCGGCCGGCCAGACCTCGGCGACGATCCCGGTGACCATCCTCAACAACGGCGCCTTCACGGGCGACCGCTTCTTCACGATCCGTCTGCTCGGGCAGAGCCCAGGCGCTCTGGGCGTGCCCGCCAGCGCGTCTGTCACGATCGTCGACGCCCAACAGCAACCGCGGGTTGAGTTCGTCCTGCCGGCGTTCAATGTGTCTCGCAATGCGGGCACCGCACCGATCACGGCCACGCTCAACGCGCCGTCGGCCTTCACCGTCACCGTGGATTATGCGACCTCGAACGGCACGGCCACCGGCGGCGTCGACTACACCCCGAGCGCCGGCACCCTGACGTTTGCACCCGGCGAGACCGTGAAGGTGGTGCCGGTGGCCATCGTCGACTCGGGCGTCTACGTGGGCGATCGATCCTTCAACATCAGTCTGAGCAACCCGCAACAGGCCACGTTGGGAGACAACGCACTGGCGTCCGTGTCGATCCGCGAAACGAATGCGGTGCGCGTCTATCTGGCGCAGATTCTGTGGAGTTATTCCCCCTTTGCCGAAGATGAGCCGAACGCCACCATGGCCACGGCCAAGGGTCCGCTGCAATCGAATGTGACGTACGTCGGCCGCTATGACTTGAACCGAGTCGACCAGTTCGGGTTGGACCGAGACACCTGGCGGCTCACGGTTCTCGCCCCAGGGCCGGTGACAGTGACGGTCATCAGCAACGACACAGGGCGGCAGGTCAAGCTGCTCAACGCCAGCGGCGTCGACGTCCCGGGCGGGTTCTCGGGCGACCAGGGGCCGTCGGCGTCCTTTACCGTCAACGTGACGGCCGCGGGCACCTACTACGTCAGAGTCTTCAGTTCGTCGGCTCTCGGCAATGCGCAATATCAGCTTCGAGTGATCCATCCATAAGTGAGGGTTCGCATCGCTCGAGGAGACGGTCCTCGACTTTCAGTCCAGTCGCGCTCCGCACAATAGCGGGGCGCAGCCTCCTCGATTTCCGGGGGGCTGAGTCGGTGAACTGTAGGAGCCTTTCGGCAGCCTTACTTGACAGCGGTTATACTGTGTAGTTGGAAACGCTTTTCGCCGGCCTTTTTGCCAACCTTAAAGAGTGGTGCCCCTTTCCGCAGGGCCCGCAGGGAGATTCCTGGCACCCATGACGCCGACGCATTGGCCTCGCCGCATCAATTGGATACGTTTAATCTTATTAATAGTCGTCATTGGAGGGGGACAGGAAGTCACACGAGCTAGCGCCTTGCAGCCTTCAGGTTCAACCTTGAGCCTGACGATGTTGGCGAACGCGTCAGTGCCGTCGTTTGGCGAAACTGAGCCCAACGACACCGAAGCGACCGCTGACGGCCCGTTGTTCTCCGGCGTCGGATATTTCGGCCATCACAGCACAGGACCTTCGTTGGACAGCGACTACTGGATCTTCTCGGCCGCAGGCCCCGGGCCGATGCACATGGTCGTCGACGGCCTCGACGGATTTGGCCAGGTGGTCGTTTCGCGGGCCGACGGTCCGCAGATCGGCTATGTCGGCGGCCCGCCGTACGTGATCGACGCGCAGCTACCAGGAGCGGGCGATTACGTGATCCGCGTGGTCAGCACCGCCATCATGGCCTCGGATGTCTACACGCTGACCGTCACTCATCCTTGAGCCGACCCGGCGGATGTATAGTCCGGGCCATGGCATCCCTTCGTCGCTGGGTCGCGATCGCCTGGCAACGCCGCGCATGGATCGGACGCTTCGGCCTCCTCCTGATGTTGGGCGCGCTCATGCCGCGCGCTGTGCTGCCTCCACTCGAACCTGGTCCGGCGCAATCCGTTGAGACGCGTCACCGGATCCTGTGTGTGCACACCCGGCTGACCGATGAGGTCGAGCCGTGGAAGGTGCTGCGCACGCTCGAGATGGTGCGCGAGATGGGCGCGAGCACGATCGTCGAGTACTTCCCCTGGGCCTACTACGAATCCGCGCAAGGCCGTTACGATTTCACTGCGGCGGCGCTGCGCATCGACTACGCGCGACACGAAGGACTGCGCATCGTCGCGCGACTGGGCGGCATCGTGCCTGAGTGGGCGCGCCCGCTCGCTGCGGACGGATCGCATGGCCCTGACACGCTGCTGACCGAAGAGGCCGAGACATATTTCGCCGACTTCGTCGAAGCCTTCGTCACTCGGTTCAAGGGCGATCTCGAGGCCATCATCCTTTGGAACGAACCCAACGTCGCGCTCGAGTGGGGCTTCCGACCGCCGGATCCGGAGGCCTATGCGCGCATGGTCATCGCCGCCGCAGGTCGGGCGCATGCCGCCGATCCGGGCCTTAAGGTGCTGGGTGGCGCGCTCGCTCCGACGCTTGAGCCCGACGGCAGCGACCTTGCGCTCAACGATCTGATCTATCTTGAACGCATGTACGCGGCTGGTGTCGGCCATGCGCTCGACGGTCTGGCGGTGCACGCGTACGGCCTGAGCTTCCCGCCCGACGAACCGCCGGCAGCCAATGCCTTGAACTTCCGTCGAGTCGAATTGGTGCGTGAACTCATGAGCCGCTACGGCCACGGTGATGCGCCGATCTACATCACAGAGATGGGTTGGAACGATTCGCCGCGTTGGACGCGGGCCGTCAAGCCGGGCGCGCGCATCGACTACACCGTGGCTGCGATGAAGCTGGCAGAGAGCAGTTGGAAGAACGTGCCGGCCGCGTGCGTGTGGGCGTTCCGCTATCCCGCGCCGCAGCACAGCTACGGCGACTACTTCACGCTCGTCACTCCTGAGTTTGTGCGCAAGCCGATCTACGACGCCCTGCAGGCCTGGGCCCGCGAGGATGTGACGCCATGAGCCTCCTGGAGAACGCGGCGCGCTGGCCGCGGCGTTACTGGATCGCCGGCGCACTGGCGCTCGGCCTGGCGATCGCGTTATGGGCCGGCGGCGCCACATTGATGTCTCAGGACAGGGCCTGGGAACGCATTCAGCGCGATCGAGTGCTGCGCGTCGCGACCGATGCCAGTTATCCGCCGTTCTCGGCTGTGGGACCCGATGGCGCGCTCTACGGTCTGGATGTGGATCTGGCGCGGGCGTTGGCGGGGCGCATGGGCGTCGAGGCGCGCATCGAGAACATCACGTACGACGCGCTGTTGCAGGCCGTCGATTCGGAGCGCGTCGACGTCGTCATCTCGGCCTTCGTCGCCGACACCAATCAACTCGACGACGCGGCGTACAGCGACAGCTACTTCGTGGCGGGGCTACGGGTCGTGACGCCGCTCAGCGACGCCGCTGAACCGAGCGCGAGTGCGCCCTGGGTGTGGGCGCGAGATCGAGCTCTGGGGGTCGAATACGGTTCAGCCGGCGACGTGCTCGTGCGTCAATGGGCGCGGCGTGGCGCCGGCGTCGACGCTGAGCTTTATCAGACGGCAGCCGAGGCCCTCGACGCGCTCGGGGCAGGTGAGATCCAGGCTGCCCTGGTCGACACCGTCACGGCCCATGACTTCGTCAGCCGACAGGCCGCGTTCCACCTCGTCGGTCCGACCTTCGAGGCCGAGCCCTACGTGGTCGTTACGGGCGCCCGCAGCCCGCGGCTCCTCGCCGAGATCAACCGGCTCCTCGCCGACCTCGAAGCCGACGGCACTCTGCCGGCGCTGCGCGAAAAGCACCTGGGTACGCCCGACAGGAATTGAGAACGGATTGAGATCTCACTCGGAGGGCTTCAGCCAACCGAAGCCGATGCCGCCCACGGGCACTTCCACTGTGGTGGTGAGCATCTGTCCGTCGAGGTAAGCCGTGAGCGTGCACGTCCCGCCGGGCACATCGCCGATGGCCGCGTTCTCGGCGTAGACGCGATCAGGCAACGTGCCACCGTACCAGTAGGTGTCGACGGTGCGATAGCGTTTGTCGCTGCACAACGCGATCACGCGCACGCCCGGCACAAGCAGGCCCTCGCCGCGGCTGACGCGGATGGCGAGCACGCCGTGGCCAGGGATCGGGCGGAGCCACAGGTCGGGGTTGCGGACGGCGTAGTAGTTGTCGGGATTGTCGGTGCGGATCTCGAGATGGAGATGCGGACCGGCGGCCACGCCGCGCTCGCCGACGGTGCCGATGAACTGACCTTCGCTGACGCCCTGTCCGGTTTGCACGTCGACGGTGTCGAGGTGGCCATAGACGGCGTAGGCGCTGACGGCGGCACTGAGTTGGATGACGATGACGTTGCCGTAGAAATCCTCGCGCGGGCCAAAGATTCGGTCGTGGTCAGGGCCGGCGTAGTACACGACGCCTTCGCCGATCGAAACCACTGGCGTGCCGATCCCGTTGCCGTAGTCGAGACCGTGATGGGCCACCAGTGTGTTATCGCGCGTCATGCCGAAGCGATAGTCGCTGACCGCGAAGTTGTTGCCGCCGGCGCCGAGCGGTCGGCCGAAGTAGAGATGCGGGTCGCCGCCGAAGGTGTCGGGCGCCGGCAAGAAGACCGTCGACTCGTTCGTCGGCCAGATCGGGGTCCAGTACGTCGGTGATGCCATCGCGCTCGGGTCCACGGTCGGCGTTTCGCTGCCAGCTGGCGCGGTGGCGGACGGGGTCGGCGTCGCGGTGGCGGCTGAGATGTCGGGCGTGGCGCTGGCCGCGACAGTGGCCGAGGGCGTCGGCGCCAGGCTTGGCGTGCCGGTTGGTGCCTCGTTCACGGCGATGATGGCCGTGGGCAAAGCGGTCGGGGTGGGCGTAGCGGCTGGCGAACAGGCTGCGGCGAGGGCGAGCACGAACGCGGCCGCCGCGCGAATGGGGGGATGCGGCGTAGTCACTGGGTCATTCTACCGTGTGTGGGGGGCGTGATCCGCCAGCAGGAGTGCGAACGAAAAGCGAAAAGACATCGGGAGTGCGAATGACGAGTCTTCAGGACCCAGACTCGTCGTTCGCACTCCCGATGTCTTATGGGACGCCCGGGGTCTCCGTTTCGGTCGGAAGCGCCGGATCGAGCGTCGCGGTTTCGGATGATGTGGGCGTGGCGCGCGGGTCGGGCGTTTCAGTGGGCGGCAGCGGCTCGATGGTGAAGCGCACCACAGTCACCGAGCCGGGCGCGACCGTCACCGTCTGGATCGCCGTCTGCACGCCGTTGACACCGACCCGGTACGTGCCTGGCGGCAGGTCGCCGAGCCCGAAGTTCTCGTCGAGCAGATCGTCGCCGTTGTTGTCGAGCCCGCTGTAGGTCGTCAGGTACTTGTCGACCACGCTGTCCGAAACGGCCTGAGGCCGCACCACGACCGACACATCGCGCAGACGCTCGCCGTCAGGGCCGACCACGATCCCGACCAACGCGCCCCAATCCTGGCCGCGGCTACGCAGCGGGGTCAGCCAGAGCTCCGGGTTGCGCGTGGACGAATAGGTGTTGGCGCCGACTCGCACCTCGAAGTGCAGGTGCGGGCCGATGGCGATCCCGGTCTGACCGACCTCGCCGAGTTGATCGCCGGTTGCCACGGTCTGATCCAGCACCACGTCGACGCGGCGCATGTGAGCATAGAGCGTGAACACCGGCGCCTCGACGCCCGCGACCCTGTGCTCGAGGACGACGACGTTGCCGTAGAAGCCGGGCTGCGGGCTGATCGACGTCGCCTCGGCATCCGATCCCGCGAAGACCACGCGACCGGCGGCTGCGGCGAGCACAGGCGTGCCCGCCGGGTTGAAGAACTCGACGCCGTGATGAGGCTCGCGCGGACCACCCTGGGTCGATCCGTACGGATAGGTGCGATCGGGGTAGATGTTGCCGCCGCCGCCGATCGGCCGCATCAACACCGCGTGCGGCGCCGGCAACACGCAGACGATGTCGGCGCAGGGCGTGGGTGTGGGCGGCGCCTGGGAGGCTGTCGCGGGCGGCGTGAGCGAGGGCGCGACGGACGTCGCGCTGGCCACGAGAGGCGGCGGCAGCGTGGCGGTGCGGGTGGCTGCGACCGTCGCCACGGCCGCCGTCGGCAATGGTGGCGTAGAAGCTTCGGTCCCGCTGCAGGCCGTTGCTAACGACG
Organism: Anaerolineales bacterium; assembly: GCA_044226485.1. GTDB lineage: Bacteria > Chloroflexota > Anaerolineae > Anaerolineales > UBA6663 > UBA6663. The sequence goes on from JBGAGY010000006.1 coordinate 439,201, forward strand.
CGACGAGCAGCAGCGAGGCGAAGATCAACTCGCGATGCCGGCTCCCGCGTTGGATGTCGTTCGGCCCAGCGCTCACTGGGCTCCCGATTGCCTGGCCTTCACGAGCGCTTCAACCGCGGCCACGGCGGCCTCGGCGCGTGCCTGAAGCTGATCCACCTCGGCCAGCCACGCGGCTGCCTCAGCGCGATCGGCCAACTCGTGGGCGTTGATGCGGACGTTGTGGGCGGCGGCGATCAGCGAGGCGCGCGCCAGGTGCGTCGCGCTGGCCGCGTCGGAGATCGCGTTGCGGTTGCCCAGCTCGGCCGCGGCGCGCGCCAGCTCAGCCACTTCGGCGGCGGCGCGAGCAGCGCGCAGCGGCGTCTCGGTGGCGACGTGATAGGCTGCCGCGATTGCGATGGTGCGCGCCTCAACCTGCGCGTCTGAGTCTTTGGGCAGCGCATACGCGGCCATGACGGCTTCGAAGGCCGCTGAGTCTTCAGCCACGCCGGCGGTCAGCCTGGCGCGCAGGTCGTCGGCGCGGGCGAGCACGGTCAACATTCGATCCTTCACGTCAGCGTACTTCTTCTTGTCGACGGTCAGCCGGGCGACCATGCCGACCAGCCCGGCCGCCATCGCACCGGCGAAGGCCGCCGCGGCGCCGCCACCGGGAGCTGCCGTGCCGGCCGCTAGCTCGTCGATGAACGCCGTCGACGACGTGGCCGCGGCCGGCGCCGAGTCAACGGCCGTCAGTCGGCTCTCGAGCACCATGTCGGGGCGCAGATTGTCGAGTTGCAGATACCACTGCGCGGCGTCGACCAACGCGCGCTGCGGGATCAGGCCGACGAGTTCGCTGTGGGTGATGCGGGCGCCGTAGCGCTCGGCTTCGCGGCGCACCATCTCCTGCACCCGCGCGATCGGCGTCTTGGTGAAGTCCGTCAGGTTCATGCTGACCTGGGCTTTGCCCTCGACCAGGAAGCCCTTGGCCTTGACGAAGCGCAGGCCCCCCGAGAGATGCCGGATCGCGCGCGCGATCTTCTCAGCGACGGTGGCGTCGGCCGTGTCGAGGTAGATGTTGTAGGCGACCAGGAACTGGCGCGCGCCGATGATCACGGCTCCAGCCTTGCCGACCCTGGCCGGCCCGGCATCGGGCGTTCGCTTGGGGTTGACGCCGATCTCGTCCTTGAGCAGTTCGTACTCGCCCTTGCGGACGTCGGCGAGGTTGGCGCGCTCGGGCATCGTCGCGGCGGCTTCATAGAAATAGACGGGCAGGCCGAGCTCGGCGCCGACCCGCTCGCCGAGTTTGCGGGCGAGCGCCACGCAGTCCGACAGGCTCACGCCGCGGATCGGGATGAAGGGCACGACGTCGCTGGCGCCGAGGCGCGGATGCGCGCCACGCTGCTGGTCGAGGTCGATGAGGTCCGCCGCGCGCGCGATGCCGGCGAAGGCTGCGGCGCTGGCCGCTTCAGGGCTGCCGACGAAGGTCACGACCGTGCGATTGTGGTCGGCATCTGAGCTGACGTCGAGCACCTGAGTTTCTGCGCCGCCGGCCTGGCGGATGGCGTCGACGATCGCGGCGATCACATCAGCGCGTCGACCCTCTGAGAAGTTGGGCACACATTCGACGAGGCTTTTCATGGCGGCATTATAATCGCCGGGTTTTGAAGATGGACTGCGGACGGCCGACCGCGGACCATCGCAAGCATCACATTGGCAACCAAAGAAGGGTGGGCCGACCCTCGCCATTCGTCGAATCACAGACTCTGCGGTCCGCGGTCGGCCGTCCGCGGTCCGTTTTGCAGGTGCAGCCTTGCTCAAAAACTGGTTCCCAATCACGATCGTGGCGAGTGTGATCATCGGCGTCGTGTGGGCGGCATTACGCGTCTTTGGAGCGCTGCCGGTCGAGGGCGGTCAGGTAGCGTATCCCCTGCTGTTGGCGTACTATTACGGCGCGTTGCCGGTGTCGATCCTGTTGCTGGTCGTCGTCTTCTCGGTGGGGTTCTGGTGGCTGCCGCTCGCCATGGTGCGGCGACCGGGTTGGATCGGCCAGGGCGCACAGGTTCTGTTGAGTGTGGTCGCCTTCGGTCTATCGGTCTGGAGCGCCGCGCCGTTGACGAGCGTGATCTATCGCGACGTCGCCGAGGTCGCGATGCCGGGCGGCACAGTGCGCCTGGGCGTGCGGGCGGCCACGCCGGGTTCGCCCGAGACGGGCTACGTGGTGCTGGTGTGCCCCGACCTTGTGTGCCGCGTGAACTACGTGCCCGACCCGACAAAGGGCTTCGAGCCCCTGGCGACGCTGCACGCTGACGGGGCTGAGGCTGTCGTGAAGGTTGGCAGCCAGGAAGTGTACCGAGTGTCTGGATTGGACAGGACGACGCCATGAAGCAGACGTTCGATCGGAGGCGATGGGCAATGGCAGGGGCCGGCACGGCGCTGGTCCTGGCCGCGCTGGCCTGTTCGCGCTCCGATCTGCCGCAGGATTTTTCAGCCATCACTCAGATCCCGGGTGTGCCGACCATCCCGTTCGGGTTCGACACGCGCGACGTGACTCCGCTGGTGATCCCGACTCTGGCGCACCTGCTTCCGCCTCCTGAGCAGAACAGCAGCGCGACGCCGGATGCGTTGATGCAATCGCCTGTGCCGACCCTGACGCCTTTCGCGTCGGGCCCGACGGCCTCAGGTCTGCTTGGCACGCCGACGCCGCTTGCACCGCGCGCAGTGGCTGGAACGCCGACCCCCAACCCGACACGCGACAGCGTACTCAATCGAACCGCAGTGGCACAGTACACGGTCGAGCGCGGCGACACGCTCAACGTGATCGGCTCGCAGTACGGCGTCTCGGCCGAAGCCATCGCTTCGGCGAACAAGATCACGATCACGGACACCCTCTTCGTCGGCCAGGTGCTGAACATCCCGTTGCCCGAAAGGCCCGTCTACGGCCCGGCGCTCAAGATCCTGCCGGACAGCGAGTTGGTCTACGGGCCAGGCGACGCCGGCTTCGACCTCGAAGGCTTCATCGCCAGGCAGGGCGGTTACCTGGCGACCTACACCGAGGATGTGCCGGGCTACGCCCTCGACGGGCTCTCGGAGTTCAAGACGCTCACGGGCACCGAGATCGTGAGGATCATCAGCGGCCGATACTCCGTCAGCCCGAGGCTGCTGCTGGCCGTGCTCGAACATCAATCCGAGTGGGTCTCCAATCCCGACCCGCGCGAGGCGACCCTCCAATATCCGTTGCGCCGCGCCGAGCAGGGCCGCGAGGGCCTCTTCAGGCAGCTGACGTGGACGGCCAACCAGTTGAACAACGGCTACTACTCGTGGAAGGGCGGGGCGCTGGTGTCGTTCGGATTCGATGCCGGCGTGTCGCGCATCGTCGCGCCGACTCTCAACCCGGGCACTGTGGGCGTGCAGAGCTACTTCTCGCGCCTGATGCCGGCCAGCGAATGGGAACGCGCGGTCTCGGCCGACGGATTCCCGGCTACGTATCAACGCCTGTTCGGAGATCCGTTTACGCGCACTGTCGACCCCGTCGTGCCGGCGGATCTGCAGCAACCGCCGCTGATCTTGCCGTTCGAGCCGGACAAGGTCTGGGCGTTCACGGGTGGGCCGCATGCCGCCTTTGACTTCGGCTCGGCCTGGGCCGCGCTCGATTTCGCTCCACCGGCTGAGGCCGAGGGCTGCCTGACGTCAGACGAGTGGGTGGTCGCGTCGGCGCCGGGGCTTGTGCTCCGCTCGGAGTTCGGAGCCGTGGCGCTCGATCTCGACGGCGACGGCGCCGAGGGCACGGGCTGGGTGCTCATCTACTTCCACATTGAGCAGCGCGATCGCGTGGCCGTCGGCACCTACGTGCAAACCGGTGACCGCCTCGGGCATCCGTCGTGCGAGGGCGGCATCTCGAACGGCACGCACGTCCACCTCTCGCGCAAATACAACGGTGAGTGGATCGCGGCGGATACCGGCATCCCCTTCGTGCTGGATGGCTGGCAGGCTGCCGGACTCGATGACACCGAGTACGACGGCACGCTGCGCAAGGGCGCCATCACGCTCGAAGCCTGCAATTGTCGCGACGACAGCAACGCGATCTCGCGGCCATGATGCAGGCGAGGGTCGACGTGCGCGGAGCGAGGGGCCAGGCGCGATGCGAGTCGCGCACGTCGCAGACGTCGTCAGCGCGCGCATCCTCCATCGCGCGGTTCCAGGCCCATGGATCGTAAATCGCGCGGCGATCGGCCGCCCATGTATTCGCAGGTCGTGCGCCGGCGCGGCGAACCCAATCGGCCGGGTGGTCGCGGGCGCAAGCCTGAAGGCGGCAACGGTTTTGGGCGCGTGCTCGGGTTCGCGGCTCTGTTGGCAGTCGCCTGCGGCTTGAGCACCTTCATCCTGTTGGCGGGCGTCAATCTGCCGTGGAGCCAGTGGTTCGTCGGCGTCGCCGCGAACGCGACATCATCGCCGGACCCCTTCGAAGTGCTTGGCGGCTTCAACACCTCGACCCCCGAGCCGCCTCCGCCGACGATGCAATACCTGCCTCCGCCGACGCCGACTCCGTTGAGCGCCGCTGCCATCGCCAGCAGTGACTCGCTCAACTACGTCACCCAATCCGGCGACACTCTGGGGGCCGTGGCGGCGCGCTTCGGCGTCAACCCCGCCGACATCCAACTGCAGAGCGACTCGATCGACACGTCGACGACGCTCACGGAGGGCCAGCTGCTGGTCATCCCGGCCGTCCTCGATGGGGCCACGCTCGGGCCTGGGAGCCAGGTGCTGCCCGACTCCGAAGTGATCTTCGGTCCGTCGGCCAGCGACATCGACCCGCAGGCCACGGCCGAGCAGCTTGGCGGTTACCTGTCCCGTTATCGCGGCTACACGGAGGATCTGACCCTCAGCGGCGGCGACCTGATCTTGCGCATCGCGCGTCAGCACTCGATCAACCCACGGGTCTTGATGGCGTTGCTCGACTATCACGGCGGGTGGGTCAGCCAGGCCTCGCCCTCCGCCAACGGGCTGGCGCGACCGATGGGGTACAGCCACCCTTACAAAGACAATCTCGCGCCGCAGCTGAACTGGGTTTCCAACCAGCTGTCGATCGGCTACTACAACTGGCGCTCGGGCGCGTTGACGACCCTCACGTTCCCGGACGGCAGCACGCTGCGGATGGATCCGCGCCTCAACGCCGGCACGGCAGCGCTTCAGTATCTGTATTCGCAGATGAGCGACAAGGCCACGATGGAGGCCGCGCTCGGGCCCGATGGTCTTGTGGCGACTTACACGCGTCTCTTCGGCGCGCCAGAGGCGTGGGCGGTGCGCAACTTGATCCCGGGTGGTTTGACACAGCCGGCCCTGGCTCTGCCGTTCAGGTCGGGTCGCATCTGGTCGTTCACCGGCGGGCCGCATCCGGCGTGGATCAGCAGCGGGCAGTGGGCGGCGATCGACTTCGCGCCGTCGAGCTCGGGCGCGGGCTGCGGCGAGTCGTTCGAACCCGTCACGGCCTCGGCCCCCGGCACCATCGTGCGGGCGGATCACAACGCCGTGGTCCTCGATCTCGACGGCGATGGCCGCGAGACCACGGGCTGGACGGTCTTCTACTTCCACATCCGCGCGCAGGGCATGATCAAGGTCGGCACGCAGGTCGAGTTGGGCGACCCGATCGGCTATCCGTCGTGCGAGGGCGGGCGCGCCACTGGCACTCACGTGCATGTCGCGCGCAAATACAACGGTGAATGGATGCCGGTGAACGGCATCGTGCCGTTCAACTTCAGTGGCTGGATCGTCTCGATCGGTAGCGCCGAGTATCAGGGTGAGCTCACCCGCGACGGCGTCGTCGTCAAGGCCTGCACCTGCTCGGCGCCATACACGGCGATTAGCCGCGAGCCCTGAGGGCACGCCGTCCTACCTTCTTTTGTGCGCTCTCTTCTTTCGCTGCGAGTTGCGCATCAGGCGCGCAGGATATGACCCTCTCGCAAGAGGTGCCCGTAACTCGCATCATTCGCGGCCAGAACACGGTCTGACGACTCGCTCGGACGAAACTTGTGGCGCACTGTCTCTGAAGGTTTCATTCAGGTAAACTAGCTGGATGCGTTTCAATCGCAAAGCGGCGCGCGCGAGCTTCAAACGCTACGTGCCGCGCGCGAAGCCGCGTGGCTCGTTCGGCACCGTGCTCATGGGCGTGCTGACGGTCGTCCTGGCGATCGTGGCGCTCGGCACCTGGTTGTCGTCGCCCGCATCGCTGCCGAGGTTCGATTTCAGCCTGCCGCAGGCACCGACGGCCACGCTCGCGCCCGGTGTCGAGTCGGTGGCCGTGATCGACCCGAATGCGACGCCCCTCCCAAGCCGCGGGCCGTTCGGTCCGGGCGAGCAGCTGCCCTACGTCATCCAGTCTGGCGACACAGTGCCGGTGCTGGCCACGCACTTCAATACCACGGCTGAAGAGATCCTGGCCGCGAACCCCAACCTGTCGCCGACGGGCATCCTCACCTCAGGCGTCGAGATCGGCATCCCTTCCTATTACTTCCCCTTGACCGGTCCGACTTACAAGATCATGCCGGACAGCGCCTTTGTATATGGCCCGGGCGCCGCCGGTCTCGACGTCGAAACCTACCTCGCCGGAACCAGCGGGAGCTTCAAGAACCTCCAGGCCTACGCCGGCAAACGTCAACGCACAGCGGCTCAGACGCTCGAATACGTGGCGCGTCTGTACTCGATCAATCCCGCAGTCTTCATCGCGCTGGCCGAGTGGCGCACGCGCTCGGTGACCCAGGTGGTCGAGGGCGATCAGCCTTATGGCGAACTCCCGGCGGCCGCGACGACCAACTGGTATCTGCAGACATTGTGGCTGGCCGAGCAACTCAGCGTCGGCTACTACGGCTGGCGCGACGGCACGTTGACGACGTTCATGCTCCAGGGTGACTACACCTCGCGCGTGGATATGTATCAGAACGCCGCCACTGTCGCGTTCCAATCGGTCTTCGTGCAGATGTTCGACCGTGAAGGCTTCGAGGCGGCTTCCGGGCCGGCCGGCTACGGCGCCGCCTATCGTCAGCTCTTCGGCGATCCGTGGCCGACGCCGGCGGACACGCTGACCGGCGGCCTGACCCAGCCGGCGATGCAATTGCCGTTCGCCGTCAACCGCGTGTGGACACTGACGGGCGGCCCGCATCCGATCTGGGGCCGGCTGCTCCCGTGGGGCGCGGTTGACTTCGCGCCGGCCGGCGTGAGCGGCTGCGGCAAAACCGACGACCCGGCTGTCGCCGTCGCGGATGGTGTGATCGCGCGCTCGGGCGAGAACATCGTCATGCTCGACCTCGACGGCGACGGTGACGAGCGCACAGGCTGGGTGGTCTTGTATCTCCACCTGGCCGAAAACGGCCTGATCCCTCAGGGCGTGCAGGTGAAGGCCGGCGATCCGCTTGGCTATCCGTCGTGCGAGGGCGGCAGCGCCACGGGCACTCACGTCCACATCGGTCGCCGGTACAATGGCGAATGGCTGGCGGCCGACGGAGTCGTGCCGTTCGACCTGGGTGGCTGGGTGGCGCAACATGGTGCCCAGCCCTATCAGGGGCGCCTGGTGCGCCTGGGCGCCTGGGTCGAAGCCAGCACCGTTTCGACAGCTCAGAACCGAATCTATTGGGTGCCCTGAACGATGTCTCGTCGTCCTCTTGCTCGTCGCCTTCTGGCCATGCTGGCGTTGACCGCCGCGTGCGTCAGCGGCTGCCTCGTGCCGCCGCCCACGCCTGTGCCGACTGAAACGCCGACGCCGATCACGCCGACGCTCACGATCACGCCGACGGCGACCGCCACCGGCACGCTTCAGCCCACTCCGACGCGCACCGCGACTCCGACGATCACTCCCACCATCACGCCGACGCCGACCGATCTGCCCGCCGCGACCCCGAACGCCGATACTCTGACGTTCGAGGTGCTCAATCGCTGGGTGTCGCCCAACTTCCAGTGGTCCGCCCGAGTCGAACGTTCGCAGGTCCTCAACAACGACCGTGAAGAGCCGTTCGTCTTCGAGCGTCTGCGCGTCACGCGCGCCGACGGCACGCTCGCCTGGGTGCCCGTCGCGCGTTGGATGCACAGCGGCCTGGGCCTGCCGACCACGACGGTGCTCGGCTGGTCGTTCACCCACCTGTTCTTCGCCGATCGCGTGGTGCCGGATGGCAGCGGCCTGTTCGACTCGTGGTCGAACCTGCAGCGCCTCGACCTCCGCACCGGCCTCGTCGACACCGTCGGCCCGACGGACCTGACCGGCGTCTTCTCGCTCTCGCCCAACGCGCGAACCCTGGCGATCGTGCAGCTCGATCGCGTCAGGATCATGGATCTTGGCCTTCAGACGTTGACCGATCTCAGCTACACGATCAACGGACCCAATCCCACGGCCGGCGGCATCGTGTGGTCGCGAAACGGCGCAGGCTTTTTGTTCACGTCGTTCGACGACAGCCTCAACTGGCAGGCCGGCACTGCCACGATCTGGCGCGTCGACCTCGACGGCCCACAGATGAAGTGGGCGCTGATCGATCAGGGTCACGGCTTCACGGCCGTCTCCTGGCGCGACGGCGACAATGCCACCCTGCGTGACAAAGACGGCGTGCGCTGGCGCCTCAACCTGGCGACCGGTGATGTAGTGCGGTAGGCGAGGCGCGAGGGGCGAGGGGCGAGGGGCGAGGGGCGAACGCTGCCGCGCCTCGCGCCTCACGCCTCGCGCCTCGCGCCTCGCGCCTCGCGCCTCGCGCCTCGCGCCTCGCGCCTCGCGCCTCGCGCCTCGCGCCCCGCGCCTCGCGCCTCGCCCCTCGCCCCTCGCGTGCCCGTATAATTCCGGCGTGCTCGTCGTCACCAATCCATACCTCGAATTCACGTTTGATCCTGAGACGTTTCGCTGGAGTCTGAAACGCGCCGACGGTGCCTGGCCGGCCGTGCTTGGGGCATCGTTCGGCGCTCAGCTGAAACGCGCTGACGGCGCCGCCCTGCGCTGGGAAGGCCAATCCACGGCCCAGCAGGCCGAGTCGGTCGTCTTGAATCCGGCGCGCCTTCCCTCGGGCCCCGGTGTGCGCGCGGCAGTGTTGTTGGCCGACAACAGCCTCAGGCTCGAAGTCGAGTTCCTGTTGCCGCCGGCGGCCCAGCATCTGCTCTGGCGCGCCAGGTTTACCAACGTCAGCAACCAGATCTGGAACTGGCGCGAGCTCGACCTGGCCGTGATCGGATCGAGGTTCGGCCGCGCCGGCGACGCCGCCCGCCGCTTCACCGGCCAGTCGTTCGGCTCGCATCTCACGCTCCATCCTGAGGCCGGCAAGCTGGCCTTCTTCAGCAACGGCTACCAGTCGTGGAGCTTCAGCGGCAGTCTGCGCGGCGCGATGTCGGAGCCCGGCACTCGCATCGGCTACTTCGACGGGCCGAAGATGCGCAACATGCTCAGCCCCGTGGTCGAGGGCATCGGCAACTTCACGAGCGATCTCTTCGGTGTGGTCGGCGACCTCGCGCATGACCTCGGCCTCGTCCTCGGCTTTCTGTCGCAGCGCGAACACTTCGGGCACGTCGAGGCGTCGCTGGTCGACCCGCGTGGACCGTTCATGCGCCTCAGCGCGCACGGTGACGACGTGCCGGTCGGGCCGGGCGAGACGCGCGTGACCGATTGGGCCTATCTCGGTTTCATCCAGCCTTCAGCGGCCGACCCGCTGGCCGATTATCTCGAGACGACGGCGCTCGAAAGCCAGGCGCGCGTCCCGGCGCTCACCCCCGTCGGCTGGTGCTCGTGGTACCAGTACTTCGACAACGTCACCGAGCGGCACGTCGTCGCCAACCTCGATGCGCTCAAGGAGTTCCGCGACGAGCTGCCGCTCGACTTCATCCAGCTCGACGACGGCTTCCAGGCTCAGGTCGGTGACTGGTTCGCCACAAAGAACACCTTCCCGCACGGCCTGCCCTGGCTGTCGGAGACGATCCGATCCGGCGGGCACACGCCCGGTCTGTGGCTGGCGCCGTTTATCGCGCGATCCGATGCGGCCCTGGTCCGGCAACGACCGGATTGGTTCCTCAAGGACGATCGGCGCAAGTGGGTGCGCGCCGGCCTGGCCTGGGCGCGCTGGTGCTACGCGCTCGACGTGACGCACCCGGGAGTGCGTGAGCATACGCGGCGTCTGATCGAGACGGCCGTGCGCGAGTGGGGCTTCCCGTATCTCAAGCTCGACTTCCTCTTCGCCGGCGCGCTGCCCGGCCGACGCTATGATCCAACGCTGACGCGTGCTCAAGCGTTTCGGCGCGCGCTCGAAGAGATCCGGGCCGTCGCCGGCGATGACGTCTTCCTGCTCGGTTGCGGCAGCCCGCTCGGCCCGGCGATCGGCATCGTCGACGGCATGCGCATCAGCACCGACGTGGCGCCTTACTGGCACCCGCAGCTCTTCGGCCGCGTCGGCGCCGAGTTCTTCAGGCCTGAGATGGCGCTGGCGAGCGCGCGCAACGCCATCCAGAACACGGTCAATCGCGCCGCGCTGCACCGGCGTTGGTGGCTGAACGACCCGGATTGTCTGCTCGTGCGCGATTACGACACGCGTCTGACCGAGGCCGAGGTGCGCAGCCTGGCGAGCGTGATCGCGCTCTCGGGCGGCATGTTCCTCGTCAGCGATGACATGACGCGCCTCAAGCCCGAGCGCCGGCGTTACATCACGACGTTGCTGCCGGTGCTCAACATCCGCCCGCGCGTCCACGGCTGGCTGGACAGCACGATGCCCGAGATCCTGACGGTGCCGCTCAGCAGCCCGGCAGGTTCGTGGTGGCTGCTGGGCGTCTTCAACTGGCAGAGCTCCGATGAAGGCCGAATGGTCGACCTCGAAAGCCTTGGCCTTCCGCGGGCTTCGTACTGGGTGGCCGATCTGTGGGAACGCGAGGTTCGCCAGCTCAACCCGGGCCAGCTACTTGCGTTTGATCGCATCCCGGCGCACGGCGGCCACCTGCTTGCCGTGCGACCGATGACGGCGCAGCCGCAGTGGGTCGCCAGCGATCTCCACTTCTCGCAAGGCTGTGAAGTCATGGCCTGGGAGCCGGGCGACCATGAGTTGAACATGAAGCTCAGCCTGGGTCGCAAGGCGCTTGGCGCGATCACGCTGGCGCTTCCCTCGACGACGCCCCAGGTGACTGTCGCGGGCTCGCCAGTGCAGGTGCACGTGGTCGGGCCAAACCTCGTCCGTATCCCGGTGTTGTGCGATCAACAAGTAGAGATCTGCGTGCGCTGGGCGTGAGGCCGTGATCACGCCGGCCGGGCAGGCTCAGGCCTCCGCGTGCGATTGCGTTTCACGACAAGGATGGCGCCGAAGGCCAGGCCGATCAGAGCCCCGAGCGGGAACAGGCATTGCGCGATCAGCGCGGCTGGAAGCGACGACGATCCGTCTCCACCGCTGATCCAGGCTTCGACACGACCATCCGGCAGCACCCGGAAGGCAGCTGCATCGGAAGACATCATCATCCCGGGCACGCACTCCTCGAAGTAGAGGTCGGCGGCCTTGTCGCCGGGTGGGTCGTCATGCAGGTCGGTCGGGCACGGCCACCGATCCGGCGCCTGAACGTCAACGCCCGGCCTGATCGATCCAGACCACGGCTCCCAACAGGCGTCGTTCGATCCGATCGAGCATCGGTAGACCTGACCAGCCGCATCCTCAATGAAAACAACCCTGTAGTCGCCGGCGACGATGTGCGCAGCCGGCTGCGGCGGTGTCGGAAGATCGCGCCAGGCATCGGGTGGCATGAACAGCAGCGCGAAGGCGAAGGGTGCGATCAACCCTATCGCAGCTCCCAGCACAGTCAGGACGAGTATCAACAGCACCGGCTGCACGATCTTGACGAACATGAATGACCCCCTGAGCCCTCTGTGACGCCTTGTCACACGCGTGTCCGCATGATATGTCCGGATTAACGGCGAGCGCACGCACGATTGCGCGAACGAAGTCGATCGGGCTGACCACAGGGCTTCGCTTTGCCGTCTTGCCGACAGGGCAGGTGGGGCCTCCGTCGCTGTCCGGCGTCCTCTCGGCCAGTGGTTGAGCGTGATCGATCCGAAGCCAACTCGTTGGCTGGCCGTCAGGGTGTATCACCCGAGTGCTTGGATGAAGGCGGTCCAGGACCTACACTTCCTCCGCAGGGCCAACGGTCTGGGCTGACAATTATGTTACGCTCATGCAACCGGGCGATACTGTCCGGGCCTTCGCTGGCCCGGTCCGGGTCTCTGCCTATAATCAGGCTCTCGCGCCGGGTCGCAGCGCGGGCGACGATGTGTTTTGGCGCGCCGGTTCGGAACGATCGGGCCGCGGTCGGAGTCTGCATGCCATCTTCCGCTTGCGCATCGGGCGCAAGCGGCGTCACGTTCAGGACATTTTGGATGTTCCTCTCCCTATCGCGTCGGTCTGTGCGCTGGCTCGGTTGGTTGGGTCTCGTGCTGGCGCTCGTCGCAGGGCCCTGGGCCGTTGTCCGCCCTGCCGCCGCGCAAAACCAATCGGACCTGCGGGTCACGGCCCGGTTCGGCTTCGACGGTCACTACCGTGACCAGGCCTGGACGCCGCTCTTTGTGTCGCTGACCAATTCAGGCCCAGATCGCAAACTGCAGATTCGAGTCTCGACGTCCACCTACATGAGCACGAACCTGTTGTTCGTGCGCGATGTCGAACTGGCGGCCGGCACCACGCGCGACCTCACGCTCGATATCGTGTTGGAAGGCTACTCCTCCGGCATCGATGTAGAGGTCTTTGAGAACGGCCGTCGCGTGGCCGATGCGACGGCGACCGCCAACTCGGTCGCCATGACAGATCTGGTGTACGGCGTGGTCGCGGGCGACCCGGATTCGTTCAGCGCGCTCGGCCAGATCGATCCGCTCAGCGGATCAGGCTACGTGGCACAGATCCCATTAGCGGACCTGCCCGTGACATCGGCGGCCTACAGCACCCTCGACGTCCTGATCCTCTCTGATGTCGACACCGGCACGCTGACGGCCGCTCAGTTGAGCGCCATCGAAGCCTGGGTAAGCGCGGGCGGACGATTGTGGGTCACCGGTGGACCAGGCTGGCAGAAGACGGCCGCCGGACTTGGCGCGCTGCTTCCGCTTGCTCCAACAGGCACCCAGACCGTCGACGATACGAGTGTGTTGGGTTCGTTCGCCGGTCGCACCGACACGCCGGGCACGGGGTTGCTCGTCGCGACAGGCCCGCTCAACGATGGTGCGATCGTCCGCGTGGCCTCAGGGGGCACGCCGTTGCTCGTCGAACGCGTGATGGGCGTGGGCAAGGTCGAGTACCTGGCTTTTGACCCCGGCACTGCGCCGCTCGCCGAGTGGACGGGCACGGCCGCCATCTTCCGCAAGATGCTGTCGCTCGCGCAAGATCGGCCGACCTGGGCCAATGGCTTTTCGACCAACGTGTCGTCGGCGGTCGAGTCTGCGGGTTACCTTCCGGATCTCCAACTGGCGAGCCCGTTCTTGGTGTGCGGCATGCTGGCCGCTTACGTCGCCATCATCGGCCCGTTGAACTACGTGTTCTTGCGTGTGATCAAACGACGCCAACTTGCCTGGGTGACGATCCCGGCGACGGTCATCCTCTTCAGCTGTGCCACTTACCTGGTCGGCTTCACGATGGCCGGTCGGCGCGCCATCGTGCATGAGGTCAGCCTCGTGCAGGGCTTCGCGGGAGGGACGACGGGTCGCGTCGACATGGCCGTCGGCCTGTACTCGCCGAGCCGCCGAGATTACGACGTGATCCTGCCGGAAGGCATCCTTGCCCGGCCGGCGATCGGCTATGGCGGCACAGCTCAAGACAGCTCGATCGACGGCCTGCACGTCGAGGTGGGCGATCGTTACCATATTCGCTCGTTGCGCACCGACGTGGCCGCCGTGAGCACGCTCGTCGCGCAGGGCAGCGCGGCCCTTCCGGCCGTGTCGGTGGCGCTGACCTCCGAGGCGAGCGGGTCGGGCAGCCTGCTCAAGGGCGAGATCGTCAACAACAGCAGCGAGACGCTGCGCGACGTGGTCGTGCTCGTGCCGGGCGCCTCGCAGCGCATCGGCGATATCGCTCCGGGCGCACGTGGCACTGTGAACGTCTTCGTCTCGGGCGGGCGGGCCCCGCAGGCGCCGCTTAACAGCGTCGCGCCGCCCGGCGTTCAGATCACGGGCGCCGCGACGAGCGGCTACGTGACGAGCGGCGACACCACCATCGACGACATCCTTGGCACCACGCCGTACTCGTACACCTACTACAACGACATCAAGACCGCCCGGCGGTATGCCCTCCTCAGCGCCGTCATGAGCAACTACTCGGGCTCGCGCGGCTCGGGCATCTACCTGGCCGCCTGGTCCGATAAGGCCCCGTTCGAGGTTGGCGTCGAAGATGCGCCGTTTGACACGCGCGCCGAAACGCTCTATCTGCTGCGGCTGCCCGCGGCGCTCGAACCGACGCAAAGCGGCGGCGTCATCACGCTCACGCCAGACTTCATGATGTGGCAGGCGATCGAACAACAGTCGACGTCCGGCAGCTACGGCCCGTACGACATCTATCTCTACGACACCGATCAACTGGCCTTTCTGTTCAGGCCGGCGCAGCCCGTGGCGTATTCGAACGTTCAGCAGGTCGTGGTCCATCTCGACGAGTCCTCAGGTCTGAGCGGCCTCGCCAACGTGCGCGTCGACATCTGGAACTACTCGCGCTCGGATTGGGATGCGATCACGGACATCGCCTGGGGCGATACGATCATGCCGAACCCCGCCGACTATGTCGGGCCAGGCGGAGAGGTGCAACTGCGTCTGAGCGGTCAGCCGGGAGGCTATGCCTCGGTGTCGCGGCTGGATGCCACAGTCGTGCTGACGAAATAACCATGAGCCTCATCCTCGAAACCCGCGACCTCGTCAAGACCTACGGCCAATTCCAGGCCGTCAAAGGCATGTCGTTGCGCGTCGAGCAGGGCGCGATCTACGGCTTCGTCGGGCCCAACGGGGCCGGCAAGACGACCACCATGCGCATCGTCACCACCTTGCTCGAACCCACGTCCGGCGAAGCCTATGTCGGCGGCCATTCGGTTCGGGCGGCGCCCGATGAAGTGCGGCGCATGATCGGCTACATGCCCGACTTCTTCGGCGTCTACGACGACATGACAGTCTGGGAGTACCTCGACTTCTTCGCCGCGTGCTACAA
Organism: Anaerolineales bacterium; assembly: GCA_044226485.1. Taxonomy (GTDB): domain Bacteria; phylum Chloroflexota; class Anaerolineae; order Anaerolineales; family UBA6663; genus UBA6663. Next base: position 454,332 of record JBGAGY010000006.1, read on the forward strand.
GGTGCCAGACGCTCAGCGCCGGCGCCTGATCGACGACCTGCTCGAGCTCGTCGATCTCGGCCACAAGCGCGACGTACAGGTCGACACACTTTCGCGTGGCATGAAACAGCGCCTGTGTCTGGCGCGGACTTTGGCGCACGATCCGCAGGTGCTGATCCTCGATGAGCCCGCGTCGGGGCTCGACCCGCGCGCCCGCGTCGAAATCCGCGAGCTGTTGGTCGAGTTGAGCCGGATGGGCAAGACCGTGTTCTTCTCCACCCACATCCTGGCCGACGTGGCCGAGATCTGCACGCATATCGGCATCGTCGAGGGCGGGCGGCTCGTCGCGCAAGGCAGCATGGTCGACATGCAGCGTCAGTTGCGTCCGCATCGCCTGCTGCAGATCCAATTCCTGGCGCGGCCCGACATCCTGGCCCAGGCGCAGAACGCCGTGTTTGGGCGCGAAGGCGTGCTCGCCATCCGCCCCATCGAGGAACCGGATCGCCCGCCGGCGCTTGAAATCGACTTCGGCGGCGACGACGCTGGCGTCAGCACCTTGCTGAGCACGCTCGTCGCGCAAGGCTTGCCGGTGTTGCACTTCAGCGAAACCCGGCAGGAGCTGGAGGACGTGTTCATGCAGATCACCAATGGAGCCAGGCCCTCATGAGCGACGTCGCAGCGCCCACCCCTACCGCTCCCGAGGCCGGCCGGCCGCCCGTCAACGCGCCGCGGCAGTTGCTCGACGATCTGTTCACGCTCAACCCGGTGGTGTTGAAGGAGCTGCGCGGTCGCATGCGCGGCGCGCGCGCCTTCATCGTCATGACGATCTATCTGATCCTGCTGAGCGGCTTCGTCGTCTTCCTCTATTACCTGTACTCGGCCTCGACAGCATCGGCCTTCTCGGCGTCGCAGCGCGGCCTTGTCGGCAAGTTCGTGTTCGGCGGTGTGGTCGGCATCGAATTGCTGTTGGTGTGCTTTATCGCGCCGGCGTTCACGGTAGGCTCGATCAGCGGCGAGCGCGAACGGCAGACCTACGACCTGTTGCGCACGACACTCCTGCCGGCGCGCTCACTCGTTCTGGGCAAGCTGGCATCGGCCCTTGTGTACGTCTTCCTGCTGCTCTTCGCGGCGGTGCCGTTGCAGAGCCTGGCTTTTCTGCTCGGCGGTGTGGCGCTCGAGGAGCTTGTGCTGGCGAGCCTGCTGCTCGTGGCTTGCGCGTTCCTGTTCAGCGCCGCCGGCGTCTACTTTTCGTCGTTGATGCGGCGAACCCTCGGCGCGACGGTGCTGACCTTTGGGTTCGTGCTCATCAGCCTGCTGGCGTTGCCGTTGCTCCTGATCCCGATCCTGGCGTTCGGCTCGGCGTTCTCGGCGTTCGGCAGCCCTTCGGTCGCCGTTCAGGCGATCTTGCTCTACACGGGGCTGTTGCTGGCAGCGACGAATCCGATCGCGACCATGATCCTCACCGAGGTCATGATCATGGATCAGGCAACAGGTATGTGGTACATGTCGGTGCCACTCTCCGACCCGACAACCGGCATCGTCGGGCTGACCGCCTACATCCCGTCGCCTTGGATGCTCTTCACGATCTTCGCCTTCGCGCTCGGCGCGATCCTGGTGTTGCTCGCGATCATGAACGTCAGTCGCCGAGAGAGAGCGTGAAGGGCGAAGGGCGAAGGGCGAAGGGCGAAGGGCGAAGGGCGAAGGGCGAAGGGCGAAGGGCGATAAAACAATGGTTGGGTGAGGACGCTCGTAGGTTGGAGATTGGCGCCACGGATCCCGCTCCCTGGGATTGGAACGGCTGCCTGTGGCACAACGTCTTGCCCGTGATCGCGCGCAACCATCCCGGCGCGTGATCGAGAGGGTTTATGTCGACGGTTGCTCTTCAAGAGGTCAATGACCGGATCACCAGCTGGTTGTGGCGCGTGCGCGGCCGCGACGCCGTGCGCGGCCTGATCCGCGGCCTGTGGGTCGCGTTGGGCGCGGCCCTGGCGCTGGCGTTGCTGGCTCGCGTGACGCCGTTGTGGCCGACGCCGGCGCAGATCCAGATGACCGTGGTCGGCGCGCTCGCCGGCATGCTCATCGGCGCGGCCATCGGCTTCTTCAGGCCGCGCTCGCGTCTTCAGGCCGCCCGCGATTTCGATCGCCGCCTGGGTCTTGCGGAGCGCACGTCGATGGCGCTCGAGTTGGCTGCTGCGCCCGACCGCGCGCCCGAGTGGCTCGTGCATCAACAATGGTCCGATGCCGCTGAGGCTGCCCGGCGCGCGCCGGTGGCCGCGCGGCTCCGCCTGTTCGACATCTCGCGGAGCGAGCTGGCGTTGGCCGCCGTCCTCGCCGTCGCGCTGACGGCCGGATTCATGTTCTGGCCAAATCCGCAGGACGCCGTCATCGCCCATCAGCAAGCCGTGCAGCAGGCGGTCGCCGAACAGATCATACAGATCGAACAAGCGATCGCCGACATTCAGAACAACGACCAGCTGACCGACGCTCAGAAGGACGCGCTGACCCAACCGCTCGAACAGGCTCAGCAGGCGCTGCAGCAGCCGAACCTGACGGAGGCGCAGGCTCAGGAAGCACTGGCGCAGGCTCAGCAGGAACTGCGCGCGCTGCAGGATCCGAACGCCCAGGCTCAGGCCGATGCGCTCCAGCAGGCCGGCCAGCAATTGAGCGGCAACCCGTCCACCCAGGCGGTCGGCGACGCGCTCCAGAATGGCAATATGCAGGCGGCGGGTGAAGCGCTTCAGAACATCGATCCGTCGACCATGAGCTCCGATCAGCAGCAGGCTCTCGCCGATCAACTTGACCAGGCGGCTCAGACGCTTTCGAGCACCGACCCCAACACGGCGCAGGCTCTCCAACAGGCCGCTGATGCGCTGCGAAACGGCGACACGGCCGGCGCTCAGCAGGCGCTCCAGCAGGCCGGCCAAAGCCTGCAGCAGGCCGGGCAACAGGCCGCCCAGAACCAGGCTGCCGGCCAGGCCTCCAATCAGGTGACGCAGGCGCAGCGCGCCATCGCTCAGGCCGGCCAGCAAGGTCAAGGTCAGGGCCAGGGACAAGGGCAGGGCCAGGGACAGGGCCAAGGACAAGGGCAAGGACAGGGTCAAGGGCAAGGCCAAGGTCAGGGTCAGGGACAGGGTCAAGGGCAGGGCCAAGGCCAAGGACAAGGACAGGGTGGTGGCGCCGGGACGGGCACGGGCAACAATGGCCAGGGCGCCGGTGGCCAGACCCAGGGTCAGAACGGTACCGGCGGCGCGACCGATGGCGGCGTCTCGCAATATGAACCGATCTACGCGCCGAACCACCTGGGCGGGACAGGCGGCTCCGACGTCCAGTTGCCCGACAGCGGCAACGGCGATCCGGGCGATCAGACCGTCGGGCAGGGACCGACGAGCGATCAAAACACGGGCAGCGTGACAGTGCCGTACAACCAGGTGTACGCCGACTACCGCAACTCGGCCTATTCGGCCGTCAACGAGGGCGACTATCCGGCCGAGATCCGCGACATCGTCCGCCAGTACTTCAGTTCATTGGAGCCGTGAACTCACCCATGACGACTGCGACTGCGCCCACATCTACAGCCGACTTCACGTTGCAGCAATTCCGCGACACGGCCGCCGCGATCGAGGCCGAGGTCGGTCGGGTCATCGTCGGCCAGGCCGACGTCGTGCGACACACGTTGTTGTGCGTGATCGCCGGTGGGCACGTGTTGCTCGAAGGTGTGCCTGGCCTCGGCAAGACGATGCTGATCAAGACGCTGGCCGAGGTGCTCGATCTGTCGTTCGCGCGCATCCAATTCACGCCCGATCTGATGCCGGCCGACATCGTCGGCACCGACATCCTCGAGGAAGGCGCCGACGGCAAGCGCACTTTCAGGTTCCAGCCCGGCCCGGTCTTCGCCAGCCTCGTCCTCGCCGACGAGATCAACCGCGCCACTCCGAAGACGCAGTCGGCGCTGCTCGAGGCGATGCAGGAAGGCTCGGTCACCGTCGCAAAGCGCACCTATACGCTGCCGCAGCCGTTCTTCGTGCTGGCGACACAGAACCCGCTCGAGATGGAGGGCACCTATCCGCTGCCCGAAGCTCAGCTCGACCGCTTCCTGTTCAAGGTCAACGTCAACTTTCCGTCGTCGACGGACCTGGTCGAGATCCTGGCGCGCACGACCGGCGGTGTGCGCGCGACTCTCAACAAGGTGACGACCGGCAACCAGTTGATGGCGATGGGCAAGCTTGCCCGCGCCGTGCCGGTGCCCGCGCACGTCTCCGACTTCGTGGCGCGCCTGGTTGTGGCCACTCATCCTGATCAGGAGAGCGCTTCGCCGCTGGTCAAGCAGTTCGTGCGCTATGGCTCGTCGCCGCGCGGCGCTCAGGCCTTGATCCTCGGCGCCAAGATCACGGCGCTGTTCGCCGGCCGCGTCAACGTGGCCTTCGACGACGTCGCCGCCGTCGCGCCGGCCGCGCTGCGCCACCGCCTCCTCCTCAACTTCGAGGGCCAGGCCGAAGGCATCAGCACCGACGCCGTGATCGCGGATCTGTTGAAGACGATCAAGTGATATTTGCGATTGGCGATTGGCGATTTCCTCTTTGTTTCGAGGAACTGACCCATCGCCAATCGCAAATCCTTTCATGTTCAACGAGTCTACCCTTCGCCGCCTCGATCGCCTGGCCCTGGTGGCGCAACGCGTGCGCGCCGGAGTCTTCAAGGGCGAACGCCGCAGCACCAAGCGCGGCACGTCGATCGAGTTCGCCGACTATCGCGACTACGTGCGCGGCGACGACCTGCGGCGCATCGATTGGAACGCCTACGCGCGCCTCGAGCGTCCGTTCATCAAGCTCCTCGAAGAGGAAGAGGACCTGGCCGTGCACGTCCTCGTCGACGCCTCGCTGTCCATGGGCTTCGGCCAGGGCGAGGAGCGCAAGCTTGACTACGCCTGCAAGCTTGGCGCTGCCTTCGGCTACCTCGCGCTCGCGGCCGGTGACCGCCTGACCGTCTCGGTCCTCAACGGCGAGAAAGTCGCTGCCCGTTTCGGCCCGGTGCGCAACCGCGGCTTCGCGCTGCGTCTCATCCGCTTCCTCGAGGATGTCAAGCCCGCGGGCGATACCCGCCTCAACGCCGCGCTGCGCGATTATGCGCTGACCGGCGGCCGGCCTGGCCTGACCTTCCTGATCTCCGACTTGTTCGCGCCGGACGGCTACGCCGACGGCCTCGCCCAGCTTCAAGGGCGCGGCCACGAAGTTGCCGTGGTGCACGTGCTCGCACCCGAGGAGGTCGAGCCCGAGTTCGCCGGCGACCTGCGCCTGGTCGACGCCGAGACCCAGGACTTTCAGGAGATCACGCTGGACGGCGGCCTGCGTGACCTCTACCACACGCGTCTGAACGACTGGCGTGACGAGATCAACGCGCACTGCACGAAGCGCGGCATGCATTACGTGCCTGTCGTCACCGACGCGTCCTGGGATCAGCTTGTGCTGCATCAACTGCGTCAGCGAGGGCTCGTCAAATGACGTTCCCATTCCTGGCGCCGCTTGCCTTCCTGCTCGCCTTGCTGGCGCTTCCGATCATCGTGCTCTACATGTTGAAGATGCGCCGACGCACACAGGAGGTGTCGAGCGTGCTGCTGTGGCGACGGCTCCTGCGCGATCGCGAGGCCAACGCGCCCTGGCAGCGGCTGCGACGCAACCTTTTGTTGATCCTTCAACTTCTCTTGTTGGCCGCGCTCGTGTTTGCGCTGGCGCGACCGTTTCTCAGCGTTCCGGCGGTCGCCCGCGGGGCCGTGATCGTGCTGCTCGATGCCTCGGCGTCAATGACCGCCACCGATGTGGCGCCGACGCGCTTTGCCTCGGCCCAGGCCCAGGTGCGCGACCTCGCGCAGGGCTTGAGCGCTGACGGCCTGCTCACCGTCATCCTGGTGGGCCGGCAACCTGAAGTGCTCGCCTCGGCCACGCGCGACACGGCGGCCGCCGTCGCCGCCGTGGATGCCGCGAAGCCTCAAGAAGGACCTGTCGATTGGGAGGCCGCGTTTGCCCTGGCGGCCGGGGCCGCGCGCGGCGCGTCGGCCGCCGATACCACGATCGTCATCCTCTCCGACGGCGGTCTGCCGGAGGGCCTCGCAGCGCTGCCGGGCCAGGTGCGCTACGTGCCGATCGGGTCGACCGAAACGGCCGGCAAAGAGAACATCGGCATCGACTCGTTCTCGCTCCGCGCCACGGCGAGCGGGCCGGAGCTCTTCGTGCGTGTCACCAACTTCGGCACACAGCCTCAGCGCGCCATCGTCACCGTCACGAGCGGCGATCAGCTTGTCGTGTCGGAGGCCGTCGACGTCGCGCCCGATCGATCGGCCTCGGTGTCTCTGCAGGATCTGCCGGACACGCCGGCCGCCTACGAGGCGCGCCTGACGGCTGCGGGTGCCGAGGGTGGCGCGCCCGATGCCTTTGCGCTCGACGACACAGCCTGGGCCGTCTATCAACCGCCTGCAGCGGGCCGCACCCTGGTGCTGACGCCCGGCAACCTTTTTCTTGAGCAAATGCTGGCTTCGCTGCCGGGCGTGCAGGCCTTCCGTTCGGCGCCCGGCGCGCCGCTGCCGACCGATCCCTTCGACCTGTACGTCAGCGACAGCATCAGCGAGACCGTCGAGCCGGCCGGCGCCGAACTGCTCATCGTCAACCCGATCTCGACCACGCTCTTCACGGTCGGCGGCGTCTTCACAAACACTCAGCTCACCCGCGTGGCTGCCGACGACCCGCTGACGCGTTACCTCGATTGGAGTCAGGTCAGCGTGCTGCAGGCGCGCCGCGTCGAGGTGCCCGACTGGGCGCGCGTCCTGGTTGACAGCGAGGGCGGGCCGCTGGTCTTCGCCGGTGAGACCGGCGGGCGGCGCGTGGCGGTGCTGACCTTCCGGCTTCAAGATTCGGATCTGCCGCTGCAGCTTGCATTCCCGGTGTTGATGTCGAACCTGATGGCCTATCTCGCGCCGGCCCAGGCCTTCTCGGCGCCGGATGGGCTGCTTCCGGGAGAGACCCTGCTCATTCGCCCGGCGGGCGGCGACGCCGCGATCGCCATCGACGATCCGACCGGCCAGCGCTTCCAGGCGGCGGCCACCGAAGCCGGCGTGCTTTTCGCCAACACCGACCGGCTCGGCCTGTACACCGTCGTCTCGACGCAACGAGTCGTCGGGCAGTTCGCGGTCAATCTGTTCAACCCCGGCGAGTCGACGATTGCGCCGGCCGCGCAACTGACCATCGGCCAGTCGGCCGTCACCGCGACGCCAGCCAACGAGACAGGCCAGCTCGAGCTCTGGCCCTGGCTGGCCGCGATCGCGCTCCTGATCCTGCTCATCGAGTGGTACGTCTACCACCGCGGCACGCTCCCGCCGCAACGCATCCAGCGCAAAGGCGCTGCCCAATGACAACGGCATTCTTGCCACGAATTGAAACGAATTGGCACGAATGTCACATTCGCGCCAATTCGTTTCAATTCGTGAAGTTCGTGGCGAAACTCCCCGGTGTCCGGAGGCAGGCGTGAGCTTTGCGACGCCGTGGCTCCTGCTGTTGCTGGTCGCCCTGCCGCTGATCGCGTGGTTGGGCTGGCCGCGGCATGGCATCGGCCGCGTGCGCGCCTGGATCGGGCTTGGCCTGCGCCTGGCGATCGCGCTATTGCTGATCCTGGGCATGGCCGGGCTCGAAGTGCGCAACGCCTCCGACCGCCTGGCCGTCGTCTTCCTGCTGGACGCGTCAGACTCGATGACGGTGCCGCTCCGCCTGTCGACCGGCGACGGCGGCACCGCCCAGACGACGCCCTACGAACTAGCGCAGGCCTACGTGCGCGACGCGCTGGCCAAGATGGACGTTCGCGATGAGGCCGGCGTGATCGTCTTCGGCGGTGACGCAGCTGTCGAACGTGGGCTGTCGACGAGCAAGGAGTTCGAGACGCCGACCGTGCGCGTCACCACGCTGCAGACCGACCTGGCCGGCGCGATCCGACTCGGCCTGGCCGTGCTGCCGACCGATGCCATGCGCCGGCTCGTGATCCTCTCGGACGGCCTCGAAACCTCCGGTGATGCGCTCGAGGCGGCGCGCCTGGCGTCCACCTCCGGCGCTCAGATCATGGTCGTGCCGTTCTCGGTGTCGGGCGGGGCGGAGGCGTTGCTCACGTCCGTCCAGGCGCCGTCGCGGCTCCGACCGGGTGAAGAGTTCGGCCTGTCAGTGCGCATCGAGTCGACCCTGCCGCAAACCGTCGGGGTGCGTGTGCTCGCTGGCGATGCCATCGCCTACGAGGGGCAGGTCGAACTGCGTCGCGGCACGAACAACCTGACGTTGCCGCTCAAGGCCGGCCAGCCGGGCTTCACCTCATACCGTGTGCAGATCACGGCAGCAAACGACGCCGATACGTTCTATCAGAACAACGAGCTGTCGGCCTTCACGCAGGTGACCGGCCCGCCGCGCCTGTTGCTGATCAACAACCCGGCGGCGCGCGACGGCATCCAGGGCGACGCCGAGATCCTGGCCGCCCTCCAGGCCACCGGTCTCACCGTCGACGTTCGCGGTCCGGATGGGCTGCCCACCGATCTGCCCTCGCTGGCCGAGTATGCGTCGGTCATCCTCGTCGACGTGCCGGCGCGGTCGCTGACCCAACGACAGATGGACGCGGTCGAGACTTACGTGCGCGACCTCGGCGGCGGCCTCATTGCGGTCGGCGGGCCGACGTCGTTCGGCGTCGGCGGCTATTTCGACACACCGCTCGAGCGAGCGTTGCCGGTCGACATGCAGATCAAGGACGAGAAGCGCCGGGCGCGCGTGACGATGTTGTTCGTCATCGACCACTCCGGCTCGATGTCGGAGACCTCGGGCGGGGTGACCAAGCTGGACCTGGCCAAGGAGGCCGTGGTCCGCTCGGTGGAGCTGCTCAGCCCGCAGGATCGCGTCGGCGTGATCGTGTTCGACGACGTCGCGTCGGTGGCGGTGCCGATCACGTCTCTCGATAACCCTGACGCGATCGTCAACCAGGTCGGCACGATCGGCATCGGCGGCGGCACTGACATCATGGCCGGCGTGCGGCTGGCTTCCGAGATCCTGCCGCAGGATGACAGCGCGGTGCGCCACATCGTCCTCCTCACTGACGGCGGCGCCGATCCGACAGGCATCGCCCAGTTGATCGAGAAGATGTACACCGAGCAGGGCATCACGCTCTCGAGCGTCGGCGTCGGTCAGGGCGCCGCGCCCTTCCTGCCCGATCTGGCCAAGGCCGGCGGCGGCGTCTATCACTTCGCCGGCGATCCGAGCCAGATCCCGTCGATCTTCACCGAAGAGACGACGCTCGCGACACGCGCGTACATCATCGAACAGACCTTCTTCCCGCGGCAGGTGTCGGCCAGCCCGATCCTCTCGGGCATCGACAGCGTGCCGCAACTCCTCGGCTACATCGGCACCACCGCCAAGGAAGCGGCGCAGGTGGTGCTCGTCAACCCCGACAGCCCGAACCCCGAACAGCCCGATCCCATCTTGGCGACGTGGCAGTACGGCCTGGGCCGCAGCGTGGCGTGGACGTCGGATGCAACCGGGCGTTGGGCGCAGGCCTGGGCCGGCTGGGACCAATTCGCGCGTTTCTGGTCGCAGGCCGTGCGGTATGCGATCGGCGCGCAGAGCCAGGCGGCCAGCAACGTGCAGGTTCAGTCGCAGGGCGACGTTGCCCAGATCACTGTCGACGCCCAAAATGACTCGGGCGATTATCTGAACGACCTCGAGGTGCTGGCCAACGTCGTCGGCCCCGATGGAACGACTCAGACTGTGACGCTGCGGCAGACCGGCCCTGGCCGCTACAGCGGCGACTTTGCGCCGACCGCGCAGGGTGCCTATCTCGTGCGCGTCACCGGGACGCCGCAGTCGGGCGCCGCTGGGGCTGATCCGGCCCTGAGCGACCTCAACGGCTGGGTGCTCAGCTACTCGCCGGAGTACGCCGTGGTGGTGCCGCCTGAAGACGTCAACGTCACGCCTGACAACATCCGCTTCCTGCAGCAGGTCGCCGCCGTGACGGGCGGCACGAACGTGACCGCCGACTCAGCCCGGATCTTCATTCATGACCTGCCGGCGCCGCCCAGCGCCCGGCAACCGATCTGGCCCTGGCTCTTGTTGGCTGCCGCGCTCTTGCTGCCCTTCGACATCGCGGTGCGACGGCTGAGCATCGGCCGATATGAGTTGCGGCGCCTGCAAGAGCGGGTACGCGCGTTGTGGGCGCGAACACAGCGGGGAGCCGAGCCCGCGCCGCTCACGCCCGAGCGAGCCAGCCAGCTCGATGCCCTCCGCCGCGCCAAAGAACGCGCCGGCGAGGCCACGGCGGCGCCGCCACCGATCGTGACGGACCCAACAGCGCAGCCCTTTGTGCTCGAGAGCCGCCCGCGCACGGAGGCCGAGCCGTCGTCGCTGGCACCGTCCGACAAACCTGCGGAACGAAAGCGCCCTGAACCGACACCCCCCGAGGAGCCCACGCCACCACCGGCTTCAGGGTCGGGACACGAGGCAGCTGCCGCCGGCACCTCTGCGGCGCTGCTGGCTCGAAAGCGCGCCCGGCAGCAGCAGAAGAAACCCTGATTCTGTCATAACGGTTGCCTTCGCTCGGCGTTTCGACGAAACCCAACCAAGTCCCTCGTTTCGACCTCAAATGCACAGGTATCGTTCACAGGGGGCGTTTTGGGCACCGTTGTGCGGATGCTACCCCGTGATGAGTCGTCGAATACAGCTGACCTTCTGGCGTGTCGGCACCCGGATGGCGGGTTTAGGTACGGTTTATGGGCGCACGCTATGTAAGGTCGATATCACAATGTGCATGAGCCTCAGCCTTACCCTGAGGGGGGCGAGGTCGACCTGATGACTTCGTCTGCCTCAGTCCGCGGATCGATCGGGAAACCCTCGGTTTCCTGGTTACACGGCGGCCACCCGATATGGCTGGTCGTCGCGATCGCGTTGCCTTCCCTGATATTGATTGGTTCGGTCGCGCTCCCGAACGAAGAGGTCGGCTCGGTCGGGCTGGCCCTGGTGAACCTCGCCATTCTGTCGGCTCTGGCGCTCGGTTGGGCGGTACGCGCTGCACTGGCCCACCGCCACTCGATGCCCCGGCTATCGGCCACGCTGTGGGCCGCGCTTGTAGGCATCGCCTTTTGGATAATCAGCGCCACTCTGGATGACCTGAGGGCGCACGATCTCCTTCACGTCGACATTCTGGTGCCCCTATCGGTCGCGTTTCGCGTGCTCGGCGTCGGCGCCCTGATCCTCGCCGCTTACCTCGCCCCTCGTACCAGCGGGCCAAGGCCACGCTACTGGAGAGCGACCCTCGATCTCGCCATCGCCATGATGGCCGCGCTCTACATCGTCTGGGCCGGCCTGTGGGGACCGACCCTGGCGCGAGCCTCAGCCGCGGGGCCCGTGGATTGGGCGGTGGTGAGCTGGCAACTCGGCCAGACGGCGGTTCCGCTGGTGTTGATGTGGGCGGGGCTGCGACTGCTCTTTGGTGTGTACGGCCGCGAGCTTCGCCCCGCAGCGACTCTGCTGGCGGTCTGTTACATGCTGATCACGATGCACGCTGTGATGGCCAGCGAGTTGGCCGTCGCCGCGTTCACCATCCCGCATTGGGTGGATCATGTGCTGCGAGGCGCGGCCCTGGCGCTCGCCATGCTGGCGGCGACCCGCGCGAGCATGGCGCGACCGTATCCCGTCGCCTATGTCGAGGGGTTCGACGGCTCGTCTTCGACGCGGTGGCCCTGGCGTTCGCTGTTCGCCCTTGGCACGCTGTGGGTGGTCTACACGTTCTTCGCCATTGGCGCCGAGGGTTACGCCACCGACGCCATCCCCGGCAACTACGAAGTGGCCGCGGTCTTCTTCGGCCTGCTGTTCGTGCTCTCCGGCATTCAACAGGTGCTCGACGGCTTCAATCGCGTCAGGCTGGCGCGTCAGCTTCAGGCCGAACTGACACAGCGCGAGGCGGCCGAGGCTAAGCTCCAGAGCCTCAACGCAGATCTCGAAGAACGCGTCTCGACGCGCACATCGGAGCTGGCTCAGGCCAACGAGCAATTGCGCCAGGAAGTCGACGACAGGCGGCGCGCTGAGTCGGCGCTGCGTGAAAGCGAAGCCCGCCTCCTGCACGACGCCTTCCACGACTCATTGACCGGCCTGCCGAACCGCGCGCTGCTGCTCGACCGGATCGGTCGCGCCCTCGAACGCACGCGCCGGCACATCGACTATCGCTTCGCCGTGTTGTTCCTGGACTTTGACGGCTTCCGCGTGATCAACGACAGCCTGGGTCACTCCCTCGGCGACACCGTCTTGATCGAGAACGCGCGCCGCTTGCAGATGGCCCTGCGCGGCATCGACACGCTCGCGCGTCTGGGCGGCGACGAGTTCGTGGCCCTGATCGACGATGTCGTCGACGAAGACGCGGCCGTCGCCGTCGCCGATCGTCTGCAGACCGCGCTCGCGCTGCCCGTCGATGGGCAGGGCCAGCGCCTGTATACGACGGCCAGCATCGGCATCGTCCTCAGCAGCGCGATCTACGAGACGGCCCAGGATCTTCTGCGCGATGCCGAAGTGACGATGTACCACGCCAAGGCCCTGGGGCGCTCGCGGCATGCCGTGTTCAACGCCGGGATGCGCGCGCGAGCCATCGCTCGCCTGGTGCTCGAGAACGAGCTGCGTCTGGCCCTCGAGCGCGGCGAGTTGACCCTGCACTATCAGCCGATCCTTGATCTGCGCACCGACCAGATCACGGGCTTCGAAGCGCTCGTTCGCTGGCGCCATCCGTACCGCGGCCTCGTGCCGCCATCGGAGTTCATCCCGATCGCCGAAGAGACCGGATCGATCGTGCCGATCGGGCACTGGGTGTTGCGCGAGGCCTCGGCCCAGCTGGCGCGCTGGCGCCAGGCCACCGACGAGGCCAAGCATCTGACCATGTCGGTGAACCTGTCGACGCGTCAGTTCCGCGAAAAGGATCTGGCCAGCCAGGTCGGGTTGGCGCTGATGCAGGCCGGGCTCGAGCCCGAGGCGCTCAAGGTGGAGATCACCGAGACGGCGCTCGTCGAAGATGCCGATCAGGCCCTCGTGACGCTCGACGCGCTGCGCGCCCTCGGCGTCCAGGTGCAGATCGACGACTTCGGCACCGGCTACTCGTCGCTCAGCTATCTGCAGCGCTTCCCGGTCGACACGCTCAAGATCGACCGCTCCTTCATCGGCCGCATCTCGGCCGGCGACGACAGCCTCGAGATCGTGCGCTCGATCGTCAACCTCGCCCACGGCCTGGGCCTGACCGTCATCGCTGAAGGCGTCGAGACGCAGGAACAGTTGAACTTCATCAAGGCGCTGGCCTGCGAACTCGGCCAGGGCTACCTCATCTCCAAACCGCTCGAAGCCGAACGCGCCTTCGAGTACATCGTGCGCCCGGTGATGGCGCTGCTGACTGTCCAATGAGGCGCCAGGGGCGCTGACGAACGGCACACGAAGAAAGACGAAGGCCGACGGTTGACTCGCGAGTCAACCGTCGGCCTTCGTCTTTCTTCGTGTGCCAGCCGGTTACTTGGCCGATCGCGTTTGTCCGTCCGCTGCGTACTCAAACGCCAGCGCGACGGTCTCGATGAGCGCAGCCAGGCCCTTGTCGAGCGGCGCCGTGTCGACGTATTCGTCGGGGCGATGGGCGTTGGCGCCCGTGGTGAGGCCGATGCAGACGCAGGGCAGGTTGCGGCTGAGCGGCAGGTTCGCATCCGTCGAACCTGTGTCGAGCGTGGCCGACAGGCCCTGTCGCGCGAGGGCCTGGATCGCGGCCTGGACCAGCGCGTGAGTGTGCGGAATCGATCCCGATGGCCTGTCGCCGATGATGTCGCACGTGAGCGGCGCTTCGCTGGTCTGGTGACGCGCCACAAGCGATTCGACCTGCTGACTCAGCGCAGCCAGGGCGGCGGGCGCCTCACTGCGCAGGTCGAGCTCAAGTTCCGCCGTGCGCGCGATGGTGTTGACTGATGTACCGCCGCGGATCACGCCGATGTTGTACGTCGTGCGCGGCCTGCGCGGGACGTCGAGGTCGGTCAGCGCTGCGGCCACGCGTGCCAGTCGATGGATGGCAGAGGGCCGACCGAAGTTCAGCCAGCTGTGCCCGCCCTCGGCCTCGGCCGCGATCCGGTAACGGCGCACGCCGATGCCCGAGTGGTAGATGCGGCCGAGGGCCATGCCCTCGATCACGATCGTTCCGGCCACCGTGCCGCCGAGCTTGTCGATCACGGCGCGGATGCCGCGCAGGTCACCCAGGCCCTCCTCACCGACGTTGGCCGCGAGCCACACGTCGCCGGGCGGCGGCGCGTCGCTCAACGCCCAGGCCAGGCTCAGCAGGCCGGCCACGCCCAGCGAGTTGTCGCCGATGCCTGGGCCGCTGATCAGCTCGGGTCGCCTGACAAGCGTCAGCGGCGTCTCTGCCGGGAAGACCGTGTCGGTGTGCGCAGTAACCAGCAGCGGGCGCGCACGGCCCGCCCCGGGCCGCCGGCCGTAGACGTTGCCGAGGTCGTCGATCGACACCTCAGCCAGACCGGCCTGCACGAACTGGTCGCGGACGAAGGCCGCGCGTTCATGTTCGGCGAAGGTCGGGGCCGGGATCTGTTGAATCGCGCAGGCGAGATCCAGAGTGCGAGAGGCAAGGCTCACGATGATTTGAACTCCGGGCTCAATCGAAGCTAGATCGAGCGAACGTTGCCGCGCAGGGCTTCGAGCCGCGCGCGGGCGAGGCCTGGCGTCGCGTCGAGCGCGTAAAGCGGGCCGGTGCCTTCGAGGACAAGTGACGCCGACACCGTCGCCCACAACGTGGCTTCAAGGATGTCGTCGGTGGCCAACAGACCGGCGATGAAACCGCCGCCGAACGCCGCGCCCGCCCCCGTCGTCTGGCGCACCTTCGCCGGGTACGCGGCCACATGCCAGCGCTGGCCGCCTGAGGCGACGTAGGCGCCGCGCGCCCCGAGCTTGATCACGACCGATCGCGCGCCCATGGTGATGAAGCTCTCGGCTGCCGCCCACAAATCATCGGCCTGCGCCTTGCCTTTGAAGAAGGCCTTCACAGCGGCTTCGCCGGGAAGGAAAGCGTCCAACCCAAAGACCACCTGACGGACGTCGGCCTCGAACTCCGGCAACATATAGCGCGGATGCGGATCGCAGGTGACGTAGCTGAGCCCGCTGCGGCGCAGGGTGGGGGGCAGCGCGGTTTGTACGACGAGCTCGCACGGCGCGACATGTGCGGCGCGAGCCGTCAGGTAGCTGCGCGGCGCTTCGCTTGGCCGAACCGCCAGCGCCGAAAAGCGCGAGCGTTCTTCTTTTTGGAGCGCGTAGGGTTTGTAACCGGCCAGGCTGTCGGGCACCGTCAACCCAGCTTCAGCGAAGACGGTCTCAGGGCTTGCGTCGGGGTGCGCGGAAACGAGCTCGCGTTGGTCGTGCCACTCAGGCAGGGTCTTGACCCCGCGTGTCTCGAGCCCATGTTGGCGCATACCGTCGATCCAATCGGCCGGGAACGCCGAACCGACGCGGCTGAAGATGCCGACGTGCTCGCTCCAGATGCGCGCGCCGACGGCGGCGTACAGGGCCGACCCGCCCGGGCGGCCCAGGATCGGCTCGTGGTTGGGCCCGACACCGTACTCGATGGTCAACCGACCAACACAGACGATTTCCACATGGCCTGAACTCGGGGGCATGAGTCCCCATTCTAGTGCAAGAGCGACGAATACAGGTTGGGATTGAGTCTGGAGACACGCGTGAACGTGATCAGGTTGCATGACCCATAGCATCTTGCGGCAAGTGGGTGCGGCGCCGCTGGAACAATCCGCGGCACAGGCACCGTGACGGGCCGTGCCGGCGGTAGGAGTTCGTGGCCTGCGCTTGGCCAGCGGCACCCTGCCGGATAATTCGGGTCGGCTCGATATTGTTTTCTCGTGTCAGTCAGGATAGAGTCCGGTCGCAGCCGGTCGAGATCGCATCGGCTCTGGCGACGGTGGGTCGGCGCAGGTCGCTTCATCGACGCCCATCGACCACCGCTATTCTTCAGAGAGGAGACAGGCATGGCTGAGACCCCGTACGACCTTCTGCTCAAGGGCGGACACTTGATCGATCCCAAGAACAACATCGATGGGGTCAGCGATGTGGCGGTCAAAGACGGCCGGGTGGCAGCTGTCGGGCCTGACCTCAATCCGGCGCTGGCCAGTCGGGTCGTGGATGTGAGCGGCCTGCTCGTCACACCCGGTATCGTCGACATGCACGTCCATGTCTATCACACGCGCGCGCCCGAGGGCGATCCTGAGGGACTCAGCGTGGTCGCAGACGCTCACAGCTTCCGCAGCGGCGTGACCACGATGGTGGACACGGGCACCGCCGGCGCGCGGCACCTGCGCCACTTCAAGCAGACCGTGATCGATCGGGCCAAGACGCGCATCCTGGCCTACGTCAACATCGTTGACCAGGGCATGCTCGGCGACTTCGAGCAGGATCCGCGCACCTTCGACGCCGAGCTGGCGGCGGCCGCCGTCGAGGCTTACCCCGACATCTGCGTCGGCATCAAGACCGCGCACTATTGGACCCACGCGCCTTACGACGACCTGCACGTGCCCTGGGCGGCCGTCGACCAGGCGATCCGCGCGGCAGAGTTGTGCGGCAAACCCGTGATGTACGACTTCTGGCCTCGACCGGAGCGCCCGTACGAAGACCTCGTGCTCAAGAAGGCCAGGCCCGCCGACGTCCACACTCACGTCTTCGCTCAACAGTTCATGTCGATCGACGACGCCGGCAAGGTCAAGCCTTTCATGCGCGAGGCACGCGCCCGCGGCGTGCGCTTCGATCTCGGCCACGGGGCCGGCAGCTTCTGGTACCGCAACGGCGCGCGCGCCATCGCCGACGGTTTCGCGCCGGACACCATCAGCACTGACCTCCACAACCACAACGTCCATGGGGTCGTGATCGACATGCAGACCACGATGAGCAAGATGCTTAACCTCGGGCTCTCGGTGCAGGACGTCATCGCGCGCTCGACGGCCAACGTCGCCGTCTCGCTCAACCGGCCCGAACTCGGGCACCTCAGCGTCGGTGCCTGCGCTGACATCGCAGTGTTCACGGTGCAGACCGGGCGTTTCGGCTTCATCGATTGCGGGAGGGCCAAGATCGTGGGCGATCGGCGCTTCGAGTGTCAGATGACCATCCGCGCCGGCACGATCGTGTACGACATCGGCGGGCTGAGCGCGCCACTATGGACGGAGGCCCCGGCTTCCTATTGGACTTTGCCGGACCACGAGATTTCGGTGGCGGCCTCAGGCACGACGATCTCCAAGCCATGACGCTCTATCGTGACCTCAACGCCAAACCGGTGATCAATGCCGCCGCGACCCTGACCCGGCTAGGGGGAAGCCTCATGCCGCCGGAAGTGCTCGCGGCCATGGAGGAAGCGTCGCGCGGCTTCGTCGACCTCGAGGACCTTCAGCGCCGGGTCGGCGAACGCCTGGCCGCGCTCACACACAACGAAGCCGCCTACGTCTCGACGGGGGCGGCGGCCGGCATCGCGCTGACTGTGATCGCGTGCATGGTGGGCAACGACGCGGACGCCAGACAGCGACTGCCCGACACGACCGACCTTCGCAACGAGGTGATCGTCTTCAAATCGCACCGCAACGGCTACGACCATGCCATTCGCATGACGGGCGCGCGCTTGATCGAGATCGGCGACGCCACGAGCACGCATCCGGCCGAACTGGCGGCCGCGCTGTCGGAGCGCACGGCGGCCTTCGTCTGGTTCCAGGGCGCGATGACTGGTCGCGCCGACTTCCCGCTCGAGACCGTCATCGCGATGTGCTCTGAGCGCGGCGTACCCGTGATCGTCGACGGCGCCGCTCAGTTGCCGCCCGTGGAGAACCTGTGGCATTTCACGCAGATGGGAGCGACGTGCGCGATCTTCAGCGGCGGCAAGGATCTATCGGGGCCGCAATCGAGCGGCCTCGTGGTCGGCAAGCGCGACCTGATCGAAGCAATGCGCCCGCTGGGCAGCCCGAACCAGGGCTTCATGCGCCCGATGAAAGTCGGCAAGGAAGAAATGGTCGGCCTGCTCGCAGCTGTGGAGCGCTATCTGAAGCTCGATCACGGCGCCCGGTTGAAGCGCGACGAACGCGTCGTGGCCGAGTGGATCAACGTGCTCGGCGAGCTGCAAGGCGTGACTGCGGTGCGCTCGTTCCCCAACGAGGCCGGTCAGCCTCACCCGCGATGCAAGCTCACGCTGAGCGCTGACGCTCGTTTGGGGCTGCCCGACCTTGTCGCAGCGCTTTGGGCCGGCACGCCAGCCATCGCCGTCAACGCCGACGACGACGGGGTCAGCCTCTATCTCAATCCGATGACGCTTTCGGACGACGAGGCCGCCATCGTCGCCGAGCGCCTGAACACCCTGTTGGACGGGTGAGGCGAGGGGCGAGGCGCGAAGGGCGAGGCGCGAAGGGCGAGGCGCGATGCGGCTGAAGCATTCGCGCCTCGCTCTTCGCCCCTCGCGCTACGCTCCTCGCTGCAACAGGGCAGTCCCGTAGAACTCATACGATGCCGCCTGGTCGGGCACGTCGACGACGTGGACCGTGAAGCGGCAGGGCAGGCCGTTGTCAGGGCAGTGCTCGCGGAAGTAGTTGCCGTAGGCGCGGGCGTAGGCCTGGCGCAGGCGCTCGAGTTCCTTGGCGTAACCTACCGGGTCGACCAGCGGGTTCGGCGACTTCGGCTGGCAGCCGAACGCATGGATCTCGAGGAAGTCGACCTCCGCGAGCGATTGGCAGATGCCCGCGTCGCGCAGCCACTTCTCCCAGCACTGAAAGACGAGCGGGATCTCACGGTCGGGATCCATGCGCACGACCTCGTCCAGGCCGAGCACGTTCTTGGCTGAGTAGCCGCCGGTGAGCCCCGCGAAGTAGAGTTTCAGATCGCCGTCAGGCTGCTGTTCGACCACCAGGTTCGAAAGCACGGGCGCGTCGCCCTCGTAGAAGTACGTGATCTTGCCGCGCTGTTTGACCTTGAATGCCATGGCTATGCTCCTCGTTCGGTCCGTGTGGCGTTGACTATAGTCGATCCGGCCAGATCGTGGCCCATTTGGCCCATACTGAAGTGAAGGCGTAACCGGAATATGCTCGAAGCCCCGCATTTTTCGGCCAAGAAAGCAGGGCGCTTGGCGAGATAAATCCATGATTGACATTGCTCGTTTTATGGCCTATTGTGGTGCCAATTCTTCCAAATTCGATCAAATAAAGAACATGCGCAACGACGTGTCCAGCCTGGAACGCCAGCGTCACATACTGGATCTGATCAACCGCTCACAACGGGTCACGGTCAACCAGGTGGTCGCGACGTTTTCGGTGAGCCAGGCGACGGCGCGGCGCGATCTCGAAACGTTGGCCGAACAGGGCAAGGTGCGCCGGGTACACGGCGGGGCGATCGCCGTGCGCGGTGTCCCGTCGGAGCCGCCGGCCCTGCAGCGGATGTCCGAGCAGGCCGATGAAAAGCGGCGGATCGCGCGGGCCGCGGCCGATCTGGTGGTTGAGGGCGAAACGATCTTTCTGGGCAGTGGCACCACGGTGCTGGAGGTGGCCCACGCGCTTCGCGCCCGGCGCCACCTGACCGTCATCACCAACTCGCTGCTGGTTTTGACGACGTTCGCCGATGCGCCGGCCATCACCTTGATCGGGCTGGGTGGGGGCCTCAATCGCAGCGCCATGTCGTTCACGGGCCATATCGCGGCACAGGCGTTGAGCGAGTTGCGGACGACAAAAGCGATCTTCAGTATTCGCGGTGTGGACACCGAGCTCGGATTGACCAACGACGACCTCCAGGAGACCATGGTCGACCGCTTGATCTTGAACGTAGCGCGCGAGGTCATCATCTGTGCCGACCACACCAAGTGCGGGCGAGTGGCCGCCGCGGTCGTGGCGCCGCTGACCGCGGTGCACACGCTTGTGACCGACCCGCAAGCGCCGCCAGAGTTTGTCGCCGGCGCGCGCGCCCTGGGCGTGCGCGTGATCGTGGCCTGAAAGTATGCTGCCGAACGCAGGCTCGCTGCGTCCGGGGAGCACCGCCAAGGAGGAGGGAGCCTGCCATTGACGCGATAACGCATCCACACCACGCCCGTACGAGTCGATCCATTGAAACAGAGCTCGAACGCTATCCAGGAGGCAATCTATGAGTCACAAGGCAAATCGGCGCCGAATGTCCCGCCGGAGGTTCCTGCACTTGAGCTCGGCGCTGGCCGGGTCGGCGGTTGCCGGCCCCGTGCTCGCCGCCTGCCAGCCGGCCGCCACCCCCGCGCCGACGACTGCCCCGACCGCCGCCGCCGCCCAGCCGAGCCTGCCGTTTGAAGTCGCCGCCGATGCCGTCAATCCGTTTGGCGTGCAACCTGGCGAAGTCGATGGCGTGTTCTTTGCCGGCGGTTTTGGCGATGACTACATCAAGTACGCGGCCAAGCTCCAAGAACAGCTCCACCCCGGCACGACCGTCAAGGTCCAGAGCATCCAGAAGATCACGGAACAGCTCCAGCCCCGTTTCGTCGCGGGCAATCCGCCGGATGTGATCGACAACAGCGGCGCCAATATGATCCCGATGTCGGACCTGGTGCGCGAAGGCCAGCTGATGGAGCTCTCCGAGCTCTGGAATGCGCCGTCGCTCGACACGCCCGGCAAGAAATTCGGCGAGACCATCTTCCCCGGCTCGCAGACCAGCGCCACCTTCGACGGCAAGTTGTACGGCATCAACATGGCCTACACTGTCTCGGGCATCTGGTACTCGAAACCCAAGTTCGAGGCGGCCGGGTACACATACCCGAAGACCTGGGCCGAGATGCTCGACCTGTGCGAGACCATCAAGAAGGAAGGCAAGTCCGCCCCCTGGACGTACCAGGGCAAGTACCCGTACTACATCTGGGGCATCGTCTTCAACGCCCTGATCTACTACGCCGGCGGTGACGCCACCCTCACCAAGCTCGATAACCTCGAGCCCAATGCCTGGTCCGATCCGGCCGTCCAGCGCGCCACTGAAGACCTGTACGCGCTGTGGGACAAGGGCTACATCATGCAGGGCACGTCGGGCCTGACCCACACCGAGTCGCAGACCGAGTGGCTCAAGGGCTCGGCGGTGTTCATCCCCTGCGGCAACTGGCTCGAGAACGAGATGAAGACCGTGACCCCCGCGGACTTCAACATGGTCGTCTCGAACATCCCTGGCTACTCGGACGGCGCTGGCGATCAGGGTGCCGTCAACGCCGGCGGCGGCGAGACCTACATCGTCCCGTCGAAGGCCAAGAACCCCAAGCAGGGCATGGAGTACCTGCGCTGCCTGCTCTCGAAGGACTCGGCCAAGTACTTTGCCGAGAACGTCGCGGCGATCATGCCCGTGGTCGGCGGCACCGAGGGCGCGAAGCTCTCCGACGCCGTCAAGTCGGCCGTGGCGCTGGCCGAGGGCGCCAAGGGCGCGACGGTCGTCATGAACTTCCCGAACTGGTACAGCTCGATGTCCAAGGAGCTGGAGACCCGCACCGGCGAGCTCATGACCGGTACGATCAAGCCGGCCGAATTCACGGCCGCCATGCAGAAAGCCGCCGACACCGTGGCGTCGGATCCCGACATCACGAAGTTCACGCGGTAGGCTAACGACCGCTGACGGCGGACCGCGGACCGCAGGAGTGTCGGCCAGGCCGGCACTCCTGCGGCCCGGCAAGGCGTGGGCAACCGCGGCCCGCCGTCTGGGTTGAACATCCGTTGGCTATGGTGAGGAGCTGCGGACCGCAGACCGCGGTCCGCGGTCGGCTGCAGGAGGTCGCGCCGTCATGAACCGTGGCAAGAACACGCTCATCGTCTCGTTTCTGGCGGTGCCGTTGGCGCTGTACACGCTCTTTGTGCTCGCGCCGTACGCATCGGCCCTGGTGTTCGCCTTCACGCGTTGGAGCGGCCTCTCGGCGAACATCACCTTCAACGGCGTCAACAACTTCATCAAGCTCTATAACGACGAGAAGTTCTGGAGCGCTTTGTCGCACAACGCGATCGCGCTCGTCGTGTTGCCGCCGATCATCTCCGCCATCGCGCTCTTCTTCGCATTCATCTTCACTCAAGGCATCAAATTCGCGCGCGGCTTTCGGATCGCTTACTTCTTCCCTCAGGTGCTCTCGGTCGTGATCGTGGCAGTGCTGTGGGGCTTCATCTACCATCCGACGATCGGCCTGCTCAATGCCGCGCTCGAGGCCCTCGGTTTCACGCAGATGCACGCCTTCCCGTGGCTGGGCGATCGCACGACCGTCTTCGGCTCAGTGCTGGCGGTGGTCGTCTGGCAATCGGTCGGGTTCTACATGGTGCTCTTCGTCGCCGGCATGAACGCCATCCCGTCCGACTACTACGAAGCCGCCAGGATCGACGGCGCTACGTCGTGGCAGTTGTTCTGGTCGGTCACCGTGCCGTTGCTGTGGGACACGATCCGCACGGCCATCGTCTTCCTGGCGATCGGCGCGATGGATCTGTTCGGCATCGTCACCGTCATGACGAACGGCACAGGCGGGCCGAGCCGGGCGGCCGACGTGGCGCCGGTATACCTGTACTCGATGGCCTTCAGCGAGGGCCAGTTCGGCTACGCGACCGCCATGGGCCTGGTCCTGCTGGTCGTGATCCTGGGCCTGTCCATCATCAGCCTCCGCTTCACCGCCCGCGAGTCGGTGGAGTATTGATCGGAGACCGCCATGGCTGTAATCCCTCAATCCACGCCGTCCGCCAAACGCCCCGGCCAGACCCCGCTCGAGTTGCTCGGCAAGGTCGTGATGTATGCCGTGCTGGTCATCTGGTTCGTGATGGTCGTCTTCCCGATGCTCTGGTCGATCATGTCGTCGTTGAAAAGCGACGCCGAGATCTTCTTCAGCCCATGGTCACCCCCATCCGCGCTGATGTGGGACAACTTCGCCCGGGCCTGGATCAAGGCGCGCATGGGCGAGTACCTGGCCAACACCCTGATCATCATCATCCCCTCGCTGGCGCTGACCTTGCTGCTGTCGTCGATGGTCGCCTACGTGTTGGCTCGGTTCGAATTCCGCGGCCGGACGGTGATCCAATACGTCTTCCTGCTGGGCATGATCTTCCCGATCTTCCTGGCGCTGGTGCCGCTGTACTTCATCATGCAGACGACCGGGCTGCTCGACACGTATCAGGGCCTCATCCTCGTCTACGTGGCGTATTCGCTGTCGTTCACGACGTTCTTCATGACCAACTTCTTCAAGACGCTGCCGGCGGAGTTGGGTGAGGCCGCCTTGATCGACGGCGCCAGCCAGTTCGACATCTTCTTCAAGGTTTATCTCCCGCTGGCGCAGCCGGGCTTGATCACGATGGGGATCTTCAACTTCCTCGGGCAGTGGAACCAGTACATCTTGCCCAACACGTTGATGATCACGAACACCGACACCCAGACGCACTACGTGCTCTCGCAGGGTCTCTACTATCTTCAGGCTCAGCAGTTCTACCAGAACGACTGGAGCGGATTGTTCGCGGCCGTGACCATCGTCATGATCCCGACTCTCGTGGTTTATCTGATCTTCAACGACCGAATCGAGAAGGGCATGACCGCCGGCGCCATCAAGGGGTGAGCGTATGAACCTGTTCGTCGTAGGGGGCTCCGGCCACGTCGGCAGCATCGTCCTGCCCTTTCTTGCTCGGCGCCACAGCCTCACGGTGTACGACCTGCGCCCGCCGGTCGACCCCACGTGGAAGTATGTGCAGGGCAACGTCGGCGACCTCGATGCGCTGTGCGCGGCGGTCCAGGGCGCCGATGCCCTGATCTACATGGCCATGGGCAGCAAGTACAGCTACGTCACCACAGAGGGCATCACCACCAACCTCGATGTCAACGTCAAGGGCGTCTACCTCGCGCTCGAGGCAGCGGCGCGCGCCGGCGTGCCGCACGCCGTGTATACAAGCAGCATGTCGGTCTACGGTGAAGACCTTTACCGACGCTACTTCGTCGACGAGGAAATCACGCCGGACGCCAACGAGCTGTATGGGTTCTCAAAGCACCTGGGTGAACTCGCCTGTCGTCACATGACGCGCATCTACCCGATGAGCGTCAATGCCCTGCGCCTGTGCTTCCCGATGTCCGCCGACAACTGGTTGCAGGAAGCCGCCACGCGCTGGCCCACGATCGCGACCGACGCCGAGGATGTGGCCAACGCGATCCAGGGAGCCCTCGACTATCGCTGCGGCTTTCAGGCTTTTATGATCAGCGGCGACGCCGACAACAAGATCATGAACATGAGCAAAGCCAAACGCCTTCTGAGTTGGGCGCCGCGCGCTCGCCCGGCCTGATGGCCGTCGTGTTCAACGCATCGATCATGACCCTTTGGCGCCGGTTTGGCGCCTGAAGCGGGACGCCGCCCGACTAACGCCCGACGCCACTTTTCATGCTCACCTTCCAGCCCCTCAGCCTACCCGGCGCGGCACTGGGCCCCGAGAACCCTCTGCCGCAATTCCGTGATCCTCAGCCGGATCGTGTCGTGCCAGTGCGCGACTCGGTCCCGGCCGAGAAGCGTGAGCGCCTGGGCGAAGCGACCGGCTTTCGTGTGCTGCCGTATCGGATGCAGGATCGATACACACGACGTCGTGAGCCGCTGACCTTCAACGCCGCAGTGCTCGAGAACGAGCACCTGCGCGCCACGTTCCTGCCTGAGCTCGGCGGGCGACTGATCTCGCTCGTGCGCAAACCCGACGAACGCGAGTTGCTCTGCCGCAACCCGGTCTTCCAGCCGGCTAACCTCGCGATCCGCAACGCCTGGTTCTCGGGCGGTATCGAGTGGAACCTCGGCCTGTTCGGCCACGCCTTCTCGACCTGCGCGCCGCTCTTCGCCGCCATGTTCACCAGCGCCGATGGTTCGCAGGGTCTGCGTCTCTACGAATTCGAACGCTGCACACGCCTCTTCTGGCAGATCGACTTCACGCTGCCGCCCGGCTCGTGCTGGCTCGTCGCCCATGCGCGCGTGATGAACCCGAACGCCGAGTCGGCGCCGCTTTACTGGTGGACCAATATCGCGGTGCCGGATGCGCCGGGTGTACGGGTGCTCGCTCCGGCTCGCGATGCGCTGTATATCGATTTCGATCTCCGGCCGCATGGTTTCGGCAACGCGGCTCTCCCGGCTCTGCCGACGCTGGATGGCGCGGACGGCACGTACCCGTCGAACTATCCCTTCGCCAGTGAGTTCTTCTTCCAATGTGATCAGACCGAGCTGCCGTGGGAAGCCGCGATCACGCCCGACGGCCACGGCTTCATTGAAGCCTCCACGCCACCGTTGCGCCACCGCAAACTGTGGTGCTGGGGCAACCATCAGGGCGGTCGCCACTGGCAGAGCTTTCTGGCTCCGGGCGGCTACCCCTATATCGAGATCCAGGCCGGCCTCGCGCCGACCCAGCTGCACGGCCTTGAGCTCGCCGGTGGCTCGCAGGTGTCGTGGACGCAGGTCTTCGGCGCCATTCAGGCCGACCCGACTCGCACGCACGGCGCCGATTGGGCGGATGCCTGCGCCGCCGTCGAAGACGCTCTGGAGATAGGGCTCACGGCTGCGCAGCTTGCAAGCATCGATACTGCCTGTCGAGCGCAGGCCGAACGGCCCGCCGATGTCATCAAACAACTCGGGTCAGGTTGGGGCGCGCTGGAGCTGGCGCGTCGCGCCGACGATGCGGGCCTGCCGGGGCACCTGACGTTTCCGGCAGCGTCCCTGGGCGAAGGCCAGGCACCCTGGTTGGCGTTGTGGCAGGGTGGCGTCCTGCCAGAGCAAGACCCGGCCGTGCTGCCCGGCGAGTACATGGTGCAGCCCGAGTGGCGCGAGAGGCTCGAGGCGAGCCTCGATCGTCCCGGCGGTCGACATTGGCTCTCACTGCTTCACCTGGGTGTCATGCGGTTGGAGGCCTTCGACGAAGCGGGAGCCGAGAGAGCGTGGCGCGACTCGCACGCACTCCTGCCCAATCCCTGGGCGCTTCGCAATCTCGCCTGCCTGGCTCAGCGCCGTGGCGATGCCGGGTCCGCCTCAGCGCTCTATGACGAGGCCTGGTCGCTCGCGTCGGCTGAGGCGAGGCGAGCGTTGATCGTCGAATACCTCGCGGCGTTGTCTGCGGCCGGGCGTTACACCGAAGGGCGCGCCGCGCTCGACAGCCTGCCGGCCGAGGCCTTCGACGACGATCGCGTACAGATCTGGCGTGGCGAGATCGCGCTGGCGTTGGGCGACTTTGAGGCCGTCGAGGCCGTGTTGCAGCGCGACTACGCAGTGATTCGCGAGGGCGAGAACGCGCTCACGGACCTATGGAACGAACTCTGCGCCCGGCGCGAATCCGCGCGGAGTGGCGCGCCGCTTGACGAGGCGCTGCGAGCTCGCGTCAGGGTGGAGATGCCGCCGCCCGAACGCATCGACTTCAGAATGCTGTCCTGATCCCCAGCTATCGCCGCGGTTGTGATGGTGACAACCGCGGCAGGCCGTACGTCTCTCCAAACACAGAACACGAAGCGTCGAGCTGCTCGACGGGCGGATCGGCTCCATTGCCTGAGCCCTGGCCGCAAAGTAGATAGTTTTGTGGTCGTTCATTGGCCACAACGTCTGTCGGTCAGAAGGTCCAGGAGGCTGATCTTATATTCTCCGGTGAGGTGACACCATGAGCGCTCTCGCCAACGGAAGACTCGCCGCGCGTAACCAGAGCATCCCTCGCGATCACGTTCTCCGTCTGACAGTGGCGGCCATGTTGGTTGTGGGCGGGCAGACGATGTGGGCGCAGCCTGCCATCGCTGCGGCCAGTGAAGCCAGTTGCGCGCCCGACAGCGGGTCGGCGTCCATTAGCGGCACGGTCACGACCTCGTCGGCGACACCGTCCAACGGTGTCATCGTGACGGCGTACACCGAATATGGGGACCGCGGCGGTTACGATTACACCGATCCCTCGGGGGCCTACCAGATCACGGGTCTCATCGGCGGTCCGTACATCCTCGAGTTCAGACCGCAGTCAGGCAGTGACGTGACCGAGTGGTCGGGCGACCAGCCGGGCCCGACGACGGCGGCGACGGTCACGGTGTTGACGGCGGCTCGAGCACCGGCATCAATGCACAACCGCATGTGAGCCGCTGAAAACGGCCCGGATTTGACGTAAAATCAGGCCCCCGGGGCGTGGCACCGGTTTCCGGCGGTCGCTCCGGGGGCCTTTGCCTTAGGACTCTCCGCCTGCCACTGTTTGACACCAAACAAATCCGTGATAAACTATTCTTTCGGGTTTTTCGCCCGAGCTTTTTTCGTGCCTGCCGACAAGGGAATCACAGACTTGTCAAGGGGGTAGCCGCCTGCCGATACCGGGCAGGGCGGTGCGCGCCCGACAGGCGATAGCGACCTCTCACACGGGTGTCTATGTCAAACGTTCTGGCTCCGAAGTCCTACGCCCGCATCAAAGACGTCCTCACACTCCCCAGCCTGATCGAAGTGCAGCTCCAGTCATTTGAGTGGTTCCGCACCGAAGGCCTGGCTGACCTGTTCGAGGAAGTGTCGCCGATCGAATCGTTCAATGGCGGCATGCAGCTGTGGTTCCCGAGCAAGCGGATCGACAGCAAGTTCAATCTCAAATACTGGTTCGACGATCCCAAATACTCGGTCGAAGAGTGCGTGGAGCGCGACCTGACGTACGCCGCGCCCCTTTACGTGAGCGTGCTGCTCACCGGCAGCGAAGTCGCCAGCCCTGTGAAGAACGACATCTTCCTGGGCGACTTCCCGCTGATGACCGACAACGGCACCTTCATCATCAACGGCACCGAGCGCGTGGTCGTCTCGCAGCTGATCCGCTCGCCTGGCGTCTACTTCGAGTCGGAAGGCGACCGCGGCAGCGGCCGGCGCCTGGCCATGGCCAAGCTCATCCCGGACCGCGGCGCGTGGATGGAGTTCGAGACGCGCAAGAGCGACTACCTGACGCTCAAGTTCAACCGCAAGCGCACCGTCCCGGTGACGATCCTGCTGCGCGCTTTCGCGGCGGTCTCCGACGGCCTGAAGAACAGCCCGATCAAGTACGGCACCGAGGAAGAGATCATCGAGCTCTTCAAGGATGTCGATACTAATGAAGACAGGCAGTTCATCGCCGCGACGCTGCGCCAGGAGCCGACCTGGGGCGAAGGCC
Organism: Anaerolineales bacterium; assembly: GCA_044226485.1. GTDB lineage: Bacteria > Chloroflexota > Anaerolineae > Anaerolineales > UBA6663 > UBA6663. The sequence continues at coordinate 482,473 of JBGAGY010000006.1, forward strand.
GTGCCAAGCACACGGTGCCCGAAGAAGCCCTGATCGACTTCTACAAACGGATGCGCCCGGGCGACCCGCCCACGCTCGACAACGCGCGCGAGTTCATGCTCCAGCAGCTGTTCGATCAGCGCCGCTACGACCTCGAGCGCGTCGGCCGCTACAAGCTCAACCAGAAGCTCCAACTGATGGAGCACATCCCGCTGTCGCACCGCACCGTGACGGCCGCCGACGTGATCGCCGTGCTCAAGCACATGATCCAGATCAACAACGGCGTGGTCGAAACGGATGACATCGACCACCTGGGCAACCGCCGCGTCAAGACCGTCGGCGAGCTGATCCAGAACAAGATGCGCGTCGGCCTGCGTCGCATGGAACGCGTGGTCAAAGAGCGCATGTCGATCCGCGAGAACGACAACGTCTCGCCGCTCACGCTCGTCAACATCCGCCCGATCGTGGCCTCGATCCGCGAGTTTTTCGGCTCCAGCCAGCTCTCGCAGTTCATGGACCAGACGAACCCGTTGGCCGAGCTGACGCACAAGCGCACGCTCTCGGCCCTTGGACCTGGCGGTCTGCGCCGCGAGCGCGCGGGCTTCGACGTCCGCGACGTGCACCACTCGCACTACGGCCGCATCTGCCCGATCGAGACGCCTGAAGGCCCGAACATCGGTCTGATCGGCCGCCTCGGCTCGTACGCCAAGGTCAACGCCTTCGGCTTCATCGAGACGCCCTACCGCAAGGTCATCAAGGGCCTGCCGGCCGACGACAAGAGCGTGATCGGCCGCAAGCTGCGCGAGGACGTGACCGATCCGAAGAGCGAAGAGATCGTCGGCGCCGAGGGCGAGGAGATCACGAAGGAACTGGCCCGCAAGCTCGGCAAGTTCGTCGACGAGATCCCGATCGTGCCTTACGTGTCGGACGAGATCCACTACCTCTCGGCCGACGCTGAAGACCGCTACATGATCGCCCAGGCGACGACGCCGCTCAACGAGCGCATGGAGTTCATGCGCGCGCGCCCGTCGTGCCGCCATCACAGCAAGTTCCAGTTCTCGCCGCCCGAGCGCATCGACTACATGGACGTGGCCCCGCGCCAGATCGTGGGCATCAGCGCCGCGCTGATCCCGTTCCTGGAGCACGACGACGCCAACCGCGCGTTGATGGGCTCGAACATGCAGCGCCAGGCCGTCCCGCTGCTGACCCCCGAGGTGCCGACCGTCGGCACCGGCATGGAGGCGCAGGCCGCGCTCGACTCGGGCCAGGTGCTCGTGTCGGACGTGGACGGCGAGGTCGTGTCGGTGACCGGCAAGGAGATCGTGGTCCAGGCCGGCGGCAAGAAGCGCATCTACAAGCTGCGCAAGTACCAGCGCTCGAACCAGTCGACGTGCATCGACCAGCGCCCGGCGGTGGTCAAGGGCCAGAAGGTCAAGAAGGGCGACGTCATCGCCGACTCGTCTTCGACCAACCAGGGCCTGATCGCGCTCGGCCACAACGTGCTCGTCGCGTTCCTGAGCTGGGAGGGTGGCAACTACGAAGACGCCATCCTGATCAGCGAGCGCCTGGTGCGCGAGGACCGCTTCACCTCGATCCACATCGAGAAGCACGAGATCGAAGCGCGCGACACGCGGCTCGGACCTGAAGAGATCACGTACGACATCCCGAACGTCGGCGAAGAGGCCCTGAAGGACCTCGACGAGCACGGAATCGTGCGCGTCGGCGCCGAGGTCGGGCCGAACGACATCCTGGTCGGCAAGATCACGCCCAAGGGCGAGAAGGAACTGACCCCTGAAGAGAAGCTGCTGCGCGCGATCTTCGGTGAGAAGGCGCGCGAGGTGAAGGACAGCTCGCTGCGCCTGCCGCACGGCGAGCGCGGCAAGGTCATCGACGTGCGCGTCTTCACGCGCGACGAGCACCGCGACCTGCCGGCGGGCGTCGAGAAGATGGTGCGCGTCTCGGTGGCGCAGAAGCGCAAGCTGACCGAGGGCGACAAGATGGCCGGCCGCCACGGCAACAAGGGCGTCATCTCGAAGGTCGTGCCGGTGGCCGACATGCCCTTCCTGCCCGACGGCACGCCGGTCGACATCATCCTCAACCCGCTCGGCGTCCCGGGCCGTATGAACATCGGCCAGATCCTTGAGACGCACCTGGGCTGGGCGGCTGACCGCCTCGGCTTCCGCGCCGTCACGCCCGTCTTCGACGGCGCCGACGAGCACGAGATCGAGGCCGAGCTGGCGCGCTCCTGGCTGGTCGACCATGCCTGGCAGCAGATCAACGACCGCGCCTGGGCCTGGCTCAACGAGCAGGAGTTCGACCCTGAGAACATCGAGGACGACGGCGAAGTGCGCCGCCTGTACATGGCCAACTGGCTCAAGGGCCGCAAGGTCAGCCAGGACCGGATGGTCACGGATGAGACCTATGCGCGCCGCGTCGCTGTCCGCGAATGGCTGCGCGAGGCCGAGTACGACCCCGAGACCATGCTCATGTTCGAGGATGAGACCGAGGCCCTGACGCAGACGCAGCGCCAGGCGCGTGACCTGGCGGTCATCGACGCCTGTCTGCAGCTGTGGTTGGCCCACCTGGGCCGCAACGTCAGCAAGATCGAGGGCGAGCGGCTCCGCAAGCACGCCACCGAAGTGTCGCTCGAGACCAACATCCCGCTGCCGATCATCGGCAAGCAGGTGCTGTACGACGGGAAGAGCGGCGAGCGCTTCGACCAGCCGGTGACCGTGGGCATCATCCATATGCTCAAGCTCGCCCACCTGGTCGAGGACAAGGTCCACGCCCGGTCGACGGGACCCTACTCGCTGGTGACCCAGCAGCCGCTGGGCGGCAAGGCTCAGTTCGGTGGCCAGCGCTTCGGCGAAATGGAAGTGTGGGCGCTCGAGGCGTACGGCGCCGCTCACACCCTGCAGGAGATGTTGACCGTCAAGTCCGACGACGTCCAGGGACGCGTCAAGACCTACGAGTCGATCATCAAGGGCGAGAAGATCGAGGAGCCGGGCATCCCGGCCTCGTTCCGGGTGCTCGTCAAGGAGCTCCAGTCGCTGGGCCTGGTGGTGGAAGCCGTCCAGGACAACGGCGAGATCCTCAAGTTTGGCAAGGACGACGAGAAGGCCCGCCCGCCCAAGCCCGGGATCGGGTTGTTGAGCCTGGGAGTTGAATAAAGCGAGGGGCGCGAATCGAGGCGCGTTCTGTTCTAGGCGCCTCGCTTCTCGCCCTTCGCTCCTCGCTCCTCGGATTTGACGAGACTCAGCGGGTCATGGTATTATCCCGTGCTCGCGTTGCCCGGCCCGCCACCTGTACGAGGCGGGAAGCGCATACAGCAGGATAGTCAACAAGGCCACCGGAGTTCACGGGTGGCCTTGATTTGCGCCTGCAACCAAGCGAACTAACTCATCTGGGCCGGGTTCGCGCCCGGCCTAAAACGCGGAAAGCGCGCCCAAAAACGCGCTGACCGGGTCAAGCACAACTGGATCGTTCAGTCTAAGGAGAGCACAGCGTGCCAACGATCAACCAGCTCGTCCGCAAGGGACGCAAAGACAAGAAGGCCAAGTCGAAGTCACCGGCGCTGCAGTTTGCCTTCAACTCGCAGGTGCAGCGGCGAATTGAGCAGCCTAAGGGCTCTCCCCAGAAGCGCGGCGTGTGCACCGTGGTGCGCACCCAGACGCCGAAAAAACCCAATTCGGCGATGCGCAAGGTGGCCCGCGTCCGCCTGTCGAACGGTCTGGAAGTGACGGCCTATATCCCCGGCGAAGGGCACTCCCTCCAAGAACACAGCGTGGTGCTCGTCCGCGGCGGTCGCGTGAAGGACCTCCCGGGCGTTCGCTATCACATCGTGCGCGGCACCCTCGACACCACTGGCGTCGATGCCCGCCGCCAGGGCCGCTCCAAGTACGGCAACAAGCGTCCGAAAGCCGGTGCGGCTGCCGCCAAGAAGAAGTAAGGACTAAGAGAGAATGCCACGTCGATATACCCCTGAGCGCCGGCCGCTCGTGCCGGACATCCGCTTCAAGAGCACTCTGGTCTCCGAGTTCATCAACCGCATGATGATCGACGGCAAGAAGAGCGTGGCCCAGCGCGTCATGTACGACGCGATGGCGCTCGCGGCCGAGCGTGCCAAGAAGGAACCGATGGAAGTGCTCGAGTCGGCGCTTCGCAACGTCGGCCCCGTGGTCGAGGTCAAGCCTCGACGTGTCGGCGGCGCCACCTATCAGGTGCCTGTCGAAGTCAGCCCGGATCGTCGCGCGAGCCTGGCCATGCGCTGGATCATCGCTGCGGCGCGTTCACGCGGTGGCAAGAGCATGACCGACAAGCTGTCGGGCGAGCTGCTGGATGCCGCGAACAATACGGGCACGGCAATCAAGAAGCGTGAAGAAACGCACAAGATGGCTGAGGCGAACCGCGCCTTTGCCCATTATCGTTGGTAAGAGCGGACGATGGCTGACTATCCCCTGGACAAAGTCCGCAACATCGGCATCATCGCGCACATCGATGCCGGGAAGACCACGACCACCGAGCGGGTCCTGTTCTACACGGGCAAGACCCACCGTATCGGCTCGGTCGACGAAGGCACCACGGTCACCGACTGGATGGAGCAGGAGCGCGAGCGCGGCATCACGATCGTGTCTGCCGCTGTGACGGCCGAGTGGCGCGACCACAAGGTCAACATCATCGACACGCCCGGGCACATCGACTTCACTGCCGAGGTGCAGCGCTCACTGCGCGTGCTGGACGGCGGCGTCGTGGTGTTCGACGCCGTGCAGGGCGTGGAGCCGCAGTCCGAAACGGTCTGGCGTCAGGCCGATCGCTATGGCGTGCCCCGGATCTGCTACATCAACAAGATGGACCGCACCGGCGCGAACTTCGAGAACGCCGTAGCGTCGATCCGCGAGCGGTTGGGCGCGAACCCGATCCCGCTGCAGATCCCGGTCGGGCAGGAGCAGTCGTTCGAGGCGATCATCGATCTCTTCGACATGAAGGCGATCTACTACACCGACACGAGCGGTCGGGCCTTTGAACTGCGCGACATCCCGGCTTCGCATCGTGAAGCCGCCGAGAAGGCGCGCCACGACATGGTCGAGAAGATCGCTGAGCTTGACGACGACCTGACGGTCAAGTACCTCGAGGGCGAAGAGATCTCGATCGACGAGATGCGCGCGGCCCTGCGCAAGGGCACGATCGCGGGCAAATGCAACCCCGTGTTCTGCGGCTCATCGCTCAAGAACAAGGGCGTGCAGCCGGTGCTCGACGCCGTGATCGATCTGCTGCCGTCGCCGCTGGATATCCCGGCGGTCAAGGGCACCGACCCGCGCCACGACACCGAGGTTGAGCGCCCGACGGATCCCAAGGCGCCGCTGGCGGCGCTGGTGTTCAAGATCGTGTCCGACCCGTTCGTCGGCCGGCTGGCCTACTTCCGGGTGTACTCCGGTCGCCTGAACGCGGGCAGCAACGTGCTGAACTCGTCAAAGAACAAGCGCGAGCGCATCAGCCGCCTGATCCGCATGTATGCCGACCGCCGCGAGGAAGTCGAATTCGTCGAGGCCGGCGACATCGCCGCAGTGCTCGCTCTGAAGGACACCTTCACCGGCGAGACGCTGTGCGACCCGGACAAGCCGGTCGTGCTCGAGTCGATCACGTTCCCGGCCCCGGTCATCGCCGTGGCCGTCGAGCCGAAGACCCAGGCCGACCAGGAAAAGATGTCGGAGGCCCTGCACAAACTCGCGCAGGAGGATCCGACCTTCCTCGTCCATTCGGATGAGGCGACCGGGCAGACGATCATCGAAGGCATGGGCGAGCTCCACCTTGAGGTGCTCGTCGACCGCATGCTGCGCGAATACAAGGTGCACGCCAACGTCGGCCGCCCGCGGGTGGCCTACAAGGAAAGCATCACGCGCGCGGTGCCCGAGGTCAACCTCAAGTACGCCAAGCAGTCCGGCGGCCGCGGCCAGTACGGCCACGTCGTCATCAGCATGGAGCCCGGCGAACCTGGTTCGGGCGTCGTGTTCGAGAACGGCATCGTCGGCGGCGCGATCCCGAAGGAATTCATCCCGGCGATCGAAAAGGGCATCAAGGAGACCTCGGAGGCCGGCATCATCGGCGGCTACCCGGTGGTCGACATCAAGGTGACCCTGATCGACGGCTCGTCGCACGACGTCGACTCGAACGAAATGGCGTTCAAGACGGCGGCCTCGATGGCCTTCAAGGAAGGTATGCAGAAGGGCAAGGCCGTTCTGCAGGAGCCTGTCATGAAGGTCGAGGTGACCGTGCCCGAAGAGTACATGGGCGACGTGCTCGGCAATCTGTCGTCGCGGCGCGCCATGATCGAAGGCATGGAAGCGCGCGCCAACGCGCAGGTGATCCGCGCGATGGTGCCGCTGGCAGAGATGTTCGGTTACGCGACCGAACTGCGCTCCATGACGCAGGGGCGTGGCGTGTTCACGATGGAGTTCCATCATTATCAACAGCTCCCGGCGAGCGTCGCCGAGGATGTCATGAAGGGCCTGGCGGCCAAAGTTTAGTCAAGTAGTCAAGCAGTCGAGTGGTCGATCAGTCGCAAAACGACTGCTCGACGGCCCGACAACCAGACTACAAGACTACTGGACTACTAGACTAAGCAAAGCGAGGGAAGAAAGAATGTCGAAGGAGAAGTTCGACCGCAGCAAGCCGCACCTGAACATCGGCACGATCGGGCACATCGACCATGGGAAGACGTCGCTGACGGCGGCGATCACCAAGGTGTTGGCGCTCAAGAAGATGGCCGAGT
>JBGAGY010000030.1:0-8652 GCA_044226485.1 Anaerolineales bacterium
GGCGGCAAAGAAGCCTCTGGCCCACCAAACTCGACTGGGACGATCCCAAAACCTTCGATACAATCAAAAGATGCTTCGGTGACGGACTTTCGATCATCGGCGCAGCCTATTCTGATCCCCGGCAGACCCTTGCTCGTTGATCGACCGTGGCTCTCAACAGCCGGCCGATGTGCCCCGGATCGCGACGTCTACACGGTGCATCTTCATGGGTTTCTTTGGCAGCCTCTCGGCTGAGGCATACGATCGGCAATACACCGACGCGCAACTGCTCAGGCGCATGGTGGATTACTTCGCGCCCCATCGCGGCGCGATCGCGCTCATGTCCGCGACGCTGCTCGTCACGGCCGTGCTCGACACGATCCCATCGCTCGCGATCGCGTATGGTATCAGCGCGCTCGAGGGCGGCGAGCCGATCGCGACGTTGCTGCTGATCGCCGGCGGGCTGCTGCTCAACAACGTCATCTACTGGTTGACCAACTACGTCCGTCGGCGCACAACGACGCGCCTGATCGGCGACGTCATCCGTGAGCTTCGCGAGACGGCGTTTCAGGCCGCCATCGGCCACGACCTCTCGTTCTACGACCGCATCTCCACGGGCCGCATCGTCAGCCGGATCACGTTCGACACACAGGAGTTCGCCAACGTCACGGTGCTGGTGGCCGACACGCTCAGCCAGCTGTTGGCGGTGGGCATCCTGAGCGTGGCGCTCTTCCGCGCCGACGTTGGCCTGACGTTGATGCTCTGGGCTGCGACGGTGCCCGTGTTCTTCGTGGCGGGCGCGTTCCGGCGGCTGGCGCGGCATGTGACGCGGCAGGGCACACGCGCGATGGCGAACGTCAACGCTTCGATCCAGGAGACGGTGTCGGGCATCAGCGTGGCCAAGAACTTCCGCCAGGAGGGCCTGGTCTACGATGAGTTCCGCGCCACAAACACCGATTCGTATCGCATCAACGTGCGCCGCGGCCTGGTGCTGGCGTCAGTGTTCCCGACGCTCCACATCCTCTCGGGCTTCTCGGCCGGCCTGCTGACCTACTACGGCGGCCTTGCGGTGCTGGGCGGCGCGATCTCGGCCGGCTCGTGGTACCTGTTCATCCAGAGCGTCGAGCGCTTCTTCTTCCCGTTCCTCAACATGGCCTCGTTCTGGCCGCAGGTGCAGGCCGGGTTGTCGGCTGCTGAGCGCGTCTTCGGCCTGATCGACACGGAGCCCGTCGTCAAACAGACCGGTGATCTCAAGCCCGAGGCGCTCAAGGGCGGCGTGAGCTTCGAGCACATCAAGTTTCAATACTCGGACAAGGAAGTGGTGCTGCCCGACTTCTCGCTCGCGATCAAGCCGGGTGAGACCCTGGCGTTCGTCGGACACACCGGGGCGGGGAAGAGTTCGATCGGACGGCTGATCGCGCGCTTCTACGAGTTCCAGGGCGGCCGGATCCTGATCGACGACTACGACATCCGTGATCTCAACCTGTTTGCCTATCGCCGCCACCTGGGCATCGTCTCGCAGGTGCCCTTCCTGTTCGACGACACAGTGGCCAACAACATCCGCTACGGCCGCCCTGAGATGAGCGACGCCGATGTGGAGGCGCTCTGCCGCCAGGTCGGCCAGGGCGAATGGCTCGACGGGCTGCCCGACGGCATTCAGACCGACGTCGGCCAGCGCGGGGCGCGGCTCTCGCTTGGGCAGCGCCAGCTGGTGGCCTTGATGCGCGTCCTCGCGCAGCGCCCGGCGATCTTCATCCTCGACGAGGCTACAGCCAGCATCGACCCGTTCACCGAGAGCCAGATCCAGGAAGCGCTGGACCTGATCCTCAAGCACAGCACCGCGATCGTAATCGCGCACCGGCTGTCAACAGTGCGGGCCGCGGATCGCATCATCGTGCTGCGCCAGGGCCAGATCATCGAGGAAGGCAACCACGACCAGCTGTTGAAGCGCGCCGGCCACTACGCCGAGCTTTACAACACCTACTTCCGCCATCAATCGCTTGAGTTCATCGAGTCGGCGGCCGAGCTCAAAGGCCGCACGGAAGGCGCCGGCGCGGAATAGACAGCTTTGGCCGCAGATTTCGCCGAGAGAAGATCCTCTCTCCGCGCCATCGGCGAATTCCGCCCCTCACTCCTTCGGTAACCCAACAGTAACCCCGCCGTGTATCACGCGTGATTGACGACCCCTAGGCTGTAAGTGTGCCCGCTGGAAGGGCATACACACCGCTCAGGGGGATCGTCATGCGCCCAAACACCAGCCTTCGCCTCGCCCATCTGCCCGCTCTCGACGGCATTCGTGCCCTTTCGGTCACCGCCGTTTTCCTGTATCACACGCGCTTTCCCTGGGCCGCCGGCGGCTTCCTGGGCGTCGAGAGTTTCTTCGTCATCTCGGGCTTCCTGATCACGTCTTTGCTGCTGCGCGAGTGGCTGGGCTCCGGCCGGATCGATCTCAAGGGCTTCTGGCTGCGACGCGCTCGCCGGCTGCTCCCAGCGTTGTGGGCGTTGCTCCTGGCGGCGCCGGTGGCCGCTGCGTTGTGGATGCCCGGCGCGTTGCCGAGGCTGTGGGAAGACACCGTCGCAGCGCTGGTCTACGCGACCAACTGGGCCTACATCGTGCGTCAGATCCCGTACTTCGAGCAGTTCGCGCAGCCGCCGCTGCTGCAGCATCTGTGGTCGTTGGCGGTCGAGGAGCAGTTCTACATCGTCTGGCCGCTGGTGGTCTTTGCCGCGGCCCGCGGCCTCAAGCTCGGATCGTTGCGCGACGCGCGTCGTCTGGTCCCAGGCCTGGCGGTGGCGGCGCTGGCCTCGACGATCTGGATGGCAGTGTCATTCGATCCGCAGGGCGATGCCAGCCGCGTGTACTTCGGCACCGACACGCGCGCCGCTGGCTTCCTGGTGGGCGCGCTGCTCGCGGCCGTCTGGCAGCCGACGGGCGAAAGCGGGCGGCGATGGGAAGACGTGGCGGGCTGGGTCGCGCTCGGGGCGCTGCTGATCGCGTTCGTCTCGGTCGATGAGTTCACGCCCTGGCTGTATCGGGGTGGCTTCCTCATGATCGCGGCGCTGACCGCCGTCGTGATCCGGCTGACGCTTGTGAAGGGCACATCGATCGAAGCCGTGCTGGCCAGCCGCCCGTTCGCGTGGATCGGGGCGCGCAGCTACGGGCTCTATCTGTGGCACTGGCCCGTGGTCGTAGTGACCGGCCCGGCGCTGGCGGCACTTCCGTGGCAGATCGCAGTGGGGGCTCAGGCGTTTGTGACGCTCTGCCTTTCGGAGGCGAGCTACCGCTGGGTGGAGAGCCCGATCCGACGTCAGGGTTTCGCAACCTGGGCGAAGGGGCTCGGCGCGATCTGGCACAGGCTGCCGACCCAGGCGCGTGTGGGCGCCGCCGCGGCTCTGCTCGCCGTCGTGAGTTTCCCGGTGCTGACGGCCGTCGCGCGCACCTCGGACGTCGAGCCCGCGCAGGCCGATGCGATCGCCGTGGTGATGCCGTCGACCACGCCCACCCTCGAGCCGACGCTCGACCCCACGGCCACACCCAGCCCGAAGCCAACGCGCGTGACCGTCGTCGCGGCGCCCACCGTGGCGCTGGCTCTTGAAAGCGATGCGACGGCGACAGTGCCTGCTCCGACCGCTCGCCCGACGCAGGCCGCCGTGATCGTGCCGACCCAGGCCATGGACGTGGTCCTGCCGACGGCTCAGCCCGTGGAGCCGACCCTGGCCCCGACGGAGCCGCTCGCCCAGCCGACCGACGTTCAGCCTGCCGCGCCGGCGCCGTCCGGCTTCGCGGTCACCCTGATCGGCGACTCGGTGATGTTGGGATCGCAGAACGCCTTGAGCACCCGACTTGGCACCGACGTCTGGATCGATGCCGTCGTGGGGCGGCGCATGGGTGACCTGTTCGCCGTGGTCGACGACCTGTCGGCGCGCGGCAAGCTGGCCCCGACCGTGGTCGTGCACCTGGGCTCGAACCAGCCCTACGAGGCCGCGGTGTTCGACGATGTGATGAACACCTTGCTCGCCCACGGCGTCCAGCGCGTGATCTTCGTCAACGTCCGCCGGCCGGCGCGCTGGGTCGAAGGCCTGAACTGGCGGATGGCTGAGGGAGTCGCCCGATACCCGCAGGCGCAGTTGGTGGATTGGTTCACGCTCTCGAATGCCAACGACGGCTGGTTCATCCCCGATGGCACGCATCTGACGGGCACCGGCATTGGCTGGTACGTGGATGCGATTGCGACAGCGCTCGGGAGATAGAGACCCGATGAGACGCGGAGCGTGCATAACTCTTTGCGGTGCGCTCCTTTCAAGAGGCAGGCAAAACACGTGGCGCGCTCCAGACCGGAGTGCGCCCGTGTTTCGCGCTATCTTCTTTGCATCCTGGGTGGGAGATACGACATGCATCCAACCATCGCGCGCCACGCCGAACAGATCCGATCTATCGCGCCAGACGTCGAGCTCGAAAAGGCGACGGTGAACGAGGAGGGCCTCGTCAACGACGTGATCATGATCGGGGACAGCGTCTTTCGTTTCGCGAAGACTGAAGCCGGCGCACGAGATCTGCAGAACGAGCTCGAGATCCTCGATCGTGTCAGGCCGCGCCTGAACGTTGCGGTGCCGACGCCGTTCCATCGGTCGGACAACGCCATTGCCCATAGGAGACTGCCCGGCGTCACACTGCGCAACGCCTGGATGAAGGCGCAGCCTGAGACAACGCAACAGAGGCTGGCCGACCAACTGGCGGAAGTACTCCACGCAATCCACACGACTCCCGGTGTCGGCCTGCGTCGGACTTCCGCGCCGACGACGGCAGAGGCTCAGGAGAGGATCCGTCGCGACGTGGAGGCGCTCGTCTATCCGCTCTTGATGCGCCATCAACGTGAGTGGGCTGAGGCGCTGTTCGAGTCGATGCTGTCAGATCCGCGCGCCTTCGACCACGAGCCGGCCCTCATCCATGGCGATATCGGCCCGTATCATCTGCTGGTGGATGAAGCCTCAGCGTCGCTGACCGGACTCCTGGACTTCGGGGTGGGCGGCCTAGGCGACCCCGCCAACGACTTCGCGCTCCTGCTCCAGTGCTATGGCGAGACCTTCGTGATGCGCATGGGTTCCCGCTATCCAGGCTTGGATCGGCTGCTCAGACGCGCGCGCTACTACGCGCAGGTCATCGAGCTTGAATGGGCCATGCTCGGCCTGAAGAGCGGCGACGCCTTTTGGTTCACGGCCCACCTTGGCGCCGCTCGCGATATCGACTCAGGGAAGTGGGCAAATCGGACCCAATTGTGATACTTTTCACACACAGAGTTGATTGACGGATCCTCTCTGTGGAGGTCGTCATGCCCGATTGGACTTATCGCACGCTGCTCCGGCCGCTGCTCTTCAAGGTCCCCGCCGGGCGCGCACGGGGGTGGATCCTGGCCGCGCTACACGCCCTGGGCAAGATCCCGGGCGGGCCGGAGCTTGTCGCGTTCATGGGCCATGTCAGCCCCGCGCCTTCACTACGTCGCTCGTTTCTCGGACTGACGCTCGACGCGCCCCTCGCTTTCAGCGCCGATCTGGCGGGCAACGAGATCGGCCTGGCCGGACTGCGCCGCCTGGGAGCCGGCCTGGTCGAAGTGGGACCCGTGGCCCTGCGGGCCCGCGACCGCCAGGTATTGACCCGACGCGCGACCTCCGAGGAGATCCTCGTCGACGGTGAAGGCATCGTCCCTCTCGACCTCTTGACCGAACGGTTGGCCTCAAGTCGCACCGGCCCAGGCCTTGTCATGGCCAGGCTTGCGCACCGCCCTGGGGAGAGCCCTGCGGCGGCTGCCGAAGAGCGCGTCGAGTTGATCGCGCGCCTGGCCGATGTGGTCGACGCGTTCTCTCTCACCCCGCCGCCGGCCGACTGGTCCGACTTCGACTGGGCCGCTCACATCGTTGTTGTTCAGACGGCCGCTGAGGCCCACGGCCGCCCGCTGCTGGCCGGCGTCTCGGTCGACGATCTGGCGCTGGCCGAATCGCGCCTTGAAAGCGCCTACGCCGTGGGCGTGCGGGGCTTCCAGATCTGCACAGGCCTGAGCCTTGCCGAAGCGCCGAAGCTGAGGCGGCTGGGGCGCGCCTCGCTGGCGCCGGCCGATGCCGTGATCCATCGACTGCGGTCACGCTACGGCGAACGCGGCGTGTCCATCTTAGCGTCGGCAGGTGTGTGTGAACCTCACGAGGCCCTGGCCTTGTTGAGGACCGGGGCCGATGTGATCGGCCTCGACGTCGGCCTGGTCTTCAGCGGACCCGGCCTTCCGAAACGAATCCAGGAGGCCGTGCGGTGCACGGTCGAACGACCGTACGACACTACCACGACGACCGGCCAAAGGTCTGTGCGAGGACAACTGGGTCTTGATCGGGCGCTGCGGGCGGGCTGGCTGTGGTTGGCGCTGCTAGGGCTTGGACTGATCACGGCCGGGCTCGCGGCCTGGGCTGTCGCGCACACAAGCGTGATCCTGCCTTACGACGAGTCCTTCGTCGGCCTGACCCTGGCCCAGATCGACGCCATCAACCCGCGCCTGTCAGCCTTCATGACACACGATCGGGTATCGCTGGCGTCGACCATGATCTCGATCGGGCTGATGTACGTCGCGCTCGCGTGGTTCGCAGTGCGACGTGGGGAACACTGGGCCTACCAGACGCTTGTCGCGTCGGCCGTTGTCGGGTTCGCAAGTTTCTGGCTGTGGATCGGCTACGGCTATCTTGATCCGCTTCATGCCCTCGTCTCCGGAAGCCTCCTGGCGCCTTTTCTGTTGGCGCTGCGGTCCCGTGTCGATCGACCGCCGCGCGTGCCTCAACCAGACTGTAGGAACGATGCGGCCTGGCGTCGCGCCGTCTGGGGCCAACTCGGCATCGTCAGTGTCGGCGTGGGCCTGATCGTGGCAGGCCTGGCGATCTCGTCTGTCGGGTTGACCTCCGTCTTCGTGCGTGAGGATCTTGTGTTTCTGTGCACAACAAGCGAAGCGCTGGCGAGCGCGAACGAGCGCCTGCATGCGTTGCTGGCGCACGATCGCGCGGGTTTCGGGGGAGCCCTGGCCTCGAATGGAGTGGCCGTTCTCCTGGTCGGCCTGTGGGGCATCCGACGCGGCGCCCGCTGGGTCTGGTGGATGTTGCTGGGGTCCGGAGCGGTGGGCTTCACGGGCGCGCTTGGCGTCCACGTCCTGGTCGGCTACCTCGACCTGGTCCATCTCTTCCCGGGTGTGCTCGCCCTGGCGCTGTGGGCCGCCAGCCTCGTGGCGCGGCGCCCCTATCTCATGGGGGAGAACCTCGAAGAAGTGGGTGAGTGGGCGAACCGGGGGATTGGGTGAATGGGCACTACCGCGCCATAGCCAATAGGGCGCCAGCGTTCATTCACCCAATCCTCCACATTCACATTTCGGTCACGCTGCTCTTCGGCGGCGCTGTCGCGAGGAAGTCGTTGGCGAAGCGCTCGAGGTAGCTGTTGAGCAGCGCTTCGATCCGAGCGGCTTCGGGTGACGCCACGATCAGGCCGGCGTGATATTCCTTGTGAAGCCGGAAGACGATCTCGGGATCGGAGTAGCCGCTCAGGTCCGGCCACTGTTGGCGTGCCAGGCAGACGAGCACTCCGGCGGCATGATCGCGCGAGGCCGGCGTTGGGTAGGTCTTGCCCGTGATCCAGGCCTCCTCGATCCGCGCCCATTCGGCCCATAGATTGACACCGCTGGCGAACTCGACCATCTCGGCGATATTGGCGCCGCCGACGCGGGCCGCGCACTCGAGGAAGTACAGTTCGCCGTCGGCGTGGCCGCGGATGAACTCGGCGTGGTTGGCGCCGCGAGTCATGCCCAGCGCCTTGAGCGTGCGGGTGTTGATCTCGAGCAAAGCCTGGCCGAGCGCCGACCCGCGATCGAGCGTGCGCGAGCCAAAGACCCCGCCCTCGTGGTAGACGTTCATCGGCGGCCTGGCATAGGCGCTCGGGTAGACGAAGACCGGCTCGCCGTCGTTGACGAGCGAGTCGACATGGAAGACGTCGCCGGGCACGAACTGTTCGAGCACGAAGTACGACTGCGAGTCGCCGAGTTGGTCGAGCGCGCGCCAGAGCTGCTCAGAGTCTTGAAGCTTGCGGATGCCCATGGCGCTGGCTTCCGAGCGTGGTTTGAGCACCCACGGCGCGGGGACGCGCGCCATGAAGGCGCGCAGCTCGTCGTAGTTGACCACTCGCGTGTACTCGGGCACGCGCACGCCGGCTTCGCGCGCCAGCTCGCGCATGGTCAGCTTGTCGCGAAAGGCTCGCGCGGCTGTTTCGCCCATGCCGGGCAGGCGCAGGTGCGCACGCAGCTGCCCGGCGGTCTCGACGTCGAAGTCGTCGAGCGCCACGAGCGTGTCGACCCTGCGGCCGCGCATCATCCAGGCGATGTGATAAAGCACGTCGGGCATCTTCTGCAGCGACGGCAGGACGAAAAGTTCGTCGATCACGTCCCGGGGCCAGGGATCGTCCTTGTGCTTTTCGGGCACCAGCAGCAGCACATAATGCCCCATGGCCTTCACGGCCTTCATAAAATCCACGCCCTTGAAATAGCTGGCCATGCACAAAAAAGTGAGTTTCTCGCTCATAGTCCTTGAGCCTCCGGGCGGGTGTATCCGAGAAGATGGGTGGGGGGGGGGGGGGGGGGGGGGGGGCCCCCCCCCCCCCCC
>JBGAGY010000020.1:0-80013 GCA_044226485.1 Anaerolineales bacterium
CGATGTAGGCGGACCCGCCTACATCGGGGTACTTCGGGGGACTCCCGATGTCTGGCCTTATTCTTCAACAACTCCCTGCATCGGCAGGATCGATCCGCCGTCGATCACGATCGTCTGGCCTCGGATCATCGACGCGGCCGGCGAGCACAGGAAAGCCACCACATCGGCGACGTCTTCGGGCGTGGCCAGGCGGCCGGCCGGGGTCGCGGCCGTCACGGCGCCAAGGACGTCGCTGCCGCGCAGGCTGGCGAAGTGCTTGAGCGCGTCGGTCGCGACGATGCCCGGCGAGACGGCGTTGGCCACGATGCCCAGCGGCGCCAGCTCGACAGCCAGATAACGCGTGAGGGCTTCGAGAGCGGCCTTCGATGCGCCGACGAGCACGTAATCGGGCAGCACGCGCGTCGATCCTGGGCTCGTGACACTGACGATGTGGCCGCCGCCGCGCTTCTGCATCGAGGGCGCCGCGCGCTGCGAACAGAACAGCGCGGCGCGCGCGTTGATATTCATCGTCCACTCCCAGCCCTTGAGTTTCTGCTCCATGATCGGCCGGTTGTAGCCCGAGGCCGCGTTGTTGATCAAAATGTCCAGCCCGCCGAAGGTCTTCTCGGCAGCGGCGATCAGCGCCTCGATTCCCTCGGGGTCGCCGACGTCGGCGCGCACCACCTCGGCACGTCGCCCAAGCGCGCGCACGGCCTCGGCCGTCTCTTCAGCGGGCGCTCGATTGCGAAAGAAGTTGACGACCACGTCCGCGCCGAGCTCGGCGAAACGCAGCGCGATGGCCCGGCCGATGCCGCGGCCAGAGCCGGTCACGACAGCGACCTTGCCCGCGAACAGATTGGGGATCCAGGGAGAATGCGTCATCGTTGTCCCGTGCGCCGAGGGCTGTGCTCGGCAGAAAAGGCGCCACGCTGTGCGGCGCCGGTCGCGCGATTATCGCTCCAAATCGCCGATCATGCGGATCGGGCGAAAGAGCCTTCGGTCGAAGCTGCCGATGCGATCCGGCGCGAGCGCCGCAAGCGCCTGCTGAGCAGCGCGGGCGTTCGATCGCGCGTCGGCGACGTCGACGCCGCGGCACGTCTCAGGCAGCGCATCGAGCCAGTGCCACATCCGCAAAAAGAGCTTGGTCGCGCCGGCATGGTTGCCGCGTTCGATCTGCAAGTACGCCACGGCGATCTGGAGCAGCCCCTGATACAGGTCGCGCGCGGGCCCTGCGTCTGCGTTCCAGGCGGCCTCGAGCAACTCGTGCGCCTCGAAGTACTCGCCGTGGTTGAATAACTCGATGCCGCGCCACGCGTCAGGGTGAAGCGGCAGGCGGCAGGCGTCGGTCAGCGCTTGAGGATCGATCTGGCGCACCCAGCGGCGCAGGGCCGCCTCGAGTTGCGGCTCCAGTGCGCCGCGCTCACGATCGATGACTTCATCACAGCCGAACTGCTGCGCTTCTGCCTTGATGGCCGCAACGCCGCGCGCGATTCCGAGCACGGGCACGCGGCGCGTCGCTGCAGCGCGCTTCAGCGCACCCGCTAACGCCCGCCAATCAAAAGAGCTTTCCGACGTCGCGGGGAGATCAAGGTCGAGCAGGATAGCCGCCGGTCGACGGACCGCAGCGGCCGCCGCAAGCTCATCGAGCCCTTGGCCGGCTTGCAGTGGCGCCGACACGCTGTACCCGAGCCGAGAGCCGCTGAGCCTCACCGGCGCAACAAGCTCATCGTCCGACGAGACGAGTACGATCTCGGGCGTCACGGTTCGATATAACCGCCTATGGTGGGCGCTGCCGTGGGGCCGGGGTAACTGTCGTCACCACCCGCGGTCGGCGACGGAACCGGTGTGTCGCCCGGCGCCGTCGTCGCCTGTACGCCCGCCGTCGGTGACGGCCGCCCCAGATCCGTCGTCTGGGTGGGGGTGGTGCCTGCAGGCGCGGTTGCGCCGGGAGGCGGAGTCAGCGTGGCCACCGCCGATTGCGGTGCCGTCGGGTTTGGCGTGGCCGGCACAGAATCGACCGTCGGCTGGGCCGTCGCTTCGCCGGGCGTGAGGGTCGGCCCATCGAGGACAGGGTAGGGCGTCACCGTCGCCGGAGGTAACGGATTGAGCGGCGAGTACGGATTGACGAAGATCAGGGCGTACCAACCGCACAGACCGACGGTCAGCACGGCGATGATCAGGGTCATGATCCCCCACACGCCGGGGCCGCCGCGACCCGTTGAACGACCGTTTTCAGCTTCCATAAGGGTTGAATTCTAGCATACGGACCCTCACCTATAATGCAAACCATGTTCTTGCTCGCGCCCTTCGCCATCCTCAGCCTGGGTATGCTGGGGCTGGCGTTATGCCTCTGGCGTCGGATTCCCTATGCCGGGCTGGTGGCCATGCTGACGGCGATCGGCGCGTGGCTGGCCGTGATGAGCTGGTCGTTGCGGTTGCCGCTCTCACTGTCGCTATCCACCTGGCCGGCGGCTTTCTCGAGCCGTCAGATCGGCCTGACGTTCACGGTGGACGGACTCGGATGGGTCATGGCCATGACCCACCTGAGCTTGTCGATCATCATCTTCCTTACAGGCTTCGCCCGGCCAGGCGGGCAACGCATTCGGGTCCGGATGGCCGCGCTGCTGATGACGTATGCAGGCCTCGCGGTCTTCCTCTCGCAAGATGTCGTCACACGCCTGTTCGCCTGGACGGGCCTCGACCTGATCGTCTTCCTGGTGTACGCGCTCCTCGCGCGAGGCGACGCCCTGCCGCCTCAGGCCGTTCGGCAACTGACGTTCAACGCTCTATCGTCCGGGCTCGTCTTGGTCGGCGCGATCAGCGCGGGTTCCGCCGGCAACGAGTCGTTGGTGACGAGCAGCGCGACCACCTCCACCTTGATGCTGGCTGCGGCAGCCTTCCGTCTCGGCCTGTTTCCGTTACATGTCGCCCTGCCCGGGCCGGCCGAGGTCAGGCAAGGGCTGGCTGTTCAATTGCGTCTCGTCCCGGCCCTGGCCGGCTTCGAGTGGCTGTGCCGTCTGACCGGCTCGGGCTTCAATCCCGATGTGGGCGTGGCGGTGTCGCTTCTCGGCATCTTCGCCGCCTGGACGGGCGCTGTGCAGATCTGGAACAGCGTGAACGCGCGCGACGCGTTGCCCTCGCTTGTGATTGCGGCGAGCGGCATCGCCGCCATCGCCTCGCAGTGGGTTGGCCTGACGGCCCTGATCACTCTGGCTCTGACCCTGGCGCTGGGCGGCGGGCTGCTGTTCCTCTCGCGAGGAATGGATCGGCAACGACGCTGGCTCAACGTCATCCCGTTCTTCGGGCTCGCGGCGCTGCTCGGTCTTCCCGGGACGCCCGGGTTCCTGGTGCTCACCGAAATCGCGTCGGCAGTGCGCACGACGTCGGGGCTGGCGTGGCTCTGGCTGCTCGCCTGCGGCTCAGCCTGGATCGTCGTCGGAGCGGGGTTGTGGCGTGTGTTGAGTTGGCCAGCCGAGCCGCTGCAGGGCGCTCGAGTCGGCCTGGGTCTTTACGTGGCCGGTGGCGTCATTGCCGCGCTGATCATTCTGACCACCGGCATCGGGGCAGCCGCTCTCTCGGCGTTGACGGGCGTTCGCACGATCGAGCTGACACCCGGCGACGCGCCGGATTTGATCCTGGCGGCCGGGTTCGCAGCCCTGATCACGGGCCTGAGTTTCCTTCTTTGGAGGAGCGAGAACGTCCTTCGTCTCGTCGTCGAAGGGTGGTCACGTTCGGGACCGGGCGTACTGATCGGCTCGATCTTTCGCAGTGACGGGCCGGTGCGCATGGTCTGGTGGCTCGTCGCTTCGGTCAGCCGGTTGGTGGGCGCCGGTGTCATGATCCTCGAGGGCACCGGCGGACCGTTCTGGATGATTGCGTTCATCGTGGCCGTCGCGCTGGCCTTCCGACCATGACGATCGTCGTCCCCATCCTGACCGTTGCCGCGGCTTCGATCGGCGTGATGCTCCTCCTGGTTCAACCGTGGCGGCACGCGCTCGTTCCACTGGTGGCCATTGCCCTGTCTGGGTTGACGGCTGTGGGAGCCGCTCTCACCTTCAACGAAACTCAGGTCGCGATCGCGTGGCTGGCGACGCTGATTGTGGCGCTGGCCTTGCGACTGAGTCCTGACCGAACGCCAGCGAGCGCTGCCGCGCCAGGGCCCTTCAGGCTGTTGGGGCGCATGGCCATCGCCAGCAGCGCAGAGCCGGCGACACTGGCCTGGCGCGACCGCGTCTTCCAGACCGTGCTTTCGATCGTGTTGATCGGCGGCGCCGGGCTGCTGGCGGATCGCGCCATCGCCTTCGGCACGGCGCCGGACTTTGCGCTGACCTGGGCCGCGCTCGTATGGTTCATGGGCGGGCTCGTATCTGCTGTGTTGGCCAGTGGCGCCGGGTGGCGGACGGCGGCCTATCACGCCACGCTCAACGGCCTGGCGATCGGGCTCGTCCTCGTCGATCGCGATTGGGGCCGGGCGCTGGCGGTCGGCGTCGTGCAGTTGATTGTGGCGATCAACGGCGTGGTCTCGACGGAGGCGCCGGCGCCATGATCTCGATGACGTTCCTCCTGCCATTGAGCGCCCTGATCGTCGCCGTCGCGCTGTTGTTTCTGACACAGCAATTGACGATCCAGGCCATCGTATCCGCCGTCGTCGCCGCGACAATCGGGTTCGTGCTGCTCTTCCCACAACTCATCGAGGTCCTCGGTCTCCCGCTCAGTGGCGAGACCTTCGGGCTGCCGGGGCGCTTGACGATCGAGTCGCTCGCGGGCCTGGCCGCCTTCTGGTTGAGCCTGGCGATGCTCGGACCCGTGGCGAGATGGACGTCGAACCCGTCGCCGTTCTTCTTGCCTGTCGCGTGGCTGGCGGCCGCCGTCTGGCAGGTGGCGCTGGTGGGAGACCCGCCTATCGCCGCGATCGTGGCCGGCGTCCTGGCGCTGGCCGTCGCAGCGCCGCTGCTCACTCCCCCGGCCGGCGCCCAGAAGGCCGGCGTCCTGTTTTATGCCGTCCTCGGGTTGGGGCTCGTGCTCGTCGCGAACTGGCAGGCGCAGCTCAGTATCGCGGAACCGCTCGTGCTGGAACACGCCCTGGCCGCGACGCTGGCGCTCGGCCTCGGCTGCATGCTCTTGTTAGGCGCTTTCCCTTTCAGGGTCTGGTCGAATGCTCTGGCGCATGAGGCCGATCCTGCGCATGTCGCGCTCGTGGCCCTCGTGCTACAACCTGCCGCTTTGCTGATGACCATGGCGCTCGCTCAGGATCTTGGGTGGCTGCGCGCTCCTCTCGGCGCAGCTGGCCTGCGCATCGCCGGCATCGTGTCGTTGCTGGCCGCCGGCATGCTGGCTTTCGGCGAAGCGCGCCTCGAGCGAGTCTTCGGGCATGCCTTGTTGTTCGATGTCGGCGCCGCGCTGCTGGCCATGGCGGATCGCACGCCGCTCGATCAGTATTTGATCGTGGCCTCAATCGGGGTGCGCATCCTCGGCGTGATCGCCTGGTCGAACGGTCTCTCGACCCTGCGCGCGCGCCGCGAGGCCGACACGCTGGGCCTCCAGGGTATCGGCCTTCGACTGCCCCTGGCCACCACGGCCTTCCTGGTCGGGCCGCTGGCGATCGCGGGCTATCCTCTCCTGGCCGGCTTCCCGCTGCGCTGGGCGCTGCTCGTCGAACGCGGCTTTGGCGACCCGACGGCGGCAGCGGCCTTGATCGTTGGCCTGGGCGGGATCGGCTTCGCCACGTTCAGATCTTTGACGGCGCTGATCACGCCGGTCCAGGGCGTCGCCACGCTTCGCTTTGAAGACCGCGGCCGCCCGGCGATCGTGGCAATCCTGGCTCTGCTTGCGATCCTCCTCACAGCCTCGTTCCCGCAATTCTGGTTCTGGCTCTTCTCGATGCCCGGGGCGTGACCGGACCTGGCGTCACGTCATCGGCGAACACTTCGCGCGTGCCAACCTTGAGGCGGCATCAAACGTTCGATACGCCAGCGTCGCGGCCGGAACGGGCTGCTGGCTAGGGCTTACGGGCGAGGATGTCGGCCCAGAGTGCTTCGAGTTTGGGGACGATGACGCTCCAGTCGTAGCGAGCCGCCACGAGCGCCCGTCCCGTTGAGGACAGTTTGTCGCTGAGGTCAGGGTCCTGGAGCAGGCGGCAGACCGAATCGGCGAAGGATTGGGGGCCGTCGGCGAGGAGCGCGTCGCGGCCGTTTTGAAGCGGGAAGCCCTCGGCGCCGATCCGCGTGGAGACGATAGGTCGGCGAAGCGCCAGCGCCTCGAGGAGCTTGAAGCGCGTGCCGCCGCCCATCCGCAACGGCGCCACGTACACCCGCGCGCCGGCGATGTACGGCCGCGTGTCGGCGACGGCGCCCGTCACGTGCACGCCGTCTCGTCCATCGAGGGCGCGGACCGACGGTGTCGGTGCCTGGCCCACGATCCAGAATGTGGCCTCCGGCGCTTGCGCCCGAACCATCGGCCACACGTCGTGGACGTACCACAGCACGGCATCGACGTTGGGCCGGTAATCCATCTTGCCCGTGAACACCACGCGGCCCGGTTCGACGGCGACGGGCGCCGGCAGGTCATAGGCGCACAGGTCGATGCCGTTCGGGACCACCACGGGCACCAATGCCGGAGCCAACGATGTGAGCGCTGCGGCGTCTTCATCGGAGACCGTCGAGACGCCGCTGGCTTCGCGGCAGAGCGCCCGTTCGAGCGCTTTCAGCCGCGGCTCCTGGAGGCTCGAATACAGCGCGGCCAATCGGCGGCCGGGTCGGCCGTTGTCAGCCGCTGCAGCGCGGTGTTGGATCACGTGCTCGGCGTTGTGAGCATCGTAGACGAACGGCACACGATGGGCTTTGACGACGTCGCGATAGCCGGCGAGCTCGAGGCCTTCGATCTGCACGCCGTCGAAGCGTTCGCGGTCCAACCACTCCGACAGCGCCTTCTCGAACGCCGGCGACCAGAGCCGCCGCGCCAGATCAGCGCGGCCGAGCGCGAGATCCGCCACGCGCCGGCTCGACGAGCGTTGCGGCGCCGCAACGGCGACGACGGTTTCGCACCGCTCGCTCAGTTGCGCCGGGATCTGTTGTTCGGAGCCGAACGAGAGCAGGCTGATGGAGTGGCGCTTCGTAAGTTGCGAGATCAGGCCCCAGTTGCGGATCGACGTGCCCTGATGCGGCGGATAGGGCAGTTGCGGCGTGAGGAAGAGGAGACGCATGGCGGTGGCGCGCCACGATCAGGGCATCGGGGCCTGGTCGCGCACGATCTCGCCCTCGAGCACGGACGTTGCTGGCGCGTCGTAGGCACGTCCTTCGACGACGGCTCGATACAGGTCGACAGTCTCTCGGCAGCAGCGTTCCCAGCTGAAAACCCGCGCCCGCTCGAGGCCGCGTACGCGCAGGTCGACGCGCAGGGTCTCGTCGAAAAGCAGGCGCTCGAGCGCGTCGGCGTGGGCGCTCGAGTCGTCGGGGCTCACCTCGAGCGCGACCCCGCCGGCGATCTCGGGCAGCGAGGCGCGATCCGAGATCACGACGGGCACGCCGCAGTTCATGGCCTCGAGCACCGGAAAGCCAAAGCCCTCGTAATGCGAGGTCAGCGACAGACAGTGCGCGCCGTTGTAGAGCGCGGGGAGCTCGGCGTCAGGCAGGTTTTCGAAGTACCTGACATGGTCGGTCAGCTTGAGCGAGTTGATCAGGCGCATGGCTTCGTCGAACAGCCAGCCGCGATTGCCGACCAGCACAAGCGGCGGCGCGTCGCTGCGACGACTGCGCAGCTCAGCGTACGCGCGCAGCAGGCCCGGCACGTTTTTGCG
Organism: Anaerolineales bacterium; assembly: GCA_044226485.1. Taxonomy (GTDB): domain Bacteria; phylum Chloroflexota; class Anaerolineae; order Anaerolineales; family UBA6663; genus UBA6663. The sequence goes on from JBGAGY010000020.1 coordinate 7,775, forward strand.
CGGCTCAAAGGTGCCGACGAACAGGATGTAGCCTGGCGTGAGGTCGAACTGCGTCAGCACCGGCGCGATCTCCTCGGGCGACATCGGCCGGAAGCGCTCGCTGACTCCTTCGTAGATGACGTGGACTTTCTCCGCCGGCACGTCGAGCAGGTTGACCAGATCCGCCTTTGTGGCGTTCGACACGGCGATGACGGCATCGGCGCGCGCCACAGACGGCCCGATGTTTCCGCCGTAATAGCGGCGGCTGTCTTCCGTCAGGAATTCGGGATGCAACAGAAACGTGAGATCGTGAACGGTGCTGACCAGGTGCTTGGCACCGAATTTGGGCGAGATGAAGTCGGGCGAGTGCAACACGTCGAGCCCGTGCGGCGCCAGCTCGAAGCCCAACAGCGACGTTTCGAAACGGTGATGCGCCGGGATCCAGCTGTCCACCCGACTTGCACCATCGGCGTATTTCATGCGGTGCCCGCGCCTAAAGATCTGGACGTGTTCGGCGTCCGGCGCCATGGCGGGGATTAATTGCGCGAGGTGGCGCATGTATCGTGCGATCCCGCCAGTTGTGTAATACGTGAGTCGAACGTCAAGGCCAAAACGCATGGACAAATTCTACCCTCCCGACCAAGCCGCGCCCTCGCCCAAATTGGCTTCCCCATCGGCATACTGTCAACTGGGCGGCCAAAATAGACATAATGCGCCAGCGGGAAAACCTGGACTCGTGCTGAACGACCCTTCATGGACTTGTGTTCTCATGGGGCAACGGGCACGTTCAGCGGCGGCCGGCGCGACAGAGCGGCCTTCCATGACAGCGGCCACGAGCAAGGCGTGCGGGCGAAAATCGCCGGGATATAATCCAGGGCTAACGAGGTGCGCATGGAACTGAGCCAGATCGCCAAAACTGTGGAATGGCTGGACGCCGAACGTCGCAAGGACAAGCAGGAACTGACCGTTCTGTCTGAGCGGATGGGCGCGATGGCCGTCGAAAACGCCACGTTGATGCGGCGGGTCCATCAACTCGAGTCGGATCTGGCCGCCTCGAACAACCAGGTCGCGCGCCTGAGCAAGATCGACGAGATCCTCGATGGCTACCGCAAGGAGTTGACCCGCCAGGTCGGCGAGGTCGAAAAGCGGTTCCTCGAGGCGACCAAAGAAGACGAGCGCCTGCGCCGCGTCGACCGCGACGGCGTCAACAAATCGATCGCCGAAGTTCGCAAGGATCTTGAAGGCATCGCGCGCATTGACCGCGACCTCCAGGCGCGACGCGAGGAAGAGCAGCGCGTCGGGCGCGCAATCTCGGAGCTGCAGAAACGCGTCGAGGATTTCAACAAGCTCGTCGACGATCGCAACCGCGCGGTCACGCTCGTCGAAGAGGGCCGTCGCCAGGACGCCAAGCGCCTGACCGACGTCCAGACCGAGCACGCCGATCTGCGCCGCCGGGTCGACGAGGTGCGCGGCAAGATCGAGATCGTGGAAGACATTGCGCGCCGGGCCGAGGTGCGCATCACTGACGTCGTCAACGCCGAGAGCGAGCGGCGAGCGCTGCAGACCCAGTGGACCGAGGCTCAGACGATCCGGCAGACCGAGCACGAGCGCGCCTGGATGGAGCTGCAGGGCAAGGTCGAAGGCTCGCTCTCGACGATGGAAGAGTACGCACGCCGCGTCAACGCCTATTACGAATCGAACCGCGAGCTGTCGCGTGCTGCGCAGGAGATGAAGCAGGCCACCGAGCTGCTCGAGCGACGCCTCAACGAGGCCAGCGAGATCCAGCGGCTCTCTGAGGATCGCATCCGCCAGGACTGGGCGGCCTTCCTCGCCGACGATCAGAAGCGTTGGACGACCCACATGCTCTTGCGCGACGAGCAATGGCGTGAACACGACAGACTCGAGGAGAAGCAGACGAGCCAGATCGAGGCCCTCGACGAGGCGCTGGCCGAACTGCGGGACGCCCTTGCTCGCTTCCAGGAAACGGATGCCCAACGCATGGGGCTGATCGTCAACCTGGCGCGCGAGCTGGCCGCCGACGCCGAGCCTGTTCCCACCCCCAAGACCCGCTAAGCGTCGGCGCTCGTCGACCTCCGCTGGCTCAGGAGCATTCGCCATGCATACTGCCACGCGCGTCACGCGCGCCGGCTTGCCCGAACCCCGTGAGGGCGAGGCCTTTCTGCCGGGCCCGGTGTTCGCGGCGCCTTTCCACGCCTCAGGTGATGGCAAGGACGCCGCGTATGTCTACGCTCGCACGGGCAACCCCACCTGGACTCGGTACGAAGCCGCCCTCGCCGAACTCGAAGGCGGACCCGCCTGTGTCTTCGCCTCGGGCATGGCCGCTGTCGCGGCCGTGTTCGGCGCCGTGCTGCGGCCCGGCGATCGGGTCGTGCTGCCCTCCGACAGCTACTTCGGGGCCAGGCAACTGGCCGACACCTTCTTTCAGGAGATGGGCGTGCGCGTCGAGCGCGCGCCGACGGCCCACAGCGCTCAGCTCGGGCTTGTCGATGGCGCGCGCCTGGTCTGGCTCGAGACGCCCAGCAACCCCAACCTCGATGTCTGCGACGTGCGAGCGATCGTCGAGCGCGCGCATGCCGGCGGCGCGCTGGTCGCCGTCGATAACACGACAGCCACGATCCTGGCACAGCGTCCGCTCGAGCTCGGGGCAGACTTCAGCGTGGCTTCGGACACCAAGGCGATGAGCGGGCACTCCGACCTGTTGCTCGGCCACGTCGCGGTGAGCGATGCCTCAAAGCTCGAACGTGTGCGCCAGTGGCGTACCCTGGTCGGCGCTGCGCCAGGGCCGATGGAGGTCTGGCTCGCGCATCGCTCGTTGGCCACGCTCGACGTCCGGCTCGAGCGACAGACCGCCAACGCCGGCGCCATCGCTCATCACATCGCGAAACGCCTGTCGCCCGCGGCGGTGATGGCCGTGCGCTATCCGGGCCTGGAGGATGATCCCGCGCACGCCGTGGCGAAGCGGCAGATGACGCGCTTCGGCACAGTGGTCGGGCTCGTGTTCGCCACCAGGGCGCTGGCCGACGCCTTCCTCGGCCATGCGCGGTTGATCACCCAGGCCACGAGCTTCGGCGGCGTGCACACCACGGCCGAGCGCCGGATGCGCTGGGGAAACGACGGCGTGTCCGAGGGCTTCGTGCGCCTGAGCGTCGGCGTCGAGCATGTCGATGACCTGCTGGCCGACATCGATCAGGCGCTTGAGGCGATCGCATGACGTCGCCGATGGGCCGCTTGCCGGAGGCAATGCGCCGCTTGCCGGAGGCAATGCGCCGCGCCGAGCGCGACGGGCTCGCGTTCTACAGCATGGCGGCCTGGGTGGGCCTGCCCATCGTGCATGGCTTCACGACGCGGCACGGTGGCGTCAGCCCCGAGCCTTTCGCGGGCCTCAACCTGTCGATCAGCGTCGGGGACACGCGCGCCAACGTGGTCGAGAACCGCAGCCGTGTGTTCAGGGCCATGGGGCGCGATCCCGACTCGATCGCGGATCTGTGGCAGGTGCACTCGGCCGACGTCGTCTATGCCGATACGCCCCGCGCGCCGGGTCAGGAGCATCACGGCAAGGCCGATGCGCTGATCACCGACAGACCGAACGTCACGCTCTTCTTGCGCTTCGCCGATTGCGTGCCGATCATGCTCTACGACAGGGCCACTCACACGATCGGGCTCGTGCACGCGGGCTGGCGCGGCACCGTCGCGCGAGTGTGCGCGGCGACGGTCGAGGCGATGTCGCAACGCTTCGGCACTGATCCGGCCAACGTCTCTGCGGCCATCGGCCCTTCGATCTCGGCGCGGCGCTACGAAGTCGGCCCGGAGGTGGTGTCGGCGGCTGAGGCAGCGCTCGGCGATCGAGTCGGCGAGACCTTGAGCACGCCGAACGGAGGCTCGCCGGAAGGGCGTCAGCATTTCGACCTGTGGCGCGCCAACGCCATCGTGCTCGAGCAGGCCGGCGTGGCGGACATCATCGTCGGCGGAGTCTGCACGGCCGAGAACACTCACGACTTCTACTCGCACCGCGCCGAGCAAGGCCGCACCGGCCGCTTCGGCGCCTTGTTGGCCTTGAACGCCTGAACCGACATGAGCGCTGACATGACACCGACTGCATCGTTGGCCGAGCGCTGGAGTGCTGTGCGCGAACGCATCGCCGTTGCGGCGCGCTCAGCCGGCCGTGACCCGGCGTCGATCACGTTGATCGCGGTCAGCAAGACCCACCCGTGGCCCGCACTCGCGGCCCTGGCGGACATCGGGCAGGTCGACTTCGGCGAGAACCGGATCGAGGAAGCCGAAGCCAAACTCAAGCAGCCCGGCGCCGATCGGCTGCGGTGGCACATGATCGGGCATGTGCAGACGCGCAAGGCGTCGGCCGTGTTGCAGGCCGGCTTTGCGTTGATCCATTCGGTCGACACCCTGCGGCTCGCCGAGCGTCTCAGTCGGCTGGCTGCCGAGCAAGGTCGTCGCCAGTCGGTGTTGCTCGAATGCAACGTCTCGGGCGAAGCCAGCAAGGCCGGCTTCGCGGGCAGCGTCGAATCAGACTGGCCCGCGCTGGTCGACCAGTGGGCGGCCCTACAGGCCCTGCCCGGGCTCGACGTGCGCGGCCTGATGACGATGGCGCCCTGGGGCACCGATGACGACACGGCCCGGCCGGTTTTCGAACGGCTAAGGCGCCTGGCAGACACGGCCCGGGCCCGACTGGGTGTCGAGTGGCCGTGGTTGTCGATGGGCATGACTGACGATTATGTCGGGGCGGTCCGCGAAGGCGCCACGCATGTCCGTGTCGGGCGCGCGATCCTGGGCGAACGCGCCTGACGCCGGGCGTTACAGAATGCGCGCCGTGGGAGAGGACAGCGTCGCCCGCGGCCAGGCTTCCTGGAAGACACCTTGAGGGTGTTCATCAAAGCGGACGCTTAGCCGCGGGTCAGCAAACTCGGCTAAAGTTGTGTTCTTGCAACATCTGTCGCGCGGCGTTGCGCCGCGCATCGGTCAGCCTGGCGGGGCCAGGCTCGAAGGAGATTTCCGTGGGCGAAACACTGGCTGGGATCATCGAGCTCGTTGGCAGGCTCTTGACGCTGACGCTCCTCATCAACGCGTTGCTGTCCTGGGCGCCCCTTGACCCCATGCATCCGATCCGGCGCACGTTGCGCGACATCTGCGAACCGATCGTCAGCCCGTTCCGTAGACTGCTGCCCCCGATGGGTATGATGGACTTTTCGCCATTGGTGGCCATGATCGCGATCCAGATCATCGCCACGCTGTTGGCCTCACTCGTGCTCCAGTTGTTCCGCTGATCCAGTATGGACGTCAGACCCGGCGGCCACGGCGCCGCGATCACGGTCAAGGTCACTCCGCGGTCGAAGCGCACCGCGGTGCTCGGCACGCTGGCCGACGGCTCGATCAAGATCGCCGTGGCGGCGCCGCCCGAAGACGGCAAGGCCAACGCCGCGCTCCTGCGCTTCCTGGCGCAGACCCTGGGCATTCGCGAGTCGCAGCTCGAGATCGTGTCAGGCCATGGCTCGCCGCGCAAGCTGATCGCCGTCACAGGCCTCAGCCCGAGCGAGGTCGAAGCCCGTCTGCTTCCGCCGACCTGACAGTGAATACGACGTCCGGCTGCGTTGATCCCCATGCTGGGAGTCGATCCAACCTGGATCGCGTCGCGCCGCCGGGGCGGTAAGCTTTCACCATGGTCACCGCGCGCGGGTCTGGATCCGTTTCGATCTCCCGTCCGGGCAACAGTCCATGGAATTAATCGAGCGCGAGTCGCAACACAACCGATTGTCACGCGCCTGGCAGCGCGTTCGCGAGGGCCAGGGCCGCATCGCGCTGGTCAGCGGCGAAGCCGGCATCGGCAAGACCTCGTTGATCGAACACTTCCTGAACGATGAAGGCCAGTCGGCGACTGTGTTGCGCGGCGCCTGCGACGCCCTCTTCAGCCCACAACCCCTTGGCGCCTTTCTCGAGATCGCGCCCCAGATCGGTTCGAACCTGCCGAGGCTGATCCAGTCCGGCGCTGACCGACTGTCGTTCGCGACGGACCTCTACGCCCATCTGCAGAACAGCCCCTCGCCCGTGATCCTGATGCTTGAGGATCTGCATTGGGCCGATGAAGCCACGCTCGACGTCGTCAAATATCTGGGACGGCGGATCCAGCACACAAGGGCCCTGTTCCTCGGGACGTATCGCGACGACGAGATCAAGCGCCAGCACCCTCTATGGTTTCTGCTCGGCGATTTCCCGGCGACCCTCACCGATCGGATCGAACTGCCTCCGCTCTCCGCGGACGCCGTACAGACCCTGGCGCGTCGCAGCGGCCGCGCTATCGCCGATCTCCATGCGATCACGGCCGGTAACCCGTTCTTTGTGACCGAAGTGATCGCCGCGGAGGGCGCTGGCCTGCCGCCCTCGGTGCGAGACGCGGTGCTCGCGCGAACGGCGCGGCTTTCGGAGGCCGCCGCGTCAATCGTCGAGGTCGCGGCGCTGGTGCCCGGCTCGGTCGAGCTCCAGTTGATCGACGCCGTGCTCCACCCCGATCCTGCCGCGATCGATGAGTGCGTCGAACGCGGCATCCTCCACCCCGCGGGGACCGGTCTGGCCTTTCGGCACGAACTCGCGCGCCAGTCCGTGGAAGACTCGCTGCCCATTGGGAAGGTGCGCGCGCTCCATACGCGGATCCTGACCGCGTTCGAAGCCATGCACCTCGACCCCGGGATCCTGACGCGGCTCGTGCATCACGCCGTCCGCGCCGGCCATGAGGAGGCCATCCTGCGATATGCCTTGCCGGCGGCCGAACAGGCGAGCGCGCTTGGCGCACATCGCGAGGCCGCCGCGTTGTATCGAGCCACATTGACGGGCGTGCATCACCTGCCGCCGGAACAGCGTGCCGATCTGCTCGAACACCTGTCGGTAGAGAGCTATCTGATCGATCGAGTCGCCGATGCGATCGATGCGCGAGAAGGATCGCTTCAGATCTGGCGTCAGCTTGAACGGCCTGAACGCATCGGGGACGGATTGCGCTGGCTCTCACGGCTGCAATGGGCGGCCAGTCGAGGCCATCAAGCCGCCGCTCTGGCTGATGAGGCCATTGCGATCCTCCAGCGTCTGCCTCCGGGCGAGGCGTTGGCCATGGCCATGAGCAACAAGTCCCAGCTGCACATGCTTGCCTGGGAGGAGGAACAGGCGATCGAGTGGGGCAATCGCGCCATCCAGTTGGCGGAGACTCTGGGCGCCGTCGAGATCCTGGTGCATGCTCTCACCAACGTCGGGTCCACCTGGCTGTTGATCGATTACGAGGGCGGCATGGCGACCATCCAACAGGCCATGAAGCTGGCCCATCAGCATCAGATGCATGAACATGTGTCGCGGTGTTATACCAACCTGTCGACGTCGGCGGTGATGTTTCGCCAGTATGCCTGGTCGGAGCGCTGGTTCGAGGAAGGGCTTGAATACACACGGGCGCTTGACCTTGATTTCTACAGCGTCTACCTGCTCGGCTTCCAGGCGCGGCTTTTCTTCGAGACGGGCCGCTGGTCTGAGGCTGAAGCCGCCGCGATAGAAGCCCTACGCCTGACTCCGCTGACCACGGTGACTCCGATCCCGGCGCTTTTAGCCCTGGGTCATTTGAAGGTTCGACGAGGCGAGCCTGGCGCGGCGGAGTTGCTCGAACAGGCCCGGGCCCTGGCCCTGCCGACCGGTGAGCTGCAGCGAATCGGCCCGCTGGCGGCGGCACGCGCGGAGGCCGCCTGGGTCATTGGCGACCAAGAGGCCATTCGGGCAGAAGCCGCCGTCGGGTATGAACTCGCTCTCAACCGCAGCTTTCCGCTGGAGCTCGGGTTGATGGCGTATTGGATGTGGCAGGGCGGTGAGCGCAACCTTCCCATCGATCGAATGGCCACGCCGTTTGTCATGATGGTGCAGGGGGACTGGCGCTCGGCTGCCGAGGAGTGGGAGCGGATCGGCTGCCCGTTCGAGCGCGCGCTGGCTCTTATGGCCGGCGACGCCGCGGCGCAGATGGCTGCCCTTGAGGCGTTCGAAAAGCTCGGCGCGTGGCCGGCCGCAGAGAAGGTCCGACGTGAATTGTTGGAACGCGGGGTGCGCGGCGTGCCCAGGCGACCCGAGGCGGCTCGTTCGAAGAACCCGGCGGACCTGACGGCGCGCGAGCTGGAAGTCCTCAGGTTGATCGCGCAAGGTCTGTCGAACCCCGACATCGCTGAACGCCTGATCGTGTCCACAGGGACGATCAAGGCGCACACCAGCAGCATCTACAGCAAACTGGCCGTGACCAACCGCGTTCAGGCGCTCGACAAAGCGCGCGCGATGAAACTCGTCTAGCCTGCCTCCGCCCGAAATAAACCCCTGAATAAACCCTTGGCAGATTGAGGCAACGGGCTTCCTCCGTAGGATGGGAACGTTCATCCCATTCAAGGAGTTCGCCATGCAACCCACCGCTGCCACTGCCTCCTCCGTGCTGGCCGAGGCCGACGTCGCTGCTCTGCGATCCGGCTTCCGCGGCTATCTGATCGGCCCCACCGACGTGGGCTACGAGGACGCGCGACACGTCTACAACGCCATGATCGACCGACGGCCGCGCCTGATCGCGCGCTGCGCGAACGCCGCCGACGTGATTGCGGCCGTCACCTTCGGTCGAGAGCGCGGCCTGCCGATTGCCGTCCGCGGCGGCGGGCACAACGGGGCAGGCCTCGCGATGGTCGACGACGGCCTGGTCATCGACCTGTCGCAGATGCGGGCCGTCCGCGTCGACCCCGTCGCTCGCACCGTGCGGGTCGAGGGCGGCGCCGTCTGGGGCGACGTCGATCACGCCACGGCGCCCTTCGGCCTGGCCGTGCCGACCGGCTTCATCTCGTCGACCGGCGTCGGCGGACTGACGCTCGGCGGCGGCCTCGGTTATCTCACCCGGCGCTTCGGGCTGACGATCGACAACCTGCTCGAGGTCGATATCGTCCTGGCCGACGGTCGCCTGGTCACGGCCAACGTTGACGCGCATCCCGATCTGTTCTGGGCCTTGCGCGGCGGCGGCGGCAATTTCGGCGTGGTCACGTCGTTCCTGTTTCGCGGCAACCCGGTCGGGCCGACCGTCTACGGCGGCCCGATGTTCTGGCCGCTCGAGCAGGCCGGCACCGTCATGCGCTACTGGCGCGACCTGATCCTCAAGGGGCCTGAGGAGCTCAACGGCTGGTTCGGCTTTCACACCGTGCCGCCGGTCGACATGTTCCCGGCCGAGCATCACCTGAAGAAGATGGCCGTGGTGACCTGGTGCTACACCGGCCCGCTCGACAGGGCCGAGGAGGTCTTCAAGCCCATCCGCGCCGTCGCGCCGATCGCCATCGACTTCGTCGGCCCGATCCCGTTCGCGACGTTGCAGAGCCTGTTCGACGGCCTCTATCCCCCAGGGCTGCAGTGGTACTGGAACGCCGATTTCGTCACCGACTTGAGCGACGCGGCCATCGATCTGCATCTTCAGTATGCGCAGCAGCTGCCGTCGGTGCACTCGACCATGCATCTCTATCCCATCAACGGCGCGGCGCAGCGCGTGGGCGCCGGCGACACGGCCTGGAGCTATCGCGAGGCCAACTTCGCCCAGGTGATCGTGGGCGTGGATCCCGACCCGGCCCACAATGCCCGCACGACGGCCTGGTCCAAGGAGTATTGGCGCAAGCTTCACCCGCACTCGGCCGGCGGCGCCTACGTCAACATGATGATGGACGAAGGCCAGGAACGCGTGGCAGCGGCCTATCGCGACAACTACCCGCGCCTCAGGCAGATCAAGGCTCGCTATGACCCGACCAACCTCTTCCGACTCAACCAGAACATCAAACCGGCGTAACGGGCGGATCGCACCCGCACACGGCCATGACTCTGAACAGGACACGCACACGATGACCCTCAGTGCGCAGGCCATACTGGATGCACCACTCGCCCAACCTAGCCACGACCGAGGCGCGCTGCTCGACGACGTGGCGCGTCGAGCCACGCGCTACCTGGCGGGGGTCGAGGCGCGACCGGTGTTCCCGACCGCGGCGGCTGTCGCCGGGCTGGCGGACTTCGACCAGCCGACGCCCGAACAGCCGCACGAACCGCGTGAGACCTTGCAGCTGCTGGACGCGGCCGGCTCACCGGCTACCGTCGCCTCAGCCGGAGCGCGCTATTTCGGATTCGTGATCGGCGGTTCGCTCCCGGCGAGCCTGGCGGCCAACTGGCTGGCCGGCGCCTGGGATCAGAACGCGGGATTGACCGTTGCCTCGCCGGTGGCCAGCAAGCTCGAGGCCGTGGCGCTGCGCTGGCTGCTCGACCTGCTGGCGCTGCCGACGGAGTCGGGCGGCAGCTTCGTCACCGGCGGCACGATGGCGAACTTCTGCGGTCTGGCCGCGGCCCGTCACGCGGTGCTCGAGCGGCACGGCTGGGACGTCGAGAGCCAGGGCCTCTTCGGCGCGCCGCCGATCACGGTGATCGTGGGCGATGAGGTTCACGTGAGCCTGCTCAAGGGACTCGGTCTGTTGGGCCTGGGCCGCGATCGCGTGGTGCGTGTGCCCGTCGACGGCCAGGGCCGCATGCGCGTCGACAGGTTCCCGACGATCAACGGCCCCACGATCGTGTGTCTGCAGGCCGGCAACGTCAACACCGGCGCCTACGATCCGGCCGAGGCCCTGATCCCGCGCGCGCACGCGGCCGACGCCTGGGTGCACGTCGACGGCGCCTTCGGCCTCTGGGCGGCCGCGGCTCCCGCCCGCGCGCACCTGGTGGCCGGCGTGGCCGAGGCCGACTCGTGGGCCACTGACGCGCACAAGTGGCTCAACGTGCCCTACGACAGCGGCCTCGTCTTCTGCCGCCGGACGCGCGACCTGCGCGCGGCCCTGTCGCACATCCGCGCCGCGTACCTGCTCGATGGCGAGCCGGGCCAGCCTCGCGAGCCGATGGAACTGACGCCCGAGATGTCGCGCCGTGCCCGCGGCATCGAGGTCTGGGCGGCGCTGCACTCGCTCGGACGTTCCGGCCTCGCCGACCTGATCGAGCGATGCTGCCGACATGCCTCCCGCTTCGCTGAAGGTCTATCGGCCGCGGGGCACACGGTGCTCAACACGGTCGACCTCAACCAGGTGCTTGTGTCCTTTGGCGACGACGAGCGCACTCAGCGTGTGGTCCAGGCCGTGCAGCAGGATGGAACGTGTTGGGCGGGCGGGACAGTCTGGCAGGGGCGCTCGGCCATGCGGATCAGCGTCTCGTCCTGGGCCACGACCACGGAGGATGTCGATCAGAGTCTCGAGGCCATTAACCGCATCGCGGCTCAAACGTGAGCGCGGCGTCTGCCTGAAGTCTTCAATACGATGGGCGGCGCGGTTCGCGCCAACGCCCCGAACCGAGCCGCCCGTCGTTTCTCCATTCGGGCCGCAACTGGCTTTACGCCAACTGGCCGACCTTGCCGCGCGCGGCGTGATAGTTTTGAACCGCCAGTCCGACAAACAGGATCGCGAGGTAAGGGCTTCTGAACATCACCAGCCCGGCTGCGGCCAACCAGAGCCCGAGGATGAACGACAGCCAGAGCGACAGGGTCACGCCCATCACAGGGTCGAGTTTCAGCATCAGCGCTCGCGCGATCTGGCCGCCGTCGAGCGGGTAGACAGGCATCAGGTTCATCACACCCCAGGTCAGGTTCACAAACCAGACCGTTTGGATGAAAGGCTGAAAGCCGTTCAGCCAGGATGGCAGATCGAGCGCAACCCACGGCACGATCCCGCCCAGTCGCTCGCCCACCATCGATCCGCCGAGCGCAAGCGTGACGAGCAGCGTCATCGCAGCCAGGGCAAACCCGGCCGCCGGCCCGGCCGCGGTTGCCAGGATCTTCTGGCGCGGGCTGAGCGCGACGCCGGCCCAGCCGTGGCCCCACATGATCGACTCGGAGACGGCCAGGCCACCGCCACCATGCAACACGATGTGCACCGATTGGCCGAAGCGACGCAACATCCAGGCATGCCCGAGTTCGTGCACCAGGATCGAGCCGAACACCACGGCCACCCAGGTGAGCAAGCGCGAGATCTCGTTGTTGGACCCGCCGAACATCAGGGTCATCAACCAGAACAAGGGATGGACGCGCACCGGGAAGCCCGCGATGGTGAAGTAGAGGTCGAAACGAGTGGCCGGCGGCTCCGACAACCAGAACAACGTGTTCATGACGAGAATCAAAACGCCCGCGGCGACCGCCGCGGGCGTGGTGCTTAGCTCTTATCGAGGCCGAAGGCAGCCAGGCGCTGACCGGTCTGCGCGCTGATCGTGGCCAGCGCCCGGAACGCGGCGTCGCGCACGAGCGGATCGCGCGGATCACCGAGGACGCGATAAAGCTCACGGGCCGCGACAGGATCGCCCAGCATGGCCAGCGCTTCAGCGGCAGCGATGCGGATCTCTGGAGCACCTTCGGTCAGGGCGCGATTCAACAGATCAATCGCGCCACGGCCAGGCGGCACAGCGGCGCCGAGTGACGCGGCCCAGGCGATCAACCAGGCCTGATGCTCGGGCTGCGTGTAAGGCTGCGGCGCCGGGCGCGCTTTCTCGAAACGCGCCTCGACGAGCTCGGCGGCGGCATTGCGCACCAGCCATTCAGCATCGTGGATGCGACCGTCTTCGAGAAGCTTGTAAGCTTCAGGCAATCGCGTGTCGGCCAGACCGAAATATGCGGCTCGCCGGGTTTCATGGCTTTGATCGGCAAGGGCTTCGCTCAGGATCGTGAAGCCGTGCTCGGGGTTGCGCGCCAGGGCCTGGGCCGTGGCCATCTTGATGCTCAGATCGGGCTGATCCAATCCACGGCGCAGTGTCTCGATCGCGGCATCACTGCCGATCACGGCCAGAGCGAGAGCGGCCGCCCAACGGACGTCGAGGTATGGATCGTTGAGCGCAGCCGCGAGCTGCGAGATCGCGCTCGGCTCGCGTAACGCGCCGAGGCCCAGGGCGCCAAGCCGGCGCGCGAAGGGCTCATTGCCGGCGAGGGTCTGCGCGAACAGGCGCGCAACGGTCGGATCCTGCGACGCGACAAGCGCCGCCATGGCGCGCACGCGCAGGCTCTCGGGCTGCACCGGATCGAGCATCAGGCGCGACAACTTGCGGAAGACGTCGCCGCGCCACGTCGCCTTGGCCGGCGCATCGCGCAGCCAACCCGCCACCGCGAACAACGACGTGTGCAGCGCATCGGCTGGTTGCTGAAGAAGCTGCGTCGCGATGGACGTCAGATCCCCGCGTGCTGCGAACAGGCCAAGGACCTCGGCCCAAAGCGGGTGCGCATCGAGCTCGACGACGCCAAGGTCCTCGATCGCCTCAGCCGCGAAGTGCGCGGTGAGTAGACCATGGCTGAAGCCGATCCGGTCGCGGCCGACACGCATCAGCAGGCGGCGCGTCACGAGGCTGTCGAGGATGACCCCCGGGGCGAGATCGGCCTTGCCCGACTCGGTCTTGGTGACGAGCGGCAGCAGCAGATCGCGTGCCTCAGCCTTGGGAATCCCGGCGCCGTCGCGACGCCCGAGGATGCGCAACGCCAGCAGGCGAAGAGCCGTGAGCTCGAGCGCGTTCAACCCATGGCGTCTCACGAAGGCGGCCAGCCAATCGGCCGGGCGCGGGCCGGGGATGTCGCCGGACAGCGCGCCCCAGATGCGCAGAGTCAGCTCGCCGATGGTGCGGCCCTGACCGCCGATGTTGAGCCAGCCGAGCAGGATGCTCGGGTCGACGTCGAGGGCCGCGCGCTTGCGCTGGCGTGCGATCCCGTTCTGCCATTCGCCGGCCCACTTGGCGGCCAGCGTCTGCGTGCCCTGCGCGTTCGGCGGCGCGATGGCCACAGGGGCGAAGCCGAGGGCCGTCAGCGGCCCGAAGCCCGAGAGGCCGCAGGCGGCGATGACGCGATGCTGCGGATAGGCTTCTCGGAATGCCTTCAACCAATCGGCCACGGCGCGGATGCCGTCGAACGGCAGTTCGTCGAGGCCGTCGATCAAGATGAGGCAGGCCGCGCGCTTGAGACGCATCCGCAGGTGGCGCGAGAGGCTTGTGGCGGTCATCAACGACGCGCGCGCCTGAGCCGCAGCCAGCAGCGGCGTGGCCACATCGGCCTTGGGTGATGGCGTCAAATCGAGGTCCGCGGCGTTGACGAAAATCGGCGTCGGCGACTCCTGAAAGAGTTCTTCATCGCCGGCCGCGGCCCGGCTCGCGAGCCAGGCCAGCGTCGTCGTCTTGCCGGTGCCGAGCCCGCCGATGATCACGACCGGTTGGTGCACCGAAAGCACATCTCGGATGAGGAGCGACGGTCCGTCGTAGATGCCCGCGAGCTCGGGCCAATCGGGAAGCTCGGGGATGATCGTGTTGAGGTCGTCGTCGGGCGGCGGCTCGTTCGGGTCGAAGGCTGGCGACGGCTGAAGGAAGCGTGGCTCGATCAGGAGCACATCGAGCGGGAAGAGCGCGCCGGCCAGGTGAGCGGTCTGGGCGTAACGGCGGACATCGTCGCGGAAGTTTCGTTCGGTGCCGGCGGTGAGCTTGACACGCAGACTGCCGAGGGCGTCTTGAAGCCGGCCCCTGACGTCGGCGAGTCGCTGGCGCTGGGTCCACAGCACAAAGACAATGGCCCAGGCGGCCGCGAAACCCAACCAGAAAGAGAAAGAGTCGATCAGGGGCATGTGCGTCGTTGTGCCTCTTCATCCGTCGGGGCCGGCCGGACCACCCGAGCCGGCCCCGACTACCGAGGAGGAGACCCGCGCAACACATTGCGAGAGTCGTGCCAAACTTTGGCGCAGCTCTTGCATGCGCACGGGTCGGGCGCAGTTCCATTCTAGGTCGGCACGATCCTGGTATTAGGTCAAACTCCGTTGGCATTTGCGAGGGACAGTTGGCGGCGACATCCGGCAATATCCGGCAACATCGGGGCATATCAGGGCAGATCGGGGCATTCCCGATTTCGGTTCTCGTCATCCTGCTGATCGCCAACATCCCGTACCTCGTCGCGGCCCTCGCGCCTGAGCGTGTCTTCGGCGGCGCGTTGCTGGCGGTGCCAGACGGCTATTCGTACCTGGCCAAGATGCAACTCGGCGCGTCGGGAGCCTGGCTGTATACCCTGCGCTTCACGACCGATCCCGGCGCGCCTGTGTCGTTGTTCACGTTCTACATCCTGCTCGGCCACCTCGCGCGCCTGACCGGCCTCGGCGTCCTGGCGACCTATCACAGCGCCCGGATCCTGACGAGCCTCTTCTTCCTGTGGACGGCCTACCACGTCCTCGGCCCCATCACGGCAAACCCGGAATCACGGTTCAAGCATTGGCTGCTGTTCGTCGCAGCGTCGGGGCTCGGCTGGCTCGTCACGCCGCTCACCGGCGCGCTCAGCGCCGACCTGTGGGTGGCCGAGTCGATTCCGTTCTTGAGCCTGATGGCCAACCCGCACTTCCCGCTGGCCTGGGCGCTCACGTTGTGGCTGATGTACACAGCCCTGCCGGCGTGGTCCGGCTCGCACGTTCCTGGCAGAGTCTGGCGCGTCGCCGGCCTCAGCCTGGTGCTGGCCGAGGTCTACCCGATGGCGCTGCCCGTCGCGTTGGCGACGCTGGGCGTGATGGCGCTCCTCGCCTGGTGGCGCGGCAGGGCCTGGCCGCGTGAGCAGGTGACGACCGTGATCGCCGCCGGGCTCCTCGCAGCGCCGCGGCTGTTGTACACGGCCTGGATCGTGGCCACGCATCCGCAATTGGCTTCGTGGAACGAGCAGAACGCGTCTCCGTCGCCCGGGCTGCCGCTGGCGTTGGCCTGGGGCGGGCTGCTGTTGCTCCTGACGATCGTCGGCGCCGTCTGGACTCTGCGATCGAGCGCGGCTCGCGAGCTCGATCGGCTCTGGATCGTCTGGGGCGTGACCGGCATCGCCGCGCTCTATGTGCCTTATCTTCTGCAGCGAAGGCTCAGCCTTGGCCTGATGTTCCCGCTGGCGATGCTCGCCGCGCTCGGCTGGCAGAAGGGCCTGCGGTCTGTGGTGGCGGCGCGTTGGGCGCCCGCGCTTCAGGTGGCTCTCGGCCTGCTGCTGGCGCTGAGCAACGGCCTGGTCTGGCTCGGCGCCCTGGCGGCCGCCAACAGCCAGGATCCCGAGATCTTCCTCACTCCAGCTGAAGCCCGCGTGATCGACTCGCTCCCGGCGAATGCCATCGTGGTTTCAGCGCCGGAGCTCGGCGGCTTCATCCCGACGCGCTCGATGGCGCGTGTCGTCTACGGTCATGCCGCTGAAACACCGTTCGCCGATGCGGCACGCGCAGATGTCGTCGACTTCTACGCCGGCCACATACCCGCCGCCGACTTCATCGACAAATATGGAGTAACTGAAGTCATTTACGGTCAGCGCGAAGCCGAACTCGGGCCGCTGCCCACGCTGCCGTCTGACTTCGGCCTGGCCTTCGACGACTCTGGCGTGCGGGTCTACGCCAGGAGCGCGACGCCATGAACCTCGCGCTCAACCAGATTCATGCCGGCACGCCCTCGTTGCCGGCGACATCGTCACCGGCAACGACTGTGTCGCGCCTCGAATGGCGCTGGGCCTTGATCGCCTCGGCAGTCGTGGTCGTGATCGCGACCCTGCCTTACCTCGTCGGGGTTCTGAGCCAGGACACCTCACAGAGTTTCACAGGCTTCCTGATCACGATCGAGGACGGCCAGACCTATCTCGCCAAGATGGCGCAAGGCGCGCGCGGCGATTGGTTCTACACGTCGGCTTACGCCGCGCAGCCCGGGCAACCTGTCTTCCTGTTCCCGTTCTATTACTTGCTCGGCAAACTCAGCGGACCGGATTGGACGGCCCGGATCCTCGGATACCACGTCGCTCGCGTGTTGTTCGGCTTCGGCTATCTCGTCGCTGCGTACGCCTGGCTGGCCGAGTTCCTGCCCACGATCCGCGGTCGCCGGCTCGGCTTCTGGTTGCTGGCCATCGGCGGCGGCCTCGGCTGGATCATGCTCGCCGGCGCAGGTTCGGGGCGGCTGGAAGATCTGCCGCTTGACCTTTATCTCCCTGAATCTTTTTCGTTCCTATCGCTGTTGACTCTGCCACACCTCGCGGCGGCGCGCCTCGGCCTCGTGGTGGCGTTGTTGTGCTACCGCCGCGGCCGAGCCTGGAGCGGGGGGCTGGCGTTGATGCTCGTCGCCTTCCTCGTGCCGCTCTACCCGATCGTCGCCGGCTTGCTCCTTGTGTTGGGCGAGATCGCGTGGGCGGGATACTCGGGACGGCGCGCTGAGGGCGCTGCCGTCCGGCGCCTGTTCGCCTTCCTTCTCCCGTCCATCCCGTACGTCGTCTACGTGATGACGTTGACGGTGCTTGACCCGGGCGTCGCCAGGTTCACGAACCAGAACATCCTGCGTTCACCGTCACCCCTGCACTACCTGTTGGCCTATGGGCCGTGGCTCGTCGTCGGCTGGTTCGGTTGGCGTCGCCTGCGTCGAACAGCTCCGTCGTTGGCCACCTGGGCCGCCGTCTGGCTGGCGCTGGGGATCGCGCTGACGTACATTCCAATCACGACTCAGCGCCGCCTCATCGACGGCTATTGGCTCTGGCTGGCGCCAGTGGCGGCTCGCGGCCTGACGGCGCTGGGCCGCGGCCGGGCCCGTCGTCTGCTCGCGCCCGCGCTGCTCGCCACGACTCTGCCCGGGACGCTCATCGTCTGGGGCGGGGCAATGGCGGCGGCCTGGGGCCGGGCGCCGATCGCTTTCGTGCCGCGCGCAGAGTCTGCGGCGTTCGAGTGGCTCGCGGCGCATCCGATGTCCGATGGCCTGGTGCTGGCGGCCTTTCAGACCGGCAATCGCATCCCCGCCTTCACGCCCTATCGATCTGTCCTCGGCCATGGCGTCGAGACGCCCGACATCGACGCCACTGAGGCGCGCGTGGCGCTCTTCTTCTCGGGCGAACTCGCGCAAGAAGCCGGCACGCGATGGCTGCGCGACGACGGCGTTGATCTCGTGTTCGTCGGGCCCACCGAACGCGCCCTCGGACAGTTCGATCCGGACTCATGGAGCTCGCTCGAGCGCCTCTACGCCGTCGACGGCGTCAACATATATCGTGTGAGGCATGATGACTCGCCCTGAAAAGCCGCGTTCCCCCTGGTGGCGAGCGGCCTGGCCCGCTCTCGTCGTCGCGGCGGCAACGCTCGTGTTGTTCGCTCCATTTGTCGTCGGTCAGCGCATGTTCTACTGGGGCACGCCGCTGCTGCAGTTCATGCCGTGGCGCGTGTTCGGTTTCGAGCGCGTGCTTTCCGGGCAGGCGCCGTTGTGGAACCCGCTCGTGGGCGCGGGCGCGCCGCTGATCGCGAACTATCAGTCAGCGCTCCTCTATCCGCCGAACTGGATCGGCCTGATCCTGCCGACCGATCTGGCTCACAACTGGCTCCTCGTCGCGCATATCGTCGTGGCCGGGCTGGGCATGGTCGCGCTCACCCGCCGTCTCGGTTACGCGGTGATCGGCCAGGCGGTCGCCGGGCTGGCGTTCGGGCTCTCGCAGTACGTCGTGGCGCGCGCGAGCTTCTACAGCATCAACGCCGCAGTGGCCTGGACGCCCTGGCTGGTCTGGTCGTGCGACAGGCTCATGCTGGCCGGATCGCGCGCCGGTCGGCTGCGCAGCCTCACGCTCACCATCGCGTTCGCGGCATTGCAACTCCTCGCCGGCCACGCGCAGACGACGTGGTACACGTGGCTGCTGATCGCGGCCTGGTTGATCTGGCGACTGATTGCCGCGCCGACCGGCCTGCGCGGCCGGCGCTTTGCCGGCGTGATCTGGGTCGGAGTCGCGGGCCTGGTCGCGGCCGCCATCGCCGCGGCGCAGTTGCTGCCGACGGCCGAACTGCTTTCGCAATCGCAGCGTGCCGACGCCGCCGAGTACGGTTTCGCGATGACCTACTCGTTCTCGCCCTGGCGTTTCCTCACGCTGCTTGCGCCGGATGCGCTGGGCACGCCGGCAGGTCGTGAGTTCTTCGGCTACGGCATGTACCTCGAGGATGCTGTCTACAGCAGCGTGATCGCACTCATGCTGGCGCTTGCGTCGAGCGGCGTCTGGGCCTGGCGCTCGCTCCGCCGACTGCGCTCCAGGCGGACGAGCGGCGATATGGAGCGGCTCGAGGTCCACGCTGAAACTCCGCTCGGCCTTGCGGTCTGTCTGGTCCTGGCCGGCGCGGTGCTCGGCCTTGGCGCGAACACGCCGGTCTTCCCGTGGCTCTATGCGCATGTGCCGACGTTCAACATGTTCCAGGCGCCGACGCGCTTCATGCTCTGGCTCGTGTTCGGCCTCGCCTTGCTTGCGGGGTGGGGCGCGGCGCGCTGGCGCACGGTCGAGGGCCGTGGCCTTTACTGGGCGCGGCTCGGCACGGCCGGCGCGGCCGGGTTGGCCATCGTCGCCTGCGCCCTGGCGCTTGCCCTGCAACCGATCGATCGCGGCCAGGCGCTGATGCGCTGGATGGCGCTCGGTGTCGTTCCCGCGGGCGTCAACCTCGCGATCTTCGGCGCGCTGACGCTGCTCGCGCCAGGACCCGGCAGCGAGAAGACCCAGCCCGTCGCGTGGCGTCGCATTCGCGCGCGAGCCTGGCCCGCGCTTGTGGTGCTCGCGCTCGCCGCGGATCTCGTGACCGCCAACTGGGGCGTTAACCCCGGCGCGTCAGCCGACCTCTACAAGCGGCCCGGCGCCGCCGACGCGCCCATCAAGGCAGCGGTCGGCACCGGCAGGCTTTTCTCTTTCCCGGATGACGAGCACACGATCAAGTTCGAGCCCTACTTCAGCTTCGAAACATTCGGCGATCCGCCCACGATGGCGCAGGGGGCGCGAAACGTGTTGGTGCCGAACACAGGCATGTTCGCCGGGATCGCGACGTTCAACAACTTCGATCCGCTGTTGTCGGCGCGCTCGCTGGCTTACACCGAGATCGTCAGCGAGACTCGCTCGTTGGCCTTGATGCGTCTGGCCGATATTCGCGTGCTGGCGGCGCCGAAGGCCGGGCCAGCCGGCATCGACTGGTCTGACTGGGCGCTGGTGGCCGAGGTCGATGACGTGCAATTCAGGCTCATCCCAGGGGAGGCCACGCGAACCCGGGTGGTATACTCATCTATTGCCGTCGAGGGCGCCGAACAGGCTGCTTCGGCCGTGCGGTCAGCCGATTTCGACCCCGATCAGACAGTGGTGGTCGAACCGGCGCCTGACCCCGGCGCGGGACGCCTGCCGGAAGGGCCCGATGGGCCGGAACGCATCACCACATCCGTCTCGCTTGATCGAGAGGGTTGGGTGGTGCTCTCAGATGCGGCTTATCCGGGCTGGATAGCATTTGTCGACGGCGCACCGGTTCCAGTGCATCCCGCCAACTTGGCCTTTCGAGCTGTCAGTGTGCCCGCGGGCCAGCACACGGTGGTGTGGATTTATCGACCGTCGTCCTGGACCATCGGATGGATGACGTCGCTGGTCGGCGTGGCAGTGGCCTGCGCGCTGGCTGCGGCAGCTCTCCTTCAGGGTCGACGACCGCAACAACCCATTCAGGCAGCGTGATCCGATTCTGACGGCGCGCGTTGCCACCTGAAGAGGACGCGACGCCATGATGATGGATGCGGCCCCGACTGCCAAACCCGTGGCGGTCAAAGAACTGTTCTCCCGCCTGTTGGCCAATGTCGAAAAGGTGATCGTCGGCAAGACGCGCGAGGTCGAACTCACGCTGATCGGCCTGCTGTGCAACGGCCACCTCCTCATCGAGGACGTGCCCGGAGTCGGCAAGACGACGCTTGCCAAGGCGATCGCGCGCTCCCTCGGCACGAGCTTCAACCGCCTTCAGTTCACGCCCGACATGCTCCCAAGCGATGTCACAGGCGTGTCGATCTTCAATCAGCAGACGCGCGAGTTCGAGTACCGCGCCGGCCCGATCATGGCCCAGGTCGTGCTCGCCGACGAGATCAACCGCGCCACGCCCAAGACACAGGCCGCGCTGCTCGAGGCGATGGAAGAGCGACAGGTGACCGTCGACGGCGTCACCCACATGCTCCCCGAGCCGTTTATGGTGCTCGCCACCCAGAACCCGATCGAATACGAAGGCACATTCCCGTTGCCCGAAGCGCAGCTCGACCGCTTCATCTTCCGGCTCTCGCTCGGCTACCCGGGCGCCGCCGACGAGATCGCAGTGCTCGACCGCCAGCAATTCACGCACCCGGTTGAATCGCTCGAACAGGTCGTGACGGTCGCCGAGTTGAAAGCTGCGCAGCAGGCCATCAAGTCAGTGCACGCGGCGCCGGCCCTCAAGGCCTACATCGTCGAGATCGTGCGGCGCACGCGCGATCACGGCGACGTGTACCTCGGGGCCAGCCCGCGCGGCAGCCTCTCGCTCTTCCGCGGCTCTCAGGCCCGCGCCGCGCTCGACGGCCGCGACTATGTGCTCCCCGACGACATCAAGGCGTTGGCCGAAGCCGCGCTCGCGCACCGCGTGATCATCAGCCCGGCCGCGCGCATCCGCAACGTCGAGCCACGTGCCATCGTCGCCGACGTGGTCAAGTCGGTCGCTGTCCCGGGCGGCAGCCAGCTGCGCAACCCGCACTGAGCCGAGGCTCAGCGCGCTAGTTAAGTCTGAGCGAAAAGGCGCCCTCGTCGATGCGCATCCGCCAGATCCTGGTCCTCACCCTCGCGATCCTGTCGCTGGCCGTCGCGCTGGTGACGGGCCGTGACCTGTTCTACAGCCTCTTCTACCTGTGGGTGGCGCTGATCGGGATCGCCGCGGGCTGGGCCTGGCTCAGTCTGCGCGGCGTGCGTGTGGCGCGCCAGACGCGCGGCCTCGTCGCCCAGGCCGGCCAGGTCTTCAGCGAACGCCTGCAACTGCGCAATCAGAGCCGGTTCCCGAAGTTGTGGATCGAGGTGCGTGACGACTCGGACGTGCCCGGCCATCGTGCCGGCCAGGTGCTCTCCGGCCTTGGCCCACTATCGCAACGCTCGTGGACGGTGCGCACCTCGGCCCGCAAGCGCGGCCGCTACCGCCTCGGCCCGTTGACGCTCGTCTCGGGCGATCCCTTCGGCCTCTTCCAGGTTCAGCGCCTGCTGCCGCAGACCAACCACATCGTCATTCTGCCTTACACGGCGCCGGTGTTCGGATTCTTCCTCAGCCCCGGCATGACCCCCGGCGGCGAGTTTCTGCGCCGCCGCACGCACTACGTCACGGCCAACGCCGCCGGCGTGCGCGATTATGCCCCGGGCGACTCGTTCAATCGCATCCATTGGAAATCGACGGCGCGCCGCGACCGCCTGATGGTCAAGGAGTTCGAGCTCGATCCGTTGGCGGACCTGTGGCTGTTGATTGACGGCGACGCCAGCGTGCAGGCCGGCGCCGCCGACGTGGCGATCGAGGATCTCGGCGAGCGCTGGTACGACCGGAGCGCGCCCTATCAGCTTCCTGCGGCGACCGAGGAATACTTAGTCAGTTCGGCGGCATCGCTGGCTCAATACTTCATCCGCCAGGATCGTTCGGTCGGCCTCGTGGCGTACGGCTCGGCGCGCACCGTCGTGCAGCCCGATCGCGGCGAGCGCCAACTGGCGAAAGTGCTCGAGACGCTTGCCGTGTTCCGCGCTGATGGATCCACTCACCTGGCGGACGCACTCTCGCTCGAGACCGACCTGCTGCCGCGCGGGGCCACCCTGGTGATTTGCACCGCCACCTGGGACACACGCTGGGTGTCTCTGGCGCGCGGCCTCAAGCGGCGCGGCGTCAGCGTGGCCGCCGTCATCACCGACGCGCTCACGTTCGGCGGCCCGCGCTCCTCCGCCGGCACCTCGGAGTCGCTGCTCGCCGTCGGCATCCCGGCCGTCGTCGTCCGCAAGGGCGATGATCTGTCGGAGGTGCTGTCGCGAACAAAGGACGAATGACGAAAGGCGAGGAGCGGAGGGCGAGGTGCGAACGCTACCGCGCCATACTCTCGCCATGCCTTCCGCCAAGACACCCGCCGCACGCATCGAAGCTCTGCGCCGCGAGTTGCACGAGCACCTGTATCGCTACCATGTGCTCTCGGCGCCGACGGTTTCGGACCAGGAGTACGACGCGCTCTTCAAGGAACTGCAGGCGCTCGAAGAAGCCAACCCCGACCTGCGCTCGCCCGACTCGCCGACGCAGCGCGTGGGGGGATACGTCAGCGAGCGCTTCGTCAAGGTCAGGCACCCGGCGCCGATCCTGAGCCTGAGCAACTGCTTCAACGCCGAGGACGTGCGCAGCTGGCATGAGCGCATTCGCCGGTTGAACGATCGCGTGGATCACGCCGCCTTCGTCGTCGAGCCCAAGATCGACGGCCTGACCGTCGTCCTTCACTACCGCGAAGGCGTCTTCGTTCAGGGCGCGACCCGCGGCGATGGCGAGATCGGCGAGGACGTCACGCCGAACCTTCGCACGATCCGGGCGTTGCCCTTGCGCCTGCGCGAGCCAGAGACGAAGGGATCGCGAAAGAAGGCGGCGCAGCCGGCTTACCCGCCGCTCCTGGTGGTGCGCGGCGAAGCCGTCATCTACACCGCCGATTTCGAGCGTTTCAACCAGGCGCAAATCGCCAAGGGCGCGCGGACGTTCGCGAACCCGCGCAACACGGCCTCCGGCGCGCTGCGCAACCTCGACACCACGGCCACCGCCGCCGTCCCGATCTCGCTGCTGTGCTATCAGGTCGTGGCGGCTGAAGGCCTGACCCCCGGGACGCAATGGGAGACGCTCGAGTACCTCCGCGGCCTGGGCTTCCCGATCTCCGACGTCGCGCGGCGCTTCACGGACATCGAAGAGGTCATCGCCTACTGCCAGTCGTACGCCGAGAAGCGCGACACGTTGCCGTTCGAGATCGACGGCATGGTGATCAAGGTCGACGACCTGCGCCTGCAGGCGGAGCTCGGCTTCGTCGGCAAGGATCCGCGCGGCGCCACGGCCTTCAAGTTCCCGGCGCGCGAGGTGACGACCACGTTGACCGGCCTGACCGTCGACGTCGGGCGCACGGGCAAGATCACGCCGACGGCCGTACTCGAGCCGGTCGTGGTCGGCGGCGTCACGGTGCGCAACGCCACGCTTCACAACTTCGACTACATCCGCGATCACGACATCCGCATGGGCGATCGCGTGCTGCTCAAACGCTCGGGCGACGTGATCCCGTACGTCATCGGCCCGATCATCGAGGCGCGCAAGGGCAGCGAGAAGAAGATCAAGCCGCCCAAGACCTGCCCGTCGTGCGGCGAGCCCATTCAACAGGTCGAAGGTGAAGTCGACATCTACTGCGTCAACAGCGCCTGCCCGGCCCAACTCAACCGCGTGGTCGAGTACTTCGCTGCGGTGATGGACATCGAGGGCTTCGGCGAGAAGGTCGCGCTGGCCAGCGTCGCACAGGGCCTGGTGCGCGATGTCGCCGATGTCTTCACCCTGACCAAGGATCAACTCCTCACGCTCCCGGGCTTTGCCGACAAGCGGGCCGAGAAGCTTCTGGCCGCCATCGAGGCCGGCAAAGACCGGCCGCTGGCCCGCCTGCTGGCGGCGCTCGGCATCCGTGGCGTCGGCTTCGTGGCCGCGCAGGACCTGGCCGCTCACTTCGGCTCGTTCGACGCGCTGGCCGCCGCCGATGCCGACGCCCTGCAAGGCGTCGACGGCATCGGCCCGAGCGCCTCGAACGCCGTTGTCGAATGGTTCGCCGAGAAGCGTAACAAGGCCCTCCTGGCCAAGCTGCGCGCCGCAGGCGTCTGGCCGACATCCGCCCCTCGCGCGACCCGGGCCGAAGGCCCGTTCACCGGCAAGACCTTCGTGATCACGGGCACGCTCCCGACCCTTGGCCGCGACGAAGCCCGCGAATACATCGAAGGGCGTGGAGGCAAAGTCAGCGACAGCGTCAGCAAGAAGACCAGCTACCTCGTCCTCGGTGAGTCGCCTGGCTCAAAGCTCGCGAAGGCCCAGTCGCTCAACATCCCGATCCTGGACGAAGCGGCCCTGCGGGCGCTCGGCGGCTAGCGAGGCGCTGGCCCTCACCCTCGCCCGCGCCGCCGCAGGATGTCGAAATGACCAGGGCGCGTGGACGGCGCACCCTCCCCCAAAGGGGGAGGGTGACAGCACGGGTGGGTCAGCCGGCTGATCGATGGCAGTATCGTGCTCTCTGGTTTTGATGGGCTGGGTGATGATCGGTCCGTTCATCGTTACCGGTGTCGCTCCGCCGCTAAGCTGCCACGCCCAACAGCGCACCGTCCCCTTCTCTGTCGATGATCTGCCACACCCGAGAGCCCGCTTTCTTCTCTCGCCGGGAGGAGATGCGTCGCTCCGTCGCCGCGACCGCAGGCCCACCGTTTCCGATAGGCCGCCATGACTGAAGGTGCACTGTCCCCTCCCGCCGGGAGGGGACGCGTCGCTCCGCTGCCGCGACCGCGGGCCCGCCGTTCTCTCCGCTCTCGATAAGCCGCCATGACTGAAGGTGCACTGTCCTCTCCCAGAGGGAGAGGACGCGCCGCCCTGACTCTTCATCGCGCTTATCACCCCATGGCGGCGCAGGCGAGGGCCTCCAACCCGGTCTTTGATACCATTCGACCATGGTTACCCCCCTCGATCCCGCCCTTGAGCGAGCCGACGCCCTGGGCGATCGCATTCATGAGCGCATCGCGTACTGGCAGGCGCGCGTCGGCAACACCCGCGATCAGGGTCTGTACTTCTTCAACCAGTCGGTCGATGAGATCCTGTCGCCCACGCGCGTGCGGATCGGCGACCGCGAGCTGATCCAGTTCGCGTCGTACAGCTACCTCGGTCTGCTCGGCCATCCGGCGATCAATGCCGCGGCGTCAGCCGCGATCACGCGCTGGGGCACCGGCACGCACGGTGTGCGGCTGCTGGCCGGATCGCTGAGCCTGCACCGCGAGCTCGAGCAGCGCCTGGCGCGCTTCACCGGCCGCGAAGAGGCAGTGACGTTCTCGAGCGGCTACGTCACCAACCTGACGACGATCGCCACGCTGGTGGGCCGCCACGACGTGGTATTCAGCGACAAACTCAACCACGCCTCGATCGTCGACGGTTGCCAGATCTCGGGCGCCGCTTTTGCGCGCTTCAAGCACAACGACATGGCCGACCTCGAGCGTCGCCTGGCTCAGGCGTCGACCACCGGCACGCGTCTGGTGGTGACCGACGCTGTCTTCAGCATGGACGGCGATATCGTCGATCTGCCGGCGTTGAGCCAGCTCTGCCGCCGCTATGGCGCGTGGCTGATGGTCGACGAGGCGCACTCGCTCGGCGTCCTCGGCGCGACCGGCCATGGCATCGAAGAGCATTTCGGGCTGCCCGGCGTCGTCGACATCAAGATGGGCACGCTCAGCAAGACCATCCCGTCGGTCGGCGGCTACATCTCGGCCAGCGCCGACGTCGTGCGCGTCCTGCGTCATGCCTCGCGGGGCTACATCTTCTCGGCCGCGCTGCCGCCGGCCCAGGCCGCGGCGGCTTTGGCTGCTTTCGACGTGATCGAACACGAGCCCGAGCGGGTGAGGGCCGTGCAGGCCAACGGCGCGCGCTTTCGAAAGGGTCTGCGGGCGGCCGGGTTCGACACGCTCGCCAGTGAGACTGCCGTGGTGCCGATCGTCTGCGGCAACGACGAGCGCGCGTATGCGCTGACGCGCGCCTGTCAGGAGCGCGGCATCTTCGCGCTGCCGGTCGTCTCGCCCGCTGTGCCCTCGAACCTCGCGCGCATTCGCGCGACCGTAACGGCCGCGCATACCAGCGCCGAGATCGACGCCGGGCTTACGGTCTTTCGCGAGGCGGGAAGCGAACTCGGATTGCCAGGGGGTGCCTGATGAGCGGAGAACTTCATCTCAAACCGGGGCGCGAGAAATCGATCCTGCGACGACATCCCTGGATCTTTTCGGGCGCTGTGGCTCGCGTGGCGGGCAAGCCTGAACCTGGAGACACGGTCTGGGTGCATGACGCCGATGGCCGTCGCCTGGCTCAGGCCGCCTATTCACCCACCTCGCAGATCACGGCCCGGGTCTGGCGCTTCGGCGACGGCCCGGCGGTCGATGCGGCCTGGCTCAGCGAGCGGCTGCGCGCGTCATTGAAACGGCGCGACGACCTTGCGCTCGGCTCGCTCACCGCTCCCGAAGCGGGCGTCCGTCTGGTTCATGCCGAAGCCGACGGCCTGCCGGGCCTCGTCGTCGATCGCTATGCCGACGTGATCGTCATGCAGCTCCTGTCAGCTGGTGCCGAACGCTGGCGTGCGACCTGGGCCGAGGCCCTGCGCGACGTCGGCACGACCCTCTTCGAGCGCTCAGACGTCGACGTGCGCGCCAAGGAGGGCCTCGGCACCCGCACCGGCCTGGTGTGGGGGCCCGAGCCGGCGGCGGGCGTGCAGATCATCGAAGCCGCGGAACGCCCCATGTTGTTCCGCGTCGATGTGCGCGCCGGGCACAAGACCGGCTTCTACCTCGACCAGCGCGATAACCGCGCGCTCGCCCAGGAACTGTGCGTCGGCGACGTGTTGAATTGTTTCGCCTACACGGGCGGTTTCAGTGTGGCGGCGCTGACGGGCAAGGCTGCTCACGTCACCCAGGTCGAGTCATCGGCCGCCGCGCTGGCGCAGGCAGACGCGCATCTGACCCTCAACGGGATCGAACGCGGGCGCTGGGAATCCATCGAAGGCGACGTCTTCGCGGTGCTGCGCAAGATGCGCGACGCGCGCCGCACCTTCGACGCCATCGTCCTCGATCCGCCGAAGTTCGCTGAGAGCCAGGCCCAGGTCGAACGCGCCGCCCGCGGCTACAAGGACATCAACCTGCTGGCGTTCAAGCTGCTCCGCCCCGGCGGCCTACTTCTGACGTTCTCGTGCTCGGGTGCGATCGACCCGCCGCTCTTCCAGAAGATCGTGGCCGACGCCGCGCTCGACGCCGGGCGCGAAGCTCATATCATCCGCCGACTCGCTCAGGCCCCGGATCACGCCGTGTCGTTGGCGTTTCCCGAAGGCTACTACCTTAAAGGGCTGGCGGTGCGGGTGGATTGAGGAATGCGGGAAGGGCGAAGAACAAGGAAGGAAAGAGTGGCAGCGCTCCCTCCTCCCTCAACCGTCGCAATCAGCTAAGGCCCCGCCGCACATCGCGCGCGTGGAGCATCTCGTGTCGGTACATCAGCTGAATCATGTCGTCGACCGTCGTCTCGCCCAGGAAGGGATGACGACCCCGTCGTTCCAGCGCTGATGGGTCGAGTTGGGCGAAGACCTCGAGGGTGGCGGCACGTTCGTCCGTCCAGGCCGTGAGCAGATCCGACATGTTGAGGCCACGCATCTCTTCGAGCAAGCGAGCGTTGGCTGCGTCGATGTCGTAGCCGGGCGGAGCGCCCGGGTCGCCGCGCGTGATCGCGACGATCAACGGCCGGATGGCACGCTCCGTGGTGATCAGGTGGGCGAGCATGTCGCGCGCCGACCACTCGGGGTCGTGGAAAATGCGTCGCTCGAGATCCGCCTCACCAAGTGAGGCAAAATAGTCGCGCGTAGCCTGGGCGGTCTCGGCGAGTCGTCTGAGCAGCAGGTCCAGGTTAGGCATAGGCGCATTGTACTGTGGCTGTTGGCTTGGCGCTTGCGCGCAAGTCGGCTTGACTTGATGCGGCGTCGCAGCGCTTGAGGAGGAACACCATGGAGCGACGATTTCAACTGGTTGACGTCTTTCGCGAAGGCCCGTTCACGGGCAACCCGCTGGCCGTGATCCTGGACGGCGAAGGCCTGTCGACCGAGGAGATGCAGCGCATCACGCGCTGGCTCAACCTCTCGGAAACCACGTTTTTGCTACCACCGACGACGCCAGACGCCGATTACCGCGTGCGCATCTTCACGCTCAATCGCGAAATGCCCTTCGCCGGGCATCCGACCCTGGGGAGCTGCCATGCCTGGCTCAAGGCCGGCGGTCGTCAGCGCGCCGGCGACGTGATCATTCAGGAGTGCGGCGCCGGGCTTGTGCCTGTCAGGTCCGTCGGCGATGCGCTGGCTTTCGCGGCCCCGGCCCTGATCCGCGGCGGCCCTGTCGCCGGGCCAGACCTTCAACGCGCTATCGAGTTCCTGCGTGTCGATCCGTCAGTGGTCGTCGACGCGCAGTGGGCCGACAACGGTCCCGGCTGGCTGGCTCTGTTGTTGCGCAGCGCCGATGATGTGCTGGCGATCGAACCGCACGGTTCGTGGCCGACTCAGATGGATATCGGCGTCGTCGGTCCGTGCTCGCACGGCAGTGCCACGGCGTTCGAACTGCGTGCCTTCTTCACCGATCCGACCGGGCGCGTCCTTGAGGATCCGGTGACGGGGAGCCTGAACGCATCTGTGGCGCAGTGGCTTCTGACGTCGGGCCGCGCCTCAGCTCCGTACGTGGCCTCGCAGGGCACGCGCCTTGGGCGCAGCGGACGGGTGGCCATCACCCAGGATGTCGAAGGCCGCGTTTGGGTCGGCGGATCGTCATCCACACTCTTTGAGGGCATCTGCGCGTTCTGAGGTTCCGACGAAGGACGAAAGACGAAGGCCGAAGGTTGTCTGAGACAACCTTCGGCCTTCGTCTTTCGTCAGCGCTGGGGGCGCGGGAGGCTCCAGTATCCGCGGTCAGCGGTCCACCGTCCGCGGTCCTTTCTCAAGGCACCACGATGACCGACGTGCCCACATCGGCCCAGTAGAAAGCCCACTGCGCTTCGGGCGTCGGCAGGTTGACGCAGCCGTGGCTCATCGGCGTGCCGAAGTTGTTGTGCCAGTAAGTGCCGTGGATGCCGTAGCCCTGGTAGAAGTACATGGTGTAGGGCACGTTCGGCAGGTCGTAGCCCGGCCCGGTCATGCGCGTCGACTCGAGCTTGATCCAGATCTGGTACTCGCCGA
Organism: Anaerolineales bacterium; assembly: GCA_044226485.1. GTDB lineage: Bacteria > Chloroflexota > Anaerolineae > Anaerolineales > UBA6663 > UBA6663. The sequence goes on from JBGAGY010000020.1 coordinate 37,580, forward strand.
GCACGGTCGGGGTCGGCCAGCGGCCGGTCGACACGAGCGTCTGGCGAACCAGGGTCTGGCCTTCGAAGGCATACAGGCGCTGTTCCGAGAGGTCGACCAGGAAGTACTTGTCGGTGCGGCCGGGCATCGGCGCCTTGTTGACCCCGACGTTGTTGGCCGGCGCGACGACGTCAGCGTACTGGCCCGGCGCCGGGATGATCAGGTTCTGGCCGGTGTAGATCAGGTCGCTCGGCAGGTTATTGGCGGCCATGATCGCGGGCCAGGTGACACCATACTGGCTGGCGATGCGCGCCAGCGTCTCGCCGCTCTGCACGACATGGGTCTGCTGGCCTGTGGAAGGTTGAGCCGGGACGGGCGTAGGATCCGCCGGCGCGGGCACGGAAGTCGGGTCGGCGGGGACCGGCGTCGGGGCAGGGTCGGCCGGTGCCGAGGCGCCGTTGATCGGGATCACCAAGCGCTGCCCGGCGTAGACCGTATCGCCAGAGATCCCGTTGGCGGCCGCGATCTTGGTCCAGACGATGCCGTACCTGAGGCCGATGGTGAACAGCGTTTCGCCGGCCGCAACAATGTGAACGGGATTGGAGCCGTTGGTGACCGGCGCCGGGTCGGCGGTCGCCGAGCCGTCTGGGATCACCAGGGTCTGGCCGGCGAAGATGCGATCGCCGACGATGCCGTTTGCTGACGCGATCGACGTCCAGCTCACCCCGTAGATCTGCGAAATCGTAAAAAGGGTCTCGCCGGCCTGCACCACGTGCGTGGTCGTGCCGTTCTGGGCTGCCGGGCTAAGGGCCGCCTCGGCCGAGGCCAGCGACGGCGAGATCAGGGCGAGCACCAGGCTGAACATCAAAGCATAAGGTCGAAGGCGCAATGTCATCTTCATCCTCACAATAAACCCGACCGAAGTGGATTGGTTTTACACCCGAACGTTAAAGCGTGCAACCAATTTGCCGTTTGATTAACATAGGACGCTGTAGGCAATGGTTAGGTTCCGGTGCGCATAGCCAAATCCTTGCCACACCTGAGCCGGCTCCACCTAGGGCCCGATCTGGTATTGCCAGAGGTTGCCCGTCGCCGAGCTATCGAGGGCGATGACGCGGTTTCCCGGGATCCCGAGATAGCAGGTTTGACCGGTATCCGCGCGCGCCGAAGCGCACTGCAGTGTCGCGTTTATAGCGTATTCCGGCTCGACAGCCCAACCGATCACGGATCGCATGGTCTGGCCGCCCAAAACTGCGAAGTCCCCATAGACTTCATCGCGCCAGATGTGGCCGAAGCCCCGGATGGGCTGGGACAGCCCAGGCTGGGGGGTCTCGTCGATCTGGTTGTCGCTGTTGGCGCCTGGCTTGAGGGGCAGGGTCTCCAGACGGATGAACACCAGCCGCCCGTCGGCCGGCGTCGCGCCAAGGTTGAACAACACGTAGTAGGTGTCGTTTGAGGCCATCCACAGCATTTGGCCGCGCTCGAAGCGTTCGGCAGCCCCCGCTGACGTCTGGGCAGCGCCGGCCGGGCAATCCGTCGGCCCGGGTGTGAAGAACCAGGCAATCCCGCAGGGCGTGGGCGTGGTGGACGCCGTCGGCGTGAGCGTCGGCGTCAGGACGGCGGTCGCCGTGGGTGAGGGCGTCACCGTCAGGGTGGCAGTCGGGCTTGGCGGGATCGGGTTGGGCGTCCGGGCGGCGTGCGGGATGCACAGGCTCTGGCCAACAAAGATCAGGCTCGGGCTGGTCAGGTTGTTGGCTGCTGCGATCTCGTGCCAGTCCGCGCCATAGGCCTGGCCGATCGTCATCAAGGTGTCGCCGACCCTGACGATGTGTCGCGTCGTACAGGCCACCACGGCCGCCGGTGTGTCACTGGCCGCCGACGCTGCGTCTGGCGGCGTTGCGGTGCCGGTTTGCGTGGATGACGCCCCCGATGGGGTGCCGGTCGATGTGAGCGTGATCGCGGCGAGTTGGGTGGCGACCGTGGCGGCCCCGGTTGGCGAGGGCCCGGCGGCAGGCGCGTTTGTGGGCTCGAAGCCGATCTCGATCGCGCCGCAGCCGGCGAGAAACAGCGAAAGGCAGGCCAATGTGAGGCGTTTGAGGACCATGGGTGTTGAGAGACCGAGCTAGATCGAAGCGGTGGCCGGGTCTTTGATCCAAAGGCCCGGCCACCGCTGCCCGACAGTGAATGATAGACGAATGCCTAGAAATGGTAGTTCCAACCGTTCTCGATGACCACTGTGCGACCGTCTGGCAGGGTCATCGAAAGCGGGATGCCGCCGCGGCTGACGATGGTGACCTGATAGCTCTGCTCCTGTGCCGTCGGCCAACCAACCGTGCGGCGGATGTAGGTGTCGCTGCCCCAGATCCGGCCGAAGCCGTTGATCGGGCAGATCATGCCCGGCGCCAGGTCGGTGCACACGTTATCCGGCAGCGACTGATAACTGTATTGCGGATAGGTGCTCATCCCCTGACCGAAGATATAGATCGTGCCGTAGTCCTGTCGCCAGATCATGAAGCCCGTGGCGTATGGCTGATAGGCCGCCTGCGTCGTGACCGTGATGGCCCGATCCAGCACCGGGATCGACAGGCTGGCCGAGGCCTTGGTATCCCACAGTTTGGTCGGTGTTGTGGCCGCCAGGTTGGCGGCCTGCAGGACCAGGCGCAGCTCGGACGTCAGCATGGTCGGCACCGTCATCGTCACAGTGCCCTCGACGGGCAGGCTGTCCCAACTGCGCACCTGAACATTCGTCTCGCCGTCCCACATGGTGAGAATCGCATATTGGGTGCCCTCGACCTTCCAGGTGACCGTCAGCGTGTCGCCAACCTGCACCGGACCGGGCGGCGCCGCGAAGTTCACGATGCGAGTGACAGGCTCGACGGGCGTCGGAGGGAACGGATCCCGCGTGCCGCTGCCCGTGACCATCCAGCCCGTGCCCGAGTTCAGGGCCACCAATCCGGTGGGCAGCGTGAAACTCACCGGCACGCCGCCGACCGTGCGGACCCAGGGTGTATAGCTGAGTTCGGTGTTGACGGCCCAGCCGAGCCGGCGCTTCAAGTCGCCGAGGTTGCTCCACACCCGGTTGAAGCCCATGATCGGCGCGACAAAGCCGGGCGGCGGCGTCAGCGCCTGCATCGGCAACTGCGCATATTGCGCCGACGCGTACGACGAGAACGTGCCGGTGCCTCCGGATTGATAGACGCCCACGTAGGCCCAGACGTCGCCCGTGTCGGCTCGCCACAGCAGAAAGCCGCTCTGATAAGCCTGGTACGTGGCCGGCACGATCTGGTCGCGCGTCGCCGGCCCGGGCACCGGCGCGGGATCGCCGCCACCGCCGCCCTTCGGCACACGCAGCCGTTGGCCGACGTAGATGTAGTTGGCGTTGGCCAGACAGTTGCCGCTTGTCAGCGCAGACACAGTCGTGCCGAACCGCCTCGCGATTCGCGAGAGCGTGTCGCCGCGCACCACGACGTACGCCGACCAATCAGTGCGCGGGCGACATTGTGCCTGACTGGCCTGCACCGGCATCACGCTTAGGCCTGTCATCACAAAGCCGAGGATCAAGACCCATCGGATCCACCCAAAGGTCCGTGTCAACATTGCTCCACCTCCTGAGAGTCAGTGACGGGCGCACGACCCGCGCACCGTCGATGTCTGAGAATGACAGACCGGTGTGGCAACGTGATCACGGCCGCGTAACCGATTGGTGACACAGGGACCGTGGATGGCAGATGATGAACTGTGGAGCGAGGAGGGACGAATGACGAATGACGAACGACGAATGGCGAGGGTTATGCGGCTAATCAACCCGGGCGAATGTCGTTGTGGGTCAACAGGCGCTATGTCCTCAGTGTCATCTTGAGGGCCAACCAATGATGCCCGGAGGCGCGCTGAATGAGCCCGAAAGATCGCCCTCAAAGACCCTCACGCCTTCAGCAGACGCCAACTCGGTCGATAGAGGAAAGTGATTATCGAAGGCATAGAGGTCTTTGGAGGCGAGCTTTCGGGCTCATTCGGCGAGTCGGATAGCTCTGTTGGTTGGCCCTCAAGATGACATGGATGAGGAGGCAACGGCGCGGCCGGCGTTGGCCGAATCAGGGTCTCGTGACAGGAGCGGAGAGGTGGTCAGGCCACAGATACAGATAGTCAACGCGTAGACCATGAGATGCCCGCGTGCATACAGGGGCCCAAGGACGAGAGGCGACATTGGAAGGGCCACGCAACCTGCGTCGTTCGCCAAGCGTCGCCGGGCTAACGCGTTTGTCGTACAGTCTGCGGTCTGCCGTCTGCTGTCTGCGGCCTGCCGTCCGCTGTCTTTCGTCAGCTTGCCCGGGCAGGCAGCCGCAACGTGAACACCGTGCCCTTGCCGACCTGGCTCCGCACCGTGAGGGTTCCGGCATGGCGGTCGAGGATAGCCCGGCACAGGGCCAGGCCCAGGCCGCTTCCCGGGACGCTGCGCGCGCCTGTGCCGCGATAGAGCTCCTCATAGAGGTGCGGCAGCTCGTCGTCGGGGATGCCGGGGCCGGTGTCGGCGACTTCGACGACGACGAACCCGGAGTCTTCACGCGCTCGGATCTCGATGCGCGCGCCGTCCGGTGTGAACTTCATGGCATTGTCGACGAGGTTGAGCACCGCGAGCATGAGCAAGTCGAAGTCGCCTGAGACGGCCGGTACCGGCCACGGCGCCTGAGGCACGCTGACCACGATCTCGCGCTGAGCGAATTCCTGACGTTCTCGCACCGCGCTCATCACGGCTTCGAGCAATTCGCCGATCGACACGTCGGCGAGTTCGAGCGGCCGGCCCTCGAGCTCGGCCAGTTTGCGCAGGTCCGTGGTGAGGCGGCTGATGCGGCGCACCTGCGAGTCGACGCTGTCGAAGGCCGGGCCCTGCGAACGTTCGGGCAGATTGGCGAGCCCGGCGCGGATCGCCGTCAGGGGGTTCTTCAGTTCGTGATCGAGGCGTTCGAGGAAGCGACGCCGATCGGCCGACGCGGCTTTGTGAGCGGTCGCCGTCGCCTGTGTCTCGCGCGCCTTGCCGCGCCACCACACGCCGATCACGGCGATGCTCGCGATAAGCCAAACGACGGCGGCGGTGAACACGAATGCGCTGGCCTCGCCGCGCATGTACAGGCCGGGGTTGGGCGCCAGGCCGGCGGCGGCGAGCGCGGCCCATGCCAGGGCGATGAGCCCGGGGCTGAGGGCGAGGACGCTGAGGAACACAGTCCGGCGGTTCATAGTCGAGTCGGCCTGGCCGTCAGCCCGAGCGCACCGATGCAATGAAGCGATAGCCCTCACCCGGGACGGTTTCGATGTACGTCGGGCGAGCCGGGTCATCGTGCAAGGCGCGGCGCAGTTCGGCCATGCGCGTGTCGACGGTGCGCGTCCCGGTGGGGTAGTCCCAGCCCCAAACGGCATCGAGAAGGCGATCGCGCGTGACGAGCTCGTCGGGGTGGGTCATCAGGTATTCGAGCAGGTTGACGGCCTTGGGGGTCAGTTGCAGTTCGGTCTGGTCGAGGCGGACGCGGCGTGAGGCCCGCTCGAAGCTGAGCGAGCCGGCCACGAGGCGCTGCGCGGCGCTGAGCGGCGGCTGACCGGGGCGGGCGCGGCGCAACACGGCACGCACGCGCGCGACGAGTTCATGCGGATCGAAGGGCTTGTTGAGATAGTCGTCGGCGCCCTCTTCGAGCGCCATGGCGCGCTCGGCCGACTCGCCGACGCGGGTGAGGAGCACGACGGGCGTCCAATCGCCGGCGCGGCGCAGTTGCCGCAGGGCCTCGCGGCCGTCGAGCCGCGGCATGAGCACGTCCATGACGATCACGGCCGGCGGGTTCGCCGCGATCTGGTCGAGCGCGGCCTGGCCGTCGTGGGCCACGTCGACGTCAAAGCCGGAGCGAGTCAAAAGCGGCGCGAGGTTGGCCGTGATGTCGGCCTCGTCGTCGACCAGAAGGAGCCGCTGGCGCTCGGCGCTCATCGCAACAGGTTGGAGGCGATGAACCAGACGTTGGCCGGCCGCTCGGCCAGGCGTCGCATGAAGTACGGGTACCAATGCGTGCCGTAGGGCACGTAGGCGCGCACCGCGTAGCCGTCGGCCGCCAGCTGCTCCTGAAGGTCGCGACGGATGCCATAGAGCATCTGGAACTCGAAGCGATCGCGCGGGATGCCCAGGCGCTCGGCATGGCGCTTGGCTGCGTGAATCATGGCGACGTCGTGCGTGGCGAGCGCGGCCAGGGCGGGGCGCTTGCCCGAGGGGTCGGCCGGCGGCAGGGCCGCGGAGGCATCCATCAACTGGCGCGCGAGCTTGATGTAGCTCAGGTCGACCTCGGCCTTGTCGGGGTGGGCGACTTCCGAAGGCTCCTGGTACGCGCCTTTGCAAAGCCGGATCGGCACCCCGGCAGCCGTCAACGCCGCCTGATCCGCCTCCGTGCGATACAGATACGACTGCAGCACCACGCCGACGTTGTCGAACTCCTTGCGCAGCGTGTAGACGACGTCGAGCGTGACGTCGGTGTGCGCGCTGTCCTCCATGTCGATGCGGACGAAGTTGCCGAGCCCGGCGGCGCGCGCCACAAGCCGGCGAATGTTGTCGAGGCAGAAGTCCTTGTCGATGTCCAGGCCGAACTGGGTCAGCTTGATCGAGACGTTGGCGCGCACACCCGCTTGGTCGATCTCGTCGACCGCGCGCAGGTACTCATCACGCGCGGCCTCGGCCGCGACGCGCTCATGCACCGACTCGCCCAGACAATCCAGCGTGGCGTTGATGCCGTAGGCGTTCAACGACCGGATGGCGTCGATCGCCTCCACGAGCGTCTGCCCGGCGATGAAGCGGCGCGCCACGTTGCGCGCGAGAGGGGCCCTGGTCAGCGCCTCCTGCGCCCACTTGACGTGCGATAGTGAGATGAACATCGAGCGGAGCATGTCTGGGCCTCGTCTGGTCGGCAGACGAAAGGCGAAGGACGAATGACGAAGGTTGAACGGCCGTTCAACCTTCGTCATTCGTCCTTCGCCTTTCGTCGATTAGTCCCCGAAGCTCATGCCCATGTCGCGGGCGGTGAGCATCGTGTCGGAGTCGATCGGCACTGTCTTCATGCGGCTGCAGGCCGCTTCAAGCGGCACGTAGCTGACGGTGGGCGGTGTCAGCGAGACCATGACGCCGCGCTGGCCTTCTTCGAGGGCGCGGATCGCGGCGGCGCCGAAGCGCAGGCCGACAAGCCTGTCGAAAGCGGTCGGCGAGCCGCCACGCAGAAGGTGGCCGAGGACCACGACGCGCGACTCTTTGCCCGTGATCTCCTCAAGCTCACGCGCGACCTTCTCGCCGACGCCGCCCAGGCGCTCAGCCTGTCCGACGGACTTGCCCTTGATGGTGACGACGCCGTCGAGCGCCTTGGCGCCTTCGGCCACCACCACGATCGAGAACAGCCGGCCGGCGGCCTGGCGTTCGCGGATCTTGGCCGCGACCTTGTTGATGTCGTACGGGATCTCGGGGATCAGCACCACGTCGGCAGCGCTGGCGACACCGGCGTTCAGCGCGATCCAACCGGCGTAGCGGCCCATCACTTCGACGACCATGATGCGGCCATGCGACGACGCCGTGCTGTTGAGGCGATCGATACATTCGGTGGCGAAGGCGACGGCGGTGTCGAAACCGAACGTCGCTTCAGTCTTGTCGAGGTCGTTGTCGATCGTCTTGGGGACGCCGACGACCCACAGGCCTTTGCGATGCAGGTGGTCGGCCAGGGTCAGCGAGCCGTCGCCGCCGATCGTGACAAGCGCGTCGATGTCGTGCATGCGGAAGCGCGCGATCAACTCATCGGTGCGATCCTCTTCTTTGTAGGAGCCGTCGGCCTGGGGCACCGGGAAGCGCATCGGGTTGCCGCGGTTGGTCGTGCCGATGATCGTGCCGCCGGTGTGCGTGATGCCGCGCACGGTCGTGCGATCGAGCCGGATCAGGCCACCGTCGATGTAGCGCTCAGGAAACATCAGCCCGTTGAAGCCGTCACGAATGCCAACGACGTCCCAGCCGCGCGAGCGAGCCGCGATCGTCGCGGCGCGGATCACGGCGTTCAGGCCTGGAGCGTCGCCGCCGCCTGTGGAGATCGCAATGCGGCGAATAGTCGGAGTAGTCATGCCAGAAACCCTCATTCCTCTTGTGATAATCCCCTTGATTATAAGCGCTCTCTGAATCGCGACACGACCCGTCGGGGCCATTTCTGACGTCCCTTCCGGCGATTCGTATAATGAGATTCGTTATGGCTTCTGCGACGTTGTTGGACCGTTTTTTGGCCGGGTATCCGCGGGTCGACGGCTATTGGGTGCTGGACGATCCGGCTGCGCGCGCCGAGTGGGAGGCCGCACAACTGCGCCGGCGCGCGAAGGAGTCACGCCTGTTCACGGACCCTGCCACGCTGCGCCTGCCCGAGATCGCGCCAGGCCACGTCCTCGAACGCGAATGGCGCGAGCACGCTGAGATGCTGCTGCGCCTCAGTACCCATCTTTCGCGGCTGTGGCGCTCGCTGGTGATCCTTGACGTGGGTTGCGGCAACGGCTGGCTGAGCCATCGACTGGCGGGGGTGCGCAACAACTATCGGGTCTATGGGCTTGACCCCGATCGACGGGAGTTGAAGGTGGCGGCGCGCGTCTTCATCCACCAGACGCGGTTGCGTTTCATGTGCGCCGATGCGCTCACCGCGCCGCTGCCCGATGCCTGCGTCGATATCGTGGTCATGGCCGGCTCGCTGCACCACATGCCGGATCCGGCCGGTGTGATCGAACGCGCCCTGGGCTGGCTCGCGCCGAACGGCGAGCTTCACATCCTTGAGACACCGTTGGCGCGGCCCGATCAGCCGTCACCGACGACTGCGGCTGTGCCCTGGGACGTGCTGGCGCCCCACCGGCCTGAAGTGCTGTACGACCCGCAGTCGTGGGCCAATCGGTTTGCGGCCTGGTGGCGGCCCGAAGCCGCGCACATGACGTGGCCGTGGGTGAAGCTCGCGAAGCCCTGACGTTACGGCGCCTGAAAGTGCTCGACCAGCAGATCGGCGACTTCAGCCGGCCTTTCTTCGGGCAGGAAGTGCGAATTGTCCGGGAAGCGAATCAGGCGACCGTTGGGCACATCCTTCATGCCCTCGACAGCCACGCGCACGTCGAGCGCGACGTCGCGTTCGCCAAAGAGGACGAGCGTCCGCGCGGCGATGGCCAGCATGTAGGGCTGAAGCTGATTGCGGGCCGCCTGCGCCGGGATCGCGCGATACCAACCGAGCATCGCGCGCAGGGCGCCGGGTTTGGCCCAGGCCGACACGTAGCGCCGCAACACCTCATTCGAATAAGTGCCAGGCAGCGCCGAGTCCGTCAGAGCCTTCGTCATTCCGCGAAAGCCGTTGGCCGAAAGGGCTGCTTCGGGCAGCCGCGGGATCTGGATGAGGCCGATGTAATAGCTCTTGGCGAGCTGTGTGAGATTGCCGCGCAGAGCGGCTGTGAAGAACGATTTGAGGTGCGGCAGGTTGATCACGGCCAGGCGATCGACGACCTCGGGCCGGGCGGAGCCCAAAGCCCAGGCGATCGCGCCGCCCCAGTCGTGCCCGACGATGTGCGCACGCGGTCGTCCCAGCGCGTTGACCAGATTGACGATATCCTGTGTCAGCGCGTTGACCGTGAACGGGCCGCGCTTCGACGAGAAGTTGTAGCCGCGCTGATCGGGAGCGACGACCCGGTAGCCCGCGTCGGCCAGTCGTGGCGCGATGTCGCGCCAGGCATACCAGAATTGCGGGAATCCGTGAAGCAACACGACGAGCGGCCCGTCGGCTGGGCCTATCTCGGCGCAATGGAGACGGGCGCCCGGCAGGTCGACGTAGTGGAAGCTAAAATCGTACATGGTTTCCATCATACAGCCGACCGGTCCTTAGCGCGCAAAGGCGTCGAACCCTCGGATAACATAGGGCGACGTGCCAACTTACTTACCGACCGGTCACTCATTAAGCGTTAAGGTGCGAATGTTACACTCGCGCCGTTATTCCCAAGGAGAGAACTTCAATGCCTGAGATTGTCTACGACATTGTCCTATTCATCCACTCGGTGCTCCGCTACGTCATCGTGGTGGCCGGGCTGATCGCGATCGTCCTGGCCTTCCGTGGCTGGTTCACGCGGAAGGCGTTTACGGCGCTCGACTCGCGCCTCGGCATGATCTACACGACCAGCCTGCATCTCCAACTGCTTGTGGGCCTGCTGCTGTATGGCGTGATCAGTCCGCTGACGCAGGCCGCGTTCGCCAACATGGGCGCCGCGATGCAGACGCCCGCGTTGCGCTTCTACGCGGTCGAGCACATCGCGACCATGATCCTGGCGATTATCGTCGCCACCGTCGGCCGCTCGCTCTCGCGCCGCGCGAAGGATGACGCCGGCAAGCACCGCATGGCCGCGATCCTGTACACGATCTCGTTCATCCTGATCCTGGTGAGCATCCCGTGGCCATGGGCGACGCCGGGCGCGGGTCGCCCGCTCAATCCGTTCCACATGTTCACCGGCGACTGAGCACCTTCGGCTAGCCGATGAAACGGCTGCGTACCCTGGCGCTTGGGGTGGGCCTGGTCGTCGTCGTGGGCCTGGTGCTCGCGCACGTCCTGGCCCGCCCCGCGCCGACCACCGCCTATGTGACGGGCCTGCCTGACCGGCGGCCGCTCGTCATCGGCCACGCCGACGACAGCGGCCTCGGTCTCGTGCCGGGCAACACCCTCGCGCACCTCGAGCGCATGGCTGAGCTCAGCGTCGACGTCCTCGACGTTGATCTGCACCTCTCGCGCGACGGACAGGTCGTGCTCATCCACGACGACACGGTCGACCGCACCACGAACGGCAGCGGCCGGGTCAGCGACATGACTCTGGCCGAGCTGCAGGCTTTCGATGCCGGCTACCGGTGGACGACAGACGACGGCGCCACGTACCCGTTCCGGGGCCAGGGCTATCAGATCGCGACGCTGGCCGACGCGCTCGATCGCTTCCCCGCCTGGCCGATGGTGATGGAGATCAAGCAGGAGACGCCGTCGATGGCGCAGGCGCTTTGCCAGGTTCTGCGCGACCACGGCGCGACGCAACGCGTGATCGTGCCCTCCAGCCGCGAACAGGCGCTCGCCGACTTTCGGGCGGCCTGTCCCGAGGTCGCCACGGCGGCCGGCACCAACGAAGTCACCTGGAGCGTCGGCCTCAGCCTTGTGGGTCTGGGCGGTGTGATCTCGCCAGCCTATGCCGCGGCCCAGGTCCCGCTCGCCAGCTCGGGCATCCCGGTCGTCACGCCCGGTTGGGTCGCGACCATGCACGCGCGCGGCGTCCGCGTCGACGTCTGGACCATCGATGACCCGGCGGAAATGCAGCGCCTCATCGACCTCGGCGTCGATGCCATCTTCACCAATCGACCGGATATGCTGTTGAACCTGCTGGGTCGTTGAAGAAGGCTCAGACGGCCGACCGCTGCCCACCGACGTGGCGTCGTGGGCGCTTCGTCACGGTTGGATCCGAACCCCATGCGGCTCGAGCAGAGCGCGCGCGATGACATAGCGCTGGATCTCGTCGGTGCCGCCGAGGAGGCGCAGTGCGCGGACGTCTCGGTAGATCCGCGCGATCGGCGAGGCCTCGCTGAAGCCGGCGCCGCCGTGGACTTGCAGCATGCGGTCGGCCACTGCGTTAGCGACGCGGGCTCCAAATGCCTTGGCCTGCGCCGCGGCCGTCCCAAATGCTTCGCCGCGATCGGCCAGCCACGCCGCTCGATAGACAAGCCCTCGCAAGGCCTCCACCTCCATCTGGCTTTCGGCCAGATAGGCCTGCACCGCCTGCTTGTACGCGATCTGCGTCCCAAATTGCCGACGGGTGCCGGCGTAGTCGGCGCCTAGCGCCAGGGCCGACGCTGCAGCCCCCAACGCCGCTGCCGCCAGGATGACGCGGACCCGATCGAAGGCCCTCACGATGATCGGCCAGCCTTCGTGGATACGCCCCAGGATCGAGTCGGCGCCGACTCGCACTCCAGCAAACGCTACGGTGCGGATATCGACGGCGCGCAACCCCAGCGTCGGCTCGCGCACGCCAAGATCGAGACCCGGCGTGCCGGCCTCGATGGCCAGTGCCGTGATGGAGCGGTGCCGCTTGCTGAGGTCGTGGCTGGCGAAGACCACGAACACTTCAGCGAGGCCCGCGTTGCTGACCCAGCTCTTCGTGCCGTTCAGCAGGTAGCCGTCGCCGTCGCGGGTCAACGTCGCTGACAGCCCACCCGGATCCGATCCAGCGCCGGGCTCCGTGAGGGCAAAGGCGCCGAGCGCGCCGCCGCTGGCCAGCAGGCGCATCCAGCGCGAGCGTTGCACGTCGTTGCCGGCCTCGAAAACGGACATTGAGGCCAAGCACGTGTGAATGGCGAGGGAGATCGATGTCGACAGACAGGCGCCGGCCAGTTGCTCGACGATCAACGCCAGGTCGAGGTAGCCGAGGCCGCTGCCGCCCAAGGCCGCCGGCCATAGCGCTCCCATCCAGCCTTCTTCGGCCAGGCGGACATACACGCCACGATCGGGCGTTTCGGCGCGGTCGCGTTCGGCCGCTCCCGGCGCCAGATCACGCGCGGCGACGACGCGAGCGCGCTCTTGAAGGGTCTGCTGTCGAGGCGTGAGGGAAAAGTCCATTTCGCCGACGCGGTTATACCGCCGACGATCCTGATCAGCCAGCGCCATCGGGTTTCGTGGGCTCGGCCGGAGAGCCCTGCGCGTCGCCCTGGCGCTGACCCTCCCGCAGGCGACGAAGCTCGGCCTCGAGCTTGGCCTTCTCGTCCTGCAGATGATCGATCTCGATCTGGAGCGCGGCGCGCGGGCGTGGGGCGACGTCCTGCCCCCAGACCTTGATTCCGCTGCTGTCGGCCGGTCGTAGTCGGCGTCCGATGACGAGATAGTAGGCGCCGCCGAGCACCAGCCCGATGGCCGTTCCCAGAAGGGCCTCCGGCCAGGAGGCGGAGATCGCGGCCCACAACACTGTCAGCAAAACGATCGGCAGCCAGAGAAAGATCAGCCCGACGAACCAGCGATTGCGTTCGATGCGGACCTGCAACACGGCGCAGATCAACCACACGAGCGTGAGGACGACGACGTTGGTGACAACCATGATCAGAGTCTATCAGCGTTTGTCGGGCGCCTCGCGGCCAGAAGGTCGAAGGGCCTGATGACTAGGCAAAGCGCGCCTGACGCTTCTGCAGAAAGGCCTCGACGCCCTCGCGGAGGTCGGGTGTCTCGAACAGCCGCTCGGCTTCGCTGACTTCGAGCGCCAGCCCGTCTTCGAGACGCATCGATTGACTTGCGCGGACGGCACGCAGCGCCGCCTGGATCGCGCCGGCGCCTTTGGCCGCGATCTTCTCGCCGAGCGCCTGCGCTTCAGCGCGCACATCGGCCGCCACACCGTTGACCAGGCCCAGGGCCAGCGCCTGGTCGGCCGTGATCGGGTCGCCGGTGAGGATCATGTGCAGCGCCACCGTCGAGCCCACGAGGCGGGGCAGCCGCTGGGTGCCCCCCCAGGCCGGGATGAGGCCGAGGTTGATCTCCGGCTGACCGAGCCGGGCGTTGGGCGCCGCGAGCCGGAGGTGGCAGGCGAGCGCGAGCTCCATCCCGCCGCCGAGGGCCAAGCCGTTGATGGCCGCGATCACGGGCACCGGCGTCTGCTCGATCTTGAAGAACAAGGCCTGACCTTGAGCCAAGTAGGCGCGCATCTCATCAAGGCCGGCCTCGCCGCCGTTGATCTGCGCTTCGAAGGCCTTGATATTCGCGCCGGCCACGAATGCTTTGTCGCCGGCACCGGTGACGACGATGGCCCTGACCGACGCGTCAGTCAACACGCGGGTGAGCGCGGCGTCGAGCGCGGCCAGCACTTCGCTCGCGAGGGCGTTCACAGGCGGATGATCGATCGTCAGAGTCGCGACCCGATTGAGCACCTGGGCTTGAACGAGTTCGGTCATGCTGATCTCCTTCTCAATTCGAACGTCTGCCGATTGCGCCGCCGATGACGCCGCCGAGGGCGCCCAGCACGCCACCAAAGAGGGCGCTGGCACAGACTCCGATCAAGCTCCCGACGCCGCTCGAGATCACGCTGACGCCGAGGATGACTGGGCTGAACGGCTGACCCAGTTGAGCGCCGGACTGTTGCAGGGCGAGCGGGAGGATGGTCAGGCTGAGGGCACTCTGGACCAGGCCCCCGAGCGTTTGAGCCGTCGCCGCGCTGGCCGCGCCGCCGATCGCGCCTTCATCCGGCCCGGCCTGCTGTGCGCGCGCGATCCAAAGGCCATAGATCGCGCCGACCGCGATGCTCAAAAGGCTCCCGCACACGCATGCGAGCGCGCTCATGCCCGACGACAGGAACGCCAGCGACTGGGCCACGCCGGGATCGATGCTGGTCTGCTGCCCTTGCGAGAGCGCCCAAAACGACAGCCCCACCTCGACGAGCGCGAGCAACAGGAGAAAGCCGAAACCGATCGCGCTGGAGACCACATAAGCCCTGGTGTTGAAGCGAGCCGTCATGGTGGGAAAGCATACCAGAGGCGAGCGGGTGGGAAAGAAGGGCGACCAAAGACAAATGGGTATGGGCGGGAGACGGAGGACGAAGGACAAATGACGAGGGATGAATGATGAATGATGAATGATGAATGATGAATGACGAATGACGAAGGACGAAGGCAAAGGACGAAGGACGAAGGACGAAGGACGAAGGACGAAGGCGAAGGACGAAGGACGAAGGACGAAGGACGAAGGACGAAGGCGAAGGATGATGATTGAGCGGCCGTTTTTTCGAGACATCTGCAGCCGAGCCGCCACTGTCTGTGTCGTTCAGAGCGTCTAGCCCGCGCGTTGCGTGTCATCCAGAGCGCCCGATCATGCTGGCCTCGAGACAATCGGAATGAGCGCGAAGGATCTCCCATCGGACTCGTGGGTCCGAGGTGGTTTGCTCTCCCAGTTCACGCGAGTCTTTGAAGGAGATCCTTCGCGCTCATTCAGCACGCCTTCGGGCGAAAAAGCTAGGCGCTCTGGATGACACGCGCCGCGCGGGCTGGACGCTCTGGATGACACGCCGCGCGGGCTGGACGCTCTGGATGACACGCGCCGCGCGGGCTGGACGCTCTGGATGACACGCGCCGCGCGGGCTGGACGCTCTGGATGACACGCGCCGCGCGGGCTGGACGCTCTGGATGACACGCAACGCGCGGGCTAGACGCTCTCGACGACAGGCAACGCGCGGAACCGTGCCCCTGGATGACACGCGATGTGCGGAACCGCGTCCCTGGATGACACGCGACGCGCGGGCTAGGCGCTCTGGATGACACGCAACGCGCGGGATCGTGACCCTGGATGACACGCGACGGACGGAGCCGGCACGTTGGGTGTCATGGCGATTGATCTGGCGCGTGGGATGGCCTGGGTCGTGAGCACGCCGCGGCCGGGCCCGAATTGGACCAGCGCTTGCGGTGAATGGCGTTTGATGCATGAGGGCGAAACCCTCGTCGTTCATCTTCGCCGGTCCGAAAACCTCGATGTCGATCGTCCGCGGCCCGCGGCCAAGCACGGGCGCTCGAGGCCCGCTTCGCTATAATTCCCGAATGCCTATTCGCGTCTTGTCTGAAGAACTGGCGTCGCAGATCGCGGCCGGCGAAGTGGTCGAACGGCCGGCGTCGGTGGTCAAGGAGTTGATCGAGAATGCCCTGGACGCCGGGGCGCGCAGCATCACGATTACGATCGAGGCGGCCGGCCGCACCCTGATCCGCATCGCCGATGACGGCCAGGGGATCCCGTCGGCCGAGGTCGAGCTGGCTTTCGCGCGCCATGCCACGTCGAAGCTGACGGGTGTCGACGATCTGTTTCGCATTCAGACGCTGGGCTTTCGCGGCGAAGCGCTGGCCTCGATCGCGTCGGTGTCGCGTGTGACGGCGTTGACCCGCGCGGCCGGCGAAGCGACAGGCTCGCAACTGCGGCTCGAGGGCGGCTCCGTCATTGAACGCCGCAGCGTCGGCGCGCCGCAAGGCACCGTGATCTCCGTCGAGGATCTGTTCTACAACGTCCCCGCGCGGCTCAAGTTCCTCAAGTCCGACACCTCCGAGCGCGGCCAGATCACGTCCCTGATCACGCGCTACGCGATCGCCTACCCACATACGCGCTGGAAGCTGGTCATCGACCAGCGCACGGCGTTTCAGACGACCGGCTCCGGCGACGTCCGCGAGGTGCTGGCCTCGGCCTACGGCCTCGACGTGGCCCGGCAGCTTATCGAGATCGACAGCGAACAGGAGCCGGACCGGATCCCGGAACCCGAGATCCCGCCCGACGATCTCGACGACCATGTGCTGCACGAAGAGCCCGATCCGTTCGGCATCCGCGAGCGGCGCGCGCTGTTCGGCGGGCGCTCGATCGTCAAGGTGCACGGCTTCATCAGCCCGCCGGCGCTCAACCGCTCCAACCGCCGCGACATCACGCTGTTCGTCAACGGCCGCTGGGTGCAGGACATCCGCCTGTCGACGGCCGTGCTGCAGGCCTACCACACGATGTTGATGGTCGGGCGCTACCCGCTGGCCGTGGTGTTCGTCGAGGTGCCGCCGGAGGACGTGGACGTCAACGTGCATCCGACCAAGGCCGAAGTGCGCTTCCGCAACGCCGACAAGGCCTTCAGCGCGATCGAGCGCACGGTGCGACGGGCGCTGGTTGCCCAGGCGCCGGTGCCCGAGGTGCAGATGCGTCGCTGGGACACGGCCGTCGGCGAAGACGTGCCGCTCCAGCGACCGTCGCTGCAATGGTCTCCCGACTGGTCCGTCGCCGGTGACGCGCCGATCGCGCCCGGTCCCGTGGCGCCCTCGCTGGGGTCGATGGCGCCGGAGGCGCGGCCCTCTGAGCTCCCGCTTGCGCAGGACCCGACGCCGATGCCGGGCCAGCAGGCGCTGCCGGCCTCTGACATCCCGCTGCTGCGCGTCATCGGCCAGGTGGGCACGGCCTACATCGTGGCCGAGGGGCCGGACGGTCTGTATCTGATCGATCAGCACGCCGCCCACGAGCGCATCCTGTTCGAAGCGTTTCGCCTACAGGCCGCGGCGTCGCAGGTCGTGTCGCAGGCCTTGCTCGCGCCGGCCGTGGTGGAAGTCGCGCCGAACGCCGCGCAACTCATCGAGGATCAACTGCCGGTGCTCAGCCAGCTGGGTTTCTCGGTCGAGCCGTTCGGTGGCCAGCAGTTTCTCGTGCGCGCCCTGCCGACCGTCCTCGGTCGTCTCGATCCGGCGCGGGCGTTGCGAGTGCTTGTAGAGGACTTTGAGGAAGACGAGACGCCGCTGCAGACCGAGATCGAGGCGCGATTGATTGCGCGCGTCTGCAAGCGCGCGGCCATCAAGGCCGGCCAAACCCTCTCGCCGATCGAGATGCAGGAGCTCGTGCGCCAGCTCGAGCGCTGCGCGTCGCCGCGCACCTGCCCGCACGGCCGCCCAACCATGATCTTCCTGTCAGTCGATACGCTTGAGAAGCAGTTCGGGCGGAAAGGTTAGTGGAGTAGTCGAGTAGTCAGGTCGTCGAATAGTCGTGTAGTCAAAGACAGTCGGCTGGTCGTCTCGTCGAATGGTCAACAGCGACCATTCGACGAGACGACCAGCCGACTACGAGACTATGAGACTACGAGACTACCCGACTATTCGACGACGAGGGTCCATCCGTACGGATCTGGGATGCGGCCGTATTGCAGGTCGGTCAGGAACTGGTACAGGTGTTTGGCGATCGGGCCGACCTGGCCGTTGTTGACGACGTATTCTTGGCCCGCGTAGCCGAATTTGCCGACGGGCGCAATCACGGCGGCGGTGCCCATGCCAAAGACTTCGGTGATCTCGCCGCTCTGAATGTCGGCCAACACCTGCGCGACCTCGATGCGCTCTTCAGAGATCGTGTAGCCGAGGTCCGGCGCCATCTCGACGACTGACTTGCGTGTGATGCCGGGTAAGATCGTGCCGGTCAGCGACGGCGTGATGATGTGCTTGCCGTAGGCGAAGGCGATGTTCATCGCCCCGACTTCCTCGACGTATTTGCGCTCGACCCCGTCCAACCAGAGCACCTGTTGATAGCCGAGCTTCGCGACTTCCTCGCCGACCAGCAGGCTGGCCGCATAATTGCCGCCGGTCTTGGCCTCGCCGGTGCCGCCGCGCACGGCGCGCACGTACTGGTCGGAGATGTAGACCGGCACCGGGTTGAAGCCCGTGGCGAAGTACGCGCCGACCGGCCCGACGATGATGTAGTGCAGGAAGCGGCTGCTGGCGTGTACACCGAGCGCGGGCTCGGTGGCGATCAGGGTGGGGCGGATGTAGAGCGACGCCGGCGCATCGGGCACCCAGCGCTGCTCGAGCTCCACCAGCTTGACCATCGCTTCGACGTGCGCCTCAGGATCGACCTCCTGCATGGCCATACGCTTGGCCGAGCGGTTGAAGCGCGCAGCGTTTTCCCACGGTCGGAAGAGGTTGACCTTTCCGTCTGGCCGACGATACGCCTTGGTGCCCTCGAAGATCTCCTGGGCGTAATGGAACACGGCCGTGGCGGGATCGAGGACGAAGGGCTTGTACGGCCCGATCTTGGCGTTGTGCCAGCCTGCAGCGGCCGTCCACTCCTGGGTGAACATACGATCCGAGAAGATCTGGCCGAAGCCCAGTTTCTCGGGCAGGGCGCGCTGAGGCAGGTCGTCGGGAAGGGGTTCGATAGTGATGGTCACACGAAGCTCCTGAGATTGGTCTGAAACGGATTATAACCAGCGGCCCGTGCGAGCGAAAGCACGAGCGGGCCGTTTTGTGCCGCAAGAGAAACGCCCACCATTCCTCTGCGTCAAGGCTGAGCTATCCATTCGGTGATGACGTTTCGAGCGCCAAAGAGATCCGCGACCACCGCGTCAGCCGCCGAGAAGTCGTGGGTCGCCGTGTAGGCGTTTGGCACAGCGATCGTCCGGATACCGGCTGCCTTGGATGACGCGGCGCCGGCCGAGGTGTCCTCGAGCGCAACCGCCTGAGCGGCCGAAACACCGAGCCGTTCGAGCGCGAGCAAGTAGCTGTCGGGCGCTGGCTTGCCGCGCGCCACATCGTCGTGAGTCACGCGAGTCGCGAAGCGTTCGAGCAGGCCATGCGCTGCCAGGGTCTTGCGCACCGGGGCGTCGGCAGCGCCGGTGACCAGCCCGATCTGCAGACCGAGGGCGGCGAGGTGCTCGATCAGCCCGATCGCGCCAGGCATGGCCGGGATGTCGTGGACCTCGACCCAGGCGTCGTACATCGCATCCTTTTTCTGCGCGAGCTCGATGGGGGAGGCCGTCACAGCCGGATGATGCTTGACGATCCGGCGCGCGATCTCCTCAGTGCGCACCCCGGCGCAGATCGGCCCGTAGAAGGCGATCTCGAGCTGCACGTTGAACGGCGCGAGCAGTTCGTTCCAGCACGACAGATGCGCGAACTCCGAGTCCGCGATCGTGCCGTCGAAGTCAAAAAAGGCGGCGCGGATCATCGATACGTCTCCTTCGCATACGGTTTGACCGATTGGCCGGCTGTTGGCATTGCGATAGCTTGATCCTGGTCATCCGCGGGGAACCTTCTCCCCGGGTAAAAGGCGTCCATGCTTTGAGACCGTTCTTGCCACGAATTTGACGAATGGAGACGAATGGGCACGAAGTGAGTGAATTCGTGCCCATTCGTCTCCATTCGTCAAATTCGTGGCAAAGCTCGCGTCAGGCCAATATCTTGTCATTGCCCTGCGTCTTCGCTCGCCGGCAGCGTGGCCGGAAGTATAATGCGCCAGCTTCGCATCCCGCCTGAAAGTCACTCATCTCATGCTTGTTTCATTTATCCCTAACGTCTGGCTATCCGACACTGTTGCCGCGATCATCACGCTTGCCGTCGCCGTGCTGTGGCTGCGCATCATCGACGCGTTGGCGCACCGGGGCCTGATCGAATCTCGGCTGAGCCGCAAGATCATCCACATCGGCACCGGGCCGCTGTACGTCGCGTGCTGGCCGTTGTTCTCGGCGGAGCCCTCGGCACGCTGGTTCGCGGCGGCCGTGCCGCTCATCATCTCGTTGCAGTTCGTGGCCGTCGGCCTGGGGTGGATGAAGGACGAGGCGGCCGTGCAGGCCATGACACGCACCGGCGACAAACGCGAAATCCTGCGCGGCCCTCTTTACTACGGCATCGCCTTCGTGGTGGTGACGCTCGGCTGGTGGCGCAACTCGCCGGTCGGCATCCTGGCGCTGATGGCGCTATGCGGCGGCGATGGCCTGGCCGATATCGTCGGCCGGCGGTTGGGCAAGATCAAACTGCCGGGCATGAAAGAGAAGAGTTGGGCAGGCTCGGCGGCCATGTTCGCCGGCAGCTTCGTCTTCGGCGCCGCGTTCGTGGTGTGGTTCAACAGCTTCGGCGCCTTCTCGCCGGCCCTGACCCTGGGCTCGATCCTGACCGGCTCGGCCGTCGCCGGACTGGTGGTGACGATCATCGAGGCGCTCTCGCCGCGCGACGTCGATAACCTCCTGATCGTCGCAGCGATCCTGGCCCTCGGCGCGGCGAGCCTCATCCTGGTCTGAACGCCCGACTCCTTTCAGCCGAAATAAAAACGGCGCGGGCCCCGTGAAGCCCGCGCCGTTTTGTTTCGAACTGAATCGCCCGTCAGGGATAGACCTCATCGAGCACCGGGTCGTAAAACACAGCTGGCCGACCGTCCGGGCACGAACAACCTTCCGCCGGCAGCACCGGGACGTCGGACTTGGGGTAGACGCCCTGCAACGCATTGCACGCGGGGCAGACGCCGCCGCCCACCGAAACGCGGATCAGGCGCACGCGCGGGTTATCGCGAAGTTTGGCGTACGCGGCTTGAAGCTCAGACACACTGGGCATGGATGACCTCAAACTCGAATAAGTCTCTGAAGCGCGTCGATTATAGCATCCGTGGTCTGCCACGATGCGTCGAGCTCGCGATCGATATGGGGCTCTGGCCGCGGATGGCGCAGATAACACTTCAAGCTTGGCACGAACACTGTGGGGATGACGGGGCACCCCTCATCCGCAAAACCCGCGCCCTCAGCGCCACGATCTGGAGCCGGCCGCTCGTTGTCTCGCGCCTCAAGGCTCGAAGGTCGTCTCGGGCTTCGCGTGATGGACCAGCACGTCAACGGTCAGCGCGAGGGCCGCGCCTGACACGGCGCGACGGACGGCGCCGTGGAGCACCGCCGCCGAGTCCCAGATCCCGGCACGCTGAGCCGCGGCCCGCGATCCGGTTCGCAGATCAACCGTTTGACCGGGCTGTAGTCGGGCCAACGTCGGCTCGACGGGCAGGCTGGCATTCGCGAGCAAGGTCCGGGTCGGCGCCGCCACCGCTTCGATCAGGCAGCGGTACGCGGCCCGGGCATCTTCATCCGTCGCCTCTTGCAGGGCACGCTGCAGCGCTGGCCGACAGGCGAGCAGCGCGGCGCCGCCACCCGGCACGATGCCGGATGCGAGGGCGCGGCGGATCACACGGGCGGCGCGCTCGGCCAGTTCGCGGCGCAGGGTCGTCTCAGGGGCCGTCGCGCCGCCGATCAAGAGCCGAGCGACCTTGCCCGTCAATCGCCCGATGCGTTCGCGCGCCTTGTCCTCAGCCTCGCCGTCGGCCGAGTGCACCGACGCCAACAACGCGTCGACGTGTCGCTCGAGGGCGGCGCGATCACCGCCTCCGTCGAGCACGCCAAGGTATTGAGCATCTGCCCACACCTGGCGGGCATTGCCGAGTTGAACGGGCTTCACGCGTTCCAGGGTCACGCCCGTCACCTGCACCAGCGCCTGCCCGCCGGTAAGGGCCGCCAGATCCTCGAGCGCGGCGGCCTGGTCCAGGGCGGTCGCCCCGGGCACTTTGACCGCCATCGCTTTGAAGGGCGCGGCCTGGCTGCTGACGTTCTGGAGGAAGGCGTTGGCCTGCGGCGTGAGCGAGCGGGCCACGATCACTAATCCGCCGCGACCGCTGCTGCGCGCGGCCTCGAGCGCGGGCACCAGCGCGCGCGGATCCTGGATCTCGAAATCGGTCAGGAGCAGGGCTGCGTCGTCGATCTCGCCGCGCAGCCGCTTCGGGTCCGTGACTTGGCGTTGTGAGAGCAAACCGCCTTCCCAAAACGCGCCGAGGATGTACTCGCGCTCGGTCTCAGGCCCCAGCGCGAGGCGCACGTCGAGATGGCCGTAGCGCCCGATCGTGGCGTAGATCTCGGCCAGGAGCGGGGGCAGCGCGGGGTCGGGGCAGATCGAAGCGGCCAGCTGTTGGATGCGCGTTCGGCCGTCGAGCGGCTCGATCTGTTCGGCCAGTGCCATCAACACGTCGTCGAGCGCGGCCTCGAGGAAGCCGCGCAGGCGCATGGCGTTGCCGCCGGCCGCAAGGTGGCGCAGCCCGGCATCCATCAAGGCCTGATAGATCACGGCCGTGGTCGCGGCGCCGTCGCCCTCCTCCTCGCGTTGCCGCCAGAGCATCTGGCGCACGTGCATCGCGCCCATGTCGGCGTCACGATCCGCGATCTGGGCGATGCGCCGCGCGATCAGGCCGGCATCGTCGAGCACCTCGGGGGTCTCGTTCCGATGCGGTCGCTGCACGACGACGTGGCGCGGGAACGGCCCGAGAGTCGGCTTAACGGCGTCGACCACCTGCCGGCCGCCGTCGACGAAGGCGCGACCCGAGTGCGGTTGAAGGACGACGCGAGGCAGTGGCGATGTGCGCATGTCAGCGGCTCGCGATCCGGGCCACGTAGCGGCCGCTGTCTTTGATGATGCGGCGTTGCGTGGCGTAGTCGGTGTAGATCAGGCCAAAGCGCTTGGCCTGGCCGCAGGCCCACTCGAAGTTGTCGAGCAGCGACCAGACGAAGTAGCCCTTGAGCGGCAGCCCGTCGGCGATGGCCTGCGCCGCCTGCGCGAAGTGATGGCGCAGATAGGCGACGCGGCGCTCGTCATGCACCTGGCCGTCCGACGAGACGACATCGTCGAAGGCGGCGCCGTTCTCGGTGACGTAAAGGGCCTTGGGATGATAGCCGTCCCACACGAACCTGAGGATATCGTAAAGGCCGTTGGGCGAGACCTCCCAGCCCATGGCCGTGTACTCGCCCGGCGGGCTGTGGCGCTTCCAGTTGACGGGCGGCAGTTCGTCGCCGGCGCCCGCGACCGAGCGGCGATAGAAGTTCACGCCAAGGTAGTCGAGCGGCGCACAGATCGACTCAAGATCGCCGGGCCGGATCTCGGGCAACACCTCGGCGTAGACCTCGAGCATGTCGGCCGGGTAGGCGCCCTTGAAGAGCGGATCGAGATACCAACGGTTCTGGCAGCCCTCCCAACGTTTCGCTGCAGCGACATCGTCGGCGTGGTCGCTGGCTGGCTCGACGGCGTTGAGGTCGAGCACGATCCCGGCCACAGCGTCTTTCACGTTGGCGCGAATGATCGGCATGGCCGCGCCGTGCGACAGGAAGGCGTGGTGAGTCGCAGCCAGCGCGCCGCGAGCACCGAGGGCAAGGCCGGGCGCATCCTCGCCCAGCGCGTAACCGCTCCAGGTGAAGACCCAGGGCTCGTTGAACGTGGTCCAGTGCTTGACCCGATCACCCAGCGTTCGCGTGACCACGTCGGCGTAGCGCGAATAGTCGGCGACGATGCCGCGGCGCAGCCAGCCGCCCTCGTCCTCGAGCGCCTGAGGCAGATCCCAGTGGTAGAGCGTGACGTAGGGCGTGATTCCGGCCTCGAGCAGGCCGTCGATCAGGCGGCTGTAGAAGTCGAGCCCGGCCCGGTTCACGGGCCCACGGCCGTCGGGCAGGATGCGCGCCCACGCGATCGAGAAGCGATACGCGCCCAGGTGGAGCGCGCGCATCAGCGCGATGTCCTCGGGCCAGCGCTGGTAGTGGTCGCAGGCGACGTCGCCGGTCGTGCCGTCGTCGATCGCGCCGGGTTGGTGCGTGAAAGTGTCCCAGATGCTCGGGCCCTTGCCGTCCGCCGTCGGCGAGCCTTCGATCTGATAGGCGGCCGTGGCGGCGCCCCAAACGAAGTCGGAGGGGAACGTCAAATCGACCGGCATCTCAGGCCAGGCCCCCGCCGTCGACCACGAGCGCCGCGCCGGTGACGTAACTGGCGGCGTCGCTGGCCAGATAGAGCACGGCCTGGGCGATCTCGCTGGGCTTGCCGAAGCGCCGCAAAGGGCGTTCGGCGGCCTCAGCCAGGAAGCTGGCCTCGGCCTGGCCGAGCTGCTGGGCTTCGTGGCGCAGCATCGGCGTGTCGGTGTCGCCGGGGCAGACGCTGTTGACCCGGATGCCCTGCGGCCCGTGGTCGATCGCCATGGCTCGGGTGAGATTCACGACGGCGCCCTTCGAGGCGCAGTACGAGGCAGCGTTGCCGCCGCCCTTGAGGCCCCAGCCCGAGCCGGTGTTGATGATCGAGCCGCCGCCGCCGCGAGCCATCACCGGCACCGCCGCCTTGCACATCAAAAAGATCGACTTGACGTTGACGGCCATCACCCGATCCCACTCGGCTTCGGTCGTGTCGACCACGCTGGCGCGCCGGATGATGCCGGCGTTGTTGAAGAGCACGTCAAGGCGGCCGAAGGTCTCGACCGCTGCGGCGACGGCGCGCTCGCAATCGGAGGCGGTCGTCACATCGCCGGCCACGAGCACGGCCTTGCCGCCGGCCGACTCGATGGCGTTCACGACCTCGGCGCCTTGCCCGGCGTTGAGGTCGACCACCACGACGGCGGCGCCGGCCTCGGCCAGCGCCAGGGCGGTCGCCCGGCCGATGCCCGAGGCCCCGCCAGTGACGATCGCGGTTTTTCCGGTGAGCGTTGACATATGTCCCTCCGATGACCGCGGACCGCAGACGGCGGACCACGGTGGGTGGTTGATCCAATCAGACGAATGACGATGGTCGAATGATGGGCTGACATGAATTCAACCTTCGTCACTCGTCATTCGTCATTCGTCTCTCCTGACCCCGCTACAGGATAGATCGCGCGGTCCTGGTAGCCCGTGATCACACGCACAGGGCCGGCGAGCCGTTCGTCGGTCGCGGTGTCGCCGGTGTCGACCTGGAGTGGCCGCCCGCCGAGCGCCGCGAGCTTCTCGGCCGTCGCGACCACCAGGATGTGGTCGACGCCGACCGTGGCCAGCACGCGCGGGCTGAAGGGCTGGTTGCCTCGGCCGAACAGAAAGCCCTGGCCGCCGGTCGGGGCCACGACGATCGTCAGCGGGCGGGCCTGAGCCAGCTCCAGCAACTGTGCCTCGTTCGCGTCGGCGATCAGCAATGCGCCGTCGCCCACCACGTCGACCCCGACCAGAGTCTTCGCTAAGCCCAGCCGTTCGGCGATCGCGCGCGTCGTCGTCCCGGGTCCGAGCGCGTAGGCGTGGCCTGGCTGAAGACAATCGACCACGGCTGCCGCGATCGACTGAGCCTGCGCGGCCTGGGCCACCGGCGACGGCGCCTTGCGGTTCTGCAAGTGGCGCGGCGCAACCGGCACTTGCAGATAGCCGTACAGCGTCGGCGCGACCTGTCCGACCCGATAGCCCTCTTCGTCGAGATCGAGCACCTCGGCCTCGATCGTCGCTGGTGTCGCGACACTGAGGAAGCGCACCGCCACGGCGCCGGCGTCGCGCGGATGCAGGGCGAACACGGCCGAGTGCATCTTCACGCCGGCCGGGACGCCGAGCACCGGCGCCTCTGTGCCCACCGCGGCGACAAGGTCGCGGGCTGTGCCGTCTCCGCCCGCGAACAGGATCAGGTCCACGCCGCGCGTCAGCATCTCGCGCGCGATGCGCCGCGTATCTGCGGCGGTCGTCGCCCCAAGGTTAGAAATGGCCCCCAAATCGCTGACACCCGATTTCAGGAAGGGCTTGGTTTCCCGAGAATCGCGAGTCGACCTGTCAGGTCCAAGGTTAGGATCGACAACCCGCGGCACCAGCCCGCAGGCCACAGCGACCTCAGCGCCGAGCGCGCCAGGGCCGGTCAGCAGCTCGATCGAGCCAACGCCCACCAGCGCCCGCAGCGCTTCGGTAGCGCGAGCGTCGGCCAACGGAACAGCGCCGAGGGCCAGCGCGCGCGATTGAATCTCCGCGCCGTCGCTGCCCTTCAGGCCGACCCGGCCGCCGAGCCCGGCCACCGGGTTGACGATCAGACCCAGTCGCTTCACGACGTCTTCGCTCTCCCCGACTTGCGCAGATACGCGCGCCAGGTCACCGCCCACTGCGCCGGGTCGTCGAACGGCTCAGGCGGCGTGCGATGCACCGTGCTGCTGTGCGGCGCGGTGTGCACGACCTCGGGCTGGTTGTAGGCCTCCTCGGCGATCTGGCCTAGGATGGCCGCGTACTCGTCGAGATCCGCCTGCGAATACGACTCGGTCGGTTCGAGCGTCATCGGCTCGGGCACCACGAACGGATGATGACTGGTCCAGTAGTGAGTGCCGAAGTCCGCGGCGCGGTAGCCGATCTCCTCGGAATGGATGCCGGTTTCGGTCGAAAGCTGCTCCCAGCTGTAGCGCACCTGCTCGAGGCGTCGCCTGCCCTTGGCGTACGGCGCGCTGGCCCCGCGGATCGCGAGGACTTTCTGCATCAGGTAGTTGTTGTTTAGCACCGCGATCTCGGCGACCTCGCGCAGGCCCTCGGCGCCCAGGCTCATGATCCAGGCATACGCCCGCAGGATGTTCTGCGACACGCCGAAGAACGGCCGGATCTTGCCGATGCTCTGCGGGCGGTCATCGTCGAGATAGTAGCGGCTGCCGTCGAACTCGACCGTCGGCCGGGGCAGGAACGGCGCCAGGGCCGCCGTGACAGCGCTCGCTCCGGCAGCCGGCCCGCCGCAGCCGTGCGGAGTCGAGAAGGTCTTGTGCAGATTGAAGTGGCACAGGTCGAAGCCCGCATCGCGCGCGCGTGTGATGCCGAGGATGCCGTTGGCGTTGGCCTGGTCGTACGAGCACAGACCGCCGGCCGCGTGCACGATCTTGACGAACTCATCGATCTTCGGATTGAAGATGCCGGTGTCTTCGGGGTTGGTGATCATCAGGGCGGCCGTGCGCTCGGAGACCGCGGCCTTCAGTGCGTCAAGATCCGGATAGCCGTCCGCGTCGGGATAGAGCGTGATGACCTTGTAGCCCGCCGTCTTGGCGCAGGCCGCGTTCGAAGGGTGCGAGAAGATCGTGGTGATGACTTCGTCGCGAGCCGTGTCGCCGCGCGCCGCGTGGTAGGCGCGGATCATCGAGACGTTGGCCCAGATCGCGCTCGAGCCCGACCCGGGCTGCAGCGTCACGCGATCCATGCCCGAGATCTCTTTCAGCATCTGTTCGAGCTTGTAGTAGATCTCGAGGATGCCCTGCAGGGTCGACTCGTCCTGCAAAGGATGCACGTCGGCGAGCGGGCGCGCGATCTGGTCGTTGACCTTCGGGCTGTACTTCATCGTGCAGGTGCCCTGACCGACGTCGATGTTGAAGTCGACGCCCAGGTTCTCCTGCGAGAGCCTGACGTAGTGCCGCAGCACGTGCAACTGGCTCATCTCCGGAAGGGCCGGCGGCGTCTCGCGGCGGATGCCGACGGGCAACGTGGCGGCCACATCGCCGACCTGCGCGGCAAGCTCGGGCTCGACCTGGGGCGGCAGCACGCCGCGTTGGCCCGGCTGGCTCAACTCGAAGATCACGGGTTCGTCCCATCGGGCCTGATGAAAACGACGCAGTTTCGGTTTCGGGCTGACGGTGTTCATCGGGTCACCTCCGCGAGCGCCTCGGCCAGCGTGTCGATATCGGCCTGTGTGTGGACCTCGGTGACACACACCAGCAGGCTCTGGCCGAGTTCGGGGAACGCGTCGCTGAGGTCCTTGCCGCCGAAGATGCCGCGCTCCAGCAGGGCCTTGTTGATTGCGGCCACCGATCTGCCAGTTCCGTCGACGTTGATCACGAACTCTTTGAAGCACGGCGTCGCTGCGAAGGGCACTCGCACGCCGGGCACCGCGCTCAGTCGTTGGATCGCGTACCGCGATCGCTGCAGGATGCCGGCGCCGAGCTCGGCCATCCCTTGCGGACCCATGAGCGCAAGATAGACGCCGGCCGTGATGCCCCACAGCGCCGCCGCGGTGCCGACCCACTCCTTGCCCTCCTCGCGGATCGCGAACGACGTGCGCTCGTAGGCGACGTCGCCGAAGCCGTATTCGCCCGGCGTTGTCGTCGGAGCGACGCCGAACAGGCGTGAGGGATATTCGTGCACGAGCACCGGGTCGTCATGAGTGGCGATGAAGCCGCCGTGCCCGCCACCGCACCAGGTGTGGATGCCCAGAGCCTGGATGTCGCCGCAGGCGATGTCGGCGCCGTAGTCCGCCGGAGGCTTGAGCACTCCAAGCGAGATCGGGTCCACAGCGGTCACACACAACGCGCCGCACCCGTGCGCCAGCGCCACGAGGTCGCCCGGCTCGGTCTCGATCACGCCAAGGTATGACGGGTTCTCGAAGTACACGGCCGCGTGCGCCTCAGTGATCGCCGTGGCCAGGGCGGCGCGATCGATGTGCCCGGTGTCGGTCACCGTCGGCAACACCTCGATGACGACCTCGGGCTGCAGGTAATTGCGCACCATCGCGAGCCGGTCCGGATCGATCGGGCCGGCCAGCAGGACGCGGCTGCGCCCGGTGACCCGGGCCGCCATCCGCAGCGCCGTGGCTGTCGCCTGGAAGCCGTCGTAGTTCGGCACGTTGACGACGTCCATGTTGAGCAGCTCGGCCATCAGGCTCTCGTACTCGAACAGAGCCTGGAAGCGCCCGTGATCTTCATAGGGCTCGCCGGCATAGGCGGTCAGGAACTCGCCGCGCGAGTTGACCTCGTCGCACACTGCGGGCACGTGATGGGAATAACATCCGGCGCCCAGAAAGCTCAACGTCTGGCGCGTCGACTTGTCGCGGCTCAACAGCCTGTCCATGTGTCGCACGAGCGCTGCCTCCGAGAGCAACGGCTTCGGCAGATCCAGCGCGCGCTTCAGGCGCAGACGATCCGGGATCTCGGCGTACAACTCGTCGATGCTTGTCGCGCCGATCGCCGCCAGCATGGCGGCTTTGGCGGCCGGGGCCGAGTTCGGGATGTACGGGTACACGACAGGGCGTTGCGTCATACGAGCTCCCCTTTTGAATGAATCATGGCATGCGCCAGGACGAGGAAGATGCTGGCCGTCCAGGTGAAATCGAAATCGTGATAGCCGGCGCCGGTCTTCGCATCGAAGTTCTCGGCCATGCCGCTGTGGGCGACCAGGTCGCAGAACCGCCGGCGCAGATCGTCGGCAAAAGCCGTCTCGCCGCAGGCCGTCAATCCGTCGATCAGGATCAGCATCGGCGCAGGCCAGATCGGGCCGCGCCAGTAGCCGCGGTTGCGGTAGTGCTCGCTGTTGAGGGCTTCGCTGGCGAGGCCGTGCCGGGTCAGGAACCTGCCGGGTTCTCGCAGGCCGGCGATGAGCGCCGCCCGAACTTCGGCCGGCAGTCGGGTGCCGAGCACCAACGGCAGATAGAGCTGCAGGCTGTCGCACGTGATCTCGACGCCATCGACCGGCCGGATCGCGACAAAGCGATCACCGCGCCAGAAACGGGCGAGCATCCGGGCCAGCAGGTCGTCGGCCCGCGCCGCCCATTCCGTGGCCTCCACGCGCTTGCCCAGACGAAGAGCAGCCTCGGCCAGGAAGTCCATCTGCAGCACGAGATAGGCAGCCAGATCCGGCGTCGCTACCGGCGGGCGGATGGCGAAGACTGTGCTGTTATCCCAGCCCGAGTCATTGCCGTGCTGGTAGGCGGGCAAGCCATCGGCGCCGACGCGCTCGGTCAGCCACCAGTTCGTCCAGGCAGCGAGCGGATCGTAGATGTCCTTCAGGTGCCCGGCATCGAGCAGCGTCGTCGACTCGAGCACCCGGCTGAGGATCCAGCCGTGCACGGGCGGCTTGCAGAAGCTCCACGAGACGAGGCGGTCGTTGATCAGGTCGGGCAGGGCGCCGCTCGAGTCCTGATGGTCGAACGGCAGGCGGAATTGATCCCACGCCTGCTGCGGATGAGCGTCGGCGAGGGCCCAGGTGTGGAAGCAATGGTCCCAGCTCCACACGCCGATCATGCCGTTCTTCGACGCCAGGATCCCGGGTCGTGGCAGGTGCTCGCGCGCCTCGACGCCGCACGACCAGAGCACGTAGCCGGCCAGCTCGCGCGCCTCGCGGTATTCGGCCGGCACCGTCGGCAGCGGGGCGAGCCACGTTCCGAACTCGGTCTCGGCGGCGCGCACAGCCGAGTCGAAATCGCCGCTGACCTTGCGCTCGACCCACGTCCCGACGAAGTCATCGATGACGAAGTCGCCGCCGTGATCACCGGGCTGCAGCTGCAGGCTGATGTGTTCGGCGCGTTCGGCGGCCCACGGCGCGTCGACGGCGATGCGGCCGGCGAGCGCCGAGCACATCAACTTGGTCTCGACGACAGTGTTGCACACGATCTGCCAACGGCCCGGCGCGGTTTCGAGCACATAGTCGTAGGCGCCGGTCTCGGCCAGGCGCATCTGGAGTGAAGCGCCGACCACGCGTACGCGCACCTGATCGGCCGCAGTGAAGCAGAACTCGGCCGAGGCGCCGTCGGCGCGCAAGGTCAGTACGGCGGGCGTGGCCTCGATGGTGGTTGGCAGCGGCGCATCATCGCGTAGCAGCCGGATCTCGAACAGCTCCTGCAGCGGCCGCCCGCCGGTGGCCGGGCCATGGACGCTGCGCCAGTACAGGCCCGCTGCTCGGCCAACGATTTCGGGCAACACCGAGAGCGCCACGTACGAGCCGCGCCGGCTGAAAGGGACGAGGGCAGGGTCGAAGCGCACGGCTATTCTTTGATGCCCGTCATCGAGATCCCCTCGATGAACATGCGTTGACCGAAGAAGAACATCGTGACGATCGGGATGACCACGATCGTGCTGACCGCCATCAGGTACGGATAGGCGTTGGCGATCGTGCTGTTGAACGCGAAGGCGCGGCTCATGTTGTGCACGCCCTGGGCGAGGACGAGCATGTCGTTCTCGTGGATGTAGATCAGGGGGCCCAGATAGTCGTTCCAGGCGCCGATGAAGGCGAAGAGCGCCACGACCGTCAGGGCGGGGCGCGACAGCGGCAGCACCACCCTGAAGAGGATGTCCCACTCGCTGGCGCCGTCGATCCGTGCAGCGTCGGAGAGCTCGGCCGGGATGGTCATGAAGAACTGGCGCAGCATGAAGATGAAGTACGGGCTGCCGAAGAAGGCCGGCACCACAAGCGGCAGGAACGAATTGATCCAGCCGAACTGCTTGAAGATCATGAACAGCGGCACCATCTGCACCTGGAACGGCACCATCATCGTGCCCAGACACAGATAGAACAACGTCTCGCGCCCGGGCCACTTGATGCGCGAGAACCCGTACGCGACGATGGCCGACGAGAGCACGGTGCCGATCGTGTACGGCACTGCGTAACGCACCACTGTGTTGATCACGTAAAGGTTGAACGGCTGACTCGTCCAGGCGTTGGCGAAGTTCTCCCAGAAGGCCGGGTTCGGAATCCAGGTCGGCGGCACGACGTAGATCTGCGAGTCGTTCTTCAGCGCCGATGACACCATCCAATAGAATGGCAGCACGAACGTGATCGCCAGCATCACGAGCGTCACGTACTTGATCACCTCGGCCAGCCAGCCGCCGAAGGTGAGATGGCGCAGCCTTTCGATCTCGGGCGACGATGGCCTGCGGGTCTGCGTCAGTGGCGTGCGAATGGCCATGGATGATTCCTCAAAGGGCGGTCGTAGGTGCAGTAGACCGCGGACCGTGGACCGCAGACCGTAGACGATCGAACGTATACGATTTGAGAGGTGCGCCTGAGTTGACAACGACCTTCGTCATTCGTCGTTCGTCCTTCGTCGCCCTGCGGTCCACTGTCTGTGGTCTGCCGTCCTCCCACTTACCGCGACTCCCCGCCGTAGTACACCCAGCGGGCCGACGTACGGAACAGGATCCCGGTGAAGACCACGATGACGATGAACAGAAGCCAGGCCAGCGCCGAGGCTTTGCCCATCCGCAAGAACTCGAAGGCGTTGCGGTACAGGTACAACGAGTACAGCTCCGTCGAATTGCTCGGGCCGCCGCCGGTCAGCAGCCAGGGCAGGGTGAAGTTCTGGAAGCCGTCGATGAAGCCCATGATCAGGTTGAACAGGATCACGGGGGTGCACATCGGGATCGTGACATTCCAGAACTTCTGGAACGCGTTGGCGCCGTCGACGGTGGCGGCTTCGTAAAGCGAGCGCGGCACGTCTTGAAGCGTGGCCAGGAAGATGACGATGGCGTTGCCCTGCGCCCACATGTAGATCATGATCAGCGACGGCTTGGCGAAGTCCGGGCTCGACAAGAACGGGACGACCGGCAGATTGAGACCCTGCAGCACCGAGTTGATCGCGCCGAACTGAATGTTGAGCAGGAACTGCCAGACCACGGCGACGACGATCGTCGGCACGATGGCGGGGAAGAAGAAGATCGCGCGAAAGAACGGCCGGCCGAAGATCGGCAGGTTGAGCAGCGAGGCCATCAGGAAGGCCGAGATCACGCCGAGCGGCGCGCTGAGCAGCACGTAGTACAGCGTGTTGGCGATGACGGTGTAGAACTGCGAGTCGTCGGTGAAGAGTTCGATGTAATTGTCGAACCCGATCCACACCGCCGGGCGGAGCAGGTCGTAGCGCGTGAAGCTGTAATACAACGACGACGCCAGCGGATAGGTCGTCCACAGCAGGAAGCCGATCATCCAGGGTGAGATGAAGAGCAAGCCCCACAACAGGTTCCGAGTCAGGATCGGGGCGCGCCGGCCAGCTTGCATCGCATCACCTCAGGGTGGACGGGTTCTTGTACGCGGATCACGCGGATGGTGACGGATATCGCGTAAACATATTCCGCGCCATCCGTTTCTATCCGCGCAATCCGCGTACAACACGATCTGATGGTAACCGGTCGACTACGACCCGAAGCCCGCGTTCTTCCATTCCTTCTCGCAGCGGCTCTGGAACTCGGCCGCAGCATCCTTGCCGGTCATCTTGCCGCGGTTGACGTCGTCGCTGAGCTGCTCGTACTGAGTCTGAGCGAACGACGTGATCGGGCACGAGATCGCCGGCTGCATATCGGTCGCGTCCTTCACCGACTGGAAGTAGAAGTCGAGGCCGGGGAAGGCCTTCGGATCGGCCACATCCAGATACGGCTTGTACGCCGGGAGCCAGCCGAGTTGCTTGAAGATCGTGTCGCAAAGTTCGTCGGTGTTCAGGAACTCGGCGAACTTAAAGCCCGCCTCGGCCCGCTTGGCGCCCTTGAAGAACACATTGTAGTGGCCGCCGGTGCCCTGCACCTTCTCGCCGCGGCGTTCCTCGGGCACGGGCACCCATGTGGCCTTGTTGAATTTCGCCACCTCGGGCTTCTGGGCCTGGGTCTCGCCAGGGTGCCAGTAGCCTTCGATGATCATGGCCTGGACCTCGGCGTTGAACGAGCCGCCCCAGGTTTCGTTGGCCGCGACCTGGCGCATGCCCGACATCTTGTCGGGGCCGACGACTTTGTAGAACTCGGCATAGGTGTCGAAGGCGGCTGCCATCTTGTCGTTGGCCAGATCGAACTTGCCTGACGCTTCGTCGAACCACTTGAAGCCCCACGAGCGCGCCGCCAGGAAGCCGTCGCCGATGCCGCTGCCCTCGGCGTCCATCGGGTCGAGGCCGATGGTCTTGAGGTTGCCGGCGTCGTCGAAGGTCGTCAGCTTGGTGTGCCAATCGAGCGTCTCGTCCCAGGTCACCGGTGGCTTCTCGGGATCGAGCCCGGCGGCTTCGACCATGCGCGTGTTGTAGTCAAGGCCGAAGCGCACGAAGCACTCGAGCGTCGGCACGCCGTACTGCACGCCCTTGTAGAACCCGCCGTCCCAGTTGCCGGAGATATAGCTGTCCTTCTTGATGATGCTGCTGCCCGACACCCACGGCCCGATGTCGACGCAGACGTCGCGCGCGAACAGGTCCAGGTAGGGCACGTTCGCGGCCATGTCCGGCGGAGTCCCGGCGGCGACGGCCGTGAGCAGGGCCTCGTTCTCGATGCTGGGCTTCATCTCGACGTCGCTGTCGCCCATCAGTTCCTTGTACTTGGCCATCTGCTTGAAGCCGTCGAAGAATGGCACGAGCTCGCCCCAACCGACCCACCACTGGATGGCGTCCGGCTTGGAGCCCGAGGGCGCCGTCGTCGGTTCGGGCGCGCCCGCCTGGGTGGCCGCCGCCTCGGGGGTCACGGCCCGCTGCGGAGCGCACGCCGCCAGCAGGCCGCCGGCGGTCGATACTGACGCAAAGCGTAAGAACTCTCGTCGGCTGATCCCTGACGTGCGTCTGCTGGTCATCGTCTCTCCTCCTGTTGGCTTGGGTGGCTCATCGTCGATCAAAGAGCTTCGCCACAAATGACTCGAATGGGAACAAATGTCCACGACGGACAGGGTGCGTCCCCCTGTTTCGTCAGTGCTCATTCGTTTCAACTCGTGATATTCGTGGCAATGCTCCACACCCGACGCTGTCTCTGCCTCACGGCCAGTGTCGAATGCAAGGGGAGGCCCCTGCGTGTAGTATACTGAGCCGACATCAGCGTTTCTACGGTTTTTTGCCGCTTTTCTGCCATTCCACTGCCATGCCCGATGGCACCGATGCCCGAACCGCAGCCCACAGCCCCGCCTGCCGGCCTTCCCGAGCCCTTCATCAATCAGGTGAAGGAGCTCCTCGAGCATCTCTACGACTTTCCTTTTCTGCAGCGACATCCGCTGGCCACCACCCTGGGCGCCGGCAGCGATCAGGCGGCTGACCTCCGTCGCCGCGTCCTTGAGGCCATCGAGGCGCTCAACCCCGGCCCGGGTCTGTCGTTTCGCGCGCCGCCGGCTCGCGCCTATTCACTCCTCAACCTGCGCTATGTGGAGGCCATGACGGTCCAGGAGGTCGCTCACGAGCTGGGGATCTCGCAGCGCCAGGCGTATCGCGACCTGCGCCACGCCGAGGAGAGCGTCGCGGCCGTGCTCTGGGCGCAGGCCCGGCCACCGGTCGCACCCGAGGCCGCGCCGACCACGGCCCTTGTCGACGAGATCGCGCGGCTCGGCGGTCAGTTGCTGCCGATCGACGTCGCGCCATTGCTGCGCCGCGCCCTGGCCTCGATCGAGACCCTGGCGCAGCAGCGCGGCCTGACGGTCAACGTCGCGCTGCCCGACGCGCCGGTCGTTGCCACGGCCGAGCCGATGGTGGCCCAACAGGTGTTCGTCAATCTCCTCAGCTTCGCGCTGCGCCAGGCCGGCGCCCCGGGCCTGACTGTCGAGCTGACATCGGGCGACACCGAAGCCGAACTGCGCGTCAGCGTCGGGCCCGGCGGCCGCGCCGACGCGACGGCCCTCAACCCTGTCACGCTGCAGCTGGCCGGCTGGATGGGCTGGCGCGTGCAGCTTGCGGGGGCGTCAACGGATCCAGCGGATCCGCCGGATCCAGCGGATCCGCCGGACCCGGCCGACCCGGCGCTCGTCGTGCACCTGCCTTCGCTGGGCCCGACGCTGTTGATCATCGACGACAATGCCGGGCTGGTGGATCTGTTGCAGCGCTATCTGGCGGATCAGCCGTACCGCGTCCTGGCGGCGTCGAGCGGGCCGGAAGGGCTCCGTCTGGCGCGTGAGGCCGCGCCGTCTGTGATCGTGCTCGACGTCATGATGCCGGGGATGGACGGCTGGGAAGCGCTGCAGCGCCTGCGCACGCATCCCGACACCGCGCACACGCCCGTCGTGATCTGTTCGGCCGTCGGCGAGGCCGAGCTGGCTCAATCGCTGGGCGCGACGACCTTCCTGCAGAAGCCGGTTCGCCGCGAAGACTTCCTCATGGCGCTTCGTCAGGCCTCGACCTCTTCGGGCATATAGCTAATCTCAAGCCCGTCCACGACAACCGTCAGGAACTGCAGCACCTGTTTGCTGGTGAGCCCCTGCGGGTGACTCACCCTGAATTCGCGTCCTCGCGCCAACGCCTCGGCTTCGGTCAGCTTCGCTTCGATAAAGACGATCACCGGCGGTCGGACCGCCGTCGCGTCGCGCTTGAGCTCATTCAGCAGCTCGAGGCTGTCGTCGTTGAGCAGGATCAGGTCGCACGGGTCTTCTTGCAGTGCTTCGAGCGCATCGGCTACATCGTATGCGCGCCGCGTCTCGCCCGCGCCGCGGGCCGTCAACATCCGGTCGACCAGCTGACAGAAGTCGCGGTCCTGCCCGACGATCAAAGCCCGGCGCACGTCGCCGAGGCGATGGATCTCGTCGAGCAGGGCATCGGCCATGAACGGTTTCGTCAGGCAAGCGGCCGCAGCGAAGTCGCGGGCCAGCCAGCTCTGGCTCGGCAGCGAGCACTGGATCACCGGCACCGTCAGGGCAATCTCGAGCGCCGGTGGTGTGTCGGGGCGCGCGTTGTGGATCACCGCCCGCGGATGATGCTGGGCGATGGCCTGCGGCGCGTCGGCGAGATCGCGCACCGAGACGACGTCCACGGTCTTCAGCTGGTGTCTCAGCAGCCCGGCCACGCGAGGATCGGGATCGACCATCACCACGCAGGGCAGCGGCGCCGCGTCGGTCACGTCGACCGGCCTGAACGGCGACGTCGGCGTGCGCCGCTCGGCGCTGGGCAGGGCGAAATAGAATGTCGTGCCCTGGCCGACCACGCTCTCGACCCAGATCCGGCCGTGATGGGCCTCGACGAAGCGCTTGCTGAGCGCCAGCCCAAGCCCCGCGCCGCCGTGTCGTCGCCGCAGCGACGGGTCGACCTGGTAGAACTCCTCGAAGACGCGCGCGACCTTGTCGGGCGCGATGCCCGGACCCGTGTCGCGCACGCCGACGATGACCTCGGTTGCGCTGGCCCGTGCTGTCAACGTAACGCTGCCGGCCTCGGTGAAGTGCCGGGCGTTGTTGAGCAGGTTGAGGAGCACCTGGCGGATGCGCGTCCGGTCGATCTCGATCGATGGCAGGTCCTCAGCGATATCCACCTCGAAGCGAACGGCCTGGCCCGGAAACAAGTCGCGCACGAACTCGGCGGTATCGAGCAGGAGCGGCCCGAGCGGCGTCGGCTCGCGGTTGAGCGCGAAACCGATCATGTCGAAGCGCGAGAGGTCGAAGACGTCGTCGATCAGGCCGAGCAGGTGTCGGCTGCTGCGATAGACCTGGTAGATGTCGCGGCGCAGCGTCGGCGGCCAGACCGCTTCGCCGTAGACCTCGGGCGTGAGGTGCATGACCTCGCTGAACCCGACGATCAGGTTGAGCGGCGTCGCCAGCTCATGGCTGATGTTGGCCACGAACTGGCTCTTGGCCGACTCGGCCGACTCGGCCCGCTTGCGCGCGGCGATCAGATCGGCCTGGGTGCGTCGCAGGCTCTGGTTGCTCGAGTCGAGCGACTTCAACACGCGCCCAAGCTCGGCCTGATAGTCGCGGGCTTCGCGCAGGAGTTGGTCGGCGCGCTGCTGGCTCGACCAGACCCAGCCGTAGGCCGTGTAGACCGTCCGCACCGTCTGCCACGCGATCAGGGCCGCAAAGGCGAGGGCCAACGCGAGTTCGAGCAGGGCGTCGTCGCGCTGCCCGGTCGTTGTGAGCAGGGCGGCCCAGGCGAGCGTGATCGTCGAGGTGGCCAGTTCACCTCCCGGAACCAGCAGAGCCGCGACAAAGGCCAGCGCGATCCCCAGGAAGGGCAGCCAGCTCGGCGACCAGAACGCCATGGCGATCCACAGGGCGAGGCTGAGTCCGGCGGTCAGCAGCCAGCGCGCGGCCGTCGGGCGGCGTCGACCGAGGTAGCGCGCCAGCCCACCGAGGCCGGCCACCGCCAGGCCGACCGGCACGCTCACGGTGTAGGGCACGTTTGGGTTGGGCCACGTCAGGCTGATCCAGGCCAGGCCGGCGACGATGAGCGTCAGGGCCAGTTGCTGCGCCAGCTGGCTGCGCACATCCTGGATGCTGACCTTGGGTCCGCTGGAGTCGATCGTCATGGGTCCTCGCGGCGTCGTGTCGAATGCTGCAACAAGTATCACACGGGTCGGCGAGGGGCGAGGGGCGAAGGGCGAGGGGCGAGGGGCGAGGATGGGGTCAGCGAGGACTGGTTATCCATCGCTCGGGCGAGCGCATCATGAGGGTGAGCTGACGGCCAATGTGGTCATAGCGGTCCAGGTAGTGAGCGTGGGCCTCGGGCGAAAGGTAGCCGAGGCGAAGGGCAAAGTCGAGCCAGACCGTAACTTCGGCAGCCTCAGCGTCGGCATCTGATAACTTGGAGACGAAGTGTCTCTCCGATCGTCGTCGACGCCAGGCTTCCGCTAGATTGGCGCACACGGATGTGGCTGCCCGGCACAACTGATCGGTCAGGCGACAGCGCTGATGAGCGGGAAAATCCGCCGAGACCTTGTGTAGTTCGAGCGCGGTTTCAAACGCTGCCTCGTATACGCGCAGCTCACGAAATCCCAATATCGCGGTCATACCTGTGGCGATATTCCCACAAGCTCTTTTCACCGCTTCCTCGAAAAGTCCTCGCCCCTCGCCCCTCGCGCCTCGCCCCTCGCCCCTCGCCCTTCGCCCTTCGCTCTACGACCTCGGGGCCATCGTGCGCGCGAAGGCCAGCGCGCTCTCGCGATCGACGACCTCGCCGGCCGCCTGCGCCTCGCGGATCGCCTCGAGCAGGCGCCCGATCACAGGGCCAGGCTTGAGCATCAACTCACGCTGCAGATCGTCGCCGGTGACGAGAGCAGGGGGGTGCGCCGTCTGAGTCGCCGGGTCGTACGCGGCCGCCAGCAGCTTCGCGCAGGCGCCCACGTGCGTCGACCATTCGCTCTGATCGGCCGGCGGTCCGACCTGTTTGCCGAGGAAGTCGGCCAGCGAGAGCAACACGATCTCGGGCGCCGCGTCGCGCGAGTCCCTGAAGAAGCGATAGATCGCGCGTCCGCCGATCTGGTCGCCGTGCGCTCGCGTCAACGAGCGCGGTCGCATGTGGTGGGCGATGAAGTCGCGCACGTAGTTGATCTCGTCGCGGCTGAAGCGCAGGCGTTCGAGGATGGCCACCGCCTGTTCGGCGCCTTTGCCTTCGTGGCCGAGGAAGCGGATCCGACCGGACTCCTCGACCGTGCGCGTGGCGGGCTTGCCTACATCGTGAAGCAACGCCGCCAGCATGGCGATCCAGCGCCGCGGCCGGTCGGGCGTCGGCTCGGTCGCAAGCCGCGCCGAGATGTCATGGCGATAGCGACCCAGTCGCACCGAGACCCACCCGATGGTCAGGTCCGACGCGGCGTCGACGTCGTGCACGGGGCCGAGCAAATTGAAGATCTGATCCAGGTGGCCGACCACAGACAGGGTGTGTTCCCACACGTCGAACTGATGCGGCGGCGGCTGCGTCACGCCGCGCATCTCGAGCAACTCAGGCAGGATCTGACCGAGCAGGCCGGTGTGTTCGAGGCCCCGCAACGCGGCGACCGGCTTCGGCCCGCCGACGCACTTCAGCAACTCGTCGCGGATCCGCTCGGCCGACACGCCCGACAGATCCGCCGCGCGCACCTGAGCGCGGGTCTCGGTCGAGAGCCTGAAGCCCAGTTGTGCCGCGAAACGCACGGCCCGCACCGCGCGAACCGGATCCTCCTGAATGGCAGACGGCGCGCAGGCCACGATCTGTTTGCTGCGCAGATGTCCGTACCCGGCGAGCGGATCGATCAGGTCTTCGGGAGCGGCCAGATCGAGGGCCATGGCGTTGAGCGTGAAGTCCCTGGCGCGCAGATCAGCTTCGAGGCTCTCGCCGCGCAATCGGGCGACGTCGATCGTCAGCCGGTCGCCCTCGAGCTCGACGAGCGCCCGGCCGACGCCGCGCTCCGCATCGAGGACGAAGAACGCGCCGCCCAGCGAGTTGGCCAGCCGGCGCGCCGCGCCGATCGCGTCGCCGTCGGTCGCCAGGTCGACGTCGTGAAGTCGCCGATTGAGCAACAGGTCGCGCACGACGCCGCCGACCAGCCAGCCGCGTTGGCCCTGCGGCCACGCCTGGCGGATGCGATCGATGGAGGCGGGGAGTTCGAGTGGCAGCATGTTGACGATCGGGTTGAGTGCCGATTACCCCCTGACCCTTTCAGCCAATGTTGAAGCCGGGCTTGACGATGCCGATGTAGGGCAGGTTGCGGTGATACTCGTCGACGTCGAGCCCGTAGCCGACCACGAAGTGGTTCGGGATGGTGAAGCCGACGTAGTCGACGGGCACCTGGGTTTCGCGGCGCTCGGCCTTGTCGAGCAACGTGCAGATCCGCAGCGAGGCGGGCTCGCGCGTGTTGAGCAGATCGAGGACGCGCGCCAACGTGTGCCCTGTGTCGACGATGTCCTCGACGACGAGCACGTGCTTGCCGGCGATGTCCTGCTTGACGTCGAGGTGGATGCGCACCTGGCCGGTCGACTTGCGCACGCCCGGCTCGTACGAGGAGATCGCCATGAACTCGACGGTGTGCGGCAGGGAGATCTGGCGCATCAGGTCGGTCAGGAACATCACGCCGCCGCGCAGGATGCACAACAGCACGAGATCCTTGCCGACGTAGTCGCGGCTGATCAGGGCGCCCAGTTCCTCGACGCGCGCCTTGATCTGCTCGGCCGTCACCAGGATGCCGCCCAGGAATTCGGGTTGGCCGGGCGGCACGGGCTGGACGTCGGGCGTGGCGACGGCCCGCCGCGGCACGGCGTGGTGGTTGCGCGCGCGCGCCTCGTACAGCTCGGCGGCGCCGACGGCCACGATCGGGTCGTCGTAGTAGGCGGGTTGGCCGTTGATCAGGCGCTGGGTGCGTGAAGCTTCCTCGCCCGACACCGCGCAGATCGCGTGAAGTTTGTCGATGTGTTCGGCCACAGCCATGAGTTGCGGCATCGGCCCAAAGGGTTCGCCGCGGAAGTCGGTGTCGAGCCCGGCCACGATCACGCGCAGACCGCGATCCGCCAGTTGGTTGGCGAGCGCGACGACGCCGAAGTCGAAGAACTGCGCCTCGTCGATGGCGACGACAGTGGTCTCGGGCTTGAGCAGCGTCGGGATGTCGGTGCTGCGCGCGACGGGCGTCGCCTCGAACTCGGTCCCGGCGTGCGACGTGATCTTCTCGAGCCCGTAGCGATTGTCGATGACGGGTTTGAAGACCTGCACCTGCTGGCGCGCAATGCGGGCGCGGCGCAGGCGTCGGATCAATTCCTCGGTCTTGCCGCTGAACATGGAGCCCGTGACGACTTCGATGGAGCCGGTGGTGTGTTTCATAGGGGGCTAGGATACAACAAAAGCGAGGAGCGAACGTAGGGGCGACGCATGCGCCTCCCTTCGTTCGCTCCTCGCTCTTCGCGTCGATACTGACGTGCCTGAGGTCAGGCCGCCTCGCCCTCGGCCGGGGCCGCGGCGGGCTCTTCGGGCAGGAAGCCGCGCGAGCGCAGGCGCTTCTTCAGATCGATGACCGACTTGCGGCCGATACCGTCGATCGTCAGGAGCGCGTCGTCGCCGCCTTCCTCGAGCTTGGCCACGACCTTGGAGATCGTGTCGAAGCCGGCTTCCTGGAGCGGGTTCTCGATGCGGCCGCCCAGACCGAGCGTCGAAATCGGCTGGTCGGGCGATGCCTTGGAGGCCTCGCGCTCGGCGACCTTGGCCTGGTACTGGGTGCGGGCCTCGAGCTTCTTGTAGAAGCGGTCGACCTGGCCCTCAGTGTCGACGATGCGCTGCTCGCCCGTGAAGAACGGGTGGCACTTGAAGCACACGTCGGTAGTGATGTGCTGGCGGGTCGACCCGGTGGTCCAGGTGTTGCCGCACGAGCACGTCACAGTGGCGTTCTCGTAATACTTGGGGTGGCCTTTTTCCTTCATGTTAACCTCGTGCCCCTCTCAAGAGTTCCGCACGCCTTCAACGTCGTGGGCGGGGCCCATTCACGACGCTCGTCAGCGGCGGCGCGATCGACACACGGCGCGATCGCTCGCCTTGCGCGGCAGCTTACGCCGCCACGGCTTCGGCCGCCTCAGCGACCACCGAGACCTTCTTCTGGCCGTTCGGCAGCGTGTCGAACTTGACCACGCCGT
This sequence comes from Anaerolineales bacterium, assembly GCA_044226485.1. Classification (GTDB taxonomy): domain Bacteria; phylum Chloroflexota; class Anaerolineae; order Anaerolineales; family UBA6663; genus UBA6663. The sequence continues at coordinate 79,619 of JBGAGY010000020.1, forward strand.
CGGCGACCGCGAAGAGGGTGTCGTCCTTGCCGATCATGACGTTCAGGCCCGGCTTGATTTTGGTGCCGCGCTGCCGAACGATGATGTTGCCCGAGCGCACGACCTCGCCGCCGAACTTCTTCACGCCGAGGCGCTGCGAATTGCTATCGCGACCGTTGCGGCTGGAACCGCCGCCTTTTTTGTGAGCCATGGTGTATTCTCCAAGGTGTCGGGCCTCAATCAGCCGAGGCCCGCCGCCTTCATCCCGCAATCTCGTTGATCTTCAGCACGGTATAGATCTGGCGATGACCGCGCTTGCTGCGCTGGCGTTCCTTGGGCTTGTAGCGATAGGAAAAAGTCTTCTCGCCTTTGGTTTCGCCGACGACGGTGGCTTTGACGGCTGCGCCGGCCACATG